>JAHJWO010000005.1 GCA_018828145.1 Alphaproteobacteria bacterium | reverse complement strand
GCGGTCACCACGCCCCGTCCGCCCAGCTGGTCGGCGACCCAGTCGATCTCGGCATGGAGTGCCTCGAGATAATGGGCGATGGGTTCATAGCGCAGCGTGTGCTTGGTGTGGCAGCCGCAGAACCAGCAGAGGCGATCGCAATAGGGAATGTGAAGGTAGAGCGAGATCGTCGCGTCATCGGCCACCTCCCCCAGCCAGCGCGCATAGGTCTGGGCGCTGATGCCGGCGTGGAAATGCGGCGCGGTGGGGTAGCTGGTATAGCGCGGCACCGGCGCCGAATAGCGTTCGATCAGGTCGGATTGCATGGGGAACTCCATCTAGGCGGCGGCCAGCGTCAGCGGATCGGCGCCGAACAGCAGTGTATGCCCGCCCAGCAGCAGCCAGGCGGTCAGGGCGGCGCTGGTCAACAGGCCGATGATGATCGATCCATCCACCCGCAGCCGCGTCCTGCCCGCCAGCGCGGCGGCAAAGGGCAGAATTGAAGTGCTGTCGGCGATGGGCGGCCACTGCGCAGCCAGGCGGCGCCGGGCGCGGCGGTCGGTGATGACCATGCCCAGCAAGGCAAAGGCAAAGAGCGATCCGAACAGCAGCAGGCTGCGCATGTCGCCATTGGGCACGAGGTGGCTGCCGGCCCAGAGGGCAAAGCCCCACAGCACCGGATGGCGCGTCACGGTGGTGATGGCACCGGGCGCCAGGCCGGGCCGGCGCAGAGTGATCGAGGCGGGGTTGGGGCTCAGCAGCCCTGCCACGAGGAAGACTAGCCCGATGGGGGTCAGCACGAGCGGTATCCAGGCCTGCCAGGCCGCTGCATCCCAGAGCGGCACGAAATCGAGGCGCATGGTGGCGTGGAACAGCCAGGCCAGGGCGAGGAGGGACACCAGCGAATAGGTGATCAGGTAGGGGCGGCGGCCGAGGGCTCCGACCAGCCCGGCGCGCAGCGGGGGAATGGCCGGCACCATGTGCAAGGCGAGAAAGACGACCAGCGCCGCGACAAACTGGGTCAACTGATGGGCCCCTCGCTGCGGCCGGGAACAAAGAGCTGGATCAGCTCGAGCTCGCCATAGACGTGCCGCCGCATGCTGTCGAAAAACGAGCGCAGCAGGTAACCCACAGCATCGGGAGACAGGGGCGAGCTGCTGCTCGCGACCCCGCGCAGGGCGTCGGTGACTTCGCCGGCCGTGGCCATGTCGGAGAGGTGCTCCCGGCGCAGCCGCGCCACGGTCTGGTTCAGTTCGGGCCGGCTGGAGGCGGCCAGGATGGGGAAGAGCACGTCTTCTTCCTGCCTGTGCGTGAGCTCGACCAGCGGTTCGAGCGCATCGGCCGTGGAGAGGCAAAGGCCCGCATCGGGATGCGGCAGGCTGTCGGCGATGGCCTCGAGCACGTCGCAGAGGTCGAGCAATTGCTGATAGCTTTTCTCAAGCGGCTCCGTCCGGCGATTTGGCGACATTTCGAGCACCCCCCGGGAGGTCCCGTTGTGGCTTGCAGCATAGCAAGGGCAAAGTGCCGGGCGTTTGACCGGGATCAAGCTGACCCGCATTTGATCGGCCTAGATTGCGCGCGTCCCCGAACGCAGGTTGCCATGCCGTTTCCACCCTTTGCGCCCTCGGTGTTTTTCGACGAGGCGGATATCGATACGCTGGCTGCCGAGTTCAGCGAGCGCGTGCGTCGCAGCCCCTTGCTGCGGCCGGCCATGGACGGGCTGGTCGGCAATCGCTGGGAGGATGCCGAGATGGCCATGGGCGGCTTCCTGCGTGCCACGCTATTCCTGCAAGAGCGCCCGGCGGTCGATGGCGACTGGCTGGCGCGGGCCGTTCGCATGCTGGATGACACGGCGATTGATCTGCTGGCCGACATCCTGCTCGATTGCGCGCTGGTGGCTCTGCCGCTGCATAGCGCGGCGGTGGTCGCCGAGATCAGCGAACAGCTGGCCCGCCTGCTCAAGAGCGTCGCGGCCGAAGATGGGGTGGCGCAGCAGCGCCTGCTGCTCAGGGCCCGCGCGCGGCTATCGGCCGGGGCCCTGATGAACCGGTTCTAGTCCGGGTCGGGGCGCGGCTTGTCCTCTTCGTAGAGGATGCGCTGGGAGGCGCCGTCGAGGTCGTCATACTGCCCGTCGCGCAGTGTCCAGAGAAAGATCGCCAGCCCCGCGGCGCCGAGGATGACTGAGATCGGGATCAGGTAGAAAAAGTCGCTCATGGGCGCACCGGCACGGTCCGGGGGGTGGCGCGCAGCGGCCAGCGATAGCCCCGATAGCCGCCCCAGCCCAGGCGCAGCGCGTTCAGCACCACGACAAGCGAGGACAGCGACATGGCGATGGCCGCCATGAACGGATTGACGTAGCCGGCAATGGCGATGGGCAGCGCGATGGCATTGTAGAGCACGGAGAGCGCCAGGTTCTGCCGGACCAGCCGGCCGGCGTCGCGCGCCACCGCCAGCGCCAGCGGCACGGCCGTCAGATCGTCGTGCAGGAAGACGAAATCGGCGGCACTGCGCCCGACATCGGCGGCGCTGGAGGGCGCCACGGAGACATGCGCGGCCATGAGGGCCGGCGCGTCGTTGAGCCCGTCGCCGACCATGAGGGTCTTGTGGCCCGTGCTGCGCAAAGCGGCGATGCGGTCGGCCTTGCCGCCGGGCAGGACGCTGCCCGAGCGGGCTGCGATCTGCAGGTCGTCGGCAATGGTGGCGACGGCGTCGCTGGTGTCGCCCGAGACGATCTCGACATCCAATCCGGCGGCCTTGAGGGCCTTGACCGCGCCATGCGCGCCGGGCCGCAGCCTGTCGTGGAAGGCAAAGCGCAGCAGTTCGGTGCCGTTGCGACTCAGGACCGTGCCGCTCGCAACATCATTGGCAGACAGCGCCCAGTCCGCGCGGCCCAGCCGATAGCGGTCGCCATCCAGCATGGCCTCGACGCCAAAGCCGGGCAGTTCGCTGGCTGTGGTGAAGCCGGGGCCAGCGGGCAGGCCGGCGCCGGCCGTGGTGATGGCCCGCGAATAGGGGTGTCGTGAATAGGCCGCGAGCGCGGCGGCCAGCGCGAGGAGCCGCGGTTCGACATCGCCCTGGTCCAGCAGCTGCGGCGTGCCCAGCGTCAGTGTGCCGGTCTTGTCGAAGACCACGCTGTCGATTTCGGCCAGCCGTTCCAGCGCCGAGCCGTCCTTGACCATGATGCCGGCGTCGAACAGGCGGCGCGCGGCGACCACCTGCACCATGGGGACAGCGAGGCCCAGCGCGCAGGGGCAGGTGATGATGAGAACGGCAATGGCCACGGTGACGGCATTGTGCAGGTCGCCGTTGATGAGCATCCAGCCGGCAAAGGCGGCGAAGGCGGCCAGGTGCACGATGGGCGAATAGAGTTCGGCGGCGCGGTCGGCGATGCGGCGGTAGCGGTTGCGCCCGCTCTCGGCCACCTCCATCAGCCGCACCATCTGGGCCAGGGTGGAATCCTGCTCGCCCGCTTCGGCGCGAATGGTCAGCGGGCCGGTGAGGTTGAGCGTGCCGGCCTCAAGCCGGGTGCCCGGCCCCGCGGCGACCGGCATGCTTTCGCCACTGATGAGGCTGCGGTCGAGGTCCGATGCGCCGGTCAGTACCCTGGCGTCGACCGGCACACGCTCGCCGGCGGCCAGCAGGATGGTCATGCCCGGCACGATCTCGCGCAAAGGCAGATATTCCGGGCTCCCATCGGCATGCAGCACCAGCGCGCCACGCGGCGCCAGCCGGGCCAGGCTCTTGACGGCGGTGCGGGCGCGCTCGCGCATGACGTGATCGAGCGTGCGCCCGATCAAAAGGAAGAAGATCAGGGAGACCGTAGCGTCGTAATAGACCTGCTCGCCCGAATGGATGGTGTCGTAAAGGCTCAGCGCGAAGGCGAGAGCAATGCCGATGGTGATCGGCACATCCATATTGGTGCGGCGATGGCGAATGGCATTCCAGGCCGAGAGGTAGAAGACCCGGCCGGAATAGAGCAGAGCCGGCAGGGTCAGCCCGGCGCAGATCCAGTGGAGGATATCGCGGGTCGCGCCATCGGCGCCGGACCAGACCGAGCCTGACAGCATCATGATGTTCATCGAGGCAAAGGCCGCTACGGCCAGGGCGCGGATCAGCGCGGGCAGCGTCCTGTCCTGCTGACTGTCCTCGGTCTCGTAGAGATGGGGCTCATAGCCCAGCCCGGTCAGCGTCTCGACCATGGCGGGCGGCGCACCGGTGTCGCGCCAGCGCACGGCGACGCGCCTGGTCGAGAGGTTGACGCGGGCCGATTGCACGCCTTCGAGCTTGCCCAGCGCCTTTTCGATGGTCTGGATGCAGCCGCCGCAATGGATGGCAGGCACGGACAGATCGGTCTGGCGCAGGCCATTGCCGATGTCGCGGCTGGCCAGCCGCACTTCGTCGGCAGCCGGCCCACGCTGGATCGGGCCGGCGACGGCCTCGACGAATTCGGGCGGGGGCAGGCAGCAGCTCATGGTCTATGGCCGGACCGCGGCATAGGCGTGCCAGGTGGCATGGCCGAGCAGCGGGAAAATCAGGATGAGACCGATGAGCGCGGTGCCCAGGCTGAAGACGGTCAGTGCCAAGACGATGGCGCCCCAGAGCAGGGCGGCGGGCAGGTTGTTCCACACCAGCGACATGGAGAGGCCCATGGCTGAAAAGGCATCGAGCCTCCGGTCGAGCATCATGGGGATGGAGAAAGCGCTGATGGCGAAGGCAAAGGCCGCAAACAGCCCGCCGACCGCCGTGCCCACTGCCAGCATGAGCAGGCCCGTGGGGGTGGTGAACAGCATGTTGACCACGGAGTCGAAGCCGGGAAACGGCCGCCAGCCGAGAAAGAGCGCGTAGAGCAGGACGGCGGCACGCATCCAGACCAGCATCAGCGTCAGCAGGACGGCGCCGACAAAGAACAGGTGGGCTCCGCCGCCGCGGCGCGGAAAGATCATGTGCCACAGGGTGACGGGCTCGCCCGCCTCCAGCCGCCGGCTCTTTTCGTAAAGCCCGGTCGCCAGCAACGGCCCGACCACGAGGAAACCCGCCAGCGCCGGAAACAGGATCTGGGCCCAGCCGAAGGCGACCATGGCCGCGATGACCAGCAAGGACAGGAGAGCAATGCCCAGTCCGTAGAGCAGGCTCGGCATCGGCCGGTTCCACAGGTCGCGCCACCCCAGAGCCAGCCACTCGAAGGCCGCCGTCGCGGGCAGGTGGCGGTTATGGTCGATCGCCTTGGGCAAAGCGGGGACGGTATCGGGGATGATATCGGCGGTGGGATGCAGCGTCTTGGCCATGGGGGCGATCCGTTGGGTTGGTGGTCAGCAGGCCGATTTGGCGGCGCGGAACGTGCCGGGCTCGCCCCCGCCCTTGAGGTGGGTGACGCAGTCAGGCTGCGAGGAAAAGGCGACATAGACCAGGTGGGCATTGGCGACGAGCAGCACGCCCACGATCACCACGGCGGCGCCAATCAGCAGCCGGCGCGTGCCGGACCGCCGCATGGTGCTGTTATGGGTGACCGAGGGCGCGCTCATTGGCTGGCCCGCAGGTCGAGGACATAGAGCGTCAGAAGCTTGATGTCGGTGGGGGTCAGGCGCCCCTCCCAGGAGGGCATGGTGCCGATGCGCCCATTATAGACCGAGCTGCGGATGCTGGAATGGTCGCCGCCATAGATCCAGTGCTCGTCGGTCAGGTTCGGCGCGCCGGTCTCGATCATGCCCTGGGCATTCTCGCCGTGGCAGGCCGCGCAATTGGCGGCGAAGAGCTCGGCGCCGGTTGCGAGCATTGCCGGGTCAGCGGTGGCGACCAGATCGGGCTGCGACAGGGTTTCGACATAGGCCACGACAGCGTCGATATCGGCGCGCTCGAGCATCTGGTCGCGGCCAAAGGCCAGCATCTGGGCAAAGCGCGTTTCGGGGCTCGTCCCGTTGATGCCGACGCGAATGGTCTCGGCCACGATTTCGGGATCGTCGCCCCACATGATCGGCGCGGCGGCAAGGTTGGGGAAGCCGGGTCCGCCCTGGGCATTGGTGCCGTGGCAGGCCGCGCAATTGTCGCCGAACAGGGCCGCGCCGGTCTGGCGCACGATGGTCATCAGCTCTTCATCGGCCTGGATGGAGGCAAAGTCTTCGCTGTCGATGCGGCTGGTCCAGCTGGCGCGCTCGACCTGCGCCTGCTCGACGCTCTGGATGACGGCGGCATGCTGGTCCGCGCCCAACAGGCCGCGAAAATAGCCATTGATCCCGGGCCAGCTGGGCATCAGCACCGTCCACAGGATGGCGAAGCCGCCCATGGCGATGAGGAAGAAGTAGACGATGCGCGGGACAGGCGTGTTGAGTTCCTTGATGCCGTTCCACTCATGCCCGGTCGTCATCTGCCCGGTAATCTTGTCGCGTTCGCCTAGCGCCATGGCCGGTCCTCCTCTTCACGCACGGGAAGCCTGGCGGCCTCGTCAAAGCCCTTCTTGTTGGAGGGCCAATAGGTCCAGGCCAGCGCGATGACGCTGAGGGTAACGAGGTAGAACAGGCCGAACGACTTGGAGAAGCCGACGACGGTATCGTGGTCGAAGGGCATCTATTCTGCCTCCGGCTGATTGGGTTGATGGGCGGCGTCGGTCAGGTTGCCGAGCACCTGCAGATAGGCAACCAGCGCGTCCATATCGGTCAGGCGGGTCGAAACGCCGTCGAACATGCGGATATTGGTTGCACTGCCATAGCGCTCGGCGACACCGTCGGCGGCTGCGGTTTCCGGATTGGCCTGCCCATAGGCATCGAGCGCGGCATTGGCGACCTGCTCATCGGTATAGGGCACGCCGACCGCCCGCAGGGCCGACAGGTGATTGCCCAGATCGTCGGTGCGCAGCGGGTCACGCAGCAGCCAGCGATAGGCCGGCATCTTGGATTCGGGCACCACGTCGCGCGGATTGAACAGGTGCACCGTGTGCCAGGCATCCGAATACTTGTTGCCCAGCCGGGCCAGGTCCGGCCCGGTGCGCTTGGAGCCCCAGAGCTGGGGATGGTCGTAGCTGCTTTCCACGGCCAGCGAATAGGGGCCGTAGCGCTCCACCTCGTCGCGCAGGGTGCGGATCATCTGGCTGTGGCAGGCGTAGCAACCTTCGCGGATATAGATGTTGCGCCCGGCCACTTCGAGCGGGGTATAGACGCGCATGTCGGGCGCCTGTTCCACGGTTTCGTCGATGGTGAAGAGCGGCGCGATCTCGATGAGGCCGCCGATCGAAGCGACCAGCACGATGAAGGTGACGAGGCCGATCGCGCTGCGCTCGATTTTGTAGTGTAGGCCGAACATAGTTCTTTATTCTCCGGCTTGCAGGGCGGGCTGAACGGGAATGTCGAGCGCGGCGTCTTCCGTCGCCGGCGCGGGCATGCGGATGGTCATGACGACATTGTAAAGGGCTACGAGCGCGCCGAGCAGGAACAGCAGGCCGCCAAAGGCGCGCGCGATATAGTAGGGATGCATGGCCACGAGGCTGTCGATGAACGAGTAGCTGAGGGTGCCGCTCTCGGTATAGGTGCGCCACATCAGGCCCTGGATGACGCCCGAATTCCACATGGCGAAGACGTAGACGACGGTCCCCGACAGGGCGAGCCAGAAGTGGACTTCCACCAGCTTGGCCGAATAGAGGCTCGGGCGCTTCCACATCGACGGCACGATCGAATAGAGCGAGCCGAAGGTGATCATGGCGACCCAGCCCAGGGCGCCGGCATGGACGTGACCGATGGTCCAGTCGGTATAGTGGCTGAGCGAGTTCACGGCACGGATGGCCATGAACGAGCCTTCAAAGGTGGTGATGCCGTAAAAGATCGCGGCCAGGGCCATGAAGCGCAGCACGGCATCGTCGCGCACCTTGTGCCAGGCGCCGTTCAGCGTCAGCAGGGCATTGCCGGCCGAGGCCCAGCTGGGCACCAGCAGCACGACCGAGAAGGCCATGCCCAGCGTCTGCACCCAATGGGGCAGGGCGGTGTAATGCAGGTGGTGCGAACCGGCCCACATATACATGAAGGTGATGCCCCAGAAGCTGATGATCGACATCCGGTAGGAGAAGATCGGCCGGCCGGCGCGCTTGGGCAGGTAATAGTACATCATGCCGAGGAAGCCGGCAGTGAGGAAGAAGGCCACGGCGTTGTGGCCATACCACCACTGGGTCATGGCATCCTGGACGCCCGAGAACAGCGAATAGGATTTGGCGCTGCCGAAAGAGACGGGGACGGCCAGGTTGTTGACGATATGCAGGATGGCCACGACCAGGATGAAGGCCATGTAGTACCAGTTGGCCACGTAGATATGAGGTTCCTTGCGGCGGGCCAGGGTGCGCATGTAGATGGCGAAATAGACCACCCAGACCACGACCAGCCAGATATCGGCATACCATTCGGGCTCGGCATATTCCTTCGACTGGGTCAGGCCCATCAGATAGCCGCTGGCGGCGATGACGCAGAATAGGTTGTAGCCCAGCAGCACGAACCAGGGGCTGATCTGGTCGGGCAGGCGGGCGCGTGTGGTGCGCTGCAGCACATGGAATGAGGTGGCGATCAGCGCATTGCCGCCAAAGCCGAAGATGACGCCGCTGGTATGGACCGGGCGCAGGCGCCCGAAGCTGGCCCAGGCCGCGTCGAAGGTCAGTTCCGGCCAGGCCAGGAGCGACGCGACCCAGAGACCGGCGCCCATGCCGACCACGCCCCAGAGCAGGGTGAGGATGATGCCCAGCCGGGTGGGCGCATCATAATATTCGTTGAGCCGGTCATCGCTGGGCTCGGGGGCATCCTTGCCGCGCATGAACGCGATGAACCCGCCGAGCCCTGCCGCCAGCACGATCCAGCCGTGGATGCCCAGCAGGTCGTTGCGGCCGGCAACCGCCATGGCCAGTCCGACAATGCCCAGCGCTCCCAGGATCATCATGGCCCATTGCCGTTCGGCCCGCGTCAGGTCTGCAATCATGTTGGTCGTCCCGTTTCAGCCCGCGGGTGCAAGCCCGCTTCCCCGTGAGCCGTAGCGCAAAAAGCCCCCCGGTCTTTGATCCAGCGCAAAGACGTGCCGCTATGGCGATCGCCTGTGCACAGGGGGCCGCAATCTGGGTGCGGATTTGTTTGTCAGGCGACAAAGTGGCGCGGCTGGCCATAGCCTAGGCTTGGTTCGGTCTCGCCTGCTTCGAGGAAAGCGCCATGAACGATCTTGAACTCGATATCCGTCCGATCCTGCGCAATGGCGGCGAGCCGTTCGGCGCGATCATGGGAGCCGTGGACCAATTGGCCCGCGGCCAGCGCCTCAGGCTCTATGCCACCTTCAGGCCCGAACCGCTGTTTCAGGTCATGGCCAATCGCGGCTTTGCCAGTGACGCCAGTAGACTCGAGGATGGCGACTGGATGGTCGTTTTCACGCCGGCTGCCGTCGCGCCCATCGACATGGTCGAATCCCGTGCCGAAGCGCCCGAGACCTGGGCCGACCCCGCCTATTATCTCGACTGTTCCGAGCTTGTGCCACCCGAGCCCATGACGCCTATTCTGGGCCGGCTGGACACCATGGCGGAGGGCGAGGTGCTGTTCGCCTTGCTGGGCCGCGAGCCGGTATTCCTCTATCCAGAACTCCAGGCGCGCGGGCATGCCTTTGTGGGCGATCATGATGAGACCGGAACGGCCTATCGCCTGATGATCAGGGCCGGGCGAAGAGCATAGGCCTTTTCGGTCAGTCGCTTCGCTCGCGGCGGCGCTGCACCAGCACCGGGCCATATTCGATGACATAGAGCGCGAAAGCCAGGATCCAGCAGAGGCCCGTTGCCGACAGCAGTTCGGTGGCATGGTCCGGCCAGACGCTGGCCAGCGGGCGCAACAGGGCGGCGGCGATCAGTGCGGCATAGCTGGCCGTCGTCATGGCAGAGGCGGCGAGCGGCAGGCCGGTATGGCCACGGGTGGCCCGGCTCATGATCGCCAGGGTCATCACCCCGATCGTGCCGACGGTGAAGACATGCAGCGCCGCGACCGGCTCGACCCAGCCCAGCTGGGCCAGGGCTATCGCCAGAAAACCCGCTGGCACGAAGGCATAGCCGAGATGCAGCACCAGGACGAGCTTCTCGTCCCAGGTCTGCCAGCCGCGCCAGCGCCAGAGCCGCACCAGGTGCAGGCCTGCGGCCACGAGGCAGGCCAGCGCTGTGAGGATTGTGTCCGGCAGGATGACCCAAAGGAGCAGCGCCGCCAGTCCGGTGAGCAGGGCGATGGTGTCGAAGCGGTCAAAGGGCGCCGGCAGGGCGGTGCTGTGGCGCCGGGCCAGCCAGTTGCGGGTGAAGCTGGGCACGACGCGCCCGCCCATGATGGTGACCAGCATGACGAAGGCGCCTACGCCCAGCCGATTGGCCAGCGCCGCATCCCCGCCTCCCGTGACCAGCAGGTGGAAGCCGAGATTGGCCAGCGCCAGCGCCAGAATTCCGGCCAGGACCTTGAGGTCCTTCCATTTGCGGCCGGCGATGATTTCCCGGGCGCAGATGGCCAGCAGCGCCGGCAGGAAGGCCGCGTCGATGGCGATGGCCAGGGGCAGGCCGATGCTGTCGGGCGCCAGCAGCACCATCCGCCCCGCGCACCACAGCGCAAAGAGTGCAGTCAGTGGCGTGCCCGATACGGGCAGGCGCCCGGTCCAGTTTGGCACGGCGGTCAACAGGAACCCGGCCAGGGCGGCGGAACTGTAGCCGAACAGCATTTCATGGGCGTGCCAATGGGCGCCGCCATAGCTGCCGCCGATCTCCCAGCCGGCGGCCAGGGCCCCGACCCACAGGGCCATTGCCGCGATGGCCCACAGTCCGGCCGCCAGGAAGAAGGGGCGGAATCCATAGGAAAAGAGCACCGGCCCGCTGCGCGCAATGCCGCGTGGCACGGGTTGGCGCTTGGTGGCGGCGGGTGGGGCTTGGGTCATGGGGGCTCCGGCCGAGCGGCTTTGCTCAGCGGGCGGTCTATCCCCGGACAGGGTGAGGGTCTTTGTCCTGGCGCAACGAATGCGCCAGTCTAGTCGGCCTGGCCTTCCGCCAGGATCTGCAGTCCGGCAGTGTCGCGAACCAGCAGTTTCTGCCGTCCGCCTTCCACGAGGCCCTTGGCCTCCCAGGCGCTGAGGATGCGCGAGACGGTGTGCAGCGTGGTCCCCGTCATCTCGGCAATGTCCTGGCGGGAGATCTGGAAATCAATGCGGATGCCGGTGCCCTCGGTCTTGCCGGCCTGCTCGACCAGTCGCAGCACGGCATGGGCAACACGGCGTTCGACCTCCTCGGTGGCCATTTCGCGGATGCGGGTATGGGCTTCCTGCAGGCGCTGGCCGATGGTCTGCATGGCGTTGACGGCGAGATGGGGATTCTGCTCGACGAAGAGACCCCAGACTTCGGTGGGCCAGCAGATGACGACGCTTTCGGCCGAGGCGGTGGGCGTGCCGGGATAATCGTCCCGCTGCAGCGCCTTGGCGAAGCCGAAAATGTCGCCGGGATGAACCATGCGGACGATGATCTGCTGGCCGTCGGCAGTGACCTGGGTCACCTTGAGCCGCCCATGCAGCAGCAGGAAGAAGCGGTCGGCCTTCTGCCCCTGCTCGAATACCGCTTCGCCCATGCCGACCCGGCGCATGGTGGCGCTGGCCAGCAGGCGATCCAGCTCGGCGTCGCTCAGCTTGTTGAACAGCGGCAAGGCGCGCACAAGGCTGCGGTCGATGTCTGCCAAAGGAGCTGTCCTATCGTGTTGTCGGCTGTGCCTTACACGATAGTCCCGCATTCCGGTATTCGGCAATCGGCCGCAGCGTTCACCGGCCGATCAGGGCGAACAGGCGCTCATGCCATGCCGGCTGCCGCACCAGGCGGAAGCCGAGATTGTCGGGCGGAACGCCCACCGAGCAGCCGCCGCTCCTGGCGTCGCGAATGAAAAAGCTCATCGGCGTGCGGTGCTGTCCCTCAAGGATCTTGATGGTGCAGGCGGGGGTCTCGCTCAGCACGGCGCCGGCAGCATCGACATGGACGCGGCGATGGCAGGTCTGCGTCCATTCCCAGACATTGCCGCCCATGTCGGCAATGCCGTTTTCATTGCTGCCGAAGCTGCCCAAAGGCAGGGGAACGCGGCCGCCATCGCTTTCGCGCGCGGCTTCCTTTTCGTAATTGGCCAGCCAGCGGGCCGCCGGATTGGCATTGTCCTCGGCCAGGCCCAGGGCATCGTCGACAAAGCCCGAGCCGGCGGCAAAGGCCCATTGCCGGTCGGTCGGCAAGGCCCAGTCCTGGCCCGTGCGGTCTGACAGCCAGGCCGCATAGTCGGTGGCATCGTCGAAATTGACGCCGGTGACCGGCACATTGCCCTGCCCGATATTGCGGGGCTCGGCTGGTGCGCAGGCGCCTTCGGCAGTGCAGGCGGCGTAGTCGGCGACGCTGACCTGATATTTCATCATCACGAGGGGGGCATCGAGCCGCCGCTGGACCATTGGCGCATCAACCGGATTGCCGTCGCGCAGGAAGTGGCCCTCGACGCGATAGGTGAAATCGGCGGGGGTGAGGGTAACCGTCTCGGGCCCGGCAATGCCGCCCATGCCCAGGCTGAGATTGGGCAGGCCCAGTTGCAGTGCAATCAGTGCGGTGCCGACGACCAGCAGGGCCCCGGGCAGGGCCAGCGAAGTCAGGACGTCGTGCACGGGGCGGGCCAGGGTGGTCATTTTGCATCTCTGCTGGAGCTATGCGCGGCGCCGGAGGGCGCCGCGCATGAAGGTCGTTGCCCGTCAGATCGGGCTGGGGGCCAGCACGCTGGTCATCAGGTCGTCATTCCAGTCCCCGCTCACCACGAAGTGGCCGGCGGCACCCAGTTCGAAGGCCTCGATCAGGTTGTGGTTCACATAGGCGTAGACGCCCGGCTGCAGGAAGGTGTAGAGCGCCGCGCCGGCGGCACCACCGGGGATGAACCAGGTCTCGAGATCCACCTCGGGCGCGTTGTGGAACTTGCCGCTCTGCCAGACATAGTCGCCATGGCCGCCGATCAGGTGGGGCCGCGTATCGCGGTTGGCCTGCGAATGGACGACCAGCACGCGCTCGCCGACGGCCGCAGTCAGCGCATTCTCGCCGGTCAGGGCGCCCACCTTGCCGTTGAACACGACATGGCTCGGCAGCAGCGTGCGCATCACCTCGAGCGTATCGGCATAACCGTCGCCGATGCTCTCATAGGCCATGTAGTTGCCCTCGGCATCCTTGGGCACGTAGAAGTCCTGCTCGCCGACATAGTAGACGCGGTCATAGGCCAGGGCATTGCCCTTGCCGTCGGTCAGGCCGTCGCGCGGCAGCACCATGATGGCGCCGTTCATGCCGGCGGTGACATGCCAGGGGACCATGCCTTCAGGCGCGCAGTGATAGACGAACACGCCGGCCTTGGTAGCCTTGAAGCGCAGGATCGCCTTCTCGCCCGGATTGACGATGGTGAGGCCCGCGCCGCCCAGGGCGCCGGTGGCCGAGTGGAAGTCGATATTGTGCTGCATCAGGTTGGTGTCGGGGTTGATCAGCGTCAGTTCGACATAGTCGCCTTCATGCACCACCATCAGCGGGCCCGGCACCGAACCATTGAAGGTCATGGCCCAGACGGTCGTGCCTTCGGCGTCCACCTCATGCAGCTTTTCCTCGATGGTCAGCGTGAACTCGACGATCTTGGGCGCGCCGGTCGCGACCTGCTCATGCGCATGCACAAAGGGGGGCGGCACCAGTTCGACCTTGACGCGTTCCAGCGTGCTCAGGTCGACGGCGGCGGTTGCGGCAGCTTCCTGAGCGGCAGCGGGCAATACTGCTGCCAACTGTGCCGCTGCTCCAATTGCCGTAGCGCCAGCAAGCAATGCGCGACGCGAAATTCCTGGAAGATTTGCCATTTCAGTATCCTGTTTTTGGGCTCGACTTCTTCTTTGCCCGTATGATCTTGAGTATTGGCTCTTCAGTCCATTTTCTTTGATCAAGCGCAAATATCCGCCCGAATTCAGGGCGTTCGAAATGCGAGAAAAATTTGATGCCGGTCAAAGAGCGCGGTGCCCGCAATGCGTAGAGAGAGGCGAACGGGCCCGCTACAGGACCCCACTTTAAGGAGATCCACCATGCGCAACGCCCTCAAGACTGCGATCGCCGCAATTGCCCTTGCCGGGTTTGCCGTCGCCCCCGCGTTTGCCGCTGACTACGAAGTTCACATGCTCAACAAGGGCGTGGCCGGCACCATGGTGTTCGAGCCGGCCTTCGTGCAGGCGCAGCCCGGCGACACGGTGACGTTCATTCCCACCGACAAGGGCCACAATGTCGAGGCGATCAAGGACATGCTGCCAGAAGGCGTCGAGATCTTCAAAAGCAAGATCAACGAGACCTATGTGCTCACCGTCGACGTCCCCGGCGTCTATGGCGTCAAGTGCACTCCGCATTTTGCCATGGGCATGGTTGGCCTGATCGTGGTCGGCGAAGACACCAGCAATCTCGAGGCCATCAAGGCCATCAAGGTTCCCAAGAAGGTCGGCGAGCGCTTCGAAGCCATCTATACCGAACTGGCCCTCTGAGGTTTCAGCAGTCCGACAAGACCCCGCAGGCTTGCCTGCGGGGTTTTTGTTTGTGCCGGCCCGCGCGGCTCGTTACGATTCACCGAGCATAGCAAGAGAGCGAGCCGCCCGGTGACGGACCAAGACGAACCCAATTCCTCGCTGCTGGGCCAGGCCCGCAAGCTCCAGGCCATCCTGGAATCCGCCGTCGACGCGATCATCACCATCGATGGGCAGGGGACCATCACCACGGTCAATCCGGCCGCCGCGCGCCTGTTTGGCTATGATCAGGCCGAGTTTCTCGGGCGCAACGTGCACTTTCTCATGCCCGAGCCCTACCATTCCGAGCATGACGGCTACATTCACAACTACCGCTCCACCGGACGGCGCAAGATCATCGGCATCGGCCGCGAGGTCACCGGCCGCCGGCGCGACGGCTCGCTGTTTCCCATGCATCTGGCGGTCAGTGAATTCGAGACTGATGGGCGGACGCACTTTACCGGCATCATCCACGACCTGTCGGATCGCAAGGCCACCGAACTGGCCCTGCGCCAGGCCCAGAAGATGGAAGCCATGGGCCAGCTCACCGGCGGCATTGCGCATGATTTCAACAATCTGCTGACCGTCATCATCGGCAATCTGGAAATGCTGGAGGGCAAGCTGACGACGCCGCTGCAGCGCGAGCTGACCAACGAGGCGCTGGAGGCAGCCGATCTGGGCGCCCGCCTGACCGCGCGGTTGCTGGCCTTCGCCCGCCGGTCGCATCTCGAGCCGGAAACCGTCAATCTCAACAGCTTCGTCGTTGGCCTCACCGATATGCTGCACCGCACGCTGGGGGCCACCATCTATCTGTCCAACGCGCTCACCCCGCATCTGTGGTCGGCCCGGGTCGACGCGTCTCAGGTGGAAAGCGCCATCGTCAATCTCGCCGTCAACGCGCGGGATGCCATGCCCGATGGGGGGCGCCTGCTGATCGAAACCGGCAATGCCGCGGTCGATGCCGACATGTCGACCCGGCTCGATGGCCTGCCGCCGGGCGACTATGTGCGCCTCTCGGTCTCCGATACCGGCGCGGGCATGAGCCAGGCGGTGCGCGAGCGCGCCTTCGAGCCGTTCTTCACCACCAAGGAGCAGGGGCGTGGCACGGGGCTCGGCCTCTCCATGATCTATGGTTTTGCCAAGCAGTCGGGTGGGCTTGCCACCATTGACAGCACGGTCGGCAAGGGCACCACGGTGACCATCTATCTCCCCAGGCATCGCGTCGAGCCGCTGCAGGCGACCGCGATCGGCGACGCTGACGCCCCCGCATCGGGCACGGGGCAGGTCATCCTGGCCGTGGAGGATGATGACCGCCTGCGCAAGCTCACCGTCTCGCGCCTGACGCAGCTGGGCTATGTGGTGCTGGCGGCCGCCAGCGGCGCCGAGGCGCTGGAGCTGCTTGCGAGCAATCCGGGGATCGACCTGCTGTTCACCGACGTGGTGATGCCGGGCGGCATGTCGGGCTATCAGCTGCGCCAGCGGGCGAGGGCGCTCTATCCGCATATGCCGGTCCTGCTGACATCGGGCTATGCCGAGGAACTGGCCGGCAACCGCACGGCCGAAGAGGATATCCGGGTCCTACGCAAGCCCTATCGCATGGCGGACCTAGCCGCCGCCATCGAAGACGCCCTCAAGGCATAGTCTCAGGCGCTGAGCTCTTTCGGGGTAAAGCTGTAGCCGGCGCCGCGCACGGTCTTGAGCAGTCGCGGCTGCTGGCTATCGGCCTCGATGAGCTTGCGCAGCCGGGCGATCTGGTTGTCGATGCTGCGGTCATTGGGCGCCCAGTCGTGCCCCTTGAGCATGTCCATGATCTGGTCGCGACTCAGCACGCGATGGGGATGCTGCGCGAACAGGGCCAGGAGATCGAATTCTCCGCTGGTGATGCGGACGTCCTGCCCGTCGGGGCCGCGCAATTCGCGCCGGCTCAGGTCGAGCACGAAGCCGTCAAAGCCGATCTGCGCCTTGGCAGGGGCCGGGGCGGCGGGCTGGGCGGTCGACCCGGCGCGGCGCAGCACCGAGCGGACGCGCGCCAGCACCTCGCGCAGGTGAAACGGCTTGGCGATATAGTCATCGGCGCCGATTTCGAGGCCCACGATGCGATCGATCATGTCGCCCTTGCCGGTGATCATGATGATGGGCAGGTCCCAGTTCTGCCGCACTGTCCGCGCGATGGAAAGCCCGTCGGTGCCGCCCAGATTGAGGTCGAGCGTGATGAGGTCGAGGCCGGTCGCCAGGGCCGCTTCCACGCCGGTCTGGTCGGTGGCCTCGCTGACGCGGTAGCCTTCATCCTCGAAGCATCGCCGCAGCATGCGCCGCACCTGATCGTCGTCGTCCACGACGAGAATGTGATGCTGCCCCCCTGCCATCAGTGCGATCCGCTCCTGCTTTGTCCCCGGGCGCCGCCGCCCGATACATTGCGTTACAATTCAGTACGTAGCGCCAGAACGCCGCTTACATACGCGATCTATGTTTTCCCCAGACGACAACACTTTACTCGGGCCGGGGACGTATCATGCAGCTATCCACTATCGCATCGACGGTTGATACTCAAACGCCCTGGATGGGCGGCGCGGTCAGCACCAGCGGCGTCCGTCTGCTGGGCGCCTATGATGCGCTGTTCCGTGAGGGCGATGAAACCACGGGCTTCTATGAGATCCTGAGCGGCGCGGTGCGCGCCTACAAGATTTTCCCCGATGGCCGCCGCCAGATTGTCGCCTTTGGCTTTGCCGGCGACATTGTCGGCTTCGGCCATGGCGAAACCTATCGCTTCGACTGCGATGCGCTGACCATGACCCGTGTCCGCGCCATCCACAAATCCTCGCTGCTGCGCGCCATGCGCGAGCGGCCCGAACTGGCCGAGAAGCTGCTCAAGGTGGCCGGCGACGAAGTGGCCAGCATGCAGGATCTGTCGATCCTGCTCTGCCGCAAGACTGCGATCGAACGCATGGCCAGCTTCCTGCTCTCCATGGCCGGCCGGACCACGAGTGACATGGTGCCGCTGCCCATGTGCCGCGCCGACATTGCCGATTATCTCGGCCTCACCATCGAGACAGTCAGCCGCAACATGACCCGGCTGCGGGCCATGCGGGTGATCGACCTGCCCAATCGCGGCAATTTCGTCGTGCGCGACATGGACCGGCTCCGGCTGCTCGCGCAGTGCGACGGCAACATGCACTGATCGGTGGAGACCGCCATGGCCCCAATCCGTCGGCGAATGGCCATCGGTATCTTTGCCAGCGTCAAGGATGCCCAAAACGCCATCTCGCGGCTCGATGCGCTCGGCATTCGACGCCATGAGTGCTTTGCCCTGCCGGCCGATCAGGCACCGGCGGGCCTCGTGCCGCATGGCCCCGATCAGGAACCCGTCGACCTGAGGAACCCGGACCTGCCTGCCGCGGGACACATCATGCTGCGCGTCTATCTCGAAACGGTGCGGGACGAACAGCTCGTCGCCGGCGCCCTGCTGGAAAGCCCCGCCGAGAGCGTCCAGCTGCACGATGTCAATCCGCCCAGGACCGCGCTGCACTGAGCGCGCCGTTCAGCAGGCCACCACGTTGACAGCCAGCCCCGCCAGGCTGGTTTCCTTGTATTTTTCGCTCATGTCCAGGCCCGTCTGGCGCATGGTCTCGATGCAGGCGTCGAGCGGCACGGCGTGGGTACCGTCGCCCTTGAGCGCGAGCGAGGCCGCGGTAACGGCCTTGACGGCGCCAAAGGCATTGCGCTCGATGCAGGGGATCTGCACCAGCCCGCCCACCGGATCGCAGGTCATGCCGAGATGGTGTTCCAGCGCGATTTCCGCGGCGTTTTCCACCTGGGCCGGCGTGCCGCCCATGATGGCGCAGAGGCCGGCAGCAGCCATGGCAGAGGCGGAGCCGACTTCACCCTGGCAACCCACTTCGGCGCCCGAGATCGAGGCATTGTGCTTGACGATGCCGCCGATCGCGGCCGCGGTCAGCAGGTAGTCGCGAATGTCCTGCGGACCGGCCGCGGCATTGAACTTGAGATAGTAGCGCATCACCGCCGGAATGACGCCGGCCGCACCATTGGTGGGCGCTGTGACGACGCGGCCGCCGCCGGCATTCTCCTCGTTGACCGCCATGGCGTAGAGGCTCAGCCAGTCATTGGCCATCAGCGGGGTCAGCTCGTTGCGCTGCCACTGCGCATCGAGCTGCAGGAAGATGCCGCGCGCCCGGCGCTTGACGTTGAGCCCGCCGGGCATGATGCCTTCCTGGGCGATGCCGCGGTCTATGCAGGTGCTCATCACCGACCAGATTTCGTCGATGCCGCGGTCGAGCGCGATGCGGCTGCGCGTGGCCTCTTCATTGGCGCGCTTCATGCCGGCAATGGACAGGCCCGAGGCGGCAGCCATGTCCAGCATGTCGCGGGCATGGGCAAAGGGATAGGGCACGTCGGCCTGGGCTGGTGAGGCATGCTTGAGGGCTTCGAGCTCCTCGGCGCTGACCACGAAGCCGCCGCCGATCGAATAATAAGCGCGCCGCAACAGCAGCTGGCCATCGGTATCGAAGGCGGAAAACTGCAGGCCATTGGGATGGAGCGGCAGGGGATTGCGCTTGTCGAGGACAAGGTCCACCGCCGGGCGGAAGCGATAGGCCGCGTGGCCGGGGGGATGGACGATGCCCTTCGTCTCGACCGCGGCAACCAGGCTATCCATGGCATCGGGGTCGACGGTTCTTGGATCCTCGCCGCAGAGGCCGAGGATGACGGCGCGGCCGCTGCCATGGCCAATGCCTGTGAAAGCCAGTGAGCCGTGCAGGCTGGCCGTCAGCGCCGCGGGGCGGGCGCTGGCGGCACGCGGCCAGTTGCCGTCGGCCAGTTCGTCGAGAAAGCGCCTGGCAGCGGTCATCGGCCCCATCGTATGGGAGCTGGATGGCCCGATGCCGATCTTGAAGACGTCGAAGATGGAAAGGAACATGGCGGGCATTGTGCATGAATGCGGGCGGCCAGCAATCGAGTGCACGCGATTGTTCCGCAAATGGCAACAGTGCGTGGTCGCCGGCGATGGTTGCCCGAAAGGCCGAGCCGGCCGATATATCGGTTCAATATCAGTTCAGGAGACGGACCATGGCCGATTACCACTATCGCGAAGGCAAGGGTGCCGACGCCGCCGCGCCGCTCTTTTTGGTCTTTCACGGCACGGGGGGTGACGAAAACCAGTTCTTCGATCTGGCCGGCGAGCTGCTGCCCGGAGCGCGGATCATCGCGCCGCGCGGCGATGTCAGCGAGGGCGGGGCCCTGCGCTATTTCCGCCGCACCGGCGAGGGCGTCTATGACATGGACGACCTGGCGCTGCGCACGCAGCAAATGATCGCCTTTGTCAAAGCGCGGCAAGCCGAGGGCGCACCGCGCCAGGTGATCGGGCTGGGCTATTCCAACGGCGCAAATATCCTGGCATCGGTGCAGTTCGCAGCGCCCACCCTGTTCGACGCGACCGTGCTCATGCATCCGCTGATCCCGTTTGCGCCGCCCAGGGCCGACTTTGCCGGCCGACGCGTGCTGATCACTGCCGGCCAGCGCGACCCCATCGGGCCCGCCGCCATGACGCAGGCGCTGAGCGACTATTTCGCCGGCAATGGCGCCAGTGCGTCGCTGTTCTGGCATCCGGGCGGCCACGAATTGCGGCCCGAGGAACTGCGCGAGGCGCAGGCCTTCCTCGCCCGCGGCTAGACCTTCGCACCCGCTAGACCAGACCGTGCTCCTGCATGGCCTGGTCCTCGTCCGGCGTCATATAGGCAAAGATCCTGGGCGTGCCGCCGGCAATGGTGACGCAGTAGAAATTGGTGAAGGTCACCTGGCCCGTCTTACCGGCCTTGTTCACATAGTCGAACTGCCAGTCGACATCGGCGACCGCATGCAGGCGATCGAGTTCGATCACCCGGATCCCCTTGATGGTCATGTGCTTGCCGCCGACCCGGCGGTAGCGGGCAAAGCCGGTCGGGATGACCTGGCGGAACCTGTCGTCATTGGCGCCACCGATCACCCCCTTGGGGCTGGATTCGACGAAGAAGGACGCAAAGGAAGCGATCATGCCCTCGACATCCTCGCGGGGCGGGTTCTGCAATGCGTCGTCGCTGCGCTTGCCATAGGCGTCGAACAAAGCGCGGACCTTGGTTTCGAGCGGGCTCATGGCTGTCTCCTCAGTTGCCACAGGGATAACGTATCGCGGGCACGGGGGTTCAGGCGAGCGCAAAGGCTTAACGGACTCTAAACGCCTGCTGCCTAAATTGACGCAGTGGCCGGAACGGCCGCAATCCCAGAGCGGGCGAGGGCGTCCAAATCTTCGGACTTCGAGACAGCATTGCCGGCAGCCTGCGTATCCGACTGTTGATCCTGGTCCTGGTCGGCATCCTGGTCGTTGCCGTCCCAGCCTATGTCGCCTTCAACTGGGTGGTGGCGTCCACGGTCATCCAGCTGGGTACGCTGTTTGCCGAAAAACAGGTGCTCTACGATCGGCATCGCGGGCTCGATGCCTTGATGCGCGAAGTCTCGCTGGCCGACACGCTAGCCGGATCGCAGTCGATCCGCGACTGGGCCAATGACGAGAGCAACGAAACGCTCAAGCGCCGCGGCATTGCCGAGCTCGAGCATTTCCGCCAGTCCTTCTCGGACAAGAGCTACTTCTTCGTCGTCAATTCCTCCGGCAACTACTATTTCAACGACGCGTCCAATTCCTATGCCGGCGACCAGTATCGCTATACGGTCAACCGCGATAACCCGCGCGACGCCTGGTATTTCGCCACCTCGGCCTTGGGCGAGGGCTGCCACCTCAATGTCGACAACGATGCCAACCTGCGGGTCACCAAGGTCTGGATGAACTGCGTCATCCGCGAGGGAAGGCGGGTGCTGGGCGTGCTGGGCACGGGCATTGATCTCACCAGCTTCATCCAGGAAGTGGTCAATATCCCCCAGGTCGGCGTCAGTTCGATGTTTGTCGACCGGTGGGGCGCGGTGCAGGCACATCGCGACGAGAACATGGTCGACCTGCGCAGCCTCACAGCCGAGATGAGCGCCAAGCGCACGGTGTTTTCCCTGCTCGACAAGCCGGAAGACCAGGTGGCGCTGCGCGCGCTGATGGACCAGGTCGCGGCCGGCGATGCTGGTGTCAGCTCGCGCTTCATGACGGTCGGCGGCAAGGAAACGCTGGTGGGCATCGGCTATCTGGATCGGCTGGGCTGGTTCAATGTCACGCTGATGGATATCGACGCCATCATCGACAAACGGCTGTTCCTGCCCATCGGTCTGCTGCTGGCGGCGGTGGCGGGACTGGTGGCTGCCATGCTGCTGCTGCTGTTCAAGCGGCAGGTGCTGGACCGGCTCAAGCGCCTCGAAGGGGCGGTCTGGGCAGCGCGCGCCGGCGATTACGCACCGGCGCTCGCCATGGGTACGGATTCGCAGGACGAGGTTGGCCGCCTGTCGACGGCCTTTGCCGATATGGCGTTGGCGGTCAGCGACAATACGCGACAGCTCGAAGCGCGCATACGCGAGCGCACCGAGGAGTTGGAAGTGCTGGCCTTCCGGGACGGTCAGACGGGCCTGGCCAACCGGCGCAGCTTCATCGCGCGTTTTGCCGATGCGGCGGCAAGCGGCCAGCGCGGGCTGCTGCTGATCGATATCGATCACTTCAAGACCATCAACGATACCTATGGCCATGCCGCCGGCGACGCGGTGATCCTGGCGATGGCACAGCGCATTTCCGACAGTATCGGGGCGGGCGGCGATTGTGCGCGCTGGGGTGGCGATGAGTTCATCGTCCTGCTGCAGGACAGTGCGCCGCACCTGCTGCGGGCGGCAACCTATGGCCTGATGGCGGCCATCGTCGATCAGCCCATTGCGCTGCCCGATGGCCGCTCGGTCAGCGTCACCGTCAGCGTCGGCGCGTGTCTCATCATGCCCGGCGACAGCATGGACGACGTTATCGAAATGGCCGATGCCGCGCTTTACGTGGCCAAGAATGAGGGGCGCAACCGCGCCAGCATCATGGAGCCAGACGCGACGGATGGCCGTCACGCTCCGACGACGGGCGCGCTTTAGCGCGCATGGCGGTTGACGCAATGGCGGTCGCCTGCCAGCGTCATGCCATCGAGCCGAGGGGCGTCACCCTTGGTGACCAAGTGGTGGCCGCCAGAGGCCGCCGTATCACAGGGCGGCGCTACGGTTTCCGATGCAGTTCAAGGTCACCTATGCACGCTACTGGCCCAAGCGGCGACGGCTTGAATTTGCCGCGACCGGCGAGCGCAATGGCTGCGTCTTCACCGTGGTGACCGAGGTCACCTGCCTCAAGGAGCCGACCACGCCCGAACATATCCATTTGGTGGCGCTGGCCCGGCTGACCGAAATCTTCCGCCAGCGCAGCGCCTCGGGACATTGAGACTCAGGCGCGCAGGTCGGCCCATTCGGGATGGCGGCGGAACTGGGCGACGACATAGGAGCAGATGGGCACGATCTTGAAGCCCTGCTCGCGTGCGTCGGCAACGGCCTTCTGAACCAGGCGGGCAGCTATGCCGCGGCCCTCATATTCGGGCGGCACGCCGGTATGGTCGATGGTGATGGTGCGGTCTTCGCCGATGCGGAAGGTCATCTCCGCTTCAAAGCCCGGAGCCAGGTGGATGACATAGCGGCCACGGGTTGCCCCGTCTTCACGGAGCACGGTCAGGTCGGTGTCGGTCATGAAACGTCTTTCGTTGCGGAGGGCCTGATGTGGGAACAACAGAGCCGGGCCGCAAGACGCGGTCAATGGTTCACATGAACTTGGGTTCAGATGAACTTGATGTCCTCGAGTTCGGGGAACAGGGCCCGCTCGACGAGATAGGGGTGGATGGCCAGCGCGGCAATCATGTCGGCGCGCGCCAGATCGTCCTTGCCCTGGTTCTTGTAGATCACCGCGCGACCCACCAGGGCGCCGAAATGGCGTGGCTCGAATTCCAGCACCTTCTCGATATCGGCCAGGGACTGATCGTAGTTGCGCAGCAGATAGTAGACCGTCGCGCGCTGGTTCCAGGCCTCGGCATAGGTGGGATAATCGACGACGATCTCATCGAGCAGGGCAATGACGCCGGGGAAATCGGCACGCTGGCGCAGGCTCAGCACGTCCTGCATGCGCGCCGCTAGGATCGGGTCCCGCGGGGTGATCCAATAGGTCCAGATCTGGCTGGTAATGGCCTGCGCCGCTGCCTGGTCGGGCGCCAGGCGGAGCTGGTCGAACAGGGCATCGAGCGCGGCATTCTCGCGTTCGGACTGGGCGGTGGCCAATGGGATGGCGGGGGTCAAAATGATGACGGGCCCGAAAAGGGCGGCAAGAACGAACCGGTGACGGGCGATCCAGCTGCGCATGATGCCGAAACAGTGATCCGCTTTTGCTCGCGCCGCAAGACAGCAATTCGTGATCGGGCGATCACGCAAGATCATCGGTGCGCAATGCAAGCCAGGCGTTGACTTATGGCTGCCCAGACGGTGAGGCTCAGGCGCAAAGGAGTGTCCGCATGAGCCAGCTACTGCATCACATGATCGCCTCGGGTCCGCGGCCGGTGGCGCCGTTTTCCCACGCGGTGGAGGCCGATGGCTGGGTGTTCGTGACCGGCCAGATGCCCACCGATCCGGCGGCGCCCGATGCGCCGCTTCCGGCCGGCGTCGAGGCGCAGACCAGGCGGGTGATGGACAATCTCAAGCTGGTGCTGGGCGGGATCGGCCTGGGGCTCGAGCATGTCACCATGGTGCGCATCTACCTCTCCGCCTTCGAGCGCGACTATGCCGCGCTCAACGCGCTGTGGCCGAGCTTTTTCGAAGCCGGAAAGCTGCCGGCGCGGACCACGATCGGCGTGACCGCACTGGCAGTGGGGGCATTGGTCGAGATCGACCTCGTCGCCCGGCGGCCCTAGCCCTCTTGCCTCTCCCTTGGGGGAGAGGTGAAGACGCTATGCGCTGTAGGCCTTCACATTCTGCTGCTGCTCGCCGAGGCCTTCAATGCCCAGGCGCATGACATTGCCGGGCTTGAGCCAGACCGGCTCGGGCTTGATTCCCATGCCGACGCCGGGCGGCGTGCCGGTCGAGATGATGTCGCCCGGCCGCAGGCTCATGAACTGGCTGACATAGCTCACGACATGAGCGACGCCGAAGATCATCGTTTTGGTCGAGCCGTTCTGGTAGCGCTTGCCGTCGACGTCGAGCCACATGCCCAGCTGCTGGGGATCGGCCACTTCGTCGCGCGTCACCAGCCAGGGGCCGATGGGGCCGAAGGTGTCGCTGCCCTTGCCCTTGTCCCAGGTGCCGCCGCGCTCGGTCTGGAAGTGGCGCTCGGAGACGTCGTTGATGACGCAATAGCCGGCGACATGGTCCATGGCGTCGGCTTCGTCGACATAGCGGGCCTCCTTGCCGATGACCACGCCCAGCTCGACTTCCCAGTCCGGCTTGATGGCGTTCTTGGGGATGATCACATCGTCATTGGGGCCGATAATGGCGCTGGTGGCCTTCATGAAGATGATCGGCTCGGCCGGGATCGGCGCGCCGGTCTCGGCGGCGTGGTCGGCATAGTTGAGCCCGATGCAGATGAACTTGCCGACATTGGCAACACAGGGCCCGATGCGCTGGCCGGCATCGAGCCGGGGCAGCACGCCGATATCGAGGGCGCGAATCTTGGCCAGGCCCTCGGGCGTCAGGGTCTGGCCGCCAATGTCGCCGACAATGCCGGAGAGGTCGCGGATCGAGCCGTCTTCGGCCAGGATTGCGGGCTTTTCCGCGCCCTTGGCGCCAATGCGGAGCAGTTTCATGGTGGAGTATCCCTGTTGCCGTTTGACTAGGCCTTAGCCGCTAACATGTTAGTCTGTCGAGGGCGACCTTGGCCCGATCGGTTCGGTCGCGGCATTTTCAGCCGTCGGGGCGGACAATGCCCTTCTTGAGCACGATATTGCCATAGAGCCGGCGCTCGCCGGTCTGGACCACGGCATAGCCGGTCTTGACCCGGTCATAGAAGGCAAAGCGTTCGAGCGAGGCGAGGCCCATCTTGGGCTCGTGCCGGCGGATGATGGTCTCGAATTCGTCCATGATCGGCTCGCGCCGGCCGGCATCGCCCACCACCTGCATGCAGAGGGCGGGCTCGGCCACGAAGTCATCCAGCGGCATCAGGGTCAGGATGGCGTCGAGCACGTCGGTGGCGCTGATGCCGTCGAGCCGTACCAGCACCGGGCCGGCCGCATCCGCCGGGTAATTGGCATCGACGATGGCGATTTCGTCGCCATGCCCCATGGCGCGCAGGATGGCGAGCAGATCGGGGCCGAGGATGGGCGGAATGTTCTTGAGCATGATGTGTCCTAGCCGAAGGGGAAACTGTCGCTGTCGGTGCCCAGGCTCTCGCCATCGGCGAAGAGGCCTGGATGCTCGCGGGCAAAGGCGAAGAGCTCCACCATGACCGCGTCGATATGGGCGCGGATGGCGCGGGTGGCCTGGGCGGCGTCGGCGGCGAGGATGCCGTCGAAGATGGCCTGGTGCTCGGCAATGGTCAGTGCCAGCCGGCGCGGGGTGATGATCAGCCGCCGCGCCCGGTCGAGATTGGCGCGGGCGGAATCGATGATGGTCTTGACCTTGGTCAGCCGCATCGAGCGGTAGATGATGTCGTGGAACTCGACGTCGATCTGGTGGAAGGTCTCGGCGTCGTCGCGCTCTGCCGCCTCGCGCTGGGCGGCCATATTGGCATGCAAAGCGTCGATCAGGCTGGGGTCGTGGCTGCCGATCAGCACACGCAGGGCTTCCGATTCCAGCCCCTTGCGGATCAGCATGTATTCGCGGACATCGGCGATGCGCACCAGCGAGACGGTGGAGCCGCGCTGCGGGGCGATATCGACCAGTCCCTCGATCTGCAGCCGCGCCAGCGCCTCGCTCACCGGAAAGCGCGAGACGCCGAGCTCGGCGCAGATCAGCGATTTGTCGATGGTGCTGCCGGGGGGCAAGGCGAGGGTGACGATGGCAGTGCGGATGGCATGGGTCACGTCCGCGGTGACGCTGCCGCGGGTGAGGGTGGTCGGGCGCGCCAGAAAAGAATAGGGACTTGCTGCGGTTGTCATGCTAACATGTTAGTTAGTGAAGTGGTGCTTTACAACGCCCGTCGCTGCCGAATGCGCGCGCAATCTGGCGGCAAACGGGGCCGGCGTAAAGCGCAGTTGAGACCAGCCCCCGCGAAAGTCCCCTCATGTCCGAAACGATGACCCGTCCCCAGTCCCGCACGCTGGTGCTCAATGCGGCCGACAATATTGCGGTGGCGCTGGCCAATCTCGATGTCGGCAGCGATACGCCGCAGGGCGTGCGCATTGTCAGGCGCGTGCCCAAGGGGCACAAATTTGCCAGCCGGGCCATCGCGGCCGGCGAGGCCGTGATTAAGTTCGGGCAGATCATCGGCTTTGCCAGCGAGGCCATCGTGCCGGGCGACTGGGTACATGAGCACAATTGCGGCATGGGCGGCGCCGACGGCACGCTGACGCATGACTATGCCTTTGCCGAAGGGGCCATAGCGCCCGAGATGATCCCGCTTGGCCAGCGCGCCACCTTCGAGGGCTATCGCCGGGCCAATGGCAAGGTGGGCACCCGCAACTATATCGGCATCCTCACCTCGGTGAACTGTTCTGCCACGGTGGCCAAGTTCGTCGCCGAGGCGATCAACCGCTCCGGCCTGCTCGAGGATTATCCCGAGATCGACGGCGTGGTGCCCTTCGTGCATGGCACGGGCTGCGGCATGGAGAGCCGTGGCGAGGGCTTTGACATCCTCAAGCGTACGCAGTGGGGCTATGCGTCCAATCCCAATCTGGGTGCGGCGCTGCTCATCGGCCTGGGCTGCGAGGTGTTCCAGATCGGCCGCATGAAGGAAATGTACGGCATTGCCGAGGGCGAGACCTTCCAGACCATGACCATCCAGGAGCGTGGCGGCACCAAGAAGATGATCGAGTGGGGCGTCGAGAAGGTCAAGGAAATGCTGCCCATCGCCGCCGCGGCGCGCCGCGAGACGGTCGATGCCAGCCACCTGAGCCTGGCGCTGCAATGCGGCGGCTCGGACGGCTATTCGGGCATTACTGCCAATCCGGCGCTGGGCTATGCGGCCGATATCCTGGTGCGCAATGGTGGCACCGCCATCCTCAGCGAGACGCCGGAAATCTACGGCGCCGAACACCTGCTCACCCGCCGTGCCGTCAGCCGCGAGGTGGGCGAAAAGCTCATCAGCCGGATCCACTGGTGGGAAGACTATACCCGTCGCAACCATGGCGAGATGAACAACAATCCCTCGCCCGGCAACAAGCTGGGTGGCCTCACCACCATTCTCGAAAAGTCGCTCGGCGCGGCGGCCAAGGGCGGCACGACGCCGCTGACGGCGGTCTATGAATATGCCGAGCTGGTGACCGAGAAGGGCTTTGTCTTCATGGATACGCCCGGCTTTGACCCCGTCTCTGCGACGGGGCAGGTGGCCGGCGGCGCCAATATCCTGGCCTTCACCACCGGGCGCGGCTCGGCCTATGGCTGCAAGCCAGTGCCTTCGATGAAGCTGGCGACCAATTCGGACATGTATGCCCGCATGACCGACGACATGGACATCAATTGCGGCGATATCGTCGAGGGTGTTTCCATCGAGGACAAGGGGCAGCAGATTTTCGACATGCTGCTCGACATTGCCTCGGGCAAGCGCACCAAGTCCGAAGAGCTCGGCTATGGCGACAATGAATTCGTACCCTGGCAGGTCGGGGCGGTGATGTGAGCACCCAGCAGAAGACGGTCGACTATATCGTCGAGCAAAGCGCCGGCGCCGGCACGATCACGACCAGGAAAATGTTCGGCGAATACGGCATGTATTGCGACGGCAAGGTCATGGCCTTCATCTGCGACGATCAGCTCTTCATCAAGCCCACCCCGGCGGGGCGAGCCTATCTGGGCGCGGTGACGGAAGCCGAGGCCTATCCGGGCTCCAAGCCCTATTTCCTGATCGATGGCGACCGATGGGACGATGCCGATTGGCTGGCAGGACTGGTCAAGACCACGGCAGACGACTTGCCGACGCCCAAGCCGAAGAAGCCGAAGGGCAGCAAATAGGCTGCTGCCAAACCACTCGGCTCCAGCCCCTAGCGCAGGCGATAGACACTCCCCACCCGCCCGGCATCGTCCCGGCCATCCCCGACATCGCCCACGGCATAGGACGCCACGCGTTCCAGCCGATGCATGGGGAGGTCCCGCCGGTCCGGGTCGCCGATCAGCACGTCGATCCCGGCCGCGCGGCAGCGCAGCAGGAAGGGCAGCATGATTGCCGCCACCTCGGCATTGTAGAACACATCGCCAGCCGCGATCAGCTCGACATCGGCAGGCGGTGGTCCCGTCACATCCACCTCGGTCAGGTCAACCGCAACCCCGTTTGCCGCCGCGTTGAGCGCAATGGCGGCCCGTCCATGCGGGTCGATTTCCGCCGCACTGACCACGGCCCCCGCCCTGGCGGCGGCGATGGCCACAAGCCCCGATCCCGCGCCCAGATCGAGCACGCGCCTGTTGGCAATGGCCTGAGGATGGGCCGCGAAGTGCTGCGCCAGAGCCAGTCCGCCGGCCCAGGGGAAGGCCCAATAGGGTGGCGGCGGATCGGCATCATCCGGATCGGCCAGCCGCGACAGGCGGCTCCTGGGGTGGGAGAGGTAGAGGCTGATCGCGGGCAGCGTCGGTAGCGGACGCAGCTCCAGGTTGTCCTGGATGAAGCGGGCAATCTCGGTCGCCATGCCGTCTCAGGTCGCTTCGGGCTCTGGTTCGGGCTCGGCATTGGCCCGGGCGAAGAAGATCGAGACGGTGTGCCCGGCCCCCGGCGTGGAATCGATTGTGACCCGCGCCTTGGCATTCTGCCCCAGCGAATGCACGATGAGCGCGCTGAGCTTGCCCGGCTTGGGCCAGTTGGTGCCCTCGGCCAGGCCGATGCCGTCGTCGGAAACGGTAACGCGGCAGCCGGTCTCGTTGACCAGCGACTGCAGCGTGATCGTGCCGCCCTCGCGGCCGACAAAGGCATATTTCAGCGCATTGATCATCAGTTCGTTGACGACCAGCCCGGTGGGCATGGCGACATTGACCGAGACCGGCCAGGTATCGACCTGCAGGTTGAGCCTTATGCCCTCGATGGCATGGGCGGCCATCACCGCCGAGGCAACCTGGCTGAGATAGACGCCGAGATCGACGCTTTCCGATTGCCCGTCCTCGGACAGGGACTGGTAGAGCAGCGCCAGCGAGCTGATCCGCCCGGCCAGGCGCTGGAAGGCCTGGCTGGAGGTATCGTCGGGCATGTTGCGCGCTTCGAGCCGGATCAGCGCGGTGATCATCTGCAGGTTGTTCTTCACCCGGTGCTGCAATTCGCGCAGCAGGGTGTCTTTTTCCTGGATCTGGGCCTTGAGGTCGGCGGCGTGCTCCGGCGTGCGGTTGGCGGTTTCGGCCAGCGCGACGAGGCGGAAGGTCGGCTTGCCGTCATCGTCCTCGATGATGTTGGACCAGGCATCGACGGTGATCTCGCCCTCGTCGCGCTTGATCACGAAGGTGCCGATATAGTCGTCGCGCAGGGCCACGGCCTGGCTCAGCAGTTCGCCATCGTCGCGGGCCACGGCATTGGGGGGCAATACGGCCCAGGGCTTGCCCTCGAGCTGCCCGCCCGAAGTGCCGATCAGCCGCTCGAATTCCAGGTTGGCGTAGGACAGCCGCTCCTGCGGATGCAGTTCGGAAACCGCAATGCCGAAGGGCACATGATCGAGAAACTGCTTGAACCGGTCGCTTTCCAGCGCATCCGCCAGATGGGGCGTATCGAGCAACTCCTCGGCGGGAGCGGCTTCATGGTCGTTGGCTGTCAATACGATGTTCCGATGTGCAAGTAAGTCGCCCCGCATCCTTCCTAGCATGAATGGGCCGGTTCATGTCAGGTCCATTGCTAGGGATGCTGCAAGCCCGTGGCGCTGACATAGGTGGCCATCACGAACTGGCTACAGGTAATAAACAGCCGGTTGCGGCGCGGTCCGCCGAAGGTGACGTTGGAGGTCTTGGCCCCCGTCTTGATGCGGCCCAGCAGGGCGCCGGCGGAATTGTAGACATTCACGCCCAGCCCGGCGCTGGTCCAAACATTGCCCTCGGTATCGAGCCGGAACCCGTCGGGCAGGCCCGAATCGATATCGGCAAAGACCTTTGGATTGGTGAGCCTCGTGCCGTTGACATCGAACTGGCGGATATGGGCGGGCCAGTCGGGGTCGTGGCTCTGGCCGGTATCGGAAACATAGAGCACCGACTCGTCGGGCGAGAAGGCCAGCCCATTGGGCTTGGCGAAATCGTCGGCGACGACGGTCAGCGAGGCATCGGCCGGGTCGAAGCGATAGACAAAGCAGCCGGCCTGTTCCTGGTCCGACTTGTAGCCCTCATAGTCGCTGAGAATGCCATAGGGCGGGTCGGTGAACCAGACCGTGCCATCCGACTTGACCACGACGTCATTGGGCGAATTGAGCCTTTTTCCCTCAAAGCGGTCGACCAGCGTCGTCACCGTGCCGTCCCACTCGGTGCGCAGCACGGCGCGGGACCCATGCGAGCAGGAGATCAGCCGCCCCTGCCGGTCACGGGTATTGCCGTTGACATAGTTGGACGGGGTGCGGAACGGGGTGACGCCAAGGCCCGGCACCCATTTGAGCATGCGGTTGTTGGGAATGTCGCTCCAGACGAGAAAATTGCCATCGGCGAACCAGACCGGCCCCTCGGCCCAGCGGCAGCCGTCATAGAGCACTTCGAGCGCGGCAATGCCGATGGCCAGATCGTAAAACTTCCTGTCGATGAATTCGAGCGCTTCGCCGCCGATAGCCATGCCGTTCCTCCCGGGTCCCCGTGCATTTGAAGGGAAGGGAGGGCGGGTGGCAAGGGGGCCGCGGATCGAGGTATGCGCGCATGGCCAGCCGCGGTCTTCCGGCGCTGGGGCCGCACGCTCAAAACGTGGCCTTCCCACAATCCGGGCGCGCTAACCCTCCACTCCCGCTCACCTTTCAGCCTCCACCACAAACTTATCCCCCTCCGCCTGACCTGCTGCATAATCACCTCATCTACCCGCCAGAGCGCGATCATGACGAGTGATGAGCGGGCCAGACTGCCGGGGAGCATGGGTCGCCAGGCTCCCGCATGTATGCTGACCACCGGCCTCGCGC
>JAHJWO010000004.1 GCA_018828145.1 Alphaproteobacteria bacterium | reverse complement strand
CTGCAGGTTCGCGCACGATGGCACCCTTGGCTGCGGTCAGGCCAACACCGTCGGCGATATCACGGGTCACGTCCTGGATGGACACGCCCAGATAGCCGCGGGTCACCGAGCCGCTGTCGATCAGCTGCTGCACGATGGTCTTGACGGTAGAGGCCGGGATGGCGAAGGCGATGCCGACGTTACCGCCGTTTGGCGAATAGATGGCGGTGTTGACGCCCACGACCTGGCCCTTGGTATTGAAGGCTGGACCGCCCGAGTTGCCGGTATTGACGGCCGCATCGATCTGCAGGAAATCGCCATAGTTGGAGCCGCCGATATTGCGGCCCGAACCCGAAATCACGCCAACGGTGACAGTGCCGCCCAGGCCAAAGGGATTGCCCACGGCCACGACCCAGTCGCCAATCCGGCTCGGCGTGTCTTCAAAGCTGACAAAGGGCAGGTCCGTGCCATCAATCTTGAGTACGGCCAGATCGGTCCGCTTGTCGGTGCCCACGATGGTGGCGACTTTTTCGGTGCCGTCGTCGAACACAACGGTAACCTTGGTGGCGTCTTCGACCACGTGATTGTTGGTGACGATGTAGCCGTCGCCCGAAATCACGAAGCCCGAGCCGGCAGCCATGTAGTGACGCGGCGCGGGGGCAGCACCGCCGCCGCCATTACCCTGCTGGCCGAACTGGTTGAAGAAGTCCTTGAAGGGATGCCCATCGGGCAGATCGGGGAAGTTGAAATCGAACTGGCCGTTGGGACCGCCGCCACGCTGGACGTTCTGGGCGCTCTCTTCGGCCTCCACCAGGATCGACACCACGGCGGGTTTGACGGCCTCAACCAGGTCGGCAAAGCCGGCGTGCGGCGCGGCTGCATCGGGAACGACAATCTGCGCGGCGTTCTGGACCTGCGCATTGGCAGCCTGGCCGGTGATGACATAGGCAGTGGAGACACCGCCGATACCAACCATCAGCGCCAGGGCTGATGCCCCGAGCCAGCGGCTGGTACGCTTGATAATGGACGAGCGCATGTAGTTATTTCTCCTTCGGCAAGCCCTCAACAGCTTGTCGGACTAGCTATGGAACACACCATCTTTCTGCGAGGTTGCGCGCACATTAAGGTTTGGCAATGTAGCGGGCAAGATTGCGGCGGGCCTCCGACGGACTACGCGCCCGGTGTCTCTTCAAGACTATCAAGCGCGGCGCGCTCTTCGGCGCTGAGCACGACATCATCCTCACGCCGGCGGCGCCGACCGAGCAGCCAGAGCGTTGCCAGACCCCCGCCCAACAGCGTGGGTGCGGCGATCCAGAGCAATAGCGTGTGATTGTTGACGCGCGGATTGAGCAGCACGAACTCGCCATAGCGATCGACAAGGAACTGTCGCACGGCTTCGTCGCTGTCGCCTGCCACCAACCGTTCGCGCACCAGAACGCGCAGATCGCGCGCCAGATCGGCATCGCTGTCGTCGATGGACTGATTCTGGCAGACGAGGCACCGCAGCCCCTCGGAAATCGCGCGGGCGCGGCTTTCGAGCGCTGGATCTGACAGAACTTCGTCGGGGCTGACGGCCATGGTGGCGCCGCTGGCCAAAAGCCCCATGGCCAGTACAAGCGCGCGCAACCGGCTCATTAGGCAGGCTCGCTGGCCAGCTTGGCGGCGCGTCGCGGCGCCCCGACCCGCACCCGCCGATCGGTCAGCGAGATCACGCCGGCCAATGCCATCAGGATGGCGCCAAACCAGATCAGGGTGATGTAGGGCTTGTGCCAGATGCGGACCACATGGGTGTCATTGAGCGGTTCGCCGAGCTGCAAGTAGAGCTGGGAAAAGCCATAGGTCTCGATGGCCGCCTCGGTTGTGGGCATGCCGGTGGCCACATAAGTGCGCCGATCGGCCAGGGTCTGGCGCGTACTGCCGCCGGGCGCGGTGATGGTGAAGCGGGCCTCGTCGGCCATGTAGTTGGGGCCAGGCTGCTGGCCGAAACTGTCAAAGTCGATGGTATAGCCGGAGAGCTCGGCGGTTTCGCCGGGATTGAGCGTGGTCACCAGCTCGGTCTCCCAGGCTGTCGTTGCCACAATGCCCAATACGGTTACGCCCATGCCGAAATGGGCCAGAGCCGTCGACCACACTGTGCGCGGCAGGCCAACCAGACGGCGAATGCTCTCGCCCAGCGGCATGCGACCAATCCTGCTGCGCTCGACCAGTTCGGCAAAGGCGCCAAAGGCAACCCAGAAGCCAAGCAGCAGGCCCAGCGGCGCCAGCGAAATAGACACCCCGCCCAGCGCCGAAATCAGGATGGTGCAAAAGATCGCCAGCGCTGCCGCGCCGATCAGGCGCTGGGCCGCGCCCACCACATCAGCCCGCTTCCAGGCCAGCAGCGGCCCAAATGGCAGCACCAGCAGCAATGGCGCCATCAGGGCACCAAAGGTGAGATTGAAGAAGGGGGCGCCCACTGAAATGGAGGTGCCCACCAGCGCATCGAGCAGCAGCGGATAAAGCGTGCCCACCAGCACCGCCCCAACGGCGGTGGCGAGGAACAGATTGTTGATGATCAGCGCGCCTTCGCGGCTGACCGGGGCAAACAGCCCACCCTGACGCAGTGTCGACGCCCGCATGGCGAACAGGAAAAACGCGCCGCCGATCACCAGCGCCAGCAGGGCCAGAATGACCAGGCCGCGCGTGGGATCGCTGGCAAAGGTATGCACCGACGTGAGGATGCCCGAGCGCACCAGGAACGTGCCCAGCAGCGACAGCGAGAAGGTGATGATGGACAAAAAGATCGTCCAGATCTTGAGCGCATTGCGCTTTTCCATCACCAGCGCCGAATGCAGCAGCGCCGTGCCGGCCAGCCAGGGCATGAAGCTGGCATTTTCCACCGGGTCCCAGAACCACCAGCCGCCCCAGCCGAGCTCGTAATAGGCCCAGTAGGAGCCCATGGCGATGCCCAGGGTCAGGAAAGTCCAGCTCAGCATGGCCCAGGGCCGCACCCAGCGCGCCCAGGCCTGGTCGATACGGCCCGAGATCAGCGCGGCAATGGCAAAGGAAAAGCAGATCGAGAAGCCGACATAGCCGGCATAGAGCAGCGGCGGATGGATGGCGAGGCCGATATCCTGCAGCACCGGGTTGAGGTCATTGCCCTCGATGGGCGCCGGGATGAGGCGGGCAAAGGGATTGGAGGTGAACAGCGTGAAGCCGGCAAAGGCCGCTGTCAGCAGGCTCTGCGTTGCCAACACCAGCGCCAGCAGGTCGCCCGGCAGGCGGCGGCCGAAGGCGGCGACCATGGCGCCGAAGGCGACGAGGATGAAGATCCACAGCACCATGGAGCCTTCATGATTGCCCCAGACGCCGGAGATCTTGAAGATCAGCGGCTTGAGCGAATGGGAATTGCTGGCCGCCAGCAGCAGGCTGAAATCGGAGGCGATGAAGGCCTGGATCAGCGCCGCAAAGGCCACCGCCACCAGCACGAATTGCAGCACGGCGCCCTGGCTCAGCACCAGCGCGATGCGCTGTCCGGAGCGCCAGAAGGTGTAACCGCCGACGGTTGAGACCACGGCAATGGCAAAGGCCAGGATGAGGGCGAAATGGCCGAGTTCGATGCTCATGGGTGGATGGTCCCAGCTTCGAGTGCGCGACTCCACCCCCTCCTAGCCTCCCCCATCAAGGGGGAGGTATCTCTCCACTCCTGTGGCACGATCAAGCCGCAACCACCGGACAGCACCTCCCCCTTGATGGGGGAGGCTGGGAGGGGGTGATGAGAGCCACGGACTCCGGACATCATCACTGGCCCGCCTCCGGCCGCCATTCGCCGCTGGCCTTGAGGGCGTCGACGACTTCCTTGGGGATGTAGTTCTCGTCGTGCTTGGCCAACACATTGGTTGCGATGAACGAACCATCGGGGCCAAGGCTGCCCTCGGCGACGACGCCCTGCCCTTCGCGGAACAGGTCGGGCAGGATGCCGCTATAGCGGGCAGCAACCTCCTGGGCGCCGTCGGTCACGACAAAGCTGTTGTCCTGCCCGTCACGGATCCACGACCCATCCTTGACGAGGCCCCCGAGCCGGATCGGCTGGCCGGCGGCGACCTCGCGGGCGATGACGTCGGAAGGCGAATAGAAGAAGACGATCTGGTCGCGCAGGGCGACCAGCACCAGCGTCGTGGCCAGCGCCAGCACCAAGGCGAGGCCGGCAATGAGCGCCAGACGCTTCTGCTTGCGCGACCAGCCCTTCTTGCGGATGGCGGATGGCATGCTCATGGCTGGGCTCCATTCAGGGTGAGGCCGGCGCCCAGCGCCAGCGTATCGAGTTCGCCGCGGTCGAACGCCTGCGGATAGGCAGCCACGGCATCGTCATAGGCGCCCTGGGCGCTGTCGGCATCGCCGAGCACCAGATAGGCGCGCACCAGCTGCGTCCATTCCTCGACGCTGCCGCCCCCGGCGGCGAGGCGTTCGGCAAGGCCGCTGACCATCTGGCCGATCATCTCGGCCTCGGCATCATTGGCGGGCGCCACGCCGCCATTCTGCGCCACGGCGAGCCCCTGCTGCGCGGCGGCCAGCCAGGGTTCGTCACCTTCCGACAGAGCCAAGGCGGCCTGCCAGGCCTGGGCGGCCTCAGCATACTGCTCGGCGCGGGTCAGCTCGGCCGCGATATAGAGCCGGGAGAGGGCATGGGCCGGATCGGCGGCGGCGGCCTCGCGCAACAGGGCCATGGCCTCGGGCGAGCCGGCATCGCCGGCATCGAGCATCAGCGCCTCGGCGAGGCTGGTCTGCAGGTCAGGCGTTGGCGCGCTCAGCTCGATGATGCGGCGATAGGCCCGCGCGGCATCGGCATAGCGGCGCAGTTCGAGATAGGCGGGGGCGATGACGGTCCAGCCGCGCAGATCGTCGGGATTGGCGGTGAGCTGGGCCTCGATGCGGGTGATGGCCGCATCGAGATCGATGGATTGCGCGGCGACCTCGGCCCGGCCGGCCAGCGGCTGGCTGGGCGTGTTCGGGCTGCCGAGCAGGCCATAGAGGCCCAGGGCCAGCACGGCGATGCCGCCGAGGCCTGCGAGGAGTGCTGGACGGCCGAAGTCGAGGGAATTGCCGGCTACGCGTCCCGCCTCGGCCTTGAGCCGCAGGATTTCGCGCGCCAGCTCGCCGCGCGCGGCCTGCGCTTCGGCCTCGCCCAGCTTGCCTGCGGCCAGATCGGTGTCGATACCGGCCAGCACAAGCCGAAAATGGCTGTTGGCATCGTCCAAATCAGGATCGCTTAAGTTGACCGCGCGCCGGCCGGCTGCGTAGAAAAGCGCAGCGCAGGCAATGGCGGTAATGACAGTGGCGATGAACCAGAAAAGCATGGGCCCTGGACGCTTGACGCCGGCACGCGGCAAGGAAGCGTCATCTATAAGCCCAATGCGGCGAAAAACCACCGAAACACGCATCCTTGAGGCGGACGCATTGCCACAGGCCCGCACCGGGGCATGACCGAGACCCCGATCGACTTCGCCATTATCGGCTCCACGCCTCTGGCCCGCCTCGTGGCGGGATTGCTGGCGTCGGCGCATGGCAAGAGCGTGGTGTTTTCCGGCGAAAGCCAGTCTGGTTATCGCCTGCCACGCGGCATTGACCTGTCCGTGGCGCCGCTGACCCGCCCGCATAGCTGGGCCATGCTGAAGACCGGCCTGCCCGAGACGCTCAGGCTCCTCTCGCGCATCGGCGGACGCGGGGCGTGGTCGCGCGTCGATCCGGTGTTCTTCGCCGGTGGTGCTGCGGGCAAGGAGGCCCTGGCGCATATGCGGCACATGGCGCTGGCCTTTGGCCATGGCGCCGAGCCGGTGCCGGCGAGCCTGCTGGGCAGCGGACGCGAGGGCCTGCTGCTGCGCGACGCGGTGCTGCTGCACCGGCCGACGCTGGAAGCCGGGCTCGACGCCTGGCTGGTCCAGCACAAGGTGCGCCGCCTTGCCGACGACGACCGGCTTGAGGTCCGCGGCGATGGCAGCGCCGAACTGGTAGCGGGCGACGCCCGGATCGCGATCGGCCAGACCGTGCTGGCGGATGATGCAGCCATCATCGGCCATATGCGCGCCGAGGAGTGGCCCGCCCTGCTCGGCCGGCAGGTGGCCAGCACCATCTTCACCGAGCCGACCCAGGCCATCGTCTCGCCCGTGACCTGCCACCTCGATAGCGGCCTGACCCTGGTGCAGCGCCAGGATCGCGGCATTACCGCCATGGGTCCGGGCAGCATCGATCCGTTCGCTGCCGAGCTGGGCGATCTGCTCGGCGCCAGCCGCGCCTTCCGACAGGCCGGCCAGTCGAGCTACGAGACGCTGGTCACGGCCGACGCGGCACCCGCCGTGGGGCGGATCAATGGCGTGGGGCCCGATGTGCTGGCCGGGTTCGGGCCGACGGGCGCCTTCTTCGCCCCGCTCATCGCCCGCTGGCTCTCGGGGACCGCCAGTGCGGCGGAAAGCGCCTGGCTCGGGGCGCGGCTGGTCGACCGCATGACGAACCCCTCCATGGTTGCCGAGGTGGGCACGCCATGAGGGACAATCCAAATCGCCTCGGCACAGAAGCCGACCATCTGCTCCAAGGCAGCGCCATCGACCGCAGCCGGCCCCTGCGCTTCCGGCTCAATGGACGGGAGGTTTCCGGCTTTGTCGGCGACACGGTGCTGAGCGCCGTCCTCGCTTCGGGCATCGACACGGTGGGCAAGCGCGGTGGCGTGCCGCTGGCGCTGTCGGCCCACCATGCGCCAGCCATCACCTTCACCGCCCTGGCCCGCGACCTGCAGCGGGCGCTGCCGATGGAGCGCACGCCCGCCACGGATGGCGCCGACTATGTCACGCTCGCCCGCAGGCAGAAGCGCAGCGCGCTGGCGCGCCTGCTGCGGCGCGGCGGCGAGTCGCTGGGCCTCGACCTCGACCAGCCCGACCCGTTGCCCCGGCCCTGGCTGGGCATGCCGGGCGAGGTGGGCCCAGCAACCGACCTGATCGTGGTGGGCGCTGGGGTGGCCGGCATGGCAGCGGCGCTGGCAGCCGCCCGGCGTGGCCGGCGCGTCGTGCTGATCGAGGCGGCGCCCCGGCTGGGCGGGCATGCGCGGCTGTTCGGCACGCAGGAGGGCGAGGAGACGCCCGACCACAATATTGCCCGGCTGGCCGAGCTGATCGGCACGACCGAGGCGATCACCGTTCTCACAAGCGCCGAGGTCTTCGGCCTGCGGCCGGGCGTGGTGCGGCTGCACCAGGTGGAGGTGCAGGATGGCGCGCCGGCCGGGCGGATCATCGATATCAGGGCGCCCCATATCGTCCTTGCCACCGGCACGCTGGAGCTCCTGCCGGTCTTTCCCGGCAACCGGCTGCCAGGCATCATGGGCACGCTCGAAGCGTTCGACCTGGCGCATCACTACGGCGTCTGGGCCGGTGGCTCGGCGCTGTTTGCCACCAGCAGCAGCCCGGCCTACCGCCTCGCCATGCTGGCCAAGGATGCCGGTGTCCTCGTGCCCCGCATTATCGATTCGCGGCCGCGACCGCAGTCGCGCTTCATCGAGTTCTCGAAGGCCTATGGCATCACGCTGGCCTCCGGCACCGTGGCCGCATCGGCAGCCAGGGGGCCGAAGCGGCAGGGCCTGTTGCTCCGGCCGCGCCTGGCGATGGAAGGGTTCTCCCAGCCCGAACCAGTGCAGCTGGTGGATCGGGTGATCACCTGCGGCGGCTGGCAGCCTGATCTGACGCTCTGGCACATGGCGGGCGGCGAGAGCGCCTGGAACGCAGCGCATGCGCGGCTCGAGCCCCGCAACGGCCCGCCCGGCATAGCGCTGGCCGGCAGCGCTGCCGGCTGGTTCACCCGGCGGGCCTGCCTTGCCAGTGGCGATGATGCGGTCGACGCCCTGCTGGGCCGCGAGCGCCACCCGATTGACGATCCGCTGATCGATCCGCTTTACGAGACGCCCGACGGCCCTGCGCCGATCGGCGACCTGCCCGAGGCTGACGGGCCGCCGGCCTTTCTCGCTGCCGGCCAGCATTATCTCGAACGGCCCCGCCCGGTGCGGTCGCGCTGGCCGGGCTGGCTGCCCTTCGCGCCGCGGCAGACCGGCTGGTCGCTGGCAGACACGCCCCAGCCGCTGGCCCTCGCCGATATCGTCTCCGGCGTGCAGCTCGGCGCCATTCCGGCATCGAGTGCCGGCATCGTGGCGCAGGAGCGCGTCGCCATGGTGGGGATTGCGGACGCGGACTATGGCGCGGTCGAGCGCCCGGCCACAGCCCTGCCCTTGCCACCACCCTATCTGGCCGGACGTTTTGCCGGGGCCGAGCTCTGGGTGGTGCGGCCCGGTGAAAAGCGGATGCTGGAGCCCGGCACGCTGATCCATGCCGATGCCGACACCACCGACCCGCTGCACGCCATCGGCGTGGTGGTGCGCAATATCAATGGTACGGCGATTGTCCTGGTGGCCGGTGCAATGGGGCAGATGGCCAGCGCGCGCGAGCCGGGACGCGCCATCGGCGTCCAGCTGGTTGCCCCCTATCGCGAGGGCATGGACCTAGCCGCGGCGCTCGGCAGTGGCGCGGGCGCGCCTTAGCGTCTCGGCATATTCCGGATTGAAGCGGATTTCGGCCATCTTGATCCCGGCATCGAGCCGCACGCCGGTCGGCGCATCGTCCGGATTCTGCCGGATCAGGTCGAGATTGCGCTGCAGATGGACCTCCAGCGCCTGGCCGGTCTGGCTCCAGGCCTGGTCGAATACCGCATTGAGCGCCAGCGAATCGCGGCATTCGCGGACGGTGGCCAGCAGATAGACGCCATTGATGGCGGCCAGCATGCGGTCCTCGTCGATCCGGTCGCTGCCCTCGCGGCCACGGCGCATGGCCTGGTTGAGGTCGGACACCACGTCGCGCAGGCGCGGCTCGATCCGGTCGGAAACCTGCTTGGTGATGGCGGCCAGCACCATGGCCCAGCGGCTGCCGCGGCTGAATTCGACATAGCCGGTGAGCGAACGCACCAGGCGATGGAACCGGTCGAGACTGCGGCAGATCAGATCGATATCGGCGAAGGGCCCGCTGGGCTGCAGCATAAACAGCTGGTTCTGCGCATGCGCCAGCATGGCGTCGATCACCGGGCTGAAGCCCATGCGGATCACCGCCGCCTCGGTGGCATTGCCGGAGATGCGGATGATCGTGGTGATCAGTCTTGTCGGATTGGACACCTGGCCGATGGCAACATGGAACAGCAGCGCGGCCAGCGCCTGGTCCTTGAGAGGCATGGATTGCAGCGCCGTGCCCAGGGCCGCATCCTCGGTAATGGCATTGAGCGCCTTGCCGAAGGCGATGGCCTTGACCAGGAGAGCGCGGCTGCGCAGCGCCATCATGATGGCCGGCAAGGCATCGCGGGCATCGGTGCTGCCCAGGGTGGCGCGCAGGCGACGGTCCTTGTCCGGATCAGCGGCGGCGGCCTCGATACCCTCCTTCATGCGCTGCAGGATCTGCGGCATGGCGGCTTCCGTGTCGGCGACCGAGAAGGTGCCGGCGGCAATGGCTTCGGCCTGGATCAGGTCGGCGCAGAGATCGCGATGGACCCAGGTCCAGGCGGCATCCGCATGGGCGCGCGAAATCGAACCGGCGAACGGAAACTGCACCGGATCCTGGACAACAACCATGTCCAGAAGTCCCGCAAACGGGCGGCCGGCGGCGCGGCTCGCCCGGCGGGTCGAGGCAGTGGCTGGCGTGTCGGAATGATGGGCAGCTTGAGACATCGGCGCAGGGGGGTTGGGATACTTACCGCCAAAGCCTATAGGCCGTTGGTAAACAATCCATATCCGCTACGCCTGGCTATTGCGTCAGGCTGCGCCCTGCACCACTGCCCAGTTGCCGTTCTGCTCGCGGCAGGCCGTGCCCTTTTTCACATAGTCCTGGCCATTGGCTTTGACCGTGTGGGTGAAATCGCGGCAATCGAGATTGTTGACCCGCACATATGGGCCCACGGCCACCGTGCCGGTCGTGCCCTTGTCGCCGGCCCACTGGCGGGGTGCGCCGGGGCGGCCGAACTGCAGCGCATAGAACTGGGCGCTATTGGCCTCGGCCGAATCCTTTGCCGTCATTACCGCCAGGGCGGCCGGATCGACAAAGCCGTTGGAAATGCTGGTGGTCAGCAGAGCCTGCTGCGTCGTCTGGGCCGGGGTCGGCACCAGCGGCTGGGCGATCACCGGGGCCACCGTCACCGGCGCCCGCGCCACCTGCGTGGTCGTCCCCGTGCTGGAACAGGCGGCCAGGGTGATGGCGAGCAGCGGCGTGGCGAGAAGGGCGATGCGGTTCATGGGTTTTGCAATCTCTTGGACGATATGAAGGCTCATGTTGTCGTAATGCGGCGAAAGTGCGTCAAGTTGCGTTCGGCCGGGCCATGCTGCCCAGCCGGGCCGTCGGCAGGCGCAGCTCCGCCAGCAGGCCGCCCAGCGCGGAACGCTTGAGTGCCAGGCTGCCGCCGTACACATCCACCAGTTCCTTGACGATATCGAGCCCCAAGCCGCTGCCAGGTGTTTTCTCGTCCAGCCTGACACCGCGGCGCAACACTTTCTGGGCGTCTTCCTCGGAGAGGCCCGGACCATTGTCGTCGATGCGGATCAGCAGCATGGTGCCGGTTTCGCTGCGTTCGCTCGACAGGCGCACCCCCACCTGGCCCTTGGACCACTTGCAGGCATTGTCGAGCAGGTTGCCGGCCATTTCCTCGAGATCGGCCTCGTCGCCACGGAACCAGGGCAATGAAGCATCGGGCCGCTGGAAAGCGATGGTGCAATCGGGGTTGATCTTGCGCATGACGCGGGTCAGCCGCAGCATGACCATGGTGGGGTCGGCCTTCTTGCCCACCACCGAGGTGCGGGCGGCCAGCCGCGCCCGCTCGAGATAGGTGGCCACCATGGTGCTCATCTTCTCGCTCTCGCTCATCACCACGTCGGCCAGCACGCCCTTCCTGGCGGCAGCCTCGTTGCGCAACACGGCGATCGGGGTCTTGAGTCCATGCGCCAGGTTGCCGACCTGGTTGCGGGCGCGCTCGATGATCTGGGCATTGGAGCGCAGCAGCTCGTTGACCTCCTCGGCCAGCGGCGCAATCTCGCGCGGATAGGTGCCGCCCACGGTCACGCTCTCGCCCTCGCGCACGCTTTCGATGGCGGCGCTGAGGCGGTCGATCGGACGCATGGCAAAGCGGGCGACAATGGCGCTCATGATGGCGAGCATGACGCCCACCGCGCCCAGCACGATGAAGGTCTGGCCGCGGAATTCGCCCACCAGTTCGAGGATTTCGCTGAGATTGCCGGTGACGACGATCTGGTAGCTGGTGGGCGCCACGGTCACCGTGCGCTCCACCACGCGCATCTCGGTGCCGAATGCGTCATCGAGGATGGCCGTGCGCCGGCCGCGCGCATCGGCCGGCCCCATCAGCACCGGCAGGTCGATACCGACCACGGAGGTCGAGAGGTTATAGAGCGTGCCATCGGCGTCGCGGATCGCCCAGTACCAGCCCGAACGCGGCCGCTCGAAGCGCGGATCGGTGAGCGCGATCTCGTCGCTCATGGGGTCGCCGGCCTCCAGCAAGGCGCCGGTCAGGCTTTCGACATGGAAGTCGAGTGTCTCCGACAGGGAGGTGTCGAGCGCCCGCGAATAGAGGTCGGTCAACAGAAAACCAGTCGCCACCAGCGCCAGGATCAGCCATCCCGCCGACAACCAGAACAGCGACGCCGCAATGGAGCCTTTTCTCACGCTTCACCTCTCCCTTCGGGGGAGAGGTCGGCGCGTAGCGCCGGGTGAGGGGGCCTTGATCCCAGACCGAGTCCGGAAAAGGCCCCCTCACCCGACCGAAGACGGTCGACCTCTCCCCCAGAGGGAGAGGTGGTGAAGCGGCACCATCCGGACAAATGCACCTGCCCCATAAGGCGCCTAATCCTCGGCGATCTGATAGCCCAGGCCCCGGACCGTCTCGATGCAGTTTTCCGGCAGCTTCTTGCGCAGGCGACCGACAAAGACTTCGATCGTGTTGCTGTCGCGGTCAAAGTCCTGGTCATAGAGGTGTTCGGTCAGTTCGGTGCGCGAGATGACCTTGCCCTTGTGGTGCATCAGATAGCTCAGCAGCCGCAATTCGTGGCTGGTCAGCTTCACCGACTGGCCGTCCACCGTCACCTTGCCGGAGCGCGAGTCGAGCCGCACCGAGCCGGCGACGATCTCGTTCGACGCCAGGCCTGCGGCACGGCGCACCAGGGCGCGAATGCGGGCCAGCACTTCTTCCATGTGGAATGGCTTGGCGACATAGTCATCGGCGCCGGCATCGATGCCCTGCACCTTGTCGCTCCAGCGGTCGCGCGCCGTCAGCAACAGGACCGGCGTGGTCTTGCCGGCGCGGCGCCATTCTTCCAGCACCGACAGGCCGTCCATCTGCGGCAGGCCGATATCGAGCACGATGGCGTCATAGGGTTCGGTATCGCCGAGGAAGTGCCCCTCCTCGCCATCGAAGGCGACGTCCACCGCATAGCCGGCTTCGGTCAGCGCTTCCTTGAGCTGGCGATTGAGATTGGTATCGTCTTCGACAACCAGAATACGCATCGAGGCCCCCCGCCGATTCGCCGTTACACTATTCTGCGCTGACCGTGAGGTTTTGCGCAGTCCCGTCGGCGCTCAGCACACCGACGATCCAGACATACCGGCCGCCGTCCTCGCACAGTCGGTAGTTCAGTACTTCATCGACACTATAGCCTGCGGCGGCGACGGCGTCATACTGACTCATGATCCGCCCCTCACTGATGAGAGCCTGGATTTCGGCCGAACTGTCGATACAGGCCTGCGCCGTGGCGCCGCCGGTTCCGGCAAGGGCCATCGCCAGGGCGATCGCGATCGGGGCAAGGAGCTTCACAAAATACGTTTCCATGCGTGCAACCTATCGGCAGGTTGCTGAATGGGACATGAATGAGGCAGCGGAGTCAAAGCCTAGAGCTTGGTCTGACTACCAGCGTCGCGCAAATTGGGCCGATGGTTGACAATCACCGGCCCCGGCGCCACGTCCACCATGACGCTCTCGAACTCCTCGATCGTGGCGGCCTCTATGACCTTGGCGCCCTCATCCCAGTGGGCTGTGACGTCGAACATGCACTTGACCATTCGTCACACTGACGCTGAAATATCGGTCGGGCTGCCTGGCTTGGCAAGGTCCTTCACGCCCGCCCGATATCGCCCTTCAGCCCCTTGCGCAGGAACAGCACGGCCAGTGCTTCCATGACGAGATGGCCCGCCGAATTGCCGTCCAGCGCCGGCAGGTCCACGCCCAGCAGCTGGGCCAGGCCGGCCAGCAGCATGAAAAGCGCGACGATATAGGTCTTGTAGCCGTTCAGAATGTCCATGATGGATCTCCAGTTGGTGGATGACGAAGTCGGTGATGTCTTGGCCGTGGCCAGCGCGGCGGTACGGACCGCGGCGACGCGGGCTGTCCAGCCCCGGCCGAAGACCGGGAAGGTCGAGAGGCGATTGAGGAAAGCGAGGCGCCGGTTGCAGAGCGCCTCGATGAGGCTGCCCAGCCCGCTCCTGCGCGCATGGGTTTCCACCGCGTCGAGGGTCAGCGGTCCGACCTGGCCGTCGGCGGCGACGGCAAGTTCGGCCTGCAGCGTGCGGATGGCCCGGTCGGGGCCGGAATTGACCGCGAAGTCGAACAGCGCCAGGTCGAGTCCCGCCGGCAGCTGCCCGGCATGGCTGCGGTCCCAGTAGCTGGCGCGATAGATCCGCGCCGCCTCGGCCCGCTGCAGCTCCTTGATCGCGGTCTTGGGCAGCTTCCACCAGGGCGACACCTTGCGCCAGCGGGCCAGCGTCTTGTGGGTAATGCCCAGATTGGTGGCGCCGCCCGGGTCGGACGGGTGGTCGGCATAGCCGCCCTCGTGCCGCAGCACCTCGTCGAGACAGATATCGAAGCGGCTTCTAGCCATGGAATGCTCCCGTTGCGGCATGGCCCGCCCCCAGGGTGGGGCTGAGCTGGGCGACACTGAAGGTGAAGGCAGCCGGCGGTGCGCCGAAATCGCTGAGCTGATCGGCCGCGGCATAGACGAGGTTGGGTGTGGCGCTTTCGAGCGTGCGCACGGCTGTCGCGCCAGCGAAGATGGTCACACGGTAGCGCTCCGGCACCAATTCGAGCGGGCTCTCCGCCGCGCCCCAGCCATCGCCATCGGCCCGGCTGCAGCGCATCCAGCGCAGCGCGATATCGCCACCCGCGCGCCACGCCCGCACATGCACCGGCGGCAGGGGCAGGGCCGGCATCAGGCCAGCCTCGACATCGAGGCTGCTCCCCTCGATATCGCCCGCACCGGCATAGACACGGAAGCTCCGGCTCTCACCCAGCCATTGCGGCTCGACCGGCAGCGCCATGCTCCGCCCATCAGGGACGAAGACGCGGTTGCCCGTCGACGCCGCGCCGATGGCAGGCCTGGTGCCGTCCAGCCCGCGCAGCAGGCCGCCCAGCAGATAGCGCCCCGGCGCCACCAGCTCGGCTTCGGCAAAGCCGATCACCTCCCAGTCCCCGGCGTCGCTCTCCACCACCAGCCGATTGCTCCCCGCCAGCACGGCGAGGGGCTCGGCCGAGGCGAGATGACCGGCCAGCAGCGTCACCTCAAACGCATTGCCCCGGTCCCAGACGCCCGCCGGTCCCGGCGACAATTCCGTCGCCACCGCGCCCAGCAATCCGCGCCGGTTCAGTTCGGCCAGCGTCGCGCCTGTCGCGTCGTCCACCACCTGCACCATGCCCGGCCAGGGCTGCGCATAGGCCGCAACCAGCAGCCGCGAGCGTGCGGGATCTGCCGGCAGTGGTGGCAGATGCGCCGCCACGACCAGCGGCAGCGCCCGCGCCGTCGCGCCGTTACCCGAAACCAGCGGCCGGTCGATGCCGGTCGCCACTTCTATGCCCGCCGGCAGGGTCCGCGCCGTGATGCGCCGCATCAGGCCATCGCGGATCTCGCCGATCTCGAACGGCCCCTCAGCCAGTCCCTCGATGTCGATCAGGTCGCCCGGCTCCAGCGCAAGCGCGGCAGGCGGCAGGCTGATATCGAGCGTTTCGCGCTGTGCCGCCCGTGCGTCGAGCATGCGCTCGGCCGCCAGCCGTGCGCCCGATCCGTCCAGCGTCAGCGCCGTGGTCTCGCCCAGCAGCGGCCCATCGGCGCGGCTCAGCGCCGTCACCGTGCCCGCCAGGTAATCCCTCTCGCGATCCTGGTAGGTCAGCGCCAGACGCCCCGCCGCCTCGGCCGGGTCACCTCGCCGGCGCGACAGGATCGGCCCTTCGCCTTCGGCCAGTGCATCCCCGGCAAAGCTCAAGGCCTCGCCCCGTCGCGCCACGCCCAGATGCAGGCCCCCTGCCCGGTTGCGCAGGCTCAACCCCGTCGCCTCCAGCACCGGCTCCAGCGCCGCCCGCGCCGTCGTCGCCGTGCCCAGCACGCAGCCGCCCACAAAGGGCGCCGCCGGCTCGGCGCTCAGCGCCACGCCATGGTCGGCGGCGATGGCCTTGGCCAGTTCATCGCTGGCCATGCCGCCCAGCCGTCCGGTCAGCCAGTGGCCATTGCGGTGATTGGGGCCATCCGCCCAGACATCGGTCAGCGCCGGAAAGCCCGGATAGGGCCGCGCGTCCCAGGTCCAGTGATAGACCCGGTCGCGGTCCACCATGCCGGGCGGATTGTTCGCCGCATCGCCCCACCAGGCCTGATGCGCCCGCAGCACCTGTCGCTGGATCAGCGGATCGGGAGTCCCCGCCGAAAAATATGGCCGCCCGCTCTCGGCGCTCTTGGGGTCGCCGAAGATATTGGGCTGGTTGGCCCCCTTGTCGACCGCGCCGCAGCCCAGTTCGTCGCACCAGGCGGCAGCGAATTGCGGGCCGCGAAAGCGCTCGGGGTCCGCTGCCGGCAGCAGGTGCGCCTCGACGCCATTGCGCCAGTGCAGCACATTGCCAACGAGCTTCGGTTTGTCGCCGGGTGGGCAGACGCGCAGCACGCCGCTCTCGCCCCTCACCATCACGGCCTCGGCCTCGGTCATGGTCTCACCCACCAGCGCGATGGGGCTCACCTCATCGCTGGCCAGCTGCCGCACCCATTCGGCGCCGGCGCGTGTCTTGCCCGCGCCGCGTCCACCCAGCAGCAGCCATGTCGTCCAGTTGCCCCTGGGGGGCAGCTGGTGTTCATAGGCCCAGATCGGCCATTTGTAGAAAGTTTCGCCCAGCCTTTGCAGCGGTAGCTGGGCGAGGTCTCGAAGCAGTCCGGTTTCCTTGGTGGCCATTCAGACGTCAGCGACGCTGCTTGGTGATCGCATTGATCCGCTGCTCGATCTTCCGTTGCAGGTCGCGCATCTCGCCGGTTTCGTCATCGTGGCCGCTGCGCTGGGCCTCGGCCTTTTCGATGACAATCATCTTGTCGAGGTCACGCACCAGATCGCTCAGTGCTTTGCCGTCGACCGTCTTGTTGTTGTTCATGCCTTCCTCCATCAGGTCCATCTGGCGCTCCAGCAGGGCCATCAGCTTTTGAATGAGGATGTGTCGGTCCAGAACCTGGCTGCCCGGGCGCCCCCACTTGTTCTTGCGGGCATGGCCTTCCAGCTGCGAGCGCCGCAACCTGTAGGTCTGCGCAATGCCATTGCAGGTGAGGTGGCCGGCCTCATAATCGCGCCGGACCTCGTCCCATGGCACAGGCATGCCATCGCGGTTGCGATTGGCCTCGTCAGCATCGTCCATTTCGGTGTCTCTCAAGCGCCCGGCGCAGCGGCCCGGACCTGCCGGACGCCTCGGGATGGGTCCGGGTGGCCGGGCGGCTCACCGCCGCCTCACCCACTTCTTCGACCATGCCTGAACTATAGCTGACCACCGTCACGCGGGGATAACTTCTCCGCGCCACCGGCAAAGCCCCGGCAGTCCTTGAGATTTTCGTGGGTGGATTGGGGGATGGGCAGAAAACGGACGAAAATCTGCGAAAAAAGATGGTCCAGCATAAGCGATTTGCAGAAAGTCCTGCTGGCCATGGGTCCCGCCATCCTCTGATGGCACTCAATCTCACCCCCGCGCACCGGGCGGCACCTCCCCCTTGATGGGGGAGGCTGGGAGGGGGTGCGAGAGCCCCGATATCCGGGCTAAACACCCCCTCCGTTGAGGAGGACGGTGTCGACTGCACGTCCAGACAACAAAAGCCCTGCCGCGCTACCGCAGCAGGGCCTGTATCCGGGTATCAGCCAATCAAATCCGTACGAATTCCACGCTCTTGCAGGCGATCAGCTGGCAGCCCTGCAGTTTCATGCGGTCTTCGCTGACCAGCGTCACCGAGCCGGAAACGGCGTTGCCTTCGTAATTCACCGTGCCGCGCCACTTGTTGGCGGCCACCGGCTTGGCGCCGTTGACCACCAGCTGGTTGAGCAGCGCGACATTCTCGGGCTTGCGGGCATCCTTGCGCAGCCAGGTCAGCTTGGCGCAGAGCTGGGTACCATCGCCGCAATAGCTCACCGAATAGCGCGACTCCCCGCTTGCCGTCTGCCAGGTGCCGACCGGGGTCAGGTCCTGGGCGAAGGCGGGGGCGGCGACGAACAGGGCCAGGGTGGCGGCGGCGATTGTCTTTGCAAAAGTCATGGTCATCTCCTCGACAACGATCTGGGACGCCGCCGGCCCTCCCTTGGGGGCACGAGGCGGCGCGATGGATTGGTTGAGCGAGCAGATGCCACGGCCGGACTGAACCGGCCAAAAACCACGCATTCATCTTGCGTTCAGGGAGGTGGCGAGGATGTGGCGGCTAGGCCCGGCCTGGCGCATCCACAAAAGCGGCCGCTGCCTCCAGCGCCCGCAGGTCGGAGGATGCGGTCAGCCCGGTCCGGGCGCGCTCGGTGGCGTCGCGCGCCATCTCCAGGGCCGCCTCGGCGAGATCGGGACAGGTTGCAGCGATGGTTTCGAGCCCCGCCAGCAGCCGCTGCACCACTTCGATCACCGCGGCCCCGTCCCGCGCGATGGGCCGGAAGCCGTCCTCGACCAGGTCGTGCGGCCGGAGCGGCGGCACGCTGATGCGGTCATATTTGGGGGCCTCGTCCGCCGCCGCGCCGTCCCGCTCATGCAGCACGCGCACCAGCGTGCCGATGACGTCGATGGCGGTCCCGGGGTCGTTGATGCCCGGCGACAGCGCCTTGCTGGCGATTTCGCCCATTACGACCAGGCCAAAGCGCGGATCGCTGTCGAAGGTGCGCGTATCGCCGACGGTAAAGCACTCGGCCAGCTTGCGACGCAGCTCGTCATCAAGTTTCCCCTCGACGCGCAGCAGGGGCCGGTCGGGCCCGGCATAGGCGCCCGGCCGCGCGGTCACCGCGACGGTCAGGTCATGCTCCTCGGCCAGTTGCTGCAGCTGCGACGCGTCGAAGTGCTGCACATAGCCGATCGTCTCGGCCATCACGGTGGCGCCCTTTGGCTCAACCCGCTGCGGCGTGCAGTCGAAACAGGCCTCTGCCGACAGGGCCTCGAAGGCCGATGTCGTGGCATATTCCACCCGGTCGATGGTCTCCTGCACCCGGCCGATGGCCGAGATCTGGCCGATCCAGCGGATCAGCGCCGCCACGACCAGCAACACCACGCCCAGGGTGACCAGGAACAGGAACAGCCGTCCGGCCTCAGAATAAAAGCCGGCATTGAGCCCGATAATGCCCACGATGGCGAAGAGAAAGGCGCCGATGAAGACCGAGATCGAGGTCTGCGCACTGCGATCCCCCACGATCAGCGGCACCGCGCGGGGCGTCGTCGACGCCGAGGCGGTGGAGAGCGCGCTGACCATGGTCGATAGGGCAAAGACCGCCACGGTGAGCAGGCTCGAAGCCAGGATGCTGAGGATCGACACGACGCCATCGGAGGGCATGGTGAAGGGCAGCTTTTCGGGCGCGAAGCGCGCCAGCCCGTAGGCGATGAAAATGGTCAGCACGGCGACCAGCGAGAAAGCGGCCGGCAGGAACCACATGCGCTGCACGAGCTGGCGAAACTGGAATGCGATCTGGCTCATTGAATGCCCCCTGCCCTGACAACGCATCGAGGCGCCAAAGGGTTGTTCGATTGCCCTCAGGGGCCGAACTTGCGCCGTGCATCCATGGCCAGGCCCAGCCCCACGCTGCCCAGCACGTCGGTGCGCACCAGGTCCGCCTCGGGGAACAGCGCCCGCAGCCGCGCGGCGATGGCCGGCACCTGGGTCGAGCCACCCGTCAGGATCAGGCTGTCGATCTCGCGTGCCGCCACCCCGGCCCGCTTCAGCGTCTCGGCAATGGTGTCCTCGATGCGCGCCACCGGGCTCTGCAGCGCCCGGGTCAGGTCGTCGATGCTCATCACCGTTTCGATCTGGCGGTCGCGCACGGGAAAGGCAAACTCCGTCGTGGCGGCATCCGAGAGGGCGATTTTGGCCGCCTCCACCGCGCCCACGAGGCGATGGCCCAGCCGGTCTTCGATCAGTTCCATCATCATCGCCACGCGCTCGGGCGCCTGCGCCTCGCGCTGGGTGCCGCGCAGGTCGCGCAACGTCTGGGCGGTGTAGAGCCGGTTGATGCGATGCCAGGTGGAAAGGTCGTAATAGGGCGCCACCGGCAGGTGCCGCTTGCCATCGCGCGTCATGGTGCCCAGGCCCAGTTCGGGCATCACCTTGGTCATCGACAGCAGCCGGTCGAAATCGGTGCCGCCGACATGCACACCCGCCGTGGCCAGGATGTCCTGGCCACGGTCCACCGCCTGCGCCCGCTGGGGCGAAACCCGCACCACCGAAAAGTCCGACGTGCCGCCGCCCAGGTCGACGATCAGCGCCAGCCGCTCGGCCGTCACCTGCCGCTCATAATCGAGCGCGGCGGCAATCGGTTCGAACTGGAAATCGACATGGCGGAAACCCTGCGCCCGCACGGCGCTTTCCAGCTGCCCCTGAGCTGCCGCATCGGCCACCGGGTCGTCGTCGACGAAATGCACCGGCCGGCCGCAGACCACGCTTTCCACCGCGCCGCCCAGCTCGGTCTCGGCCCGGCGTTTCAGCTCGGCAATGAAGATGCCCAGGATTTCGAGAAAGCCATAGCTGCGTGCCTTGACCCGCGTCGTGTCGCCGATCAGCGCCGTGCCCAGCACGCTCTTGAGCGAGCGCATCAGCCGGCCTTCTGCACCCGTGACATATTCGGCCACGGCCTGGCGGCCGAAATGCACGCTGTCGTCCTCGAAGCCGAAGAAGATCACGCTGGGGATGGTTTCGCGCCCGTCTTCCAGCTTGAGCAGATGGGGCACGCCAGCATCGTCGAGCCGCGCGATGGTGGAGTTGGACGTGCCGAAGTCGAGGCCGCAAACAAGGGTCATGGCATGCCGTCCATCATGGAAAATGCGCCGGGCGGCGCGCGGGACGGCCTGTTTAGATAATCAGTCTGCCGGAGGCAAGCTCAGGCGGCCTTGCGCTTGCGCTGCTGGGCAGGCCGCAGGTCGACGGCTTCGAGGCGCCCGATTCCCTTGCGCTGGGCCTTCTTCAGCGCCTCGGCGCCGGCTTCGAAGAATTTCTTGTCATAGCTGCCGCGTGGATTGGTCACGGCCAGCCCCAGGCTCACCGTGACAATGCCGGCATGGCTTTCCTTGTGGGCCAGCGACAGGCGCCGCACGGCTTCGGTGATCTTGTGCGCCGTGGCGCGGGCCATCAGCCCCGGCAGGTCCGGCAGCACGACGACAAAGCCGGCACGGCCCAGCCGCAGGCAGGTATCGCCGCTGCGCGGCAGCACATCGGTGATGGCCTGCATGACCGCGAGCACGCAGTCATCGGTGCTCTGCTTGCCATAGGCGGCGAAATAGTCGGTGGAGCGGTCGATTTCGATGACCAGCAGGCCCAGCGACACATGCCGCCCCGCGGCATTGGCCCAGCCGTGCACCAGCTCGTCCTCGATCAGTTGGCCCAGCTTGGGCTTGATGCCGATGGAGCGCGCCATCGCCGCCTGCCCATAAGCGGGCCCCCGCTCCGACCGAACCGGGCTCAAGGCGCCCAGCGCAGCACGGACCCGGGTCCAGAATGGTTCAGCAGTCGCGGATACAGTCATGGTTGTCGCCTATCCTGGGCTCGCGCACGCCGAGATCAGGCCACAAGATGGTTAACGGTTTGTAAACGAGCTCACAGCTGCTCCGGCGGCTCCCATTCGGGCCAGTCCACGGCGTGCTCTTCCCAGGTGTCGGGCGCCACGTCATCCTCGCCGAAGGTGCGGCCCTTGACCGAGACGCCGACGTCCACCACGGTCTGCGGATCACCCGAAACCAGCGGGTGCCACCAGGCCAGCCCCTTGCCCTCGGCAATGCGGCGATAAGCGCAGGTGGTGGGGATCCAGGCGATCTCGGTGACATTTTGCGGCGTCAGCTTGATGCAGTCCGGCACCTTGGCCTGGCGGCCGGGATAGTCGGTACAGGCGCAGGTATCGCCATCGAGCAGCCGGCAGCGCACGTCGGAGGTGATGAGGATGCCGGTATCCTCGTCCTCGAGCTTGATCAGGCAGCAGCGGCCGCAGCCATCGCAGAGCGCTTCCCACTCGGCGGCGGACATCTGGTCCAGCGTCTTTTCTTCCCAAAAGGCCATCTTAATCCGGTGCTGCTAAGGTTGTTGCCGGTTTGCTCTTGTCGGCGCGCCGACGCAATCATATTCCAGCGATTGTGTTGCGTTGATCGCTGTCGCAGACAACAGTCCGTGAAGCCGACCTTGAGGACGACTGGTGCAGGATCCGTTTTACACAAAAGAGAAGCGCAAGAAATCCTCCAGCATGCTGGCGGCAGATGCGTGGCTCGATTCCTCGCTTTACGAGTTCTGGCAGGCGCTTGGCCAGGCCTATACGCGCTTCCAGGATTTCATGAGCATCTTCCACGTCGCCGGCTTCCGCCGGGCTGTCGTGGAAGTGGTGAGCGATGGTTTCTCGTTCCTGGCCATAGGCTGCGTGCTGATGACGGCCCTGGCCCTGCCGGCCTTCGACACCACGGCTTCGGGCGAATTCAACAAGGCGGAAGACTATTCGGTGGTCTTTTTGGACCGCTTTGGCGCCGAAATCGGGCGCCGCGGCATCCGCTCGGACGATTCGGTGGCGCTGGCCGACATGCCCGATTATCTGATCAAGGCGACCCTCGCGACCGAGGACCGGCGCTTCTACGAGCATTTTGGCATCGATGTGGTGGGCACATTGCGCGCCCTGATGAGCAATGCGCAGGGCGAGCGCAGCATCCAGGGCGGCTCCTCAATCACCCAGCAGCTGGCCAAGAACCTGTTCCTCACGCCCGAGCGCAATCTCGAGCGCAAGATCAAGGAAGCCTTCCTGTCGATCTGGCTGGAATGGCACTACAGCAAGGACGACATCCTCAAGCTCTATTTCGACCGCGCCTATATGGGCGGCGGCAATCATGGCGTGGTGGCCGCGGCCGACTACTATTTCGGCAAGACGGTGCAGGACATCAACCTGGCCGAGGCCGCCATGCTGGCTGGCCTGTTCAAGGCCCCGGGCAATTATGCGCCCCATGTCGACCTCGCAGCGGCGCGCGGCCGGGCCAATCTGGTGCTGTCCAACATGGTCGCCGCTGGCTTCCTCACCGAGGGCCAGGTCACCGCGGCGCGGCGCCATCCGGCCACCCCGATCAGCCGGGCGGCCGACGCCAATTCGCCGAACTACTTTCTCGATTGGGCCTTCGAGCAGTCCAAGGTGCTGATTGAGCGCGGCCAGCAGGCGACCAATAACTTCGTGGTCCGTACCACCATCGACACCACGCTGCAGAAATATGCCGAAGAGGCCGTGGTCTCGACGGTGCGCGAGGGCGCCGAGCAGTATGACGTCGAACAGGCTGCCATGGTCGTCACCGATACCAGCGGTGCCATCCGCGCCATGGTGGGTGGCACCGACTATGCCAAGAGCCAGTTCAACCGCGCCATCGTCTCCACCCGCCAGCCCGGCTCGGCCTACAAGATCTTCGTCTATTCCGAAGCCCTCGAGCAGCTGGGGCTAACCCCCGCGGACATGATCACCGACCGGCCGGTCTGCATCGGCGACTGGTGCCCGCAGAACTATGGCCGCAACTACAAGGGCACGGTGACGCTGGCCAGCGCCTTTGCCCAGTCGCTCAATACCGTGCCGGTGACGCTCTCGATCAAGACCGGGCGCGATACCATTGCCGAGCTCAGTCATCGCATGGGCCTGCAGGCCGACTATCCGGTCACCCGCTCGCTCGCGCTCGGCGTTGCCTCGGTCTCGGTGCTGGACATGACCTCGTCCTATGCCGTGCTGGCCAATCACGGCTTCAAGACGCAGGCCTATGGCATTACCCGGATGACGACGCTCAGCGGCGACAAAGTGTATGAGATCGATCCCGAAGCTCCGCGTGAACGCGTGCTCAGCGAAACCACCGTCGCCAACATGAATTCCATGCTGCGGGGGGTCATTACCGGCGGTACGGGACGCCGCGCCGATGTGCCCGGCGTGCCTGTCGCGGGCAAGACGGGCACGACATCGTCCTATCGGGACGCCTGGTTCTGCGGCTTCACCGGCAATTATGTCGCCACGGTCTGGTTCGGCAATGATGACTATCACCCGACCAATAACCTGACAGGTGGCACCCTGCCGGCCATCGCCTGGCAGAAGTTCATGGCCTATGCCCATACCAATATCGACATCCAGCCGGTCTTCGGCGTCGATTTCGTGCCCGAGCCGGTCATTGTCGCCGATACCGACGCCACCGTGCTGGAAGAAGAAATCATCCAGCGCCCGCCCAGCCTCACTCCGGGCGCCGCCCGCAAGCTGGTCGACCTCGCCGACCGCTTCGCGGCAACGCTGGAAACCACCACGCCAGTGGCAGACCAGGCCAGTGTGCGATAGGCACGCACCGAACCGATTGCTGTAAACTATAGCTCACAGACGCGACGCTTGACATGCGCCAAGTGTAAACTATAGTTTACATATGATCGAAGTGCGCCAGACCACTGTCTTTGCTTCATGGCTTGAGGAGCTGCGCGATACCAATGCCCGCGCACGCATACTCACTCGCATCCGACGGTTGGAGTTGGGCAATCCGGGCGACATTAGGCCAGTCGGCGAAGGCGTAAGCGAACTTCGCATACATTACGGTCCCGGCTACCGAGCCTACTTCACTCGCCAAGGGCAGGAAATTGTCATCCTGCTTTGTGGCGGGGACAAATCTACTCAGAGCCGCGACATTGATGCGGCCAAACAAATGGCGAAGGAACTCTGATGCCCCTGGAAACCACCAAATTTGACGTCCAGAACTTCCTTAGGACCCCTGAGGACCGAGCTGCCTATATCGAGGCGGCGCTTGAAGACGGCGACGTTTCCCTGATCACCCATGCTTTGGGCGACGTGGCTCGCTCCGTCGGCATGTCCGATGTCGCCAGGGAAGCCGGCATCACCAGGGAAGGACTTTACAAGGCACTCAGTGACAAGGGTGACCCTCGCTTGTCCACTCTATTGGGCGTTATGCGGGCGCTGGGGCTCCAATTGTCGGCCAGGGCCGCAAACGATGATCACAGCGTTCAGACCGGACAGACCAGCGGCTGAATCACGAGCCACTCTTTCGCGACCAAACGAAGCTTCGCCCTTCCGTGCCCCTGCCCCCCTTGCTATAGCCTTGCCCAGCCACTCCTAGCGCGCAGGTTGCCGTCGCCCATGCCGATTTCCCGACTGAGCCGCTGAACCGTGCGCTTCGTAATCTATCTGCTGATGATGATTGCCGTAGCACTGGGGGTGGGCTTCGGGCTCAGCTATTACGCGCTGACCGACGGACGCCTGTTCGGCGTGGCCCAGGTCGGGCCCTGGCATGCCTGGCCCGATGTCGGCGCCAATGCACCCAACCCCTATACGCGCGGCCATCTGGCGCGCACGGCCGCCTTCGAACTCGGCCAGGCAGAGGGCCTGCAATTCACGGCGACAACCGATAGCAGCGGCGAGATCCTGACGCGCGACTGTGCCTACCGCGTCGCCGGTCGCACGCCGGTCGCGAGCTTCTGGACGCTGGTGGCGCTGGATGAAACCGGCACCAATATCGCTGCGCCGGATACGGCGCTGGCCATGCGCAGCTCATCCATCGTACGCAGCGATGACGGCGCCATCGCAATCAATGTGGGCACGCGGCTCATGCCGTGGAACTGGCTGGAGCTGACCGGCGAGGGTCCGTTCAAGCTGGTGCTGACTCTCTACGACACTGCCGTGTTCTCGGGCTTTTCCAGCGATGAGTCGATGCCGGCCATCATTCGCGGGAGCTGCGCATGATCCGCCCCCTGCTCTGGCTGCTGGCCGGCGCCGTGCTCGGCGGCATCATCCATATCGTGGTCATCCTCACCCTGCCCGCCCTGGCCGAGCAGTCGCTCTGGACACGGGTGGCCGAGGTGGAAGCCGATAACCGCATGGTCATCCTGCCACCGGTCCAGGCCGGAGAACCCAATCCGCTGGGGCTCGATCCGGAGCTGGTTTACGGGCTGTGCCGCGTCGACCTCGCCCAGGGCCCCGCCTATGTCAGCGGCATCCTGCCCGACGCCTTCTGGTCGGTCGCCCTGTTCAACCAATCGGGCATTGTCACCTATTCGACCACCAATCGCGACGGCATCGGCCAGACGCTGGAGCTGGGCATTTTCAACGCAGCGCAGACCCGCCTGCTCGCCCAGCAGCAGCTTGATGTTGCCGAGGGGCTGCTGGTCGTGGAGTCGGCGAGTGACAAGCTGCTCATTCTGGTCCGCCTGGCGCCGCCGCATCAGGTCATGCGCGCGCGGTTCGAGACAGCGCTGACTGCGGTCACCTGCGGTACGCGCGGCTAGCGCCAGCCATCATCCACACGAGCAATCGGGGCCGGCCTGCGGCGCCCGGAAGACCGCGAGCTCCGGCATGTAGCGATCGCCTTCATAGGCGATGGCGGCTGCGTCCGCGCCGGCACGATCACAGCCATATTCGTCGATGATTGCCCTTGCCGCGTGCAAGGGCAGCCCATGCTTGCGGGCAAACATGAACAATTCATAGGGCTGACTGCTTGGGCTGGCATCGTCGTGGTCGGTCATGACGGCAGATACGCGCCCGGGCGTGCGGAAGTTGCACCTGCGACAAACCGCCTGCCAACAATTTCGGGCCCGGGCAAAGCACGGCTATTCCGCCAGCCTTCCTTAAGAAATTCGATTTATCGTCAGTAGGATAGGAGACGGCCATGACTGCAGCACCGGGCTCGATCCACCTGTCCGAGGTGGTGGGCGCATTGAGCTTCGCGCTCGACATCACCGAGGGCCAACCCCTGGGCCACAGCCTGCGCTGCTGCTGGATCGGCATGCATGTCGGCATGCAGCTGGGTCTTGAACCAGAGGCGCTGTCCGACCTCTATTATACGCTGCTGCTCAAGGATATCGGCTGCAGCTCGAATGCCGCCCGCCTGTGCAGCCTCTATCTGGCCGACGACCTGGCGTTCAAGGCGGACTTCAAGTCCGTCGAGGAGGGCCTGCCCGAAATCCTGCGCTTCCTGCTCGCCCATACGGCGCGGAAATCCGGCATCGTCGAGCGGCTGCAGACCATGATCAACATCGCCCGCAACGGCGGGGAGATCGCCCGCGAGCTGATCGAGACGCGGTGCCAGCGCGGCGCCGAGATCGCGCGCAGCATGCGGTTCTCCGAAGATGTGGCGCGGGGCATTCTGGACCTCGACGAGCACTGGAACGGCAAGGGGCAGCCGCTGGGCCTCGTCGGCACGGATATCGCGCTGTTCTCACGTATCGCCCTGCTGGCGCAGGTGGCCGACGTCTTTTTCATCCGCGGCGGCGCCGAAGCCGCGCTGGCCGAAGTGCGTTCGCGCGCCGGCCGCTGGTTCGACCCGCAGCTCGTCGCCGTGCTGGAGAGCTTTGCCGACGATCATCATTTCTGGGCCGCCTTGCTGGCCAATGACCTGCCGCAAAACGTCATCGACATCGAGCCACGCACCCTGACGCGCCAGGTCGACGAGGACTATCTCGACGATATCGCGGCCGGGTTTGCCCAGGTGGTCGACGCCAAGAGCCCGTTTACCGCCGGGCATAGCGACCGGGTGGCCCTGTTTGCCGATCTCATCGCCGAGGAGCTCGGCTACGCCCCGGAGCGTCGCCGCTGGATCAGGCGGGCGGCCCTGCTGCACGATATCGGCAAGCTCGGCGTCTCCAACCAGGTGCTCGACAAGCCCGGCAAGCCGGACGACGAAGAATGGCTTTCCATCAAGCGCCACCCCGCCTTGGGCCGGACCATCCTGTCCAAGATCGTCGCCTTCCAGGACATGGCCCGCATTGCCGGGGATCATCACGAGCGTCTTGATGGCAAGGGCTATCCACAGGGGCTGAAGGCCGCGCATATCGATCTCGATACCCGCATCGTCACCACCGCCGACATCTTCGACGCCCTGACGGCCGACCGCCCCTATCGGGCGGCCATGCCGGTCTCTGCGGCTTTCGACATCATGCAGCGCGATCTCGATACTGCGATCGACCCCCGCTGCTTTGCCGCCCTGCAACGCGGCTTCGCCCGCATGCAAAGCGCCGCCGCCTGACCTCGTGCGCACGGGCTGGCAGGCGCTCAGCTACGCTTGGCCGCCAGGGCCGGATGGGTTTCTTCCCCCCAGGCGAACAGCAACCCGCCCGAGGCGAACATGGCTAGCGCCACGAACCAGAACGCTGCCTCGATCTGGCCGGTAAAATGGGCCGCCAGAGCAAAGCCCAGGGCTCCGATGGCATAGCCCAGGTCGCGCCAGAACCGGTAGATGCCGATCGCCGAGCCACGCCAGGTGGGCGATGCGATGTCGGCCACGGCCGCCGAGAGGTTGGGATACAGCAGCGCCATGCCGAGGCCCGACACGGCCGCTGACAGCGACCACCAGGCCATGCCCTCGCCCAGCATCATCATGGCGACGCCAGCGCCGCAGATCCACATGCCCGAGACATTGGGCCAGCGCCGCCCGACCTTGTCCGACAGCCGGCCCGTGACGAGCTGCGAGCCGCCCCATACCATGCCATACATGCCCACGACCCAGCCGACCTGCGGCAAGGTCAGTCCCCGGTCGAACAGGAAGACCGGGTAGATCACCCAGACCAGCGCATCGACGAATTTTTCCACCAGCCCGGCCTGGGAAATGGCCGCGAGCCGGCGGTCCCTCCAGGTCATCAGCGCGAAGATATCCCAGGTCGAAAGCGCCTTCTCGGTATTGCCATTGGCCAGGTGGTTGCGGCTTTCGCTGTGCGCCCAGGGCAGCGTATCGCGCACGAAGAGCGACGACAGGATCAGGCCCGCTGCGATCACCAATATGCCGAAGGTCAGCAGCCCCTCGCGCGGCCCCATCAGCGTTGCCGCATAGCTGGTGATGATGCCGGCAAGCGCCACGCCGATATATCCGGAAAACTCGTTGAGCCCGATGGTCACGCCCCGCTGGGTGGGGCGGGTCAGGTCGAGCTTGGATGTCTGCGTCATCGACCAGCACAGGCCCTGGTTGATCCCCAGCAGCACCGTGGCTGCCACGATCCAGTTCCAGTTCGGCGCGAAGGCGATGAGAAAGGGGATCGGCAGGGCCACGATCCAGCCCAGCACCAGCACCTTCTTGCGCCCGATCCGCTCCGACAGGCGCCCGGCGACGAAGTTGAGCACGCCCTTGACCACGCCGAAGGCGACCACGAAGGCCGAGAGCAGCACGAAGGAGCCGCGTGCCACGCCGAATTCGCTCTCGGCCAGCGCCGGCACGACCGTGCGGGTCATGCCGATGGCAAAGCCGACCAGCAGGACCTGCACCAGTTGATGGATGAATTGTCCCCGGTTCTCGGCAATGCCGAACCGGTGCTCCTGTGCCGTCATGTCAGCCGCGACCCGCATCATTCAACAAATTCGTTGAATGTACTAGTTTGAACGCGCACGCGCTGTCAAGCGCCGGCCAGCGCTGCACAGCGGCTTGACTTCCGCCCTGCCCCGGGGACAATGCCGCCATGGGGATTGCGATCTCCCCATGAGGCGCCAGCCAAAGCATCGCGTCCGTACAACACCTATTGCAGGGACGCGCGCCATGTCTTCGACCACCACGATTTCGGTCGACAAGCTTCATCGCCTTGTCGGCACACCCCGATCGCCACGCCTGATCGACGTTCGCACTGAAGAGGCCTTTGCAGCCGATCCGCGGCATATTCCCGGTGCGGTGCGCCGGTCGCACGAGGCCGTGGCCGAGTGGATCGGGCCCTTCCGGGGTTCGGCTGCCGTTGTCATCTGCCAGCATGGCCACCAACTCAGTGAAGGCGTCGCCGCCTGGCTCAGGCATGAAGGCATTGCAGCGGAAGTGCTGGAGGGCGGCTATGCCGGCTGGGTCGCGGCCGGCAGGCCCGTCGTTCCAGAGGCCGCCATACCGCCGCGTGACAGCGCCGGACGGACCGTCTGGGTCACCCGTGCCCGACCCAAGGTGGACCGCATCGCCTGCCCATGGCTGATCCGCCGCTTCGTCGACCCCGATGCGGCATTCCTCTTCGTCACGCCGTCCGAAGTGGCCGCCGTCGCCGAGCGCTTCGGGGGCACGCCCTTCGATATCGAAGATGTCTATTGGAGCCATCGCGGCGAGTTGTGCACCTTCGACGTGATGATCGCCGAATTCGGTCTGGCCTCCGACGCCCTGCAGCGGCTGGCCACTATTGTGCGCGGCGCCGATACGTCCCGGCACGACCTGGCGCCGGAGGCGGCGGGACTGCTGGCTGCTTCCCTGGGCCTGTCGCGCATGTATGCGGACGACCTCGAGCAGCTTGAGGCCGGCATGACCCTCTATGATGCGTTTTATCGCTGGGTGCGCGATGCGAGCGAAGAGACCCACAACTGGCCCTCGGGCAAGGCGAGGAGCTGACCAATGTCTGACGTCTCACCCACCACCGCGCCTCGTGCGGAAGCCTATCAGCCCGGCGTCACCATCCCGTTCTCGGAAGCCGTGAAGGTCTGGGCGCGGGTCGCTGCCCTGAGCTTTGGCGGTCCCGCCGGGCAGATCGCGGTGATGCATCGCATCCTGGTCGAGGAGAAGCGCTGGATCGGCGAGCACCGGTTCCTGCATGCCCTCAACTATTGCATGCTGCTGCCCGGTCCCGAAGCGCAGCAACTGGCGGTCTATCTTGGCTGGCTGCTGCACAAGACCAGGGGCGGTATCGTCGCCGGGCTGCTGTTCATCCTGCCGGGCTTCCTGTCCATCCTGGCGCTCAGTTTTCTCTATGTCGGGCTGGGGCATCTCGACCTGATCGCCGGTCTGTTCTTCGGCCTCAAGGCGGCGGTGCTGGCTATTGTGCTGCAGGCCGTGGTGCGCATCGGCAAGCGAGCCCTCAAGAACCCCGTGATGATCGGCATTGCCGTGGCGGCCTTCCTCGCCATCTTCGCCTTCGACATTCCATTCCCCCTCATCATCCTGGCCGCCGCGCTGGTCGGCTATGGCGGCGGGCGTGTCGGCTCGCCGCTGTTCCGCGTCGGAGGTGGCCATGGCGCTGCCAAAGGACCGGTCTTTGAGGATGCCCAGTCGCTGCTGGGTGAAGCCACCCCTGCCCATGCCCGGCCCAACCTGCGCTGGTCGCTCTGGACTTCGGGGGTGCTGCTGGCGCTGTGGCTGGTTCCGGTGCTGGCGCTGGTCGTCCTGCTCGGACCGGAAAACGTGTTCAGCCAGATCGCCGTCTTCTTCAGCCAGATGGCGGTCGTCACCTTCGGCGGCGCCTATGCCGTGCTGGCCTATGTGGCGCAGGAGGCGGTGCAGAACTATGGCTGGCTGAGGCCCGGGGAAATGCTCGACGGGCTGGGCATGGCCGAAACCACGCCCGGACCATTGATCATGGTGGTGCAGTTTGTCGGCTTCCTGGGCGCCTATCGCGACCCGGGCGCGCTCGACCCCATGGTTGCAGCGGCCCTGGGCGCGGTCCTGACCACCTGGGTCACCTTCGTGCCCTGCTTTCTGTGGATTTTCCTCGGCGCGCCCTTCATCGAGCAGTTGCGGGGCAATGTGGCGCTCACCGGGGCCCTCTCGGCGGTGACCGCCGCCGTGGTCGGTGTCATTGCCAATCTGGCGGTATGGTTCGCGCTGCACACGCTCTTTGCCGAGATCACCATCTGGCAAGGGCCGGGGTTCAGCCTCGACATCCCGGCCTGGTCCTCGCTCAATGTCGCGGCCTTGGTGCTGACCGCCGCGGCCGTCCTGGCCGTGTTCCGCTTCAATATCGGCACGATCTGGGTGCTGGCCGGATGCGCCGCCGCGGGTGTCCTCTGGCTGTCTCTCTGACGGCCCCGTGCTATTTCGGCAGCACGACCTCCTGATCACCCGTGTGCTGGAAGCGGGACGGAATCACGACACTGGCCCCGCCCCGGCGCGTGTCGCCATCGCCGCAGAAGTCGTGGCGGTCCGCGCGCGACACATAGACTGACAGGCGTCGCAGCGCCTCGTCCACGGCCAGCGACTGTTCGTGCGGCGTCTCCACCAGCAGGCTGTCGAGCGCATAGTCGTAGCTGGCGTGGCGATAGTTCAGCGCCCTTACGAACCAGGCGATGAAGGCGTCGTTCTCGTATTTGCGGGCGGCCAGGTTGTCGCCCATGGCCGGCGGCAGGTCGCGACCCAGGCTGGCATAGGCGATGGCGCGCTGGCGATCGATCTCGATGACCGCGCAGATCGCAGCGAATGTGCCCGGCAGTGTATCTATATCCGCCGCTATATGGCGGCCCACCGTCGCGTAGCGGGTGCGCGAGGACTGGTATTCGGTGCGCCTGAGCCAGGCATAGTAGCGCTCGACCGTATAGTGCTCGTCCTTGCGCGGCGGGATGATGCGGGTGCGCTGCAGTTCCACCGAGGAGTCGAACACCCAGTCCTTGGCGTGTGCGGCCACGAGGAAGCGCCAGACGCGGTTATGCATCTCCTCTTCCTGGTCGGTCTTGTTGAAATTTGAGACCGGCTCCTTGCGATTGCGCGCAAGAAAGTCCCCGGCGGCCGGCATGGCCACGTCATGGGTAAAGCTGGGCGCAGCGCGGCCGAAATCACCCACTGGCCGGGCGGCCGAACAGGCGGCAAGCAGCGTGGCCAGCGCCAGCGCAGAGGCCAGTCGAAGCATCTTATCCACGCTTGCGCTTTGGCCGTGTCGGATCGAGCCTTGTCGTTGGCGGCTGCGGCGCCTGGCGTTCATAACGCACCCCGGTAAACATCAGGATCTGGGCGTCGCCGGGCGTTTTCACCCCACGTGTGTCGGCTTTTCGCCGCTGATCGAACTTGACGAGCTTTCCCAAGCTGTCCTCCAGGTTGCTCGTTCCCCCATTCCCAATGGAGACAACGGTTCGCGTTACAAATCAGTCGGCGCGACGCCCCTCGCGCTGCCTGCTCATGACCGCATTAAGAGATCGTCAAGGTTAACAGTCTGCTAACGAATTGGCGGCAAGAGTGACGATGCATCGAATGTGATGCGATTCCGAATGACGGTCCCCGACACATGCTTGGTTTTCAGCCCTACGAGACGTTTCAACTGCTCATCGAGACAGGCGGCGTCGACCGTACGAATACCTTGCTGATCGCGGCCTGTGATGCCTATGCCCGTCGCGGCAAGCCGACGCCTCCCGAAATGGAACAGTTTGAAGCGCTGGCCTCGCGCCTGTTCCCCATTGCGGGCCCACAGGCCCGCGCCAAGGGCGCAGCCATTCTGGGCCGTGCCGAAATGCTGTCCCCGACCCTCGAACAGCTCGTCGTCGACAATATCGGCGAGGACCTCATCGGCTTTCTCGCCGGGGCGGCCGATCTGTCCGAGCCCACCATGCTCGACATCATCGCCCGCTATGACGTGCCGGCCGCTGCCACCATCGCGGCGCGCGACGATCTCACCAATGTCGTGCTGGCCAAGCTCTTCCAGATGAATTCGCGCAAGGTCTACCGCGCCCTGGCCGCCAATAATGCAATCGTGCCGCGCGGCGCCTATCTCAGCGCCCTCGCCCGCTCCGCCCAGATGGACCATATGGTCGCCGAGTCCCTGGCGGAGCGCAGCGATTTCGACGCGGCCCTCCTGGCGCCCGCTTTCTTCGATCTGTCGGACGACCACCGCGTCAAGGTCATCCAGGCCTTCACCAATCGCGAGACGCCCAAGCTGCCAAGCAGCCGGACCATCGAGCAGCTCACCGTCGCCAATGCGGAGCTGACCAAGGCGCTGATGAAGCTGTTCTCGGAAAACCGCCGCCCGGAAGTCACGCGGCTGCTGTCGCAGATCACCGGGCTCGACGAAGTGCGCTGCGGCCAGATTGCCCATGACGTCACGGGCGCCGCCCTCTTCGTCATCCTGCGTGCCTTCGGCTGCAGTGCCTATGAAGGCCTCAAGGTGCTGATCCACGCCACCAGCCACGATAGCGACCGCTCGCGCGCGCTGGCCGATTTCGCCACGCTGTTCGGCAATGTCACGCCGGCGTCCATGGCCTATCTGATGAGCGCCTGGCGCGGTGAGGTGAACCTGCTCGAGCTCAACAAGCCCGAATACAAGCCCTTCACTGAAACCAGCCGCCGCACGCCCTCGCAGACGCTGGCGCCGGCGCACAATCCTGTGGTCGAGCAGGCCATCGAGGCCCTGGCCCGCATCGGCGCCCGCCGCGCAAGCTAGGCGAGGTCGATCCCCACATCATCGCCGCGCAGGTCGAGGCTGAGCACCCAGAGATCGGGATCGAACTCGATTTCCCGCGCAATGCGTTCGCTGACCTTGGCTGCCTCGACGCGGCTGAAGCGGCGTTGAAACACCAGCCTGGCATCATCGGGGCGGCCGGCCATGGGGGCTGGGGTAAACAGCGAGCGGGTGCCGTCGAGGTGGTCGACCTCGATGAAGACCTGGCCGGCGATCGGGTCGCCGCGGCGCGCGACCACGCACATATTGCCCAGGTCGTTGTGGCGCCGCACGAAGACGCCGCACCAGATATCGCTGCGCAGCGCGCTCACTAGATCTCGGCGCCGGCCTGCCGCAACAGGCCGACCAGGTCGGGTTTCACCTGTCCGGTGACCTTGTAGCTGTGGAAATTCTCGAATTCGCGGATGGCCTTGGCCGTGGCGTCGCCGGGGTGGCCGTCGATCGAGCCGTGGTAGAAGCCCAGGCTGGCGAGACCCTGCTGGATCTGGCTGACCAGCTGCACATTATTGGCCGGGGCAACCGCCGTGCTGGCCGCCATCATCTGGTCGGGCGTCGGGCCTGCCTGCACTTCGCTGGCGGCGCGTGGGGCCGCCATGGGCTCGAGCGAGGCCACCTGGACCGGTGCCGGCATGGGCTGCTGGCGCGTCTGCGCTGCGGCGAGTGGCACGGCGGGGACGGGCCTCGTGGCTGGCGCCGGCGGGGTGGTGCGGCCGCCGTCGACGGCGGCAACGATGGAATCGATGGTGAGGGCCGCGGCATTGCCAATGGTGTCGACCGCCTGGTCGACCGGCGACAGCTCGGCCACGCGCCCCACCAGGATGTCGCCCTGCGGCGCGGGACGCGGCGCAATGGCCTGCACGGCCACCGGCTGCGGCGCCGGCTGGACCACGGGAGCCGGCTGCACGGCAGCGGCCTGCTGGGTAGCGGGCACCATGCCGGCTGCATCTGCGCGCAGGATGGCGTCGATCACTTCGCGGCTCATCGCCCCGGTCGGCTCCATGCCGTTGCGCGTCTCGAAGGCGCGGATGGCTGCGGCGGTCATCGGGCCATAGAAGCCATCGACCGTGCCGTTGAAGAGACCCAGTTCGGTCAGCTTCTTCTGCACGGCAAAGGCATCGCTATTGCCCACCGGCGCGTCCGGCACGGGTGCCGGCACCGTAGCCACGCTGCCGGTGGTTTCGCTCGCCACAGGCGGCAACACGGCGGTCTGTCGGGTCGGCGCCGGTACGGGCGCTGGCGCGACGGCCGGCTGCGCGACGGGCACGGGCATATCCGTGGCCGGCATGAAGAACGGCGCGGGATGCCGGGCCGTCTGCAGATAGAGGGCATTGCTGGCAGCCATCGCCGTCAGCGTGACCATGGCCAGCAGGCCCGTCGAGGCCAGTGGCGCCCGCATATAGCGCGAGAATGCCCAAAGGCCGGCGCGGCCAAGTGAGGCCGCGGCAGCACTGCCCGCCAGCAAAGGCAGGCGCGAGAAGGTGGTTGCCGTCATTGCGCTTTTCTTTTTTCGTCTTGCCATGAATGAATCGGAGCGGCGGCTGGCTCTCTACGGAATGGTGTTACGGATGCAGTTTCTTCGCTCTTTATTGCCGGACCGTTTATGGGCAGCAAAACTGTCACGGTTGTCCCCGCTCCAATCTCCGACATGGCCCGCAGCGTGCCCTGGTGCAGGTCGACCAGCCCCTTGACGATGGACAGGCCAAGCCCCGTGCCTTCATAGCGGCGGGCCAGGCCATCCTGCGCCTGGAAAAACGGTTCGCCAATCCTGCTCAGCGATTCGGGCGCCATGCCGACACCATTGTCGCTGACCGACAGGTTGAGGCTCTGGCCCTGGCGCTTGAGGCTGACTGTAACACGGCCGCCGGGATAGCTGAACTTGATCGCATTGGAGAGCAGGTTGAGCAGAATCTGCCGGCAGGCGCGCTCGTCGGCAACCAGCATGGGCAGGTGGCCGGCGATGTCGGCCACCAGCGTCACATCCTGCGCCTGGGCCATGGCGTCCACCATGCTGAAGCAGGGAGCGATCATGTCTTCGGCAACGAAAGGCTCGGTCTGCAGCTCGAACTTGCCGGCTTCGATCTTGGACATGTCCAGCAGCATGCGCACCACTTCCAGCAGATGCTTGCCGCTCTGGTGAATCAGGCCGGCATATTCGCGATGCGTCGTCGAAAGTTCCCCGCCGATGTCGCTGGTCATCATTTCGGAAAAGCCGACCACGGCATTGAGCGGCGTGCGCAGTTCATGCCCGATGGTGGCGAGAAAGCGCGACTTGGCCGCGGAGGCATCTTCCGCCGCGCGGCGTGCCTCGGCCATGGCGATTTCATTGTCCTTGCGCCGGGTGATGTCATGGAACAAGGCCACGACTTCATGGCGCTGTCCCTCGGTCTCGGGATCGATCACCGGCGACAGGCTGATTTCCACCCAGATGAACCGCGGCAGGTTGGTCATGGCGCGCGGATCGTCCTGGCGCATCCGCACCTCGATGGTGCGCGACTTGCCGCCCTGATTGGCATCGGCAAAGGCGGTCAGGTAGGCCGGGCGATCCAGCACATGCAGGCGTTCGCCCAGCGCCGAGCCCGACAGTTCGTAGCGCTGGCAACCGAACAGCTGTTCGGACGAGCGCGAGGCGAGCAGGATCTGCCCATCGCTGGAAAAGCGGATCACGCCATCCTGGACATGCTCGATCAGGTGCCGATAGGCCGTCATCTGCGCCTTGTCATAGACCTCATAGGCCGCGTTGATGCGGTTGGCGCTGTGCAGGACGATGAAGGCGGCAATGGCGAAGCCGACAATGCTGGTGCCTACCAGCGTCGAGGCCGCGACCGGAATGGGCGGCAGTGACAATGCGCTGGCGAGGATGGCAAGCCCAAGTACCGCCGCGAGCATGATCCAGCTTTGGCGGCGCAGCTGCTGCTGGCCGAGCAGGGACGCCATGATGGGCGCCATGACCGCTATGGCCAGCCCGGCATCGCCCAGCTGGGCGTCCGCCAGCGTCAGCAGCGCGCCGATGATCAGCAGGGCATAGACCTGGCCGGCAGCGGCCTGCTCGAAAAGCTTGCGCTGATGCAGCGCCAGCGTCGTCATGCCGGCCCCCAGCCCAAGCCCCGCAATGGCCAGCGGGAACGGGCTGCCGATGACCAGCAGATAGACGGCGAGCGGCATGCACAGCGCGCTGAGCAGAATCAGGATGCGGGAATTGTTGGCGAGCGTCTTGCGGCGCAGCATTTCGGGCCGGTGGCCACCGCCAGCGACGGCCATCGACATCTCTTTGCTTGCGCCGAAAGAGAACAGGCTACGCATACGCATTACTCACTATCACGACGCCAGCAGTCACGGATGCCCGAGGGCTCCGACAAGCGCGGCCGGGGCCGCACTCCGCCTGAACGGGATCAGGTCTTGTTGCAGCCACCCTGCGACCCAAGAGCTAAAGGCGAGCTTAAATCCGGCCCCGTCCCACCCTGCCGGACGCCGCGGATGGCCCCTTTCTCGGGTTAGCGTAAACAAGGCGTTGCCCTGCCTGCCGGCGATGGGTCGCATTTGCCTAAAATTTTATCGAAATGTCCCAAAGCGGTTTAACGGACCCCGTCTAGTCTGGCTCATGCAGGTCGAACCGGGCCTGCAGCAGTTTTCGGGAATGACAATGTTTGCAGTGGTTCGCTCCGTTTTCTGGCTGACGCTCGCCTATATGGTGATCAAGCCCGGCGTCGATCTTCCCGATGCCGGTGCGCTCTCGGCCCAGGCCATGGCGGCCGGCAGCCGGGTGGTTGCCGAGCAGATCCAGAACATCGAATGCGACAGTTTCCAGTGCGTGGGTGGCAAGGCGATTGCCGCCGCCGCGCTGCAGCCTTCCCCGTCCGCCGGCACACCCATGCATGAGCAGCCGGCGATCAATCTGGCCCCCATACCCCGACCAAGGCCAGACCGGGCGGGATAGCGGGCGCCCTGCCCCGGGCCCCGAACTCGACCCCAGGGTCGCGTCACTTCCCCAAGCGACGCTCCAGCGACCCTGGCCCCTGCCGCAAGCACGCTGCCCCGTGCTTGCGGCTTTTCTTTGCCCTGCCCTGCTCTGGTATTGCCCACGCGGTTTGACTAGATAGTCCCCATGAGCGAGCCCCAAGCCTTCCAGGACATTGCCGAAAACCTCTCCTTCCTCGACGATTGGGAGGATCGGCTCAATTACCTCATCGAGCTCGGCCAGGCCCTGCCCGAGATTCCGGAGACCGACAAGACCGCGGAGAACAAGGTCAAGGGCTGCGTGTCCAATGTCTGGCTGGTATCCAGCGCGGATCGCTCCGGCGAGCAGCCGGTTCTGCGCTTTACCGGCCAGTCGGACGCCATCATCACCAAGGGTCTGGTGGCGGTGCTGCTTGCACTCTATTCGGACCGCCCGGCCAGGGAAATCGCCGAAACCGACGCCATCGCCTGGTTCAAGACGATCGGCCTCAGCGAGCATCTGGGCATGCAGCGCTCCAATGGCCTCGTGGCCATGGTCAACCGCATCCGCGCCGAGGGCAAGGCGCTGAGCTGAGCGGTCAGGGCGATTCATCGGCGATCAGCGGCAGCCTTGTCTCCAGCCAGTTGCGGGTGACGCCATGGCCCGCGCCCTTCGCCTCAGGCGACAGGCCGAACTGTGCGGCAAGCTGATCGAGCCCGATGCGCAGCACGAGCTTGGCGCTGCGTCGCGGCCAGCGCCGTTCCGTTTCGACCAGTTGCAGGCCCTTGCCCAGGCCGCAGACGTCGAACAACACGCCCCAGCAGTCCGATGGCAGGTTGGCCGCCAGGGCGTTCAGTTTCTGGCGCGCGGCGGCCGATGCCTCGGTGGCTGAAAGCGCGTCATTGCCCGCTCCATTGCGCCCACCGATCCGGGTCGGGTCGTAGGACATGGTCACGCGGGGCATCAGCTGCGCGCGCAGGATCAGCCTCTCGAGGCGCTCCGCCGCGGCCAGGTGATGCGGCGCGAGGAAGGCCGCCTCCCGCTTGCCGCCGCGGCTGGCCAGCCGCGCCAGGGAATCGTCACCCCTTTCAATGGGCATGGCTGTCCTCCGACGGCACGCCGCCCTGCTCCAGCAGGCTTTCGAGGGCGCAGACTTCCTCATCGAAGCGCGGATCGTCGCGCATGTCTTCGATGATGGCGCAGGCATGTGAGACTGTTGTCCTATCCCTCCCGAAGGCCTCGCCGATCTCCGCCAGCGTGCGCCCGAACACGACATGGCACAGATACATGGCCAGTTGCCGCGCCCGCGCTGCCGGCAGGCTGCAGCGCGTATTGTGCATAAGCATGCGTATGGGCACGTTTTTCTGTAAAGCCACCAGAATAATGGCTTCGTCACAACTGCGGTGGATGGCGCCGCGCCAACGAACCGCCCGGTGGGTCGACAGTGGGGAAGGAATAGGGTGCATCGGTCTGCCTCCTCGCGTATCAGGAATTAATTCCTACATACTGAGGCAGGCAAGAGCGAGGGGGATAAGTATGCTGATAAAAATTCAAACGGCCGCCTTGCGAGCGGCCGTTTGAATTTTGGTTATCGCCGGGGTCCCGATCGGGACGCGACGTCTCGTCGTGTGTCAGGCAGCCTTGCGGCCGAGCCCGTTATCCTTGGCCAGCTTCGAGCGGGTGGCCGAATAGCTCGGGGCAACCATCGGGTAGTCGGCAGGCAGGCCCCACTTCTCGCGGTATTCTTCCGGCGAGAGATTGTAGTGCGTGCGCAGGTGGCGCTTCAGCGACTTGAACTTCTTGCCGTCTTCGAGGCAGATGATGTAGTCGGGCGCGACGGATTTGCGGATCGGAACAGCCGGCTTGAGTTCCTCAACCGGAGTCTGGACCTCGTTATTCTGCAAGGCCCGCAGGGCTCCGTGAACTTCGGCGATCAGCTTGGGCAGATCGGTCACGCTCACCGAATTATGGCTCACATAGGCCGAGACAATTTCGGTACTGAGTTCGATCAGATCGCTCTCGTAACCGGTCGCCGAGCCGGTGGTATCATTCATGTTTCAACCTTCCATTTTTATCTGGCAGCGACAGGGGCAGTCACAACCATATGCCTTGTTAGGATTGTTCATTAACCTTCGCAACCCATATGCAGCAATTGAACCTTGCTAGCATGTTTAGTCATGCGGGAGAACTTGGGCTTCTTTTAGACTTTAGTTCGTCGATGAGCATATTTGTGGGAGACTGGTTAGCAGCACGGTAACTTGCTCTTGCCAGCAGGTGAGCGGCCAAGGGTGTCGTTAGCAACAGAAATATGACGCCTATTACTGCCCGCAGGGCCACGGCGGCGTCGAAGCAAACCAATGCCACTGCAAGCAAAATCAGCCCGCCACCCACCGCGCCGGCCTTCGAGGCAGCATGCATGCGCGTATAGAGATCGGGCAGCCGCAGGACGCCGATCGCCGCGACCAGGCTGAAGGCCGCCCCCAGTAGCAGGAACACGCAACCAGCATAGATCAGGATATCGGTGATCATAATGATCCGTCCCTTTCTGCGGCGCTGACCCGGGACAGGATGTAGCGCGCCAGTGCCACGGTCGCCAGAAACCCGAGCAGCGCCAGCGCAATGGCAATATCGAGATAGAGCATGAGCCCGGTGCGGATGGCGATGGCCCCGACAAAGCCCATGGCAACCACGGTCAGCAGGTCCAGGGCCAGCACGCGGTCCGCCAGCGTGGGTCCGATGACGATGCGGATCGCCGCGATTAGCAAAGCCAGTCCGAGCAGGATCAGCGCGACAAGCGTCGCCAGTGAGAGGGCGTCGGCGGGCGTCATGAATAGATCTCCCGTACCTTGGCTTCAAAACCTCCGGCAATGTCGGCGATCAGCGCCTCGCGCGTGCTCAGCGTCAACACATGGACGAACAGCACCGAGCGGTCTTCGCTGACATCGATGCTCAGCGTGCCCGGCGTCAGGGTGATGAGGTTGGCCAGCAGGGTGATTTCGGCATCCGATTTCACCGTAAGGGGAAAGGCTATGATGGCTGGCCGCAGGTCTGCCTTCATGCTCGGCGTCAGCACGACGATGGCGACGCGCACCGCGCTGGCCGCCAGTTCATAGATGAAGAGCAGGATCAGCGACGCGATCTGGCCGATCTTGCGCAGGATGCGCGGCGGGGCAAAGGCGCTGCGCAGCAGCAGCACGGCGACACCGCCGATGGCTGCGCCCAGCAACAGGTTCAGCCCGGTGAAGGTGCCGGTGATGGCGCCCCAGACGATTGCCAGGACAATGACGATTGAAGCCGGGTTCATGGCGAAGCTCCCGCAAGTCCGACCGCATCCACGTAGCGGGCCGGATCCATCATGTCGGGAATACCCGCATTGAGCCCTTCAAACAGGCCATTCGGCCAGAGCCCGGCCGCAAGGACCATGCTCACCAGCACGGCGGTCGCGCCGAGGCGCTGCCAAGTCTGCGGCAACAGGGGTGCCGCATTCCCGTCTGCCGGCGCGGAGCGCCAGAAGACATGGCCCCACAGGCGCGAGCCGGCAATGAGCGTCAGCACGGCGTTGACCAGCAATGCGACCACGATCAGGCCGCCGCTCCATCCGCCCTCGCCGATACCGGTCTGCAGCAGCAGAAGCTTGGGCCAGAAGCCCAGGAACGGCGGCACGCCGGCCGTGGCGAGGATGAGCACGAGGAACAGGATCGAGAGCGGCGCGCTGGCGGCATAGAGCCCGCCCATCCGCCTGGTATCAGTCTCGCCCGTGCCCCGCTCGATCAGGCCAGCCACCAGGTAGAGCGCCGTCATGGTCAGGATGGCGTGGAAGACATAGAGCCCTGCCCCGCCGATCCCTTCCTGCGACGGCACGGCAATGCCCGCCAGGATCGCTCCGACGCCGCCGATGACCAGAAAGCCGATGGCGCGGCGCAGGTTGGTTTCGGCAATGGCCCCGAGCGGCGCAATCAGCAGCGTGCCGACGGCGATGGCAACCAGCAGCGGCTCAAGCAGGTCGCGGCTGGCGGGCAGGACCACCACCAGCGATCGCAGCAGGGCATAGGCGCCCACCTTGGTCAGCAGCCCCGCGAACAGGGCCGACACTGCAGCGGGCGGAGTGTGGTAGGAGGCCGGCAGCCAGGCGTTGACCGGAAAGGCAGCAGCTTTCATGGAGAAAGCCAGCAGCAGGAGTGCAGCAACACCGGCCATTGCTGCCGGATTTGCTGCCGGCGCGACGCGCATGACGTCCGCCATATTGAGCGTGCCGAGCAGGCCATAAAGCAGGCCCAGCGCCAGCAGGAACAGCGTTGTGGCGAGGAAGTTCAGGAACCCGTACTTGACCGCACCGTCAAGCTGGATGGGCTTTCCACCCAATACCATCAGCCCGAACGAAGCGATCAGCATCACCTCGAACCAGACATAGAGATTGAACAGGTCGCCGGTCAAAAACGAGCCGGTAACGCCCGCCAGCAACAGCAACACCATGGCATGAAAGCCATCCCGCTCATCCCTGCCGCTCTCACCCTCGGCATAGATCAGCACCACCAGGGTGACGACGGCCGCCGCCAGCGCAAAGGCGGCACTGAACAGGTCGGCGGCCAGGCTGATGCCGAAAGGCGGCAGCCATTTGCCCATGGTCATGCTGACCGGTCCGGTTTCCAGCACGCGCAGCAGCAGGGCGATGTCACAGGCGATGACCGCACAGATCACCAGAGCGGCGAGCATGAAGGACAGGCTGCCGGCCTTGCGCAGCATCAGCGCCATGGCCGCGCCCATCAGCGCAAGCACCACGGGCAACACGATGACCCAGTCGGCCGCCGCAGTCATTGTCTCGATCATCGCGGGAGGAAGCACCAGCTCATCCATGTCAGTAGCTCAATGGCGGGTTGGGCTCGTCTACCGGCTCGGCGACGCGCATTGTGTCCGTGTCGTCGGCATCCAGGCTCTGATAGGCGCGGAAGGCCAGCACCAGCAGGAAGCTGAACATGGCAAAGCCGATGACGATAGCCGTCAGGATCAGGGCCTGCGGCAGCGGATTGGCGATGACCCCTTCCGGCTGGTCGAGGCCGGACGGGATGATCGGCGCGACTTCGCGCGTCAGCCGCCCGGCCGTGAAGATCAAGAGGTTCACGCCATTGCCGAAAATCGTCATGCCCAGCAGCATGCGGATCACCGAGCGGGACAGCAGCAGATAGACGCCGAGGGCGATGAAACAGCCGATGAGAGCGGCGAGAACATAATCCATCAGGACCGCTCCCCCCCATCGCCTTCGAGCCCCAGCGCGATCGCCGCAATAGTGCCGAACACCACGAGGAACACTCCGATATCGAAGACCATCGGGGTGGAGAGCGGCACAGTGGTGTCGCCCAAGTTGAGATAGAGCCAGATGCTGGTCATGAAGGGCGAGCCGGTGAACAGCGACAGCAGGCCGGAAAAGGCGGCCATGAAGACGCCGAAGCCGGCAATGTTCATCGGGTCGATATGCAGCGCCCGGCGCGCCGCGGCGGGACCGATCGCGGTTCCCAGAATGGCGATCGCCGAGGCGGCGATGAGGCCACCGATAAAGCCACCGCCAGGCTCGTTGTGGCCGCGCAGGCAGACATAGACCGAGAAGACCAGCATGATGGCCACGATCAGCGGCGCGATGGTGCGGAAGATGATGGTGTTCATGACGTGGCCTTCTTCCGGCGCCGCAGCAGGGCCATGATGGCCATGCCGGCCCCCATCACCACGGCAATCTCACCCAGCGTATCGAAGCCGCGATAGTCCACCAGGATCACATTGACGATGTTGGCGCCGTGGGCAATCGGCACGCTGGTGGCGGTGAAGAGATCGGAGAGGCGCTTGTCGAGCGTTCCGGTCAGTACCACCATCAGCAGCAGGCTGACGCCAACGCCGCAGACCAAAGCCAGCGTGCCATCGCGTGCCAGGTCCTCCAGCGGGCGGTGGTCGCGCTCATCGAGGCGCAGGCGCGTCATGACCAGCGCCAGGATCACCACCGAGAGGATTTCAACCATGAACTGGGTGAAGGCCAGGTCCGGCGCGCCGAACAACAGGAAGATCAACGCCACGGCCGTGCCCTGGATGCCCAGCGCCATGATGGCGACGAGCCGGTTGGGCGCCAGCAGCACCGAGCCCAGCCCGACCAGCGCCAAGAGCACGACGCCCCACTCATAGATCCGCAGGTCCGGCCAGCTTAACACATCCGACCAGTTGCCCAGTTCGGCGGTCGGCAGCAGCACATCATAGCCACCCAGCAGCAGCATCGGCAGGGTCAGCGCCAGCGCCAGGGCTCCGAAGACGGTGACCAGATAGATCTCCAGCCGCCCGTGATGCAGCAGCCGCGTCACTCCGGCGGAGAAGCGGATCAGCCCGAACATCACCACGTCGAAGAGATTGTCGGCGGTCCAGCCGAGCGCGGCCTCGGCGCGCCGCAACAGCGTGCGCAGCGTCGCGGCCTGGCGATAGACCAGAAGGCCGAGGCCCCAGGTCGCGATGGACAGCCACAGCAGCGGGCTGGCGGGATTGATGGCCAGCGTCAGATGGCTCGTGACCGGATGATCCAGAATTGCGGAGGCAGCGGGTACCAGCAGGTATTTGCCCAGATCCTCGGTCAGCACCGAAAAGACAATGCTGCAGACGCCCAGCAGGATGGGGCCGGCCAGCATAGCCAGCGGCGCTTCATGGGGCGATTTGGGGGTCGGCAGGACGGGGCCGAGAAACGGCTTGACCATGACCAGCATGGCGACGCCGGCCAGCATGGCATTGCCCGCGACCAGCACCACCAGCACCACGATATCGGACCAGGTCCAGGCCAGCAGGCCCAGATACATTTCTTCCTTGGCGAAATAGCCCAGTGTCAGCGGCAGGCCGATCATGGCCAGGCTCGCCAGGGCCGCGCCGATAAAGGTCACCGGCATCTTGTCGGCCAGGCCACCCAGCACGGTGATGTCCCGCGTGCCGGCCTCGTGGTCGATGGCGCCCACCACCATGAAGAGCCCGGCCTTGTAGAGCGCGTGGGCGACGAAGTAGAGCGCCATGGCGGCGATGGCAGCCTCGGTGCCGAGGCCGATCAGCAGCACGGACAGGCCCAGCGAGGCAATGGTGGTCTGCGCCAGCATCTGCTTGAGGTCGGTCTGGCGCAGGGCGCCCAGCGCGCCCCAGAGCAGGGTGGCGCCGCCGAAGCAGACCAGGATAAGCGTCCAGGCCTCGGTGCCGCCCAGCCAGGGCGTGGTCCGCGCCAGGAGGTAGACGCCGCCCTGCACCATGGTGGCGGAATGCAGGAAAGCCGAGACCGGGGTCGGCGCTTCCATGGCATTGGGTAGCCAGAAGTGGAACGGCACCTGGGCCGATTTGGTGAAGGCGGCGCAGAGGAAGGCGAACAGCACGAGGCCATAAAGGCCGCTGCCGCGCACTTCGTCGCCCAGCGCGCTGAGCTCCCACGTACCGGTGAGGTGGTGCACCAGCAAGGCACCGACCAAAAGGCCCATGCCGCCGATATTGGTGATCACCAGCGCCTGGATGGCGCCCCGGCGCGAGGCCTGGCGTGTGTGGTCAAAGCCGATCAGCAGGAAGGACGTGACCGAGGTCAGCTCCCAGAACATGAACAGCGCCAGCATGTTGTCGGCCAGCACCAACCCCAGCATGGCGCCCATGAAGGCCAGCAGGAAGCCGAGGAACCGCCCAAGATGGGGGTGACCTTTGAGATAGGCCCCCGAATAGAGCACGATCAGCGCACCGATGCCGGAAATGGTCAGTGCGAAGGTGAGGCTGAGCCCGTCGACAAAGAAGGACAGGTTGAGGTCATAGGCCGGCACCCAGCCGATGCTGGCCGAGACGGCGCCATTGGCGATCACGGGCTCGACCAGGGTCAGCAGAAAGGCGAATATGGCCAGCGGAACGGCAGCAAGAACCCAGCCGGCAAAAGGCTTGGTCAGTCGCTGGGCCAGCGGCGCCAGCAGAGCCGCAACAAATGGCGCGATCGCCACCAGCGCTATGCTTGCATCCATACCCAGCCCCAAACGCCAATACTCCCTGCACCGATTCTTGTCGTCGACTTGCGGCAAGACCTTAACGATTGATCCCCCCGGGACAAGCCAAAACGGGGTGGTGCGCGGGTTTGTCCCGCATTCGTGCACGGGGCCGGGAGCCCGCGTGCATTCGGCCCTTCCTTTGCCGCAAGGCGCGCCCTATGTGAGTAAGCCCAACCTGTCCGGACCTGCCATGACCAAGCCCATGCCGCCCGTCGCCGCCCGCAAGCCGCACTCCGCCACGTTTCACGACATCAGGCGTGAGGATCCCTACCACTGGCTGCGCGCGCATAACTGGCAGGAGGTGATGCAGAAGCCCGAGACGCTGGACGCGGAAATCCGCGACTATCTTGAGGCCGAGAATGCCTATTTCGAAGCTGAGTTCGGCAAGCCGACCGAGGCGCTGCAGGAGACCATCTACAAGGAGATCCGCGGCCGCATAAAGGAAGACGACAGCGGCATCCCCTCCCCCGATGGGCCCTTCGCCTATAATTCTCGGATGCTCGAGGGCAAGCAGTACCCCCAGATCGTCCGCACCGCCCGCGAGGGCGGCCCCGAAACCGTGCTGCTCGACTGCAATGTGGAAGCGGGCGAGGACTATTTCGGCTTTGCCGGCGCCGAGCATGACCGCAGCCACCGTTACCTCGCCTGGGCCGCCGACCGCGCCGGTTCGGAATATTATGACATCGTCATCCGCGATCTCGATACCGGCAAGGACAGCGCCGAAGTCATCACCGAGACGGCCGGCTCCTATGTCTGGAGCAACGATTCCAGCGCCATCTACTATACCGAATATGACGACAATCACCGGCCCTACCGCGTGCGCCTGCACACGATCGGCACCGATCAGGCCAGTGACCCGATCATCTTCGAGGAGGCCGATCCCGGCTTCTTCGTCGGCGTCGGCCGTACGCTCAGCGACAGGTTCATCGTCATCGATGCGCATGACCACCAGACCAGCGAATGCTGGCTGATCGACGCCGAGACGGGCGGCGCGCCGCGTCTGGTCGCGCCCCGGGTGACGGATCGGGAATATGACATCGACGAGCGCGATGGCCTTCTCTACATCCGCACCAATGCCGATGGCGCCGAGGACTTCAAGGTCGTCACCGCCCCGGTCGACAATCCCGGCGCCGAGAACTGGACCGACCTTGTCCCGCACAGCCAGGGCGTGCTGATCCTCGACACGATCGTGATCAGGAACCACCTGCTGCGCCTCGAACGCCACGAGGGCCTGCCGCGCATCGTCGTGCGCGACCTGCGGACAGGCAAGGAAGAGACCGTCGGCTTCGACGAGGAAGCCTATTCGCTGGGCATGTCGGTCGGCTACGAGTTCGACACCTCGGTCTTCCGCCTCACCTATTCCTCGCCCACCACGCCCTCGCGCACCTATGACATGGATCTCGATACCGGCACGCGCACCCTGCTCAAGGAGCAGGAAGTGCCCTCCGGCCACAATCCCGACGACTACGAGACGCGCCGGCTCTTTGCCACCGCGCCCGATGGCGAACTGGTCCCGGTGACCCTGCTCTATCGCAAGGGTCTGGTGCTCGACGGCTCCGCGCCGACCCTGCTCTATGGCTATGGCGCCTATGGCATGTCCATGCCCGCGGCCTTCTCCATTTCCGCCCTGTCGCTGGTCGACCGCGGCTTCGTGCATGCCACGGCCCATATCCGAGGCGGCATGGAAAAGGGTTATCGCTGGTATGTGCAGGGGCGCCGCGAGCACAAGACCAATACCTTCACCGATTTCATCGCTGCCGCCGAAATGCTGATCGAGCAGGGCTATACCGCCCGCAACCGCATCGTGGCGCAGGGCGGCTCGGCCGGCGGCATGCTGATGGGCGCCGTCGCCAACCTCCGGCCCGACCTCTGGGCCGGCATTCTCGCCCAGGTGCCGTTCGTGGACGTGCTCAACACCATGCTCGATGAGACGCTGCCGCTCACCCCGCCGGAATGGCCCGAATGGGGCAATCCCCTGGCCTCGGCCGAGGACTATGCGCGTATCGCCGCCTATGCGCCCTATGAGCAGGTTGCCGCCAAGCCCTATCCGCCGATCTTCGCACTGGCCGGTCTCACCGATCCGCGCGTGACCTATTGGGAGCCCGCCAAGTGGGTAGCCCGGCTTCGCGCAACCAAGAGCGGGGATGCGCCATTGTATCTGCGCACCAATATGGGCGCCGGCCATGGCGGCGCGTCGGGTCGTTTCGACCGGCTCAAGGAAACAGCCATGTGCTACGCCTTTGCGCTCAATGCGGTCGGTCTGGAAGGATCATTTCCGTCCAACTGATTGTTCTGCCGTCATAATCGGCCTATACCAGTGCCGAATTCACCCAGCGTCCAATCCAGAAACCGGAGGCCAACATGTCCACCAAGTTCACTCTGCCGCCCCTGCCCTATGCCTATGATGCACTCGGCCCCTATATGTCGGCGGAAACGCTGGAATATCACCACGACAAGCATCACCAGGCCTATGTCACCAATGGCGAGAAGCTGCTGGAAGGTTCGGGCCTCGAAATCCTGCCGCTCGAAGACATCGTCAAGGAGAGCTACGGCAAGAATGCCGGCCTCTTCAACAATGCCGGCCAGCACTACAACCACGTGCATTTCTGGAACTGGATGAAGCCCAATGGCGGCGGCAACAAGCTGCCGGGCGCTCTGCAGGCGGCCATCGATTCCGATCTGGGCGGCTTTGACAAGTTCCGCGCCGATTTCATCGCCGCCGGCACCACCCAGTTCGGTTCGGGCTGGGCCTGGCTGTCGTTCAAGGACGGCAAGCTGGAAGTCACCAAGACCCCCAATGGTGAGTCGCCGCTGGTGCATGGCGGCAAGCCGCTGCTCGGCGTCGATGTGTGGGAACACTCCTATTACATCGACTATCGCAATGCCCGTCCCAAGTATCTCGAAGCCTGGTTCGACAACCTGGTGAACTGGGAGCATGTCGAGCACATGTTCGAAGAAGCCAAGGCGTAATTCTAGGGGCATCATCTCGCCCATGCACTGGACGGCACCTCCCCCTCGACGGGGGAGGTTGGGAGGGGGTGGCGGTTGGCCCGGATATCCGGGCTAAACACCCCCCTCCCTTGATCCCTCCCCGCAAGGGGGAGGGTTTCGACTGCATAATCGCGGTCCACACCAGCCCGCCGCGCCCTGCGCCGGCGGGCTTTCTTCTGCTCGGCCCGCGTTTTCCCCGCCAATTAGCCATTTCGGGCATGCAGGCCTTCAACCACCGCTCCACCCATGGTAACGCTTCGTTTACTATTGGGGAGCTTGAGAGCCCGTGTCGACCAAGGTGGTTGCCATCATCGCCGCAAATCCTGCCCTGTCGTCACTGCTGGCGATGGTGGTGGCCGGCGACTCGCATCTCAAGGTTCGTCAGTTCGAGAGCGAGGCCGAGCTGGTGGCCTATATGCGCATCGCGCCGCTCGACATGCTGGTCTGCGACTTCGACCGCGAGGACCGTCCGGCTTATGAAATGGTCGAAAGCATCCGCCTCAACAATGACCTGCTCAGCCAGGACGTCCCGGTGATTGCGCTGACCCGCACCATCACCCCGCCCATGCGGCACCAGGCGATCAGCGCCGGTATCGACGAGGTCATCATCAAGCCGATGTCGCCCCGCCATTTGCTGCAGCGCATCCAGACGCGGCTGCGCAGCCGCAGTGTCGTCGGGGTCCTGGGCGGCTATCGCGGACCCGAGCGGCGCAATCGCACCACCATGCCGACGCCACAGCCCGTGCCGACCCGGCGCATCACCGACAATGTGATTCCGCTCTTCCCCGACCGCCGCAAGCCAAGGCACCCTGGCCTCGACGGCTAAGCCTCCTCACCTCTCCCTTTCGGGGGAGAGATCGGCCCTCCTGGGCCGGGTGAGGGGCCTTCCACAACCTTGTCTGTAGAGAAACCTCACCAACGAGAGGTGTGTCTCTTACCGCGCCTCGCTGATCAGCCGGCTCAGCCGGCCCCACAGGTCCTCGATCGTATCGGCAAACTGCACGGCGCGCTCGTGGCCGGGCAGTCCTGGCGAGAGGACATCGGCAGCATAGCCGCGGATCACCTCATAGGCGCGGTGACGGTTGAGCATGACGACGGGCGGCGTGCGCCCCATGGCCTTGGCCGCTGCCCAGGTGCCGAACAGGGCAGAGGCGGAGGCCAGCGAGCCCGGCAGCGCCACATAGGCCTCGGCCAGTTCCGCCAGCCGCGCCAGGCGCTCCTCGCGCGTGGGCAGGATGTCCATGGTCACGCCCGCGAGAGCCGGTGGGAGTGTGATGCCGGGGTCGGCGACGATCCGCACTTGCCCCCCGGCCGCGCGCGCGGCGGTGATCAGCGGCACGGGAATGATGCCGCCTTCGGCAAGACACACGATGCTGGCGCCGCGTTTGGCGAAATAGGTGCCGGTCTGGCTCATGATCGAGGCGCGTTCAGGGTCACCGGGCCCCCTGTCGGAGGCAAAGACGGCGATGACATGGGCGGCCGCGGCAGGTTCCATCATGCTCATCGGCCGCGCTTCAGCCCGCCCAGGATGCCGCGCACCAGCGCGCTTCCCAGCCGGTTGGCGACAGTGCGCGCCAGCGAGTTCATCGCCGCTTCGGCTGGTGTCTGGCGCGAGGAGGTGCGACGCGGCCGATCCTCCTGGTAGCTGCGTTCCGCGGCCTTGCGCTCTTCGTCTTCCTGGCGCTGCCGTTCCTCGGCCAGTTGCCGGTCCCGCGCCTTGCGCGCCAGCACCTCGAAGGCAGAATCCCGGTCCACCAGCGTGTCATAGAGCCCGGCCACGGGCGAATTGGCCATGATGGCGCGGCGCTCTTCAGGCAATAGCGGCCCGACCTGCGCCGAGGGCGGCCGGATCATCGTGCGTCCCACCATCGAGGGGACGCCCTTGGATTCGAGCACCGACACCAGGGCTTCGCCAATGCCGAGCTGGGTGATGACCTCTTCTGTCGAAAAGGCCGGATTGGGCCGGAAGGTGTCGGCGGCAACGCGGACCGCCTTCTGCTCGCGCGGCGTATAGGCGCGCAGCGCATGCTGCACCCGGTTGGACAGCTGCGCGAGCACCGTATCGGGAATGTCGACCGGGTTCTGCGTCACGAAATAGACGCCGACGCCCTTGGAGCGCACCAGCTTGACCACCTGTTCGACCTTGTCGATCAGCACCTTGGGTGCGTCATCGAACAGCAAATGCGCTTCGTCGAAAAAGAAGACTAGCTTGGGCCGGTCCGGGTCGCCCACCTCGGGCAGTTCCTCGAACAGTTCGGACAGCATCCAGAGCAGGAAAGTCGCGTAGAGCCGCGGCGCGCGCATCAGCTCGTCGGCGGCGAGAATCGAGATGAAACCGCGGCCATTGCGGTCGGTGCGCATCAGGTCGACGATATCGAGCGCCCGCTCGCCGAAGAAATTCTCGGCACCCTGCTGTTCCAGCACCAGCAGCGCCCGCTGGATGGCGCCGATCGAGGCGGTGGACACATTGCCATAGGTGGCCGAGATTTCCTTGGCCCGCTCCTGGATGTCGATCAGCAGGGCCCGCAGGTCCTTGAGGTCGAGCAGCAGCAGGCCTTCGTCATCGGCCAGCTTGAAGGCGATGTTGAGCACACCTTCCTGGGTGTCGTTCAGTTCCAGCATGCGGCTGAGCAGCAAGGCGCCCATTTCCAAAATGGTGGCGCGGATCGGATGGCCCTGTCGGCCGAACAGGTCCCAGAAGATCACCGGGAAGATGTCGTCCTTGAAATCGGTGAAGCCGATTTCCTGCGCCCGCTGTGTCTGCCAGCCCTGCGCCGCGCCCATCTTGGCGACACCGGAAAGGTCACCCTTGATGTCTGCCGCGAAGACCGGCACGCCCGCCGCCGAAAATCCCTCGGCCAGCACCTGCAGCGTCACCGTCTTGCCGGTGCCGGTGGCGCCGGTCACCAGGCCATGGCGATTGCCATATTTGAGGGCGAGATATTCGGGCTGCGTGCTGGTCCCGAGAAAGATCTTGTCGTCAACGAGCATCAGCGCCGCCTTGCTTTGGGTTGGGCTCTTATAGCCGTCCGCGTCGGCGCGGGACAACTCGTAACTCTGTCTGTCGTGCCGGAGGCGGCTAGCCGACTGCGCGCAGCTCACCCACTTCGGCGCCGCGCACACTCCGAATCTTCTGATGCGCGAGCCCCTCGAGCAGCGTGCGCTGTTCGGCGTCTGGGTCGGCCAGCTTTAGCAGCATGCCGGCAAGCATGGCCTGTGACGCGGCGATATTGCCGTCGTCGCATTTGAGGGCATAACCCCAGCCCTTGTCGCGGATGGCGCCGCATTGCACGCCCTCGGCGCCGACCTTCTGCATCAGCCGCCCCTTGAACGCCGCCATCAGCAGCGTATCGGCATGGTCGGTGCCGGCCACCAGATGCGGATGGCTGGTCGCGGCATCGAAGAGCCGCCGCGCGGCCGTGGACAGTTCATCGGAAAGGCCCCTGCCCGTTGCCATGCGCGCGAAGCCATAGGCAAAGGCGCGCAGTGGCGCGGCAAAGGTGGGGATCGAGCAGCCATCGGTGCCGCACTTGCCTTCGCTCAGCGGCTCGCCGATCACCGCTTCCACCGCGGCGCGGACCCGTTTTTGCACTTCATGCTCGCGGCCGACATAGCCGGCGGTCGGCACGCCCATGGCCAAAGCCACGCTCAGCATGCCCGAATGCTTGCCCGAGCAATTGTTGTGCAGGGCACTCGGCTCTGCGCCCGTGGCCCGCAGCTTTTCGCGGGCAATGCTGTTGGTGGGCTGATGTGCGCCACATTCGAGGTCAGCCACCGAGAGACCCAAGCGCGTCAGCAGTCCCTGGGCCGTCGCCACATGGGCGTCCTCGCCATGATGGCTGGCACAGGCCAGGGCCAGTTCTTCCTCGGTATGGTGGAACTTGTCCTCGGCATGCTGGGCGAAGATCGGCAGGGCCTGCATGGATTTGATCGCCGAGCGCGGAAAGATCGGCCGCTCAATATCGCCGGCCGAAGCGATGATCGTCCCATCGGCGTCGACCACGACATAGGCGCCGCGGTGGCGGTTCTCGATCCAGTTGCCCCGAATGGTCTCGGCAAGAACGGGATTGGCATCCATCACAAAAAACTCCGGTCCAGGCTGTTCGTCACGAACAGCGCAGGACCGGAAAAGTCAACACAGCATGGGAAGGAGGCAGGCACGAAACTCGCATCGGCGAGGGTGGAGACCCGGACAGTCTGCAGCTGCGATTCGCGGCGATGGTCGAGCCGCAGCCTGCCGGGTCTCCGCCGTCGCCGACGGCCGGGATCAGATATCCCAGTCGTGGACGACGGTCAGGTAACGGGAATTGACCCAGCCCGTGGTGTCCTGCGCACCGACCAGGCACCAGTCGGCGCCGGTCTTGGCTTCGATGCAGCGCTCGACCCAGACATGGCTGCCGGGGGCGAAAGCACCGACCTTCTGCGAATAGGATGCGGGCCATTTGCGGACATTGAGCTTGTCCCAGTGGGCAACACCGGTCACCTGGGCCAGCTGGTCGACCTGGTAGCCGGCCGCCATGGCTGGCTGCACCGCGAAGGCGCCGGCGGCGGCGATGATCACACCGCAGAGCGTGGCGACCAGAACCTTTTCCTGTTGCTTGTTCATTTCTGTCTCCCTCGACAGTGTTTCATCTGATGCCGGGAGGATGCCCTCCCGGCTTTGAACCGATCGTGATGGGGGCGTTCATTCACCGTTCAGACTCGTGACGGATTTTCAGCGCATGTCGCGCTGGTGGACGAAGAGATTGACCGAGTCATTCCGGCCAAAGCGCAGTGCGACCACGTCGAAATGGTCGTAGCCACGGGTGGTCAGCGTCGCCATCAAGGCCGGATTGCGGGCGATAAACTGGCGCAGCGTCTCGACATTTCCGTCGCGGAACAGCGTGCCGTAATTGTTGCGGTCCAGTTCATCCTCACAGACCGGGGTGAGCCAGATTCGCTGGTCGGCACCGATAGCCGAGACTTCATTCGTCCGCACAAGCGGATGCATGAAGGCATTGAAACTGCACTCGGTTTCGGTGTTGGACTTGGGATAGTTCGGCGTGTTCTTGCCCGGCACGGCCTGAGCATTGGCGCCGAGCGTGGCGAAGGCGGTGAGCAGTCCGGCGGCGAGGATAACAGTTGCGGTATGCTTCATTTTCGATCTCCCTGATTGATGGGCTCTGGCCCTGTGGTGACCGTTATGTGCCTTTCCAGTTGAACTGCTCGTGAGGCGCGCGTTCATGTTCTATTTACCGAGAGGGACGGCTTGGCATTGGGTCGTTGGCATGCCACCCTTGCGCGATAGAAGGGGGAATTCCCTTGAATGCAGAGGAGGTTAGGATGGCCAAGGTTCTGGTGACGGGCGGCAGTGGCAAGCTTGGGCGCGCGGTGTTGCGCGACCTGGTGGCGCATGGCTACGACGTGCTCAACATCGATCAGCAGGCCCTGCCCGAGCCGATCTGCCCCAGCGTGCGGATCGATCTGACCAATTTCGGCGAGGTCGCAGCGGCAATTCTGGGCGGCGTCGATGAGCGCAAGGGCCCGTTCGACGCCGTGGTTCACCTGGCAGCAATTCCGGCCCCGGGCCTCGCCGCCAATGCCCGGATCTTCGCCAACAATGTCCCGACCACCTACAATGTCTTCGAGGCCAGCCGCCTTGCCGGCATCAAGAACATCGTCTTTGCTTCAAGCGAAACCGTGCTGGGCCTGCCCTTTGACACGCCGCCACCCTATGCGCCGGTCGACGAAGAATATTACCCGCGTCCGGAATCGGCCTATTCGCTGGGCAAGTTGCTGGACGAGACCATGGCCGCCCAATTCTGCCGCTGGGATCCCTCCCTGCGCATCGTCGGCCTGCGCTTCTCCAATGTCATGAACCCCGAAGATTACGCCGCCTTCCCCAAGTTCGACGCCGATCCGCACAGCCGCAAATGGAACCTGTGGGGCTATATCGATGCCCGCGACGGCGCCCAGGCTGTCCGCCGGTCGATCCAGGCCGACTTCACAGGCTTTGAGGCTTTCATCATCGCCAATGCGGACACCGTGATGAGCCGCTCCAACATGTCCCTGCTGGCGGAGGTCTTCCCAAGCGTCCCAACCAAGGGAAACCTGTCGGCAAACGGCACGCTGCTGTCCATCGAGAAGGCCAAGCGAATGCTGGGCTACTCGCCGCAGTTCAGCTGGAAGAGCGAGGCCGCCGCCAAAGTCTGAAAGCGCTGTGAACGTGATTGCATAGGAAATGTGCACACGTATCACTTGTGCTTTTTGTGGGCACCGGCATAACTGCCGGCAATGCCGAGCCCTGACCTATCCATTCTGATCATCGACGAGAACCGCATTCGCGCGTCCATTATTGAGGACGGCCTGCGGGAGGCCGGCTATGGCCGCGTGGCAGTGATTCACGACGTCAACGAAGTGGCCCGCACCATCCAGGCGACCATGCCGGACGTGGTGTTCATCGACCTCGAAAATCCCAAGCGCGATACGCTCGAGCACTTCTTCTCGCTGTCACGCGCCATTCAGCGCCCGATCGCCATGTTCGTGGATCGCTCTGACGGCGCCATGATCGAGAAGGCGGTGGAGGCCGGGGTGTCGGCCTATGTGGTGGACGGCCTCAAGAAGGAACGGGTCAAGCCGATCCTCGACATGGCCATCTCCCGCTTCAACGCCTTTTCACGCCTGACGCGGGAGCTTGAACAGGCCCGCAGCGAGCTGGAAGACCGCAAGATCATCGAGCAGGCCAAGGGCATATTGATGAAAACGCGCGGACTCGCGGAGGCCGAGGCCTATGCCCTGCTCCGCTCGACCGCCATGAACCAGAACCGGAGGCTGGTCGACATCGCCCAGAGCCTTGTGACCGCCGCCGATCTCCTGGGCCCATAGGAAAATCGCCATGCCCACCGCCCACCTCACCGCCGGATTCCTGCCCCTGCTCGACAGCGTGCTGCTGGTGCTGGCGCGCGAGAAGGGCATTGCCGAGGCGCAGGGGCTGGACCTGCACCTGGTACGTGAGACCAGCTGGGCCAATATCCGCGACCGTGCGGCCATCGGCCATTTCGACATTGCCCAGATGCTGGCGCCGATGCCGCTGGCGGCCAGCCTGGGCCTCACCCCGATTGCGACCCCGATGATCGCGCCGGTGGTATTGGGGCTGGGCAACAACGCCATCACCGTGAGCGCCGACCTCTGGACGGCCATGGCGGATCAGGGCGCACCGGGCGACCTTGCCGCCGGCCCGGCCGGCGCGGCACTGGCCAGGGTTGTCGCCGCCGGGCGCAAGCTGCGCTTTGGCGTCGTGCACCAGACCTCGTCGCACAACTACGAGCTGCGCTACTGGCTTGCGGCGAGCGGCATCATGCCGGATCGCGACATAGAGATTGTCGTGCTGCCACCACCCCTGCTGCCTGACGCGCTCGGCGCAGGCGGCATTGACGGCTATTGCGTAGGCGAGCCCTGGAACAGCATTGGCGTGGCAACCAAGGGCGCCCAGATTGCGACCGTCAAGGCCTCGATCTGGCAATCCAGCCCGGACAAGGTCATCGGCATGCGCGCGACGTGGGCCGAGGAGAACCCAGAACTGGTATCGGCCATGGTTCGCGCCATCTACCTGGCGGGCATCTGGTGTGCCGATCCGGCCAATCATGCGGAAGCCGCACGGATCATGGCCGCACCGGCCTATCTGAATGCGGACGAGGCGATCGTCGCGCGCGCCCTGACGGGCATGCTCGATATCGGCGGCGGCACGGTGCGTCACGTGCCTGACTATTTCATTCCGCATGCCAGCGCGGCCAACTTCCCATGGAAGAGCCATGCCCTGTGGTACTATTCCCAGATGGTGCGCTGGGGCGAAGTATCGGCCAGCCCCGCCCATGCCGAGATTGCCGCAGCCTGCTTCCGCTCCGATCTCTATCGCATGGCCCTCGCCCCCCTGGGCGCCGCGGTACCCGCCTCCGACTACAAGACCGACGGCACACGCCAAACTGCCGGTCCGATCGCCGCGCACGACGGCAGCCTGACAATGGGCCCCGACCTGTTCTTCGACGGCCGGGTCTATGACCCCGACGCGCTCGACGCCTATATCGCGAGCCAGCGGCAGCCCTGATTCAATCTTGGGCACGCCGGCCCGGATGATCGCAAAATAGGCAGTTTGGTGCAGATTTGGTCGGTTCTGGTTTCACAGGGCGATTTTCACATCCCGCTCTCAATCCACCAAACCGTTGCCTGCATTAAGAAAACCGTCGCACCGACGACTTGGCACGCTTCGTGCAATGTTGTTTGCGAACGGGCTCCTCCCAAGACGCTCTTCAAGTCGATGTCCAACGATGGGCGTCACCCAGGCAAAGCTGCCAACAAGTACGCATGCGGTGCAAACCGGATGCGATGCTCTGTTGGCAGCTTTTTTGTTTTTCCGATCGGTGCAGATGGAGAACTACATGACGAAGAATACGACCACCCGGCGCGGATTTCTCAAGGGGGCCACGGCAACCGCAGCGACGCTGATCGCAGCGCGGTCCCTGTTCCCGTCGGGGGCCTTCGCACAGGGGGCGGGTCCGGAAGTGACCGGTGCCAAGCTGGGCTTCATCGCGCTCACCGACGCAGCACCATTGATCATCGCCCTCGAGAAGGGGCTCTTTGCCAAGCATGGCGTGCCTGACGTGGAGGTGCTCAAGCAAGCCTCATGGGGCGCAACGCGTGACAATCTCGTACTCGGCGGCGCTGCCAACGGCATCGACGGCGCGCATATCCTTACACCCATGCCCTATCTGATGAGCCTGGGCACCGTTACCGGCGGCACTCCGGTGCCGATGTCGATCGTGGCCCGCCTGAACTATGACAGCCAGGGCATTTCGGTGGCGCAGGAATACAAGGATGTCGGTGTCGAGCTGGACAGCTCGCCTCTCAAGGCGGTGTTCGCCGAGCGCAAGGCAGCCGGCAAGGAAGTCAACATCGCCATGACCTTCCCTGGCGGTACGCATGACCTGTGGATCCGCTATTGGCTGGCTGCCGGCGGTATCGACCCCAATGCCGACGTTTCCGTCATCACCGTGCCGCCGCCACAGATGGTGGCGAACATGAAGGTGGGCACGATGGACGCCTTCTGCGTGGGCGAGCCCTGGAACGAGCAGCTCGTCAACCAGGGCATCGGCTTCACCGCGACGACTACGGGGGAGCTCTGGAAGCACCACCCCGAAAAGGCGCTTGGCCTGCGCACCGACTTCATCGACGCCAATCCGGTCGCCACGCAAGCCATCCTGATGGCCGTCATGGAAGCCCAGCAGTGGTGCGACGGAATGGAAAACAAGGACGAAATGTCCACCATTCTGGGCAAGCGCAGCTGGTTCAATGTGCCGCCGGTCGATGTTGCCGGCCGGCTCAAGGGCGATATCAACTACGGCAATGGCCGCGTCGCCACCGCCACCGGACTCGAGATGAAGTTCTGGAAGGATTACGCGTCCTACCCCTTCAAGAGCCACGATGCCTGGTTCCTCACCGAGAATATCCGCTGGGGCTATCTGCCGGGCACGACCGACATCACCGCAGCGGTCGACATGGTCAACCGCGAAGACATCTGGCGCGGCGCGGCTGCGGCGCTCGGTATTGCGGCGGCGGACATTCCTGAAGGCACGTCGCGCGGTGTCGAGACCTTCTTTGATGGCAAGGTGTTCGATCCGGCCAATCCCTCCGCCTATCTCGACAGCCTCGCCATCAAGGCGATGGTCTGACCCAACGCGGTGCGGGGCCTCTCCCCCGCACCCTTTCCGGCCTGCCCCGAAAGGACACTGACCATGACCGCCACCGTCCAGCGCCTCGTCACCCCGACAGCGCCTGCGGCCACCGCCAATGCCGCGGTATTCGCCTTACCCAAGCCTGCCTCGCGTCCGCGCTCCTGGCAGAAGACGCTGGGCCAGATCGCTGCCAATGTCATTCCGCCGCTGGTGGTTATCGCCCTGGCGCTGATCATCTGGGAAATCCTGTGCTCCACGCCCGGCGCATCCCTGCCTGCGCCGAGCCGGGTCTGGACCGATGCCGCCGAGCTGATCTACAGCCCGTTCTTTGATTATGGTCAGGGCGATATCGGCCTTGGACTGCGCGTGCTGACCTCGCTGCAGCGCGTGGCCATTGGCTTCGGTATCGCGGCGCTGGTTGGCGTGACCGTCGGCGCCGTCATCGGCCAGTCGATCTGGGCCATGCGCGGGCTGGACCCGATCTTCCAGATCCTGCGCACCGTGCCCCCCCTGGCCTGGCTGCCGCTGTCGCTGGCCGCCTTCATGGATTCGGGGCCCTCGGCCATCTTCGTGATCTTCATCACCTCCGTATGGCCGGTGCTGATCAACACCGCCGTGGGCGTGCGCAACATCCCGCAGGATTATCGCAATGTCGCCCTGATCCTGCGCCTCAACCAGTTCGAGTTCTTCTTCAAGATTATGATCCCGGCTGCCGCCCCCTACATCTTCACGGGCCTGCGCATCGGTGTGGGCCTGTCCTGGCTGGCCATCGTCGCGGCAGAAATGCTGACCGGCGGCGTCGGTATCGGCTTCTTCATCTGGGATGCGTGGAACAGCTCGCGCCTCTCCGACATCATCGTCGCGCTGGCCTATATCGGGGTGGTGGGGTTCATCCTCGACCGTCTGGTAGCGGCCATCGGCGCCTTCGTTACCCGCGGCACGTCCGCGAACTGAGGAACCCAGCCATGACCTATCTTCGCATCGACAACGTCGACAAGCATTTCGACCGCGGCGGCGTTCGCTCGGAAGTCCTCAAGGGGATCAGCATCGATATCGCCCGGGGCGAGGTGATCTCCATCATCGGCCATTCGGGCTGCGGCAAGTCCACCTTGCTGAACCTGATTGCGGGCCTCACCGAGGTCTCGTCGGGCGGCATCATGCTCGAGGGCAACGAGGTCAACGGCCCCGGCCCGGAACGTGCCGTGGTGTTCCAGAACCACTCCCTGCTGCCCTGGCTCACCGTCTATGAGAACGTCAACCTGGCCGTGGCCAAGGTGTTCGGCCGCAGCAAGACCGGCGCGCAGCGCCACGAATGGATCATGCAGAACCTTGACCTGGTCCAGATGAGCCATGCCAAGGACAAGCGCCCGACGGAGATTTCCGGCGGCATGAAGCAGCGCGTCGGGATTGCCCGGGCACTGGCCATGCAGCCCAAGATCCTGCTGCTCGACGAGCCCTTCGGTGCGCTGGACGCCCTGACCCGCGCACATCTGCAGGACGCCGTCATGGACATCCAGAAAAAGCTCGGCAACACCATGATCATGATCACCCATGACGTGGACGAAGCGGTGCTGCTGAGCGACCGGATCGTCATGATGACTAATGGTCCCTCCGCCCGCATCGGCGAAATCCTCGACGTGCCGCTGGAGCGCCCCCGCCAGCGGCTCGACCTGGCTGCCGACCGCACCTATCTCAAGTGCCGTGAAGCCGTGCTCAAGTTCCTCTACGAACGCCACCGCTTCGTTGAGGCCGCGTAGTGGACGGCTGGATCGACATCGGTACGGTTGACGCCATCCCGCGCCGGGGCGCGCGCTGCGTCAACACACCGACGGGCAAGATCGCGGTCTTCCGGACGCAGGAAGACCAGATCTTTGCCATCGAGAACCGCTGCCCACACAAGGCCGGGCCGCTGGCCGAGGGCATTGTGCATGGCGCCTCGGTGACCTGCCCGCTGCACAACTGGGTGTTTGACCTGGCGACGGGCCAGGCGCTCGGCGCCGACGAGGGGCAGGTCAAGACCTTCCCGACCGAGGTCGTCGACGGCCGCATCTTCATGGCCTACCAAGTGTCCAGCATGGCGGCGGCCGAATGAACCAGCCGCTTGCCAGCACGGCCGTTCGCACCACCTGCCCCTATTGCGGGGTGGGCTGCGGCGTGCTTGCGACGCCGCAAGCCGATGGATCGGTGGCGATTGCCGGCGATCCGGACCATCCGGCCAATTTCGGGCGCCTGTGCTCGAAGGGGTCGGCCCTGGGGGAAACCCTGTCGCTCGATGGTCGTCTGCTTTATCCGGAAATCGATGGCGCCAGAGTCACTTGGGACGAAGCGCTCGAGCGGGTTGCGAACACCTTCACGCAGACCATCGCCGAGTTCGGGCCCGATTCCGTTGCCATCTATGGCTCCGGGCAGTTGCTCACCGAGGACTATTACGTCGCCAACAAGCTGATGAAGGGCTTTATCGGCTCGGGCAATATGGACACCAATTCGCGCCTCTGCATGGCCTCCTCCGTGGCCGGCCACAGGCGCGCTTTCGGCTCCGATACGGTGCCGGGCAATTACGAGGACCTGGAGCTCGCCGACCTCGTGGTGCTGGTCGGCTCCAATCTGGGCTGGTGCCATCCGGTGCTCTACCAGCGCATCGTCAATGCCAAGGCCGAGCGTCCGAACATGCGCGTCGTGCTCATCGACCCGCGCCGGACCGTCACCGCCGACATCGCCGACCTGCACCTGGCCGTGCAGTCCGATGGGGACAGCGCCCTCTTCGTCGGGCTGCTGGCTCATCTCGCAGACAATGGCGTCACCGCACCGGACTTCGTCGCCGCGCATACCAGTGGGCTCGACGCGACCCTGCTAGTCGCGGAAGACTGGTCCGTCGCCCGCGTCGCCAGCGCTACCGGTCTCTCCGAGAAGTCGGTTGCGCTCTTTTACGACTGGTTCGCCGCAACCGAGAAAACGGTCACGGTGTATTCGCAGGGCGTAAACCAGTCGGCATCGGGCACCGACAAGGTCAATGCCATCATCAACTGCCATCTGCTCACCGGCCGTATCGGCCGGCCGGGCATGGGCCCCTTCTCCGTCACCGGCCAGCCCAATGCCATGGGCGGCCGGGAGGTGGGCGGCTTGGCCAATATGCTTGCCGCCCACATGGATTTCACCCCTGAAGCCATCGATCGGGTCGGGCGCTTCTGGGGCAGCGACCGGGTCGCCAGCAGGCCTGGCCTCAAGGCCGTCGACCTGTTTGCGGCCATGGCGCGCGGCGAAATCAAGGCCGTCTGGATCATGGCGACCAACCCAGTCGACTCCATGCCGGAAGCCGATGCGGTGCGCGCGGCGCTCGCCGCCTGCCCCTTCGTGGTTGTCTCGGACATGTCGGCACGGACCGATACCGGCGTGACGGCACATGTGCGCCTGCCCGCCGCCGGCTGGGGCGAGAAGGACGGCACGGTCACCAATTCGGAACGCCGCATATCGCGCCAGCGCCCCTTCCTCGCCCTGCCCGGCGAAGTCCGCCCCGACTGGTGGATCATCAAGGAAGTTGCCAGTCGCATGGGCTTTGAGCAGGCCTTCAGCTATCGCAGCCCCGCGCAGATCTTTGCCGAGCATGTAGCCCTGTCCGCCTTCGAGAATGATGGCGCGCGCGACTTCGATCTGTCCGGCCTTGCCGGTGCTGACTATGGCAACCTGCCGCCGACGCAATGGCCGGTGCGCCACAGGCCCGCCGCCCGCATGTTCGGCGATGGCGTCTTCTTCACCAGTGACGGCAAGGCGCGCTTCGTGCCGGTCCTGCCGCCGCCGCCCTTTGCGCCGGCCCCGGGATCCTTCATCCTCAATACCGGCCGCGTGCGCGACCATTGGCACACGATGACGCGTACCGGCAAAACCGCGCGCCTCTCGGCGCATTACGCCGAGCCATTCGTGGAGATTCATCCGGCCGATGCCGGGGCGCTCAACATCCGGCGCGCCAGCCTCGTGCGGCTCAGCAACCGGCATGGCAGCGCCGTGGTGCGGGCCCTGGTCACCGATCGCCAGCGGCGCGGCCACCTGTTCGTGCCCATGCACTGGACCGACCAGTTCGCCTCCAATGGCCGCATCGATGCGCTGGTCACCGCCAAGGTCGACCCGTTCTCCGCCCAGCCCGCGCTCAAGATGGCCGAGGTGCATGCCGAACCGGTGCATACCCGGATTTACGGCTTCTTCGTCTCCGCCGGTCGCCCCGTGCTCGATGCGGGCTACTGGGCCATTGCCGAAGCCATCGGGGGCACGCGGGGAGAACTCGGCTGGTTCGAGGAACCCGTCGACTGGTCGGAATGGCTCAGGGCCGCGTTCGGCCTCTCCGGGACTACAATTGTCGAATCCGTGCTCGACGCCCGCTCAGGCCGGCGCAACTTTGCCGTCATCGAAAAGGGTCGGCTGGTCGTCGCGCTCTATACGGCGCCCGATCCGGTGCTGGTGTCTCGGCAATGGGCGACGGACCTGCTCGTGGCCGATAATCTCGGCGCCTCGGCAGTCCTGGCCGGCCGGCCGGGAGCCGACATGCCCGATAGCGGCGCCATTATCTGCTCGTGCTTTTCAGTGGGCATCAACACCATCACTGCCGCTGTCACCCAGCAGGGCTGCAGCACAGTCGAAGCCGTCGGCGCCTGCACCAGGGCCGGTACCAATTGCGGCTCCTGCCGCGCCGAAATCAGGGGGATCATCGATGCAAGTCGTCTCCAGGCAGCCGAATAGCACGCGTCCCGACCGGGTCGCCCCGCTCGCCGTCCTGCCGGTCTTCTTTGACCTGGTAGGCAAGCGCGTCGTCGCCATTGGCGGGTCGGAACCTGCCACCTGGAAGATCGAGCTGCTCGCTGCGGCCGGCGCGCATGTCCAGGTGCTGGCGCCTATTGCCGAATGGTGCGACGACCTCATCGCCCTGGCCGAGACCGGGGCGGCCGCCGGCACGATCAGCCTCGTCGACCGCCACTGGGCGCCGTCCGACCTGTCCGGCGCGACGCTGGCCGTCGCCGATATCGAGGACGATGCCGACGCCTTGGCTTTCATCGCCGCGGCGCGCGACGCCAGTGTGCCTTATAATGTGATCGACCGCCCGGAATTCTGCCAGTTCCAGTTCGGCACCATCGTCAACCGCTCCCCCGTCGTGGTCGGCATTTCGACGGCCGGTGCGGCGCCCATTCTCGGCCAGGCCGTGCGCCGCCGCATCGAGACGCTGCTGCCGAGCACGCTGAGCGCCTGGGCCCAGCTCGCCCAACAGGTACGCGCCACTGTCATGGAACGCCTCGAAGCCGGCCCGCAGCGCCGCGCCTTCTGGGAGCGCCTGGTCGACCGCGCTTTCGGCGACAGCGCGCCGACGGCGATGGATGAAGATATCGACGCGATCAAAGCGGCGCCCGCGGTGGGTCGTGTCACGCTGGTTGGCGCCGGACCGGGGGATGCAGACCTGCTCACCATCAAGGCGGTGCGCGCGCTGCAATCCGCCGACGTCATCCTGTTCGACGACCTCGTCTCCGCAGAAGTGCTCGAGCTGGCCCGCCGCGAGGCCAAGCGCATGTTGGTCGGCAAGCGCGCCGCGCGCGAAAGCTGCCGCCAGGAAGACATCAACGAGATGATGCTGACCCTGGCCCGCCAGGGCAAGCATGTGGTGCGTCTCAAGTCCGGCGACCCGATGATCTTCGGCCGCGCCGGCGAGGAGATCGAGATGCTGGAACAGCATGGCATTGCCGTCACGGTCGTGCCGGGCGTCACCGCCGCCCTGGCCCTGGCCAGCCGGCTTGGCCTGTCCCTGACCCATCGCGACCATGCCCAATCGGTGCGCTTCGTCACCGGCCATTCGCGCAAGGGCGTGCTGCCGGAAACCCTCAACTGGGTGGCACTCGCCGACTCCGCCACCACCAGCGTCTATTACATGAGCCGCCGCACCCTTCCCGAGATTGTCAGCCAGCTCCGCGCCCAAGGCATGAGCCTTGAGACGCCGGCGGTCATCGCCGGCAATGTCGGCCGGGCCGACGAGCAGGTCTGGCGCGGCACGATCGGGGAAGCGGTCGCAGCGGTGGAGGCCTTCCCGCTGTCAGCACCGACGATCTTTGCGGTGGGCGATGCGCTGAAGCAGCGTTCGATCGCCAGTGTCGCGATGGCGGCCAGCGCCTGATCCAGGGCGGTGGACTGAAGCTTCAGCCCACGGATATATGCCCAATCCCCTTGTTGGCGATTTCGTCGAGGCTTTCCTCGTAGCCGGCATCGGCATAGCGCATCACGCCCAGCGCGGTGTCATTGGTCAGCGCATGTTCCAGCCGCTCGTCGCCGCCGGGCGTGCCATCGGCGATGACGGTCACGCCTGCCGAGGTCATGTAGCCTGCGTAGCCGCCACCGCCCGAGTGCACCACGACCAGATCGGCCATGGATGAGCACAGCAGCATCGCGTCGAGAATGGGCCAGTCGGCAATGGCGTCCGAGCCGTCCTTCATGGCTTCCGTCATGATATTGGGATGCGCCATGGCGCCGGCATCGAGATGATCGCGGCTGAAGGCGACCGGGCCGGCCAGGGTGCCGTCGGCGACCATGGCGTTCACCGCCCGCGCCAGCGCGGTGCGTTCGCCGTGGCCAAGCCAGGCGATGCGCGCCGGAAGGCCCTCGAAGGGCACGTGCTGGCGGGCCAGCCTGATCCAGTTGGTGACGATCCGGTTGTCCGGGAACATTTCGAGCAGCTTGTCGTCGATTTTGCGAATGTCCTCAGGGTCCCCTGACAGCGCCATCCAGCGGAAGGGCCCGATGGCGCGGGCGAAGAGCGGTCGCAGATACGCTTCGGTGAAGATCCTGATGTCGAAGGCATTCTCCACTCCACCCGCCTTTGCGTGGGTGCGGATCAGGTTGCCATTGTCGAATACTTCGGCCCCCGCCTGCTGGAAGGCTAGCATGGCCCGTACATGGTCCACGATCGATGCCCGGCTGGCCGCCATCAGCTGGCCGGGCCCCTCGACGCGCAGGCGCCTGACCTCGTCCAGCGACATGCCCTTTGGCACATAGCCATAGACTAGGTCATGCGCTGACGTCTGGTCGGTGACGATATCTGGAACGATGCCGCGCCGGGCAATCTCGGGATAGACTTCGGCGGCGTTGCCGACGAGGCCGATGGAGGTTGCGCGCTTTTCGGCGACGGCCCCGTCGATCATCGCTAAAGCCGTATCGAGATCGGGAGCAATCTCCTCAAGGTAGCCGATCTCCTTGCGCTTGCGCGCCCGTTCAGGGTCGATGTCGACGCAGAGGATCGCCGCCCCGGCCATGCGCCCGGCCAGCGGCTGCGCGCCACCCATGCCGCCGAGCCCGGCGGTAAGGATGAAGCGTCCCGCGAGCGAGCCGCCGAAGCGGTTCTCGGCAATGCGCATGAAGATTTCGTAGGTGCCCTGGATAACACCCTGGCTGCCGATATATTGCCAGGCGCCGGCAGTGAGCCCGCCCCAGCAGATCAGGCCCTTTTTCTCGAGTTCGTAGAACACCTCGGCCTTGGCCCACTGCCCGACAATGTTGCAATTGGCCATGATGACCAGCGGCGCCCTGGCATGGGTCTTGAGCAGGCCGATCGGCTTGCCCGACTGGATGATCAGCGTCTGGTCCTCGTCCATGCGCAGCAGCGTTTCGACGATGGCCTTATGGCTCGCCCAATTGCGAGCCGCCTTGCCCAAAGCCGCATAGACGATCAGCTCCTCGGGATTCTCGCCGACCGCGAGAACGTTTTCCAGCAGGCGTAGCAGAGCCTCCTGCCGCCAGCCCCTGGCGCGCAGCTCCGGACCGCCTGGAATCGGAAAATTGGGGTGACGGAGATTGGGTGTGGGCATTTTTCTCGCTCTTTCTTTACCCCTCCCAGGGAGAGGTAAGGCAGGTCAGATCGCCATTTCTAGCCCAGCGCATACTTCGCCAGCTCGATCCCCATCCGCTCCTCGACGAATGGATAGACGGCCGGGTCGAGCACGGACGAACTCAGCGGGATGATGGTCTTGGGCACATGCAGCACGAAGACATAGAGGCCGAGGCCGAGCTGCCCGACGGACAGCGCCTGCCCTGCCGCGTCGAGTGTGGTGATGACGTCGGGGAAGGTGGCGAGCCGGGTGCCACCGGCGTCTTCCACCGCCATATATTCGTTCATGACATGCAGGGTGGTCGCCGCGTCGCCATCGCCCAGGGTGATGCGGCCGATGTCGAAAGCCTCCTTGGTATAGACCACGTCGAGAGCGGTGATGTAGCCCTTGGTGAGGATGGTGCCGCCCGTGGTGGCAACGATGGCATCGATCATCTTGCCCGGCCCCTTGCCTTCGGCCGCGATCATCGCCTCGCCCAGCTTGAGCGCCAGAGAGATCCCGCCCAAAGCGGCATGCTTCTGCACGTAACTCGCGCGCAGCGGGTTGCGGCAGGAGGCGATGAAGCCGCCCGACATGTCGGCCGCGGTGCGCAGAATGGGTGAGACCTTGGCCGTCGCGCCGCGCGTCACCAGTTCGATATAGCGGTTCTCGGCGCGATTGCCGCCAACCGCGGTCTGGATGACCTGCTCGGGCGAGCCGGCCATGCCGATGGAGCCCATGTCGCCGGTGGGATGGGCGCGGATATCGCCCACCGCATCCACCACCTTGAGGCCCAGCGCCGCCGAGGGCAGCCAGCCGTTCAGCGTTGACGACTTGCCGTTCTGCCCCACCATCAGCCCGCTCAGCTTTTCGCCCAAGGCATCCTGCAGCAATTGCACGGCCTTGATATAGTCGACGCCCTGCATCTCCCATGGCGTGGTCGAGGCCGGTGCGCCGATGGCAGCGGCCGTGGCCACCCAGTCATCGGCATCCAGCTCATCAATGCTGACCAGTTCGGGCCTGCCGATGCTCACTGCGGCATGACCCAGCATGCGGCCATGGTCGGCCCAGCCCCCGCCGCCCGCCGCATAGACCGAGCCGCCCCGCACGGCCGCCTCGACGTCCTTTTCGGTCAGAATACGCCCCATCAGGTCTTTCCTTGCAGTTTGGTATCGAGCGCCAGCACGGCATCGAGCAGCACGGCGGCACCGAGCGCGATGTCCTCGGTGGTGGCAAATTCATCCGCAGAATGGCTGCGGCCATCGAGGCAGGGCACGAAGATCATTGCGGCCTTGGTGATGCGCGCCATCCAGGCCGTGTCATGCCCGGCGCCCGATGCCATGCGGCGATGCCGGGCGCCGGCGCTGTCGCAGGCGGCGTCGAGGACATCCAGCACATCGGGATCACAGGCGGTTGGCTGGTTGTCGGAGACTATGCGCGGCGCCTCTACGGTGACGCCGGTCTTCTCGGCAATCGCGGCGACGCCCTTGGCCAATTCTTCGATGAACCGCTCCATGTCCTGGCGCAATTCGGCCCGCGCATCGATCAGCATGCGCACGCGCGCCGGCACCACATTGGCGGCGTTGGGAGTCATCTCGAATTCGCCAACCGTTGCAGCAAAATGCTGCTCGCCGCTGGCCAGTGCCTTGCCCAGTTCCTCGACGCCCAGTGCGATCCAGGCCGCCGTGGTCAGGGCATCCTGCCGCGACGCCATAGGGGTCGTTCCCGCATGGTCGGCGCGGCCTTCGACGATGATCTCGATGCGGGTAATGCCGGCAATGGCCGTCACCACGCCGACGTCGAGCTGTTCGTTCTGCAAGACCGGCCCCTGCTCGATATGCAGTTCGAGAAAGGCCTTGATATCGTCCCGCTGGGCCAGCCGGTGGGTGGCGCCACCGACCGAGGCGATGGCCTGCTCCAGCGTCATGCCGTCGCTTTCCCGCGTCAGCCACTCCGCCGGCCGCGTGCCGCTGATGCCCCGGCTACCGATGCAGGACACGCCGAAAATCGAGACTTCCTCCGCGAGAAAATCAACGATTTCAAGGGTGTGATCCAGCACCAGCCCCTGGTCGCGCAGGGCGCGCGCCACTTCCAGAGCCGCCACAACGCCGGCAATGCCGTCGAACCGGCCGCCATCGGGCACGGTGTCGGAATGGGAGCCGAGCATGATCGTACCCAGCTGCGGGTGTTTGCCGGGAATGGTGCCGACTAGGTTGCCCGCCGCATCGATCCGGGTCACCGCGCCGGCCTCGCGCATAGCGGTTTCCAGCCATTTGCGGCCTTCTAGGAACATTGGCGTAAAGGCGCGGCGGGTCCAGGGGCGCTCCGGCTCGGTGATCGCGGCCAGTGCGTCGATGTCGGCGGCGATACGTTCGGCGCGGATAGACGTGTTTGGAATCAAGCCCTTACCTCCGGTCGGACGAAGCGGCCGGTGCCGGGTTCGGCGACGGTGGTGCCGTCAAAGACCTGTTGGCCGCGCAGGTAGGTGAGGCCGACGGTCCAGGGCAGTTCGATGCCGTTATAGGGGGACCAGCCCACGACATTGTGGCCGCTGGCGGCGGCGTCGTAGCGGGTGGGCCGGGGGAAAAGCACTGTAATATCAGCATCTTTTCCGGCCGTGAGCGCGCCTTTCTGGGCCAGCCGGAAGTGTTTGGCCGGGTTTTCGGCCATCAGTCTGGCGGCCCAGGTCAGCGGGATATCGCGCTGCAGCGCGCCCTTGACGAAGAGCGGCACCATCACTTCAAGGCCAGGCACGCCGGAAGCATTCGCCAGCATGCTGGCACTTTTCTTGCGGTTTTCTGACCAGCTGACGTGGTCGGTGGACACCAGCGTGACATTGCCGGCCCGCACATGCTCCCAGAGCTTTTCCACCTCGGCACGCGGACGGATCGGCGGATTGATCTTGGCCTTGCCGCCGAGGCGGGCGACGTCGTTTTCCTCGTCGAGCGTCAGGTAATGGATGCAGCACTCGATGGTGGCGGCATAGCCCTGGTCGCGATAGGTGCGGGCGATCTCGTAGCCGCGACCGAGCGAGCAGTGCACGACATGGGCCGGGCAGCCGGTAGCGGCGCCGGTCTCGTAGATCTGCAGGCTGGCCAGGAGTTCGGTCAGCGGGGGCCGGCTCAGGGCATGGGCGCGATAATCGGTTATGCCGGCGGCCTCGACCTTGGCCATGGCGGCGCGGACCATTTCGTCGTCTTCGTTGTGCACGCCGGCGGTCAGCCCCGTTTTCGCGACCGCGGCGAAGCATTCCTCCAGCAGGGCCGGCGGAATGCGGGGGAAACGGATCGGGTCGGTGCCAAAGGTCGAGAACTTGAAGGCAGCGACGCCGGCCTCGGCCTGTTCGGCGATGCGGGTTGCGCCCTCTTCCGGGTTGATGGTGCCGTAAAGGGCAAAATCCACCCGCGCCTGCGGGCTGGCATGGGCCACCTTGACGCGCACGGCCTCGGCCGAGCAGACGAGGTTGCCCTCGTCATAGGGCATGTCGACGATGGTGGTGACGCCGCCGGCCGCTGCCGAGCGGGTCGACCAGATGAAATCCTCCTGGTCCTTCTGGCTCAGCGAATGCACCTGGGCGTCGATGGCGCCGGGCAGGATCAGCGCGTTGCCCAGCTCGTGCCGCTCATGGGCGGAGGGCGCCTTGCCCTCGCCGACATGGATCACCTTGCCACCGCGTACCGCGACATAGCCGTCTTCAATGATAAGGCCGGGCAGCACGACCGTGCCGGACAGGACGAGGTCGAAATCGGACATTACGGGTGCTCCCAAGCTGGGGTCGTGGCTCCCAACACCCCATCCCGGCCTCCGCCATCAAGAGGGAGGTGTCGGGCCGGTGGTTTTGGCAACATCGAGCCCAGAACACAATGCGGCACCTCCCCCCGTGTGGGGTAGGCTGGGAGGGGGGTGTCGACGAGATCGAAATTCACGCTGCTGCCCTCCCTAGTTGCCCCGTGCGTGCCATCAGGAACCGCTCGAGTGCTGCAAGAGCATCATAGATCAGGACAGCCAGAACGCCGACAATCAACCCGCCCTGCAGCACGAAGGCCGTGTTGCTCGACAATAGCCCGGCAATGATCACCTCGCCCAGGGTGCGCGCTGCCACCGTGGAGCCGATCGTCGCCGTGGCCAGCGAGATCACCACCGACAGGCGGATGCCGGCGAGGATCACCGGCAAAGCCAGGGGCAGTTCCACCTTCACGAGGCGCTGCCAGCCGGTCATGCCCATGCCCTTGGCGGCGTCGGTCACGGTGGGCGGCAGGTTGGTGAGGCCGGTCAACGTGTTCTCGAAGATGGGCAGCAGGCCATAGAGGAACAGAGCGACCAAAGTCGGCGCGGTGCCGAAGCCCAGCATGGGAACGGCCAGCGCCAGCACGGCCACGGGGGGAAAGGTCTGGCCGACATTGGCCAGCGAGCGCGACAGCGGCAGGAATTCGGCGCCGAAGGGCCGGGTGACGATGATGGCCAGGCCGACCGCCACCACGGTGGAGGCCAGGGTCGCCGCCGCGACGATGGCCAGATGGTTGAGCGTGATATCGAGCAGGCTGCCCTGGTTGTAGATGGCGGGCTGATTGTTCTTGGTGAAGAGGCTGAAGAAGCCGCTGAACAGGTCCGGACTAACCAGGAGCAGCACCAGAGTGGCCAGAGCCAGAAGGCGGATGAGGTTGCCTGATATCATTGCGGACGGGCCGCCAGTTGCGACAGCCGGGCCAGCGTCACCTGCCCCACGATCTGCCCGCCGCGCTGCACTGGCAGAGCCGGACGGCCCGACCACAGCAGTTCGGCATAGGCGTCGCGCAGCGAGGCCGTGACGTCGATGGGCTGACCTTCGACCGTGCCGTCCTCGATATGGTCGGCAACCCGCGCCAGCGACAGCAGGCGGAACGGGCGTTCGCTAGTGCCGATCAGTTCTGCCACGAAGGGCGTCGCCGGTTTGGCGATGATCTCGGCCGGCGCCGCGCATTGCAGCAGCTTGCCCTTGTCCATCACCGCTATGGTGTCGCCGAGATGGATGGCCTCTTCCATGTCATGGGTGACCAGCACGACCGTGGTGCCGAACTTGCGCTGAATGGCGAGCAGGTCCTCCTGCGCCTTGGCGCGGATCACCGGGTCGAGCGCGCCATAGGGTTCGTCCATCAGCAGGATATTGGGCCCGGCCGCCAGCGCCCGCGCCACGCCGACGCGCTGCTGCTGGCCGCCCGACAGCTCATGCGGCAAGCGATCGCGGAACTCGGCCGGATCGAGCTGGAAGAGGCTCAGCAGTTCATCGACCCGGTTGGCGATCTTGGCCTTGTCCCAGCCGAGCAGCTTGGGCACGGTCGCCACATTCTGCCCCACCGTGCGATGGGGAAACAGGCCATGCCCCTGGATGGCGTAGCCGATGCGGCGGCGCAGCTCATAGGCGGGGATGCCGGCAATGTCCTGGCCGTCAATGCGGATATGGCCGGAGGTGGGTTCGACCAGCTTGTTGATCATGCGCATCAGGGTGGTCTTGCCCGAGCCGGACGTGCCGACGATGACGCAGATGGTATGCGGCTCGATGGTCAGCGTCACATGGTCGACCACGGTCGTGCCGCTATAGACCTTGGTGATGTCGTCGATCTCGATCATGGCGCACCAAGCTCCAGTGGCTGCGGCGAGACACCCCCACCCTTGATCCCTCCCCACAAGGGGGAGGGAGACGACTGCCAGTTCAGTGGCACAAGCTCGTCCGCGCGCCGAACGGGCTTCCCTCCCCCTTGTGGGGAGGGAGTGAGGGTGGGGGGCACCGATCTCATCTCGCCCCTCCGCGGCTCGTCATTTCCACCAAGGCATCCAGCACGACCGCGGCGGCGAAGGCCAGGGCGACGGTTGGCACGGCACCCAGCAGGACCAGGTCCATGGCCGTCTGGCCAATGCCCTGGAAGACGAATACGCCGAAGCCGCCGCCGCCGATCAGCGCGGCGATGGTGGCCAGCCCGATATTCTGCACCAGCACGATGCGGATGCCGGTGAGGATGACCGGAAAGGCCAGCGGCAGCTCGACGCCCATCAGGCGCTGTGCCCCGGTCATCCCCATGCCCTTGGCCGCATCGACGGCAGCGGGCGAAACGCTTTGCAGGCCGACCACCGTGTTGGAGACGATGGGCAGCAACGAATAGGCGAACAATGCCACCATGGCCGGGGCCACGCCGATGCCGGAAATGCCGATGGCGGAAGCGCCGGGCACATTGGCGGCGACCCAGGCCAGCGGAGCGATCAGGAGGCCGAACAGGGCAATGGAAGGAATGGTCTGGACAATGTTGAGGATGTTGAGCACCGCGGCGCGCAAGGGCCTGACCTTGTAGCAAAGGATGCCGAGCGGCAGCCCGACCGCGCCGGCTATGGCCACCGAGCCGAAGGCCAGCGCCAGATGCGTGCGCGCCTCGGCCCAGAAGGCCGGTGCCCGGGTGGCATATTCCTTGAGCATGGAGAGGTCATTCCAGCTGCCGCTCCACAGCAGCAGGGCCATGGCGACAGATACGGCCAGCAGGATGCCGATGCGCACCAGCGGGGCGAAGCGCAGCCGCGTCAGGGCATCGGTGACCAGAAGCGCAAAGGCGAAGACCAGCAGCCAGAAGCCGGCGCCGGGCGAGACGCGGGCAAAGGTGTCGCCCTCGGGCGTGAGATGGCTGGCGGACCAGCCGATGAAAACGAAGAGCACGGCCAGTACGAGAAAGCCGACAACCAGCTTGGTGACGACGGGGAAGCGCAGCAGTGCGGTCACAAAGCCGGCCAGCAGAACTGCGGAGAGAACGGCGCCCGCCGCGCCCGGCAGCGCATCGAGCAGCGAAAGGGGGTCGCCCAGCACAATGCGATTGGCGCGAAACAGCGCGAAGGGCAGTACCGCACCGACGGCGGCAATCAACGCAATCAGCACGCCCAGCTTGTCGAGCGCGAGCCAGCGAGGGCGGGAAGCGCTGATGGTCGTGTCGGCGATGCTCATGCGGGCTCCGGCTGGTCAGTCGCTGGCTTCGCTGGGCGGCAGTGGTTGGGAAAGTGTCTTCTCCGCCAACACTGCGCGTCACCCTCGGGCTTGAACCGAGGGTTCTTCACTTGCTGCCTGTCCGTCAAGTGCAGTGCCCTCGGGCCAAGCCCGAGGGTGACGGCCGGTGGGTGTGGTGGATGCGGAGGTATTCCCCCCGCATCCCTATTGGCCTAGCTCAAAAAACCGCCCTGGGTCAGGTAGTCGGTGGCCACGGCGGCAGCGGCTTCGCCGCCGACCTGGACGCGGCCGTTGAGATCCTGCAGCACTTCGAGGGTGAGGCCCTCAAAGACGGGCTTGAGCAGTTCTTCGATCTGCGGATATTCGGCCAGCACTTCCTCGCGGATGATCGGGGCGGGCTGATAGACAGGCTGCACGCCCTTGTCGTCTTCCAGCACCTTGAGGCCGGATGGGGCAATGCCGCCATCGGTGCCATAGACCATGGCGGCGTTGACGCCGTTGGTCTGCTGGGCAGCGGCGGCGATGGTCGCGGCAGTATCACCACCCGACAGGGTCACCAGCTGGTCCGGCGAGAGGGTGAAGCCATAGACTTCCTGGAACTTGGGCAGGGCAGCCGGCGAATTGACGAATTCGGCCGATGCCGCGAGCTTGACTTCGCCACCGCCGGCAACCCAGGCGCCGAATTCGGTGAAGGTGTTGAGGCTGTTGGCTTCGGCGACGTCGTTGCGGATGGCCACGGCCCAGGTGTTGTTGGCCGGCGACGGGGTCAGCCAGACGATCTTGTTGGCTTCGAGGTCGAGCTTGGCGGCCTCGGCATAGGCGGAAGCCGCGTCATTCCACAGCGGATCATCGGCCTTTTCGAAGAAGAAGGCGGCGTTGCCGGTATATTCGGGATAGATGTCGATTTCGCCGGCGGTGATCGCCTCGCGCACGATCGGCGTGCCGCCCAGCTGGATGCGGTCTTCGACGGGAATGTCGTTGGCCTCAAGCACCTGCTTGATGATGTTGCCCAGCACACCGCCTTCAGTATCGATCTTGGAAGAAACGACGACCTGGGCATTGGCGGCGGTCACCGAGATGGCGAGCACAGCGACGGCGCTCAGAAGCTTGGATGTAAGGCGCATTGGTTTCTCCGTTTTCTCCAGGTTTCCAGTTGGCTGGACCCGGCTGTCCCTAACGTAACGTCTTGGCAGAATTGGGCGAGGCCGCAAATTCTAGGCAATCGGGCCCAGGGCGAAAAACTCGTCCAATTCCATAATCGTCGAGTGAGAAATAAGTTCGTTCATCAGCGCATCGGATGCCAAAGCATGTTCGACGGCTTCGACTTCGGCGGATAATGGCCGGTCCTGCCAGTATGTGTCAGCATGCTGGCGCACGAGCGCATAGATGATGCCCGGCACATTGCCGGGCCGGTCGCCCGAAATATCCATGGCCTGCGCCGCCAGCATGGCTTCGAGCGCGGCGAGGCGCCTGAGCGCCAGCACCTGGCGTTCGAACCGCTCGACAATCAGCGGCAGGAAGGTCGCCTCGTCCTCGATGCCGCCGGCGACCACCATGGAGTTGGCGGAAATGGGGTTGGTCATGGACAGCACGCGGGCAAACAGCTCACCCGCCAGCTTGATGATCGGCCCGAAGCCGGTGGCGATGGCGCCCGGCTGCACCAGATTGACCGGCAGGTTGCGGCGCTGGCCATTGCCAAGCAGCACGCAACGATTGAAGGAATTGCGGGCGATATGGGCCAGGCCCAGCTGCGCGGTCTGCAGGAAGACGGTGACATCGAGCGGGAGCGAGCCGCCGGAGGTCAGCACCTGCCCGCCCGCGACCACGGGATTGTCGTCGGTGCGCCCGGTGGCGGCGAGCAGGATCTTGCCGGCCGCGACCAGGGTCTCGAAGCCGGTGGCAAAGACCTGGCTCATCATGCGCAGCGAGAGCGGATCCTGGATGTGGGTGGCATCGGGCCAGTCCCAGCCCATGGCGTTGAAATAAAGCCAGGCGCCGATACCCGCTTCACGCTCGGTGCCGACATGGGCCACGGCCTTCCACGGGTCGCGCGAGGCGCCCAGCGCGCCGGCGGTGGTGAGGCCGGTTGCCAGCATCACGCGCACCGTGCCGGCGGCATCGCGAATGGCATTGGCGGCCGCGGCATAGCCCACGGCATTGGTGGAGATCGAGGCGAGGCTATCGCGCGGCGCGAGGCGGAAGGCCTTGAGCCCGGCGGCAGCCAGCGCGTCGCCGGCCGATTGCCGGCGCCCCTGGAACATGGCCTCGCCGGCCCCCGTCAGCACGGCGCCGATCTGGCCCATCAGGCCGATATCGGCGCAGCCGATCGAGCCGGTGCGCCGCACCACGGGCACGACATCGGCAGAGAGCAGCGCCAGATAGGCTTCCACGAGGTCCGTCGTGCAGCCCACCCGGCCGGTCAGCGCCATGTTGACGCGAATGGCCATGGCGGTACGGACGATCTCGTCGGGAAAGGCCTCGCCGGTGCCGAAATGATGCGCGCGCACCAGGCCCATGTTGAAGGCATCGAGCTGGTCGGGCGACCATTCAACGTCCTTCATGGCGCCGACGCCGGTAGTCGAGCCATAGACGGGCTGGCCGCTGGCAATGGCCTGCTCGATAACGACGCGGGCCAGCGCCACGCGCTCGAGGGCTCCCGCATCGGCCTCCAGCCGCGCCTTGCGCGTGCCGATCCGGGCAATGTCGGAAAAGCTCAGCGGCTTGCCGTTGAGGGTTATGGAAGGCGCATGCAGGGTCGCGGGTCGTTCATTCATAGGCGCAAGCCTATGTGATCGGGGGCACAATGAACAGCGGTGGCGCAGTTGCGCTACTTCATCCAGAACATGGGTACGAGGTCGATGGCGATCGGTTCGTTCTTGTCATTGGTCGCCATGACATCGGCCATATGGGCCCACCAGCGCTGCATGATCGCCGTGTTGGGCAGGTCGGCCATGGCGTGGTCCTTCCGGCGCCACAGCACGCCGAAGAGGATATTGGTCTCTTCGTCGAGATGGATGGAATAGTCCTTCACCCCGGCGTCATGCAGCAGGTCGACCAGCTCGGGGAATATCTCGTCATGGCGCTTGCGGTATTCGGCGGCCATGCCGGGATTGAGCTGCATCTTGAAGGCGTGTTTTTCGTACCCGGCATCCTCGATCATGCGCGCTGCCTCCACATGCGGAACAGGATGGGCAGCGCGATCACCACGATCAGCAGCGAGCCGGTGAAGATGGTCATGACTATGCCGGGCACGTTGAGCAGGCCGAGGCCGAAGGTAACGAGGCCCACGATCAGCGCGGCCAGCACCACGCCGAGGATGGAGCCGGCGCCGCCCAGGATCGAGACGCCGCCCAGCACGACCATGGTGATGGCCTCGAGCTCGAAGCCTTCGGCGATCGAGGGGCGGGTCGAGCCCAGCCGGGCCGTCAGCAGCACGGCGGCAATGCCGCTCATCAGGCCGGTAAGGCAGAACAGGATGAACTTGATGCGGTCGACGCGGACGCCGGAAAAGCGCGCGGCGACGTCATTATTGCCGATGGCAAAGACGCGGCGGCCGAAATTGGTGCGGTGCAGCAGCACCCAGTAGATCAGCGCGCAGACGAGGAAGAGCACCAGTTCGAACGAGATGACCCACCAGACATAGCCCTGGCCGAACCAGGAAAAGCTGGGCGGATAGCCCTTGAAGCTCTGGTCGCCCAGGATGATGAAGGCGATGCCGCGGAAAAGGCTCATCGTGCCGATGGTGACGACGATGGAGGGCAGCTTGAGGCCGGTGACGAGGAAGCCGTTGAAGGCACCGCACAGCAGGCCCACCCCGATGCCGACCGCCACCAGGGTGGGCGTGTCGGCACCATATTGCAGCACGAGGCCCATCATGGTGGAGGCCAGCGCGATGATGGCGGCCACCGAGAGATCGATCTCGCCCGAGATGATCAGCAGCGCCATGGCGAGGGCGATCAGGGCCTTTTCGGTGAAGTTGAACGTGAGGTCGGAGAGGCTCCAGGCATTGAGGAAATAGGGCGAGGCAAAGGAATTGAGGATGAAGATGCCGACCGCGACGAGGACGAGCAGGCTCTCCCAGCTCAGCACGGCGGAGCGGAGCGGGTTATCCAGGCGGTCGGGGAGCGAGCGATGCAGGGTGGTGTCGGTCATATGCTGGTAGTTTCCGAGCCACCGGACAAGCTTCCCTCCCCCTTGTGGGGAGGGAGTGAGGGTGGGGGTTGGTCGAGCGCTGCAAGAACTGCGGTCATGACTCCATCGAGATTGCGCATGACGTCGTCATTGGTAACGCGAAGAACGCGGTAGCCTTGCCCGGCTATGAATGCGTCGCGGCGGGCATCATGTTCCAGGGCAGCGGTCGTGCCGTGGGTATCGCCGTCGACCTCGATGATGAGCCGGCGGCCATGGCAGGCAAAGTCGGCGTAGTAGGGGCCTAGCGGAACCTGGCGGCGGAAGTGAAAGCCGTCTGGGCGAAGCTCACGCAGTGCATTCCAGAGTCGCGCTTCCGGCGCCGGCATGCGCTTGCGCAGTTCCCTTGCCCGCTCGATGCCCAAACGAACCCCCACCCTTGATCCCTCCCCACAAGGGGGAGGGAGACGCAGGCTGCGCCCCTTCTGCTTTACTGAAGCATGAAACTGGCTCTGAACAAAGAGAGCCGCTAAGCGGGCTTCCCTCCCCCTTGTGGGGAGGGAGTGAGGGTGGGGGTATGGCGAGCACAATCCCATCACACCACCTCCGCCTTCTTGAGAATGATGCGGCCCTTGCTGGCTTCGCCGCGGGCGTTGAGGACCACGGCCAGCAGGATGGCCGTGCCCGAGATCGCCATCTGCCAGAAGGGCGAGATGTTGATGACCGGCAGGGCATTGTTGATGACGCCGAGGAAGATGGCGCCCAGCAGCACGCCCGGCACGGTGCCGATGCCGCCGGCAATCGAGACGCCGCCGATGACGCAGGCGGCGATGATGGTCAGCTCATAGCCGCCGGCGACCTCCACCGAGGCGATGACGTAGCGCGAAATCCAGAGATAGCCACACAATCCGGCGACAGCGCCGGCGATGACGAAGGCATAGAACTTGGTGCGGCCGACATTGATGCCGGTATAGACCGAGGCCGTCGGATTGACGCCGATGGCGTAGAAGGCGCGGCCGAGCGGGGTGCGCGTCATCAGCAAGTAGAACAGCGCCGCGGTGGCGATGGCGAACCAGCTCAGCAGCGGCAGGCCGAGAAAAGCCGTGCGCTGCAGCCCGATGAAATCGGGGCTCATCTGCGCTGCGTTGACCCAGGCGCCACCGGAAATCACGAAGACCAGGCCACGGAAGATGGTCAGCGTGCCCAGGGTCACGACGATGGGCGGAATATTGAGCTTCCACACCAGAATACCGTTGAAGGCGCCGAGGCCCGCGCCGATGACAACACACATGGCCATCAGCAGCGGGATCGGCACACCCGGGAAAGCCGCATTGGTCATGGCGACGATCATGCCGGTGAGGGCCAGGTTGGAGGCCATGGAGAGGTCGATCGAGCGGGTCAGGATAACCGCCATCTGTCCCAGGGCCAGCATTATCAGGATGGAGGTGTCGTTGAAGATGGTCAGCAGGTTGCCCGGCTGAGCGAAGCGCGGAAACCGAAGGGTGACCAGCACGAAGACCAGCAGGATGGCGAGGCCGAGGAAGATTTCGCGGTGTTTCAGAAAGCGGTTCATGCTGCCTGCTCCTCGGCAATGCCGGCGGCCAGCCGCACCAGTGTCTCGGGCTTGAGGCCCTTGTTGTCGAGCGTGTCGATCACCCTGCCCTCGCGCATGACGACGATGCGGTCGCTCATGCCCAGCACTTCGGGTAGTTCGGACGAGACCATGATCACGCTCAGCCCCTGCGCCACGAGTTCACCCATGAATTCATGCACGGCGGCCTTGGAGCCGATATCGATGCCCTTGGTCGGCTCATCGAGAATGATGACCTTGGGGAGCGTTGCTAGCCACTTGGCGATCACCACCTTCTGCTGGTTGCCACCCGACAGGGTCGAGACGTCCTGGCTGAGCGAGGAGGCGCGCAGGTCGAGCCGCTCGGTATAGGTGCGGGCCAGGGCAAATTCCTCGGCCATGCGCAGGAAGCCCGACTTGGACGTCTTGTTCAGCGAGGGCAGCGAGACGTTCTTGAAGATCGGCTCGCCGGTGATCACGCCCTGCTTGCCGCGCTCCTCCGGCACATAAACGATGCCCGCCTCAACCGCGTCGGCGGGAGACTTCGGCGCGATGGCCTGCCCGTCGAGCACCAGCGACCCGGCGGACGGCCGGGTCAGGCCGAACACGGCCTGCATCACCTCGGAGCGCCCTGCCCCGACCAGGCCATAAAAGCCCAAAATCTCGCCCTTGCGCACCGAAAAGGAGATGTCCTCGAACTCGGTGGGATGGCTCAGCCCCTTGGCCTCGAGCACCACTTCGCCGATGACGGCGACGCGTTCGGGGAAGATGTGGTCCACCGGGCGGCCGACCATCATCTGCACGATCTGGCTTTGCGTCGTGTCCCTGATGAAGCCCTTGCCCACCTGCTCGCCATCGCGGAACACGGTGAAGCGGTCGGCGATGCGGTAGATCTCGTCGAACTTGTGGCTGATGAAGAGGATCGCCTTGCCATCCTGCTTGAGCAGATCGATGAGCACATAGAGCTCCTCGATTTCCTTCTGGCTCAGCGCGGCGGTCGGCTCATCCATGATGACGACGCGCGCATCGATGGAGAGGGCACGGGCGACGGCCACCAGATGCTTCTTGGCAATGCCCAGTTCCTTGAGCTTGATATCGGGATCAATCCCGGCGGCCATGGAGTCCAGGGTTTCCCTGGCCTCGGCCCGCATCCTGCGCCAATCGATCATCCCGAAGCGATTGCGCGGCGCGTGGCCCAGATAGATATTCTCGGCGACGGTCAACTCGTCGAACAGCACGGTTTCCTGATGGATCGCAGTGATGCCCACGGCCGAAGCCGAATGTGCCGTTGGCAGGGTCACCACCGCGCCACCGATACGGATTTCGCCGGCATCGGGCTGGTAGATACCGGTGAGGGTCTTGACCAGCGTCGACTTGCCCGCCCCGTTCTCGCCGATCAGCGCCGTAACCTCGCCGGCATAAAGCTCCAGCGAGACCTCGTTGAGCGCCCGCACGCCGGGAAAGCTCTTGGATATGCCGGACAGGGTGAGGATCGGGTCGGTCATGGGGAATTCCTTCGCGTCGCAGGAGGATCGCCACGCGCTCGATATGGCTCCCTCTCCATCTTGGGGGAGAGGTTGGGAATGAGGGGGCCTTCCTGTGCTTGGAAAAGGCCCCCTCACGGTACGTTTCACGTCTGGGCCATTCGAGCGTAGCTCTCATGGCCTTCTCGGCTCAAATCGCTCCACTGGAGCGATTTGCGGGACGCCTTGAAGATCAATAGATCTTGGAGAATTCTTCGATGTTGGACGCATCGAAGGTGAAGGGAGCGGCCATGGCGCCCGAATTGGTGTCGTCGAGGGTCAGTTCACCCATGCGGCCCATGGAGAGGGTTGCGCCCGGCTCGGCAGTGCCGCCTTCGACCAGGTCATTGGCCAGCATGACTGCGGCATAGCCCAGGTCGATCGGGTTCCACAGGGCCACGGCCTGCGAAGCGCCATTGTCGATGAACTGCTTGAACTCGGAGGGCAAAGCGAGGCCCGTCACGTTGACCTTGCCGATCAGGTTCTGGTCGGTCACGACCTGGGCGGCAGCCACGACGCCGACGGTGGTCGGGGCAATGATGGCCTTGAGGTCGGGATAGGACGCGATCAGGCCCTTGGCTTCGTCGGTCGACTTCACCGAGTCATCGTCGCCATAGACGGTGGCGACCAGGTCGATATTGGGGAACTTCTCGGGTAGGGCAGCCTTGGCCGCTTCGATCCAGGCATTCTGGTTGGTTGCGGTGGAGGCAGCCGACAGGATGGCCACCTGGCCGCCCTCGGGCAGGTAATCGGCAGCCAGCTTGATGATGGTCTCGCCGATCAGGTCGATATCGGACGGGTTGAGGTGGAGCTGACGGCCTTCGGGAGCGACGCCACTATCCCAGCTGATCACCTTGATGCCGCGTTCCATGGCGCGCTGCAGCGCCGGCACCAGGGCGTCCGGATCGTTGGCGGAGATGGCGATGGCGTCCACCTGCTGGGCGATCAGCGAGTTGATGACCTCGATCTGGGCTTCGGCGGTGGCGGCGGTCGGGCCGGTATAGATGACTTCGACGTCACCCAGTTCGGCGGCTGCTTCCTGGGCGCCCTTGTTGGCGGCGTCGAAGAAGCCGTTGCCGAGCGACTTCACCACGAGCGCGATGCGGGTCTGGGCATAGGCCGGGGCGGCGAGCAGCACTGCAACTGCAGTGGTGGCAGCCAAAATCTTCAAGAGTTTCATAGGTAATCCCTCCCTGGGACGTTCTGGTCTTGTAGTCCTTGATCTCAGGCGACCGTGGCTTGACGGTCCCCTTGAGCACTTGTTTCCGCCACGATAAGCCGCACGCCTGCCGTTTCCAGCATTTGGCGGTCTTCGTCGCGGATGCCGCTATCGGTGATGACAGCGGTTATCCGGTCGAGCCCACACAGGATGAGGCTCGATCTTCCCGAAAACTTGGATGAGTCAGCCAGGACGATCAGCTCGTCCGCCTGCCCGATCAGCCCCATTTCGGACTGGACGACCATGGGATCGGCCTCCATCAGTCCGTGTGCGCCGATGCCCTGGCAGCCGATGAACATGCGCTTGGCATAGAAGTGGGATGCCACCACGCCGCCAAATGGCGAGAGGATGACATTCTGCTCGCGATAGACGGTGCCGCCGGGAATGACGACGGAATTGCGCGAATTGTGGATCAGGTATTCGGCAATGCCGAAGCTGTTGGTGAAGACGCTCAGCCGGCGATCGGTCAGGTAGTGGACCATCTGGTAGGTGGTGGTGCCGCCATTGATGATGATCGGCTCGCCATCCCTGCACAGCTCGACGGCGGCGCGGGCAATGGCGCGCTTTTGAGTGATGTTGATCGTTTCATTGACCGAAAAGGGGCGCCCCATCAGCCCGCCCTGCTCGGGCGGGGTCAAGGCCTCGGCGCCGCCGCGCACCCGGCGCAGCTTGCCCTGCACATGCAGGGCCGCAATATCGCGGCGAATGGTGGCTTCGGACGATCCGGTAACCTCGCAGAGCTCGGCAACGGTCGCCACTGGCCGCGTCTGGACGGCCGCTATGATCACTCTCTGGCGCTCGGTTTCGTGCAAGGCTGTATCTCCCTGGCGCATTCCTTCACACCGATTTCAATCAGTGTCAATCATCAAACAATCAAGATCGCGCCATGATGGCGATATATGCTCGTACATGATCGTTTCTGATTGACAGCCTTGATCGATCGTGGCCATGTCCGGCCAATAATTTCGCCAATACCCTCTGGGAGGAGTCTCATGTCCACCACCGCGCCCAAGCGCCTCGCGAACCTCTGGGATGATGCCAAGGCCGCCGCGATGAGCGAGCCGGAACGGCTCGTCTACCGGAGCAACCTGCTCGGCAGCGACAAGCGCGTCACCAATTACGGTGGCGGCAATACCTCCTCCAAGATCTGGCAGAAGGACCCGCTGACGGGCCAGGATGTCGAGGTGCTCTGGGTCAAGGGCTCGGGCGGCGACAATGCCTCGATCAAGCTCGACGGGTTCTCGACGCTCTATATGGACAAGCTGCGGGCGCTGAAGGGCCTCTATCGCGGCGTCGAATTCGAGGACGAGATGGTGGGCTACCTGCCCCACGCCACCTTCAACCTCAATCCGCGCGCGGCCTCGATCGACACCCCGCTGCATGCCTATGTGAACCGGCCGTTTGTCGATCACATGCATCCCGATGCGATCATCGCCATCGCGGCGTCGAAGAACTCCAGGGAACTCACCCAGCAGATCTTCGGTGACACCATTGGCTGGCTGCCGTGGAAGAAGCCGGGCTTCGAGCTCGGCCTGTGGCTGGGCAAGTTCTGCGAGGAAAACCCCAATGCCAAGGGGCTGATCCTCGAAAGCCATGGCCTCTTCACCTGGGGCGACACGCCCAAGGAATGCTACGAGACCACGATCTCGGTCATCAACCAGGCCATCGAATGGTTCGAGCAGCAGACCGAGAGCAAGACCATTTTCGGCGGTGCCGCGGTGCACGCCCTGCCTGCCGAGCAGCGCCGCGCCATCGCTGCCAAGCTGATGCCGAAAATCCGCGGCTTGATCTCGGAAGACAGCCATAAGCTGGGCCATTTCGATGACAGCCCGGCCGTGCTGGAATTCGTCAATTCCAACAACCTGCGGCCTCTCGCTGCCCTGGGCACGTCGTGCCCCGACCATTTCCTGCGCACCAAGATCCGCCCGCTGGTGATCGAGTTCGATCCGGCTAATCCGGACATCGATGCGGTCGTCGCCAAAATCCCGGAAGACATCGCAGCCTATCGCGTCGACTACCAAGCCTATTACGACCGCTGCAAGCACGACAATTCGCCCGCCGTGCGCGATCCCAATGCGGTGGTCTACCTGATGCCGGGCGTCGGCATGTTCACCTTCGCCAAGGACAAGGCCACCGCCCGCATTTCCGGCGAGTTTTATGTCAACGCCATCAACGTGATGCGCGGCGCCTCGACCGTCTCCACCTATGTCGGCCTGCCCGAGCAGGAAGCCTTCGATATCGAATACTGGCTGCTCGAAGAGGCCAAGCTGGCCCGCATGCCCAAGCCGAAATCGCTGGCCGGCAAGATTGCCCTCGTCACCGGCGGCGCCGGCGGCATCGGCAAGGCCACCGCGGTTCGGCTGCTTCGCGAGGGCGCCTGCGTGGTGCTGGCCGATATCGACGAGACGGCCCTGGCCGCCGCGACCGAGGAACTGAGTGGCGCCTTCGGCAAGGACTTCGTCCGCCCGGTCATCGTCAACGTCACGAGGGAAGACGCCGTCATCGCCGGCTTCGCCCATGCCGTGGTGGAGTTTGGCGGGCTCGACATCCTGGTCTCCAATGCGGGCCTGGCCTCCTCGGCGCCGATCGAGGAGACGACGCTCGAGCTGTGGAACAAGAACATGGACATCCTCAGCACAGGCTATTTCCTGGTCAGCCGCGAGGCCTTCCGCCTGTTCCGCAGCCAGAAGATCGGCGGCAATGTCGTCTTCGTTGCCTCCAAGAATGGCCTCGCCGCTTCGCCCAATGCTTCGGCCTATTGCACCGCCAAGGCCGCCGAGATCCACCTGGCTCGCTGCCTCGCCCTCGAAGGCGCCGGCGAGCAGATCCGTGTCAACGTGGTCAATCCCGATGCCGTGCTGCGGGGTTCCAAGATCTGGGCTGGCGAATGGCTCGAACAGCGCGCCTCGACCTACAAGACCGACAAGGGTGGCCTTGAGGAAATGTATCGCGAGCGCTCGCTGCTCAAGCGCTCGGTCTTCCCCGAGGATATCGCCGAGGCCATCTACTTCTTTGCCTCGGAGGCCTCGGCCAAGTCCACCGGCAACATCATCAATGTCGACGCGGGCAACGCCCAGTCGTTCACGCGGTAATCAAGAAAAAAGGCCCCCTCCCCCGCCGCTTCGCGGCGACCTCTCCCCCAAAGGGAGAGGTGGGGGAGCCTCCCGTCGCGCAGCGACACCTCTCCCTTGGGGGGAGAGGTCGGCCCGCAAGGGCCGGGTGAGGGGGCCTTCAGCATGCGCAGGAGGAGCCACACATGACCGAACACATTATCGACCCATCCATTGTCGAGGCCGAGAATGCCCGGCGCGCGGCGGACCTCAATGTCGATTACGACACGCTGGGCGAGCGGCTCGACCGGCGCGGCATCGATATCAATGCCATCAAGGCCAAGGTTGCCGATTTCTCGGTGGCCGTCCCCTCCTGGGGTGTCGGCACCGGGGGCACGCGCTTTGCCCGTTTCCCCGGCCTGGGCGAGCCGCGCGACATTTTCGACAAGATCGAGGATTGTGCCGTCATCGCCCAGCTGACGCAGGCGACCAAAACCGTGTCGCTGCATATTCCGTGGGACAAGGCCGATCCGAACCGGCTCAAGCAGGCGGCCAGCCGGTTCAATCTCGGCTTCGATGCGATGAATTCCAACACGTTCTCGGACGCCAAGGGGCAGCTGCAGAGCTACAAGTTCGGCTCGCTCAGCCACGCCGACGCGGCGACACGCCAGCAGGCGATCGAGCATAATCTGGAATGTATCGAGATCGGCAAGACGCTGGGGTCCAGGGCCCTGACGGTGTGGATCGGCGACGGCTCCAACTTCCCCGGCCAGGTTAATTTCGCCCGCCAGTTCGAGCATTACCTGGACTCGATGAAGGCGGTCTATGCCGCCCTGCCCGATGACTGGCGCGTCTATACCGAACACAAGATGTATGAGCCGGCCTTCTATTCGACTGTGGTGCAGGATTGGGGCACCAACTACATCATCGCCAGGGAACTGGGCGAGAAGGCCATGTGCCTGGTCGATCTCGGCCACCATGCGCCCAACGTCAATATCGAGATGATCGTCAGCCGGCTGGCCCAGTTCGGCAAGCTGGGCGGCTTCCATTTCAATGACAGCAAATATGGCGACGACGATCTCGATGCCGGCGCCATCGACCCCTATCGCCTGTTCCTGGTGTTCAACGAGCTGGTCGATATCGAGACGCGCGACAACGATTTCCGGCCGGCCCACATGCTCGACCAGAGCCACAATGTCACCGACCCGATCGAGTCGCTGATGCTGTCGGCCTCGGACGTGCAGCGCGCCTATGCGCAGGCCCTGCTGGTTGATCGGGCGGGTCTCAAGGCGGCGCAGGAGGGCAATGATGCGCTGGCCGCCACCCAGGCACTGCGTCTGGCCTATCGCACCGATGTCGAGCCGATCCTGGCCATGGCCCGGCTGGAACAGGGCGGCGCCATCGACGTGCTCGCCACCTACCGCGCCGCCGGCTATCGCGCCAAGGTCGCCGACATCCGCCCCGCCGTCGAGGGCGGCTCGGGCGGTATCGTCTAGGTTTTCAACTCTCCTCCCAGAGCGAAAAGGCCCGGTGAGCAATCACCGGGCCTATGTTGTTCTTTCCTCACCTCTCCCTTGGGGGAGAGGTCGACCCCTCTTGGGTCGGGTGAGGGGGTCTTCCCCAAACACCGCACCCAGTAAAGGCCCCTCATCCGGCGCTGCGCGCCGACCTCTCCCCCCGAAGGGAGAGGTGGCGATCGCCCTGCGCGGCCAGCGCTCACTTCATCGTCGGCATCTGGAATTCCGCCCCGTCCTTGATGCCGCTCGGCCAGCGCGCGGTCACCGTCTTGGTCTTGGTCCAGAACTTGATCGCATCGGTGCCGTGCTGGTTGAGATCGCCAAAGGCACTCGCCTTCCAGCCGCCGAAGCTGTGATAGGCCAGCGGCACTGGCACCGGCACGTTGATACCCACCATGCCGACATTGACCCGGGCGGCGAAATCGCGGGCTGCATCGCCGTCGCGGGTGAAGATGGCCGTGCCATTGCCATAGGGATTGTCCATGGTCAGCTTGAGCGCATCCTCATAGGTCCGGGAGCGCACGACGCTCAGCACCGGGCCGAAGATCTCTTCCTTGTAGATGTCCATCTCGGCGGTGACATTGTCGAACAGGGTCGGGCCGACGAAGTAGCCATTCTCGTAGCCCTGCAGCGAGAAGCCGCGGCCATCGACGGTCAGCGTCGCACCCTGGGCAATGCCGGATTCGACCAGAGCCGCGATGCGGTCCATGGAGGCCTTGGTGATCACCGGGCCCATTTCGCTGGCCTTGTCGGTCGCAGGTCCGACCTTGAGGGCATCGATGCGCGGCTTGAGGGCCGCAATGATGCGGTCCGCCGTTTCGTCGCCAACCGGCACCGCCACCGATACCGCCATGCATCGTTCGCCAGCCGAGCCGAAGCCGGCGCCCATCAGCGCGTCGGCGGCCTTGTCCATGTCGGCGTCGGGCATGATGATCATGTGGTTCTTGGCGCCGCCAAAGGCCTGCACGCGCTTGCCCTCGGCGGCAGCCGTTGCATAGACGTAGCGGGCGATAGGGGTGGAGCCAACAAAGCTCACCGCGCCAATCTGGGCGTGGTGCAGGATGCCGTCGACTACCGACTTGCCACCATGCACGACATTGAGAATGCCCTTGGGCAGACCCGCCTCGATGGCGAGCTGCGCCAGCTTGACCGGCACGGAGGGATCACGCTCGGATGGCTTGAGGATGAAGGCATTGCCGGCAGCGATGGCCGGCGACAGCATCCAGAGCGGGATCATGGCCGGGAAGTTGAACGGGGTGATGCCAGCGCCGATGCCCACCGCCTGGCGCATGGAATACATGTCGATGCCCGGCCCTGCCCCATCGGTGAACTCGCCCTTGAGCAGGTGCGGCGCCCCGGCGACGAATTCGGCGACTTCGAGGCCGCGCAGGATATCGCCCTTGGAGTCCTCAACGGTCTTGCCATGCTCGGCGCTCAGCAGCTCGGCCAGTTCCTGCATGTCGCGATTGATCAGCGCCACGAAATTGAAGAAGACGCGGGCCCGGCGCTGCGGGTTGGTCGCCGCCCATTTGGGCTGGGCCGCGGCAGCGGAGGCCACGGCAGCGTTCAGGTCGGCCTCGGTCGCCAGGGCGACACGGGCCTGGACTTCGCCGGTCGCGGGGTTGAACACGTCCTGGAATTCGGCGCTGTTGCCGGTGGTTTCGACGCCGTCGATGAAATGGCCGATGGTGCGCATGAGGGTCTCCCTTGTTGGGGAACACTCTTGTCGCTATATTTTCCGCATCTCAATGCGATAGTTTCCGCATCTGTTGTGCAGGATTTATAGCCCGATGAATTGGGACGACGTTCGCATCTTCCTCGCCGTCGCCCGCAACGGCCAGATCCTGGGTGCCGCACGTGCGCTCGGGCTCAACCATGCCACGGTCGCCCGCCGCCTCAGCGCCCTGGAGCAAGCGCTGGGCAGCAAGCTCTTTGTCCGCAAGACCAACGGGTCCGAGCTGTCGGGCGAGGGCGAACGATTTCTGGTTCACGCTGAGCGGATGGAGAGCGCCATGCTCGCCGCCAGCGAGGCGACGGGCGGCGACAGCCTGCTTGAGGGGACCGTGCGCGTCGGCGCGCCCGATGGCTTCGGCGTCGCCTTCCTCGCGCCGCGCCTTGGCCAACTAACCGAGCGCCACAGGGGATTGCGCATCGAGCTGGTGCCGGTGCCGCGCGCCTTTTCGCTGTCGCGCCGCGAGGCCGATATTGCGGTCACCCTGGAGCGGCCGCGCGAGGGACGGCTGGTCGCCCGCAAGCTGACCGACTACCGGCTCGGGCTCTACGCTGCCCGAAGCTATCTCGACCAGCATGGCGCGCCATCCGGTCTGGCCGCGCTCGCCGACCATCGTCTTGTCGGCTATGTCGAGGACCTGCTCTATACCGCCTCGCTCGACTATACGGCAGAGTTCCTCAAGGGCTGGCGCTCGAGCCTGGCGATCTCATCGGCCATGGGCCAGACCGAGGCGGTGCGGGCCGGGGCCGGCATCGGCATCCTGCACGCCTTCATGGCGCAGGGAGATGTTCGCCTCGTGCAGGTCCTGCCGGAACACAATCTCAGCCGCAGCTACTGGACCGTGGTGCATGAAGACCTGCGCAGCATCCGCCGCGTGGCGCTGGTGGCGGAATTCCTGAGCGAGATCGTGGCACGGGACCGGGCGATGTTTGGGTAGGCCGACACCTGCAGTCTTCCTCACTCCCGCCGGAGCCTATTCCCCGCGCAATCCCGCTGTCGCGGGGATGATCCAATCGCGAAACGCCTTGATCTTGGGGGAATTCCGGCGCGCTTCGGGATAGGTGAGATAGTAACCGTGGCCATCCCAGCCCTTCAGGTCGAATGGCTGCACCAGACGGCCGCTGGCGACGTCGTCGGCATAGAAGGCCGGCGTCACCATCGCCAGGCCCCGGCCGGCAATGGCGGCCGTGGCCTCCAGGTTTTGCGAGCCCAGGCGGCTGAAGGGGCGGTCCGCGGTTGGTGGCATGCTGACGCCCGCCAGCTCCAGCCAGGCGCTGAACCAGGGATCGTCGGGCGTTATCTGGGGCACCCGCAGAAGGTCCGCCGGCACACGCACCTGGTATTCCTCGACCAGCCTGGGGCTCAGCATCGGCGCGAATTCTGCCTTGACCAGCAGGTGCCACACCATCCCGGCCTGCAACTTGCTGGTCGCCCGAATGCCCAGGTCAAATTCCTCGGTGCCGAAGTCCACCAGATGCGGCGAGCTTTCAACCCGCACCGCGATTTCTGGATTGGCGAGCTGGAACAGCCCGATATTGGCCGCCAGCCAATGGCTGGCAAAGGTCGGCACCGAGGTGACGCTGAGCATGCCGTCGACCAGGCCCCGTGAGTCGGCAAAGGCATTGCGGAGGATGTCGAAGGCCTGCGCCACGTCCGGCGCCAGCCGGGCGCCGGTTTCGCTCAGGGCGATCTGCCTCGGCTTGCGCAGGAAGAGTGGCGCCCCCACCCGCTCCTCCAGAATCTTGATCTGGTAGCTGACCGCGGCCTGGGTCATCCCCAGTTCCTCGGCGGCGCGCGTAAAGCTCAGGTGCCGCGCCACGGCATCGAAGGCGCGCATGGCGGTCAGTGGCGGCAAGGTGCTCATGGATAAAATCTCCTTATGCACTGGCATCGAGCTTTAGTTGGAAATCCAGCTCAGGACCAGCGATTTTGAGATCATGGACAACCGAACAGGAGCCATCCGCATAAGGATGGTCATAGCCATGATCGCCATCGCCAAGCCTATCGCCAATGCCATTCACCTGCCTGGTCTGCGCTTGCCCCGCCTGTTCGGCGCCGCACGCCGCCGCAGGCAGGCAACCATCGACCTGATCCACGCCTCACCGCACCTGCTGCGCGATATCGGGGCAACCGAGGACAATGTTGGGGGGCATCGCGGCAGATGAGCTCTAGCGAGCTATCTTGCCTGCCGACACCAGTGCGCTAGAACAAGCCACCATGTCGAAAACCACCCCCGCCACTCTGGCGCTGACCAAAGCCGGCTTTGCCTTTGCCACCGCGACCTATGACTATGACCCCGATGCCGACCGCGTCGGGCTGCAGGCGGCCGAGGCCATGGGCGTATCGCCCTCGATCGTGCTCAAGACGCTGATGGCCGAGGTCGATGGCAAGCCGGTCTGCGTCGTCGTCCCTTCGGACGAGGAAGTGAACATGAAAAAGCTCGCCGCGGCGTTTGGCGGCAAGTCGGCGCATATGATGAAACCGGCCGATGCCGAGCGCCTGACCGGCTACAAGGTGGGCGGAATCAGCCCCTTCGGGCAGAAAAAGCTCGTGCCGACGGCAATCGAGGAGCTGGCGACGCTGGAAGACGAGGTCTTCCTCAATGGCGGACAACGCGGCCTGCAGATCCGGATGAAACCCGACGATCTGGTGGCGGCACTCGGTGGCAAGGCCGCAGACCTGATCCGCTGAGCCTTACCTCGTCGCCCCAAAGGGAGACGTAAAGAGAACCGAGCAAAACAGACCCCAGAATAGACAAAAGGCGCCCGGGAGGACGCCTTCATCTACAGGGCAGAGCTTGGTCGCTTAGTTGGCGTAGGTGCCGCGAGCGATGCTCTTGATGTCGCCCTTGGTGATGCCGAGATCGTTCAGCTGACGGGCGTCGAGAGCGTTGAGCTCGCGCATCGTGCGCTGGTACTGGGCAAACTGTGCGATTTTCTGGCGGATGTTCATTTTGGTTCCCCTTCGTTTTCGATGACCAATATCTATAGCCAGTCAGTCGTGATTAGAAGATGGACTCTATGCACATCCGTTATGCACTCAGTGCAAACAAAAGAGGCAGTTTGTTCATGTTCCTGTCATGCGCGAATCCGCCCCGCCGGGCCAATTCCGAACCAGGCCATCCTATAAACTACTGAAAACTAAAGCAAAAACGGGCGCCAATTGCCTGGCGCCCGCGTTAATCGATTTTTGACCATCTGGACAAGAGCCCTGCGCTCAGCGCTGGATCGGGCTCCGCCCCTCCTCCCGCGCAATGCGCCGGTCCTCGCGCATTTCAAACCACATGGCGTTGAGAATGGCGAAGGTGCAGGCCAGCCCAACGCCGAGGATCCACGAAAAATACCACATGACGTTCTCCTAGTAGGCGTTGGGGTTCTTCTCGAGCGACTGCGTCGAGACGGTGCCCCGCATGACCCGGAAGACCCAGGCGGTGTAGGCCAGGATGATGGGCAGGAAGACCACGGTCACCAGCAGCATGATGAAGAGCGTGAGGTGGCTCGAGGAGGCATCCCACAGCGTCAGGCTCGCCTGCGGCATGGTCGAGGAGGGCAGCAGGAACGGGAACAGCGACAGGCCGGCGGTCGAGATGATGCCGAAGATGCCGATGCTCGACGCCAGCAGCGTGGGTATGCCCAGCCGGGCCCTGAGGCCAAAAGCGGCGCCGACCATGCCGACAAAGCCCAGCGCGGGCCCCGCAATCATCCACGGATAGAGGCCGTAATTGGCCAACCACCCGCCGCGCGTCAGTTCCACCGTCTTGGCCAGCGGATTGATCGGCGCATTGGGGTCGGTGACGCTGGTGATGGCATAGCCGTCGATACCGAAGGCAACCCAGACGCCGCCGAGGGCAAAGAGGACCACCGTGGCGATAGCCGCCCAGGTGCCATAGGTGCGGGCCCGCTCGGCCAGTGGGCCGACCGTGCGGCCGACGATGACCGCAGCGCCCTGCGTCACGATCATCCCGAGGCTGACGAGACCCGCCAGCAGGGCAAAGGGCATCAGCAGCAGGAAGAAGTTGCCGGTGTAGAAGGCCCGCATCGTGTCATCGAGGTGGAAGGGTGCCCCGAGCAGCACATTGCCCACCGCGACGCCCATGATCAGCGCCGGCACGGCGCCGCCGATGAACAGCGCCCAATCCCAGGTCTCGCGCCAGCGCGGGTCCTTGATCTTGCCACGAAACTTGAAGCCGACCGGGCGCAGGATCAGCGCCAGCAGGATGACGATCATGGCAAGGTAGAAGCCCGAAAAACTCACCGCATAGAGCGGCGGGAAGGCGGCGAAGATCGCCCCGCCCCCGAGCACCAGCCACACCTGGTTGCCCTCCCAGGTCGGCCCGACCAGATTGAGGAGCACACGCCGCTCTTCGTCGGTCCGGGCGGCAAAGGGGAGCAGCGCGCCCACGCCAAGGTCGCGTCCACCCATGATGGCGAAGCCGATGAGCAGCACGCCGAGCAGGAGCCACCAGATGAGGCGGAGGGTTTCGTAGTCGAGCGGAATGGTGCTCATGATCCGAGTTCCTTGGTAGCGGGTGTCGCCGGCAATGCGGCCATGACGAAGTCCTCGTCGCTGTCGCGGTCGATCGGGAACAGCTTGTCCTGCGGTCCGGCCTTGATGATCTTGATCATCAGCATGACCATGATGGCGAAGAGGACCGAGTAGAGGGCGACAAAGAAGGTCAGGGAAATGACCAGGTCCCAGAAGTTGAGGCCCGATGCCGCGTAGAAGGTCGGCAGCACGCCTTCCACCACCCAGGGCTGTCGCCCATATTCGGCGATGAACCAGCCGCTCTCGATGGCCACCCAGGGCAGCGGCAGCGTGACGAAGGCGAACCACAGCATGGGCCGGTTGGTGTCGAGCCAGCCGCGCGAGGCGCGGTAGAACCACACCGCGAAGAAGGCGATGTAGAAAAAGCCCAGCCCCATCATGATGCGGAAGGTCCAGAACAGCGGCCACACATCGGGCACGGTGTCTTCTGCGGCCATGCGCACTTCTTCAGGCGTGGCGTTGCCCACATCCTCGCGGTAGCGCTTGAGCAGCAGGCCATAGCCCAGATCGGGCCAGTATTCGTCGAAGGTCGCCCGGGCAGCCATGTTGGTGCCGTCGGCGCGGATCTCCTGCAGCGTGTCATAGGCAATCATGCCGCGGCGGACGCGCTCTTCGGCATTGTCGACGAGTTCTTCGATGCCCGGCAGTTCCTGGTCGAACGAGCGCGTGGTGATCAGGCCGCCCACCCAGGGCACCTGGATGGCAAAGCTCGGTGCGCCGCCATCGGGTCCGGGCAGCGCGAAGACTGTCCAGGGCGCGGGCGCCGGATCGGTGTGGTAGCTGGCCTCGAGCGCCGCGATCTTCATCTTCTGGTGTTCGGTGGCGACATAGCCGCTCTCATCGCCCAGCACGACGACCGACAGGGCCGAGGCGAGGCCGAAGCTGGCCGCCACAACCATGGAGCGCTTGGCCAGCTCGGCATGCCTGCCCTGGATGAGGAACAGGGCCGAGATCGCCATGATGAAGACGGCACCCGACAGGTAGCCCGCGCTCACCGTGTGCACAAACTTGGCCTGGGCGACCTGGTTGAAGATCACCGCCACGAAATCGGTGACTTCCATGCGCATCGTGTCGGGGTTGAACTTCGAGCCGACCGGGTTCTGCATCCAGCCATTGGCGACCAGGATCCAGAGCGCCGAGAGGTTGGCCCCCAGGGCCGTCAGCCAGGTCACCGCCAGGTGGCCCACCTTGCTCAGCCGGTCCCAGCCGAAGAAGAACAGCCCGATGAAGGTCGCTTCGAGGAAGAAGGCCATCAGGCCCTCGATGGCCAGCGGCGCGCCGAACACGTCGCCGACATAATGGCTGTAATAGCTCCAGTTCATGCCGAACTGGAATTCCATGACGATGCCGGTAGCAACGCCCATGGCGAAATTGACGCCGAACAGCGTACCCCAGAACAGGGTGGCCTTGCGCCAGATGTCGCGCCCCGTCATCACATAGACGCTCTCCATGATTGCCATCATGAAGGAGAGCCCCAGTGTGAGCGGTACGAAGATGAAATGATACATGGCGGTGGCGGCGAATTGCCACCGCGAGAGTTCGACGACAGTCATGTCGATCATGGCGCTACTGCCCCTATGCCCTGGCAGCGCCTTGAGTCGGCGCCGTCACTGCGCACCCTATGCCCAAGTAGACTTGCGCATGCATTGATTCAGATCAAGGCTGGTTTCACCCAGTATTCTAACAAGCGTCCGAATGCAGTGATGATGAGGATAATCGAGGCTCGTGACTAACGCGGACACCGACCGCCAGAACGGCAAGACACTCTCAGGACTGCGCAATTATGCGGGGCCGGCGCTGATTGTGGCCATTGCGGCGCCACTGCTGGGTGGGGCTTTGCTGGTCTGGCAGGCCGCTACGCTGGCGGGTGTTCTGGGCACCGCGATTGAAGCACAGGCGCCAGTTGCTGCCGCTTTACCTGCCATCATGCTGCTGCTTTGCTTGCTGGTTGCTCGCGCCGCGCTGGCGGCCATTGGCGATCGGGCCGGCGCGGCCGCCGCCGAGGCGATCAAGGGGCGCGTCCGCGGCGCGCTGTTTGCCAGATTGCTGTCGAACTCGCCCCGCGCAGCCGAGCAGCCGCAATTGGGTGCGGCCTCGGCCGCCATTGTCGATCAGGTCGAGGCGCTGCATGGCTTCTTTGCGCATTACCTGCCGGCGATGATCCAGGCGACGCTGCTGCCGCTGGCCTTTGGCGCGATCATCCTGCCGCTCGACTGGGTGGCGGGGCTGCTGTTCCTCTTCACCGTGCCGCTGATCCCGGTTTTCATGGCGCTGGCCGGCTGGGGGGCCCAGGCGGCAACGCGGCGGCAGGCGCGCGCCCTGTCTGTGCTCAATGGCCGCTTTGCCGATCGACTGCGGGGCCTGCTCACCCTCAAGCTGTTCGGGCGGGCCGAGGCGGAGACCGGTGGCATCGTGGCGGCCAGCGACGAGTTGCGTCGCCGCACCCTGGGCGTGCTGCGCATCGCCTTCCTGTCCTCCGCGGTCCTCGAATTCTTCGCAGCGCTGGGCGTGGCGGGCATCGCGCTCTATGTCGGGCTGACCTTTATCGACTACCTGCAGCTGCGGGCCTCGCCGCTGACGCTGGAGCTGGGCCTGTTCCTGCTGCTGATGGCGCCGGAGGTCTATAATCCGCTGCGCCTGCTGGCCGCCCATTACCATGACCGCGCCGCGGCCAAGGCGGCGATCGGCGAGATCGAGGCGCAGCTCGGCGCCCTGCCACAGACCACGCCTGTGCTGGCCGATGTCCCCACCTCTGCCTCCAGCGGATCGCTTGGCCTGGCGCTGGCGGGGCTGACGCTGCGCACGCCGGACAGTGCACGGGTCGTGCTGGCGGGTGCCAGTCTCACCGTAGCGGCGGGCGAGCATGTCGCCATTCTCGGGCCCAGCGGCATCGGCAAGTCCACGCTGCTCGAAGCGGTGGCGCGGCTGCGCCCGCATGAGGGCACCATCCTGCTGGGCGAACGTGTGCTGGCCGACTGGCCCGAGGCCGAACTCCGCGGGCGCGTGACCATGCTGGGGCAGAAGCCGCGCATCTTTGCCGGCTCCATGGCGCACAATATTGCGCTGGCACGGCCCGGCGCCTCGACCAGCGACGTCCGCCGGGCGGCCGAGCGTGCGCATGTCGCCGGATTTGCCGATGCCCTGCCCGACGGGCTCGACACCATGCTGGGCGAAGGCGGGCTCGGGCTTTCCGGTGGACAGGCCCAGCGCATCGCGCTGGCGCGCATCTATCTGCGCGATGCCGGGCTGATCCTGCTCGATGAGCCAACCGCCCATCTCGACGCCGCGCTCGAAAAGATCGTGCTCGACGAACTCAAGCATTATGCCAGGGGCCGCACCCTGATCATCGCCACCCATTCGCTGGCCGTGGCGGCCCGCATGGACAAGGCGTGGCGCATTGCCGGGGAGGCGCTGCTGCCGACGCCCCTGCCCGCCCGCAAGGACAGGAGCGTCGCATGAAGTCGCTGCTCGCCTTCCGGAGCCTGTTTGCCCGCCAGTCCGGTGGCTTCACCCTTGCCCTCGTGCTGTCGCTGGTGACGCTGGCGTCGGGCGTCGCCCTGCTGGGCACGTCCGGCTGGTTCATCACGGCCGCGGCGCTGACCACGGCCGGCCTTGCCTTCAACCTCTTCGTCCCGTCGGCGCTGGTGCGCGGCTTTTCCTTTATCCGCATCCTCGCCCGCTATGGTGAGCGCCTCGCCGGGCATGACGCCACGTTGCGCCTCCTGGCCGACCTGCGCGGCTGGCTGTTTGCGCGGCTGTTTCCGCGCCTGCCCCTCACCGACCGCAGCCTGCGGCACGGCGATCTGGTCAGCCGGCTGACGGCCGATGTCGATGCGCTCGATACGGCCTTCCTCGTCGCCATCGGCCCGGTCGTCGCCGCGCTGGTCATTGGCGGCGTGCTGACCGGGGTGCTTGCCTGGCTGCTACCCGGCGCAGCCCTGCTCTATGGCATCTGCTATGGCGTGGCCGCGCTGGTGGTTCCAGCCGGCCTTGTCCTCGCGACCCGCCGCGCCGGCAGCGATGTCGTTGCCCGCGCCGCCGAGGCGCGCTCGGCGGTGCTCGATGGCCTGGACGGCCATGCCGATCTCACCATTTTCGGCGTGCTCGGCACGGCGCAGACCGGCTTCAGCCAGGCCACGCAGCGCCTGGGCGAGGCAAGGGAGCGGCTGGCGACGCTGACAGCCATAGCCGGCTTTGCCGTGCAATCGGCCGCCGGCCTGGCCCTGGCGGGCTCGCTCTGGCTCGGCCTGCAGGCGCTTGGCGCAGGGGCCGTTGATGGGCCGGTGCTGGCCGGGCTCCTGCTGGCCATTCTGGGCAGTTTCGAAGCCACCAGTGTCATCGTGCGCAGTGTCGGCAAGCTGACCACTGCCATGGCCGCCGCCGAGCGGCTCACCGCCATCGCCGAGGGCCCGATTGCGATCGCCGACCCGGCCATGCCCGTGGCCTGGCCTGTCGACACGACCATTGCGCTGAGCGATGTCACCTTCGGCTATGGCGGCCCGCCCGTGCTCGGCAATCTCAACCTGACCATTGCGCCGGGCGAGCATGTCGCCATTGCCGGCCCCAGCGGCAGCGGCAAATCCAGCCTGCTGACGCTGCTGCTGCGGCTGGCCGACCCGCAGCTGGGAACGGTCACGGTCGGGAGCACGCCGCTCGCCGCCTTGCGGCAGGCCGATATCCATGCCGGCATGGCCCTGCTCAGCCAGGACAGCCCGCTGTTTAACGACACCATTCGCGCCAACCTGCTGATTGCGCGACCCGAGGCAGACGACGCGGCCCTGTGGGCGGCTCTCGCCGATGCCGGCATTGCCGACTTCGTGCGCGCCCTGCCCAAGGGGCTGGATACGATGGTGGGCGAAGGCGGGCGGACCGTCTCGGCCGGGCAGGCCCGCCGGCTGTGTCTGGCCCGGGCGCTGTTGTCGCCGGCCAGCATCCTTCTGCTCGACGAGCCGACCACCGGGCTGGACCGGACGGCGGAAGTCGCCTTTTTCGAAACGCTGCACAGGGCGGCGAGGGACCGCACCGTGGTTGTGGTGACCCATGCCGCCATCCCCGAAAGCACGGTGGGTCGGGTGCTGACGATGCGGAACGGGATGCTGGGGTGAGCCTTTCTCACCTCTCCCTCTGGGGGAGAGGTCGGCGCGTAGCGCCGGGTGAGGGGTTCAATGCTGGTGACAACTCGTTACCACAGCCAAACTCTGAACCCCTCACCCTACCCTCTCCCCTCAGGGGAGAGGGGGCGCAAGAGCCCGGGCACATGGTGTGAACATGTCCCCCTCAAGGAAGAAGGCCCCCTCACCCGACCCTTCGGGTCGACCTCTCCCCCAGAGGAGAGGCGAGAAGTGTCTTACCCGCAGCGGACGCGGAGGCGGGTCAGGTCGGGGACCGAGACGTGGCGGTAGTTTTCGATCTCGATGACTCCATCGGCCTTGAGGCGGCTCATCTGGCGGCTCACCGTCTCGATGGTCAGCCCCAGGAAGTCGCCGATATCGCCGCGGCTGAGCGGCAGGTCGAAGGTGGTGACCTCGGCCTGGGTCGGGTCGATATGGCTGGCGATCAGATAGAGGAAGCTGGCGACCTTTTCGGCCGCCGTCTTGCGGCCCAGCGTCACCATCCAGTCGCGCGCCTCGTCGAGCTCGCGCAGGGTCTGCAGCATGACGCGGTGTTCCAGCGCCGGATTGTCCCGCAGCAGGTCTTCCATGGCCGCCTTGGGCACCATGCAGAGATCAACGTCGGACGCCGCCTGGGCCGATACCCGGCTTTCGCTGGCAAAGAGACGCCCGAGCAGGTCGGGCGCAAACTGCAGGCCCACGACCTGCTGGCGCCCGTCTTCGAGCACCTTGGAGAGCTTGACCACGCCGCGCAGCACATTGCCATAGGCGGTGATCGGCTCGGCATCGGCCAGCAGCTCATCGCCGGCGTCGCGATGCACGCGCCGCGACTGTCGGGACAGGGTCAGCAACTGCTCGGGCGTGAGCGCGCCGCAGATGCCCTGGTGACGCGCCTGGCAACTCTGGCAGAGGACGGGAAGGGGGGAATTATGGATGTCGTTGCGAGCGGACTGCATGAACGTCGCCTCCTGACAGCCTTGATATAGGCGCCGGCCGTCAAGCCTTTAAGTTGCGCAACTGTCGCAGCGCCATCCTGCCGCACTTGAGACCGGCGCTTCGCGCAAAATCGCTCCGGTAGAGCGATTTTAGGTCTCAAGGCCATGCGGGCTACGCCCGAATGGCGACCGGCGCAGTCTGCGATCCTTTACCATTCCGTCATCGGGGCCAAACATACCCCCACCCTTGATCCCTCCCCACAAGGGGGAGGGAGACGATGAACACGGGCATTGGAGTTTGCGCCTCCCTCCCCTTGATGGGGAGGGACCGAGGGTGGGGTGACGGGAGCCACCGAGGCCACAGCCGCACCTCCCCACGATTGCCGAAATCGCGTCTTGACCTTCCCATGATTGGAAGGTCTATATGACTGAGGACGAGGTGATTGAAATGAATGAACACGTCCACTCCAAGCCAGTTTCCATCGATATCGAAGGCATGACCTGTGCGTCCTGCGTGCTGCGGGTCGAGAAGGCGCTGCTCAAGGTGCCGAGTGTCACATCGGCCTCGGTCAACCTGGCGACCGAACGCGCCACCGTGCAGCTCGACGACGAAGGCAATGTCGATGCCCTGTTCAAGGCCATCGAGAAGGTCGGCTACAAGGGCAGCCAGACGCCGCAGAGCCATGACCATGGCCATGCCGGCCATCACCACCACGACGAAGACGCCGCCGTGCTGCGTCGCGACGTGCTGGTTGCCGGGCTGCTGACCCTGCCACTGTTCGTGCTGGAGATGGGGAGCCATCTCTATCCGCCCATGCATCACTGGCTGCTGGGCATGGTGTCCCAGCAGGCGCTCTATGTGACCTATTTCGTGCTGGCCAGTGTCGTGCTGTTCTGGCCCGGCTGGCGCTTCTTCAAGATCGGCTTTCCGGCGCTGTTCCATGGCGCACCGGAGATGAATTCGCTGGTCGCGCTGGGCGCCGGCGCGGCCTATCTCTATTCGGTCGTCGTGACCTTCGCGCCGCAGCTGCTGCCGGCGCAGACGCAGTATGTCTATTATGAAGCCGCCGCCGTGATCGTCACGCTGATCCTGGTCGGCCGCTGGCTCGAGGCCCTGGCCAAGGGCCGCACCGGCGAGGCCATCCAGCGGCTGGTGCGCGAACAGGCCAAGACCGCCCGCGTGCAGCGCGATGGCGGCATTGTGGAGTTGCCCATCGAAGAGGTCAAAGCCGGCGACATCATCATCGTGCGTCCGGGCGACAAGGTCGCGGTGGATGGCGAGATCGTCGAGGGCGCCAGCCATCTCGATGAATCGATGATTTCGGGCGAGTCCCTGCCCGTCTCCAAGACGGTCGGCGCCACGGTGATCGGCGGCACGCTCAATACATCGGGCAGCTTCAGCTTCCGCGCCACCAAGGTGGGCGGCGACACCATGCTGGCCCAGATCATCCGCATGGTCGAGGAAGCCCAGGGCGGCAAGCTGCCGATCCAGGGCGTGGTGGACCAGATCACCGCCTGGTTCGTTCCGGCCGTGATCGGGCTGGCCATCATCACCTTCGCCATCTGGACCATCTGGGGGCCGGAGCCGGCCTATGTGTTCGGCCTCGTCAATGCCGTGGCCGTGCTGATCATTGCCTGCCCCTGTGCGATGGGCCTGGCCACCCCCACCTCGATCATGGTGGGTACGGGCCGCGCCGCCGAGCTGGGCGTGCTGTTCCGCAAGAGCGAAGCGCTGCAGCAGCTGCGCGACGCCAGGGTCGTGGCCTTCGACAAGACCGGCACGCTGACCGCGGGCAAGCCGGCGCTGACCGATCTCATCCTCGATGACGATTTCGAGCATGACGAGGTGCTGGCGCTGGTGGCCGCCGTCGAGGCGAAGTCCGAGCATCCGATCGCCACCGCCATCGTCACGGCGGCGGAACAGGCCGGGCTCGCACTCGGCACGGTCACCGACTTCCAGGCCCATGCCGGCAATGGCGTCACCGCCCGCGTCGATGGAAGACTGGTCTCGATCGGGTCGCAGCGCCATCTCGGCCATCTCGACTTTTCCGATTTCAGCGACGCCATCGAAAAACTCGCCGACGAAGGCAAGACCCCCGTTTTTGCCGCCATCGACGACAAGCTGGCCGCCGCCATTGTGGTCGCCGACACGATCAAGCCGTCCAGCGCCATGGTGATCGCGGCGCTGCATGAAATGGGCCTCAAGACCGTGATGATCTCGGGCGACAACCGCCGCACCGCCGAGGCCATTGCCCGCCAGTTGGGCATTGACGAAGTGCGGGCCGAAGTGCTGCCGGCCGACAAGGTGGCGACGCTCAAGGCGCTGCGGCAATTCGGCAAGGTTGCCTATGTCGGGGACGGCATCAACGACGCCCCTGCCCTCGCCGAAGCCGATATCGGCATTGCCGTGGGCACGGGCACGGACGCGGCCATCGAGAGCGCCGACGTGGTGCTGCTCGGGGGCGACCTCAAGGGCGTGCTCAACGCGCTCACCATCAGCCGGGCCACGATGAAGAACATCTGGGAAAACCTGTTCTGGGCCTTTGGCTACAACGTGCTGCTGATCCCGGTGGCGGCGGGCGCCCTCTATTCGGGTTTCGGCATCCTGCTCAACCCGATGATCGGCGCCGGGGCCATGGCGCTCAGCTCGATCTTCGTGGTGGGCAATGCGCAACGCCTGCGCGCTGTGAAAGGAGTTTCGGCATGAATATTGGCGAAGCATCGAACGCCTCGGGCGTCTCGGCCAAGATGATCCGCTACTACGAATCCATCGGCCTGATCCGGGCGCCACTGCGCACCGACAGCAATTACCGGGTCTATCGGGAAGACGAGGTGCATGTGCTGCGCTTCGTCAAGCGGGCGCGGACGCTGGGCTTTTCGGTCGAGGAAACGGCAACCCTGCTGGGCCTCTGGCAGGACAAGTCCCGCGCCAGCGCCGAGGTCAAGGACATCGCCGTCGGCCATATCGCGGCGCTCGAGACCAAAATTGCGGAGCTGCAATCCATGGTCAAGACGCTCAAGCACCTGGCCCATTGCTGTGGCGGCGACAACCGCCCCGATTGCCCCATACTCGACGACCTGGCCGGCGAGCATCCCCATTCGAAAGGACACTGACATGACCGAAAAGACCATTCTCTCCGTCAACGACATGACCTGCGGCCACTGCGTCGGCACCGTGCGCAAGGCGCTGGAAGAGGCGCTGCCGGGGGCAGAGATCGCCGTGGACCTGGCGACGCACAAGGTGGAATTCACCGGCGATCGCGCCAAGGGCGAGGCGGCGATCCGCGAGGCAGGCTATACGCCGGAAGCGGGGTAGCCCAGGGCTTCGTGCGTGTGGCGCTCAGTTCAGACATAGCCGGAAAAACAAAGGGCGCCTTGCGGCGCCCTTTGCTTGTCCGTTCAGTGGGAGATCAGAACGGGCTGTCGGGGAAGTAGAACTGCTCGGCGTTTTCCTGGGTGATCAGCGGCGAGCCGAGGATATAGCTGCCGGTGACCGGGCCGTTGGAGATGAAGTGGTTCACCGTCACGTCCATGGCCGTGGCAATCTGTGCCGGCGGATAGAGCACGTCGACGGGGACCAGCGGATCGCCATCCATCACGCCCTTGACGATTTCCTTCATGCCGGCGCCGCCGACCACGAACATTTCGCTTTCACGACCGGCCTGCTTGATGGCCTCGACCACGCCGAGGGTGATGTCGTCATCCTGCGCCCAGACACCGTCGATATCGGGGAAGCGCGACAGGAAATCCTGCATCACTTCGAAGCCGTCATCGCGGTTCCAGTTGGCGAACTTGTTGTCGAGCACATTGATGCCCGAGCCTTCGATCGTGGCCATGAAGGCGTCGAAGCGTTCGGTATCGAGCACGGTCGGAATGCCGCGCAGGATCACGATGTTGTCGCCGTCGCCGAGGCGGGTCATCATGTATTCGGCCGAGACCTGGCCCATTTCGGTGTTGTTGCCCGAGACATAGACGTCCTGGATGGACGGATCGGTCAGGCCGCGGTCGACCACGGTGATGAAGGCCCCGGAATCCTTGACGGCGCGGACCGGCTCGGTCAGCGGCTCGGATTCGAAGGGCAGCACGACGAGGGCGTCGATCTGGTGGACCGAAACCAGGTCTTCCAGGTCGCTGGCCTGATCGGCGGGGCCGTCGGCGGTCACGATGATCAGGTCGATATGCGGATTGGCGGCTTCCAGGCGCTTTTCGGCTTCAGCGGCATGCCAGTTGAGGCCGCCCATGAAGCCGTGCGTTGCGGCCGGAATGGAGACGCCGATCTTGACCGGATCCTGCGCGGCGGCTGCGCCGGCCAGGACGCTGGTGGCCAACAGGCCAAGTGCGATTGCCTTCAAAGACATAAGTAAAGTCCTCCCTACCAGTGTTTGGCGCCATTATGGGACGCCGGTGATCCTGCCCGTTCGGGGCATGGAATTCGAAATCTAGTCAGCCTTTTTGCGCCTTGTGCGGAGCGAGCCGCGCTGCAGGTAGACTGCCGCCACGATGATCACACCCTGCACTGCCCCGTTGAGGTAGTTGGAGATGATCTCGGTGAGATTGAGGATATTGCCGATCGAGGTCAGGATCAGCGCGCCGATGACGGTGCCGCCAATGCGCCCGAAGCCGCCCTTGAGCATGGTGCCGCCGATGATCACGGCCGCGATGGCCTCGAGCTCCCACAGCACGCCGGTGGCCGAGGAGGCCGAGCCCAGGCGCGGCACGTAGATGATGGTGGCGAGGGACACGCAGAGGCCCTGCAGGATATAGGTCGCGGTCTTGACCCGGTCGACCTTGATGGCCGAGTAGCGCGCCACGTTTTCATTGCTGCCGATGGCCATGCAGTAGCGGCCGAAGGCGGTGCGGTTCATCAGCACCCAGCCCAGGATGGCGACGAAGATGAAGACCCAGACCGGATAGGGAATGCGCAGGAAGCTGTCGTAATAGACCGGGCGGTAGATTTCGCGCGCGGCATTGTTGAGCGACAGCGTGCCGCCATCGGCGAAATAGGTCACCAGCGAGCGATAGATGCCCATCGTGCCCAGCGTCACGATGAAGGCCTCGATCTTGCCCTTGGTGGTGAGGAAGCCGTTGATGAAGCCGGCGCCAATGCCCAGGATCAGCGAAGAACCGATACCCAGCAGCACGGTCCAGATCGAGGCGCCCATGGCATCGACGGCGCTGTTCATGATGATGATCATGACGCCGGCGATGAAGGCCGCCATCGAGCCGACAGACAGGTCGATCCCGCCGGCGGTGATGACGAAGGTGGCGCCCACCGCGATGATGCCGATAAAGGCCGAGCGGGTCAGGATATTGGTGATATTGCCTTCATTGAGGAAGGCCGGATTGAGCGAATAGCCCAGGATCACCAGCAGGATCAGCGCCAGCAGCGGTCCCGCAGTCTTGAGGTCGAGCCGGAACCCCTTGGCCGGCTTGGCTGCCTCATGCGCTGATACGCTCATCGTCCCCATCCTGTTTGATGCCAGCGGCGTACCGCATGATTTCCGCTTCCGAGATTTCGGCGCCTTCCAGCCGGCCGGCGAGGCGCCCGTTGCGCATCACCAGCACGCGATGGCTGAGGCCGATGACTTCCTGCATCTCCGAGGAGATGACGATGATCGATTTGCCCTCGGCCGCCAGCGCCGCGATGATGTGATAGATCTGCTGCTTGGTGCCCACATCGATGCCGCGCGTCGGCTCATCCATGATGATGATGTCGGGCTCGCTCTCCATTGTCTTGCCCAGCATCAGCTTTTGCTGGTTGCCGCCCGAGAGCTGGCCCACCCGTACCGAGGCGTCGCGGGCGCGGATGTCGAAGCGGCGCACGGCGCGATCGAGCGCCTGTTCCTCGCTCTTGCCATCGAGAAAGCCGTTCTTGAGATGCTTCTTGAGCGTCAGCAGCGTCAGGTTGGGCTGCAGGCCCACATTGAGCAGCAGGCCGCGCCCCTTGCGGTCCTTGGTCATATAGGCCAGTCCGGCATCGACCGACTTGGCCACGTCCGTGAAATTGGCCGGCTTGCCATTGACCTCGACCTGCCCCGCGCTCTTGGGCAATAGGCCGACAATGGCCTCGGCCACGGCGGTGCGGCCCGAGCCGATCAGCCCGGCAAAGCCCAGGATTTCGCCGCGGCGCAGATCAAAGGAAATATCGCTGACGCCCGGCGCCGACAGGTTGCGCACCGACAGCACCACCGGCGCATCGATATCGGGCTCATGCTTGGGCGGATAGAGATTGGAGAGCTCGCGCCCGACCATCATCTGGGCGATGGAATCGGGGGTCAGCGCCTCGGTGCCGACAGTGGCGATCAGCTGGCCGTCGCGCAGCACCGTGACCCGGTCTGCCAGTTCCATGATCTCGTCGAGCTTGTGCGAAATGAAGATCACCGCCACGCCGCGCGCGGTGAGGCGGCGGATCTGCTCGAACAGCGTCTCGGTTTCGCCTACCGACAGCACCGCGGTCGGCTCGTCCATGATGAGGACGCGCGCGTCGCGGCTGATCGCCTTGGCGATTTCCACCATCTGCTTGTCGGCGACCGGCAGCGTATTGATCCGCGCATCGGGGTCGACATGCACATGCAGGGTTTCCATCACGGCAGCCGAGCGCCGCCGCATCTCGGCCAGGTCGAGGAAGCCGTATTTCTTGATTTCGCGCCCGAGAAAGATCGAGTCCGCCACCGTCAGATGCTCGGCCAGGTTCATTTCCTGGTGGATCAGCACGATGCCCATGGCTTCGGCCTCGCCATTGGGCGGCAGGACCACGGTCTTGCCGTCATAGCTGATCGAGCCGGAGGTAGGCTGCTCGATGCCCGACAGGATCTTGATCAGGGTGGATTTGCCGGCGCCGTTCTCGCCGATGATGGCGTGAACCTCGCCCGGGCGAATGTCGAAATCGACGCTGAACAGGACGGGGATTTCGCCAAAGGACTTGGAAATCCTGTTGGCTGACAGAATGGCCGGTCCGGACGTGCCTTCGGCACTGGTCATGTCTGATACCCCTCCCTCGGACGCGGCGGTTGACCCGGCTCTTCGTCCTTGCCTAACGATGTAAAGGTTTTCATGTTTGATGTAAAGGTTTACACAATCGGAAAACGGTATAACCGTGTCGGGAGGGTCTGGCGCGCTCTGCAGCATCTGCTACAGGCAGAAAATGCGGACGCCAGAGGGTGTGCGGGGGCATTTTTGCAGCACCAGAAACTGGCCACGATCGAGGATGTTGCGGCGATTGCCGGCGTATCCATCGCCACGGTCAGCCGTGCCATCAATGAGCCGGGCAAGGTCGCGGACGAAACCCGCCGCCGCGTCACCGAGGCGGTCGCCAAGACGGGCTACACTACCAATGCCATGGCCCGCTCGCTGCGCATGCGGCGCAGCAACATGATCCTGATTCTGGCGCCCGATGTGGGCGACCCGAACTTCTCCAATATTCTCGTCGGGCTGGAGACGGAAGCCAGCAAGCGCGGCTATGGCGTGCTGATCGGCAATACGCAGAACGACGCCACCCGCGAGACCGACTATCTGCGCTTCATCAGCTCCAACCAGGCGGACGGGCTGATCCTGTTTACCGGCCACCTGCCCTATGGCTTTGGCAATGAGGCCGGGGAATCGCGCCTGCCGCCCATGGTTGCGGTCAACGAACCGGTCAGCGACAGCGACGTGCCCTTTGTGGGCGTCGACAATTTCGAGGGCTCGCGTGTCGCCACCGAGCATCTGATCTCGCAGGGCCATCGCCGCATTGCCTTTATCGGCCACTCGACGACCAAGGCCGTCAACATGCTGCGCGAGCGGGGCTACCGCGCCGCCCTGGAAGGCCAGGCCATAGCCGTCGATCCGCGACTGATCCTCGATGGCGACGGCACCACCGAATCCGGCCGGGCCGCCACCGAACAGATGTTCGTGCGCGACGTGCTGCCCACGGCCTTTCTCTGCGTCAACGACGCGACGGCGCTCGGCGTCATCATTTCACTCAATGCCCGCAAGTATGACCTGCCCCGCCAGTTCTCGGTGATGGGCTTTGACGACATTTCCTTTGCCAGCTTCGTCACGCCATCGCTGACCACGATGAAGCAGCCCCGCCTCAAGATCGGCGAGGAAGCCATGGACCTGCTGCTGGCCCTGCTCGCCGGCAAGACGCCGGAAAAAAAGGAAGTGCTGCTGCGCAGCGAGCTGATCGTGCGCAACTCGGTGAGCCGGATCGGGCGGGAGTAGATTGCAGGAGGCGCAGTCGTCCTCCCTCCCCCCTTGAGGGAGAGGGAGGGTGGATCACATGCCCTTCTTGGCCAGCCAGGCCTGCATCCAGGCGATTTCTTCTTCCTGCGCCGCTATGACGGCTTCGGCCAGCGCCTTCACTTCGGGATCGGTGCCGTGTTCGAGCACGATGCGGGCCATCTCGACCGCGCCCTGGTGATGCGGGATCATGTTGCGGATGAAATCCACATCGGCGTCGCCGCTATATTCAATTTCCATGTCGGCATGCATGCGCATGTTGGCGTCCTTGTAGGCGGTGGTCGCCGCACTGTCGCTCATCATGGCGCCATGGCTGGCGTCGTGCTCCTGGGCCAGGCCCGGGGCAGCCATGGCAAGGGTCAGCGCGGCGGCAAGCATCACTCTTTTCATTGTCGGTTCCTCTGGTTCGGTGCCGCAGCTGTGTGCCGGATTCCCCCGTGGGAAGGTCAAGCCGATTGACAGCCGGCGCGCCGATTTGTTACTTAAGACCATGCTTAACCAAAGTCCCAATCTCGACCTGATGTTCCAGGCGCTGGCCGACCCGACGCGTCGCGCCATGATCGACAGGCTGAGCCATGGCCCGGCATCGGTCAGCGAACTGGCCAAGCCCTTCGCCATGTCCCTGCCCGCCGTGGTGCAGCATCTGCAGGCGCTGGAGCAGTCGGGCCTGGTCAGCTCGCAAAAGCTCGGCCGCGTGCGCACCGTCCGCATCGAACCCGAGGCGCTCAGCCTGGCCGAGCAATGGATCAATGACCGCCGCACGCTGTGGGCCAGGCGCCTCGACCGGCTCGGCGACCTTCTCTCCGAGACCGAGGGCGACCAGCAATGAGCGAACGCAGCGTTACCCATGCCAGCTTCACCCTGGAGCGGCGCTACAAGGCCACGCCGGCACGCGTTTTCAAGGCGCTGTCCGACCCGGCCACCAAGCAGAAATGGTTCAACCCGCCCGAATCCTGGGGCAAGAGCGAGCATCACCTGGATTTCCGCATCGGCGGCGTCGAGACCAGTGTCGGCGGCCCGCCCGGTGGCGCGGTGCACAAGTTCAAGGCGATCTACCAGGACATCGTGCCCAACCAGCGCATCGTCTACAGCTATGACATGGAGCTGGACGACGTGCGCATCTCGGTGTCGCTGGCCAGTTTCGAGCTGGTGGGAGATGGCGACTATACCACGCTCAAGCTCACCGAAATGGGCGCCTATCTCGACGGCTTCAGCGACGGCAACGACATCCGCCGGCAGGGCACCGAAATCCTGCTCGACCAGCTCGGCCAGCACCTGGTGCGCGAAGGGGCGAACTGAGCCCGACCCACCCCCACCCTTGATCCCTCCCCACAAGGGGGAGGGAGACGATGAACACAGACGCCAGTGCTGCGCCTCCCTCCCCTCCATGGGGAGGGACCGAGGGTGGGGTGCGGTTGGCCCGAATATCCGGGCTCCCGCCCCCGTTTCGTTGATGGGACGCTATTCGCGCGCTACTTCCCGGCCAACAGCTTTGCCAGCAGTTCATCCACCTTGGCCATGCTGGCATTGGCGCCCCATTCCATGCCGCTGTCGATGACGCCCTGGCGCTGCTTGAAGCTTTCGAGCCTCGAGACGGAGCGGTAGAATACCTTGCCGTCGCGCTCCTCGAAATTGTGCTCCTCGAAAAAGCGGTCGTCTTCCTCATACATGCCCTCGACCACGAAGGTGTTGCGGATCATGGTCTTGGGCGTGACCTCGAGATAGGTGCCGTGGAAGGTGACGGCGGAACCGTCTTCCATGGTCGAGACGATGCGCCATTTGCCGCCCTTGCGGACGTCATACTCGACGATCTCGTTATCCTCGCGCGGGCCGAACCAGTAGGCGACGTGCTCCGGCTGCGTCCAGACCGTCCAGAGCAGGTCGAGCGGCGCGTTGAAGGTGCGGGTCATGATGATGACCGGCTCGTCTTCCGGCAGCTCGGTCTTGAACAGGTTGGGCGTTGCGTGGGTGGTCATTTCTCTTCTCCTCAGTTCTTGCTGTCGGTTTGCGGGGTCTGCAATTTGGTGAGATAGGCGTCGAGCTGATCGAGGTTCTGCTCCCAGAACCTGCGGTAGAACTCGACCAGCGAGGCCACGTCGCGCATGGGCGCGGCCTCCAGCTTGCAGGGGCGCCATTGCGCCTGCCGGCCGCGGCTGACGAGACCGGCATTTTCCAGAACCTTGATGTGCTTGGAGACGGCGGCCAGCGTCATGTCGAAGGGTTCGGCCAGTTCGTTGACGCTGGCTTCGCCTTGGGCCAGCCGGGCCAGGATGGCGCGGCGGGTCGGGTCAGCCAGGGCAGCCAGCGTGGTGCTCAGGGGGTCGGTCATTTTTATTCAACCATTTTGTATAACACTAATTGGTTGAATACAGATGTGCGGGTGGCTTGTCAACGCCCCTGCCCTGGGGCAAGGAAGCCACATGAAGACAATTCTCATCGTGGGCATCGGCACCGGCAATCCGGAGCATGTGACGGTGCAGGCCATCAATGCGCTCAACCGCGCCGACGTGCTGTTCATCCCCGACAAGGGCGAAGGCAAGGCGGACCTGGCCGATCTGCGCCGCGAGATCGTCGCCCGCTATGTGACCAATCCGAACAGCCGCACCGTCGAATACACGGTGCCCAGGCGCGACGCCGCCAATCCCGATTATGGCGCCGGCGTCGATGACTGGCATGCGGCGCTGGCCACGCGCTTCGGCGCCCTGCTGGACGCGGTGCCCGACAATGGCGCCTGCGCCTTCATGGTCTGGGGCGATCCGGGGCTGTACGATTCGACCATTCGCATCGTCGAGCGCCTGCGGTCCGAACATGCCGTGGAGATCATCCCCGGCATTACCAGCATCCAGGCCCTCACCGCGGCGCATGGCATTGCGCTCAACCGGATCGGCGAGCCGGTGCATATCACCACCGGCAGGCAACTCGGCGCGGTGGAGGATGACACCGTGGTCATGCTCGATGGGCAGACGGCGTTTCTCCATGCCGATCCGGAGCTCGACATCTTCTGGGGCGCCTATCTCGGCACGCCGGACGAGATCACCATTTCCGGCCGGCTGGGCGATGTTGCGGACAGGATCGTCACGACGCGCAAGGAAGCGCGGGAGCGGCATGGCTGGATCATGGATACCTATCTGCTGCGCAAGCGGGATTGAGAATCGGCCACGTGTCGCAGTTGGATATGGTTCACCAATCCGCTAGACCTCTTCTCATGTCCCATGCCTTGCCCATAGCACCGCTCCGCCGGGGCGCCTGTCCGTCGCTCGACATGCCGATGCAGACCGGTGATGGGCTGCTCGCGCGCATTCGCGTGGCGGGGGGCCAGATCGATCCGGTCCGGCTCGAGCAGCTGGCCGTGCTCTGCGGCACCCATGGCAATGGCATTATCGAGATTACCGCCCGCGGCAACCTGCAGGTGCGCGGGCTGACGGCAGCGACGGCACCGGTTTTCGCCGACGCGGTGCGGGACATCGTCACCATCGAGACGGGACTCGTGGTCGAGACGCCGCCGCTGGCGGGGGATGATCCGCTGGAATTTGTCGATCCGCGTCCCCTCGCAGGCTCGATCAAGGCGCTGGCGGCGCCTTTCGGGCATCGGCTGGGCCCCAAGGTGGCGGTGATTGTCGATGGCAATGGGCAGATCGGGCTGGGGGCGCTGAAGGCCGATCTGCGGCTCGTGGCCGTCGGGGTAGAGGTCTGGCTGGTTTCGGTCGGCGCCAGGCTCATGGGCACCACGCACCGGCCGCTCGATTGCGCCCGCATCGTGCTGACGGCGCTGGCCGGACTGGGGCCGCTGGGCCGGGCCACGGACCTGGCTACAGACGGACTGGACCTGGGGGACCTAGTCAGCCCCTCGGCCCCCGTACGCCAACCCGTCAGTTCGCCCATCGGACAGTTTCCGCTACAGAGGGGCAAGGCGATCGGCCTCGGCCTGCCGTTTGGTGCCATGGGCTGGGAGTCCATGGCCGCGCTGGCCGATGGCGCCTGGCGCTTCGGCATCAGCGCGTTCCGCCCCGGCCCGCACCATTCCCTGCTTGCCATCGGCGCCGATGGCAGCCTGCTGGCGGAAGCCGCGGAAATCGGCTTTGTCACGCATCCGCACGATCCGCGCACCCGCATCAGCGCCTGCATCGGCAGCGATGGCTGCGCATCGGGCCATATCGCGGCGCGCGCGGTTGCCTCGCGGCTGGCGCCAGGCCTCGCGCCCGGCAGTAGCCTCCATGTCTCTGGCTGCCAGAAGGGCTGCGCCCATCCCGGCCCGGCCGATGTGACGCTTATCGGGCGCGCCGACGGCTATGGCCTTGTCATCGACGGCCGGGCGGGCGATACGCCACGGGCAGTGCTGCGGGCCGACCAGCTCGAAACCGCACTGCTCGCGGCCCAGGGATGACGATGACCGACTACGACTACATCAAGGATGGCGACGCGATCTATGCGCAATCCTTCGCCATCATCCGCGCCGAGGCTGACCTTGCTGGCTTCTCGCCGGACGAGGCGGAGCTTGCCATCCGCATGATCCATGCCGCCGGGTCGGTCGAGGCGGCGCAGCATTTCGAATTCGGTCCCGGCTTCGTCGCGGCCGCGCGCACGGCCCTTGCCCAGGGCGCACCGATCTTCTGCGATGCGGAAATGGTGGCGCGCGGCGTCACCGCCACCCGCCTGCCGGCCAATAACGAAGTCATCTGCACCCTGCGCGATCCGCAGACGCCGGCCATCGCCGCCGAAATCCGCAATACGCGCTCGGCCGCCGCTTTGCGCCTCTGGCTGCCGCGCCTGGCTGGCGCCGTCGTCGCCATCGGCAATGCGCCCACGGCGCTGTTCTTCCTGCTCGAACTGCTGCGCGATGGCGCGCCCAGGCCGGCTGCCATTGTCGGCATGCCGGTGGGCTTTGTCGGGGCGGCCGAATCCAAGGCGGCTTTGGCTGAGAATTCCTATGGTGTGCCCTATGCCATCGTGCGCGGGCGACTGGGTGGCTCGGCCATGACGGCCGCGGCGCTCAACGCGCTGGCGAGGCCCGGCATATGACCGGCAAGCTTATCGGCGTCGGCACCGGACCGGGCGATCCGGAACTGCTCACCATCAAGGCCGTCCGCGCCATCGAAGCGGCGGATGTGGTTGCCTATTTCGCCAAGCAGGGCAATTCCAGCAATGCCCGCCGGATCGTGGCTGACCTGATGACCGGCCAGATCGAGGAACAGCTGGGCTATCCGGTCACCACCGAGATCGATCGCCGCCACGACGACTACAAATCGGCCACCAATGGTTTTTATGGCGATGCCGCCGCGCGCGTTGCCGCCCATCTCGATGCCGGGCGCACTGTGGCCGTGCTGAGCGAGGGCGATCCGCTGTTTTACGGCAGCTACATGCATATCCATGTGCGGCTCTCCAAGCTCTACCCCACCGAGGTCATCCCCGGAGTGACCGCCATGTCGGGCTGCTGGTCCGCCGCCGGCATGCCGCTGGTACAGGGCGACGATATTCTGTCGGTCCTGCCGGGCACGCTGGACGAGGTCGACCTGCGCAGCCGGCTCGACAATACCGACGGCGCCGTGATCATGAAGGTGGGGCGCAACCTGCCCAAGATCCGCCGCGCCATCGAGGCCGCCGGCCGGCTGGAGGATGCCGTCTATGTCGAGCGCGGCACCATGGAAGGCGGGCTGTCCATGCGCCTTGCCGACAAGCCGGACGACATTGCCCCCTATTTCGCGCTGATCCTGCTGCCCGGCTGGAGCACGCGGCCATGACCGGCCGGCTCATCGTCGTCGGCACCGGTCCGGGCAATCCGGACCAGACCACGCCCGAGGCGCTGGCTGCCATCGCCGCATCGCATGTGTTCTTCGGCTATGGCCCCTATCTCGACCGCCTCACGCTGCGCGACGACCAGCGCCGTGTCGCCTCCGACAATCGCGAGGAACTCGCCCGCGCCAAGGATGCCCTGATGACCGCCGCCAGCGGCGAGCAGGTCTGCGTCGTCTCGGGTGGCGATCCGGGCGTCTTTGCCATGGCCGCCGCGATCTGCGAGGCCATCGAGGAAGGTCCGCCCGCCTGGCGCAGCGTCGATCTCACGATCGTGCCCGGCGTTACCGCCATGCTGGCCGTGGCGGCGCGCGCCGGTGCACCGCTGGGGCACGATTTCTGCGCCATTTCGCTGTCGGACAATCTCAAGCCCTGGACGGTGATCGAAGCGCGGTTGCGTGCCGTCGCCGGCGCAGGGCTCGTCATTGCGCTCTACAATCCCATTTCCAGGGCCCGCCCCTGGCAGCTGGGCACGGCCTTCGCCATCCTGCGCGAAGTACTGCCCTGGTCGACGCCCGTCATCTTCGGCCGCGCCGCCGGGCGCCCCGACGAGGCCATCTCCCTGATGACGCTGGCCGAAGCCGATGCCAGCAAGGCCGACATGGCGACCTGCGTCATCATCGGCTCGCCCGAAACGCGCGTCATCGAACGCCCCGACCAGGCGCCGCTGGTCTATTCGCCGCGTTCCACCGGAGGCGGGTCATGAGCTGGCTGTCCATCGTCGGCATTGGCGAGGATGGCCTTGCCGGGCTCGGTGACGCGGGCATGGCTGCCATTTCCGGTGCCGAGATCGTCTTCGGCGGCGCGCGGCATCTTGAGCTGGCGGCCCCGGCCATCACCGGGGAAGCCCGCGCCTGGCTATCCCCCTTCTCGGCATCCATCGATGCCATCATCGCCCTGCGCGGCCGCAAGATCTGCGTGCTGGCTTCCGGCGATCCGTTTCATCATGGCGTCGGCGCCACGCTGGCCCGGCAGATCGATGCCAGCCAGATGCAGGTCTTCCCGCATCCCTCCTCGTTCAGCCTTGCCGCCGCGCGGTTGGGCTGGCCGCTGCAGGATGTGCTGAGCCTGTCGCTGCATGGCCGCCCGCTCGACCTGATCCGACCGCACCTGCATGCCGGCGCCCGTATCCTGGCGCTGACCTCGGATGCGCATGGGCCGACGGCACTGGCGGCCCTGCTGACCGAAGCCGGCTTCGGGATTTCCATCGTGACGGTGCTCGAGGCGCTGGGCGGTCCCGGCGAACGGGTACGTTCGCATGTCGCCATGAACTTTGCGCTGGACGAGATCAACCCGCTCAATATCTGCGCCATCAGCGTCGTCGCCCTGCCCGGCGCGCGCATCCTGCCGCTATCGGCCGGCCTCGACGATGCGCTGTTCGAGCATGACGGGCAGATGACCAAACGGGAGGTGCGCGCGCTGACCCTGTCCGCGCTGGCGCCCCGCCATGGCGAGGTGCTGTGGGATATCGGCGCCGGGTCGGGCTCGGTGGGCATCGAGTGGATGCTGGCCGATCCCAGCCTGCGCGCCATTGCCATCGAGCCAAATCCCGACCGCGCGAGCCGCATCACCCGCAACGCTGCCGCCTGCGGCGTGCCCGACCTCAAGCTGGTGATCGGCACGGCGCCCGATGCCCTGTCCGGCCTAGAAGCGCCCCATGCCGTCTTCATCGGCGGCGGCGGTTCCGATCCCGGCGTGCTCGACGCCGCCATGGCGGCCCTGCGCCCCGGCGGACGGCTGGTGGCCAATGCCGTGACGCTGGAACTCGAAGCCTTGTTGCTGGACCACCATGCCCGGCTCGGCGGCAGCCTGGCCCGCATCGCCGTTGCCCGCGCCGACGCCGTCGGCAGCATGACCGCCTGGCGCCCCGCCATGCCGATCACCCAATGGTCCTGGACCAAGCCATGAGCAGCGCGCCCTTCTTCACCTCTCCCTTCGGGGGAGAGGTCGGCGCGCAGCGCCGGGTGAG
>JAHJWO010000053.1 GCA_018828145.1 Alphaproteobacteria bacterium | reverse complement strand
TCCCGGCGTGATGGCGAGGCGTCTGTCTCACTATCTAAACTAACCTTCGAGGCAGTCGCCTCGCCATCACGGCTCACGCGGTGAGCAGACCGAACCACACGACAACCGCGCTCCAGGCGGCGCTTCCGCGCGTCCATAAATCGTGTAGAACCCCCGCATTCCTGCCGTAAATTGTGAGTTCGGGCCCTCCACCGGCTATACTGCTTTCCTGATTCGTTCTCCCGGAATGCCTGCCGATGTCTGAAAGCGATACCCTCCCGCCTGCCGACGACCAGCGCGTCGTCGATCTCAAGCAGGCCATCGAGGAGCGGTACCTCTCCTACGCCCTGTCCACCATCACCCAGCGTGCGCTGCCCGATGCGCGTGACGGGCTCAAGCCCGTGCATCGCCGCATTATCCACGCCATGCGCCTGCTCAAGCTCGATCCGGGTCAGGGCTACAAGAAGTCCGCCCGTATCGTCGGCGATGTGATCGGTAAGTTCCATCCGCATGGCGACCAGTCCATCTATGACGCGCTGGTCCGCCTCGCGCAGGACTTCGCCCTGCGCTATCCGCTTGTCGACGGGCAGGGCAATTTCGGCAATATCGACGGCGATAACGCTGCCGCCATGCGCTACACCGAAAGCCGCATGACCGACGTGGCCATGCGTCTGCTCGAAGGCATCACCGAGAATGCCATCGACTTCAAGCCGACCTATGACGGCGAAGACGAAGAGCCGGTCGTCCTGCCGTCCAACTTCCCCAATCTGCTCGCCAATGGCTCCACCGGCATCGCCGTGGGCATGGCCACCTCGGTGCCGCCCCACAATGTCGCCGAGCTTTGCGACGCGGCGCTGCATCTTATCAACGTCAATCCAGACGCTTCCGCGCAGGACCTGACTCACTACGTGAAGGGCCCGGACTTCCCTACCGGCGGAATTCTCGTGGAATCGGCCTCCTCCATCGCCAACTCCTATGCCACCGGCCGCGGCTCCTTCCGCCTGCGCGCCAAGTGGAACGTCGAGGAGACCGGCCGCGGCGTCTATCTCATCGTCGTCACCGAAATTCCCTACGGCATCCAGAAGTCGCGCCTCGTCGAAAAGATCGCCGAACTCCTGCTGGCCAAGAAACTGCCGCTGCTCAAGGACGTCCGCGACGAATCCTCGGACGATATCCGCCTCGTGCTCGAGCCACGCGCCCGCACCGTCGATGCGGTCATTCTGATGGAGCAGCTGTTCAAGACCACCGACCTTGAGACCCGCTTTCCGCTCAACCTCAACGTGCTCGATCGCGGCACCGTGCCCAAGGTGATGAGCCTTGCCCAGGCCCTCAAGGCCTGGCTCGAACATCGCAAGGAAGTGCTGGTCCGCCGCTCCCAGCATCGGCTGGAGCAGATCGCCCACCGCCTCGAAGTGCTGGGCGGCTATATCATCGCCTATCTCAATCTCGACGAGGTGATCCGCATCATCCGCGAGGAGGATGATGCCAAGGCCAGCCTGATGAGCACGTTCGAGCTCACCGATGTGCAGGCCGAAGCCATTCTCAACATGCGCCTGCGCTCGCTGCGCAAGCTCGAGGAAATCGAGCTGCGCAAGGAGCATGCCGCGCTGACCGACGAGCAGGGGCATCTCGAAATCCTGCTCGCGTCCGACAAGCGGCAGTGGGGCGCCATCAGCAAGGAAATCGAGGCCCTCAAGAAGGCCTATCCGCTGACCAACCCCGATGGCAGCCCGCATGCGTTGGGCGCCCGCCGCACCATCCTGATGGATGCCCCCAATGCCGACCTCTCCGAGGTCACCGAGGCCTTCATCGAGCGCGAGCCGATCACCGTCATTCTCTCCGAGAAGGGCTGGATCCGTGCACCGCGCGGCCATGCCGTGGAGGTCAATGACGAAAAGGGCTTCAAGTCCGGCGACCGCTTGAAGCTCGCCCTCAAATGCGAGACCACCGACAAGCTGCTGATGCTCACCACCGGCGGCAAGGTCTATACCCTCTCTGGCGACAAGCTGCCGGGTGGGCGCGGCCAGGGCGAGCCGGTCCGCATCATTGTCGATATCGAGGAAGGTCAGGATATCGTCGATATCTTCATCTACCGCCCGGGTCAGAAGCGCATCATCGCCTCGGCTGCCGGTTATGGCTTCATCGTCAGCGAAGACGACATGGTCGCCAATACCCGCAAGGGCAAGCAGGTTCTTAATGTCGGTACGCCCGACGAAGCGGCCCTGCTGGTCCCCGTCAATGGCGACCGCGTCGCCGTCATCGGTCAGAACCGCAAGCTTCTGGTCTTCCCGCTGACCCAGCTGGCCGCCATGGGCCGCGGCAAGGGCGTACGTCTGCAGAAATACAAGGATGGCGGCATTTCCGACCTCAAGACCTTCTATGCTGCCGACGGCCTGACCTGGACCGACTCATCCGGCCGCACCTATACCAAGCCGATGGAAGAGCTCACCGACTGGCTCGGCGACCGCGCCACGGCCGGCCGCCAGCCCCCCAACGGCTTCCCCCGCAACAACAGGTTTGTCGGATGATCCGCCACTGCGTCTTCGTGAAATTCCGCTCCGGCGTCTCCGCCGATGAACGCGCCGAGATCTATGCCGGCCTCGCCGCCCTGGTCGGGCAGATCGATGGCCTGCTCTCCGCCGATTTCGGCCCCAATGTCTCGCCCGAGGGCATGGCCAAGGGCTTCAACGACGGTTTCATCATGGACCTCGCCGATGAGGCAGCCCGCGATCGCTACCTGGTCGATCCCGCCCACAAGGCGGCTGGCTCCCGCCTCGTCGCCGCCCTTGAGGGCGGACCCGACGGCCTGATGGTCTTTGACCTCAAGATCGCGGACTGATCACTCCACCGAGAAGCTGAACACCACCGGCAGGTGATCGCTCGCCGTCGCCCGGCCGGCATGGATCTCATGCACCAAGATGCCGTTTCGGGTCATCACATGGTCCAGGGGCAGGAAGGGCAGGGTGTTGCGCCAGGCGCCGAAATAATACCAGCTCATCGGAAAGGTGAGCAGGTTCATCGTCTCCCGCACGAGCCCATTACCCGCCACGAACTGCCGCAGCGAATACGACCACGGCGTCGAGTTGAAATCCCCCGCCAGGATCATCGGCCCCTCGATTTCATCCACCACTTCGGAAAGCGCATCAAGCTGTTCCCGCTGGCGTGCAACGGGGATAGGCCAGTCCATATGCGTGGTGATGACCGAAAAAGCCTTGCCGTCCTCGGTCTGGAAGCGGGCGAGGATATGCGCCGTTCGCGTGGTGCCGTAGGCGTCGCTGGGGCAGGCGCCATCCTCCTGCTGGTCGAAGGGCAGGCGCGAATAGAGCCCCAGATTGGCCCGCTTGCCGCCGCGGCAGCGCACGAAGTTGGGATATTCCGCCAGCAGCAGCGGGTGCAGCTCGCTCGCTTGCTCGCCGAAATATTCCTGCAACACGATGATATCCGGATCCTCGGCAAAGATGGCCGCAGTGACCTTCTCCATCTCGTAGTTCATGCCGAACAGGTTGTGGGTCATCATCGTGATGGTGCCGACCTCCGGCGCCGCCGGGCGCGCCCGCAGTGAGCCGAGATATTCGGGCAGCATCACATTGACCGACGCTGCCAAACCCGCCAACGCATAGATGACCGCTGCCCCACGGCCCCATCCCCGCAGCAGCAGGGCCAGCACCAGCACAGCGATCAGCGTGCCCGGCAGCAGCAGGATCTGCGCATGGTTGAGCAGGTCGAGTTCTGGAACGGCAAAGCCGAACAGCGCCAGAAGGGCAAATGTCGCAGCGCCCAGCGCGCCGAGCACGAGGCCAAGCCGGATCAGCTTGAGAAGAAAAGACATGGAAAGTCCGGGAGGGAAAGCGTCAGGCGATGTCGCCGACACTTATGGCGCAACCATGGCTGCGGCAATCAAAAATCCCGTGTGCGCCGTTCAGTCGAGCGGGCACCAGCCAAGCGTTCCGCGCTGCACTTCCAGCGGTCGGAACAGCGCCTTGTAGGCCATCTTGGGGGATTCTTTGACCCAGTAGCCCAGATAGACATAGTCCAGCGCGGCCGAGCGCACCTGCGCTATGTGGTCAAGGATGAGATACGTCCCCAGGCTCCGCGCGGCGAGGTCGGGGTCGTAGAAGGAATAGACCATGGACAGCCCGTCGGGCATCACATCGGTCAGCGCCACCGCCACCAGGGTCTGGTCCGGATGGTCGCGCAGCCGGTATTCCACCAGCACCGATTGCACCGGCGTGTCCTCGACCATGTATTCATAGTCGACGAAACTCATCTGGTTCATGCCACCGCCGGCATGGCGCGATTCCAGGTAGCGCTTGAACAACTCATACTGTTCGCTGGTCGCCGTGGTGGGACGAACCTCGACCGAAAGGTCGTCATTGTGGCGCAGCACGCGCCGAAAACGGCCCGACGCCACGAAATCATTGGCGACGATTCGCACCGACTGGCAGGCATTGCAGCCTTCGCACGCCGGGCGATAGATCAGGTTCTGGCTGCGGCGGAAGCCGTTTTCGCTCAGCAAATGATGCAGGCTCGACGCGCGGCGGCCCGACAGATGGGTAAACAGCTTCCGCTCCTGCTTGCCGGGCAGGTAGGGACACGGCATGGCCGCGGTCAGGAAGAGCTGTGTGGTTTCCGGCGTCTGGTCGGTCATCTAAGACCCTTGGATGCATTCAGGAGAGTGTACGCTCCTGCGTCCGCTCGGGCAACGGGGTCAATAGGCCGCGGTCGGGCGGCCCGAACGGGCCTGCCAATGGCGCACCATCGGCGAGCGACGGACCATGAGCGTGCCCACGATCAGGTCGTGAATCATCTGCCGGCGCGGCGTGAACAGGGTGAAGACCAGCGACAGCGGCAGCGAAATCCAGGCAGTGATCCAGAATACCCCGGCGTGGATGATCGCCATCCACCCATCGAGCGGCTGGCCACGCGTTGGCGTCAGCACGATGTCCATCATCTGCATGCCCAGGGTGGCGCGCTTGGCCGAGCCGAGCGTGGCGCCATAATAGAGCACGATGGTAGCCGGAATCACGAAGACCAGGGCCAGCCAGGCCAGCCCGAAGGTCAGAAAGCCCGCAATCAGCCCAACAAGGCTGAATGCCAGGATCATCGCCCCCATCGCAATGAGGTCGATGATGAACGCAATCACCCGTCGCGTCAGCACCCCCTCGAACAGTTCGGGGGCCGTTGCAGGGTCGGGCAGGGCGGGGCGCATGGTCTCGGTCTGGTTCATGACCGAAACATTGTCATGCTGCCCGCTCTCTGCAAGAGGCAAGGGCACAGAAATGTGACCTCAGCGTCCCAGTTCGCGCGCCACTTCCAGCGCAAAATAGGTCAGTACGCCGCTGGCGCCGGCCCGCTTGAAGGCCCAGAGGCTCTCCAGGATCGCTCCCTTGCGGTCGATGGCGCCCGCCGCTGCTGCCATTTCGATCATCGCGAATTCCCCGCTCACCTGGTAGGCGTAGATGGGAATATTGAAGCTGTCCTTGGCCCGGCGGACGATATCGAGATAGGGCAGCCCGGGCTTGACCATAACGCTGTCCGCGCCTTCGGCAATATCCTGCTCGATCTCGCGCATCGCCTCGTCGGAATTGGCATAGTCCATCTGATAGGTGCGCTTGTCGCCCTTGAGCCGGCTGCCCGACCCCACCGCTTCGCGGAACGGCCCGTAATAGTAGGATGCATATTTGGCCGCATAGGCCATGATCTGCTTCTGCTCGAATCCTTCGCCATCCAGCGCCTCGCGAATGGCACCCACGCGCCCGTCCATCATGTCCGATGGCGCGATGATGTCCGCCCCCGCCTTGCTCTGCACCAGCGCCGAGCGGATCATGACGGCGACTGTCTCGTCATTGAGAATTTCGCCGTCGCGCACCAGACCGTCCTGGCCATCGCTGGAGTATTCGTCCAGCGCCACGTCGGCGATCAGCCCGACTTCCGGCACCGCGTCCTTGATGGCGCTGAGTGCCCGGCACATCAGATTGTCCGGATTATAGGCCTCGGCGCCACTCTCGCTGCGCAGGTGGTCCGGGGTATTGGGAAACAGAGCCAGCGCGGGAATGCCGGCGTCGCGGGCCGCCTTGGCGGCCTCGACGCACAAATCGACGCTCAGCCGTTCCACGCCCGGCATGGTGCGGATCTGCGTCTTCTCGTTGTGTCCCTCGATGACGAAGAGCGGCCAGATGAGGTCCGAGGGGGTGAGCATGGTCTCGCGCACCATGGCCCGGCTCCACGCCGTCCTGCGCGTCCGCCGCAAGCGGCGACCGCCAAGAAATTCCATGTCGTGCTTCTGCCAATCCTGGGCCATGGCTCGCTCCTTTTGGTGGCACTCGTTTATCAGCGCCACGGGCGCCCTCCAAGCTCCCGCTTGTCGCATCTGCCGCGGGGCGATAGAAACCGGCATGGATTTCAACGCCCAACCTATCGGCATCTATATCCGCATCGTTGCCATCATCAGCCTCCTGCTGGGCTTGAACGATGCGGCACGCTTGCTCGGGGTCGGCCTGGGCGATGCCAGTCCCATTGGCACCATGGGCATGTCCGGTTTCGTCTACCTGGCGATCTTTGCCCTGGCGCGCCTCTTCGCGGCAGTGGGGCTTTGGATCAAGGCCAGTTGGGGGGCGGTCCTGCTGGTCGGGTCCACCGCGGCAGAACTGGCGCTTTACCTGCTGGGCAACCCCGATGTGCGCATGACGGCCTTCGCCTTTGCCGTCCGCCTTGTGTTGCTGGCAGCCATCACGATCATCTTCGTGCTCTCCATCCGCCTAGAGCGTGCCCGCGCGACCGACTAGGCCGGGTGGAACTGCTCGATCGTGATGTCCTCGACCAGGGCATCCTGTGGCGCGCCAAAGCTGGTCACAGTAGTGAACCAGCGCGTGACGTGTCCGTCGATCCGGAACTCAAGCGGCAGCACCACCGCGCCATGTCCGCGCCCGCGCACCGGGGAAAGCTCTGCGGCCCCCGCTTGCGTCATGGCGCGGCGCATCACGGCGCCTATGGGCGACTGCGGCCCTTGCCGGCGCACGCCGTCCCGCATCCGATGCAGCAGGTACTCCGCCACCTCCACCCAGTTCACGATCGAATCGCGGATCGCGCCAGGTATGAAGACCAGGTCGACAAGATTGACCGGCGCTCCTGCGTCGGCGCTGACTCCCATCATCCCGCGCGCACCGGAATTGGCGTCAAGAATGTTGAAGGCAGCGTCAAGCACTATGGCCGGATGTGGCTCATGCGCCGCCAGCAGCAGCGCGGCGGCGCGACGCAGATCGGCCATGGCATCGCTGTGCCATTCGCTGTCGCCAAACTGCGGCGCATATCCGGCCGCGACCAGGAGGCCATTGCGCTCGCGCAGCGGCAGGTTCAACGCTTCGGCAAGCCGCAGCACCATGTCGCTGCTGGGCCTGGACCGCTCGGATTCGATGAACGAGATGTGCCGGGCCGACACCTCGGCGCTCAGCGCCAGGTCCAACTGGCTCATCCCCCTCAGGCCGCGCCACTCCCGCAACATCGCGCTGAACATTCGCATCCTCCATTTCTCACACCATGCCCCTGTCTGCCGCCGCATTCCATTACCTGGGAGGTAATTGAGAGCATGACGTTGCTCCTCCACGCTGTGGTCACCACAAAACGGAACATGGAGATCCGCCGTGACCACCCAAGTGCAAACCCTTCCGCGCCTCGACCCCCATCTCGTCTATTGGCTCGATGCCATAGGCTCGCTGGCCATGGGGCTGGCGCTGCTGGTGTCGGCCGACGCGCTGACCGGACTTGCAGGCTGGACCCTGCCTTCGGCCTTCCTCTGGACGATCGGCCTGCTGCTCCTGCCCTGGGCCGCCTTCAACGCCTGGATCGCGCGAATGGCCGTTCCAGCGCGGCCCCTGGTTCTCGGCAACATAGCCGGCGATATCGCCTGGGTCCTGGGCAGTCTGGCGCTGATCATGCTCCATGCCGCCAACCTCAGCCCGGCAGGTCTAGCCCTGCTGGCGGGGCAGGGCGTAGCGGTCGCTGCAGTTCTGGCACTGAAGCTTTTTGGAGCCCGTTCGCTCCTGGCATGATGGTCGTGTGAAGGGCGGCCTCGCCGCCCTTCACACTCGCGTAAGGTTACAAATTTATGCACCGGTGTAACGAAGAATAAAGCCAAATTCTCATTGCATTCCAGTAACATGCTCTTAATCACGCCGCTTAGGGCGATCTTAGTCCGGACGCCGTAGTTTGGCCTCATGAGATGCGAAGAAATCGCGCAGACTGCAAAAACAGTGAGGCACAAATGGCAATCAAATCCAACGCAGCAGAGGCCATCGTTCCGGAACGTCCGCAGAGCCTTAAGCCGCTCTATCTGGAAGCGGTTTCCCGGGTCGAACGCCTGCACCGCCGCCTGCTCGATCTCATCAAGGATGAGTTCGACCGCATGGGGTGGGACGATATCAATCCGGTCCAGGCCCTGCTGATGTTCAACATCGGCGATGCCGAACTGACCGCCGGCGAGCTTCGCTCCCGCGGCTACTATCTCGGCTCGAACGTCTCGTACAATCTCAAGAAACTGGTCGAAACCGGTTATATCTTCCAGGAGCGGTCGCGCTCCGACCGCCGCTCGGTCCGCATCAAGCTGACCCCCAAGGGCGAGGAAGTGGCCGAGGTCATCGACGAGCTCTATGATCGTCACCTCAAGTCCATCGACAAGGTCGGCGGTCTTGGCGACGACGAATTCGACGGCCTCAACAAGGCCCTTGCCCGTCTCGAGCGCTTCTGGGTCGACCAGATCCTCTACAAGCTCTAGGCGCCAGACAACTGTTGCTGCTGCGCTACACTCGATTGCAAACGCCGGTTCCTAGGGCCGGCGTTCACATTTGTGCCGCAAACCCGCGCAATTTCGCTCATTACGTGGTTTGAAACCATTTCCCGAGTATTCTTGATTCACTAAGACTTGCTCGGTTCACTTGCGGTTGACCGCGTTGTGAGCCGCGGGGTGCAATGGTAATAACCGCTCTGCTTTGCGGCTGACAAATTCGGGTGACTCAATGCGGCTGAATAGACGATCTCTGCTCCGGTACACGGCCGTGGCCGGCGCATCACTGGCTTTGCCGGCGCTCGCGCGTGGGCAGGAATCTGTGTTCGACATGATGAGTCGCGGCAACGTGCTGCGCAACGTCGACAAGGATGGCAATACGGCAGCCGCCGAGGCGCTGATCGCCACCAACGAGCCGATCCTCTCCTTCGACACGGTCTATAATCTGCAGCTGGCGATTTCCCAGTATGAGCCCTTCGTCGCCAATGGCGGCTGGGAGGAAATACCGCAGGAGGCGTTCCGCCTCTCGATCGGCAAGTCCGGCGAACCCGTGATTGCGCTCAAGCGCCGCCTGATTTCCTCGGGCGACATGGTCCTGGTGCCCAATGTCAACGACCTGTTCGACGAAGCCACCGACCGCGGCGTCCGCAGTTTCCAGGCCCGCCATGGCCTGATCGTCAACGGCCAGGTGGATGAGGCGACCTGGTATGCGATGAATGTGCCCGCTGCCACGCGCCTGCAGCAGCTTTACCTGAATTACACGCGCGTCCAGAACATGGCCGCAAGCCTGAGCCCGCGCTATGTGGTGGTCAACATTCCCGCCGCCACGATCGAGGCGGTCAATGATGGTATGGTCGAGCAGCGCCACACTGCGGTCGTGGGCCGGGTAGAGCGTGCAACGCCGATCATGGCCAGCAAGATCAGCCAGATCAATTTCAATCCCTATTGGCACGTGCCTAAGTCGCTTGTCCGCCAGGACCTGACCAAGTACATGCAGGAAAATCCGAACTATCTCACTGAGCAGAACATCTTCATATATGATGGTTCTGGCAACAAGATCGACCCGCAGTCGATCAATTGGGTCAACATCTCGGATGCGGAAGTGAATTACATGTACCGCCAGGAGCCGGGCGCGGCCAACTCCATGGGGCACTGCAAGATCAACTTCTACAATCCTTATGACTGCTATCTGCACGATACGCCCACCAAGGCTCTCTTCGGCGAGAATGCCCGCTTCCACTCCTCCGGTTGCGTGCGTGTCGACGGCGTCAATCAACTGGTTAACTGGTTGTTGCGCGACAATGGAGACTGGGATCAGAACAAGGTGGACTCCACCTTCGCGTCGCTCCAGCGCCTTGACGTGGAATGCAAGGCGCGCGTGCCGATCCACACCACCTACATCACCGCCTGGGCCAATCGCCAGGGCACTGTCAGCTTCCGCGACGACGTCTATGAGTTCGACGCGCAGGGCAAGGTGTCCTTCGAACAGGCTTGACGCCGCCCCGCAGGGCAAATCGCGCCAGTGGCGCGATTGAGGTGGCAAGGCCATGAGGCGTGTGGCCGAATGGCACGAATACTCTATCCCCGTGTTAGCGCCCTCCCTCGTGGAGGGCGTTTTCTATTGGAAGCCAGAGAATCGGCTAGAGTGCGGGCAGGGGGCGCTCATGGCTGATGGTGAGGTCTATTTCGAGTTTGTGCAGGTCGGCCAGCAGATGCGGGTCGCCGCCATCGATGCCGCCACCGGTGTCGAAGTGATTGTCGTCACCCCGGTCAACGCCACCCGATACCAGATGCAGCAGGTCGCGCTGGCCAAGCTTCGCAAGAAGCTTGCCGAAGCGGCCCCAGCGCCCCCTCCGGTCACGCCCGGCAAGTTCGCTTGACCTGTGCAGCCATTGCCTCTTTCCCTCATGAGCATTCTGCGACATAATCGCTTCGTTCGCGCGACTGGCGAGAAGAGATGGGTAACCATCGGGGAACGCGAACCTTGTAGAGCCGCTCGCCTGGGCACCCATTCGCACACTAGGGGAGCCCCCATGCACATATCCCAGCTTTGTCGGCCTTGGAATCGCACTTCGCCACGTGGTAAAGCCACCGGAACGCCGATCTGTTTCGTTTCCTGCGAGGTCATTTTCCCATGAGCGCTGCAATGTCCACCTCGCCTTTCCCGAGCTTCTTTTCGAATTTGCTGGCAGAGACCGATCCGGAAATCGCCCGTGCCGTCCAGGATGAACTGGGCAGGCAGCAGGGCGAGATCGAGCTGATCGCCTCGGAGAACATCGTTTCCCAGGCCGTGCTCGAAGCGCAGGGCTCGGTGCTCACCAACAAGTATGCCGAAGGCTATCCCGGCCGCCGCTATTATGGCGGCTGCCAGTATGTCGACGTTGCCGAAACCCTGGCGATCGAACGTGCCAAGCAGCTGTTCGGCGTCGGTTTCGCCAATGTGCAGCCCAATTCGGGCTCGCAAGCCAACCAGGGCGTCTATCAGGCGCTGATCCAGCCCGGCGACACCATCCTCGGCATGTCGCTCGACGCTGGCGGCCACCTGACGCACGGCGCCAAGCCCAACCAGTCCGGCAAGTGGTTCAACGCCATCCAATATGGCCTGCGCAAGCAGGACGGCCTGGTGGACATGGACCAGGTTCGCCAGCTGGCGCACGAGCACAAGCCCAAGATGATCGTGGCCGGTTTCTCGGCCTATTCCCGCATCATGGACTGGGCAGAGTTCCGGTCCATTGCCGATGAAGTGGGCGCCATCCTCTTCGTCGACATGGCCCATGTGGCAGGGCTCGTCGCCGGTGGCCAGTATCCCAGCCCGTTCCCCCATGCCCACGTCGCCACGACGACCACGCACAAGACCCTGCGCGGCCCGCGCGGCGGCCTGATCCTCACCAATGACGAGGATATTGCCAAGAAGATCAATTCGGCGATCTTCCCCGGCATCCAGGGCGGTCCGTTGATGCATGTCATCGCTGCCAAGGCGGTCGCCTTCAAAGAAGCCCTTCAGCCCGAGTTCAAGGACTACGCCCGTCAGGTCGTGGCCAATGCCAAGGTATTGGCGGAGACCCTGGTCAAGGGCGGCGTCGATATCGTCAGCAAGGGCACCGACAATCACCTGATGCTGGTCGATCTGCGTCCCAAGGGCCTGACCGGCAAGGCGACCGAGCAGGCGCTGGAACGCGCGCATATCACCTGCAACAAGAACGCCGTGCCCTTCGATCCCGAGAAGCCGGCCATTACCTCGGGCATCCGCCTAGGTACTCCAGCAGGGACATCGCGTGGTTTTGGCGAGGCTGAGTTCAAGCTGATCGGTGAGCTGATCATCGAGGTTCTCGATGGCCTCAAGGAAAACGGCGACGAGAACAACGGCGCCGTTGAAGCTCAGGTTCGCGCCAAGGTGAAGATCCTCACCGACCGCTTCCCGATCTACGGCCAGTAAGGGCTCCTCATGCGCTGTCCCTATTGCGGCAACGACGATACGCAGGTCAAGGACAGCCGGCCGACCGAGGATTCTGGCGCCATTCGCCGCCGCCGCGTCTGTAATGGATGCGGCGGCCGCTTTACCACTTTCGAGCGGGTGCAGTTGCGCGATCTGACCGTGGTCAAGAAGAGCGGCCGCAAGGTGCCCTTTGACCGGGAGAAACTGGCACGGTCGGTCTATACCGCCCTGCGCAAGCGCGCCGTCGAGGCCGATCGAATCGAACGCATGATTTCTGGCATTGTCCGCCAGCTCGAAAGCCTGGGCGATGTGGAAGTGACCTCCGACCAGATCGGTGAATATGTGATGGATGGTCTCAAGGGCCTCGACGACGTCGCCTTCGTGCGTTTCGCCTCGGTCTACAAGAACTTTTCCGCCGCCGACGACTTCCGCGACTTCCTGGCAGAATTGGCTGAAGGGCAGGGCACGCTGCAGGACGACGAGTGACCGAGCTCACGGCAGAAGACAGGCGCTGGCTCGATGCCGCCGTCCGCTATGCAACGCCCTTTGTTGGCACCACGGCTGACGAGCCTACCGTGGCCGCCCTGCTCGTCGATCCGCGGTCGCAAACCCTGGTCTCGCGAGCGGTAACGGCCAAGGGCGGCAGACCCCATGCCGAGGCGCAGGCCATCGCCGTGGCGGGCTTTGAGGCTGCCGGATGCACGCTCTACCTGACCCTGGAGCCTTGCCACCACTGGGGGCGCACACCGCCCTGCGTCGATGCAATCATTCGCGCCGGCATCATGCGCGTGGTCATTGGCGCAGCTAACCTCGATCCGCAGGCAGCCGGCAGCATCGGCCACCTCGAATCGGCCGGCGTCGAAACAGTGCTGGCCAACCATGCTCCGTCGCTCGCCCTTCACGCTGGTCATACCCTTCGTCACACCACGGGGCGCCCCTTCGTAACGGCCGTTCTTGTCGTCTCTGCCGACGGTAAGATTGGCCGCAGCGGGGTGGGCAGGGCGCCCATTGCCGGGCAGCCCTCATCCAACTGGATCGACCTGCAGCGTACGCGCGCCGATGCAATCCTTGTCGGTGCCGCCACTGCCCGCTCCGACGATCCCGCCCTGACCGTTACTCTGCCCGGCTTGGCACTCCGCACCCCTCTTCGCGTCGTACTTGCTGGAGCGGGTGGCATTGATCGCAAGGTGAATCTCATTGGTAGATTTTCCGGCTATCGCACTGCCGTCATTGCGGAAACCGGTGTGGCGGTCGATGCGCCGGTATCGGTCGAAACCATCCGTGTCGCCGGCCGTCAGGGTCGTCCAGAGCTTGAAGCAGCACTCACGGCGCTGGGCCGCAAGGGAATCCAGAATCTCCTGGTCGAACCAGGCCAGCGTCTGCTTGCGGGCCTGCTGGAGGCGGATCTTGTCGACCGCTTCGCGCTGCTCCTGTCGCCTTTGAGTGTGGGAGAAGGTGGTGTACCCGCCAGTCCTGATGGTCCCATCGCCGATTTGCTGGCCGCCGCCGGCCTTGCCGAGACAGGGCGCCAGCGCCTCGGGGACGACACTTTGGTGCTTTACGAGCGTCCATCGCGACCCAATTGAGCCGCAACGCCTGTTGAAGTTCCATCCGCGGAAGATTATTGGGTTGCGACGCCAGAGATGGCAGCGCGGCCCCGCGGCCACTCAATGAAGATGAAAGCAGTTATGGCCGACGCCCCCAAACGCGACCCCAAAGCCGACCGCCTTGCCAACCAGCGCGGTGCCGCTCGCCTTGCAGCCGTCCAGGCCCTCTACCAGATGGACGTTGGCCGTGCGACGCTCGAAGACACCCTGGCCCAGTTCGGCGCATTCCACCTGGGCCGCGAGGTTGAAGGCGAACAGTATCTGCCCGCCGATGCCGATTTCTTCCGCCAGATCGTCACCGGTGTGACCAAGCATCAGCTGGCTATCGACCCCGCCGTTGATCGGGCGCTTGCCGAGGGATGGCCGGTGGAACGGGTTGATGCCACCTTGCGCGCTATTCTGCGCGCCGCCGCATTCGAACTGCTGCGTCGCAAGGACATCCCGCCCCGCGTTGTCATCACCGAATATGTGGATGTGGCCAAGGCCTTCTACGAAGACGATGCCACCGGCCTCGTCAACGCCGCCCTCGACGCCATGGCGCGCGAAGCCGGCACCGACCTGACCGGCACCCTGTAGGCGCAACCGCTTCTGAGAACGAGAAAGCCCCGGTTTCCCGGGGCTTTTCAAATCGTCCAACTGCGGCCTAGAAGCTCTGCAGGATCTGGTCGATGAATGTGCGGTCCTCGCCGAAGGATTGGGTACGACGGCTCTCGATGGCGACGGTCTTGCCGTCCTGCAGACCATAGACGGCCTTGTCGACCACCTTGTTGTTCTTGTCGAAATAGACGACCAGCACGGTGCGCGAGTCGATCATCGTCATGCCGAACGACGTCTGGCGCACCTTGGTCTCGACATAATAGAATGCAGACTGGTCACCGAACGTATTGGTCGACTGCGGCGAGCCGAGCACCAGCGTGACCAGCTCCTTGCTCTGGCCGGGACGGATCTGCGCCAGTGCACTGTCGGATATCTCATATCCCTGGGTCCGCTGCGTGATCAGCGAGGTGCTGCTGGTGCAGGCAGCCAAGGCCAATGCGAGCAGGGCGGCAGCGGCAAGCGGCGCTATTGGACCGGTGGCGGTACGCAAGGACATGAATTTGACTTTCCCGATGGCTCTCGACTATAGGCACGGCGACAAGGCGGCGGCCCTTGTAGCCGCCGGAATGTTTAGCTGCCTACTTGTCCGTCTGGCAAGCTGGCAATGGACCGGCAGGCCTGTTTGCCCCCTGTTAGGCCGATCAAGATGCTGAGCGCAATCCCATGATCCTGTCCCTGTTTCGCAAGAACACAGCTACCGAACCGGTTTACGCCGTCTATAGCGCCATTGTGGCGCAATCCCGGCAACCCCGGTTCTACGCCGAGTGGGGCGTCCCTGACACGGTTACGGGACGCTTTGACATGATCAGCCTGCACATGGCGCTGCTGTTTCGTCGCCTGCGCGCCGAATCCGGAGCCCAGAAGCAATTCAGCCAGGCGGTGTTCGACCTGTTCTTCAAGGACATGGATCGGTCCTTGCGCGAGATGGGCGTGGGCGATCTGGGCGTGCCCAAGCGAATCCAGAAGATGGGCAACCTCTTCTTCGGCCTGCTGGCCGCGCTGAATGAGGCCATGGACCGCAATGACGCCGCAGCTTTGCAGGACGTGCTGGCGCGCAATATCTTCGATGGCATCCCCGGCCCGCATGTCGCGTCCCTTGCCGACTACCTCCTCGCCGAGGACCGGGCATTGGCATCCCAGCCCGCCAGTGCCATTACGAGCGGCGCCCTCAGCTTCGAGGCTGCAGCGTGACCGCTTCCGCAACGCCTCCGCTGTTCGATGCGGTTGTACGCATCGACCGTATGCCATCCTCCGGGCGGGACCTGGCGGTTTCGCTCGATGCGCCCACTCGTGCAGCGCTTGCCGAACTGCTCAAGCTCAGCGCCATCGACTCCTTCGAGGCCACCTTGATGGTGGCACCACTGCGCGGCGGCCTGCGAGCCCAGGGGCGCCTTGTCGCGGACATCGTGCAGCCCTCCGTGGTGACGTTCGAACCGGTGGGACAGCATATCGACGAGGCAATCGACCGGGTATTTCTTCCCGAGGCCCAGGATCACAAGCCAACGCCAGGCTCGGAGATCTTCGTCGACCTTGAGGATGAGGACTTTCCCGATCACATCGACGGCCCGGAAGTTGATCTCAGCGCATTGCTGATCGAGACCCTGGCTCTTGCCATCGATCCCTATCCACGCCTTCCGGGCGAGGGTCTGGATTCCCTTGGGGTTGACCTTGCAGACGAAGCTGCTGGGCCCTTTGCTGCCCTCAAAAAGCTCAAGAAGTCCACCGATATCGACCGGTAGCGACAAGCGCCGGCTTGCACCGACTCCCCGATGGGATATGTTTGGCTGCCTCCTCGCGGGGCGTAGAACGGGCGGAAATGACCGATACAATAACGATATCAGTGGATGCGATGGGTGGAGACAATGCCCCCCGTGCGGTGATCCACGGCGCCCATCTGGCGCTGCGCGAGCATAAGAATATCCGTTTCATCTTCCATGGGCGTGAGGAGCAGATCGCTCCTCTGCTCGATGAGTTTCCCGATCTCAAGCCCGCCTCCACCATCCGCCACTGTGATCTCGTCATCGCCATGGACGAGAAGCCCAGCCAGGCGCTGCGCAAGGGCAAGGGCACGTCCTCGATGTGGATGTCGATCCAGGCGGTGAAGGACAACGAGGCCGATGTCGCCATTTCTGGGGGCAATACCGGCGCGCTGATGGCCATGGCCACCTTTTGCCTGCGGCCGATGAAGGGCATTTCCCGCCCGGGCATCGCCGCCATCTGGCCGACGCTGCGCACCGACATCATCGTGCTCGATATGGGCGCCACGATCGGCGCGGATGCCCAACAGCTGGTCGACTATGCCATTCTTGGCTCGGCGCTGGCGCGTTGCCTTTTCGAGTCCGAATCCCCGACCGTCGGTCTGCTCAATGTCGGCACCGAGGAAGTGAAGGGCCTCGACTTCATCAAGGAAGCCGGGCGCATCCTGACCGAGGCCAGCGGCTCCGGTTTCACCTATCATGGCTTTGTCGAAGGCGATGATATCGGCAAGGGCACTGTGGACGTTGTCGTGACCGAAGGCTTTGTCGGCAATGTTGCGCTCAAGACCGCCGAGGGCACGGCCCGCCAGGTCGGCTCCTATCTGCGCAGCGCACTCAAATCCAATCTGATGAGCCGCATCGGCGCGCTGTTCGCCAGCTCGGCACTCAATGCCCTGCGGCGCCGGATGGACCCGCGCACCGTCAATGGCGGCGTGTTCATGGGTCTCAACGGGATCGTCATCAAATCGCACGGCGGGACTGATGAGATCGGATACAAGAGCGCGCTGAGTCTGGCTTACGAGATGGCGCATAGCCGCCTGATCGACAAGATCGATGAAACCATGAAGCGCTTCCCCATCAAGGCTGCGGCAGTCGCAACCGAAGCAGAACCTGAGGCGAAACCGGCGTGACCAAAACGCGTACCATCATCCGCGGTGTCGGCGGCTACCTGCCCGAGAAGGTGCTGACCAATGCCGAACTGGCCACCATGGTCGACACCTCCGACGAGTGGATTCAGCAGCGCGTCGGCATCAAGGAGCGCCACATCGCCGCCGAGGGACAGTTCACGTCCGATCTCGCGGTAGAGGCGGCCAGGAAAGCCATGGCGGCGGCGGGCGTCACCCCCGACGACATCGACCTGATCATCGTCGCTACCACGACGCCGGACTATACATTTCCGGCCGCTGCGACTCTGGTGCAGATGAAGCTTGGCATGCACCACGGCATGGCTTTCGATATCCAGGCCGTCTGCTCGGGCTTCGTCTATGCCCTGGCCACTGCGGACAGCTATATCAAGAATGGCCTGGCCACCCGGGCACTGGTCATTGGCGCCGAGACCTTCTCGCGCCTGCTCGACTGGACCGATCGCACCACCTGCGTGCTGTTCGGCGATGGCGCCGGCGCCATGGTGGTGGAGAAGATCGAACTCGAGGATGACGCTCCCGAGCGCGGTATCCTGGCTTCGGCACTTCGCTCCGACGGTCACCACTGGGACAAGCTCTATGTCGATGGCGGCCCGTCCACCACCGGCACGACCGGCCACGTGCACATGCAGGGCCCCGAAGTGTTCCGCCATGCCGTCGGCAAGATCACCGACGTGGTCTATGCCACGCTCGACAAGACCGGCTACACCGTCGACGATCTTGACTGGTTCGTGCCGCATCAGGCCAACAAGCGCATCATCGAGGGGGCAGGGAACAAGCTGCGCCTGCCGCCGGAAAAGGTGGTGATGACCGTCGACCTGCACGCCAATACATCGGCCGCATCGGTGCCGCTTGCCCTGAGCACGGCCGTAGCCGACGGGCGTATCAAGCCGGGGGACCTCGTCATGCTCGAAGCCATGGGCGGTGGCTTTACCTGGGGCGCCTGTCTCATTCGCTGGTAACACCTGTCGCCTCGTGATTGACCTTAAGCCTTTCAAGGCGTTAGTGTCTTTTTGGGTGGAGGAACACAGCGCCGAAATCAACCGCATGAGGGGTTTATGACGGTTGGTAGCGCTGCGCGAAGGGAAGGATTCCCGCGCTATGGTTCGGCCCGTTGGGCCGTGCCGGCAGCAACTTGATCAGGGACGCCAGCCGTCCCGGCGTGGGAATTTGCACCTTTCGACAACACGGGGGTACGAATGACGCAGAAGACGATTACGCGGGCCGATCTGGCCGAGGCGGTCTATGGCACAGTCGGGCTGTCACGGACCGAATCGGCGGAACTGGTGGAGCGGGTGCTCGAGCTTATCGGGGACGCCCTGATCACCGGTGCAAACGTCAAACTGTCCTCATTCGGCTCCTTCCAGGTCCGCTCCAAGAACGAGCGCATCGGCCGCAATCCCAAGACGGGTGAGGAGGTGCCGATCCTCCCCCGACAGGTTCTTGTGTTCAAACCGTCCAATGTGTTGAAGTCCAAGATCAACAAATCTATGGTTCGTGCTGGAAAATAAGCCATCCAGAGCGAGTCTCAGCCTCCGTGGATAAGTCGCCAGACGCCTTCCGGACGATATCCGAAGCCGCCGATGAGCTGGACCTGCCACAGCATGTCCTGCGCTTCTGGGAGACTCGTTTCTCAACGATCAAGCCCCTGAAGCGCGGCGGCGGCCGCCGCTACTACCGCCCGGAAGACGTGTTGCTGCTGCGCGGCATCCGCCACCTGCTCTATGATCAGGGCTTCACCATCAAGGGCGTGCAGCGCATCCTCAAGGACCAGGGCAGCCGCTATGTCATCGCCGTGGGCGAGGGCAAGCCGCTCGAAGACATCCTGCCGATGATCGAGCAGGCCGAGGCCGCCGGCGACGAGGCGGAGATCGAAGAAGCGGTGATGCTGGCGAGCCCCGGCCTCGACCGGGAATCCCGCGACAAGCTGTCGGACGTGCTGCGCGAATTGCTGGAGTGCAAGCGCATCCTCGAACGCGCCCGCGAGACCTGACCGCACGCCACCTGCGGGTCTCGCTGTCCAGACCTCCTCACCAGCAGCATGAGGCACCGATGGGCGACATGGTTCTGTCACGGTCTGGAATGAATATTCTAGACTGACATCAAACCGGTGCATATGTTGCGCCAGCCTGCCATTCCCGGAGAGATTAAAATGACCGTTCGTTTCGGCCTGCTTGGTGCAGGGCGCATCGGCAAGGTTCACGCCAAGGCTGTGACCGCCAACCCAAAGGCCAAGCTCGTTGCGGTGGCCGATGCCTTTCCCAAGGCGGCCAGCGACATCGCTGCACAATATGGTTGCGACGTCCGCAGCATTGAAGAGATCCTGGCGGCCAGCGATATCGATGCGGTGGTGATCTGCACGCCGACCGATACCCATGCCGACCTGATCGAGCAGTTTTCCCGCGCCGGCAAGGCCATCTTCTGCGAGAAGCCGATCGATCTGAACGTCGAGCGCGTCAAGGCTTGCCTCAAGGTGGTCGACGCCGAAGGCGGCACGCTGATGGTGGGGTTCAACCGCCGCTTCGACCCGCACTTCATGGCGGTGAAGGATGTGATTGCCAAGGGCGAGATCGGCAAGGTCGAGATGGTCACCATTGTCTCGCGCGATCCCGGCGCGCCTCCGGTCGACTATATCAAGCGCTCGGGCGGCATCTTCCGGGACATGACCATCCACGATTTCGACATGGCCCGCTTCCTGCTCGGCGAGGAAATCGACACGGTCAGCGCCCAGGCCTCCGTGCTGGTCGACAAGGCGATCGGCGAAGCCGGGGATTTCGACAGCGTCTCGGTGATGCTGGCGACCGCCTCGGGCAAGCATGCCACCATCTCCAATTCGCGCCGCGCCACCTATGGCTATGACCAGCGCATCGAGGTGCATGGCTCCAAGGGCGCCGTGTCGGCGGAAAACCAGCGCCCGGTGTCGATCGAGGTTGCCAATGCCGACGGCTACACGAGGCCGCCGCTGCATGACTTCTTCATGACCCGCTACACCGAAGCTTATGCGCGTGAAATCAGTACCTTCATCGACGCCGTTGAATCGAAATCTCCGGCTTCGCCCAGCGGGATCGACGGGCTGATTGCCCTGGCGCTGGCGGATGCCGCCCTGAAGTCGGTCCAGGAAAGCCGGGCCGTGAAAGTGAGCGAAGTGACCGGTGCCCTTGCCGACCGATCGGTATTCCAGGGTCGCTGACAACAAGGCTTCCGTCCCACGCAAAAGGCCGCCAATCCGGCGGCCTTTTCAGTTTAGCGCTGCTTTCGGCAACGGGGATAAGTTCACTGTCGCCGGCGCTTTTCGGCAATGCTGACGGTGAGGGCCATGGCAAAGGCCATGCTGGCCGAGAGCGAGCGGAAGCCGGCATGATCGGCTTCGACCACTTCGAACCACTCCTTGGAGCATTCCGCCAGGGGCGAGAAGGCGGAATCGGTCAGCGACACGACCGGAATGCCGCGTGAACTGAGCATGCGGGCCTGGGCGGCGCTCTCGGAGGCATAGGGCGAGAAACTGACGGCGAAGGCCGCATCGCGCGGCGTGGCCATGGCCAGGAGGTCATCGTCGATACCAGCCGAGGTGCCGACCAGCTGGCACTTCACCCGCAGCTTGCCGAAGGCATAGGCCATGTAGCTGCTGATCGGGTAGGAGCGGCGCTTGGCGATGAGGTAGATGGTCTCGGCCTTGGCCAGGAGGGTCACGGCGCGCTCGAAGGCGTCCGGCTCGACGGCGGCGGCAATGGCATCGATCGAGCGATGCGCCGCCGAGATGAAGCCGTTGAAGATCGTGGTGCTCTCAGCCAGCGCCGCGCCATTCTGCTCCAGCGTCAGCAGGCGCTCCTCATAGGATGACGTCCGTTCACGCAGTCGGGCGCGGAACAGCAGTTGCAGCCCCGAGAAGCCGTCGAAGCCGAAATGCTGGGCGAAGCGGACCAGGGTGGATGGCTGCACATCGGCCGATACCGCAATGCTGGCCGCCGTGCCGAAGGCTATCTCGTCCGGATGGTCGAGGGCATAGGCGGCGACCTGGGTCAGGCGTTTGGGCAGCTCGGCCTTGCGCTCGAGGATCGCTGCCCGCAGCGCATCAAAATCCTGCGGTGGCAGCTCTTTGGCAGTGACGTCGGACATGGCTCACTCTCGCATTCGCACCATAATCCCCAATCCTGCGCTGCAATCAAGCCTTGCTGGAAAGTCTGTTCCGAAAACAGAACGGCCCGCGAACCAGGTCCGCGGGCCGTTTGGCGCGCTATGCCACGCTGAGCTTGGGACGACGATCGGTCTCCGCCCAGAGGATGAACAGAGAAGCGGCGAGGATCAATGCCGCGCCGGCCCAGAACAAGTCGCCCGGAACCTGGCTGAGGATGACCCAACCCAGCAGTCCGCTGAGCGGCACCTTGAGGTCGCCGAAGGGCTGCAGATAGGTCGCATCGGCCGCCTTGTAGGCAATAGCCAGCAGGTACTGCGCGGCGGCCGTCAGCGCCCCGAGCAGGACCAGCAGCGCGAGCGCGGTGCCACCAGGGAGGGCGAAGACGTTGTCGGCCAGGCCCGCCGGCAGCAGGCCTGGAGCCACCCCGCCAAGCGCCCAGACGGCGATGAGGATCAGCAGGTGGTTCGGGGTTACGAGGACGAGCAGGGAGATCGTCAGGGTCTCGGGGCGCTCACCCCGCTTGCTGAGATACTTGGTCAGCACGTCGGTCGTGGCCCACAGAGCCGCAGCCACAATCGGGATAAGGGCCGCTGAACTCAGGCTTTCCGCGCCCACGCCCGAGACGATAATGGCGCCGACAAAGCCGACCAAAGCGGCACCGATGCGAACGGCGGAGGCCCGTTCTCCGAGAAACAGGGTCGAGCCGAGGATGATGAAGAGCGGGCCGGTGGCCAGGAGGGTCACCATCTGCCAGATCGGTACGCCCGTGGCAAAACCATAGACGAAGACATGCACACCCAGCGCCGAGACGAAGGCGCGGATCTGGTGGGCGACCGGGTGGCTGGTGCGCAGGTTGCCCAGACCGATGCGGAGAATGAGTGGCAGGGCCAGCAGCGAGGCGATGACATATTGCCAGAAGGCCATGCCGGTCGAACTCATGCCATAGCCACCATACTCCACAGGCGTTGGCAGCGCCGATTGCAGCAGATTGCTCCCCGCAAAGGCGAGGCTTGCCGCGATCATGAAGAAGGCGCCCGTGGCGGCGCCATTGTTGGGGGTGGAGGAGGAAACGTGGTTCATATGAAGTCCTTTCCGTAACCAGTTTCCTCAGGGTTACGGGAAGTCGCCGCGCACCTGCGCCCGGCCCCAATGGGTTGCGGACGCCGGCAAGCCAGCGCTGGTCCCGTTCTCTTTCATCCGGACTATACCGTCGGCTCCGGAGTTGCACCGGATCTGCTGACCCCGGCTTTCGCCGGGCGCTCGCGGGCTTGGCGTTGCCGCCTTTACCGCCGGTGGGGAATCGCACCCCGCCCTGAGAACATGCGGAACGCAATGTCCCGCCCGATGAACATAGGGGAGGGGCGGATTGTCGGCAAGTAGACACAAGGGAGTAACTGTGCGCCTTGCGCGAACAGTGTGGAACAATTGTGCGTGCCAAAGCGCCGCCTGAGGTGCGGTGATCGTGTGGTTCGGTCTGCTCACCGAGTGAGCAGTGATGGCGAGACCGCAGCCTCGAATTGGTAGTCAAATAATGTGAGGCTGAAGTCTCGCCATCACGCCGGGATTTTTCACACACGCATCGAGCGGCCGCCCTTTCGGATTTTATCGCTTCCGTTCCGTCTGGAGGTTCGTGCCATTCGCGCATAGCGCTCATGGCCTTCTTACCTCAAATCTCTCCACTAGAGAGATTTGCCCTGCGGGACGGCGCGAGGCCGGTGGTCAGCATACATGCGGGAGCCTGGCGACCCATGCTCCCCCGCAGTCTTTCCCGCTCATCACTCGTCATGATCGCGCTGGCGGGTAGATGAGGTGATTATGCAGCATGTCAGGCGGAGGGGGATAAGTTTGTGTGGGAGCGAAGAACCCCAGCAAATCCGGTCGTCACACCCACCCTGATCATGGGATGACACCGGACGGGGCAGGATCTCGCAGTCGACACCCCTCCCATCTCCCCCATCAAGGGGGAGGTTTCGCTCCACTCATAGGCACAATCGAGTCCCAACTACCGAACCGCACCTCCCCCTTGATGGGGGAGGCCGGGAGGGGGTGGGGTCGCAAGCGCGCAGCGGCAGTGGGGAGAGGCCGGGAGCGGTCGAGAGGCTAGCCCTCGAGCCAGGCGACCTGCTCGGGCGTCAGCTTGATGTCGAAGGCCAGGAGGCTGTCGTCGAGTTCGCCAAGCGTACGGGGGCCGATCAGCGGCACGGAGGGGAAGGGCTGGGCCAGCACATAGGCCAGGGCAACGTGGATCGGGTTGTGCCCGAGCTTGTTGGCCAGCTCGATAGCCCGGTCGCGTCGGCCGAAGTTCTGCTCGTTGTACCAGACGCGGACCAGTTCCTCATTGTCCCGCTTGTCGCGACCGGCACGGTCGGTGAAGAAGCCGCGGGCCTGGCTCGACCAGGAGAAATTGGTCACCTGGCGATCCTTGAGCCACTGCTTCCACGCATCGGTCGAGGAGGTGACGCAGCCGTCCCAGATCGGATCGAGCATTTCAGCCAGGGCGAAGTTGTTGCTCAGCGCCATGGGCTTGGTCTTGCCGGTGCGCTCGGCATAGGCAATGGCCTCGTCGAAGCGCTCGCGAGTCCAGTTGGAGCCGCCGAACGGACCGCGGATACGGCCCTTCCTGACCTCGTCATCCATGGCATCGACGAACTCGCCGACCGGGATGTCGGGATTGTCGCGATGCATGAAATAGACATCGACATAGTCGGTCTGCAGGCGATCGAGCGACTGGGTCAGCTGCTTGCCGATGACGTCGGGATAGACCAGCGGGCTATGCGCGCCCTTGCCGATCAGCACCGCGCCCTCGCGGGTGCCGCGGTTGCGGTGCCATTCGCCGAACAGCTTTTCGGTATAGCCGCCGCCATAGACGAAGGCGGTGTCGAACAGGTTGCCGCCCCGTTCCCAGAAGGCGTCCAGCAGGATGGCGCCGGAGGCGAAGGTCTTGAAATCCTCAAAGCCCAGCGCGACCGCCGAAGCCTGCTTGGCAAGGCCCGGAATGGAGCGCTTGGGGATGACGCCCTGGTTGGGACCCAGCTTGCGATTGGCCAGGGTGTTGACCCGATTGGCGGATTTCTCGACCGAATATTCGATACCGGCATCCTTGCGCCAGGCGTCGAGCACCCGGGCGTTGCCCAGGCTGTCAGCCCAGCTCATGCCCGGGGCAGCCAGCTCCTGCCGCTTGGCGAAGATGGCTTCGGCTGCGGCATCGGCCTCGAAGGAGTAGACGTGACGGGTTTCGTTGACGCTGATGGTCTCGGTCTTGCCACCCTTGATGATGTCGATCTTGCCCAGGCCCGCGGTGCGGTCGCCACCGGCAAACCAGAAGTCCGGCACTTCGATACGGCCTTCCGAGCCATGGATGCGCAGCACATTGTCGAGATTGGCCATCACGGCGCAGGAGACCTGGGCGACAATGCCATTCTCGAAGGTGAGGATGGCCGCGGCCCAGTCATCGGTGCCTTCGGCATTGAGCTTGGCCGTGCCGGAAACCTTGACCGGATCGGCAAAGGGCGTGCCCATGGCGGCGCCAGCGATGAAGCGGGACATGGAGACGGGGTAGCCGCCGACATCGAGGATGCCGCCGCCGGCCAGCTTGGAGGCGAATAGCCGGTGTTCGGGCTGGAACTTGCCCATCGAGAAGCCGAAGCTCGACTGGATCATGCGGACTTCGCCGATGACGCCCGAGACAATCAGCTCGCGCAGCTTGGCGGCCTGCGGATGCAGCCGGTACATGAAGGCCTCGCCGGCAAAGGTGCCGGCCTTGCGATGGGCGTGGAAGACCGCGTCGATCTCGAAGGCCGAGAGCGCCAGCGGCTTCTCGACCAGCACATGCTTGCCGGCCTCGGCCGCCTTGATGGCCCATTCGGCGTGGCCGGTATGGGGCACCGCGATATAGACGGCATCGATTTCGGGATCGGCCAGGAGGGCATCATAGCCTTGCACGATCCTGGCGCCGGGGAAGTCGGTGGCGAGGCCCGGCTTGTTGGGATCGCGCGTGGCAATGGCGGCGAGCACGCCGTGCTTGCTGCCGGCGACGCCGCCCTGAAAGGCCTTGGCAATGCTGCCCGGCCCGATAATGCCCCAGCGGATTTTTTCAGACATGGAAATGGTCCTTCTCAAATTCAATTGGCCGGTGACTTGACCAGCCGTGTTCAATGCGCCGGATCAGTCCCGCCGGCGGGGTATGCGGTGTTCGGAGGATAGGGGAGGTTGCTAGCGGATGCGGTGCCCCTGGCTGTCGAAGAGGTAGGCCTTGTCGGCGCTGATCGAGACCACCATGCGGTCAAGATCGTTCTGATGGCGCGATTCCTCGCGTTCGATCACCAGGGCTTCGCCGCCGGCATTGGCATAGACATAGCTCGTCGATCCCAGATGCTCGGCCACGTCGACCTGGAGCGTGATGTCGCAATTGCCCGCGCCGGGCTCGCCGAAATGTTCGGCGCGCACGCCCAGGGTGACCTTTTCACCCATCGTGCCGCCGCTGACCGGCAGGACCAGGCGCGTCCGGCCGTGATTGATCAGCTCGATCGTCACCCCGGTCGGGGTCGAGTCAACCACTTCGGCCTCGAGGAAATTCATCTTCGGCGAGCCGATGAAACCGGCGACGAACTGGTTGGCCGGATCGTCATAGAGATCGAGCGGTCGGCCGACCTGTTCGATGATGCCGTCGCGCAGGACGACGATGGTGTCGGCCAGGGTCATGGCCTCGACCTGATCATGCGTCACATAGATCATCGTGGTCTGCAGTTCCTTGTGCAGCCGCGCGATCTCGATGCGCATATGCACGCGCAGTTCTGCATCGAGGTTGGAAAGCGGTTCGTCGAAGAGGAAGACCTGCGGGTTGCGCACGATGGCCCGGCCGATGGCGACGCGCTGCCGCTGGCCGCCGGACAGCTGCTTGGGATAGCGGTCCAGCAGCGGCTCTAGCGCGAGGATGCGCGCGGCATCATTCACCTGCCGGGCAATCTGGTCCTTGGCGACGCCGGCAAAGCGCAGGGCAAAGCCCATATTGTCGCGTACCGTCATATGCGGATAGAGCGCATAGGACTGGAACACCATGGCGATGCCGCGCTTGCTCGGATCGACATCGTTCATGCGCTGGCCGCCGATCTCGAGGTCACCGGCCGTAATGTGTTCGAGTCCGGCGATCATGCGCAGCAAGGTCGACTTGCCGCAGCCCGAGGGGCCGACGAAGACGACGAAGTCCTTCGGCTTGATCTCGAGATCGACGCCCCTGATGACCTCGACACTGCCATAGGCCTTGCGCACACCCTTTAGCTTCAAGCTGCTCATTTTGAATGCACCTTATTTGACCGCGCCCAGCATGCCTTCGACGAAGCGGCGCTGGAGGACGAAGAAAATGATGAGGGTGGGAAGTGTGGCGCAGATCGCCCCGACCATGATGACCCCGAAATCGGGCGTATAGCCGGAGGTCAGCGTGGCCACGACCAGTGTCAGGGTCTTCATCTCGTTGGTCTGCAGCACGATGAGCGGCCACAGATAGCTGTTCCAGTTGTTCATGAAGACGATGATGGTGGCAGCCGCATAGGTCGACCGCATCACCGGCATATAGACGTAGAGGAAGATCTGCCACTCCTTGAGCCCATCGATGCGCGCAGCGTCGCGCAGCTCGTTGGGAAAGGCCTTCGTGGCCTGACGGAAGTAGAAGATGATGAAGATCGAGGCGATGGTTGGCAGCAGGACCGCCTGGTAGGTGTTGATGATCTTGAAGTTCGCCATCAGCACGAAAAGCGGAATCATCAGCGCCGCGAAGGGGATGGAGAGCATCAGCAGCAGGCCGCCGAAGATCTTCTCGCGGAAGCGCGAGCGGAACATTTCGAAGCCATAGCCTGCCAGCGATGCCACTATGAGCGTCAGCACCGTGCCCAGACCCGCCAGCAGGAACGAGTTGAACAGCACGCGGACCATGTCGAACGAGTTGATGAACTTGACGATATTGTCCCACAGCGCCGTGCCCGGCGTACCCTTGCCGCGGATGATGTCGGCCGAGGTATTGGTGGCGCCGGCCACCATCCAGAAGAAGGGAAAGATCGAGACGAAGGCCGCGAGCGACAGCAGCAGATAGGTGCCGGCGCGACCGAGGAGGGCGAGTGGGCTGCTCATGCGCGGCGATCCTTTGCCACGATAAACTGGATCAGGCTGAGGATGCCCACCAGGATGACGATGACATAGCTGACGGTAGCCGCGTAGCCGAAGCTGGGCATGAACCTGAAGCTGAGATTGTAGATGTAGAGCGACAGGGTGAGGGTCGAATCCGACGGCCCGCCCTGGGTCAGCAGGTTGACCTCGTCGAACAGCTGCAGCGTGCCGATGGTCGAGATGACGCTGGTGAACAGGATCACGGGCTTGAGCAGGGGCACGGTGAGGTACCAGAAGCGCGCCCAGCCGGGGACGCCATCGATCCTGGCCGCTTCGTAGATCGAGCGGTCGATATTCTGCATCGCCGCCAGGTAGAAGATCATGTTGTAGCCGGTCCACCGCCAGGTGATGGCCGTGATCACCACGACGCGGGCCCAGAACGGATCGGACAGCCAGTTGATGGGGTTGTCGATGAGATTGATGAACATCAGCGTCTGGTTGGCTATGCCGTCCAGAGCAAAGATCGACTTGAAGATGACCGAATAGGCGACCAGCGAAGTCACGCAGGGCAGGAAGATTGCCGTGCGGAAGAAGCCGCGACCCCAGAGCCTGCTGTCATTGAGGGCATTGGCGAAGAACAGCGCCAGCACCAGCATGATCGGAACCTGCACCGCCAGGAACAGCAGCGTATTGGTGAGCGCCCGGATGAAGACCGGATCCTGCGTCAGCCGGACGATATTGGCCGTCCCGCCAAAGCTGAAGTTCATCCCACGCCCGACCTGGAAACTCATCCAGAGCGACCAGAGGATCGGATAGACCATGAAAATGCCCAGCAGGACCAATGCCGGCATGACGAAAAGCCAGCCGCTGATCCGTTCGCTGCGCGCCAGTGCAGATTGCGCCACTTGCCGCCCCGTTGTTCAGTTCATCGATGCCATTGCCAACGACCCCGCGCGCCAGGCGCGGGATCGCGGGAGGCCGAAGGCAGCAAAAGCTGCCCCCGGGAGATGTGACTACTGAATCTGCTGACGCACCTGGGCGTCGATGGCAGCGATGATCTCGTCGACATTGCCACCGCTGGTGATCGCGGGGATCTGGGCGACCGTGGCTGTGTCGGCCTCTTCGGTGAAGATGCCGTAGTTGACCGACGGGATCTCGGCCAGCCAGGACGAGAAGTTCTGCCAGACCGGCTGACCGCCGAAGAAGTCGTCGGTGGCCTGGTAGGCTTCACCCTCGCGGGCTGCCAGGAGCGAGCCGAGAGCACCCTGATTGACCAGGATTTCCTGATAGAAATCAACGTCCTGGGCCCAGATCGTGGTCAGGAAGTCGATGGCCTTTTCCTTTTCGGGGGCCGAGGATAGCACATACCAGCTCGAGCCGCCGAGGTTGGAGGCATTGCTGGCGCCTTCGACGCCATCAAGACGCGGCGAGGGGGCAACGCCCCATTTGCCGGCCTGGTCGGGATTGGCCTTGATCGTGGCGGTCATCCACACACCCGAGAAGGTCGAGAGCGTTTTGCCCGAGGTGAAGCTGCCGGTATATTCGGTCCAGCCGGAAACCGGGGTGGTGATGCCGGCGGCCATCAGGCGCTGATAGGTTTCGACGGCGGCCTTGAATACCGGATTGTCGGCAATGGTGACGTTGCCATCGGCATCGAAGTACCAGCTGCCAGCGGACTGCAGCATGATGCGGATCCAGTCCGACGACGTCGGATCGATCGGGAGCAGGGTTTCGCCGGTCTTTTCCTTGACCGCCTTGCCGATCTCGATCAGCTGGTCCCAGGTTATGTTTTCGAGATCAGCCGGGCCGAATCCAGCTTCTGCCAGAAGGTCGGAGCGGTAGAAATAGCCGGTGACGCCGGAATCGAAGGGGATGGAATAGGTCTGGCCGTTGAGGGTCGCGAGTTCCACCTTGTAGGGCGCGAAGGTCGAGTAATCGACGTGGCTGTTGAGCGGCTCGAAGGCGCTGGGGAAAGACTGCAGATACTTCTGCGCGCGGTAATCCTCGATCAGCACGATGTCGGGCAGGCCATCGGTGGCGCCGGATGCGAGCTGCGCCTGCAGCTTCTGCTCCATGGCGGCCTTGTCGAAGATTTCAATCTTGATCGTGTCGTCGGGATTGTTGGCCTGGTAGCGCGAGAAAGCCTCTTCCATCGTCGCGCCGTTGAAATTCGGGTCCCAGCACCAGACGGTGATCTGGGCCGCAGATGCGGCCGTGACGCTGAACAGGCTGATGCCCGTGAGTGCGACAGCAAGCGTGTTGCGCCACCGCGAAGTTGTGCGGATCATGTAGTCCTCCCTTTTCATTTGCTCTTATGTCGAGCGCTTTCTAAGCTATGCCTCTGGTGCATTACGTCCATGCGAAAAGGCATGCAGAGTTGGCGGAAAGTAAGATGACCGAAAGGGTGTATTACGAGCCCGATGTCAAAAACGGGGTAGAGCGCCTTCCCACTGTGCTGTCGATGTTTCATGCTTCCCCACCGGTCATGCTGGCGCCGCACTGGCACGCCCAGGTCGAGGTGAACTACATCGTGCGCGGATGGGTCCATTACCGCATGAGCGGCCATGAAGTCCGCTTCAATGAAGGGGATATGGCCCTGTTCTGGGGCGGGCTGCCGCATCAGCTGGACGATGCCGCAGAGGATGTCGTCTATGCCGGCGGCCACCTGCCGCTGGTGCATTTTTTCCGCCTTCGGCTGCCCCAGGATGTACAGTCCAAGCTGATGCAGGGGGCCACCTTGATCAGCCAGGCGACCGACGCATCCGATACGTTCAATTTCGCGCGATGGAATGACTATGCCCGCTCGGGGGACCCGATGAAGGCCGGCATTGCCGTGGACGAACTGCTGCTGCGGATCGAGCGGGTGCGGTTCGACGCCTACAAGCTGCTGCCCGGGCCGGCCAATGTCGTGAGCGTGGTCGATGGCCTCGACCACCATTCCTCGCCCATCGTGGTCCGCATCTGCGACTTCATCGCCGACAATTTCCGCGAGGAGATCGATTCCGCCGACATCGCCCAGGCGGCGGACATCCATCCCAAATACGCGATGAACGTATTCAAGAAATCTACGGGCATGACGCTCAACGACTATGTGAACCTCATGCGCCTGAGCTATGCGCAGGCCTTGCTGATGCAGGAAGAGGCGAATGTGCTGCAGGTGGCGATGGATAGCGGATTCGGTTCACTCAGTGCATTCAATAAGTCCTTCCGCAAGATCGCGGGCATGTCACCCACCGATTTCCGGCGCGACGTGCGTCGCAGGCCGCCCGCGCCAGTGACGGTGAACGGCCGGACCAACGGCCCCATGAACTAGATCCATGTGGAAACGGCGCCTGTCGGCACTGCTGTTCGGCGCCGCGGTGGTCGTTGCGCTTGTCGCGCTGCGGGCAGCGGACCCCTATGCGGTGCGGGTGGCGCGGGAAACCACCTTCGATGTGTTCCAGCAACTCAAGCCGCGGCCGGCACCAGCCGAACTGCCGGTGCGCATCATCGATATCGATGAAGCCTCGCTCGCCGCGATCGGCCAGTGGCCGTGGTCGCGGCAGGTCATGGCGCGGATAGCCGACCGGCTCACCGAACTGGGCGCCTCCGCCATAGCCTTCGATATCCTGTTTTCCGAGCCGGATCGCCTGTCGCCATCGGCCATCGTGGCGGGTGGCGAGGACTATGATGCTCTGTTCGCCCGGGCCCTGGCGGAGCGCCCGACCATATTGGCGGTGAGCCGGGCCGGGCAGGGCGGCGCCGCGCCCGCGCCGAAATCGGGCTTTGCCATGACGGGAACGGACCCATTGCCAGGCCTGCCCATGCTGGATGGCGTCGCCGCGCCGCTGCCCGCGCTGGCCGCGGCTGCAGCGGGACTGGGCGTGGCAAGCCTCGACCGCGAGGGCGCCGGCGTGGCACGACGCCTGCCGCTGCTGTGGTCGAATGGCGCCGCGCCGCTGCCCACGCTGTCGGTGGAAGCGCTGCGCGTGGCGCTGGGTGTGTCGACCCTGGTCGTGCTGGGTGATACGGCCGGCGCGGGAACGGTAGAGGGGCTGCGGATTGGCCAGTTCGAAGTGCCCACCGGGCCCAATGGCGACATGTGGCTCTATTATCGTGAGCTGCCGCCGGAAACCTATGTCTCGGCCCAGCGGCTGCTTGCAGCCGACTATGCCGAACTCGCGCCCGCGCTGGCGGGCCATATCGTGCTGGTTGGCGCCTCGGCCACGGGCCTGCTCGACATACGCGCCAGCCCGCTGGGCGGGGCGGTGCCGGGCGTATCGATCCACCTGCAGGCGCTAGAGCAGATGCTGACCGGCACCTTCCTGCATCGCGCCGACTGGGTGGGCGGGCTGGAACTGCTGGTCATTGCCGTAAGTGCGGTCGCGGTGGTGCTGGCCCTGCTGCTGACCGGGCCCCTGCTGGGCCTGCTGGTATCGGGGGTCATCGCGGGGCTGGTGCTCGCGGGCAGCTGGCTCGCCTTCGCGCAATATGGCCTGCTGATCGACCCCGGCTCTACCCTTTTTGCCGTGCTGGTCGTCTATGCGGCCATGGCCTTCTTCCAGTTCGCGGTGACCGACGCCGACAAGCGCCGCATCCGCCGGGCCTTCGCCCACTATGTCGAGCCCTCGCTTTTGGCCCAGATCGAGGCCGATGAGGGCCTGCTCAAGCTGGGTGGCGACGTGCGCGAGCTGACCGTGATGTTCTCCGATGTGCGCAACTTCACCGCGCTCAGCGAACGCACCGCGCCGGCCGAACTGGTCGGCATCCTCAACCGCCTGTTTGCAGCGCTGGGCGCGGCCATTGTCGGGCATCAGGGCACGATCGACAAGTTCATGGGTGACGCCGTCATGGCGTTCTGGAACGCACCGGTGGACGTGCCCCAACATGCCCGGCGCGCCTGCGAGGCGGCCCTGGCCATGCGCGAGGCCCTGCAGCAGCTCAATGCGCAGCAGGCCAGCGTCGAGCCTATTGCCATCGGCATCGGCATTTCCACCGGGCCGGCGCTGGTGGGCAATATGGGGTTCGAGGCGCGCTTCGACTATTCCTGCATCGGCGACACCGTCAATGTCGCCAGCCGCCTGGAGGGCGCCTGCAGATATGTCGGCTACGATGTGCTGGTGACGGCCGAGACGCGCGCCGCCGTGCCCGACCTGGCCTTTCTGGATGCCGGCCACGTGGTGCTCAAGGGCATCAGTCATCCCGAGCCGATCCACCTGCTGGTGGGGCCGACGTCTTTGGCGGCTTCGCCGGAATTCGGAGCGCTGCGAACAGAACACGAGGCGCTGGTCGCCGCCTGGGCCAGGGGCGAGACAGCAGCGGATGCGCTTGCGCGGTGCCGGGCGGCTGCGTTGCGGATCGATCCGCGGCTGGGCGGTTTCTATGATGCCAGTGTGCAGCGCCGGGCGGATTTTGCCCCGGCTGTGGCGACCGGCGCGTTGGGCGAAGCGCGGCTGGCGCTTCAGGAACGCGGCGCGCCTCTCTGAAAGAAATCGGAGCCGGGATCGGTCAGCACCAGCTCGCGCAGCCGCTCCGACAGGTGGCGCCGCAGGGCGATGAAGCTGGGATGGCCATGGACATCATAGCCCCAGCGCGGTCGCGGCAGGTCGACGGGCAGGCTCTCGATGACCCGGCCGGGCCGTGGCGCCATGAGTACCACGCGGTCGGCCAGGAGAATGGCTTCCTCGACGCTGTGGGTGACGAAGACCACGGTGGGTCGACGCCGCGCCCAGAGCGCCATCAGCTCGGTCTGCATCAGTTCGCGGCTTTGCGCATCGAGGCTGGCAAAGGGCTCATCCATCAGCAGGAGCTGCGGCTCGCTGGCCAGCGCGCGGGCGAGGGCAACGCGCTGCTTCATGCCGCCCGACAGCTCGCCCGGATAGGCGCTGGCAAAGCGTTGCAGGCCGACCAGGGCAATGGCCTCGTCGACCTTCTCAGCGCGCTCGGAGAGAGAAAGCCCGCTGCTGGTCAGGGCGAAGTCGATATTGTCGCGGACATTGGCCCAGGGGATGAGGCGGAAGCTCTGGAAGACAAGGCCGGTTTCCGGCCCGGGCCGGGGCGGTGCACCGCCGACGCAGATGCTGCCGGTGTCGGGCTGCAGTAGACCATCGAGGAGCCGCAGCAGGGTCGTCTTGCCGCAGCCGGACGGGCCCAGGATTGCGACGAATTCGCCAGTGGCAATGGTCAGGTCAACGCCGGTCAGGGCGGCCATGGGCGTGCCGTCGCGGTGTCCGAAATGTTTAGACACCCCAGACAGGACGACATGGGCAGCCGGTTCGGTCACGGCGCGTCCATGGCCGGGTCGGTCCCCAGCTCGATGAGCACTTCGTCGAGCAAGGTCAGGTCGGCCCAATCAGAGATAGCCGGGACAGCCAGCCCGGCAAAGTCCTCCGTGCCGGCCAGCCATTCGGCGGAATAGGCCAGCCCCTCGGCATTCATGCCACCATTTACGCTCCAGCTGCCCGCAAAGCCGGCATCCAGCGCGGTCAGGTCATCTGCCGTCAGGTTCGGCTGGTAGGGCGCGATGGCCGTGGCCCAGGCGCCGGGTGTGGCGGCGAAGTCGCGCGAGATGCGCAGCAGGGCGCGGATGACCGCCTTGACCTCGTCACGCCGCTCCGTCAGGGCCGACTGGCTGACGATATTGACCTTGTTGACCACCGGCGCGCCGGCGAAATAGGCGTCGGTGTCGACCAGGACATGCAGGCCGGCCTTGTCGGGCAGCACCTGCCAGACGCCGATCGACATGGTGGTGGCATCGATCCGGCCCGCTGCCAGTGCCTGGGCGCGCGCTTCGGGCTGGCCAAGCGCCACCAGTTCAAGACCATCCATATCGACGCCCGCACCGCCCAGCACACGGGTCGACAGCGAATGATCGAGCGAGCCGGGACGGCCGATGCCGAAGCTGCGGCCGGCGAGATCGGCGGGCGTGGCGATGTCGTCGCGCGCGGCGATCAGGAAGGGCAGGGACTTGTTGGGGGAGAGCACGGCCTTGAGGCCTGTCTCGCCCCGGGCCAGCAGCTGCAGCAGGGCATCGAGCCCGACATTGGCCATTTCGCCGTCACCCGACAGGATGGCCGCGATGGCCGAAGGCGTCTGCTGGACGCGGACCAGCTCGACCTCGACGCCTTCGCGCTCGAAATAGCCAAGCTCGACTGCCAGATCCATCACGGAATTTGGCACCAGTGGTGGCTCCAGATGGGTGACGATCAGCCGGAACGGCTCAGCCGCGGCCGGCACGCTGAGGCTGGCCAAGGCAGCAAGGGAAAGGAGGAAAGCGTGGAGCGCGTTACGGGTCATGGGTGGTTTGGGCCTGTTGGGATTTGATGTGGATTAGCTGCCGGACTTCCAGCGCACCAGCCGTTTTTCAGCGAGGCGCAGCCCTTCGGCGACCAGGACGCCAATGCAGGCCAGCATGAGGACGATCACGAAATATTCGGCCATGCGGAAGGTATTGCCGTAGAGCGCCAAAAGGCCGCCCAGCCCGCGCACGGCGGTGTAGAGCTCGGCCACCACCGTGTTGATGAGCCCGATCGTGGCGCCCAGGCGCAGGCCGGCAATGATGAAGGGCACGGCGCCCGGCAGCACGATGCGGCGGAAGGTCTCGACCCGTCCCGCGCGCACCGACTGCGCCATTTCCAGCAGGTCCCGATCGGTGGCGAGCACACCGGCATAGGTGTTGATCAGGATGGGCATGATGGCGCCGAGAAAGACGATGAAGATCTTGGCTTCGACGCCCAGGCCCAGAAAGACGATGATCAGCGGCACGAAAGCGACGCGCGGGGTGGCGGCCAGGGCAAAGACATAGACTTCGAGCGTCTTGCCGACCGGGGCGAAGGCCCCCATGAGCAGGCCGAAGGGAATGGCGACGATAATGGCGAGCCCATAGCCGCCCAGGAAGGTGATGAGACTATCGCCGAGCGCGGGGAGCAGCCGGCCCTCGGCCAGCAGCATCTGCGCGGCGCCCAAGGTCGCCGGTGGGCTGGGTATGATAACCCCGCCCACCTGCAGCGAAATGAGCCACCAGAGGCCAATCAGCCCGACCAAGACCAGCACGCGATAGAGCGCGATCATCCGGGACGGACCGTGCGCCGGCCTAGCGCGCTGCCGGCGTCACGCGCCAAATGGCGTGGCCGACGTCATCGGCGACCAGGAGGGCACCGTCCTTGGCCAGGGCGACACCGACCGGGCGACCATTGGAGTGCTTTTCGTCGGGTGCGAGGAAGCCGGTCAGCAGGTCGATCGGCGGCTGGCCGGTGGGCTTGCCATCGGCAAAGGGCACCAGCACCACCCGGTAGCCGCTGAGCTTGCTGCGGTTCCAAGAGCCATGCTGGCCGATGACCATGCCGGCCGGATAGCCGGGCAGGGTGCCTTCGGGCAGCCAGCAGAGGCCAAGCGACGCCGTATGGCCGCCGAGCGCGAAATCGGGCGCGATGGCGCTGGCGACCAGCGCCGGATCCTGCGGGGTGACGCGGTCATCAACGATCTTGCCCCAGTAGGAGTAGGGCCAGCCGTAAAAGCCGCCATCCTTGACCGAGGTCAGGTAATCGGGTGGGGTTTCATCTCCGAGGCCATCGCGCTCGTTGACGACGGTCCAGAGCGAACCGGTGGTGGGCTCGAAAGCCATGCCGACCGGATTGCGCAGGCCGCCGGCAAAGGTGCGGCGCTGGCCGGTGACGAGGTCGAGCTCGAGGATGGCGGCACGGTCCACTTCGACGTCGAAGCCGCCTTCGGCGATATTGCTCTGCGAGCCCACGCCGATGAACAGCTTGGTGCCGTCGGCGCTGGCCATGAGATTGCGCGTCCAGTGACCGCCGGGCTTGAGGTCGGTCAGCTTGCGGCCGGGCGCGGTGATCCGGGTCTGGCCGGTCTCATAGGGAAAGGCCATGACGCTGTCGGTATTGCCGACATAGAAGGTGTCGCCGACCAGCGCCATGCCGAAGGGCTGGCTGAGATTTTCAAGGAAGGTCTCGCGAATCTCGGGCACGCCATCGCCATCGGCATCGCGCAGCAGGATGATGCGGTTGGCGCTGGGATAGATCGCGCCCGCACGCTTCATGGTGTGCACGGTGGCCAGATCCATCAGCGACTTGACGCGGCCAGCTTCCGAAGACGCTTCGGCGACGAGCACGTCGCCATTGGGCAGCACATAGATCCAGCGGCAATGCTGGAACTGCATGGCAAGGGCGCTGACCGAAAGGCCCGGCGCCGGCGTTGGCTTGTCGCCCGGCGCCCAGCCTTTGGCGGTCGGCATCTTGAGGGTCGGCATGCCGCCCTGGGGATGCGCCTCGGGAATCTGCGGCGCGGTGCCATAGACGGGCACGTGATGGCGCGGATGGCGGGGATACTCCATGATCCAGTACCAGACCGCAGCCGCGACCAGTGCCGCAAGCACGAGCAAAATGAGAATGGTTCCGACCATGAGAGTGTTCCTGGAGCTGGCGGATGAGGGGGCGGCGAATGCCGTCCGCCCCGTTTTGCGCGAAGTTGTCCGACAGTGCAACCCGCTCGTATGGAAGTTGAAGCGGTCCTGACCGGGGCCGCCAGGCCTCCTAGAGCGTTGTCTGTGCAGTCAGGGTGGAGACGAACCGCTTGGTGCGCTCGTCTGCCGGGGCGCCGAAGACCTGTCGGGCAGGGCCGGCCTCGACGATGTCGCCGCTGTCGAGGAAGACGACATTGCTGGCAATGGTGGCGGCAAGCCGCAGGTCATGGGTGGCCATGAGCATGGTCGTGCCCTCGCGCGCCAACTGCGCCAGCACCTCGACCACTTCTACCGCCAGCTGCGGATCGAGCGCCGAAGTCGGTTCGTCGCAGAGCAGCACCTTGGGCGTGGGGGCCAGCGCCCGGGCAATCGCCACGCGCTGCTGCTGGCCACCGGAGAGATTGGCGGGCCAGGCATCGGCCTTGGCCACCATGCCCACCTTTTCCAGCAGCTCCATGGCGCGGGCACGCGCCTTCTCCTGCGGCCACTTCAAGACGGTGACCAGGCTTTCCATGACGTTTTCCAGCGCCGTCAGGTGGGGAAAGAGCTGGAAGTTCTGGAACACCATGCCCGTCTTGCGCCGCAGCGCCAGGATCGCATTGCGGGGGACCTTGCCGCCGGGGGAGAAGTCAATGACCGCATCGTCGATGCGCACGCGGCCCGATTGCGGAACTTCCAGCAGGTTGACGCAGCGCAGCAGCGTGCTCTTGCCGCTGCCCGAAGCGCCGATCAGCGCGGTGACACCGCCCTCGGGGACAACCAGGCTGACACCCTTGAGAACGTGGTTGTCCTGAAAGCTCTTGTGGATGTGCTCGAGGGTAATCACGACGCTGCCTCGATATAGCCGCCGTAGCGGGAGAGCCGCTTTTCGAGCCGCGCCTGCAGGCTGGAAAGGACTGAGCTGACCACGAGATAGATGAGCGCCACCTCGACATAGAGGATCAGCGGCTCATAGCTGGTGGCGACGATGCGCTGCCCGGCCCGGAACAGTTCGGGGACCGTGATCGCGGCGGCCAGCGAGGTATCCTTGACCAGGGAAATGAAGGTGTTGGAGAGCGGCGGCACGGCGATCCGACCGGCCTGGGGCAGGATGGTGCGATACATGGCCTGGCGCCAGGTCATGCCGATCGAATAGGCCGCTTCCCACTGTCCCTTGGGAACAGAGACCAGCACCGCCCGTATGATCTCGGACGTATAGGCGCCCACATTGAGCGTGAAGCCGATCAGCGCCGCGGGGAAGGCATCGAGCACGATGCCGACGCTAGGCAGGCCATAAAAAATCAGGAACAGCTGCACCAAGAGCGGCGTGCCGCGGATGATCCACACATAGAAGCGGACCAGCATCACCAGGGGGCCGGGAGCAAACAGGCGCGTCAGCGCGACCACGAAGCCGACGCCCAGGCCAAGCGCGAAGGACAACAGCGTCAGCGGCACCGTGAAGACCATGCAGGCCCACAGCAGTGACGGCAGCGACTCGATCATCAGGGAGAGCCATTGCGGCATCAGGCGATTCCGTCATTCATGAAAAAAGGATCGGCCGAAACCTTCGGTCGATCCTTGTAAACAGCCCTGGCAGACAAGGCTACTGCGAGACGTCCTCACCGAAATATTTCTGCGAGATTTCGGCATAGGTGCCATCGTCCTTGATGGCGGCAAGGGCGGTGTTGATCGCCTCAAGCAGCTCCGGCTTGCCCTTGGCCAGCAGCACGCCCGAGAAGTCGGCATCCGCTTCGGTGGCGGCGATCTTCACATCGGCGTCCGGCTGCTGCTTCTTGAAATCGAAGAAGGACAGGCTGTCATTAATGGTCGCATCGGCGCGGCCCTGCAGCACGAGTGCGATGGACTGGTCGAACCCTTCGGTCGGCACGATCTCGGCGCCATAGCTTTCGGCCAGCTTGCCATAATTGCTGGTCAGCGTCTGCGCCGAGCGCTTGCCCGCCAGGTCTTCAAAGCTGGCAATGTCGGCATTGTCGCCCTTGACCACGAGCGCGGCCTTGGAGGCGATATAGGGCTCGGAGAAGTCGTACTTGGCCTGACGCTCTTCGTTGATGCCGACCTGGTTGATCACCACGTCATAGCGATTGGCATCGATGCCTGCGATCAGGCCATCCCAGGGGCCTTCAACGAACTCGGCTTCCACGCCCAGCCGCTCGGCAACCTCGCGGCCGATCTCGACATCGAAGCCCACCAGTGCGCCTGACGCATCATGGAAGGTAAAGGGCGCATAGGTGCCTTCGGTCCCGATCCGCAGCACGCCGGCCTCTTTGATCTGGTCGAGCGCAGACTGCGCGAGCACTGGTGTCGCCAGGGCCAACTGCACCAGGCCAATGGCCAGCAACGACTTCGAGAGCTTCATTTTGTTCTCCTACGAACGCAAACATCTGGGGTGGAAGCTGCGCTCGCGGGCGGCCGGTTTCAACCACCTGGAAGGATGTTTCTCTTCCCCGGGGTGAGTCGCGTGCGCATGCTCCAATTGGCCAGGCCAGGAGTTGCCGATGCCAAGATTGGAGGGCGCGGCGCACCGTGTGGCAAGGTCGATGCTGGTTATCAAGCAGCGCCGGTGTGATTTTATCGGCTCTGCGCGGTGGGAGTCTTGCGTTGCAGGGCCGTGAGCCCAATTGCGGCCCCGCAGCGCGGACCGTTGCCTTGCCCGAAAAGCTGGGCTAGCTTCGAAAAAGAGTTCTGAATACCAATAGACTTGGCCATGGCTCGCGAGGGTTCGCACCTTCGCGGGGCGATATCGCACTGAGACTTTTGGGCAACATGACGGTCCGCTTGTGCAGGCCAGGGCCGACGCGCCCTTGTGCATCCGACTCCCCCGGGCGATATTGCGGGTTCCTTCTCCCAGGAGTCTTTAAATGTCTGTACGTGCTCTTCTCATCGGCGTCTCGATCGCCGCTCTCGGTTCTGTTGCTGCTCAGGCCGCCGATCTCATCATCCCGACCACTCCCGAGCCGATCTATGAAGCTGCTGGCTTCGATTGGGAAGGTCTCTATGTCGGTGCTCGCGCTGGTGGCCAGTTCACCGGTTCCGACGCTAGCCTCTATGCCGGATACGCTCCGGTTAGCCTGACCTCTGGCGTGCTCGGCGTTGCGGCCGGTGTGAACTTCCTGCCGATGGATCCTCTGCTGGTCGGCGTTGAAGTCACTGGCGACTACATCTGGAACAACTCGTTCAGCACCGGCGAATTCTTCGCCAACCTGCGTGCTGGTGCCGTTGTGACCGATTCGGTCCTCGTCTATGCCATCGGTGGCGTCGGCACCAACAACCGCACTGGTTTCAACCAGGGCGTTTACCAGCTCGGCGGCGGCGTCGAACTGGCTGTGACCGACTCGATCTCCGTTCGCGGTGAACTGGTTGGCCAGGGTGACTTCGACGGCGCTGCTGACCCGTTCTTCGAAACGGCCAAGGCAACCGTCGGCGTGTACTACCACTTCTAAGTCGAACCATCGACTTGAACGGTTTGACGGCTGCCCCTCGGGGCAGCCGTTTTTGTTTGCACAGGCCTGCAGCGCTGTCGTCTCAGAGCAGCTGAACCACCACTGCATCGCGCGGTGGCACGGTAATGCTGGTGCCGCTGGCGGATGCGCCGGAGCCCGCCCAGTACATGGTTCCCAGCGTTGCTTCGCCCGAGCCGACGGATAGCGTCGCCTGCTGGGCTTCCCGCGTGGAATTGATCACCCAGAGTATCCTGCCGGCTGGCCCCTCATGCAGGCGCGCCTGAAGAGCGGGGTTGGACAATTGCACCTGCTGTGTCTTGCCAGTCCAGGCAAAGGCGTCGGCGAAGTAGCGCAGATTGTCGGCACCACTGGTCTTGAAATAGGCAATGCCCGGATGGGTGCCGACCAGCATCGTCTTGCCGGCGCCAAAGCGGTTTTCCACCACGGCCAGGCGGCCATCGGCGAAGCTGCCGCGGCCGCTGCCGGTGGTGACCCGATAGGACTGCAGGAAGCCGCCACCCTGGACGGGCCTGCCATCAAGCGCGAAATGGATGCGGTCGCCGATATCGGGCATGAATTCGACCTCGTCCTCGTGGACGCCGAACACGGCATCCAGCCCGTTGTTTGGCTGGACCGTGCCGACCTTGCCGCGATCACCGAAATAGCCCGGCGTCGCTTCCGAGATCAGCGTCCCGCCGGCCTCGACCCAAGCCGCCAGGGCCTTGGCATGTTCGGCGGTGAGCATGATCGGGTAGGGGGCGTAGATGGTGTCATAGTCTGCAATGTGGTCGATATGCACCCAGTCGGCCTGAATGCCATTGTCGAAGAAGCCGCGATAGGCGCCCCACATGGCCTCACGATAGGTCTCGGGCTTGTGGTGGTGGTTGAGCAGATAGTCCCAGGCCTGCGCCTCCGGAATCACCAGGATGGCAATGTCGCCCTTGACCGGCTTGGCCGCGAAGAGCGGCTTCTGTTCGGGCGCATTCGCCCATTTGCCGATGGCGCTGGCCATGTCCGAGCGCGGCGTGCGCGAGCCGTCCATGCCATAGGAGCCGAAGGCACCGAACAGCGGCCCATCGAGCAGGGGGCGATAGCGCAGGTTGAGCACGCCGGTGGCGCCCGCGGCAAACGAGGTCATGGTGAGGGTGCGAATATCCTCGGGGTCCATGACGCGACCGTCTTCCTTGTCGCGTCCCAGCACCTGCGGCTGCAGCCAGAGTGGCCCACCCGGACGCTCGGCATGCCACCATGGCTTGCCGCGCGCCGCGGCCCGCGTCAGGTCGGGGCCGAAGAAGTTCTGCCATGGCTTGAAGCCGCGGCGGCTGGGCACCCAGGTGAGACCGTAGAGCTCGACCTTCGAGGCCGCGAGCCAGTCATCCGAGCCATTGGCGGCCATGTTGGGAATGGCCCCGCCGACGCCATGCGCGGCGATCAGGCAGTCGGAATCGATGCCGCGGATCGTGTCGATCTTGAATTGCATCTGGTCGTAGTAGTTCTGCCGCTTGAACTCGAGCCAGTCGAGGTTCTCTGGATAGGCAGCCACTTCATGCGGGGGCTCGATATCGTCCCACTCGGCATAGGAATAGCGGTACCAGGCCTGGGCCAGCGTATCGAGATCGCCATACTTGGCCTGGAGCCAGAGGCGGAAGTCCGCCTTCATATAGTCGGAAAAATCGACGTCGGCGGCGTAGTTGACCTCGTTCCACACATCATAGCCGAGCAGGCCCGGATGGCCCTTGTAGCGCGTGGCCAGGGCCTTGAGGAAGGCGCCGACGGCCTCCTTGACCTCGGGCGCGTTCATGGTCAGGGCGCCAGCGCCGCCGCCATTGTTGGAGAAGCCGCCCGTCGCGGAGCTGACGCCCATATTGGACGTCATCGGCCGACCATCGGCACGCACCTGCCGGGCATGGGACCACTGGCGATAGGCCCAGTCAGGGACGGTATGGGTCAGCTCGGCAATGATGGTCTTGATGCCGTTCTTGGCCGCCAGGTCCATCTGGCGGTCATAGTCTTCCCAGTCATACACGCCCGGCTTGCGCTCGATGGCCGCCCACATGAACCAGTGACGGAAGACATTGAGTCCATCTTCTGAGGCGACGCCATAGTCACGCTCCCAATCGGCCTTGGGCGGGTTGGACTTGCGGAAATAGACCGCGCCGAACGGGATCTGCGGGAGCTTGTCGAGAGGCATGGTCTGGCTTCCTTGCGGCAATGGTTCGTCATGCAGCGACGCGGTGGCATCGCCGTTGGTGGGTTGGGACAGGGCAGAGGGCTGGAGCTAGCTGTCGTCGCCGGCCAGCGCCTCCAGGGTTCGGATCAGGGCGGAATGGTCCTTGTCGCCGTCGCCGCGGGCGATGGCGGCATTCATCAGTTGCTGCGTCGCAACGGCATTGGGCAAAGCGATGTCGAGCGCCTTGGCGGCATCGACGGCCAGCGAGAGGTCCTTGCGGTGGAGGCGAATGCGGAAGCCCGGATCGAAGGTCCGCTTGATCATGCGTTCGCCATGCACCTCCAGCACGCGGGACGCGGCGAAGCCCCCCATCAGCGCTTCGCGCACCTTGGCGGGATCGGCGCCGGCCTTCTTGGCAAAGAGCAGCGCCTCGGCGACAGCCTCGATATTGAGGCCGACGATGATCTGGTTGGCGACCTTGGCCGTCTGGCCATCGCCATTGCCCCCGACCAGGGTGATGTTCTTGCCCATGAGCTGGAGCAGGGGCAGGGCCTTGTCGAACACCTCCTGCCGGCCGCCGACCATGATGGTCAGCGCGGCATTCCTTGCGCCGACTTCCCCGCCCGAGACGGGGGCATCGAGATAGTCGCAGCCGAGCGCCTCGATGCGCCTGGCAAAATCCTTGGTCGCAACGGGGGAGATCGAACTCATGTCGATGACGAGCTTGCCGGCGCCAAGGCCGGCAGCGACGCCGTCGGCGCCGAACAGCACGGCCTCCACATCCGGCGTATCAGGCAGCATCAGGATGATGATGTCGCTGGCCTCGGCAACCGCCCTAGCGCTGTCGAGGGGCTTGCCACCCTTGTCCACCAGATGCTGCGATGCATCCTTGACCCGGTGCAAAACAAGGCTGTGTCCGGCGGCAATCAGGTGTTCCGCCATGGGGCGGCCCATGACGCCGAGGCCGATGAAACCGATATTCATGTCACGCTCCTCAGAGATAGGGTTTCATCCAGCCGAGGCCGGCTGACGTGCCGGCCTTCGGCTTGTATTCGCAGCCCACCCAGCCGTCATAGCCAAGCCGATCGAGCTCGGAGAGCACGAAGCCATAGTTGATCTCGCCGGTGCCGGGCTCATTGCGGCCGGGATTGTCGGCGATCTGCACATGGCCGATGCGGTCCTTGAGGCGGGCATAGGTGGGCACCAGGTCCCCCTGCATCACCTGGGTGTGGTAGACGTCATACTGGATGAAGAGATTGTCGGACCCCACGGCGTCGAGCAGGCGCTCGGCATGGTGGGTCGTAGACACGTGGAAGCCCGGAATGTCGCGCAGGTTGATCGGCTCGAGCAGCAGCTTGATGCCGGCACTGGCGAGGCGCGGGGCGGCATATTTGAGGTTGGCGACCAAGACAGCGTCGCGCTCGTCGGCCGTGGTACCGGCCGGTGCGATGCCCGCCAGGCAATTGATCTTGTCGCAGCCCAGTGCCTGCGCATAGCGGATGGCAGTTTCGACGCCTGCCTGGAATTCCACCACGCGGTCGGCAAGGCAGCCAATGCCACGCTCGCCACCATCCCAGTTGCCGGCCGGCAGGTTGAACAGCGCCTGGGTCAGCCCATTGGACTTGAGGGCAGCAGCGACATCCTCGGCGGGAAAGCCATAGGGCCCGACATATTCGACGGCCCGAAACCCGTCCTTCGCCGCCGCCGCGAAGCGGTCGAGGAAGGGCAGATCGGCATAGAGGAAGGAAAGATTGGCAGAGAATTTGGGCACTTGAGGGTCCTTCAGGCGGTAAAGCGGGTGCGGTGCATCATCCGCTTGTTGCGCGGGTCGGGGTTGGGCACGGCGGAGATGAGGCTCTTGGTATAGGGCTGCTGCGGATCGGTGCAGATCTGCTCGGCCGTGCCCATCTCCACCAACTTGCCGCGATGCATCACGGCGACGCGGTCGCAGAAATACCGCACCACCGAAATGTCATGCGAAATGAAGACGAAGCTGAGGTCCAGCCGTTGCTGGATTTCGAGCAGCAGATCGAGGATCTGGGCGCGGATCGAGACGTCGAGCGCCGCCGTGGCTTCGTCGGCGATGATGATCTTCGGATCGAGTGCCAGGGCGCGGGCAATGCCGATGCGCTGGCGCTGGCCGCCGGAAAAGGCGTGCGGGTAGCGCTCCATGGCCATGGCATCGAGGCCCACCAGATCGAGCAATTCGGCAACGCGCCTTTCGAGTGCCGCGCCCTTCATTGTGCCCGATACCACCAGCGGATCGCCGACGATTTCCTTGACAGTCATGCGCGGATTGAGTGAGGCGAACGGATCCTGGAACACCAGGCGCACATCGCGATGGAAGGCCTTGAGCTGGCGCTTGCTGAGGCCGGTCACATCGACAGGCTCACCCCTGCCGAAATAGCTGACCTGCCCGGAGGTGGGCTCCACCGTGCGCAGGATCAGCCGGCCCAGCGTGGTCTTGCCCGAGCCGCTTTCGCCGACAATGCCTAGGTTCTCGCCGGGATAGAGGTCGAAGCTGACATCGTCGACTGCCTTGATTGCGTGAGCATTGCCCCCGAACCAGGAGGTGGATGCGCCATAGAGCTTGGAGAGGTGGCGGACGCTCAGCACCGGCTGGTGGGCCAGGAGGACGGGATCGGCTCGGCCATCGGAGCGCTGGTTCCGCTCCAGCTTGACCGTCGAGTTGAGCAGCCGCTGCGTATAGGGGTGACGCGCATCGTGGAAGATGGCGTCGGCGCTGCCCGCCTCGACAATCCGGCCATAGCGCATCACAGCCACCGCATCGGCCACTTCGGCCACGATGCCCATGTCGTGGGTGATCAGCAGCATGGCCATGCCGCGGCTAACCTGCAGGCGCTTGATGAGATCAAGGATTTCGGCCTGGGTGGTGACGTCGAGCGCCGTGGTCGGCTCGTCGGCGATGAGGATTTCCGGGTCTGCTGCCAGCGCCATGGCGATCATGGCACGTTGCCGCATGCCGCCGGAAAACTCGAACGTATAGCGGTCGATCATCTTGTCGGGATTGGGGATTTCCACCTGCCGCAACAGCTCGATGGTCTCGGCCCGCGCCTGCTTCTTGTCCATGCGGCGGTGAAGCCGCAGCGCCTCGACGATCTGGCTGCCAATCGTATGGACCGGCGAGAGCGAACTCATCGGCTCCTGGAAAATCAGCCCGATACGGCCGCCGCGGATCTTCAGCAGTTCGGGGCTGTGCTCGGTGAGGGTGGCAATGTCGATGTCGCCACTTTTGCCGGCCAGCAGTATCCGGCCGGAGGTGATGGCGCCGTTCTTGTCCAGGATGTGCAGCAGGGCGCGCGCGGTGACGGATTTGCCCGAACCGCTTTCGCCAACGAGGCAGAGGGTCTTGCCCCTTTGCAGCTCGAAGCTCACATCGCGCACGGCATGCAGGATCTGCGTGCGGAGGCGGAAATCGAGGCTGAGATTTTCCACCTTGAGCACGACATCGCCTTCGGCGCCATCGGACTGTCTTTCGGTGGTGACGGCTTGCATCTGCATGGCGTCAGCTTTCATAGGGGTCAGCGGCGTCGCGCAGGCCATCGCCGAGGAAATTATAAGCCAGCACCGTCAGCACCACGGCCGCGGACGGCCAGATGAGCAGCCAGGAGGCATTGGCGATGGTGCGCACATTCTGGGCGTCCTGCAGCAACACGCCCCAGCTCACCACCGGCGCCTTGAGGCCGATGCCGAGAAAGCTCAGCGCCGTCTCGGCGACGATCATGGTCGGCAGCGCCAGGGTAACCACCGCGAGGATGTGACTGGTGAGCGAGGGGAGGATATGCCGGAAAATCAACCGGCGCTCGCTCGACCCGTCCAGCCTCGCGGCGGTGACGAAGTCCTCGCTGCGCAGGGCAAAGAACCGGCCACGCACTTCGCGGGCCAATCCTGTCCAGCCGAACAGCGAGACGATGAGGGTAATGACGAAATAGACCGTCAGCGGCGACCAGGTCAGCGGGATCGCCGCCGCCAGCCCCAGCCACAGCGGAATGGTGGGCATGGAGGAGATGACCTCGATGACGCGCTGGATCACCAGATCAATCCAGCCGCCATAAAAGCCCGAGATGGAGCCGAGCACGACGCCCAGGATCAGGCTGATGGTGACGCCGATCAGTCCGATTGACATGGAGATGCGCGTGCCGTGGATCAGCCGGCTGAGCAGGTCGCGGCCGAGCTTGTCAGTGCCCAGCAGATACATGGTGTCACTGGGGTTGAGCGGCCCGATGAGATGGGTATCCGAGGGGAACACGCCCCAGAGCTTGTAGGGTGCGCCCTGTACGAAGAATCCGATTGGCACGACCTGGTTGTCATCGATGACATAGGAGCGGCGCAGCGAGGCCTGGTCGACTGTCATCGTGTAGCCAGTGACATGCAGCAGGAATTCCCGGCTGCCATCAGGCTGGTCGGCGAAGAGACGGATTTCCTGCGGCGGCGCATTGGTGAATTGCGGGCGCGACGTATCGGGCAGGGTGGGGGCAAGAAATTCGGCGAACAGCCCGATCATATAGAGCATCAGGATGATGATGCCGGCGACCACGGCAACCTTGTTGCGCACGAACTTCGTCCACATCAGCCGCCAGGGACCCGCGGCATCGGTCTCGATCGGCTTGCCGGTCTTGAGCGCGGAGACGGCAGGGCCGGTCTCAGGCGCATCCTCGATGAAGGTATGGGCAATCATCAGTTGAACCTGATCCGTGGGTCGAGAAGGGCGAGGAGGATGTCCGAAACCAGCATGCCGACCAGGGTCAGCACACCCATCAGCAGGATGAAGCTGCCGGCCAGGTACATGTCCTGGCTGATCAGGGCCCGCAGCAGCAGTGGGCCGGCTGTGGGCAGGTTGAGGACGATGGCGGTGATGGTGACGCCCGAAATCAGCTCGGGCAACACCCAGCCAATGGCTGAGACGAAGGGATTGAGCGCGATGCGTACGGGGTATTTCACCACCGCCCGGTATTCCGGCAGCCCCTTGGCCTTGGCGGTGATCACATAGGGCTTGTTGAGCTCGTCAGTGAGATTGGCCCGCAGGATACGGATGAGCGCGGCCGTGCCATTCGTGCCGATGACCACGATGGGGATCCACAGATGGGCCATCAGGTCGACGAACTTGCCCCAGCTCCAGGGCGCCTCGGCATATTCTGGCGAGAACAGCCCCCCGACGCTCTGGCCGAAATACTTGTAGCTGAAATACATCAGCACCAGCGCCATGATGAAGTTGGGTACGGCAAGGCCGATGAAGCCCAGGAAGGTGAAGGCATAGTCGCCCACCGAATGGCGGCGCATGGCCGAATAGATGCCGATGGGCAGCGACACGGCCCAGACAAAGAGCAGCGAGGCGATGGAAATGCCCAGGGTCGAGCCCATGCGCTCCCAGATCAGGTCGCCGACCGGACGGTTCCATTCGAAGGAATAGCCAAAGTCGCCGCGCAGCAGGATGCCGCTGATCCACTTCCAGTATTGCTCGTACATCGGCGCATCGAGCCCGTAGATTTCGCGATAGCGCTGGATCTGGCCGGGATCGATATTGGCGCCGCTATCGGCCATCGATGCGAGCATCGAAGTCAGATAGTCGCCCGGGGGCAGCTGGATGATCGTGAAGGCGATGATCGACATCCCGATGAGGGTGGGGATCATGTAGATCAGTCGCTTGATCACATAGTTCAGCATGGCACTTCCACTCAGGCCCAGGTCACGTAAACGACTTCGATGGTCGAGATGGAGGGCACCACCACCGTGACGCGGCCATCGGCGACACTGGCCTGCGCCTCGCCGCCGGCCACCAGCAGTTCGGCCCCACCGAATGACTTGCCGGAGGGGATGGCAATGGAAACCTCCTGCCGCCCCGCCGGATAGACTTCGCGGATCGGCCCTTTCATCATCATCGGATTGGAAAGGTTGTTGAGCACCACCGCAAGGCCGGTCCGGTCCTCGCGAACCGAAAGATCGAGCACGGACAAGCCGCTGATCTCGACCTGAGGCTGCTTGTTGAGTGCCCAGCGCACGGCATTGCCAATGAGCCGGGAATGATCGCCAGCCATGACCTCCCAGAGGATGCCGCCGATATTCCAGGGAATATAGACCGTGCGTCCGCCCGAGGCGTGTTCACGCGTAACCACGGCTGCACCCTTGGGGTCTTCGCGTGGATAGACTTCTTCCATTGGCAGGTCAGGGAAATCCGGCACGAAGAGGAATGGGTGCTGCGCATCGGCGACCGTGTCGACCGCGAGCAGCTTCGTGCCACCCATGATGCGATTGGCGCCTTCGAAGCCCTTGGAGATGGGATGATCGCCATTGATCGCGACATAGGTATTCTTGACCGGACCACGGGCGGCCTTGGTCAGCGTAACGCCCAGCAGCTTGCCCAGCGCAATGGAGTTGCGCGGCTTGTTGGCCTCGGTGCGGGTCGAGCTTTCATGCGCGGCGACAACCGAACCGCCACGCGCCACATAGTCCTCCAGGGCCTTGACCTGCGCATCGGAGAGGCAGGTGGAATTGGCCAGGATGATGACCTTGAACCTGTCCAGCATGGCCGGGGTCATGGCCTGGTCCGAGACCATTTCGAAGGGCAGCTTGGCCTCGATCAGCGCCATGTAGAAGCCCAGATCGTCGGCTTCGGCGGCGCGGCGCGTGTCCTGGCCGTGGTGACGCAGGGTGGTGGCGGGATCTAGAATGGCGATCTCCGCAGTGGGCGTCATGCCCTTGAGCACCGGCTCAAGATCGGCATGCAGGCCAAAGCTGTCGGCTACCGGCTGCACCCAGCGCGTATCGGGCACGACGCCATTGAACTTGGTAAACCAGGGCAAGAGGCCCTGCGTGGTGCCGTCATCCATCCAGGCCTGGATTTCCGGGCCCGTGGTGACGGAATCCTTCCAGCGGTATTCTTCTTCCGGCCCGATCGAGGTGATCAGGATGGCCGGGCGGTCGCGGAAGGTAGCGCGCATCCGCTTGCCGTTGCGGCCGCTCATCCAGACCGGCTCTGTGCCCCGGCGGCCCTGGTCGTCAACGCACAGGAAGGGGCAGTATTTCTCGATGATGTCGAGATCGAATTCGGTGAGCGAGACCGAGCCCATGTTCGGAATGAAGCTGGTATGCGGCTTGATGGCCTTCATTACCTCGTCCCACTCGACGACAAGGCGGCTCAGCACATTGCGACGCCAGGCGGTCCAGGCCAGCCAGGCCGGGTTTTCCAGGCTCTGGTCCATCGGCAGCTCGTGGCCGGAGGCAGCGCGGAAATTGGTCTTGCAGCTGTCGCAATAGCAGACGCCATGGCCCTGCCAGCGATTGGCGAAGATGGCATCGATGTCGTAGTTGGTGGTGATCTCCTTGAGCACTTCGGGCATGAACTTGAAGTTGTAGTCCGAATAGGCGCAGGTGACCCAGACGTCGGGGAAGGCCCAGTGACGGCGCTTGTTGCCCTGCTTGTCCACCGCGATCCATTCGGGGTGGGCATCGGCCGCATCCTGATGGATGGCATGGGGGTCCACGCGGGCCATGACATGCATGCCCAGCTGGCGCGCGCCGGTGACAAGATCGCCGAACGGATCGCTATCGCCGAGAAATTTCGAGACGTAGTGCAGCGGCACCTTGGACGGGTAGTAGGCCACATAGCCGCCCGCGCTCAGGCAGGTCGCATTGGAGCGCGTGCGCTTGAACACGTCGATCCAGAAGGCCGGATCGTATTTGATCGGGTCATCCTCGGCCAGGGTGAGCTGGGTCCAGCGCGTCGCGGACTTGTACCAGTCCGGGGTGCGGAGGTGATCGGTGGCTTGTGCCTTGGTGTCGAGCATGACGGATCCAATGGGTATGAGGGGGCCCTCGCCGGCCCCGAAGGGCCGGCGCTGACCGTGATGTGCGTTGTGAGGCGATCAGGCCTTGAAGAACTGCTCCGGACGCGCCGGGCCAGGTGTGGGCCAGCCGAACGAGTTGGGCATGGTGTCGAGCAGGTTGACCACGTCGTTCTTGACCACCCCATAGCCGTCGGCCGGGAGGCTGACGCCGAAGGTGAAGAACAGATCGGCCGCGTTCTGCAGCACCTGAGCCATGAGTTCGTTCTGCTTGGCCGGATCAGCCGTGCCGACGAGCGAGCGATAGAGCTCCTGCTGTGCCTTGACCGCTTCCGGCGGCTCAACCGCTGCCTCATTGTCCGGCTGGGTGTAGTAGAGCGCCCAGCCCGGAGCGTAGAAGCAGTTGTTGTTGATCGGCACGTAGAAGCGGGCGTCGAGCATGGCTGCGATACCGGAATTGGCGCCGAACTGATGGGCCGTGGCATCGTATTCGCGGCCGCGGCGGACACGTTCTTCCCAGAGCGAGCGGTCCATGGTGCGCATCTGCGCATCGATGCCGATGGCCTGGAACATCGGGATGGCCAGCTCGAACATGTCGAGGAAGGTGGTGCGGGTCTGGTCGATCTCGAAGATGATCGAGACGCGACGGCCCTCTTCGTCCTGGCGATAGCCTTCGCCATCCTTGTTGGGGATCAGCGCGTCGAGCAGCTCATTGGCCTTGGCCGGGTCGAACTCGGTGAACTGCTTGGCCAGCTGCTCATTGTAGAGCGGATCGCCTTCGCGCATCGAGGGCTGGGCCGGTGAGCCCTGGCCGACGAATACCGCATCGATCAGCGCCTGCCGGTCGACGGCGTGCGACATGGCCTGGCGGAATTCCATGGTGTTGAACAGCTTGTTCTTGACCGGATCGAGATGGTTGAGATTGAGCTGGAAGGCCATGACATTGGCCGCGGTTTCTTTCAGCGTATAGAAGCCGTAATTGCCCGTTTCCTGGCCATCGAACAGGACCGGCTTGTTGGCCGGCGTGCAGATATACTGGTCCATGATGTCGATCTCGCCCTGCAGCGTCTTGAGCAGCAGCACTTCGGGATCGGCGACCATCTGGTAAACCACGCGGTCGAAATAGGGCAGTTGGGTGCCCTGGTCGTCCACCTTGAAATAGTAGGGGTTGCGCGTGGCAATGGCGCGCTCGGTGTTCTCTCCAGGGGCGCCGTCAGTGAACACCCAGGCATTGAGCGTGGGGCGATTGCCGTTCTGGTAGAAGGTGTTGTCGTCCAGCATGCCGATCTCGCGCTGGAACAGCGCAATCCAGCTTTCCAGACCCTGTTCCTTGGCCAGCGCATCGGCGTCCGGATTGTAGCGGATGTGGAACTGCTCGAGGTAATGCTTGGGCGTGCGCGTCATCTGGTCCTGCTGGGCCCAGGCGAGCTGCTGCACGAAGAAGCCGTTGGGAGCCGGGAAGATGACCTTGAAGGTCTGCTCGTCCACGACTTCAAGCTTGGCGACCTCGCCATTGACCGACCACCAGGCGTTACCGCCCAGCGTTGCTTCCGCGTCAGTGAAGTAAGCGTCGTACCAGAACTGCACGTCGGCCGTGGTGAATGGCACGCCGTCGGACCATTTGTGGCCCTTGCGCAGGGTGAAGGTATATTCGGTGGCTTCGGGATTGACCGACCAGGATTCAGCGACGTTGTCGACGAGACCCGACCAATCCGGGTTGAATCGCACCAGCGGCTCATAACCCTGGTAGCGCACCAGCATGGACAGCGACCCGCCACCCACCAGCGCATGATTCCAGTCGCCGCCCTGCTGGCCGGCACGCTCGAACGGCGTGATCACCAGCGGATTGGCGGGCAGACGTTCGGCGACGGGCGGCAGGTTGCCGGCATCGACCTCCGATTTGAGAAAGGCCGATTCCTGTGTGCCCTGTGCGCGGGCCCAGGTCGGCATGGCCAATGCCCCTGCAAAAGCAGAGCTGGCAACGATGAAAGCCCTGCGGCTGATACTACCCATCTTGATCTCCTCCTCACTAATCGCCTGTGGCGTTCTTAGTTAGGCGTTAGCTTGAGACTGGCGTCTTGTTAGGTAAAGCGTTATGTTGATATTGATGTGATTAATGTGGATAGAGACAGCATTCCACGATTGGCCCTGGAGTTCGAATGGCGCGCGTAACCCTGTCCACGATTGCCGAAATGACCGGCCTCTCGAAATTCGCCGTGTCCCGGTCGCTCGCCGGCAAGGATGGCGTCAGCGACGAGACTCGCCGCCGTGTGCAGCAGGTTGCCGCCGAGCTTGGCTACCAGCGCGTCGTGGAGGCGGTGCAGGCGCCGGTGCTCGGCGTGGTTTTCCACGATACCGACCTGGTCAATTCGGAGTTGCACCTGCTGATCCAGAGCGGCTTCCAGACCGAGGCGCAGCGCGGCGGCTACCAGGTGCGCATGTGCTGGACTCACCTCACCGACGAGATCGTCGCCTTTGCGCGTGGTTGCCAGGGGGTCGCCATGGTTGGCCCGCATCCACGCGAGATTATGGAGGCCGTGCGAGAGCTGGGTCTCCCTGTGGCCCGCCAAGGCTGGGTGGGGCCCCTGGAGCCCTTCGATACTGTCTCGGGCACCGACCATGAGGCAGGCTCGGCTGTCGCCAGCTATCTGCTGGAACTGGGCCATCGCTCCATCGCCTATGTGCATGGCACGCCGGGCTATCGCGGCCGCGTCGAGCGCTTCTATGGCGTGCGCGAAGTGCTCGAGACCCATCCCGAGGTCACCTTTCGCGAGATGAAGTTCCAGACCGAGATGCGCTTTCCCCAGCACCTGCAGGAGGTGCAGGCCGACGGTTTCGCTCCGACGGCCTTCTTTTGCGCGCATGACGGCATGGCGCTGACCGTCGTCTCCGAGCTGCTGCGGCTCGGCTACCGCATCCCCGAGGACATCTCGGTCATCGGCTTTGGCGATTATTCGGCGGCAACCCAGATCTCCCCGCGCCTGACCACGGTCAAGGTGCAGGGCTTCCAGATGGGGGCAGGCCTCGTGCGCATCCTCGACGACCGGCTGAAGCAGCGGATTCCCCCAGACGTCCCCGTTCGCGTCGGGTTTGTCTCGCATCTGGTCATTCGCGAATCCACCGGGGCGGCCAGCCCGCGCTGAGCCGCGCCCCGATCACGATTGCCCTGTGGCACGGGGGTTGCCGACCCGCCATTGACAACCATCAATGCACCCAAAGCAGGTTCCGCCAAAGTGACGCCCTAGCCGAGCGGAGGGCGAGATGCGTGTTTGGTCAGTCATGGTGCTCATGTTGGGTACCGCCTTTGTTGCCCCGGCGGGGCTGGCGGCAGGCACTGCCGATTGCATTCAGGCGGACCGCGCCTGTATCCGCAACGCGCTGGAGGCCGCCGCCTCCGCAGGCGACATCGTGGCCAAGATCGACCTGGCGCGCATGCTGCTGGATGAGCCGGAGCAAGGTCCCAACTGGCGCCGCGCCGCGAATCTGCTGCAGCAGGCCGCTGCCACCGGTGACCCCTGGTCTACCAGCATCCTCGCCAGCCTCTATCTGCAGGGCAAGGGCGTGCCGGAAGATGGAAACAAGGTCCGCGCGCTGCTGATCCCCGCTGCGGCCAATGGCAGCGTCGGTGCCCTGTCCGGCCTGGGTGATCTCTTCGCCAAGGGAGCAGGCACCATTGCGCCGGATCTGCCCCGCGCGGCCCGCTACTATGCCAGGGCGGGGGCCGCAGGTGACGCGCATGGCAAATATCAGTTGGCCCTGATGCTGCTGGACGGGCGCGGCATCCCCGGCGACGTGCCGCGGGCTATCGACCTGCTGGAAGAGCTCAGCCAAGGGGGTGATCCCTGGATCTTGATCCAGCTCGCTGACGTCTATGCCAGCGGCAAGGCCGCGCCGATGGAGCGGGCCGTCGACTATTTCGGCAGGGCCGTCGAAACGGGCAATTCGGCCGCCATGGTGCGCCTGGCACAGATCTATCAGTCCGGCCTTGGAACGGTGGCACCTGACGCCGCAGCGGCCGCCCGCCTGCTCGAACGGGCCGCTGCCCTCGGCGATGTGGCCGGCCGCGTGCTGCTGGCGCAAAGCCTGCTGGGAAGCGGTGACGAAGCGAATGCGGCGCGGGCCGTGAGGATGCTGGAGCAAGCTGCCGGAGAGGACGAAGTCTGGCCTGCCACCATTCTGGCCAGCCTCTACGCACAGGGAAAGGTGGTGCCGCTCAATGGGCCGCGCGCCGTGCAATTGCTGCAGCCCTTCGCCGACGAGGACAATGCCGCCGCGCTGGTTGGGCTGGGCGACATCTATGCCAAGGGGGCCGGGGTGATCGCGGTCGACCTGCCGCGCGCCCGGGGACTGTTCACTCGCGCCGTCGAGGCAGGCGACATTGGCGCGATGAACCGCCTGGGATTCATGCTGTTGCAGGGGCAGGGGGGCGACGTCGATGTCGCCCGGGGCCTCGCCCTGCTGCAGCCGGTCCTCGACAGCGGCGACACCTGGGCCATGCTGCAGCTGGCCGATCTTTATGCGCAGGGAAGCGGATTGCCGATCGACGCGGTAGCGGCCGCGCGGCACTACCAGGCAGCGGCCGATCTGGGCAACGCCGCCGGCCTGAGCCGGCTGGGCCTGCTCCATCGCACCGGGCTTGGCGACATCGCACCCGATCGGGCTCTCGCCCTCGACTTCTTCGAGCGTGCCGCGGCGGCGCGGGACGCCACCGGCCGCATCTATCTGGCGCTCATGCTGCTCGAGGCGGGCGCTTCGCAGGACATCCCGCGTGCCGTGCAATTGCTCGACGAGGCAGCAGGGGCCGGCGACGCCTGGGCGGCGACCATTTTGGCGGACCTGCTGATCCGCGGCGACCGGATCGATGCCGATGGGCCACGCGCGCTCGCGTTGCTGGAGCCCCTTGCCGCAGAGAACAATGCAGCAGCCCTCGCCAGCCTTGGCAATCTCTACGTGACCGGCGCGGGAACGGTGCCAGCCGATCCGGCCAAGGCGGCTGGGTATTTCGAGGCGGCCGCGGCGCTGGGCGACTATGGCGCCAAGAGCCGGCTCGGCATGATGCTGGTCCAGGGGGAAGGCACCGCGGCCGATCCCGCACGGGGACTGGCGATGCTGCGGGAGGTTGCGGCCATCGGCGATGGCTGGGCCAAGATCCAGCTGGGTGACGTCCTCGCTTCGGGTGAGGCTATGCCAGTCGATGCCCAAGGCGCTTTGGCCGCCTACCGGGCGGCGCGCGAGCAGGGGCTGTCAGCAGCTTCGATCAAGTTGGGCTATCTCTACATGACCGGCAGGGGCTCGGTCGCGCCGGACCCTGGCCGCGCCGCCGCTTATTTCACCGAGGCAGCCGAGCGTGGCGAGAGCGTCGGCCGGATCAGCCTCGCCCTGCTGCTGCTCGACGGCAAGGGCGTGACGCGGGATGTGGACCAGGCGGTGGACCTGCTCAAGCTGGCCGCAAGCACCGGCGATGCCTGGGCCAATGGCACGCTGGGAGGGCTCTATGCGGATGGCCGCCACCTGCCGCCCGACTATTCTCAGGCCGTACAGTTCTCGGAGACGGCACAGCGGGGCGGCGACGAAGGTGCCATGCTGCGGCTCGGCATGCTGTTGGCCATCGGACCACTGGCCAAGGAACATCGTGCCGAGGGCATCGAACTGGTTGAGGCTGCGGTGGCGGCCAAGCGGCCCGGAGCAATCGTCGAACGAGCCCGGTTGGGCACTATGGGGCTGTTGGGTAGCGATGGGGCGCGTGCTGCCGAAGGGGCGTTGCGGGCGGAAGTCGATTCGGGCGACCCGGCCGCACTCCGCCTGTTGCTGCAGCTCTATCGTTCAGGTGGTCCCGGGCTCAAGCCAAGCCTGAGGCAGGCTCAGTCCATGCTCGACGCGCATGCGGATCTGCTGCCGCCCGAAGCGTTCGCTTTCGAAACCATCGCCCTGCGCGCTGTTCCGCCGGCCACGGCGCAATCCCTCCAGGATATCGGCCAGTCGTTGGCCGGGCTGGCCCGCTCAGACCTGTCACAGACGGTGCAGATGCTTTTCTGGGGCAACAAGAATGCCTATGTCTACGTACTGCAGCAGGGCCTGCGCGATGCCGGCTTCTACAATGGTGCGCTGGACGGCTATCTCACCCGCCAGACCATTGCCGCGATCAATCGCGTTTGCCGGCAGGAGGGCGTGGAAGAGACCTGCGCACAGGGGCCGTTGACCCCGGAAGTGGCCATCCTGCTGGGCAATTACCTGGCCAGCCGCCCCCAGCCGCTGCGCTCCTGAGGCCTGACGGACCGTTCGCCAACCGACGGCCCGCGGACTCATCACATTGCGGATGATCTGGTTAGGGACATCTAAACCCTGCCTCCAACATTGGCGGTCATGTTAAGGCTTTGCTAGGCCGGCGCGGCCCAAACCTCTCCCAGCGTCAAACACCAAGAACTCCTGGGAGGGGTCACAAATGTGCAAGCGCATTGTGTCGGGCGCGCGGATGGCCATGACCGGCGATCGGCCGGCTGCGCCTTCATTTGGGCAGACCCTGTCCTCGGGGTGGCGCGGACCTGCGCGATGACCGACCAGTCGCCCACTTCCGTCGCGACGGCCAGCGCATTGGATGCCTATGTCCGGGATCCGGCGATCATGGCCGAGGTCGAGCGGCTGCTCTCCGGTCGTACCCGCAACATCCGGCTCAAGGGGGCGGTGGCCGAGGCGTTCTGGGATCGAACCTGGCGACAGGCCTCCACGATTGTCCGATCATGGATGGTCTGGGTCATGATGCTCGATGCCCTGACCCTGATGCTGAACCTGATTCTGTTGCCCGAGACGTCCGGCGCCGCGCTGCTGCTGCCCGCGGCGATCGTCCTGTCTGCCGCCGTTGCGGCCTTCCTGGTCTGGCGCAAGCGACGATCAACTCGCGTGCTGCACGGGTCGCTGACCGTAGCGATGCTCTTCATGCTGTTCGGTATCGGATTGATGGGCGTTGCGGCCGGGGGCGAGCTCTACGAACGCTTCCTCAACGTCATGGTTTTCACGGCGATCACCGGGATCATTATCTTCGCGGTGCCCATGCGCCACACAGTGGCGCTCGCCGCCATTGTTCTGAGCCTCTACCTTCTGCTGCAACTGCAGAATCCGCTGGTCGAAGCGCGAAGCGCGCTGTCGGGCTTCTTCTTCTATTTCTGTGGCGTGAGCGCCACCGTCGTAGCGCGGCGGACCGCCACCATACTGGCGCAGAAATCCTTCCTGCTCGAACTGCGCGACCGGCGCCACGTGGCCGAACTCGCGGAGGCGAACCATCGGCTCGACGAATTGTCCAAGCTTGATCCGCTGACCGGCGTCGCCAACCGGCGCTGGATGCGCGAACTGGTCGGCAAGCTCTGGCTCGAGGCCTCCACGGTGGCGGTCCTGATGTGCGACATCGATGATTTCAAGGCGTTGAACGACCATCGCGGGCATGCCGAAGGCGACCGCTGCCTCCGCGAAGTGGCCGATATTATCCGGCATCACCTGCGATCCACGCGGGATTGCGTCGCCCGCTACGGCGGCGAGGAATTCATGATCCTGCTCTGCAATGTGACGGATGCCGAAGCACTCACGGTCGCCGAGCAGATCCGCAGCTCCATAGCGGCGGCCGCCTTCTCCAGCCCCGGTTCACGGGTGGCGCCGTTCGTCACCGTGAGCATCGGCGTTGCCGCGGGCACCACCGGCTCTGGCGAACACACGCCCGAGCATCTCCAGCGACAGGCTGATCAGGCTCTCTATGCGGCTAAGCGGGCAGGGCGAAATCGGGTAATGGCGTTCAACCCCACCACCCAGCCACCTCCCGAAGCGCTGTCGAGATTTGCGGTCTAGCTGCCCCGACAGCCGGCGTCTTCACGCTGTTGCATCGCATGATCGCGAACTTTGCCACGGTATCATATCCTTCGCTCAGTTCCGGTTCACGTTCGGCGCCTACGCTCGCTGGACTCGCATTTGCTAATACTTGATAATAGTCCTGATTGAGCATTAGCAAATGTTGGTTCGAGACGGATTCGATATGCCCAGGTCAGCCGAAACAATTGAGCCGCTTGTTGCTCGCGGAAAGCGGAATGGTCGGCGGCGCGTGACTATGACCGATGTGGCGCGCGAGGCGGGGTGTTCTCAGGCGACCGTGTCGTTTGTCCTGAATCATGCGCCTGGGATCAAGCTTTCCGCCGAGACCAAGCAGCGGGTTTTTGAGGCGGCGCGACGGCTGGGCTATGCGGTGCCGGCCTTGCCGGTGCCAGCATCGAGGGGGCGAAGGATCGGGTTTATCGCCGACCAGCTGGCGACTAGTCCTGAGGCCATGGTGGCGATCGAGGGGCTGACGCAGGCGGCGCGGGCCGGCGGCGATGTCGTGCTGGTGGCGCAAACGCACAATGATGTCGAGCTCGAGGCCGAGCTGATCCGGACCTTTGTTGAGCAGCGCGTTGCGGCGCTGGTCTATATGACCATATTCACCCGCGAGGTCGTGCTCCCGGAGGCGCTGATCGGACTGGAAATGCCGGTCTACCTGCTTAATTGCTATACGACCAGCCAGGCCTATCCCGCTGTGGTACCGAGTGAAATCGCCGGGGGGCAACGCAGCACGCGACACCTGATCGAAAGCGGACATCGGCGCATTGCTACCATTACCGGCGAAATCTGGATGGAGGCGGCTCAGGACCGGCTCAAGGGCTATCGCAGGGCCCTGGCTACGGCCGACATCCCGTTCGATCCCGCGCTGGTGGTGGAAGGCGACTGGTCAGCCAGTGCCGGTTATGACGCCACGCGGCAATTACTGGCGCTGCCGGAGCCGCCAACGGCCATTTTCTGCCAGAATGATCGCACCGCTATCGGCTGCTATGAGGCGCTCAAAGAGGGCGGTTACCACATCCCCCGCGACATGGCCGTGGTGGGCTATGACGACGAAGAAATTTCCCGACATCTACATCCCCGGCTGACGACCTCGCTTCTGCCACATCGGGCTATGGGGCAGTGGATCGTCGAGCAGCTTGGGGAGTCGGTGCCGGGGCAGGGGCGCTACCCGCTGGTAAAGCTGGAATGCCCGCTGATTGAGCGAGATTCGGTCGCGGCGCCAAAGGTTTAGGTCTTCACCGGCGCAATTGAGTTGCGCTCGATGAGCTCACACTCGATCTTGACCTTTTGCAGGCGTTCGTCGTGGTCGGCGTCTTCATAGCTGTCGAGCAATTCGGCGACGGCCCAGCGGGCCATTTCGTCGTGTGGCAGGACGATGGTGGTGAGCGGCGGATCCATGTTGGCGGCCAGGTCTTCATTGTCGAAACCGACGATGGAAATGTCGTGGGGAACAGACAGGCCGAGCATGCGGGCTGCTTCGTAGCAGCCGATGGCCATACGGTCGTTGAAGCAGAAGATAGCTGTCGGCGGGTTGGGCCGCGACATCAAGGCGATTGCTGTTTCGCGGCCGCCGCGAATGGTCCAGCCGGCCTGTTTGACGAGGTCTTCGTCGACCGGGACATTCCACTTGGCCATGGCTTGGCGGAAGCCCTTTTCGCGGTCGACGGCGGCCTCAACGAAGATCTCGCCGGTCATGTGAGCGATGCGACGATGGCCCGCGCGGAGCAGGGCCTGGGTGGCGGTGTAGCCGCCGACAATGTCCCCAGGGACCACCGAGGGGAAGCGGAGCTTCCGCTCGTAGCAGTTGAGCAGAACCAGCGGGAGTTCAGAAAAGGCATCCGGAACAGTCACTTGGCGGGTGATGAGCGTTGTGTAGATGACGCCGATAGTCTTTTGCGAGACGAGCAGATCGATGGCTGCCTGTTCCAGAGCCGGGTCGGACTGGGTGCAGAACATTGCGACGGTAACGTCCTGCAGGGCAGCCTCGTCGCGCGCGCCTTCGATGAACTGCGCCGCGAAGGGCGTGGTGGAGACTTCATCGAGGAAGAGGCCGACGACGCGTTTGCGGCCTTCGGGCACCGGATGAGCCTTGCCGCGACGGTATGACAGCTGTTCAGCAGCTTCCAGCACCCGCCGGCGCGTGGCCTTGGACACGCGGGCGTTAGGCACCCCGTTGAGAACTAGGGAAACCGTGGCCTGAGAGACGCCGGCCAGTTCCGCCACGTCCACCATTGTCGCGCGCTTTTCCAAGCTATTTCCTCGACTCGCACATGTCTCGATCCAATGCCGCACTTGGCTCCCAAGTGTTTAGCAGACAGTCAGCCCCAAGCGCCACGCATAAGCCCCTTGCCAAGTCCGCCTGCACCGACCTATGATAAAAATATAACTAATATTGGTGAGGAGCTGAGGGATGGAGCGGGCGAGCCTTGTGCAGGTTGCCGACAACGATTCGGGTGTGCGTCGTCGCCTTTCGCTGGATGGCGTCTGGCAGTTTCGCCACGAAGACGGGCCCTGGCGCGAGGCGCATGTACCAGGTCCCTGGCAGGCCCAATTCTCCGATCTGGTCGATACCAGCGGCCGTGCCGTCTACAAGCGCAGCTTCGCGCTGCCCGAGGGGTGGGGCACCCAGGAGCTGGCGCTGCAGTTCGGCGCCGTTAGCTATTTCTGCGAAGTGCTGCTCAACGGGCAGGCGATCGGCAGCCATGAGGGCGCCTTCCTGCCATTCGAAATCGTGCTGCCGGCCTCGGCGCTGAAGTCGAGCAACGAACTCGAAGTGCGCGTGACCATGCCTTCGGCCGATCAGCGCGCCTATCCCGACTATCCGTTCGGCGAAGTGCCGCATGGCAAGATCAGCTGGTATGGCCGCATTGGCGGGCTGTGGCAGTCGGTGGCACTCGAAGCGCGGGATCCGGCGCATGTCGAAAGCATCGTAATCAGCGCTGGTACCGATGGCGTTGCTCACGTCGAGCTTGGCACTTCTGCTGCCGCAAACGGCAAGCCGGTGCAGTTGTCGGTGCTCGATGCTGGCGGAAATGTCGTGGCGAAAGCCGGCGTCACGGCCGGGGCATCTGCAACCGCGAGCCTGAGGGTCGCCAATGCGCGGCTCTGGTCGACGGATGAGCCGAGCCTCTATTCGCTCGTGGTCGACCTGGGCACCGACAAGCGCGTCGAGACATTCGGCTTCCGCACCATCGAGGCCAGGGGCGGACAAATCCTGCTCAACGGCAAGCCTATCTATATACGTGGTGCGCTCGACCAGGACTATTACCCGGATGGCATCTACACGCCGCCGTCGCTGGAGTTCCTGGAAGACCAGGCGCGCAAGGCCAAGCATCTTGGGCTGAACCTGCTGCGCTGCCACATCAAGGTGCCCGACCCGCGCTATTACGAAGTTGCCGACCGCCTGGGCCTCTTGGTCTGGACCGAAGTGCCCAATGTCGCCAACTTCACCAGCGCCTCGGCTCGGCGCATGCGCGAGACGATGGAAGGCATTCTCAAGCGTGACCGCAACCATCCCTCGATCATCGCCTGGACACTGATCAACGAGGATTGGGGCACGCGTCTGATGGAGAATGCCGAGCACCGGCAGTGGCTCAAGGACAGCTACGACTGGCTCAAGGCCGAAGACAAGACGCGTCTCGTGGTCGACAACTCGGCCTGTTTCCCCAACTTCCATATGAAGACGGACCTCAACGACTATCACTACTATCGCTCGGTGCCCGAGCGGCGACAGGAATGGGATGACATCACAGCCCAGTTCGCCGGTGGCGCCGACTGGACCTTTTCGCCACTCGGCGATGCCGAGCGAACCGGCGATGAGCCGCTGGTCGTGTCCGAATTTGGCGTCTGGGGCCTGCCGGACCCGAAGCTCCTGCGCAAGGAGGACGGCAGCGAGCCGGACTGGTTCGAGACCGGTTCGCTGTGGGGCGACGGCGTTGCCCTGCCGCACGGCATCGAGGAGCGCTTCGCCTCGCTCGACCTGCACCGCACCTTCGGCTCGTTCGATGGCTTCATCGAAAACGTGCAGTGGTACCAGTTCATGAACCTGCGCTACCAGATCGAGGAGATGCGTCGCTATTGCTCGATCATGGGCTACGTGATCACCGAGCTGACCGACGTCCATTGGGAAGCCAATGGCCTCATGGACATCGAACGCAATCCACGCGTGTTCCACGACGTCTTTGCCCAGATCAATGCCGACACGGTGATCGTGCCACGGCCCGAGCGCTACTCGGCCTATGCTGGCGAGAGGCTGGCGGTCGAAGTGACGATCGCCACCGGCGGCAAGGCACTGCCTGACGGCGCGACCCTGCGCTGGTCGGGGGACGCTTCCGGTTCGGTGGTCCTTGCCGCGACCGGCCCTGTCTCGACTACCAGCCCGCAGGCGCTCAAGATCGACCTCCCGGCCACCGGCGAGAGCCGCATGGCACGTCTTGATTTTGCGCTCGAGGCTGGCGGCGATGTCGTGGCGCGCAATAGCTGCGACATCGCCCTCTATTCCAGGCGCGACACCTCGGGCATGCCGACCATCGCCGCCGCCGATGCGGCCCTTGCCACCTATGCGAGGGGCCTGGGCTATAGCGTGGTCTCGGCCGAGCAGGCCGATATCGTGCTCTGCCATGCCGTCGACGGGGCCGACGTGGAAGTCATGAAGGCCGGGGGCCGCTTCCTCATCCTGGCCGACGGGACGGTGGAGACAAACAGGAACCTGCGCACCGACATGCCGGACGGCGAGCTGCCGCACCGCAGCATCGTGGCCGATGGCAAGAAGTTCCGCCCCAGTCTCGACCAGCATCTGCCCGGGATCAGCCTGGTCGAGCGCGATGGCACGATCTGGCGCGGTGACTGGATCGCCGGCTTCTCATGGATTCGCCGCGATGGTCCGTTTGCCAATATTCCGGGTGGACCGATCTTCGATCTCAGCTTCTCAGGCGTGGTGCCGCATCATCTGCTGACCGGTTTCCGGCCCTGGGAGTTCGGCAGCAATGTCCATGCCGGCATTGTCGTGGGCTGGGTTCACAAACCGGCGGCGATCATCGGCGAGAAGCGCGTGGGCCGGGGTGGGGTCGTGGCGACGACATTCCGACTGATGCGCGAAGCGCCGGGCGCCGATCCAGTGGCGGCGGCTCTGTTCGACGCACTGGTGATGGCGACTGTGGAATTGCCGGTGGACCGCTAGGAACCGAGCGGAGTGCTCCCCTTCTCCCCAAGGGCGAGAGTGGATGACGATGTGGACCAGAAGACAGCAAAGCTGCGCTGGCCAAAAAGAGGAGGAAGTCATGGCCGATATCGTGCTGTCCGACGTCAGCAAGTCCTATGGGCAGGTGCAGGTGCTCGATAGCGTCTCCATGCACATCAAGTCCGGCGAGTTCATTGTCTTCCTGGGCCCATCGGGCTGCGGCAAGTCCACCTTGCTGCGGATGATCGCGGGCCTCGAAGAGGTCAATGGGGGGCAGATCCATATCGGGGACACCAGGGTCGACCAGTTGCCGCCCAATCAGCGCGGCGTGGCCATGGTGTTCCAGAATTACGCGCTCTATCCGCATATGACGGTGCGGGAGAACATGAGCTTCGGCCTGCAGAATGTCGGCACCGACAAAGCCGAGATCGCGCGTCGGGTCGAAGATGCGGCACGCATGCTCGAGATCGGCGCGCTGCTGGAACGGCGACCAAGCCAGCTGTCGGGTGGCCAGCGCCAGCGCGTCGCCATCGGACGTGCCATCGTGCGCGAACCCAGGGCCTTTTTGCTGGACGAGCCGCTGAGCAATCTCGATGCAAGCCTGCGCGTTCGTACCCGCGTCGAACTGGCGCAACTGCACCAGCGTATCGGCACGACGATGGTCTTCGTGACGCATGACCAGACCGAGGCGATGACCCTGGCGTCCCGCATTGTGGTGATGAACAACCGCAGGATCGAGCAGATCGGGACGCCGATGGAAGTCTACTCCCGTCCGGCCTCCCGCTTCGTGGCAGCGTTCGTCGGCTCGCCGGCGATGAACTTCCTGCCTGTCAGTTCGATTGCCGAGAGCGACGGGCAGGCCGTGGTCAATGCTGGCGGCGTTTCCATCGCCACCGAGATTCCGATAGCGAACCTGCCTTCGGGCGATGGGCTCACCCTGGGCGTGCGGCCTGACGCGCTCAAGGTCACCGCGGGTGGTTCCATCTCGGGAGTTGTCGAAATCATGGAGCGTTTGGGCGACCGGACGCTGGTGCATGTGCGGCTGCCCGACGGGTCCCTTGTCGTCGCCGAGGATGGTGGCAAGAGCGCGCTGGAGCCGGGCGCAACGGTGTCGCTCGCTGCCGCGCGCAGCGAGATGCACATCTTCGACGCGGAGGGCATCGCCTACCACTCGAGCTGACGAAATCCAGTTTCGGCCGTGCGGACTACAAGCTCAATGCGACGCACCAGCCGATTGACGAGCATAGAGCAGCAACCTTTTTGGGAGGAAAGAATGACGAAATCTCTACGTCGCCTTGCTTTGGCTTCGACCGCGTTTTTGGTGCTCGCGACCGGCGCCATGGCGCAGCAGACCGTGGTGTGGTGGGACTTCCTGGCGGGCGGCGATGGCGTACGCATGAAAGCGCTGATCGAGGCATTCAATACCGAGCATGCCGGCGAAATCACCATCGAGAATACGACGCTGGAGTGGGGTACCCCTTTCTACACCAAGCTGCAGACTTCCGCGGCCATTGGAGAAGGCCCCGATATCGCGACCTATCACCTGTCGCGCATCCCGCTGGCCGTCGATAGCGGCACGCTGAGCGAGATCACCGACGAGGATATGTCGGGCGCGGGCATCTCCGATGCCGACTTTACCGCTGCCGCATCCGATGCCGGCAAGGTCGAGGGGACCCGCTATGCCGTGCCGTTCGACCAGCATGGCCTGATCCTCTACTACAACAAGGACATGCTCGCCGAAGCCGGTCTGATCGACGACGACGGCTTGCCGACTGGCCTCGACGGCCTTGAGAACTTCAATGCCGTGCTGGCCCAGTTCACCGGTGACGGCAAGTATGGCCTCTCGACCCCCACCGGCGACCGCTACCGCACCATCTACAGCCTGTTCGGTCAGCAGGGCGGCACCATGTTCGACGAAGCGGCTGGCGGCTTCTTCCCGACCGATGCCGATGTTGCCAAGCTCACGAGCGCCATCGATGTCGTCAAGGGCTGGGTCGATAGCGGCTACACGCCGGTGCAGGTCGAAAGCCCGGCAGCCCTGGCGTTGTTCACCTCGCAACAGTCGCCGTTCTTCATCATGGGCAACTGGGAAATCCCGACCTTTGTGGATCTCCATGCCAAAGGCGAGCTGTTCGAATGGGGAGCGGTCGAACTGCCGACGCTATTCGAAACCAAAGCAGCCTGGTCTGACTCGCACGCCTTCGTCGTCCCGGCAAATGCCGGCAAAGAAGCCGATGCTGACAAGCGCGCTGCGGTGATGAAGGTCATCGCATGGATGGACCAGCATTCGCTGGACTGGGCCGGTGCTGGCCATATCCCGGCTTACAACGCCGTGCGTGACAGTGCCGAATTCCAGGCACTGAAGCCGCAGTCGGACTATGCCGGCTTTGCCGACACGGCCGTGTTTGATCCGCGCACCATCCTGGCCGGTCCTGCCGCCCCGCTGGGCGATGCCTGGAGCAACTACGTCAATCCAGCCACCACCGGTGAAATCGCCCCCGCTGACGCTGCCGTGCAGATGCGCGACGACCTCAACGGTCAGCTCTAGCGGACTGACGGCCGGTGCCCCTCGGGGCGCCGGCCACTTTTTGACGCGATACGAGGAGGTATGGCGATGCTCCGGGACAGACGGCAAGAATGGCTGACGGCGCTGGTTCTGGTTGGGCCCTTCGTGCTCATCTATGGTGGCCTGTTTGTCTGGCCGACCATCCAGATGGTGATGCTGAGCTTCACCAAGGCGCCGCTGATCGGGTCGGGTGACTGGGTCGGCATCGACAATTACCTCAAGATCCTCAGTCACAAGCTGTTTCATTCCGCGTTCTGGAACACGGCCTATTTCGTGCTCCTGACGGTCATTCCCAATACGATGGTCTCGCTGCTCATCGCCATGGCGGTGAACCGGCTCAACGGCTGGGTGCAGGGCTTCGTTCTGGCCTGCTTCTTCCTGCCCTATATCCTGCCGGTGTCGGTAGTGTTCCTGGCCTGGAACTGGATCATCGACGTGCAGTATGGGCTGGCGCAGGTGTTCGTTCGGCCGTTCAACGGCGGCGAGCCAATGTCGCTGACACGCACCATTCCGGCCTTCATGCCGACAGTGGCCTTCGTCACCGTCTGGTGGACGATGGGCTTCAATATCCTGTTGTTCATTGCCGGTCTGCGCAACGTTTCGCCCGAGATTTACGAAGCGGCGCAGCTCGACAGCGCCGGCCGCTGGCGGCAGTTCACACGCATCACCTGGCCGCTGATCTGGCCGGTGACGGCCCTGGTGCTGACCATTCAGCTCATCGCCCAGCTCAAGATATTCGACCAAGTCTACCTGTTCTCGATCGGGGGGCGTCAGGACGCGACCATCACGCTGGTGCAGTATGTCTACAAGCTCGCCTTTCAGCAGAACAAGGGCGGAGAGGCGGCCACAGCCTCGGTATTGCTGTTTGGCATGATCGTGATCCTGTCGGTGCTGCAATACCAGGTGCTGCGCGTACGAGGTGACAAATGACCGCCGAAGCTCTCCCCCGCAGCCAGGCTGTGGCAACCGGCAGCCGTCGTGATCGGCCGCTCGATCTCATTGGCATCGTGCTGACCGCACTCACTTTGCTGGTCGCCCTGGCGTCGTTCTTCCCGATCTACTGGGCCATTATCACCTCGGTGAAGCCGGACGGCGAGGTGATCTCGGGCAGCAATTCGCTGTGGCCCGGCCGGTTCGTGTTCGACAGCTATATCCACATCTGGAACAACACCAATATCGCCACCTGGTACGTCAATTCGTTCGTCACCTCCATTGTCATCACGGCGCTGGTGATCGTGAGTTCGGCCGGCTGCGCCTATGCGCTGAGCCAGCTCGATTTCCCCGGACGGCGGATCATCTACGTGCTGATCCTGGCCTGCTTCATGGTGCCGATGCAGGCGCTGATCGTGAACCATTTCGTGCTGATGGCGCAGTTCAAGCTGCTCAATACATGGGCGGGCATCATCCTGCCGCAACTGATCGTGCCGGTGGTCATCATCGTCTACAAGCAGTTCTTCGACAGCGTGCCCAAGGAGTTCCGTGAAGCGGCGCAGATGGATTCTGCCGGCCACTTCAAGATACTGTTCCGCATCTACCTGCCCATGAACTGGGGCGTGACGGCCGCGCTAGCGATCATTACCTTCATCGGCGCATGGAACAGCTTCCTGTGGCCGTTCCTGGCGGCCACCGGGGAGGCGACCATGACGGTTCCGGTGGGTATTACCCAGGTCAAGGACGCCTATGGCATCGTCTATGGCAAGCTCATGGCCTCGGCGGTCGTGGCGGGCCTGCCGGTCGCCATCGTCTATCTCATCTTCCAGCGGCGCGTGACCCAGGCAATCATGCTGTCGGCCGGGGTCAAGGGTTGATGCGGCCCGCTGGAGCGGCCACCTAAGCTCCGGCCGGTCCCGCCAAGTTGGCATCGGCCAGCTTGGCTTCGATGATGGCCCGCGCTGCGATGGGGTCGGGTGGCAGGACGGCGTTTCGGAGTGCTCTGGAATAGGCATGGGTAGGGCTGCCCAGCACGGTTTTTGCGTCCCCGCTTTCTACTACTTCGCCCCGATACATGATGATCACCCGATCCGAAATGTAGAAGGCCGTCGAAAGGTCGTGGGTGATATAGATGATCGACACGCCCAGGTTGTCACGCAGATCGCGAAACAGGTTGACGATGGACATGCGCAGCGACGCATCGACCATAGAAACCGGCTCGTCGGCCACAATCAGCTTGGGCCCTGGAATGAGCGCGCGGGCCACAGCGATACGTTGCAGTTGCCCACCGGACAATTCATGGGAATAGCGGCCTCGAACCTCGGTGAGCGATAGGCCCACATGCTGGAGCGATCGGTCTGCTGCCGCTTCGACCTCGGCGCGGCTCTTCAGTCCAAGAAACCGCCGCGCCGTGGAAAACAGGTAATAATCCAGCGTGGTCAGCGGGTTGAAGGCCTCAAACGGGTTCTGAAAAATCGGCTGGGCCCGCGCCATGAATTTCAGCCGATCGGCGCGGCTGCGGATGGCCGCGATATCCTGCCCCATGAAGCGCAGGGTGCCGCTGGTGGGTGTTTCATTACCAAGGATCATGCGGGCGGTGGTGGTCTTGCCAGATCCGGATTCCCCCACGATGGTAAAGATCTCGGGTTTGTCGGACTCAAGCTTGAAGCTGACATCCTTGACCGCGTGCAGGGTAGACCGATCGAGAAAGCCCCCGATCGAATAGTCCTTGTTGACGCCGTTGAGTTCAAGAAGCGGAGTCATGCGGCCTCCACCTCCCCGGCGCGCCAGCAGGCCACGCGGCCCGTGCCGCGGGTTTCGAGCGGCGGGTTTTCGGTCTTGCAGATGTCGATGGCAAGCGGGCAGCGAGGATGGAATCGGCACCCGCTGGGCGGCTCGGAAAGATTGGGCGGCTTGCCAGGCAGCGCCTTGCGTTTGCGCAGGTCACCGATGCGAGGCAGGCTGGCGATGAGATGGGCAGTATAGGGGTGCTGCGGCTGCTGGAAAACATCGAGCGTGGGCCCTTCTTCCACCAGTCGCCCGGCATAGACGATGCCGATGCGGTCCGCGATGGCCGCATGTACGGTCATGTCGTGCGTCACGAAGATGATCGACGAGCCCATACGGCGCTGCACGTCCTTGATCAGTGCCAGCACATCCTGCTGCACCAGCACGTCGAGCGCGGTGGTCGGCTCGTCCGCGATGATGAATTCGGGTTCGCAGACGGTCGCGAGGGCGATGGTCAGGCGCTGGCGCATGCCGCCGGAAAGCTGATGTGGATAGGACTCGAGTACGCGCGGATCGAGGCCGATGCGCTCCAGATGGCTGACAAGTCGTTGGCGGAAATCGCCTTCCCCCAGGCTCATATGCTTGTAGGCAAAGTCGTGGAAGGCATGCTTGACCTTGCGGACGGGGTTCAGCACGTTCATTGAGCCTTGCATGATATAGCTCAGGTGCTGCCAGCGTGCTGCCTTCATGCGGGCGGGGTCGGCGTAGACGTCCAGTGTCTTGCCACCGAAATCGAACTTGACCGACCCCTCCACCACGCGCAGCGGCGGCCTGATGGCGCCGGCAATGGTCTTGATCAGGGATGACTTGCCCGACGAAGACTCCCCGGCAATGCCGTAGATCTCCCCGCGACTGATGGTCATCGTCACATCATCGACCGCGCGCACTTCACGCTGCACGCCGAAATAGTTCATCTGGTAATAGGCCTTGAGGCCTTTGACCTCGAGGATCGGCCGCGTCCTGGTTTCGGACGGTGTTGCAAGGGCGTCGAGCATGTTCAAGCTCCCATCCGGCTAAGGCGGCTGCGCGGGTCGATATATTCGTTGACCGAGATGGCAAGCAGGAACAGCCCAAGGAACAGCAGCACGATGGCGCCTATGGGGAAAGCGATCCACCACCAGATACCCGCAATGATGGCCTGGTGCTGATTGGCCCAGTAGATCATGCCGCCGATGGTGGGGCGGTTGATATCCGAGAAGCCAAGCACCGACAGGGTAACCTCGAGGCCGATGGCCCAGATGAGGTTGTTCATGGCGGTGAAGAAGATGACCGGCATCACATAGGGCAGGTGCTGGCGCACCAGGATCTGTGGCACGCTCATGCCGGCAAAGACGGCATGACGGGTGAATTCGCGGTTACGCAGGCTGAGCGTGACCGAGCGGATGAGGCGGGCATCGTAGTTCCAGCCGAGCAGGGCTGCGGTCAGCGCCAGGATGGGCCAGCTCATGCTGTCGCGCATGACGAAATAGACCAGCAGCAGGATCGGGATATTGGGCAGGGCGATCATGGTGTCGTTGATCGTCATCATGGCCTGGTCCCAACGACCGCCCAGATAGCCGGAAACCATGCCCACGGCGACGGCCAGGATCCGGCTGATGATGGTCACGGTGAGGCCGAACAGCATGGTGTTCCAGATGGCCGAACTCATTTGCCACAACACATCCTGCCCGCGCGAGGTGGTGCCGAACCAGTATTCGGTTGAAGGCGGCATATCGGGCGGCAGCAGATAGATGGCGGTGTCCGGTAGCGGCGCCCAGAAATGCGCCAAGGCGAAGAGGAATATTCCCGCTGTCAGCACGAAGCCGATGGCAAATTCCCGGTTATAGCGCAGCAGGTCGATCAGGACTTTGAACATGGTCAGCTAAGCCTCACGCGCGGATCGATGAGCGGGTAGAGCAGATCGATGATGAATACGGCCACGGCGACGGCGATGATCGACATGGTGGTGACGCCCAGCACCAGAGAGTAGTCGCCGCGATAGATGCCCTGGATCAGCAGACGCCCGACGCCGGGATAGTTGAACAGAAATTCGGTGATCACAGCGCCGCCGAAGACGTTGCCGAGGCTGAGGGCAAGGCCGGTGAGCTGCGGCAGCAGCGCGTTGCGTGCCACATATTGCGAGAAGATCTTGCCCGAGGAGACGCCCCCCAGCTCGGCATAGACCACATGGTCATCGGTAACGATGTTGGAGACCAGTGAACGCATGGAGATGAACCAGCTGCCGATACCCACCAGCACCAGGGTCAGCGCTGGCAATGTGCCATGCAGGATGAGTGAATAGATGTAGTCGATGGTGAAACCGGGCTGCAGGTTCATCTGCGCGCCGCCCGAAATAGGCAGGACCGGCCAGATGAAGCCAAGCAGCAGCAGCAAGACCAGACCGATGATGTAGGCCGGTACTGGATGAAGAGCCATGACAGCGGCTCCCGAGAGGCGCAGCAGCAGGTTGGAGCGATAATAGCCTGCGAGCGCGCCGAGCAGGTTGCCGAGCGACCAGGAGATGGCCAGCGCCAGCGTCAGCAGGCCGATGGTCCAGGGCAGGGCGCTCATGATGAGCGACATGACCGGCGTGGGGAAGGCCGAAAGAGAGGGGCCGAAATCGCCGCGGATGACGCGACCCCAGAAGGACAGGTATTGGTCAAGGACTGTCCCCTGCAGGCCGTAGAGCTCGGCCAGTGCTTCGCGCATCAACTCCACGGCGCGCGGATCGGTGGCGCCGAAATTGGTCATCAATGCAACCGACTGCTCCACCGGATCCACCGGAGAGAGATTGGTGATGAGAAAGGCCAGAGACACGCCCAGGAAAATCACGAGGAAGAACTGGAAGAGCCGCTGGACGAGATACTTGGCGAAGCCGTTCATCTTCAATCCACTCTCGAATACGGTAAGGCGGCAAGGGGCGGAGCCAGGCGGTTCCGCCCCTTGTGTGGATTATTGTGCGGCGGGCGCGTTCGGATTGGCCTCAAGCTGCACCACCATGTAGCGCAGGTTGGACCAGAACGGACCGGAGGCGGAGTAGGGGTCGGCGGCGCTCGGATAGCCTGTCCAGTAGGTGGTGTCGAACGGCGCGAACTTGTTGTAGGCCATCAGCGGAATGAAGGGCATCTCCTCCACGGCCAGCTTGAGGTAGTCCATGCCGAGCTGGGCGACTTCCGGCGCGTCGAAGCTCACCGTGCGGTTGGCTTCGATGATGGCGTCGAGCCGTTCGTCCTGCCAGCGGGTCAGGTTGCGCGGCGGCTGGATCTCGCCGGCCGGCTTGATGAAGCTGGAGTGATAGCTCTCAAGGAAGAAGCTGAGGTCGGGATGGCCGCCCCAGGTCTCGACGGTCCAGTAGATGGCGACATCGAAATCACCGCCACCCAGGCGCTGACCATTGGTGGGGCCAGCGACGTCGACCGTGGTCTGGATGCCTTCCATCGACCACTGCTGGGCGATGATGGTGCCGGCTCGGGCGAGTGTCGGAATGGCGTCGCCTTCAACCATCAGCTTGATGGTGAACGGTGTGCCATCGGGCTTAAGCCACTGATTGCCATTCTTGGTGAAGCCGGCCTTCTGCAGCAGTTCAGCCGCTGCTGTAGCGTCCGTTTTCCACCAGCCATGACCGAACATGGCCTTGAGCTGGTCGGGGTCGGCCGGGATCTGATCGCCCCACTGGGGTTTGACCAACGCGGCGATCTGCTCGGAGACGGTGGGATCGTAGGGCTTGATGGTCCGTGTGCCGGTGTTCAGCTCAAAGCTCGTGAGCCAATCCTGCATGGGGACATAGTAGTCGGTGACGGCGGTGCCGGTTGGTGGGGTCGACAGAGCGGCCAGATTGGCTGCGCCACGATAGGAGCCCATGGCAACCGCACGGATATCGATCAGCATGGCCAGAGCCCAGCGTACGTCCTTGTTCTCGAACGGTTCGCGCTGATGGTTGAACAGCACCGAAGGCAGCGTCGGATCGGGATGGGCGAAGGGGAAGCCGGGGAACCATGTCGCCGTGGTATCGGCGGCATCGCGGGCGATGGTGAACATGCCTTCGGGTGCGATGTCGTTGATCACATCAAGATTGTGGTTCAGCTGCTCGATAACGCGGGCGTCCGGGTTGCCCGCATTGCGATAGACCACGTATTTGACCTGAGGCTCGGCATCGAGCTCCATGCCGATGGAGGTGCGCTGCCAGTCATCGCGCAGCTTCCAGATCACCCAGTTTCCGGCGGTGTCATAGCTGTGCAGTACATAGGCCGATAGCGAGACCGGCGGATTGGCATTGTAGGTCAGCGGGTCGTCGACCGTCTCGAACACATGCTTGGGCATGATCCAGGCGGCGTTCCAGCGCACAGTGAAGAGCGTGTGGAAGCGGGAATTGGGAGCTTTCAGGTTGAACACGACCGTATTGCGGTCGGGTGCTTCAACGCTGTCGACGTTGACGGTGAACGGGGCGCTCCAACCCATGCCGGGATGCTCGATCTGGGTCTGGACGGTATAGACCACGTCATCGGCAGTGAATTCAACGCCGTCGCTCCAGAAGATGCCTTCCTTGAGCGTAACGGTCATCTGCGTGAAGTCGTCGTTGTAAACAGGTCGGTCGCTGGCCAGCGCGTTGGTCCAGGCGGCGTCGCCCGTGCCTTCGGGGTTGATAAACCAGAACGTGTCGGCCGTCAGCTGCTGCAAGCCATTATTGCTGGCGCCGCCGCCGGGTGCCCACAGGTTGAACCATTCGGCATTCTGAGCTGCCGGGCCCTGGATGATCAGGGCTTCGTTGCGGGGGATGCCCGCGATAAATTCCTGCGCAGCAACCGGCACCACCAGCGCGGCGATGGCCATGGCGGCTGCGGCGAGCTTCTTCAATTGCATGGTCGTTCCTCCTGATGCCCGCAAAAGCGGGCGGCGATCGACAGGGCAATATCCCGCCCACGAATCGTCGCTCCCTCGTCGAGGCTTGGCCCAGCGCTAATCCTCCCGCAGGCCAACCCGACGTCTTTATCGACAATTTTTTATCCAAGGGCAACAGGATTATCGACAAAGATAGATCAGATTGGCAACTTAACCCCAGAATTTGGCGGAAGATGAGCCCTGGATGGTTAGTATTATTGACAAAAGTGCGGCTGTGGATAGGTTGCTATCGACGATCCGGGCCCGTGCGCCCATCTGCTTCCAACAATCGAAGGGTGGAGAAACCACATGACCGAGAGCTATGACGTCCATATTGCCGTGGACGCGGGCGCCAGCCGCGGCGCCTACAGGCCGCTGTGGAACTGGTTCGGCTATGATGAGCCCAACTACACTGACACGGCCAATGGCAAGAAGCTGCTGAAGGAGCTGACGGAACTCAGCCCTGAGCCACCGCGCATCCGTACGCACAACCTCTTGACGTCAGGTGATGGCAAATATGCGCTGAAGTGGGGCTCGACCAATGCCTATACCGAGGATGCAGAAGGTAACCCGGTCTATGACTGGACGGTGATGGACGGCATCTTCGATGCCTATGTGGAGGCGGGCAATATCCCGCTGATCCAGGTGGGTTTCACCCCCGAGGCCCTATCGAGCGATCCCGGGCCCTACCGGCACAGCTGGTCCCTGGAAGATCGTTACGTCACCATCATGACCGGCTGGGCGTCGCCGCCGAACGATCTCAAGAAATGGGCGGACCTGATCCATGCCTGGGCCCGGCATCTGGCAGATCGCTATGGCGAGGAAAAAGTCCTGTCCTGGCCGTGGGAGGTGTGGAACGAGCCAGACGGGCACTACTGGAAAGGGACGGTGCCTGAATTCTGCGCCATGTATGACGTGACGGCAAAGGCCATCAAGGCAGCGCTACCCGGCGCACGCGTCGGTGGCCCCCATACCTGTGGGGCCTTCAACAATCCCAAGGCTCAGGCTTTCCTGCGCGAATTCCTGCAGCATGTGGTCGACAACAAAGCGCCGATCGACTTCATCGCCTTTCACGCCAAAGGCAATCCGGTGATCTGGAAGGATCACGTCCGGATGGGTTTGCACAAGCAACTCCGGGACATCGAGGCGAATCTCGCCATCGTCAACGAATTCCCGACCTTGCGGCACCTGCCCACGGTTATCGGTGAGTCCGATCCCGAGGGCTGTGCGGCCTGCTCGGCGCGGGTGCACCCGCAGAACGGCTATCGCAACGGGCCGCTCTATGGCGCCTATGTGGTCGAAAGCATGATCCGCACCTACGAGCTGTCGCAGCGGGCAGGGATCGAGATCGAGGGTGCGGTGACATGGGCGTTCCTGTTCGAGGAACAGCCCTGGTTCGACGGCTTCCGCGATCTGGCCACCAATGGCGTGGACAAGGCCGTGCTGAACGGCTTTCGCATGCTGGGCAAGCTGAAGGGCGAGTGGGTCACAACCAGGAGCGACCATGCGGTGGATATCGATACGATAATGGAGCACGGGATTCGCGATCAGCCCGACGTCAATGCCGTGGCAACCCGCGATGCTGACGGAATCAGTGTCCTGGTGTGGAATTATCACGACGATGACGTGGAAGACGGCGCGGCCAATGTCAGCATTTCGCTCAGCAACCTGCGGCCAGGCAAACACAAGCTGACGCATTATCGAATGGACAAGGACCATTCCAATGCCTTTGGCGTCTGGAAGGCGATGGGATCGCCACAGGAGGTCAGCGGCGAGAATTTCAAGAAGCTCGAAGCGGCTGGCCAGTTGGCGACGCTCGAAACCATCAGCGTGGACGCCACCGATGGCTCCGCCACGCTCTCCACGCATCTGCCGCGGCAGGGCGTGTCACTGCTCCGCATCGACTATTGATGCGAAACCTGGCCGCGCTCCTGCTCCCTTTGGAGCGCGGTCAGCTCCCCACCAGGCCGAGGTAGCGGTGCTTGGACGGTTGGAGATGATCGACGCAGAGCTGCGACAACAGCCAATTGTCGCGGCCCGAGAGCATGTCGATCATCAGCTTGTGCTGGCTGTGCGAAATGTCCAGCGATGCGCGATCGGACATCGAATTGGCGCGCACCGGCAGACTGTAGCGCATGTAGAGCTCGATGGTCTGGACCAGGTATTTGTTGCCCGAAGCGCCAAAGAGGGTCAGGTGGAACCTGTCATTGGTTTCGTGGACGCCGCGCAGATATCCGCTCTCGATATGGGCGCCGTGCTCCTCATGGATGGCTAGCAGTTGGTCGATCAGGGGTTGCTGGGCCGGCAGCGGGATCATCAAGGCGGCCTGGCGTTGCACCAGCTCGCGCACGTCATAAATCTGGCGAACTTCATCGGGGGTCAGCGAGCGGACCATGGCGCCCTTGTTGCGCTCGCGGATGATGACTCCCATCTGCTCGAGCTGCACAAGCGCCTGCCGCACGAAATGGCGTGTGACCGGAAAGCGGCCGAGCAGGGAATCCTCAGTGAGGCGCGCACCCGGCGCCAGCCGCCCGAAGATGATATCCTCCTCGAGCGCTCGCACGATCTTGACGTCGTCGAGCTCGGTATCCTTGATCTGGTCATACATGGCAGTCGGTCTCGGCGCGTCCCTGATTGTCTGCTCTAGCATCAAACGACTGCGGGTTGAAATCCGCTGATCCGGTAAGCGGCTTCAACCAGGCGAAGCGTTTCTAGATTGTCGGTCGCGGCAGTTTCGAACGGGGCGCCTGCAGCCAGGCACTGCACGAAATGAGCGATCGCTCCATTATAGGCTGCCTGATAGCTGCTGGCGGGATCGAACGCGATGTCGCGAGGTTGCGGCCCGATCAAGCGCAACGTTGCGCCGTCGAGATGAATGGTGCCCCTGGCGCCCCAGATCCAGAGCTGGTCGGCGGGGGCCGGCGGCGCGCCGTGTACTGCCAGATTGCCCGAAACCTGCAAAGGCACGCCATCGGAACGGCGCGCCAGGCCCAGGATGGCGCTGTCCTCGCCAATGATATCGGCGTTGCTTCGGGCGAGAACCGCGCTACCGAGGTCGAGTTCGCCAAAGAGGAAGCGCAGCGTATCAAGGTGATGGATCAAGACCTCCATGACCAGCAGGCGCGGTTCGTGGCGGAAGAATGGTTGACGAACCAGGGCAGGGCGCTGGCCAACGGCGCCGCTGATCATGCCGCTCGAATGAAAATCGAGTCGAATGGCGGTTATCTCACCGACGAGGCCTGCCTCGAGCCAGGCCTTGAGCTCCCGGTAGTACGGACGAAAGCGCCAGTTCTCGTGGACCATGAAGGGGACGGCAATCTCGTCCACCAGCGCCTCGGCCTCAGTCAGATCGACGCCCAGCGGCTTCTGGCACAAAAGTGGCAGACCCCGCGCCGCGCCTGCGCGGACATGGGCGGCGTGGAACTGCCGGGGCGAGGCGATGTCGAGCGCATCGAGTTGGGCATGGTCGAGCATATCGTGGAGGGTGGCGAAGCGCTGCGGGATGGCAAAGGCATCGGCGCGTTGGGACAGGGCTGCAGGCTCGGGGTCACAAATGGCGACCACCTCGACGCCCGGCACCAGGCGCCATGCAGGCAGATGATACTGCGTAACCCAACCTGCTCCAACCATTCCGATCCGCACGTCCACCTCACGCCACTTTGTCAATAATGAAACGGCTTGCTGCAGACGGTTCTGTCACAGGATGAGCGAGCCATTTGGCTGATTTTAACCGTAGATGCGCACCTGAAACAATGGGTCTCCTGTGAAGAGGCAGGATAAATTATTGACAATAACGATTGTGGCTGTAGGAATGGCCGGACTGAGCCGCAGGGTAGACGGCGGGAGGATTTCGTGACGCGCGGGCTTCGCAGACGTTTGACAAGCTACGGCGACCAGGACTTCTCGCTGTTCCTGCGCAAGGCTTTCATCAAGGCCATGGGCTACTCCGACGACGCCCTGGATCGGCCGATCGTGGGCATTACCAATACCTATTCCGATTACAATCCGTGTCACGGCAATGTGCCGCAACTGATCGAGGCCGCCAAGCGCGGTGTAATGCTGGCGGGCGGCATGCCCATGGTGTTTCCCACCATGTCGATCCACGAGAGCTTTGCCTCGCCTACCTCAATGTATCTGCGCAACCTCATGGCAATGGAAACCGAGGAAATGGTGCGCGCCCAGCCCATGGATGCGGTGATTCTGATCGGGGGCTGCGACAAGACGCTTCCCGCCCAGGTGATGGCCGCGGCGAGCAGCGAAGTCCCCGCGATCGTCCTGCCGACCGGGCCGATGGACACGGGCAATCATCGCGGCGAGCGGCTCGGCGCCTGTACCGATTGCCGGCGCTTGTGGGCGCAGTTCCGGGCGGACCAGATCGATGAGGCCGAAGTCGCCGAGATCAATGGCAAGCTGGCCAGTTCGGTGGGCACCTGCACTGTGATGGGGACTGCGTCGACCATGGCGGCCCTGATGGAGGCGATGGGCCTTGCTCTGCCCATGGCGGGCTCGGCGCCCGCCACCTCTGCAGAGCGGATGCGGCTCGCCGAGGAGACGGGCCGGGCGGCTGTCGCCATGACCCAGGACGGCCTGACCACGGCCCAGGTGCTGTCGCCCGCGGCGATGCGCAATGGGCTGATCACGCTGCAGGCGCTGGGCGGCTCAACCAATGCAGTGGTGCATCTGGCGGCGATCTATGGCCGCCTTGGCCGCAAGCTCGATATGGCCGAATTCGATGCAATTGGCCGGCAGGTCCCGGTGCTGGTCGATCTCAAGCCGACCGGCCAGGGCTATATGGGGGAATTTCATGCTGCGGGTGGGGTGCCACGCCTGCTCTCGGAACTCACCGACCTGCTCGATCTGACTGCGCCGCGCGCTTTTGGCGGCACGATAGGGGATAGTGTTGCGGCCTTGGCGCCGCGCCATGAGGACCAGATCATCCGCCCGCGCGCCAAACCCATTTCTACGTCCGGCGCCATCGCCGTGCTGTCCGGCAATCTCGCTCCGCGCGGTGCCGTCATCAAGCATGCTGCTGCCGATCCGGCGCTTCAGCGTCATGTGGGCCGCGCCGTGGTGTTCGATTCGGTGGAGGACATGACCGAGCGCCTCGATGATCAGAGCCTTGAGATCGTGGCCGAGGATATCCTGGTGCTGCGCAATGCCGGGCCCAAGGGTGCGCCTGGCATGCCCGAGGCTGGCTATATTCCCATTCCCCGCCACTTGGCGCGGCAGGGCGTCAAGGACATGGTGCGCATTTCCGATGCGCGCATGAGCGGTACCGCATTTGGAACGATCGTTCTGCATATTTCCCCGGAAGCAGCCGATGGCGGGCCGCTGGCCGTGGTCCGTACCGGCGATCGGATACAACTCGATGTGCCCAACCGCCGTCTGGACCTCCTGGTAGACGCAGCCGAACTTTCTTTGCGCATGCAGTCCATGCCGGCCGCGCGTCCAGAACCCGAGCGCGGCTATGCCCAGCTCTATGACCGCCATGTTACCCAGGCGGATGACGGGGTCGATTTCGATTTCCTGATGGGCACGCGGCATGAGTGAGGTTGAGGCGGCGGCGCTCTGCCTGCCCCCAAGGCCGTTGCGCAATGGCGGCGACCTGCGCCTGCCGCCCGGCACATGCGACTGCCATTTCCACGTCTTTGCGCCCGGTGCACCCCTGACCAATCCACGCAGCTACACGCCGCGGATGGAAACACTGTCGGGATGGCTCGCCCTGGCGGACAGTTTTGGCATTGCCAGGGGGGTCTTGGTTCAGCCCAGCGTCTATGGGCTCGACAATACCGTTCTGCTGGATGCGCTCGCTTACGCGCCCGATCGCCTCCGAGGGATCGTTGTCATCCCTCCGGGGACGCCAGTGAGCGAGATTGCGCGACTGGATGATCTGGGCGTACGCGGGGTGCGGATCAACCTGCGCAACAAGGGCGGTGTGGGGATCGACGCACTGGCTGAACTGGCGCCGCGCATAAGGACCTTCGGCTGGCATGTGCAGTTCCAGGTTGGGCCCGATGCGATCGGCGCGGTCGCCCGGTTGTGCGACCAATACGAGATCGACGGGGTCATCGACCACTTGGCCTTCGTGACGCTGGATGCGCCAGAGACCGCACTCGAGGACCTGCAACGTGGGCTCGATAGCGGCCGGGTTTTCACCAAGATTTCAGCGCCTTATCGGCTCAAGGACAATTCCAGCAACGATGGCTATCGCAGTGTTGTCCAGAAGCTCGCGCAAGATCATGCGCACAGACTCATCTGGGGCAGCGACTGGCCCCATACCGAGCTCTTTGACGCCATGCCCGAGGACGATGATCTGGTGGCGCTGAGCCTTGCCGCGGTGCCGGCGCAAAGCCACGACCTCGTTTTCACTCAGACAGCCAAGCACTTGTATTGGTCGCACTAACCACTGCTTGAACGGAGATGCCACATGTCCCTCCTCACCGAAGATGCCAAGGGCGTCTATATTATTGCCGTCACCCCCTTTACCGACGCAGGCGAGGTTGATTGGGCGAGCGTTGACCGCATGGTCGACTTCTATGAGGAGAAGGGCGTTTCGGGACTGACTATCCTAGGCCAGTTGGGCGAGGCGCCCAAGCTCACCTCCGAGGAATCCCGGGCAATCGCCAAGCGGGTGATCGACCGGGTTGCCGGGCGCTTGCCCATCGTGGTGGGCGTCTCGGCACCCGGCCTGGCGCCAATGCGCGAGCTAGCCGACTCCGTGATGGACATGGGCGCTGCAGGCGTGATGGTGGCGCCGCCCTGGACCACCAAGACCGACGACCAGGCCTATAGTTTCTATGCCTCGGTCGGTGATGCCCTGGGCAAGACGCCGTGGGTGCTGCAGGACTATCCGCTGACCACCAATGTCACCATTGCGCCCAAGGTCATCGACCGGATCGTGCGCGACGTGCCGACCTGCGTCATGCTCAAGCACGAAGATTGGCCGGGGCTTGGCAAGATCACGGCACTGCGCGCCTCGAGCGACAAGGGCGAGACGCGGCGCATCTCTATCCTCTGCGGCAATGGCGGGCTGTTCCTGCCCGAGGAAATGGGCCGCGGCGCCGATGGTGCCATGACTGGCTTCTGCTATCCCGAGATGATGGTCGGCGTAGTGGAGAATTACCGCAAGGGCGATGTCGAGCGCGCCCATGACATTTTCGATGCCTATCTGCCGCTGGCTCGTTACGAGCAGCAGCAGGGGCTGGGCCTGGCGGCGCGCAAATATGTGCTGGCAAAGCGCGGCGTCATCGCGTCGGCCGCCCTGCGCAAGCCCGGCGCAACCCTGAGCAAGCTCGACATTGCCGATGTGGAGCGTCTCCTGGCCCGGCAGGCCAGGCGCCTGGCGGAGATCGGCGCATGAAGCTCGGTCTTGAGAACAAGCGTGCCGTCGTGCTCGGCGCCAGCAAGGGGCTGGGCGCGCGTATTGCAATCGCGCTGGCCAATGAGGGTTGCCAGGTGATCGGCGCCGCGCGTTCGGTCGATGCCATTGCCGCCTTGACCGGCCAACTCGATGCTGGCGCGACGGGCAGCATTGCGGCGCATTTGCTCGACCTGGCCGATCCACAATCAGTGACGGCGTTCATTGCCGCCATCCTTGCCGACGGCGCAGCAGATATCATTATCAACAATTCGGGCGGCCCGCCGCCGGGCGAAGCCGGCGCGGTGGCGGCGGCCGAGTTCTCAAGGCAGTTCGATATCCTCGTCACACCCCTCATCGCGATTACCCAGGCTCTTCTGCCCGGCATGCGCCAGCGCAAGTGGGGCCGGATCATCACACTGACCTCGTCGGGCGTCGAAGCCCCGATCCCGCGCCTCGCCATCTCCAATGCGCTGCGCCAGTCGTTGCTGGGGTGGAGCAAGACCCTGGCCAGCGAGGTCGCGGCAGACAATATCACCGCCAATATCGTGGTGCAGGGCCGCATCCATACCGACCGGGTCGACGAACTCGACCAGGCGGCTGCCAAGCGGCTGGGAAAAACTGTGGACGTGGTGCGTGCCGACTCGATCGCTACCATTCCCGCAGGTCGCTACGGCCGGCCGGACGAGCTGGCCGCTGTAGTCACGTTTCTGGCCAGCGGGCTGGCGTCCTATGTGACCGGCAGTATCGTGCGTGTCGATGGCGGCATGATCCGCTCCACTTGAAACTCGGCGGCGCCGCGCCGGTACGTGCAGCGACGACATGGGGGAGGATTGATGGGCGATTGGGATTGGGCACCAACACGCAAATCACCAAGCCTCTATATGGACCGTGTGTAGTGTCAGCGCCGAGGACAAGTGTCGGTCGTTCGACCCGTTGCACAATGTCATTGCCAACCGGCATCTTCCCAGACTTGCCTGCTGGTTGAGTGCGCTCTGTTGTGAAGGATCTTTCCAGCGGTGCGCATGCTGTTGTAAACGGGCTCTATGGGCATCAGGAACTATTTGATCGAAGGCAGCTCGGGCACTGGAAAAACGTCCGTCGCCACTGAGCTGGAGCGGCGGGGTCACCATGTCGTTCACGGTGATCGGGTCTTGGCCTATGTTGGGGATCCAGAAACAGGCCGGGCGCTTACAGGGCCGCCGCATGGCGCGGACCGCGTCGAATGGAGTTACGCGAACTGGGTGTGGCCCGTGGCAGAGGTGCGTGCGATCGCGGCTGACACGACGCGTCCGGTGACTTTCTTCTGTGGGGGCTCCCGCAACTTTCAAAAATTCCTTGATGTGTTCGACGAAGTTTTTGTTCTCGACCTTGATTTCGAAACGCTGAACAAACGGCTGGATGGGAGACCCAATGAACCCGGCCATGCACCCGACGAGCGCGCGGTAGTTCTCCGCTACCATAGAAGCAGCCTACATTTTCCACCTGGCATAGCCATTGATACGACGGGCCCTGTGTCGGACGTCGTTGACGATATTCTTGCCCGCCTCACCTGATAGCTAGAGAGGTTCGCAATGGGGTGGGAATTGCTCGAACATTGGGGGAGAGGCGCCAGCCGGACCAAGCGACTGGCCGGCGGCGTCGCCAACGATGTATGGAGCGTACAGATAGGCGGACAAGTTGCCGTCGCCCGCCTTGGCACCCGCAGCGATGCCGATTTGGCTTGGGAAACGGGGCTTCTCCAGCACCTTGACCAGAATGGCATGACAGTGCCGATGCCTATCCCAACTATGGATGGGCGGTTGTTTGTGGATGGCCTGGTCGTAATGAAGTACCTGGAAGGCAAGCCACCCGAAACGGAGGCCGATTGGCGCCGGGTCGCCGATACACTTCGCAGACTACACGAGGTGACTCGAGGCTGGCCGCAACGCCCGGGTTGGCGGTCATCCATTGACTTGCTGGACGCGGACCGTGGCACTCGCATCGACCTCACGAGGATGCCGCCCGAGGGTGTCGCGAGGTGCCGAGCCGCTTGGGCACGGCTTGCCGGTCGAGAGACCTGTGTTGTCCATGGTGATGCCAATCCACGCAATATTCTTGTGACGACCGAGCGGGTCGCGCTGATCGACTGGGACGAGTCGCATGTCGACGTTCCTGACCTTGACCTCGAACTGCCTCACAACGCCGCCGATCTCGGACCAGTCGCGTGGGAGATCGCGCATCAGGCGTCAGCTGCCTGGGAGGCAGCAGTCTGCTGGGACGACGACTACTCGAAACAGCGGCTTGCCGAGGTGAGGCCCCTCTAGCCAGCTTCCGTGTGCGTATGTGTGCTGTGTTCAGTTGGTCGATCCAAGAGCTGCCATCCAGCTTCCCGCTTCATTCGAGACTTCGGCAGCTCTCATCGCGCGCGCAGCCACGGGGATGCTGTCGCAGCAGCTGTCGCCACAATGGCGAGGCCACAGAGTACGGCCTTCGAGATCGGCTCCATTGTGCCTTCGATCAGCATCGCGTGGATCGCGCCACCAAGCACGACGATGCTGACGAGGCTTGTGTGGCCGATGCGCCAGACCCGCGGCGAGAGGCGGCGTCGGAGGACCGCGAGCAGCGCGGCTGCGAAGAGCGCCCACATGCTGACGACCCCCCAGACGGAGAACGGCGTCGGCGAGCGCAGGAGTAGCGCGTCCTCTATGTCGGGCGGACTGGTGATCCACAGCCCGGCGACGTGGACGACAACAGCGGCGACCAAGACGACACCTATGAAACGATGGACACGACGTCCGCGCAGCCTGCGAAGGCCGGGGAGCCAGCCGGCAGCGAGCAGCGGCTGCACCAGCGCGACGCACAGCGCAATGACGCCCGAGAAGCCGGCAGCGATATAGACCGGGTCGCGCCAAGCCAGATACTCGCTTGTTGCGGCAAAGGTCAGCGGCACGACGACAGCGAGGGCAAAGCCGGCCCAGATCAGCAGCGCGTGGGCTGGCCGCATCGCGTCGGGGTCAGGCCGACTGCAGGACGAAGTGCGCGACGAGACTGGTGTCCTTGGCGCTGGACAGCAAGGGGCGGAGGAATACGGTCTCGTACTCGCCGCTGTCATAGGCGAGGTGCGCGTGCGCCTGGCCCAGGGCTGGAACGATCTGCGGCATTTCGAGCCGGAATGCGCCGTTTGCGTCAGTCAGCGTAGCGCCGTGGCTGTGCCAGTCACGCTCGCTGCCTTCCCTTGTATGAGCCCAGATCTGGATGCGTTGGCCCATGAGCGGGGCACCATCGCTGGCGCGGAGTACCGTGCCAGACATCCAGAAGCCGCCGCCGCCGATGCGCTCAACTATCGGCGCGCCGGGCATATAATTGTTGGCGCCGCCGCGCATCGAGGGCGTCGCAGGAATGCTGGAGGCGCGAGCCGGCATTGTGAGGCCCGCAAGCCCGGCCACCGCAAATGCAGCGCCAGCGCCAAGCACGGTTCGTCTCTGGAAGAGGGTGTCAGACATGCCGATCTCCTTCTCGAGTTCGATGACGACTACTGGGAAAGTTAGCGCCTTTTCGGCTGCCTACCAATCAACGCTGCAAACAAATCAGGGCACGGTTTCGTGATGGAGGCGAGGGACTTTCGGTTCGGCGAGGAACCATATGACCGAAAAAATCTCCCCTTGTTCACACACTCCTTCAAATTGAGGGTTGCACCAAATCCCCTGTTTCTCTATGTCTCCGCGCAGTCGGGGCGTAGCGCAGCCTGGTAGCGCATTTGTCTGGGGGACAAAGGGTCGTCGGTTCAAATCCGGCCGCTCCGACCATCTTCCCCTCCGTTCGGTCAACGCGATGTGCCTCTATAGGCACCACGCTGCCAGTCTGGAGCCTTGCCGATGCCTTTGACGGCGCGCGAAGTCGAGCCCGCACTGTCATGCTGGAGTGAATTGAGTGGGGGCACTGCCCGGCTTATCAATCACTCCGAAAACCAGACCTTTCAGATCGATACGGCCAGCCAGGGCAGCTACACGCTCCGCGTGCACCGCACAGGCTATCAGTCGCGCACCTCGATCGACAGCGAGCTTGCCTGGCTGATGGCGCTGCGGCGCGACACGACACTGCCCATTCCCGAACCGATTGCCGGCGTCGATGGCCACTTGCTGCAGGCCTTTACCACGGACAAGGGGCAACGATTGGCTGTGCTGTTCCGCCATGTGCCAGGTCGCGAACCCGAGCCGGACAGCAACCTGGGGGAGGTGTTCGTCACCCTGGGTCAGTATGCTGCCACCCTGCACAACCATGCCACGACCTGGCAACGCCCGCCGGCCTTCCAGCGTCAGGTCTGGCAGGCCGCAACGATTCTCGATTCCGATGGACCCTGGGGTGATTGGCGTGTCGCGCCAGGCGTCAATGACACCAACCGCTCGGTACTGGACCGGCTGGACAAGGCACTGTGGCGGCGGCTGGCGGAATATGGCACTGGCCCGGACCGCTTCGGCCTCATTCACGCCGACATGCGGCTGGGCAACCTGCTGGTCAATGGCAACCGCGTGACCCTGATCGACTTCGACGATTGCGGCTTCTGCTGGTTTACCTATGATTTCGCCGCCGCCATCTCCTTCCATGAGACCAATCCCGCCATTCCGGCCCTCAAGGCCGCCTGGCTGGAGGGCTATGGGTCCGCAAGGTCCCTGCGCGACGAGGATGTGGCGGCGATCGATTCCATGGTGATGCTGCGGCGCATGGCCTTGCTGGCCTGGATAGGCTCGCATGCCGAGACCCGGCTGGCGCAGCAGCATATGCAGGGTTTTGCCGACGGCACGGCCCATCTGGCCGAGCGCTATCTGCGCGGCCCGATCTGGCCCTAGGTCAGGCGCTGGCGCGGCTATTGATGCGCCGCTGCGCAGCCTGGGGCGGGGCAGGGCGCCGGCCAGCGGCAGGCTTGCCTTCCGAGCCGACAATGAATGGGTTGAGGCCCCATACCAGCCCGTAGAGCAGCCACGTATGGCGCCAGTGTTCACCCTCGTGCAGTGTCGAGCAGAAGACGATGCCGACCAGCGAAATGAGCAGTGCGATGGTGATCTCGTTGCCGGTCCTGCGATAGTTGCGGATCGACACGACCACGCTCCCGACGGCAAGCGTGACATAGCTGATGCCGCCGCCCCAGCCATAGTTGACGAAGGAACTCAGCCAGATGTTGTGGATCGGCTCGGGGAATATCTTCTCGAGTTGCAGCACGCCGATGCCGATGGGGTTCTGCAGGATCATCGGTATCACCCGCAGATAGCGCGCGTAGCGTCCATCCTCGCCAAGGTCGTAGGCCTTGGCAAAGGTCAGACGATCGAGGAGCTTGGCAGTAAATTCGGCCGACGTGAGGCTGGCAAAGGCGAAGAGCACTATGGCGGTGACCACCAGGCCGCCAATGATCATCAGCAGCCGGCGCGGGCGCCCGCGATTGTGAAAGAAGATATAGGCGAAAAAGCAGAACAGCGCGGCCACCACGGCGATGCGCGAGAATGACAGCAGGATGCCGAGCAGGACCACGGCCAGGGCGCCGCTGAGCAGCACCTTGCTGCCCTGACCCCGGGACAGGAAATAGGCGCAAAAGACCACGGCCGGTATCAGGAACGAGCCATACATGTTCGGATCGTCGATGAGGCCCTTGGCGCGTCCATCCCAGGTCAACAGCTCCATCTGGGTCAGGAAGCCGACCGTGCCCAGAAGCGAGGCAATCACGCAGGAGACGATATAGATCCGCATGAAGGTCTCGAAGTGCCGGCGGTTCCAACTCATCGACACGAAGGCGCCGATGACGCCGATCGAGATGGCAAAGGACTTTGCCAGGAGCTCGAAGGTCACGAAATCCTGCCGGAGATGGGGCAGCGATGCGAGGAAGAAGGACAGTGCCCAGGCGGCGAGCAGCAGCGTGAGCGCCACGACGCGCCGGGTCACCTCCATCCGGGTGAAGAGCGACATATAGACGAGCGTGACCAGGAAGGACGTGATGTAGAGCAGGTCGACGGGCGAGGGCCGCATCAACGTGAAGTTCATCGCCAGGACGGCGGCCAGGAAGATCAGGTTCCGGGTCGAAAAGACGGCAAAGCGCAGGCCGGCCAGGCTGATGCCGACTTTGGCCGTACCACTGCGGGTGCCGACGTCCGTGCTCATGGCGCCAGCCCATATCCGAGCAGGATGTCCACACGGCCAAGGCCCTCGCAGTCTGGCGCGCCGGAGGCAAAGTGCGTCCGCGCCGGCTCACTGATGCAGCGATAGACCGGCACCGTTCCCGGCTGTTCGCTCGCATAGAGCCAGCCTGCAGTGCGCTCGCGCGCATATCCGGCTGGCTCGCAGCTGCCGTCTTCGGCGAGGAGTTGATCGAGCTGCCCGGATGCATTGCTGGAGCATTCGGCGAGCTTGATGCTTGCGACTGCGTCAGGCGCGCGCGTCAGCATGTAAGCCACAAGCGTGTCCCGGCCGTAGGCCAGGCGGTCGCCCGTCAGCGGCCCGGTCGATGTGAGATAGCTACCCCGCTCGGGGTCGGACCAGCGGGTCAGCGCCATGCCGACCTGCACTGCAACCGGCTCGTCTTCAACGGACAGCGATACTTCGTGGTAGACCAGATAGCGGCTATCGAAGCCCTTGCCCGGCGGGACATAGTTGTATGCCAGCAGGAAACGTGAATCGACTGCATTGCTGCCATTGTCGGGGTTCAGCATGGTCGCGTAGGAGATGAGATCGGTGGCAGCCGGTCGGTTCCAGTCCGACCCGTCGATCGTCAGCAGCGGCTCGTCGAGGTCGACGAAGGATACCTTGTCCGCTGACAGCGAGAGCCGCACCCCGCCGAACCATGGATCGGTTGCAACGGCGGCAACCCAGCCCGGCTCCTGCAGATAGCCCGCCCCAGTCCCGACGAAGCCGATCGCCGTAGCCCTGCCGCCGAGGCCCGGCTCGTCCCATCTGCCCTCGTAGTATTTGCGCCAGTCGGTTGGCTCGCCTGCCCAGGCCCGCGCCACGATGGTCTGCCAGTCGGAGTTGCGCAGGCAATAGCCATAGAGATAGCCGTCGCGGCCATCCACCATGGTGCAGTCGCCCTCGCCGGTGATCCCGACCGGCGCCGGCGCATCCCTGCCGGTGATGACCGTGCCCAGGTCCGTCCAGGTAAGGCCGTCATCGGACGATGTGGCAATGGCCATCGTCTTGTCGGTGTGTCCCTGCGGACCATAGTCACAGATGCGTTCCTGGTGGACGAAGCCGAGCACCCGGTCGCTAGACCGGGTCAGCGAGGTCAGCCAGCGCCCGCAATCGTTGATGCTCCCCGGTGGCCCCGCCTGGAGGACTTCGCGGCGTTCGCCAGCCATATCCCACAGTGTGGGACCCTCGATGGCGTAGGTCGACCCATTGGCACTGAAGCCGCGGAACGTTCCGTCGTCGAGCTTGAGGGCGGTGAAAGGCGCATCGAGCTCGTCGGGGAAAGGGCCCCGGATGACGTGGGCCGGCCCGACCCGCACCTGCACGCAGTCCACGCAGATCTCGTCATTGCCATTCACCGGGCCGGCCGCTGCCGACAAGATGACCAAGGCGACAAGACCTGCGGCGTGGATGCGAGCAGCCCTGAACATGTTCAATATGCGTTCTCGGAGTTGAACAGCCGGAGCGGCGTCATGACCAGGATGTAGGCGTCGAACAGGATCGACCAGTTCTCGATATAGTAGAGGTCGTGGTTCACGCGCTGCATGATCTTGTCGATCGTGTCGGTCTCGCCGCGCCAGCCGTTGATCTGCGCCCAGCCGGTCATGCCCGGCTTGACGCGGTGGCGGGCGAAATAGCCCTCGACCGCTTCATAATAGAGCTGGTTGGCGGCCTTGGCCTGCAGCGCATGTGGGCGCGGCCCGACGATAGACAGCTCGCCCTTGAGCACGTTGAACAGCTGCGGCAGCTCGTCGATCGAGGTCTTGCGAATGAACCGTCCGACCTTGGTGACGCGTGGATCGCCCTTGGTCACCAGCTTGGCAGCGCTCTGATCGGCCATGTCCGTGCGCATGGAACGGAACTTGTAGATCTTGATCAGCTCATTGTTGAAGCCATGCCGGCTCTGCATGAAAAAGATCGGCCCGCGGCTCTCGAGCTTGATGGCAATGGCGGTGGCCACCATGATCGGGGACAGCAGGATCAGCGCGGTAATGGCGACAAGCTTGTCGAACACCCACTTGAACACCAGGTTCCAGTCCGAAATGGGCCGGTCGGCCATGTCGAACACGGCGATGTCGCCGACATAGGAATAGGCCTTGTCGGTGAATTTGAGCGTGCTCATATGGGCCGACAGGCGGATGTCGACCGGCAGCACCCAGAGCTGGGTCAACATGTGCAGCACGCGCTTTTCGGCCGATAGCGGCATCGAGACGATGACCAGGTCGACCGGCGTGCGGCGGGCAAACTCGATGAGGTCCGCGACCTTGCCCAGCTTGGGATAGCCCGCGACATTGTCAGGTGACCGCGCGTCGATGCGGTCATCGAACAGGCCCAGCAGGGCGATGTCATTGCTGGCGCCGGAGCGGATCTGCTCGATCAGCGACTCCGCGTCCTTGCCTCCGCCCACAATGACAGTGCGCCGCCGCAGCCGGCCCTGCGCCGTCCAGCGCATCACCAGGGCGCGCAGGCCCAGTCGGTAGGCCACCAGCAGCACGGCGCCGCTCACATACCAGCTGGCCAGCCAGACGCGCGAGAACAGGTCTGCCGCCTTGAAGAAGAATATTCCGACGGTGAGAACCGTCATCACTACGGTCCAGCCGATCAGCACCCGGCCGGTCTGGCTGAATACCGTGCGATAGGCAGAGATACGATGTGTTCGCCCGGCATTGAACAGCACGTTGGCCAGCAGGCATGAGGCCAGGATCACTGGTATGTAGAAGGCGTGCTGTCCAAGCTCGACATAGAACTCATAGATGCCATATCCCAATGCCGCGAGCAGCGTTGCTTCGACGACCTGCGCCACGCCGGCAACAACGGCGCCTGACACGCGGCGCTCCACGGGGGCAGCAATGATCGCCTCCGCCTGCCTCGACAACGTCCGGCCTGGCTCGCCAGCGGCAGCCTGCCGGGACGCATGCGCCTGCATGGCCTGCTTGGTGTCTACTCGAAACATGGGTACGCTACCGGTACAAAACTCTGCGCGTCATTGTCACGGCAAGGGGTTTATACTCAGTGAAGTTGAAGGCTAAGCCTTCGCCAATACCGACCGATAAAGCGCCTCGATGCCGTCCGTCATCGCAGCGAGTGAAAACCGGCTTTCGATATGCGCCAAGCGGACTTCCATCTCGGCCTGTGTGGCCGGTCCGTCATCCAGTGCTGCCTGCATGGCGGCGCGCAGCGCCTTGACGTCGTTGGCGGGAACCAGCCTGTCCGATGTCGACCCGAAGATCTCCGGAATGCCCCCCACCCGGGTCGCGATGACCGGCAGGCGCGCCGCCGCCGCCTCAAGCACAACATAGGGCAGGGATTCAGCCAGTGACGGGACCACCGAAATCCTGCCGCCAGCAAATGTCGGTCGCGCGGGCTGTGCGCCCAGCAGGCTGATCCGGTCGCCCAGTCCAAGCTCTGTGATCTGTGCTTCGAGCGCGGCCCGGCTTGGGCCGTCCCCCGCCATTGTCAGCGTGGCCGGCCTGCCATCGGGCCGCGTCACGGCGGCCAGGGCCTCCACCAACACGTGAATGCCCTTGAGGGCGCGCAATTCCCCGATGAAGACGAAATCGGCAGCATCCGCAGCCGGTGGCACGGGAATGAATTCGTCAGGCGCCAGGCCGTTGTGAATGACTTCGGTGGGGCAGGCGGGTACGCCGATCAGCGTCGAATAGGTGCTACGGGCATACGCGCTTTCGAAGATGATGGCGCCCGTCTGGGCCATCAGCGCCCGCTCCAGTCTGTGAAAGACCCGCCCCGAGAGCGACGTTCTGGAAAAATGCAGCACCCCGCCATGGGGCGTATAGAGCGCGACGACCTTGCCACCGCCCAGGCGAGCGAGGCGGGCATAGAACCCACCTTTCGCGCCATGGCCATGCAGGACGTCGACCTTGAGCGATCGAGCGAGGCGTCGCACGGTGAATGGCGTCTTGAAGTCGGCACGGCCCAGTATGCGTGGCATGGGCAGGCGATGGATTCCAAGGCTCGCATGCGGCAGGAGGGCCGCGAGCTTGCTTTCGGTCTGGGCGTCATTGGCGAGGCTGTCAACGACGAGCCCCACGTCATGGCCGCGGGCCGCAAGCTCTCGCGTGAGATCGGCAACATGCCGGAACAGGCCTCCAACGGGGGCCCGCATCACCTGCAAGATGCGCAGCCTGGGCTCAGCCATTGGCCGCTCCGTTAGAACCAGCGTTCGAGAATGACCACTGTATCGCCCGGATAGATCGGGAAGTCGAGGTCGACCGTGCCCTTGACCATCTGGTCGCCCTGGCGCCGGTAGACGATGGCGCGGCTGCGGTCTGCCGTGTCGGAAAAGCCGCCCGACGTGCTGATTGCGGCACGCACCGTCATGCCGAAGACATACTGGAACTGCCCGGCATTTTTGATCTCGCCCTGGATGAAGAAGGGCCGGTACTCCGCCACTTCCACCGCAACATCGGGGTTGCGCATATAGCCATTGGCCAGCGCCGCGGCGAGCCGGCCCGCAGCATCCTTGGTCGTTGCGCCGCGCACCTGCACCGGGCCCACAAGCGGAAACGCGATCGCGCCGCTGTCATCGATCCGGTAGGTGTCGCTCAATTCCTCGTCGCCATAGACCGACACACGAACGGTGTCGCCCGTATCAAGCTGATAGGGACCCTTGGTCTCCACGAGATAGGTTGCCGGACGCGTCGTGGCGCATGCCGCCAGTGGCAGCATCAGGGCAAGGGTGAGCAATGGCAGCCAACGCATGGGAATCCCGCGCTAAGAGAAGTGGCTGCAGTGTCGCTTTGGGATGGTTAACAAACCCCTTCCGTGCCCGCGGTATTATTGCGCTCTGCAAAGGGTTTAACCAATTGCTTACTACGTCATTGCGATAAGTGCTGCAGAAAAACGGGGAACAGCAATGTCCTATGAGTCGCCAGCAATGCTCGACGCTCGGATCGATGTGGCGGCGATGCTCGGCGCTGTGGTTCAGCGCCTGCCGCGCATCATTCTGCTGACATTGCTGCTGCTGGCGGCCACATTCGTCATCCTGATGTTCATGCCGCGCATGTATGAATCCTCGGCCTCGATCCTGGTCGAGCCGCGTAGCAACGTCTATATCCGCGCCGCGAACGAGCAGGCGCCGGCCGCCTCCGGCGAGGCCGGTGTCGTTTCGAGCCAGATCGAACTGCTCAAATCGCGTGACACGCTGCTCAAGGTAATTGACCAGCTCGACCTGCGCTCGGTGCCGGAGTTCAATGGCAGCGGTGGCGGCGGCTTCTCCCCGCTCGGCCTCGTCGGTCAGTTGCTCGGTCGCAGGTCTGCACCCGTCAGTATCGACGAGACGGTGCTCAACAATCTCTACGAGCGCCTGACCGTGGCGCAGGAACGCGACTCGCGGCTGATCTCGGTGGCGGTGCGGTCGACTGATCCGCAGCTTGCAGCCGACCTGGCCAATGCCGTCGCCAATGCCCATGTCACGCGTCGTGCCCAGCTGTCGCTGTCGGATACGGCTGAGGCCTCCGGATGGCTGGCCGAAGAAATCGAGCGGCTGCGGGTTACGGTCACCGCTGCCGAAACGGCCGTCGCCGACTTCAAGGTCAACAACGACCTCTTCACGGGTGCCAACAATACCAGCCTGCTCGACCAGCAGCTCTCCGCAATTTCCACCCAGATCAGCGCAGCGCAGGAGCGCAAGAATGCGGCCCTGTCCCGCGCCGCCCTGATCCGTGGCATGCTTGAGCGCGGCCAGTCGATCGAGGGCGTGGCCGATGTTCGCGACTCTGTGGTCATCCAGCAGCTGAGCGAGGAAAAGGCGCGCCTGCAGGGCGAGAAGGCCCAGCGCTCGGCTACCCTTCTGGCCAACCATCCCATCGTTCAGGCCCTGACGGCTCAGATCGCCGAATTGAATAACCAGATCAGCATCGAGGGTCGCCGGGTCGCCGACGCGCTCGACGCCGAAGCCCAGATCGAAGCCGATCTTGAAGCCTCGCTCCAGGGCGACATGGCACGCGCCAAGGTCACCGCTTCGACGGCCACGCAGGATATCGTGACGCTCGATGGCCTGCAGCGCGAGGCCAAGGCACAGCGCGATCTGCTCGAAGGCTACCTGCAGCGCTACAACGAAGCGTTCTCGCGCTCTGAGTCCAGTTCGACACTGCCCGATGTGCGGGTGGTGAGCCTTGCCGCGCCGTCAGTCACGCCGGCATCCCCCAATACCCAGCTGTTCCTCATTGCCGTGGGGCTCGTCTCCGTCCTGGTCCAGGTGGGCATCATCATCTTTTCCGAGCTGGTGTCCGGCCGCGCCGTCATCGCCGGTCGCGATCCAGAACCCGCGCAGGATGAACTGGACGAAGTTCCCTTCGTGGCAGAAGAGCTCGAGCCCGAAGAAGTCTGGCAGAAGCAGCCTGTGCCAGCCGTGGTCGCAGTGGCCGCTCCCGTGGCAGTCGTCGGGGATAAGCTTGAGACGAAGGGCAGCGTCACCGCACAGCCCGAGTTCAGGCGGTTTCTCCAGGCGTTCACCAGCAATCGCGCCGCTGCGGCACCGGATGCCGTCGTGAAGCCCGCGCCCGAAATTGAGGAGCCGGAGCCTGTAGTCCCACCGGCGCCCGCCGAGCCGGTGCACGTGCCAAGCCTGATCCGGCCGTCCGACCTGGCCTCTGACCTCGCACTGGGGCGCACCCGCCTCTTGATTCTTGCCGCGCACGGTTCCAATGCCGATTGCGAAGTGCTGGCCGAGGAGTTGGTCGGTGACGCGCTCTCGCGTGGATTGAGCGTTGCTCTGGTCGATGCCGGCAGCGAACGCGCCGGCGATGAACCCGGACTTGCCGATCTCAGCACCAACGCCGCCAGTTTCGGCGATGTGGTGCACAAGTCGGCTGACAACAGCTTTGCCGAAGTGCCCTGGGGGCGGGCCGGTGAGATTGCCCGAAGCTCGTCCAAGCCAATGACCCTGGTCGAAGCGCTGGGCGACCTCTACGAGGTCGTGGTGCTGATGACCGGCCGGGTGGGCGCGGCTTCGAGCTTGCCGCTCTTCGACGGACTGGATGGCAGGCTCGTTCTGGTGGCCGGAAAAGAGGACGACCTCAACGCTGTTGCCGAAACGCGCAAGCGCCTGCTCGGCACCGGCTTCGAACACTGCGAGGTTGCCGCCGTTCCGGCTCGCGTCGCCGCCTGACCGGAGCGCTCCATGTCGGCCAAATACGCGACTATCCGCGCCATCTTCGAACTGCTGTGGCTGTCACGTCTGCCCAGCCTGGTTCGGGCGCTGTCCGCGTCGCGTGGCGTGATCTTCACTCTGCACCGTGTCTTGCCTGACGAGCCGGCGGATTTTTCGCCCAATGCAATCCTGCAGGTCCGGCCGGACTACCTCGAATATGTCATCGAGCGGCTGAGGGACCTCGATCTGGACATTGTTAGTCTCGACGAGGCCTTGGAGCGCCTCGGTGCCCCCCATCCCGGGCGCCGCTTCGTGGTTCTCACCCTCGACGATGCCTACAAGGATAACCTCGAATTTGCGCTGCCCATATTGCGGCGGCAGGCTGCCCCGTTCACGCTTTACGTCCCGACGGCATTCGTCGATGGCGTCGGCGAGATCTGGTGGCAGGCGATCGAGGACATTATCGCGCGGCAGGAGGCCATCACCATGAATACTGGCGGTGAGACCGACTATGTCGACACGCGCACCACGTCAGAGAAAAAAGAGGCCTTCAGAGCCCTCTATTGGCAGATGCGCCGGATGCCCGAGACCGATCGTCTGGCGCTGCTGCACAGCTTCGCCGCGGCCTATGGCTATGATCTCGACGGACAGTGCCGCGACCTGATCATGGACTGGCAGGAACTGCGCCAGTTTGCCGAAGACCCGCTCTGCACCATCGGTGCACACACCGTGCATCACTATGAACTGGCCAAGCTGCCCGTCGATCAGGCGCGCCACGAAATGACGCAGTCTGCCGATATCCTGCTGGCCCAGCTCGGCCGGCGGCCGGTGCACTTCTCTTATCCACTGGGCGGGCCGCTCTCGGCCGGGCAGCGCGAATTCGACCTTGCGCGGGAACTGAGCTTTCGGTCCGCGGTGACGACGCGTCCTGGCGGCCTCTATGCGCGCCATGCGCAAAACCCGCACGCCTTGCCCCGCATTTCCCTCAACGGATACTTTCAGTCGCGCCGCTATGTGGATGTTTTTGCTACCGGTGCGATCTTTTCCGCCATCGGCAAGCTGGTCGGCTGATCAGGCATCCGGCTTGGCCATCCAGCGGATGATCGCCATCGCTGGAAACAGCCATCCCATGCCTGCGACGATGAAATAGGGCATCAGGATCCAGATCGGCAGGCCGGGGGGAAAGGCCAGGTAGACCGAAGTGAAGATGCTGAGCCAGGCCACGATGGAGCCGAGGATCAGCAGAACGCCGATGAATTTGCGGTTACGCTGCGTCATGTGCGGCATCGCGCCTATTGCGAGAAAGTCTGCTCGGGCATACCACTCCCGGCCGAAGACCGACACCGGGAAACTGCCGTGACCAGCGCCCATAGTGCCGCACTGAGCCAAACCACCTATGCCGGCGACCGGCTGCGCCCGGTGCGCATCTGGCTCTATGCCATGGCGGCATTCGTGCTGCTGATGGTTGCCGTGGGCGGCATCACTCGGCTTACCGAATCCGGGCTTTCCATCACCAGCTGGCGGCCGATTTCCGGGACCATCCCGCCGTTGAGCGACGCTGACTGGCAGGCCGAGTTCGATGCCTACAAGCAGATCCCGCAATATGAGGTCAACAACAGCTGGATGACCATTGATGACTTCAAGGTCATCTTCTTCTGGGAGTATCTGCATCGCCTGCTTGGGCGCCTGCTGGGCGTGCTGTTCGCAGTGCCCTTCGTAGTCTTCCTGATACAGAGGCGGTTCACCGCGCAACTGGCCTGGCCACTGTTCGGCCTGTTCATCCTGGGCGGCTTCCAGGGGGCGCTGGGCTGGTGGATGGTATCGTCCGGCCTCACCGAACTGACCTCGGTTTCGCAATACCGGCTCGCCGCGCATTTGACTGCCGCCTCGCTGCTGTTCATCGCGCTGGTCTATTTGCCCCGATCGCTCGAACCGGGGCGGATGGAGGGGCGCGTGACAGGCGGCAATATCGGGTGGGCGACGGGCCTGCTGGTTCTCATCATCTTCCAGATCGGGGCAGGGGCCTTCGTAGCCGGTCTGGATGCTGGCATGGGCTATAATACCTGGCCGCTGATGGATGGCGCGATCATCCCCGCCGGCATGGACGTGATGCAGCCGCTCTGGCGCAATCTCTTCGAGAACAATCTCACGGTGCAATTCATCCACCGCGCCATAGCCTATCTCATCGTGGCCTACCTAGCGGTGATGCTGTGGCGCCAGCATCGCGCCGGTGGCTTCTCCGGCATGCACGGCTGGCTGCCGCGGCTTGGCCTGCTGGTGCTGCTGCAGGTCGCCCTGGGCATCGCAACGCTGCTGACTGCCGTGCCGATCTCGCTGGCCGTTGGCCACCAGGCCCTGGCCTTCATGCTTGCTGGCGTCACCATGGCCTATATCGCCGATATGCGGCGGGCGGCTCGTTAGTCGGAACGGTTTGCGTGTAACAGTTCAACTCCAAGTAAAGGGGTTTTGACTAGCGTCCAGGCTCTGGGGTGGACGCATGACCTATCTGAGTTTGAGATGGCGCATCCAGATCGTGATGTGCGTGATAAGTTTGGGGTTGCTCGCCACCGTTGTGTACGGCGCCGACAGCCTGCCTGTTCCGATGAAAGAGACCACGATTGGCCTGCTGGTTTGCGGCGCTTTCCTGATCTCGATTTTGATTGGTATGGCCTGGCACTGGCACTCCATCCACAGGCAAGACTAGGATGTTCGGCTGCACAAAGGACTGACCAATTTGTGTGGTATCATGATACCGTATATGTAAGTCATTGATTTTGCTGCTATAAATCAAGCCTATTGACGACATTCAGATTCCCCCCTACACGACGCCCCGAACACGCCGCTTTCTTCCTTGGATGAAGGCTGCAAGCCCCAATTATCTAGGGAATTCAAGCATGAGCACTTACTCGGCAAAACCGAGCGAGATCGAAAAGAAGTGGATCCTGATCGACGCCAGTGGCCTCGTCGTGGGTCGCGTTGCTTCGATCATCGCTTCGCGTCTGCGCGGCAAGCATAAGCCGACCTTCACCCCCCACATGGACATGGGCGACAACATCGTTGTCATCAATGCCGACAAGGTGAAGCTGACTGGCCGCAAGCTGGACCAGCACAAGTTCTACTGGCACACCGGTTTCCCCGGCGGCATCAAGGATCGCACCGCGCGTGAGATCCTCGAAGGCCGTTTCCCCGAGCGCGTGCTCGAGAACGCGGTTCGTCGCATGATGCCGGGCGGTCCGCTGACCCGTGCACAGCTCAAGAACCTCCGCGTCTATTCTGGCGCCGAGCATCCCCATGAAGCGCAGAACCCGGCCAAGCTGGACGTTGCTGCGATGAACTCCAAGAATGCGCGGGTGAAGTAATATGGCCGAAACCATCAACTCCCTCGAAGACCTCGGCACCTCCACTGTCGCTCCGGCCGTGAACACCGCTCCGGTGCATGTGCAGAAGCTCGACGCCCAGGGCCGCGCCTACGCTACCGGCAAGCGCAAGAACGCTGTTGCGCGCGTGTGGATCAAGCCGGGCAAGGGCAAGGTCGTCATCAATGGTCGCGAATTCGCTACCTATTTTGCACGCCCGGTTCTCCAGCTCATCGTCAAGCAGCCGATCGTCGCGACCGAACGCACCGACCAGTACGACGTCGTCGTCACTGTTGCCGGTGGTGGTCTGTCGGGTCAGGCCGGTGCCGTTCGTCACGGCATCTCCAAGGCGCTCAACTACTTCGAGCCCGCCTTGCGCCCGATCCTCAAGAAGGGTGGTTTCCTCACCCGCGACAGCCGCGTCGTCGAACGCAAGAAGTACGGCAAGGCCAAGGCCCGCAAGTCCTTCCAGTTCTCGAAGCGCTAAGCCTCGATTTGCAGATATGGAGAGGGGCCGGGAAACCGGCCCTTTTCTTTTGCGCTCATAGGCACCACGTCAGGCGCATTCGACCGAGCCCGCCATGCAGACCCTCGTCACCCGCTTTCACCTGTTGCTGCTGACCGTAACCCTGGCGATTACTGGTCTCGGCTTCTTTCGCATCCCCGCAGATTTCGTCTTTCCCGCCCATTGGGCTGGCAGCGCCGCCGACTGGGTCTGGCCGCGCGATGTCCTCATAGTGGCGCCTGTGTTGCAGACTGTGCTGATCACGGCGTTCTTCCTGCTCGGCAGGCTCTTCACCAGGAACCAGTTCGCCAAGAGCCAGCATATTCTCGACCCGGCGCTGACGCTGCAGCTCTCCGTCTTCACCGCGACCCAGTTCGGCCTTCTCCTCACCGGCATTGGCTCCGATCTCGATTTCATCCGCTTCACCGGATTTGCGCTGGGCCCTGTGCTGGTCCTGCTGGGGATCATCCTGTTCGAGGCCGAGCGGCACACCTATGCCGGGCTGCGCATGCCCTGGCCAATTCCATCCGACAGCGCTTGGCGCCTGGTACATCGTGCCGCGGGTATTGCCTTTGCCTTGGCGGGAATTGGCCTGGCGATTCTGGCCTGGCTTGATGTCGGGGCAGGGCGCATGGTTCTGGCTTTTCTGGCGGCTCTTTACCTGCCCCCTGCGACTGCCGGACTGGCCACCGCGCTGACGCGACGCTGATCGTCGCGCAGGCTGCGTATTTCGTCTTGACACTAATTAGCAAAACAACTAATTAGTGTATCGACGAAATAAGGAGCCGCATTGAGCATCAATACCATCTTTGAAGCACTGTCCCATCCGGTGCGGCGCAAGGTGCTGGCCCTGCTCAAGAGCGGGCCGATGAGCGCCGGTGATCTGGCCGGCCACTTCGATATCAGCCGGCCGACCCTGTCGGTGCATTTCGCCAAGCTCAAGGAGGCCGATCTTGTTGCCGTGGAACGGCAGGGAACCAGCCTCATCTACCATCTCAACACGTCGGTGCTCGAACAGGCGCTGGCCGATGTCTTGTCGCTCAAGGAGCAGGACAAATGACTTTGCGTGATTTCTTCACTCCCCCCGCCACAGTTCTGGCGCTCTGCCTGCTCGCGGCGACGTTCGCCGGCTTCTTCCTCGTGCCGGCCGGCACCATCCTGCCGGTTCACTGGGGCATCAGCGGGGAGGCCGACGCTTTCCTGCCGCGCGATGCCGCCTTGCTGCAGTTGCCGGCCATTATGCTGGGTGTTGTAGCCCTGATCTGGTTCCTGACCAGATTGAGCGTTTCAGAGCGCGTCGCCGGCGCCCGCCACGGCCTGCGCGTCGTTGTGCCCGGCATACTGGCGCTTGGTCTTGTCATCCAATGTGCCGTGATCTTGATCGGGATGGGCCAGGAGGTCGATATGGTGCGCATCATCGTCCTGGCCATCGGCGTGCTCTTTGTGCTGCTGGGCAATGTCCTGCCAAAATCCCAGCCCAATGCGGTATCCGGCGTCCGCCTGCCCTGGACCATGGCCAATCCGGCCAACTGGCAGGCGACCAATCGCCTAGTGGGGTGGCTGATGCTGCTCGGCGGGCTTGCCATGGCCATCGCTGCTCTGCTGAGCAGTAATCCTCAGGCTCTGCTGGCAGTGGTCGCCATGAGCGTCCTGATCCCGCTACTGATCGGCGGCGTCTACAGCTATCGGCTGTCCCGTGGGCACTGACGTTCACGTCATCATTGTTGTGGACATGCTGCCATGAACGTTGCCGATCCGGTTGGGCCATCCGCCACTACTGACGCGGCCTGTCAGCACGGGGTGCGATAGGGCAGGGACACTCGGTTCTATACAGACGGAGACATCCCATGCTTGATCACATCGGTCTGCGCACCAGCCAGTTCGACACCATGCTCGCCTTCTACAAGGCCGCCCTCGCACCACTCGGTTATTCGGTGCTGATGGAATATCCGGGTACGGCCGGCTTCGGCCGCGACTACCCCGATTTCTGGATCGGCGCGGATGACAAGGGTGGATCCAATATCCATCTGGCCTTCAAGACCGACGACCGTTCCGTCGTGGACGCCTTCCATGCCGCGGCGCTCAGCACTGGCGGCAAGGACAATGGCGCCCCCGGCAAGCGTGACTACACGCCCACCTACTACGCGGCTTTCGTGCTGGACCCAGACGGCAACAATCTCGAGATCGTCTGCCAAGCGGATGCGTGAGCTGGCTTCTGCAGACGGCCCTGGCTTTCAGCCCACCAGCTTTAGTGCCGGCTTGAGCCTGGTCTTCTTGACCTTCGGGACGCGCGGCACGTAATTGGCCATCACCCGCTCGATGACCTTGATGGCCTTTTCGGTGCCGTTTTCGGCATGGAGCTGCTCGGCGATATCGGCGGCGTTGCGGCGATAGTCTTCGTTGGTGGAGAGATCCTCCAGCGCTCCGGCCAGGATTTCCGAGGTCAGCTTGCGCAAGCGTACCGGCTTGGGGCCACAACCGAGTTCATAGACCCGGCGGCCCCAATAGGGCTGGTCGACGGTCTGCGGCACGACAAAGGTCGGCCTGCCCAAATGCAGTCCCGCTGATGTCGTGCCGGCGCCACCATGATGAACGACAGCTGACACATATTTGAACAGCTTGTCGTGTGGCGCCTTCTCGATGGCAAAGATGGTGTCGGGCAGGTCCTGCGGATTGATCCCGCCCCAGCCGCGCGCCACCACGGCGCGGCCGCCCCACATGGCAACGGCTTCCTTGAGGATCTTTGTATTGCGCTCCGCCCCGAACGGCATCGAGCCGAAGCCGATATAGACCGGTGCGTCGCCCTCGGAGAGGAACTTCTGGAAGGCCGCCGAAGGCTGCCAGTCGCTACGGTCCCGCAGGTTCCAGTAGCCGGTGACGATGGCGCTCTTGGGCCAGTCGCGCGGGCGGGGCGATACCACCGAGGAATAGGGGTAGAGCGTGGTCAGCGCCGTGCCATCGGTATTGCGGAAGAAGCCGCCCTTCTTGCGCGCGTCCAGCCCCATCAGCTCGCGGCGCAACTTGTTGCGCGGCAGGTTGTAGTAGATCTGCTGCACGGTCATTGCCGTGTAGCTGAGCTTGTTGAAGGCGGGGCCGAAGTCGGCGCCATAATCGTAATAGATGCAGAGCGGGAATTCGCTGGTCGAATTCAGCGGCTGCAGCGCCACCATTACGGCGGGAATGTGCAGCGCCTCGGCAATGTCGATGCCGAAACTGGTATTCATGTTGAGGATCAGCATGTCGGCGCCCTGGCACATGTTCCAGGCATGGCGCGCCGCGGTGTCGACGATCTGCTGGCCTTGCCGGAGGAGGGACGGGCCGTTGATGAGCATGGACTGGCTCATCGCATTCTCGAAGCGCTGCTGGGTCAGGAAGGACTGGATGGACGGCCCGAGCGTATGGAACTCGATGCCATAGCCTTCCACCATGTCCTGAAATTCTTCAGAGGCGCCAAGGACAACCGAATAGCCACGATCCTTGAGGGCGATCGCGAGGGCTAGATAGGGTTGAACGTCGCCTTGCGTGCCGATCGTGACGAGGGCAATGCGCTTCAAAGTCTTACCTCACCATACACCGCTCTGGCCGAAGGTTGGCACCCTTCGGACCATTTACAATACCCAGAGGAGGATTTATGAACGGCCTTGTCGATAGCTGATTTCCTTACAAAAATCGCATCCGAAGGGCAAGGGACATGCAGTCTCTGTACACTGTTGCTATGGTTGGAGCCTCGCTCGCCGGTTGTGCAGTGGCTGCGGCTGCCCTCGTGGCGGCGGCAAACGCCCGCTAGCTCTTCCCGCGTGGCCCCGCCTGGGCTGGGAAGAGCCGAACACGATAGCCCGGCCCAAAGCGGGCCACTTAACCCGTTTGCAACCATAATTCCGCGATAATCACGGCCTCAGTGTGAGGGCGTGGCGCCACTGCAGCGCGTCGCGGCCAGTCAGGTCCCCCAAGGGACCGTCGAGGAAATCATGAGCGCCGACTTCCATAAAATCCGCCGACTTCCCCCTTATGTCTTTGCTCACATCGATCCGCTCAAGGCCAAGGCACGCGCCGAGGGTGTGGACGTTATCGACCTGGGCATGGGCAATCCTGACATGCCCACGCCGCAGCACATCGTCGAGAAGCTGCAGGAAACCGTCAAGGACGGTCGCACCCACCGCTATTCCACCTCGCGCGGCATTCCCGGCCTGCGCAAGGCCCAGGCCAGCTACTACGGCCGTCGCTTTGGCGTGAAGCTCAATCCCGATACCCAGGTCGTCGCGACGCTCGGGTCCAAGGAGGGCTTTGCCAATATGGCTTCGGCCATCACCGCGCCCGGCGATGTGGTGCTGGTGCCCAATCCGACCTATCCGATCCACTCCTTCGGCTTCATCATGAGCGGCGGCGTGGTCCGGTCGATGCCGGCCGACCCCAATGAAGATTTCATGCGCTCGCTCGATCGGGCCGTTCGCCACTCGATCCCCAAGCCGATCGCGCTGGTGCTGAACTACCCGGCCAATCCGACCGCCTATACTGCGGACCTCGATTTTTACACCGAGGTGGTCAAGTACTGCAGGGAAAACGACATCTTCATCCTGTCCGATCTCGCCTATTCCGAGATCTACTTCGATGAAAACGCGCCGCCGCCCTCCGTGCTGCAGGTGCCGGGTGCGATCGACATCACGGTGGAATTCACCTCGATGTCCAAGACCTATTCCATGCCCGGCTGGCGCGTCGGTTTCGCCGTGGGCAATGAGCGCCTGATCGCGGCGCTGGCCCGGGTGAAGTCGTATCTCGACTACGGTGCCTTCACGCCGATCCAGGTGGCGGCCACGGCGGCGCTGAATGGCTCGGACGATGTCATCGAGGAAGTGCGCAAGGTCTACAAGCACCGCCGCGACGTGATGGTTGAGAGCTTTGCCCGCTCCGGCTGGGACATTCCGGAGCCCAAGGCCACCATGTTTGCCTGGGCGCCCATCCCGGCCCAGTTCGCTCATCTCGGCTCGCTCGAATTCGCCAAGCTCCTGATCAAGGAAACAGGCGTCGGCGTCGCGCCAGGCGTCGGCTTCGGCGAATATGGCGATCAGTATATCCGTCTTGCCTTCGTCGAAAACGAACAGCGCATCCGCCAGGCGGCCCGCAACATCAAGAAGCTGCTCGGCTCCAAGACCGGAGCAGGCAACGTGGTGCCGCTGGCAAGGTAAGGCCTGTACGCTCTAGCCCTCCAAGCCGGAGTGAGGACGACCGCGAACGGGCATGCCGCCAAACATGGGCGGCCTGCCCAAACTCCTATTGACGGCTAGGCGAATTCCTATGCAGATGTCGCCACCATGAGTGACATTGCTTCTTTCCGCCAATCCGTCGAAACCTTCATCTCCGCCCGCGGCTGGACGCCGACCCGCTTCGGCCGCACCGTCGCGGGCGATCCGCTGTTCGTCTTTGACCTGCGCGAAGGCCGCGAGCCCCGCTCCGATACGCGTGCGCGCATCCTCAAGGCGATGCAGGACTTTGGCGACGGTGAGGCGCAGGCACCCTTGCGCGTTGGCGTGGCTGGGCTCGGCAATGTCGGCGCGACGCTGGTGCGCATCCTGCAGAAGGATGGCGCCGAGCTGACGCGAAAACTTGGCCGCCAGCTGGTGGTGACGGCCGTTGCCGCGCGCTCGCGATCCCGCGACCGCGGCATTGATATTTCCGGGCTCGACTGGTTCGACGATCCGGTGGCCCTTGCCAAGTCCGATGGCATCGACCTGTTTGTCGAGCTGATCGGGGGCGAAGACGGTCCGGCCTTTGCCGCGGTCAAGGCTGCACTGGAAATCGGCCGTCCCGTGGTCACGGCCAACAAGGCACTGCTGGCCAAGCACGGCGTCGCCCTGGCGCGGCTGGCCGAAGAATCAGGCGCCCAACTCGGCTTCGAGGCGGCCGTTGCCGGCGGTATTCCCGTCATCAAGACGCTGCGAGAGGGTCTGGGCTCGGCCCGCATCGCCAAGGTGTTCGGCATCATGAACGGCACCTGCAACTATATCCTGACTCGCATGGGCAACGAGGACATCAGCTTCGCCGATTGCCTCAAGGACGCGCAGGCCCTTGGCTATGCTGAGGCCGACCCGACCTTCGACGTCGAGGGTTTCGACACCGCGCACAAGCTCTCCATCCTCGCCACGCTGTGCTTCGGCTACGAGATCGCGCCCGACAAGATCCGGGTGGAAGGCATCTCCAGGATCACCCAGCACGATATCAAGGTCGCGGCAGAACTGGGGTACAAGATCAAGCTGCTCGGCATCGCCCAGCGCACCGATGAAGGCATCGAGCAGCGCGTGCACCCCACCTTCGTGCCCAAGGGCAGCGCCATTGCCGGCGTGGACGGGGTGATGAATGCGGTGGCGCTCGAAACCGACCACGTGCACGAGCTTCTGCTGGCGGGCCCGGGCGCCGGCGGGCCGCCCACGGCGTCCTCGGTGCTCTCCGACATTCTCGACATTGCCCGAGGCACGCGCGTTCCGCCCCTTGGCGTGCCGAGCGACGAATTGCTGCCCTACAAGGATGCCCCCATGCGCGCGCATGAGGGTGGCTACTATATCCGCCTCAATGCCAAGGATGTGCCCGGCGCACTGGCATCCATCACCAGCCGCATGGCCGAACACGGCATTTCCATCGATTCCGTCATCCAGCGGTCCGATTTGAACGCTAAGGCACTGGCGCCGGACGGGTCATCGACTCGGACGGTGGTGATGATCACTCAACAGACTTTGGAATCATCGGTGCGTGAATCGCTTGCGCAGATCGCAGCCGACGGGTTTATCGTGGGCGAGCCGCAACTGATCCGGATCGAAACGCTCTGATACCCCGCCGGGGCAAGTCAGGCCCCGGGAGGATATATGAGACTGAGCAAGGTCGAGGGCGACAGAAGCCCGGCCCACCTGCACCGCAGCCTGACCCTGGAACTGGTCCGCGTGACCGAGCGCGCGGCCATCGCTGCCGCCGAATGGCGCGGCAAGGGCAATGAACAGGCGGCCGACGAAGCCGCCGTCCTCGCCATGAAAGCCGAACTCGACCGCGTCGCCATATCGGGCCGTATCGTCATCGGCGAGGGCGAAGAGAACGAGTGCGATAATCTCTATATCGGCCAGGCCGTCGGCGCCGGGCAGGGGCCGGAGGTCGACATCGCCGTCGATCCGCTCGAGGGCGTTACGCTCTGCGCCAAGAACCAGCCCGACTCCATCGTGGTACTGGCTATGGCCGAGCGCGGCGGGCTGCTGAACGTCGCCCGCAACGTCTATATGCACAAGATCGCCATCGGCTCCGAATATGCTCCGGGCACCGTCCACATCGACTGGACGGCGACGGAAAACGTCAAGGCGCTGGCCAAGGCAAAGGGTGTGCCCATCTCGGAGATCACCGCCATCGTGCTGGATCGCCCACGCCATGCCGGGTTGATCGACGAGCTGCGCACCACGGGCGTGGCGGTGAAGCTGATCAGCGACGGCGACATCGCCGGAGTGATCCACGCCGTCAACACCGAGGGTACCGGAATCGATATCTATCTTGGCTCGGGCGGTGCTCCCGAAGGCGTGCTGGCGGCCGCGGCCCTGCGCTGCATTGGCGGGCAGATGCAGGGCAAGCTGATCCTCGACACCCCGGCCAAGCGCGAGCGCGCCATCGCCATGGGCATTACCGACCCCAATCGCATCTATGACGTGACCGAACTGGCCGCCGGCGACGTCCTTGTGGCGGCAACCGGCGTCACCGATGGCACCCTGCTCGAAGGCGTCCGCCTGCGCCGCAACTCTGTCGAGACCAACACTATCGTCATGCGGAGCTGGAGCCAGACAGTTCGGTGGATCAAGGCGCAGCACGCGCGGTAGGGCACCTCTTACCTCTCTCAAAGGGAGAGGTGAAAAGCGGCCTTCCCACCTGCACCCAAATCGCCTACCTCTCACCCATGCTCGATGCGCCGCGACCTTTCCTCGACGTCTCCCGCTCCGTCACCGGAAGGGCATGGATCGATCGTCTGGACGCCGGCACCACCCGTACCGCCACGGCAATCGCCCAACGCATCGGCATTTCCGAGATTCTGGCCCGCATCATCGCCGCCCGGGGAGTCGATCTCGACGCGGCGGAAACCTATCTTGAGCCGACCATTCGCGGCCTCATGCCCGATCCCTCGACCCTGACCGCCATGGATTCCCTGGCCGAGCGGCTGGCCAAGGCGATTGCCGACAATGAGGCCGTTGCCTTGTTTGGCGACTATGACGTCGACGGCGCCTGTTCCTGCGCTCTCATGGCCCGCTACCTGCGCCATTTCGGCATCGAGCCGCAGGTCCATATCCCCGACCGCATCTTCGAGGGCTACGGCCCCAATGTCGCTGCCATGGACAAGCTGATCGACGCGGGCGCCAGCCTCGTCATCACGCTCGACTGCGGCACCACCAGCGATGGCCCGATCGCCCATGCGCGGGGCAGGGGTGTCGATGTTCTGGTCATCGACCATCACCTTTCCGACCACGACCTCCCCGACGCGACTGCGCTGGTCAATCCCAACCGGCCGGACGACATTTCCGGACTTGGTTATCTCTGCGCGGCCGGCGTGACCTTCATGGTGCTGGTGGCGGTCAACCGCACCTTGCGGCAACGCGGCGATACGGGCCTGCCGGACCTGCTCAAATTGCTCGACCTGGTCGCCCTGGCCACCATTTGCGACGTGGTCCCGCTCACCGGGCTTAACCGCGCCTTCGTCGTGCGTGGCCTAGAAGTCGCGCGACGTGGCGACAACAAGGGCATTGCCGCGCTGGCCCTGGCGTCGCGGCTGAGCGGACCAATCAACCCCTACCATCTGGGCTTCCTGCTGGGGCCGCGCATCAATGCCGGGGGCCGTATCGGCAATGCGGCGCTCGGCACCGAATTGCTGACTGTGGATGACGAGCACCATGCCCTGGCCATCGCTGCGCGCCTCGACGAGCTCAATTCGGAACGCCAGCGCATCGAGGTCGAGGCCGTCGAAGAGGCTGCCGCTGTCGCCGAGATGGAAATCGGCAGTGGCGAGGGCCCTCCCGTCCTGGTGCTGGCCTCCGCCAACTGGCATCCCGGCGTTGCCGGCCTCATCGCGTCGCGGCTGCGCGAACGCTTCGAGCGACCCACCTTTGCCATTGCTCTGCAGCCCGACGGCACCGGCACGGGCTCGGGCCGCTCCATGCCCGGTGTGGACCTTGGCCGCGCCGTCATCGAAGCGGTGGAGCTCGGCCTCATCGCTAAGGGCGGCGGTCATGCCATGGCGGCCGGCGTTACCATCAAGCCAGGCCAGCTCGGCCCCTTCCGGTCCTTCCTGGCCAGCAAGCTTTCGGTCGACGTGACCGCGGCACGGGCCGCGACAGCCCTGCCGATCGATGCGGCGCTGACCGCTCGTGGGGCGACGCTGGACCTCGTGCATGACCTGGAAAAGGCCGGCCCCTATGGTTCGGGCAACCCGAGCCCGGTCTTTGCCTTTCCCGCCCATCGCGCACGCTTTGCGCAGATAGTCGGCAAGGGCGGCCATGTCAGCTTCACACTGACCTCCGAAGATGGTGCCCGCCTCAAGGCCATTGCCTTCCGCGCCGCCAGTACCCCGATCGGCGACGCCTTGCTGCGCGATTCCGATACCCCTTTCCATTTTGCCGGCGCCCTCTCAATCGACCACTATCAGGGCCGCGAGCAGGTTCAGTTCCGCCTGACCGATCTCGCCAGGCCCAAGGGCTGACCGAAACTCTCCACTGATCCACGGCGTATCTCCACGCGTATCAAGTCGCTTGATAGTTCGGAGACACTGCTGACATGACTGCCTCGAATATCGCCGTGATCGGCTCGGGAATCGCAGGCCTGTCAGCGGCCTGGCTGCTGTCCAAGACCCATGCAGTGACGCTGTTCGAAAAGAACGCAGTACTCGGCGGACACAGCAACACGATCCTGGCGCCCACCCCGCAGGGGCCAGTTCCAGTCGACACAGGCTTCATCGTCTACAACGAGAAGAACTACCCCAACCTCACCGCGTTCTTCGATCACCTGGGCGTGGAAACAGCCCGCTCCTACATGAGCTTCGCCGTTTCAGTGGGCGAGGGTCGGATGGAGTATTCCGGCGAGTATCTCTGGGGCCTGTTCGGCCAGCGCCGCAACATCGTCAGGCCGCGCCACTGGAAGCTGGTTGCCGATATCATGCGGTTCTTCCGCGAGGCAGAGCAGCAGATCGAGCTCTGTCCGGACGATCTGACCATCGCCCAGTTTCTCGATCGCTTCGGCTATTCCCGCGCCTTCATTGATGACCATATCCTGCCCATCTCAGCGGCCATCTGGTCCACCCCGTCGCGCGGCATGCTCGATTTTCCCGCCCGCACCTTCATCGAGTTCTTCGCCAACCATTCCCTTCTGCAGGTCCTCGGGCGCCCGCAGTGGCGCACCGTCAAGTCGGGCTCGCGGCAGTATATCGACAGCCTCGTCGCGCAAAGCCGTATGGAAACGGTGCTAAACGCGGCGATTGCCCAGGTCCGCCGCCATGCCCAGGGCGTCGAGATCTACTTCGAGGACGGCAGTCACCGCCATTTTGACCAGGTGGTCTTTGCCACCCATGCCGATCAGGCCCTGTCACTGATCGCCGATCCGACAGAGGCCGAGCAGCGTGTGCTGTCGGCGTTCCGCTTCTCCCGCAATCGCGCGGTCCTGCATTCCGATCCCAGTTTCATGCCCAAGCGCCGCCATCTCTGGTCGGCCTGGAACTATCTGCGCGCCAGCGGTGAGGACGAGGGGCTGAGCCTGACCTACTGGATGAACAAGCTCCAGCCCTTGGCCACCACCAAGGGCCTGTTCGTCACGCTCAATCCGCATCGGGAATTTGCGCCCGGCTCGATCATCTACGAAACCGATTATGAGCATCCGCTCTTTGACGCCGAAGCCGTCGCCATGCAGCCGCAGCTCTGGCAGATCCAGGGAGTCAACAACTCCTGGTTTGCAGGTGCCTGGATGGGTTACGGTTTCCATGAGGATGGATTGCAGGCGGGGCTTGAGGTTGCCGAACGCATCGGGCCGCTGCAGCGCCCGTGGCAGGTCGGCCACCAGCGCGACCGCATTGCGCATAATTGGGTCGAGGGAGACCAGAGCCTGTGGGCGGCGGAGTGAACGATACGGCCAGCATGCTGGGCGCGATCTATGTCGGCGATGTCGTGCACAAGCGCGCGCGCCCCAAGCGGCATGCGCTGCGCTACCGGGTCTTCTCGATGCTCGTCGATCTCGACCGGCTTGATTCGCTACATGAGAAACTGCGCCTCTTCTCCTTGAATAAATTCAATCTTGTGTCGCTGTTCACCAGGGATTTTGGTCCGCGCGACGGCACGAGCATAGCCGCCTTCATCCGCCGCAAGGCAGCGGCCGCCGGGGTAACGGACGTCGCGCATATCCGCATGCTGGCCTATCCGCGGCTCTTCGGTTTCGCCTTCAATCCCATCACCGTCTACTTCTGTGAGGACGCTGCCGGGGTGACGTCATTCATGGCCTACGAAGTCAGCAATACCTTTGGCGAGCATCACTTCTACCAGGCGGCCGTACAGCCCAGCGGCGACCAGATTCGGCACGAGGCCAAGAAGGCCTTCTATGTCTCGCCCTTCAACACGCTGGAGGGTGCCTATCGGTTTTCGGTGCGCCCGCCCGCCGCGACCGTCTTTCTCGGCATCACGCTGTCGGACGCCGAGGGTGGTTTGCTGACGGCCTATTTCGAAGGGGAGCATCGGCCCCTGACAGACGCTACCCTATTGAAACTGCTGCTTGCATATCCATTTATGACCGCTAAAGTAGTCGCGGGCATACACTGGGAAGCACTGCTTTTGTGGCTCAAGGGTGTACCGCCGACACTCAAGTTGAGGCGGCAATCCAAGCGCCGCCGCGAAGTCTAGCGATATTTGGATTCAGCGGCACGATGACGAAATCCGTAGCAGAAAGCACCAATACCGGCGTTACGCCGTGGACCCGATTTGCCTCCTGGGCTGTCGATCGGATCGGCAGCAAGCTCATTGGCAAGGTCAAGCATGGGGCCGTCACGGTCATCCTGCCCAATGGCCGGACCCGCACCGTGGGTGACCCGTCGACAGGCGAGCACTCCGTGCTCCGGCTCAACAATTTCCGGGTTATCACCGAGGCCATGCAGCGCGGCACCGTCGGCTTTGCCGCGGCCTATATGAATGGCGACATCGAGGTCGACGACCTCACGGCGCTGTTCCGCTTCTTCCTTCAAAACCGCGACACCTTCGATCAGGCCAATCCCGGCTTCTTCCGCAAGGCGGCCGGCGATCTGCATTATCACCTGTCGCGCCGCAATACGCTTGAGGGCTCCAAGAAGAACATTGCCGAGCACTACGATCTCGGTAACGACTTCTATGGCCAGTGGCTCGACCCCTCGATGACCTATTCCTCGGCCGTCTTCACTTCGGGCGACCAGAGCCTCGAGGAAGCCCAACTGGTCAAATATCGCCGCGTTGCCGACATGGCAGGCGTAACCCCTGGCTCCTCCGTGCTGGAGATCGGTTGCGGCTGGGGCGGCTTCGCCGAAACCGTGGCGCGCGACTACAAGGCCCATCTGCGCGGCATTACCCTATCGGCCGAGCAGCTCAAGTTCGGGCAGGAACGCCTGGCCCGTCAGGGCCTCGACGAGTTTGCGACCCTGGTCTTTGAGGACTATCGCCACACCGAGGGCCAGTTCGACCATATCGGCTCGATCGAGATGATCGAGGCCGTGGGCGAGGACAACTGGCCGAGCTATTTCCAGACCGTGCATGATCGGCTCAAGCCCGGCGGCACCGCCGCCATCCAGGCCATCACCATCAACGAGGCCGATTTCGAGGGCTACAAGAGCGGCCCCGATTTTATCCAGCGCTACATCTTCCCCGGCGGCATGCTGCTGACCAAGACAGTCATGCAGGAGTTCGGCGAGAAATACGGCCTGGTGCTGGAAAACGTCGAGACTTTCCGCCTGAGCTACGCCAGGACTCTCAAGCTCTGGCGCGAACGCTTCCTCGAGCGCTGGCCGATGATCGCCCCGCTCGGCTATGACGAAGAGTTCAAGCGCAAGTGGGTCTACTACCTCAGCTATTGCGAGGCGGGCTTCACCGAAGGCTCGATCGATGTGGGTATCTATCAGTATCGCAAGCCGGCATAGGGAAAGACCCCCACCTTTCCTCCCCCTGGAAGGGGAGGCATCCGGCTGGTTGCTGTGACGTGATCGCGGCCAAACTCGATATGTCCAGGGGAGGCCTGGTGGGGGCTAATGGCCTGCCCCTAGCCCTTCGGCAGCATCTTGCTGGTCAGCCAGAAGAATACCGGATACGGCAACCAGCGGATCGTCTTCATCAGCCAGACCATGCGCCTGGGAAAGGCTATCTCGAAGCGGTCCGACTGCGTCAGCCCGTCGACGATCCGCTCCGCGGCGTCGTCGGTTTCCATCAGGAAGGGCATGGGGAAGTCGTTCTTGTCGGTCAGCTCGGACTTGACGAAACCCGGCGCGATCATCCGCACCTTTATATTGCGCGGCGCCAGCTCGGTCCGCATCGTCTCGAGCAGATTGATCAACCCGGCCTTGGTCGAGGAATAGGCCGCCGAGCGCGGCAGGCCGAAATAGCCCGCGACCGAGGCGATGACGGCAAAGTGCCCGCCGCCCTGCTTGTCCATCTGCGCCAGCAGCGGATTGGCCACGCGGATGACGCCCAGATAGTTGGTGTCCACGATCTTGGCGAACTTGTCGAACGCGTAGTCGCCTACATCCATAGGCTGCCATGCGGCGGCACCGAAGATGAAGAGATCGATATGGCCCAGCTCCTGGGCGATCCTGGTCACCGTCGCCGCAATCGCCTCGCCGTCGGTCACGTCGAGCGGGTAGGGGCGAATCGTCGAATGGGCCGACGCAACCTCGTCCAGCTTGTCCGCCCGGCGGCCGGAAATGGCCACCGTCCAGCCGCGCTTGGCCAGTAGGCGGGCAACGGCCGCGCCAATCCCCGAACCGCCGCCGATGATCCAGGCCACGCCCGGCTGCATTCTCATATTCCGAACATGGGCTGCAATGCCCGCATCAGCCGGCCACGGAAAGTCAGCTTTGCGTCGACCGCAACAAGGCAGATGCAGTCTTCACCTGGCTCGGCGATCGGCTGGTGTTCTACATCCTCGTCATGGTCGGCAATGTCGCCCTTGGCGAAGACGCCGAAGCGGTCGCGATAGGCACCCTGCAGGATCAGCGTCAGCTCGTGCCCGCCATGCCCATGCTCGGGCACACGCCGGCCGCCGGCAACGCGCAGCAGCATCAGCCGCGACTTGCCGTCGTCGCCCCAGGCGAGGTCGGCCGTGGCAACACCCGGCCCGGTCCACTTCCAGCGGACGCCTTCCAGCCCCTTGGGCAGGAAGGGTTGCAGGGGCAGGGGAAGCTCATTGGCGCTGCGCTCCTCGCGCGGCGTGACGGAAATCTGGTCCTCGCCGACAGTTCCGAGTAACCGATCGAGCGCGCCGGCTGCCAGTTCGGCAGCAGGTTCCGCCGTCAGCAGGGCACCGCCGATGGTTTCCATGTGGCGCAGCGTCTCCCGCCCGCCATCTGACATGGCCAGATGCGTCGCGACAACCGTGGCATAGGGGCGATCAAGCGTGCCGGCGCTAAACGCCATCAGGGTAGCGATATCGGGGTGGTGTTGGATCATTGCAGGTCCTCCAGCAAAGGCCGGAGCCGTTCATAGGCGAGACGAAGTCGCGATTTCACTGTGCCCAGGGGGATACCGGTGGTCTCGGCAATCTGGGCGTGCGGCATATCATGGATGAAGCTGAGGCGGATCACGTCGCGCTGCTCGGCTGAGAGCGTTTCGAGCGCGGCGGTCACGCGGGCAACTACCTGATTCTGTTCGACAAGCATGCTCCCCAGGGGCGCGTCGCTCTCGAGCGTGACCTTTTCGAGATCCTCGTAGGGTCGATTGGACTGGCGCCGCAGCTGGTCGATGCGCAGGTTGCGGGCGATGGTGAAGATCCAGGTGCTGGCTGCGCCCCGCTGGCTGGAATAGAGCGCCGCTTTGCGCCAGACGGTGAGAAAGGTCTCTTGCACCAGGTCTTCGGCCAGCGCCTCGCCCGCCCCCAGCTTGAGCATCATGGACTTTACGCGCGGGCCGAACAGGTTGAACAGCGCGGCCAGAGCGGCGCGGTCCTGCTGCGTAGCAATGCGCTGCACGAGCCCGGCCGGGTCTGGCAATTCGGTCGGCGGGGGCGGCGCGCCCATATCTGAATTGGTCATAACTACGGCATACATCGGCTGCTCCGCCTGCGTAACCCTCCTACGCGAAGCGTCGTGCAATGGATCAGTAGATGGGCGGCACACCGGCAGCAGCTGGCGCATTTGCCGCAAGCATGCTGGCAGTTTTCTTGTGGGGGAGGGTTCCTGGTACGGCCACGGGGAATCGAACCCCGCTCTGCACCGTGAGAGGGTGCCGTCCTAACCGATAGACGATGGCCGCGGACCTAGGAACAAGTCGGCTTAGTCTATGTCATTTCCCGCAAGGAGGGAATGGTACGCCCTAGGGGAGTCGAACCCCTCTCTGCACCGTGAAAGGGTGCCGTCCTAACCGATAGACGAAGGGCGCCTAAGCGCTGGTGGTCGTATAGTTGGGTGATTTGGGATGTGCAACCCATTTGCGGCCATAAAGCCAAATTTTTCAACAGCCCGAGAAGGTGACGGGCCGATTATAGCCGCGCGGCCTGTCGCGCACGTCCACATGGATGAATTGACGGCCCGGATAGCAGCCCAGCCCGCCGGCGCTGCTGCGGTGCATGGCGAAGGCGATCAGCTGCTGCTTGTCGACGCCCGGAATGTAGAAATCGGCCGCCATGCACTTGGTGTGGTAGGAGTTGTCCGCGCCGCCGGCTGCCGCATTGTGCCGGCCGTCCCGGTAGCCCGAGCTCATGATGACCTTACGGCCGAACTGGCCCTCGAATTCCCAGATCAGGAATCGCAGCTTGGGCGAGAGGCAGAGGGCGTTGACCTCATTGCTGGCGACATAGGTGCCCCAGTCGCTCTTCTTGCCCGAATAGGCTGCGCCGCTGCCGCTGGCAAACATGGCCATGGGCATGCAGGCTGCCAGGGTCAACGCAGTCAGGACAATGGCGAGAAGAGAGCGGATCGAGAGGGGCATGGCGACTTCCGAGTGACCACCTGTTGCCCTTGGGCAACAGGCAATGGCCCGTTTGTGAAGTCGCTAAAATACGATCCTTTTCGCTAACCGCAGGCTAAGCGCCACGGTTAGCGAAGCGTTAGCGGCTGTCGGCGCGGCCTACCACTTGCCGGTATTGGGCATGGACAGCCATGGCTCCTGCGGGGGCAGGGTGCCGTCCTGGATCAGTTCGACCGAGATGCCGTCCGGCGAACGGACGAAAGCCATATGGCCATCGCGTGGCGGCCGGTTGATGGTCACGCCCATGTCGGAAAGATGCTGGCAGAGCTTGTAGATATCGTCCACCCGGTAGGCCAGGTGGCCGAAATTGCGCCCGCCGGTATATTCCTCCGGGTCCCAGTTATAGGTGAGCTCGACTTCGCCGCCCGCATCGCCCGGCGCGCGCAGGAAGATCAGGGTGAAGCGACCCTTCTCGTTTTCCGTGCGTCGCACCTCTTCGAGCCCAAGGCCCTCGCAGTAGAAGCGCAGGCTCTCCTCGACATTGGTCACCCGAACCATCGTGTGCAGATATTTCACGGCAAATGCTCCTTCTTGAAATCGATTGCCGCTGGCCTAGCAAGACCGCGGCGCTGCGGCAACCAATGCAATTCCAAACAGACTCTTAACAATTGCGTTTGAATCGGACACAGTAGCGTCCTGTCTTGTGGAGTACCTCGCAGTTGCGGGGCGAGTGCGAAGGGCTTTGGGGAGCATGGGGGCCAAGTTTACTGGCGATAGCGAAGACGCTGCAGCCGTGTCACACGACACGGATTCGGCGGGCCATTCCAGCGCTTCTGCTCCCGCCGGGGATTCCGGCCTCGACACGATCGAGATTTCTGGCTCCATCAAATGGTTCGACGCCGGCAAGGGGTTCGGCTTCATTGTCCCAGATAACGGCCTGGCCGACGTGCTGCTGCACGTGACCTGCCTGCGCCGCGATGGCTACCAGACGGCCTATGAGGGCGCGCGCATCGTTGTCGAGGCGCTCAATCGTCCCGGGGGCCTGCAGGCCTTCCGCATCGTGTCGATGGACGAATCCACGGCCCGCCACCCGGCCCAGATGCCCGCACCGCGCACCCATGTCGTGGTGGAACCGACCTCCGGCATGGTCCGGCTCGAGGTGAAATGGTTCAATCGCATCCGCGGCTTCGGCTTCCTGTCGGCCGGTGAGGGCACGCCGGATATCTTCGTGCATATGGAAACGCTGCGCCGCTTCGGCATTACCGAGCTGCGGCCGGGCCAATTCGTGCTGGTGCGCTACGGCAATGGTCCCAAGGGCCTTATGGTCGCCGAAATCCGGCCCGATGGTTGGGGCGACGCGCCGTCCTCCCACTAGGAAATGCTGCCATGATGTTGTCTGCCCAAGGCCTTGCCCCGGCGCTGCGCCACGCCGGTGCGGTGATCGCCCTTGCCCTGTTGGCCCTGCCGGCCGCGGTCCTCGCCGACGAATCCAAACTGGTACTGCAGACAGCGACCGGGGAATATAGCTTCAACGTACAGGTGGTCGACACCCCGGAAAGCCGAGCGCAGGGGCTGATGTTCGTCACCGAGCTGGCCGACGATGCCGGCATGCTGTTCGATTTCAAGGAAGAGCGGCCGGTTTCCTTCTGGATGCGCAACACCTTCATCCCGCTCGACATGATCTTCGTCGGCGCCGATGGGCTGGTCAGGAATGTCCACGTCAATGCGCGCCCGCATGACGTCACCTCCATCCCCTCGGATGGTCCGGTGCAATATGTGCTGGAAATCCCGGGCGGCCGCTCGGTTGAGATCGGCCTGCAGCCGGGCGACAGGATGGAACACGACCGGATTGCTGCCGACTGACTAGAGCCGGTGAATGACCATGCAGTCGATGACCGCCCAGAGATGCAGGCTGGCGCCGACTACGACAAAGACGTGCCATAGCGCGTTCTGGAACTTGAGCCGTTCCCACAGGTGGAAGATGATGCCGAGGGAATAGGTCACTCCGCCGGCCAGCAGGAGCCACAGCGTCGAATCGGGCAGGGTCTGCGCCAGGGACTGGAACACCAGGATGCCGCTCCAGCCGATCGCCAGGTAGAGCGCAATCGCCAGCCGGCCGAAGCGCTCGGGCACGATCAGCTTGAGGGCCACCCCGATCAGCGAGGCCCCCCAGACAAAGGTGGTCATCAGCACGCCCGCCGTGGTGCCGCCGAGTACGGCGAGGAAAGGCGTGTAAGTGCCGGCAATGAAGAGGAAAATGGCCGCCTGGTCGAGCCGGGCCAGCCACATCTTGATCGGCGAGACCGGCCAGAGATTATAGGCCATGGACACGCCCAGCACTGCCACAAGCGAACCGATATAGACCGCCAGTGCCGGCACCGCTTCGGGCGCCGTCTCGATGATCGCAAAGGCCAAGAGCACCGAACCCGCCGCAATGGCGACGATCAGGCCGAGGATATGGACGACGCCATCCGCCACCTTTTCCGCGGTGGTGAAGGGGCGCTGCTCGCGACTCCACCATGAATAGCCGGACGGAATGTGTTGCACTGGGATCGTTCTCCTTTGACCCCGAGCTTGGCGCAGGGAAGTGACCAGATTATTGCGCCGCGACGAGCATCTTGCGCCATCGTAAAGCGTGCCACAACGCATCTGGTGAATAACCGGTTGCGTCACAAGGGGCATGCTTGACGGGTAACACCTGCGTTACTACTGGGGATGGGACCACGTTCCGGAAGTCCGCATGCCCCCGATTGCCATCCTTGTCGCGCTGGCCGACCCAACGCGTTGCCGCATCATCGAAATCCTGCGCGATGGACCCAAGCCGGTGCATGTGCTCGCGGCATCGTTTGATATCAGCCGCCCGGCCATCTCCCGCCACCTGCGCGTGCTCAAGCAGGCGCGGTTGATCAGCGAGAAGAAGTCGGGCCGCGAAAACCTCTATGCCCTGCATATCAAGCGGTTGCGGCCCGTGGCGGACTGGCTGGGTGAACTGGCGCCGCTGGCGGCTGACCCTCGGGCAGTTGTCGAGGTCACACAGACGCCCTTGGCAACGCCGGCCCCAGTCGTTGAACTGCCACCGGAGCCGGCCCCCCCCAAGGCGCGGCGGGCAGCGCCGGTGTCGCAGATGGGCTTCGACTTCTGATCCTGAACGTCGACAAGCCAGCTGCGCCTGCGGATCAGGACCTCTGTTTATCCGTGAGCCGTCGAATAGTCCGACGCGGCTGCGGCTTTAGCGTATAGCTCGCGTCCCACACCACAAAGGAAGCAGTGCATGAACAGAAACTGGATCATTGGCATTCTCGTCGCCGTCGTCGCTCTGATCGCCGTCGTCTATTTCATGAATACGCAGAACCAGGCCCCCGCCTCGGTGACAACGAACACCACCGTCAATACGCCCGCCGAGCCTGCGGCGCCCGTCGAGACGGCCCCAGCCATGGCACCCGCACCGGCAGCCACCGCGCCTGCGCCTGCCGCAGCCACGCCCGCGCCCGCTGCCGCCCCCGCGGCGCCCGCTGCAACCACTGCACCAGCCGCCCCTGCTGTGACCGAACCTGCGCCCGCAGAAGCCGCGCCGGCTGCACCGGCCGCCCAGTAAGCGCCACTGGCGATCAAATATCGGTGAGGGCGGCCTATGGGCCGCCTTTTTTTCGGGACTGTGAGGCAAGGGCAGGGCGCCCCGCGCCCGGCTTGCCCATCACACCCGGTGGATGGCAAACACGGCGCAGGTCAAGATCCGGCGCAGGCATGTCTTGGGATTTGTGTCAGCGCAACGCCGCTGACCGCGAAGTCGAAACAGGCTTTTCTTATCTCATCGATCCAACCGGGCAGTCTGGTAGCCGCACTAGAGCACTCTCGTCTCCCTGGCGGTCCGGCTGGATCGCTGGCGTCCGATTGGGCAACTAATGCGTGACCGCAATCGAGTTCAAACCGCCTTCATAGAGCTTCAACGTGGCTTCAATGTCCTCGATATGCATCGCGAAACCCTGATCTACGGCCTCGGCCTGGCGACGCAGGTGGTCACGCCGTGAGATCAGTTCGAAGCGCTCGCTTTCGAGCTCCTTGATCGCCAGATCGATGCGGTCGCGATGCGTCGCGAGGCGCTGCACCATGGGTGCGGCTTGCTTGGAAGCTTCCAGAATTGTCGCCTCCATTTGCTGATGATCCTCGTCGACGATCTTGAGCGCCGTTTTGGCTCGCATGGTCATTTGTTTCTCCTCTGTCGGTTTTTTCCGGTCCATTTGGCCGGAAGACTTGCACTACGCCCGCGATGACAGCCCAACATGGTGTCAAAACCAAGGATTCGGGCGCGGTTGAAAGCGGAGCACAGATGACCGATCAGTCCCGCCAGGTTTTCTCACGCGGGAGGACAGGCTGCACAGGCGGGACCTGCCGTTGGGCGTGGGCCTTGATGGGCTGACGTCAGAGCATTGGCGGGACGAACGGAGCGGGCGCGGTGAAGCTGGGCATGGCGTTGAAGCGCTGTTGCAGTTGCAGGTCCCGGACGGAGTTTTCCAGCGCCTTCAATTGGGACTCATACTGGCGCTGTTGCGCCGCCGCCTCCACTTCGCGCAGCAGGCAGAGGACGCGTTGCTCATTGGCCTTGATGGCGTCGATGGTCGAGCCGGGGACCTGGCTGGGGCAGGCGGCCATGGCGGATGTAGCGGTCCCCAAGGTCATGACCGCGGCCAGCATGAAGCCCTTGATCATATCGCAATCTCCATCGCCAGAGGCTGGGCCAAGAGTGGCGTCCGGGCAAGTCACTTCTGGCGGAGCATGCGGTGCGGGCATATTCTGCACCTCAGGGTTTGCCGGCCTTTAGGCAACGAAATCGTCAGCCAAGACCCGGCTCCACGCGAGTTTTTGCATACGAATGCAAAAGGGATTGCATTCGTATGCAATGCCGCTTACCAATTGTGCTGTGCGGAAAGACAAGGGCTGGATCGGGGCGAGTGGATCAAGAGACCCGAGCCGGCCGCGGGAGCGTAAACGACAACAGGGGATGGTCGGCGCACTGAGCAAAGGGAGCGCCGTTCACCGTCAGGAGAACGAAATGAAGCTTATGTTGAAGACGACCGTATCGCTTGGGGTCCTGTGCCTCACCGCCGGCGCAGCCTTTGCCGATTGCGGCATCGAGGGAGCGGGCTCGGTCCGTATTCTCTCCAATGACTTCGAGGCCCTGCGCCTGGTGAACACCACCGCCGAAGAGTGCGCCACCGACGGCGTGACCGTCACGGCCAATGCCAATGCCGAGCACAAGAACCTGCAGGTCCCGGCGCTGTCGATCAATCCGGCCGAATACACCGTCGCCGTGGTGGCCAACAATTCCATCGTGCCGCTGCTCAATGACGACCTGATCCGCCCGCTTGACGACCTGGTCGCAAAGTATGGCGCTTCGCTGCAGCCTAACCAGCTGATCAAGATCGACGGCAAGACCATGGCCGTCGCCTTCATGGGCAATGCCCAGCACCTGTTCTATCGCAAGGATATCCTGGACCAGGCCGGCCTTGCCGAGCCCAAGTCATATGAGGACATCCTGGCCGCCGCCAAGGCGATCAAGGATGCCGGCATCATGGAATATCCGGTCGCCGCCTCGGTCAAGCCGGGCTGGGACCTCGCCGCCGAATTCGTCAATGCCTATCTCGGCACCGGCGCGGAGTTCTTTGCGCCCGGTTCGGCTGAACTGGCCATCGACAACGAGAACGGCCTCAAGGTCCTTGAGACCATGCGTGCCCTCACGGCCTATATGGACCCGGACTACCTGACCTTCGATGCCAATTCCATCAAGGCCGAGTATGAAGCCGGCAACACCGCCATGATGGTCGAGTGGGGCTCGCTGGCCGGTGCTACGATCGACGACGAGGGTGCTGCCGAAGGCGTGGTGGAAAACACCGTGCTGGCCGCGGCCCCGACCATCGGTGGCGGCTCCATCCCGGCGGTTGCTCTGTGGTGGGATGGTTTCACCATCGCCAAGAACATTTCCGATGAAGACGCTGCCGCCTCCTTCCAGGCCATGGTCCATGGCATCAGCCCGGAAATGGTTGCCGCCAACCCGGCGGTCGCCACCTGGCTGGTCGCCGGCTACGAACCCGGCCCGGCTGCTGTCGGCGTGATCGCCACCGCCAATGCCGGTGCTCGTGCCTATCCGATGCAGCCCTATATGGGTCTGCTGCATACCGCGCTGTCGTCCGAACTGGCCGAGTTCATGGCCGGCACGGAAGACGCCGCCCAGGCGCTGGCCGACGTCAAGGCCGCCTATGATACCGCCGCCAAGGAAGGCGGGTACCTGTAGGATAGGCTTCGCCTGGGGCGCTGTCGCCCCAGGCACCGAACGGCACCTCCCCTTGAAGGGGGAGGTTGGGAGGGGATGGCGAGAGCCCGGATATCTGGGCCAAACCACCCCCACCCGCGATCCCTCCCCACAAGGGGGAGGGTGTCGACTGCTCCTTCAGCGCGACAAGCCGAAGGCAGCCAATACTCGCCAGCTCTGCTTCCGGGGGCCTTGATGCCACACAAGACATTCTTTGCCTTCATTCTCCCGTCCTTGATCGCGATGGTGCTGTTCATCGCTTTGCCCATCGTCTCGGTGGTGGTGCAGAGCCTGCATGTCGAGCATCCACGCGTCCTGGTCGAGGTGGAGAACTGCCAGCCCTTCGGCGGGTGCACCAAGGAGGTGCGGGTCGACACCGCCGCAATGCAGCAGCTCGAGCAGGAACAGCCCATGGGCCAGTTCAACGGGCTGGGCACCTACCTCAATCGCGGGCACCTGGCGGTCAACGAGATCGGCGCCATCCTGTCCAGCAATGCCGGCTTCGGCGACGTCGTCAGCCGCATCTACAATCTGCCCTTCTACAAGGCGCTGTCCTTTACCCTGGTCTTCTGCTTCGTGGTGACGCCGCTCGCCATGGCGCTGGGCTTTGTCATCGCGCTGGCGGTCAATGCCGTCCCCAAGGCGATCAAGGGGCCGGTGATCTTCTTCTCGCTGCTGCCGATGATCATCACTCCGCTGGTGGGTTCGCTGATCCTCTACTGGATGATCCAGTCCAACGGCATCATCGGCGCCTCGCTGCAGAACCTGTTCAATGATCCAACCCTGTCGCTGCGGGCATCACCCGTGCTGACCTGGGCGTCGCTGCTGTTCTACGGCGTCTGGAGCAATGCCCCCTTCAGCTTCGTGGTCTTCTATGCCGGCCTGCAGACCGTGCCCGGCGATACGCTGGAATCGGCCATGATCGATGGCGCGAGCCGCTGGGAGCGCATCCGCTACGTCATCATCCCGCACCTGATGCCGCTTGCCACCTTCGTGGCGCTGGTGCAGCTGATGGACAATTTCCGCGTCTTCGAGCCGATTGTCGGCTTTTCCGCCGAGGCCAATGCCACCTCGCTGAGCTGGATGATCTTCAATGACCTCAGCGGCGATGCGCAGCTCTTTGGCTCGGCCGGGGCGACCTCGGTGCTCACCATTATCGGCGTCATCATCCTGCTCACCCCGGTGCTGATCCGCACCTGGCGCGAATTCAACCACAAGGTGGTCTGACATGTCCGAAGCCACGCAAACCCAGAAGCGCCCGCTGCCGCTCAACCTGCTGATCACGGTGTTCATCGTGTTCTGGGTGGTGCTCGCCGCATTCCCCTTTGTCTGGACGGTGTGGGGATCGTTCAAGGTCGAGCCGGACTTCTTCTCCCGCGAGAGCTGGTGGAATGCCATTTTCGGCACCTATACGCAGGCCCAGACCGGCAGTGCCTTCACCGGCGACGGCTATTACGGCGCCTGGGTGACGCGCGAATTCTGGCGCGCCGTCGGCAATACCGCCATTGTCACCGTCAGCGTCACGGTGATCTCGCTGACGCTGGGCACGCTGGGCGGCTATGCCTTGGCGCGCTCGGGGCAGCGCTACGCCTTCTGGATCCTGATCGCGGCGCTGGTGTTCCGCGCCATGCCGCATATCACCCTGGTCTCGGGCTATCTGCTGCCCTTCTTCCAGCTCAATATCTGGGGCGTGCTGCCCACGTCCATCATCGTGCTGGTGGCGATCAACCAGCCCTTCACGCTGTGGATGCTGCACTCGTTCTTCCTGTCGATCCCCAAGGATCTCGACGAAAGCGCCATGGTCGACGGCTGCTCGCGCTTCCAGGCCTTCCGCCGCGTCATCATTCCGGTCATGTGGCCGGGCGTCGTCACGACGGGCCTGTTCAGCTTCCTGCTCGCCTATAACGACTTCGCCACCACCTCGATGCTGCTGAGCGCCGACAACCAGACCATGGTGCCCAAGATCTCGAGCTTTCTCGGCTCGGTGCAGGAGGCAGGCAACGTCATGTATGCCGTCGCCGCCGTGGTCTCGGCCACCGTGCCGCTCTTCATCCTCGTGCTCTTCTTCCAACGCCAGATCGTCAGCGGGCTCACCGCCGGCGCTGTTAAGGGGTAATCCAGATGGCTCAGATCCGTCTCAAGAATGTGTCCAAGCGCTGGAGCAACTTCGTCGGGGTCGACAATTTCAACCTCGACATCGCCGACCAGGAATTCCTGGTCCTGCTGGGGCCTTCGGGCTGCGGCAAGACCACGACCATGCGCATGATCGCAGGCCTGGAGGACATCACCGAAGGCGAGATCTGGATCGGCGATCGCCTGGTCAACAAGCTCGAGCCCAAGGACCGGGACATCTCCATGGTGTTCCAGAGCTATGGCCTCTACCCAAACATGACCGTTTACGAGAACATCCGCTTCCCGCTCAAGGTGCGCAAGGTGCCGGCCGAGCAGCACCATGAGCGCGTCATGGCGGCCAGCAAGATGGTGGAGCTCGACGATTTCCTGCAGCGCCGGCCCGCAGCCCTGTCCGGCGGCCAACGCCAGCGCGTGGCCCTGGCCCGCGCCATCGTGCGCGAGCCCAATGCCTTCCTGATGGACGAGCCGCTGTCCAACCTCGACGCCAAGCTGCGCGTTTCGACCCGGGCGCAGATCAAGAACCTGCACCACACGCTCAAGCGCACCACCATTTATGTGACGCATGACCAGATCGAGGCCATGACGCTGGCCGATCGCGTCGTGGTGATGCAGAAGGGGCTGATCCAGCAGGTCGGCACGCCGATGGAAATCTACGACCGCCCGGCCAATACCTTTGTCGCCAGCTTCATCGGCTCGCCCGCCATGAATCTTGTGCACGGCGACATCGCCGATGGCGTCTTCAGCGCCGCCGGCATTCGCGTCGAGGGACTGTCCAGGGGCGTCAAGGGGCCGGTCACGCTCGGCTTCCGCGCCGAGGATGCGACGCTGGCCACCGACATGGGCCAGATCGAGGCACCAATCTACACGGTCGAGCTGCTGGGCGAGGCGACCATGCTCTCCATGCGCGTGGCCGGCGAACTGGTCTCGATCAAGGTGGGCAAGGATTATCGCGCCGAGATCGGCGACGTCGCCAAGGTCAATATCCCGCCTGCGGCCTGTCATCTGTTTGACCGGGCCACCGGTACGCGTATCGTGGCCGGCATCTGACATGTCTGCGCAGGAGCCAGCCCTGGCCATCGACCCCAATGAGCAGCGCCGCGCGGCGTTCGAGGCCAGCCTAGCGCAGCATGGCATCGCATTGTCGCCGCATGAAAGCGGCAGCGTCTTCAAGCTGGCCGCCTGGATGGGCGACGGCATTGCAGGCCTGGCCGAGACCTTTCCGGCACAAGAAGAAGACCTGTCGGCGATACTGGACCTGAGTTTTCTGGAGCAGGGCAGGCGCCTGCGCGACGGTCGGCTGACGTCGGTGGCCCTCACCCAGGCCTGCCTTGATCGGATCGCTGCCCGCGATAGCGCCTATCGTAGCTTCTACTGCGTCACCGCCGAACGCGCTCTGGCCGACGCGGCCAGGGCCGACGCCGAACTGGCCGCCGGGCAGGATCGGGGACCGCTGCACGGCATACCAGTCGGCCTCAAGGACCTGATCGATGTCGCCGGCCTGCCCACGACGGCCGATGCGCCGGGCCGCGCCGAGGCCGTGGCGGAAGCGGACGCCGCGGTTGTCACCCGACTGATCGAAGCCGGCGCCGTGCTGATCGGCAAGCTGGCGACCTATGAATGGGGCACGGTGGGGCCCGACACGTCCGGCCTGTTCCCGCCGGCCCGCAACCCCTGGAGCCTCGACCATATCACCGGCGGCTCGTCCTCGGGCAGCGCGGCTTCGGTGGCCGGCGGCCTGTTGCGCACCACGCTGGGCACCGATACCGGCGGCTCCTTGCGCGGCCCGGCCTTTTATTGTGGCGTCGTCGGCCTCAAGCCAACCATTGGCACCGTGCCCAATGCCGGCGTGCTGCCGATGTCGACCAGCATGGATCATGTCGGACCGATCAGCGCCACTGTGGCCGAAGCGGCGGTGACGCTCGATGTCATAGCCGGCAGCAAGGCCGCGCGGCTGATCGGCGAGCCTGTCCGGGGCCTGCGTATCGGCTATGCCCGCAATTGGTTCGCCAGCGACAGCCAGACCATGCCCGCGGTCCTGACCGCCATGGATGCGGCTCTCTCGACGCTGTCCGAGCTTGGCGCGGTGGTCGAGGAAATCGAGCTGCCCGATTATTACGCCATCGAGGTCGCCGCCGCCGCGATCCTGCATCGCGAGAGCTTCGACTATCACGCGGCGGAGCTGCGCGATCACCCTGACGCCTATGGGCGCCGCGCCTTCCTAAGCCTGGCGGCCGGCGTTGCCGTCAGCGACAGTGACTTGGCGGAAGCCAGGCGGGCAGGGGAGCTGTTCCGCGACTCGGTCGATCGCCTGCTGGAGCGGCATGATGCCGTCATCACCGTCGGCGCACTGACCACGGCCCTGCTGGCGGCTCCGTTCGAGAAGGAGGCGGTGTGGACGCCTATGCGGACCATCGGCTTCAATGTCAGCGGCCATCCCGTGCTGGCACTGCCCGTGGGCTTCCACCAGGGCCTGCCCATCGGCATGCAGATCATTGGCCGGCATCACGATGAAGCCCGGATCGTGCAGATCGGCGACGCCTTCGAGCGCGCCACCGATCACGCGGTCCAGCGACCACCAACTCTGACCTGATCTGGCGAAGGTCTCTGTCTTCGACCATGGTCTTGGTTTACAAATTTGCATACGTATGCAATATGAACAGCAGCAAGAATACGGGAGCGACAAATGCCAGTCTGGCTCAAGCGCGGTAAGGATGTCGAGGAGCGGGCCGAGGCGGATCGCCAGGTTCGCGCGACGGTAGAGGCCATCCTTGGCGATATCGAAAAGCGCGGCGATGCGGCCGTGCGCGAGCTGTCGCAGAAGTTCGACAAGTGGGACCGCACCGATTTCCGCCTCAGCCAGCGCGAGATCGACGATTGCATGGCCCAGCTCACCGACCAGGACCTGGTGGATATCGAATTCGCGCAGACCCAGGTGCGCAATTTCGCACAGGCCCAGCGCGCGACCATGACCGATCTGTCGGTCGAGACGTTGCCCGGCGTGACGCTTGGCCACAAGCATGTCCCGATCAATGCCGTGGGCTGCTACGTCCCCGGCGGCAAATATCCGCTGCTCGCCTCTGCCCACATGTCGGTGATCACCGCCAAGGTGGCCGGCTGCGAGCGCGTCATCACTTGCGCTCCACCCTTCGGAGCCAAGCCGGCACCGGCCGTCGTCGCCGCACAGGCGATGGCCGGTGCCGATGAAATCTACGTGCTTGGCGGCATCCAGGCTATCGGCGCCATGGCCATCGGTACCGAGAGCATCGATGCGGTGGACATGCTGGTCGGCCCCGGCAATGCCTTCGTGGCCGAAGCCAAGCGCCAGCTGTTCGGCCGGGTCGGCATCGACCTCTTTGCCGGACCCACAGAAACCCTGGTCATTGCCGACGAGACGGTGGACGGGGAAATCTGCGCCACTGACCTGCTGGGGCAGGCCGAGCACGGCCCGACCAGCCCCGCCATCCTGCTGACCAATTCAGAGAAGCTGGCGCGCGAAACCATGGCCGAGATCGAGCGCCTGCTTGAAATCCTGCCCACTGGCGAAATCGCGCGGAAATCCTGGGCCGACTATGGCGAGGTGATCGTCTGCGAGGACTATGCCGAAATGCTGGTCGAGGCCGATCGGATTGCCTCCGAGCATGTGCAGGTCATGACCGACCGCGACATGTGGTTCCGCGACAATCTCACCAATTACGGCGCGCTGTTTCTCGGGCCGCGCACCAATGTCGCCTATGGCGACAAGGTCATTGGCACCAATCATACCCTCCCCACGATGAAGGCGGCGCGCTATACGGGTGGTCTGTGGGTGGGGAAGTTCATGAAGACCTGTACGTGGCAGACCGTCACGACTGACGCGGCTTCGGCCATGATCGGCGAATATGGTTCGCGCCTGTCGATGCTCGAAGGCTTTGTCGGCCATGCCGAACAGGCCAATATCCGTGTGCGCCGCTATGGCGGGCGCAATATCCCCTATGGCACCGGCGCAACGCCGCATATCGAGGCTGCCGAATAGCATGACCCTGCCGCGTACCCCCAGCTTTCGCCTCGACGGCAAGCGTGCCCTCGTTACCGGGGGCACGCGCGGCATCGGGCTGGGTGCTGCGGTGGCGCTGGCGGAGGCCGGCGCTGCCGTGACCATCGCGGCCCGTACCGCAGCCGACATCGAAACGGTGGTCAACCAGATGGCCGATGCCGGCCTGGCCGCGGAGGGCGTGGCGCTCGACATCACCGACAACGCGACGATCAAGGCCTTTGTCGACGATGTCGAACCCTTCCAGGTGCTGGTCAATTCCGCCGGTACGGCACGCCATTCCAGCTTCGTCGACATCACCGAGGCCAACTACCAGCTCGTGATGGACCTCAATCTCTCGGCCACCCTGTTTGTCTCTCAGGCCGTGGTGGCACGACTGGTGGCAGCGGGCCTGCCGGGCTCGATCATTCATATCTCGTCGCAGATGGGCCACGTTGCCGGCCCCAACCGCGCGGTCTATGCCGCCAGCAAGTTTGCTGTTGAAGGCCTCTCCAAGGGCATGGCTATCGAGCTGGGTGCCCATAATATCCGGGTCAATACAGTCTGCCCGACTTTCATCGAGACCGAACTGACGGCGAAGAACCTCAGCGATCCCGAATTCCGGAGTTGGGTTCTTTCCAAGATCAAGCTCGGCCGCCTGGGCCGGATCGAAGACATCATGGGACCGATCGTGTTCCTGGCCTCCGATGCCGCGTCCCTGGTGACCGGCGCTTCCCTTCTGGTGGATGGCGGATGGACGGCGGAGTAAACAAGAAGCCGGGGGTGACCTCCTCGCAGGTCGCCGGGCATGCTGGCGTGTCGCAATCGGCCGTCTCGCGCACCTTCACGCCCGGCGCTTCCATCTCGTCCAAGACGCGGCAGAAGGTGCTGGCCTCGGCCAAGGAGCTCGGCTACCGGCCCAATGCCATTGCCCGTTCGCTGATCACCAACCGCTCGCGCATCATCGCCGTGGTGATGGCCTATCTCGAAAACCTGTTCTATCCCGACGTGCTCGAAGAGCTGGGCCGCGCCCTCGCCGCCGAGAACTATCACCTGCTGCTGTTCACCGGCTTCATGGACCGCGACAGCGATCCGGTCTTCGACCAGCTGATGCAGTATCGCGTCGACGGCATCATCCTGGCCTCGACCTCGCTGTCGTCCGAGCTGTCCGAGGAATGCGCCACGGCCGGCATACCGGTCGTGCTCTTCAACCGCACCACCGAGCGCGACGCGGTGTCGAGCGTCACCACCCGAAACAGGGAAGGGGGCAAGCGCATTGCCGACTTCCTGGTGGCCGGCGGGCACAAGAGCTTCGGCTATATTGCGGGCCTTGAAAATTCCTCGACCAACCGCGACCGCCAGCAGGGTTTCATCGAGGGCCTCGCTGCCCACGGCATCACCGATGTTGTCATCGAGACCGGCAATTATTCGCGCATCGATGCCGAGACCGCGGCGCGCAAGATGCTCTCGCGGCCCGACCGGCCCGAAGCCCTGTTCGTCGCCAATGATCACATGGCCGTCGCCGTCATGGATGTGGCCCGCTACGAGTTCGGCCTCAATATTCCGCAGGACCTTTCGCTGGTCGGCTATGACGATGTCGGCCCGGCGCGCTGGACCTCCTATGGCATCACCTCGATGAGCCAGCCGCTCAAGCGCATGGTCGAAGCCACGGTCGATATCCTGATGGACCAGATCGCCAGCGGCGACATCGAAGCCGAGCACCGCATTCTCAACGGCGATCTCGTGGTGCGGACCTCGGCCCGGCTGCCCAGCAGCGGCATCGTCGAGCGCGACGGCCAGCAGATCTACCGGCCAAGGGAGTCGTGATGGCCATCCCCGCGCGCCTCGCCGACCTGCGGAGCCGGATGGCCAATGATTCCGCGCATTTAGCGCGCGCTGTGCATACGAATGCAAATTTTATCCCCGTTTGCGAGTGAAAGGACTGACCCATGACCAAATGGACCCAGACTGAAATGGAAAAGCGCCTGGTGCGCTATGCCGACCTCAAGGGCCTGCGCAACGCCTTCATCGATGCGCGCACGCCGGGTTCGGACCGCAAGGAGAATTTCACCATCATCGGGCCGGGCGTGTCGGAAAACCCCGCTCAGGTGGTGCATATCCCCGAGGCGCATGGCTTCAATGTCGGCGCGGCCCGCCAGCCCTTCGGCTGCACCAATTCCCAGCACAGCCACCTGACGGCGGAGACCTTCGTGGTCCATACCGGCAAGTGGCGCTTCGTCTTCGGCGCCAACAAGGACGAGGGCTATCTCGACGTCGAGCCGGGCGACGTGGCCACGGTCCCCACCCACATGTTCCGCGGCTTCGAGAAGCGCGACGAGGGCACCGGGTTTCTCTACGTGGTCCTGGGTCATGACGATCCGGGCAAGGTGGTCTGGGCGCCGTCGGTGTTCAAGATGGCCGAGGATTTCGGCCTCAAGCTGCTCAAGGGCGGCAAGCTGATCGACACGACGCTGGGTGAAAAGGTGCCGGAAGGCGCCGAGCTTGAACAGCCGCCGACGGCCGAGAAGCTCAAGGAACTGGCGACCCCGCCCATGGACGAGCTGGCAAAATATGCGCTCAAGCCCGAGCAGATGAAGGCCAACCCGAACTCGCCTTTGGCCGGCGAGGGCGTCGAGGAAGCCGCGCTGATCGGCGACGTCGATGCCGGTGACGGCTTCACGGCCGGCCCCATCGTCGGCCACTGGCAGCACGGCTTTGCCCTGCGCCGCCTAAAGCTTGCCACCGGCGCAACCATCGCGCCGCATAGCCGCAGCGAGCAGGAAGTGATCTTCGTGCAGTCCGGCACGCTCGAGGTGAACTGGGCCGACGGCAAGCTGATCATGGGTGCCGGCGATACGCTGACCGTGCCGATCGGCCTGGCGCACGGCTTCCGCAACCCGGCCTCGGCCGATGCCATCGCCTTCGTGGTCCGTGGTGCCGCCGCTCCGGCCGCACCGGTCTGGGCCACGGCGCAGGCGGCAGAGTAGCAGCTATGCCAACCATCTCGCCCGATGTCCTCGCCGCCCTGCGCAAGGCCGATACGCCGACTGTCTGCAACGCGCTCGAACATGTCATGGGCGGGCGCACCGCGGAGGGTTTCACCAAGACGCCCGTGGTCTGCGCCGATCCCGCCCTGCCGCCGGTCGTTGGCTTTGCCCGCACCGCCAAGATCCGCGCCTCCTCGCCGGCCCAGAAGCCGGCGGCCGAGGTGCGGGCCTTGCGCATGGAATATTACGAGTATGTCGCGGCCGGGCAGGGCCCCAATGTCGTGGTCATCGAGGACACCGACTATCCCCATGTCATCGGCGGTTTCTGGGGCGAGATGCAGGTGGCCCAGCACAAGGGCCTGGGCATTGCTGGCACGCTGACCAATGGCGTGCTGCGCGATCTGGGCATGCTCGACGAGGGCTATCAGGTCATCGCCGGCGCCGTGGGGCCGAGCCACGCCTTCGTGCATGTGACGGAACTGGACTGTCCGGTGACGGTCTTCGGCATGACCGTGCGGCCGGGCGATCTCGTCCATGCCGACCGCCATGGCGGCGTGGTCATCCCGGCCGAGCATATCGAACGCATGGCTTGGGCCATCGACGTCGTCATGCGCAAGGAAGTGCCGATTCTGACTGCGGCCAGGGCTCCTGGCTTTACGGTGGAAAAGCTCAAGGCGGCGTGGTTGGAGGCGGATCAGATCAAGTGAGATCTCAGCGCTTTCCTCTCCCGCTTGCGGGAGAGGGGGACCACGCGTAGCGTGGTGGAGAGGGGAGCCCACACACGAGGCTATTGTGCGGTCACCAGACTTCATCCGCGACCGCGCGAAGAACCTGCGTCGCAACATGACGGGGCCGGAAAGGACGCTGTGGTTTCTGCTGCGCCGCAATAGTCTGGGCTGGCACTTCCGACGCCAGCATCCCATTGGCCCCTTCATTCTCGACTTCTACTGTGCCCCGCTGAAGCTCTGTGTCGAGGTCGATGGGCCGGTTCACATCGACCTGGCCGAACGCGATGCGCGTCGTACCGCCTGGCTACAGCGGCAGGGCATCACGGTGTTGCGATTCTCTACGGAGGAGGTGGAGGTGCGCCCGGCAGCCGTCATTGCTGCTATCGCGGCTGTGGCGCCCCCCTCCACCGCCTGACGGCGGTCCCCCTCCCCCGCAAGCGGGGGAGGAAAGCCCGCTAGATTTTCGCCTGCATGCGGTCCAGCCGCAATTGCGCTGCCCGGCGATGCCCTTCCAGGCCTTCGCTGGCCGACTGGCGGGCGGCGGGGGGCGCGACCTGTTTGACGCCTTCTTCGCTGAGCCACTGATGCGTGGCGATCTTGACATAGGCGCCGACCCAGAGCCCGCCGGTATAGGCGCCGGCGCCCATGGTGGGCAGGGTGTGGTTGGTGCCGCTGCACTTGTCGGAATAGACCACGCTGGCCAGTTCGCCGATGAACAGGGAGCCATAATTGCGCAGCTTCAGTGCAAACGCCTTGGCGTCGGCGGTATGCACCTGCAGGTGCTCGGCGGCGATGAGGTCGGAATAGGCGATCATGGCCGCTTCGCTGTCGCAGACGGTGATCTCGCCATAGTTGATCCAGGCTTCGCGGGCGGTATTGGCGGTCGAGAGAGTCTGCAGCTGCTTTTCGACCTCGACCAAAGTGGCCTCGGCCAGGGCTCGGTCGGTGGTGATAAGGCCGACGCGGGTGCGGATGTCGTGTTCGGCCTGGGCCAGCAGGTCTGTGGCGATCATCTCGGCATCGCCGGTGGCATCAGCGACGACAAAAATCTCAGACGGGCCAGCGAGTTGGTCGATGCCCACCGGGCCGAATACCTGGCGCTTGGCCTCATTGACGAAGGCATTGCCGGGGCCGACGATCTTGTTGACGGCCGGAACGCTCTCGGTGCCATAGGCCATGGCGGCGATGGCCTGGGCCCCGCCGATGCGGAAGATGCGGTCGGCGCCGGACAGCACGCAGCCGGCGATCATCGCTTTGTGGGCATTTGGCGGCAGGCACGCGATGACCTCGTCGACGCCGGCCACCTTGGCCGGGACGATGGTCATGATCGGTGCGGAGAGCAGCGGATAGCGCCCGCCGGGCACGTAGCAGCCCACGCGCTGGATCGGGATGACGCGGTGGCCCATATGCACGCCGGTGAGGGTTTCGACCTCCAGCGGCAGGATGGTGGCGAGCTGCGCCTGGGCAAATTTGCGAACATTTTCAATGGCGAATTCGGTGTCGGCCCGCGTCTGCGGATCGAGTTCGGCCAGCGCTTCCGTGCGCTCGGCCTCGGTCACTTCGAAGACGGCAATGTCGGATTTGTCGAACTTCGCCGAGTATTCGCGGACAGCGGCATCGCCGTTCTTGCGGACATTGGCGATGATCTCGCTGACCAGCGTTTCGACCGGGGCATTGTCGCCGATCGAGGAGCGTTCTGGCGCCTTGATATAGGTGACGCCGGGCAAAGGCGCGGCGGGAACAGAGGTCATCGCGGGTATCTCCGAATAGGCGATTGATGCCAGCACGCACAAGCATGCCGGTGTTTTGCTGCAAGCCTGCTGGCGGATTTCCTGCGGCCAGCCTGCTGTTTTTCATCTTGCATACGTATTCAATTTTTGCCAGAGTTTTTTGGCGGATTGGTCTCGGTCTTTCGTCGGGACGACGCTCGAAACAAATTGCGATGAACGAAGTTATCCCCGCCTCGTCCCAGATGGAGGGCGCCGTCACGGTGCCCCTGCCTTTGCTGCTGCTGCCCGGAACGGTATGCGACGCACGCCTCTTTGCGCCGCTGCTCAAACGGCTGGCACTGCCGGTGACCAGGGTCATCGACATGACGGGTGAGGCCACGACCCCGGATCTGGCCAGGCGTATCCTGGCCGAGGCGCCGGAGCGCTTTTCACTGCTCGGCTTTTCGCTCGGCGGCATCGTGGCACTCGAAATGGTGGCGCAGGCGCCCGAGCGGGTGGCGCGGCTGGCGCTGGTGGACACGACGCCGTGCAGCGATCCCGCAGCCAATGCCGACAAGCGGCGTGCCGCTGTCGCCAGGGCGCGGGCCGAGGGCATGGACGGCTACATTCTCGACGCCTGGAGCAATCTCGTTGCGCCGCGCAATGTCGACGACGCCGATCTGCAGGCACTGATCCTGGCCATGGCGCGCGATGCAGGCCCTGACGTGCTGGCCAGCCAGTCGGAAGTAGCGATCCATCGCCTCGACAGCCGGCCGCGCCTCGGCGCGATCAAGGTGCCGACGCTGGTGCTGGCCGGCGAGGCCGAGCGGATCTGCCCGCTCGAGGCGCATCGCGAGATTGCCGACGGCATTCCCGGCGCCTGGCTCTTTACCATTCCCGATGCGGGGCATTTCGCCCCGCTTGAAAATCCGGCCGCAGTGGCGCGTCATATACGCAACTGGCTGGACTGGACCGACAGCAATCAAGCCATTACGGCCGACCACCAAGGAGCGATCATGAGCGACAGCGAGAGCAACCCCAAGGCCAAGGGCGGCGCGCCCTCGCTCCGGAATTCGGAAAACGTGCTGCAGGTGGAGCGCCGCGACTATCCGGACCTGGCGCCGACCAACCGCAAGCGCAGCCAGTCGCTCGAGGGTTTTGACGACATCTATACCGACATCGTCGACTACATCATCCGCTGCACGCACAAGATCTGGGACGAGCGCGATATCGGGCTGATCTACACCCATTACACGCATAACTGCGTGCTCTATGGCACCACCGGCACGATCTACAACCGCGAGGACGTGGTGCGTGACACCATCCAGCGGCTGGTGAGTTTCCCCGAGCGGCGCGGCATGGGCACGCAGGTGATCTGGAACGGCAATGACCAGGACGGCTTCTACACCAGCCACCTGGTGACCGGCTCGGGCCGCCATACCCAATATGGCCATCTCGGCCAGCCCACCGGCCGGCCCTTTGTCAGCCGCACGATCGCCGACTGCATGATCCACCGCAACAAGATCTATCGCGAATGGGTCGTGGCCGACCAGATGGCCATCATCAAGCAGCTCGGGCTGGACCCCAACCATTTCGCCATGCGCACCGCCAAGCAGAAGTTCGACGCTGGGCTGACCTCGCTCGATATCGGCGAGAACCGCCGGTTCCTGGGCCAGACTCCGCCGGCCGAGAAGGCCGATACGTCGCTGGCGCATAACGACGTGGAAGCCCAGACCATCGAGATGCTGCACGAGGTCTTCACCAAGCGCATGTTCGGCAAGATCGCCGAGGTCTATGCCCCCAATGCGCAATATCACGGCCCTCTGATGAAGGAGCTCTATGGCGTTGCCGCCATCGTGCACCAGCATCTGGGCCTGATCGGCTCGCTGCCGGATGCCTCCTACGAGATCCAGCATGTCGCCTCCAACCCCTGCGAAGAGGGCGGCACCAAGGTTGCCGTCCGCTGGATCATGGAAGGCCACCATCTGGGCTATGGCATCCTGGGTGAGTTGGGCGACCCGACCGGCAAGCGCGTCCAGGTGATGGGCATGAGTCATTATCACTGGAAGGACGGCAAGATCGTCGATGAGTGGAATGTCTATGACGAGCTGAGCCTGCTCGTACAGGTTCGCCTGGGCCAACTGGCCGAAGCGGCCTAAGGCAATAAAGAAGGGGTGCCGTAGCACCCCGTCAATCTCTGTCGCTGTGACTGCGCGGCTTACTGCGCGGTCTCTTCTTCCTCGGCGCCCTCCAGTGCCTCCGGCGGGCAGACGCCATCGACCATCAGCTCGGGCGGGCAGAGCGGCTTTTCAACCTCGGTGCCTTCGGGCGCAGCTTCCTCGACGGGAGCGGCTTCTTCAGCAGGCGCGGCCTCCCCGGCCGGTGCAGCGTCCTCAGCCGGAGCGGCATCGGCAGCCGGGGCCGCAGCCTCGGGCTCGACAGGCGCGGCCGGCTCGGCGGCAGCATCGGCCTCTACCTCAGCTTCGGCATCGGCAGCCACGGGTTCCGCAGCGTCAGGGGCAGGGGCCTCGGCCTCGGGTGCCGGCTCGGTTGCCTCGGGCGGGCAGACGCCATCCACCATCACCTCAGGCGGGCAGGGCGGCTCGGCGGCGGGATCCTCGGCCGCAGGTGCAGCAGGATCAGCAGCCGGCGCTTCGGCATCCGCCGGAACGGCATCACTGGCCGGAGCGGCAGGGTCTGCTGGCGCTGCCTCGGCAGGCGCCGCATCGGCCGGCGCGGCGTTGGCATCCGCTTCAACCTCGGCTTCGGCTCCTGCCGTTGCGCCAGCAGTGCCGCCTTCCTCGGCGATCACGGCCGGTGCCTCGGCCTCTTCCACCGCTTCGGCAGGGGCAGCCTCTTCGGCCGGTTCCGCCACGTCCTGGGTGAAGACCTGGACGGAATTGCCTTCAGCCGCCACCGTCGCAGTGGCCGGATCGGGAGCCTCCTCGACGTTGTAGACCACGATCTCCTGGTTGATCTGCTGCTCGATATAGGTGACTTCGATCACGTTATTGGTGACGATATCGCCCTCGACGACCACCGGCCCGAGAAACTGCGTCTGGGCATAGTAATCGGGCTGGTCGACGCCAAAGACGATGCTGACCGACAGTTCCGGCTCGACGAAGCGCTCGGTGGGGACATAGACCCAATAGCCTTCCGGCAGCTCGTCGCGCACGATTTCCACCGAAACGGCATAGCCGTCGCTTTCCGGCGGGAGCGGCGCCCAGCCGATGATATTGTCGCTGCGGCGCCAGCTGACCCAAGCCGGTGCCCATTTGGTCCCGGGGACCCAGCACCAGCCCAGATTGTCATCATCGAGCCAGCGGCCATAGTGATAGGTCGCCCAGGCAAATGGCTCATCGGAAGCGAAGTACCAGCCGTAATCGGCGAGGTAGAGCCAGCGACCCTGCGTATAGGGGCGCCAGTCGGCGTCAACGCCGGTCGGGCAGAAGACATGGCGATATTGCGGGTGGCGCACCCAGACGCCATGCGGCTCCAGTTCGTTGAAGAACAGATCGAAGCTGATGCTGACCGATTGGGCCTGGACCGACTGGACAGCCAGTGGACCAACGGGCGAGAGGGCAGATGTCGACAGCAGGGCGCCGACGAGAGCAAGGCGGGCGAATAGTCTGGATTTCATCATGATTTCCTCCACTTGAATGACGCCCCCCGGCAATGAAGCGGGCCGCCCGATGGGCGGCCCGCATGGTCTGGATTAGTTGCTGACTTCGGCAGCAACCACGGTGCCGGGCGAATAGACCACGGTGCGGTTGCTGAGATCGACGAAGTAGACGCGATCCTCGGTATAGAAGTAGCCGTAGGTCTCGTCGTTCTCGATCGTGTGCACTTCGATGGTCTCGGGCACGACAAAACCGACATCAACGTCGCCCTCGATCACCACCGGCTCGGTGGGGTTGAGGCGGACATATTCGACGGACGAGGCTTCGACACCGGCCGCAGCGCCGAGCGTGGCGCCGGTAAAGCCGCCGATCACCGCGCCAATGGGCCCAAAGATCAGGCCGCCGACCACAGCGCCGGTGGCGCCCCCGGCGGTACCGCCCACAACTGCGCCAGCATCTGCGTCGGCCTTGACCTCCTGTGCCATCACAGGGGTAGCGGCGAGTGCAATCACGGCGACGGAAGCGAGAAGCAGGTTCTTCATATCTATTCTCCTTCTTGGCTTGCATTCCAAGCAAGCGATGAGCAGGAGAATGAATATCTGGATATCTGGTTCCAGAATTATACAACTATAAAGTATTACATGTTGCTTACAGCCGTTGTAAGCCAATTGTAATCTACAAATATTTCAACAATGGCTGAACTATTGTGGAATTGCGGCGTTATGTGGGCAGGTTTTCGCTTGAATGGAGAGATGAGATGTTCACCCTGCTGCTGGTTCTGTCCTTTATCGTGATGGCCGGACTCGCGGCAGCGGGCCTGTTGCTGAGCGCCGCCGACCAGGGCGCAGGCACGGAAGCGAGCACCCCCAGCCTATCCGACCTCTCGTCGGTCGAGCCGCGATAGCGGCAAGCCGACACTCACCATGAGCCCGCCCAGGTCCGCCCGGCCAAAGGCGATGCTGCCGCCATTGAGCGCAAGGATTTCCTGCGCGATGGAGAGGCCCAGCCCGGTTCCGGGCAGGCTTTCGTCGAGACGGTGACCGCGCTCGCCCAGCCGGGAGGACTGGTCATCTGAAATGCCCGGCCCGTCGTCGCAGATTTCGAGCACGGCGCGGGGCCCATCGCGCCGGCTGGTCACGACTACCCGGCTGGCCGCCCACTTCGACGCATTCTCCATCAGCACGCCGACCAGCTCCATCAGGTCCTGGCGGTGAATATCCACCGCATAGTCGGCCCCCAATTGCGCGATCCAGTGCAGGTCCTCGCCACGACTGGTCTTCTTGAGCACGGCCACGGTGCGCAGGACGGTCGTGTTGAGCGATGAGCTGGCATTGTCAGAACCGGTGCGCGGCCGCAGCACGGACAGGCGCAGCTGATAATCTACGCGCTCGGACATTTCGAAAGACAGGTCCTGCAGCAGATCGGCATCATGGGCGTTGCCGGTCTGGCGGAGCCGGTCGGCAATGCCATGCAGGGCCGCCAGCGGCGTCTTGAGGCCATGGGCGAGGTCAGCCGCGCGAGCGCGGGCCCGGTCGCTCATCACCTCCCGCACTTCGAGCAGGCCATTGATTTCGTCGACCATGGAGTCGAGTTCGCTGGGAAATGTCCCTTCCAGCCGGGACGTTTCGCCATGCCGCACGGCCTCAATGGCCTGGCGGATGCGGGAAACCGGCCCCAGGCCGAGCCGCAGCAGCAGGTAGGCCGCGGCGAGGATCACCACGCCGAGCAGAGCCAGCAACTGGCTCGCATCCACCAGGAAGGCCTGCGTCGCGCGGTGGATCGGGTCGTAGTCCTCGCCCACCGTGACCCTGTAGGCCTCTGGGCCCGCCGGGCCATCGATGCGCAACTGCCGGGTCAGCAGGATCAGCTGGCGATTGTCCGGTGCGGTTTGATGGAACACACCCTCAAAGTCGGCAGGCACCGCGATATCTTCGTCCCACATCGAGCGCGAGCGGCTGATGGCGCCGCTTTCCAGCGCCTCGATCTGCCAGTAGCGGCCACCCAGGGGCGTGGCATATCGCGGGTCGGGCATGGGCTCGGCCAATGCAGGGGGCTCGGCCCCCACCACGATGGAGGCCGCTAGCCGCGTCATGGCCGCCTCCATGTTCTCGCGGGCGCCACGCTCCATATTGATCGTGAACAGATATTGCAGGACCAGCGCGGCGGCCACGAGGGAGATGACGACCCAGACCAGTGCCAGCGCCATCAGGCGCAGCCGAAGCGAACGGATGTTCAATATCCGTCACCCAGCGTGTAGCCGAAGCCGCGGCGGGTCTTGATGATATCGGGCGCCAGGCGCTTGCGCACCCGGGCGACGAGCACCTCGACAACATTGGAATCGCGCTCGAAATCCTGATTGTAGATATGCTCGGTGATCTGCAGCTGCGACAACACCTTGCCCCGGTTCTGCACCAGGTAGGACACGAGCTTGAACTCCTGGGGCGACAGATCGATCGGCAGACCATCATTGGTCACTTCCATCGTGCGCAAGTTGAGCCGGTAGGGCCCAAAGGCGATCAGCGACGTCGCATGGCCGTTGACGCGGCGCACCAGCGCCCGCAGGCGCGCGGCGATCTCCATGACATGGAAGGGTTTGACGACATAGTCGTCGGCGCCGGCTTCGATGCCCTCGACGCGCTCCTCCCATTGCACGCGCGCAGTCAGGATCAGCACCGGGGTCATCAGGCCGGCCTGGCGCCAGCGCTTGAGCACGGTCAGGCCATCGATCTGCGGCAGGCCGAGGTCCAGCACGATGGCGTCGAAATCCTCGCTGTCGCCGCGATACCAGCCGGCCTCGCCATCCCGCTCGCGCTCGACGAGAAATCCGGAACGGCCCAGGCCCGCGGCCAGGGTCTCCGCGATGCGGTCATCATCCTCAACGACGAGAACCCGGGTCATCTTACCTCGATATAGGCGCCGGAACGGGCGTTGTAATATTCGGTGCCGACCCGGCCATCCGGCGTCAGGACCTTGACCGCATAGATCAGGATGCGCGGCGTCCGCACCAGTTGCGCATCGATGATCTGCCCGCCGGAGCGCGCCTGCACGCCCGGGAGAAGGGAGGACAGCGACACGGCCTGGCCCGACTGGACCATGGACAGGATGTCTTCTTCCGGTACGAGTGTCGGCTCGCTGAAGGGGGGCGGGGTGGGCGTACCGGGCTCGGTTGCGCCAGCGCCATTGCCAAGGCCGCTGTTATTGCCGCTGCCCGCATTGCTTGCGCCGTTCCCGCTCGCCGCATTTCCGCTGCCGGCATTGCCATTGTTGCCGGGACTATCGCTGTTGCCGGGACTGCTGCTGTTGCCGGCGTTTCCGCTATTGCCACCATTGCCGTTGTTGCCGGCATTGCCGTTCCCGTCGCTGTTTCCCTGGGCGAGCGTGGGCGCCGCTGCGGCCAGCAACAGGAATACGGCGATGAGAAGTCTGGCTGTCATGGTCCAGATATACCCCAGTCAAGCTTACAATACGCTGACAATGCATCTCAGCCGCCGCTCAACCAGCGCATGCTAGAGAATACGAACCATTGCTCGGGTTGTCCCATGCCACCTCGATCAGCGGTCCATCGAAACGGCCGATACCGAGCGCCATACGCCCCCCGTCGCTTGGTGTCGGCCGTGCGTTTATCCATCACCATCGACGACAAAAAGGCGAGCGCCGCTTGGCACTCGCCCTTTGTATGTTTGTCGCTTGTGGCGACTAGTCGGACTGGCGCTTCTGCCGGATCAGGTCACCGACATTGTCGAATTCTTCGGGATAGGCATCGACGATGTCCCTGGGATTGCCTGCGGCGAGGCCATTGTCGCGCGTGCGCAGGTACTGGAACATCTCGCCCGGCGTGGCATGGACGGTGCCATCTTCCAGCACGTAGGTCTTGGGGGACTTGCGCTCGTCCGCATGCGTCCCGGCAATGCCGCCCAGCAGTGCGAGACCAAGTCCCATGACTGCGGCCTTTTTCAGTGACGTGTTCATTTTCTGGCTCCGTATCTGTTGTGACAGCCGGAGGTGGCCGTCGCGACTCAGTTTTACGGCAAGCGACATGGGCTGGGCCTGAGCCGGGCGGTCAGGTGTTTGTCAGCAAGTACCCGGAAATGGGTGCCTTACAGTGCGCTGACAGACCGCATCACAATCTCGTCACTCCCTTCCGCGTAAAAGGCCCATTGATTTGCCAGCGCGAGGACTTCGAGATGGATCACTTATCCGGCCGGCAGGGCCATTCACCCCATGAGGTGGATGCAGGCCAGTGGGTGTTCACCGGCGACATGCAGGATCGTGGCCGGTTCGACGCCCGATGCGCCTGGTGCAGGAAGGCGGACCTGCGCATCACCTTTGAAGTTCGGCAGGCCGTCGCCGAGCCGGCGTGCCATGTCTGCCAGGTCTGCCTGGGCCGCGGCACGGCCCAGGTCGAGCACGACGGCCGCGTGCTCGAGGGAGCCGAGCGCAGCAGCCATGTCAGCGAACTCGTCATGCGCCTGATGCACCGGACCTGCCGCGACGTGCTGCGCGACCTGATGGCGCGCAGCGACGATCCGGCCTTGCCTGAAATCGCCGTCTATTTCGATCGCAACCTGCAGCTCTCGCCCGGCCATGCTGCCACCCTGCTGCTGGCCCTGTCAAAGTCGGGTCTGGATGCCGACCCGGCCATCTTCCAGGTTCAACTGCGCAGCACGGCGCATCGGCTGGAATTCGCCGGCCTCAGCGAGCGGGAAAAGCTCGCGCTCTGGCCGGTGCTCTCGCCCGCCATTCGCAACCGGCTGATCTGGCTGGGTTTTGCCCCGCAGCGCTACACCACGCCGCGGCAGCCCGGCGCGCGGCTCCGTCCGGCCAGGCTCCCGGCTTTCTCCTGACACAACAACGGCTCCTGGAAGGATCCAAAAAATGCGCTCATCTGTCCTGCCTGTCGTGGCCGCGCTCTTGGCCCTCGGTGCCACCCCGGCCCTCGCCCATCACAAGGCGGGCCACCAGATTCCGCCCGGCCAGATGAAGAAGCTCTACGAGCCCGCCGTCACCATTCCCGACGAAGTCGAGCATGTCTGCCTCGTCACCACGGCCCGGCGCGGCGATCCCTATGCCCGCATCACGCGGACGGAGTGGCTGCCCAGGCCCGAGGCATTGCGGCTGGCCGATGCGGGCGACAGTTTCGTCATCTACCATCCCAGCGTGAATGACGAACCGGGCTGCCTCGACTTCTGACGCCAGGGGGGCGGGCATCGCTCTCCGGAGATCTGCCGGTTGCCCCTACGGCACGTGGCGCGTAGGATTCTGGCGATTCTTGGCGTGTTGCCCGGAGCTGGCACGTCTCTGCTTTCGTGCGGGGCTTGGTGCCAGGAACGGCTGCGCGGGTGAGCGCGGCGCACCCAAGGATGCAACACCATGCAGCTACGCACCCTCCTGGCCATCGTTGTCGGCATCACGACCCTGATCGCACTCGTCGTCCTGTCGGGCGTCTTCAGTGCCGGCCTCAATGACTATCGCAGCGAAACGGCCGAGCAGGCCGTGCGCGTGCGGGCCACGACGCTCGGGACGATGCTCGAGCGCAGCCTGCACGAGGAGTGGCGCAATGTCGAACTCGCCGCCGCCGCGATCACGTCGGTGGCTGACCGCCAGGCGCTGCAGGATCGTATCGACGCCATGGGCGCCACCAATGAAAAGGTGTCCTGGATCGGCATTGCCGCTCCCGACGGCACGGTGCTGGCCAGTACGCGCGGCATGCTGGTGGGCGAGAATGTCGGCCAGCGCGACTGGTTTCAGCAGGGGTTGACCGGTCCCTTCGCCGGCGACGTGCATGATGCGCTGCTGCTGGCCCGGCTGATGCAGCCGGAGGCGAGCGACCCGCTGCGTTTTGTCGATTTCTCCGCGCCGGTGCTGGACGCCAGCGGCAATGTCATCGCCGTCCTGGGCGCCCACGTGAACTGGCAGTGGGTGCGGGGCATTGTCGACGAAGCCGCCCAACTGCTCGAGCTGGACGCCATCGTGGTCAATCGCGAAGGCACCATTATCCTGTCGACGGCCGTCATCGACGAAAGCGTGGCGCAGGTGAACTCGCTCCAGGCCGCGCGCCGCGGCGTTGCGGGCGTCTTTGAGGAAACCTGGCCCGACGGCGTCCGCTACCAGGTGTTCACGGTTCCCAACCTCACCTATGGCAGCATGCCGCCCTTTGGCTGGAGCCTGGTGGCGCGCCTCGACCCAGCCGCGCTGGCGGGGCCGCAGCAGCGGTTTCAGACCCGGTTCGGCCTTGCGGCAATCGCCGCCTGGGCGCTGGTCCTCGCCGCCTTCGTCTTTGTGGCAGGCATCCTGATCATGCCCCTGCGGCGGATCAGCAGCGCGCTCCTGGCGCAGGCCAGGGGGCAGCCCGTGACCTATGTCCGGGAGCATCGCCGCTTCAAGGAGGTGCAGGTGCTGTCCGAGGTGCTGGCAAGGTTGCAATCGGGCGGGCGGGACGTTCCGCCGCGCTAGTGGATCGTGCCGGCAATGATGCGCCGCAGGATCCCCGCCGCCATGCGGCTGTTGGCCACCGCGCCCGTGCCCGGTGCGCCCGACTGGGTATGCAGCTTTTGCACCAGCAGTTCGCGCTGATCGGTAGTGAGGGTGATATCCGCATCGATCGTCGCGCCCACGGTGAGGGTGATCCGACCCGGAATGCTGCCGATGCCGGCAACGGCGATCTCCACCTCGGCCCCCGCGGGCAGCGAGAGGCCGCGCAGGCGCACGGCCTCCTGGTGGATATCCTCAAGCCAGGCATTCCAGCGCCGCGTGCCGCTGGTCACCAGCACCTGCTCCGGCCGCATCCTGAGCAGAGAAGCCGTGCGCGGCAGCTCGATGCAGACCAGCATGGTCCCCGCCAGCACCAGCAGGTTGTAGAGGGTCCAGAACAGGATGACCGGCTTGCCTTCGCCGGCCCTCGCATCGAACAGGTAGCTGGAGGTCAGGCCGATCAGCAACCCGAACAGGGTCAGGGCGAACAGCACGATGAAGCGGCGCATGATGGTCCACTGCACCACGATATCGCCCCGGGCGCCGCCCTTCATCGTCACCTGGAAGGCGTGGCCATGCGGTCGGAACAGGCCCACGATCGCGGCGCGCGAGATTTCCAGCGCCCCCACCAGCTGGCTGATGTCGTTGACGATGGGCACGAACATCCCCACCGACACGAAATTGAGAAAGACCATCGTCGCCAGATAGTAGGGCACGAAATAGTAGATGATGTCGGTCATCCGTGCATCGACGACGATGGCGCCGAAATACCAGTAGAGCAGGGGGAAGAGGATGCAGGCCAGCCGGAAGGGAAAGGTCGTCAGCCAGTAGGCGGCCGATTCGAGGATGCTCAGGCGGTCGCGGAACCGCAGCTTTTCGCGACTGAACGGACCGACCCGGCTGTGCAGGATCTGCATCAGGCCCAGGCACCACCGCGCGCGCTGCGTGATATATTCCTTGAGCCCCTCCGGCGCGAGGCCTTCGCTCAGCGGCTCGTTGAGATAGATCGTGGCATAGCCATGCAACGCCATTGTCGAGGTGAGGAGATAGTCTTCGGTCACGCTGGCCGTCGGCATGTCGCCGATCGTCTCCAGCGCCGCCCAGCGCATGATGGATGAGGTGCCACAGCACACCGCCAGGCCCCAGGCATCACGGGACGGCTGCATATAGTCAAAGAAGAACCGCTGCTCGTCCGGATAGGAGCGGCTGATGCCCAGATTGTGCTGGATCGGGTCGGGATTGAAGAAGTGCTGCGGTGTCTGCACCAGTCCCACCGCCGGGTCGGCGAACAGCGCCAGGCCCCGCGTGAGGAAGTCCCGATGGGGCACGAAATCGGCGTCCAGCACCGCCACGAAGGCCGGCGGACGGCCACTGGCGCGCAGCAGCCCCAATGCGTGGTTGATATTGCCGGCCTTGCTGTCCCTGTTGTCCGGGCGCGTCACATGGGTCACGCCCAGCTTGCGGCAGTGCTCGGCCAGCCAGTCGCGGCGCCCGTCATCGAGCACATAGATCCGCTTGCGCGGATGGTCGCAGGCCAGCGCGCCGATGATCGTGCGCTCAAGCACCGCCCATTCCTCGTTATAGGTGGCGATGAACACGGCCACCTCGGCCTTTGGCGCTCCCTGTTCGGCAAGTTGGCGGTCCACATCGCCGGAGCGGTTGCGGTGACGGGAGAGAATGACGAAAGCCGACATGCCCGACAGTACGGTGCCGGCCTCGATGGCGAAGAACGACCAGCTCGCCACGGCGTCCAGCGTCAGCCCGGCAGGCGCCAGTGTTTCGGTCAGCCGCCAGTGGAGATAGCGGAGGCTGAAGGCAATCGCGACCACCGCCAGGGCTACGCGGGCCGGCCAGAAGTCATGCTTGAAGAAGGGCAGGAGGCTGATGGCGAGGCCGACAAGCAGGATGCTGGGCGCCAGGACGACAAGCCACTCGGGCAGGATCAGCATCAGAGACCCAGGCCGGCCAGCAGGTCACCCAGCCTGCTCGTGGGACCATCGCTGAACACCACGCGACCGGACTTGCCGATGGGGCACGTGCCGCCACTGTCCAGTCCCGCTCCTTCTAGGAAAACCGCATAGCCTTCCAGCTGCTGGTCGGTGGGATTGACCGCCATGGTCTCGTAGACGGTGCGCGGCCCCGTGCCGGCCAGCAGGCTCACCGACACCTGGACCACGCCACCATTGTGGAAGCGGAACTGCGCCAGATCGCCCGGCTTGAGATCATTGTAGAGCCGCTGGTCGACCGTGGCGTGAACGAACAGGGCTTCGCAATCGGCGATACGCGCAATGGGTTCCCCTTGCGGCAGGAGGTCGCCACTATGGGCAGAGAGACTCCACACAATTCCCGAGACCGGCGAGCGCAGCGCTACGGTGTTCCCTGCGACCTGCTGGGTGCGAAGTGCTGCCCTTGCGCTCTCATAGGCCCTGAGCCGTTCCAGCGCCTGGCGCTGCGCCAGTTCAGAGACGTCTGCGGCACCCTCATAGGCCTTGAGGTCCGCCGCCGCCTGCAGCCGTCCGTCGAGGACCCAGGCGATGTTCTCTTCGCCGGTGTCCCGCGCGACGCCAGACCCGGCAACTTCGCCCGCCGAGACCCGGCCGCCGATCGGCGCAGTGGACAGCTGGATCCGGCCATCGATCGGCATGCGCAAAGTGGCGAGGCGCGTGTTCACATAGGCATTGCTGCTGGAGCCGACCAGTTGTTCGCCCACGATGATGTAGAGGGCAAACAGGATGGCCAACAGGCCGACGATACGCACCGCATACTTCAAGACAGTCTCCCGATATTCCAGACGGTTATCCGGAGCCCCCGCCGCCAACCTCGCAATCGCCCCTGAAGTTTGTGTCTCCAGATTCGATAAAATTGTATCCGCGCGATTGTCGGTGCCTCAATGGCCCTCTGGCAGGCTCCTCCCACATCCCGGAGTTGCCTGCCTTGCCCCAGATAAAGACCGCAGACTGGACCATGACCTGCCTGCTGGGCTTCGTGATCGTTCTTGTGTTCGGCGCAGCCTGCCTGCATGTCGCAACCGTCGGCGGGCCGGAATGGATCGCGGGCGACGAAGTCGAGATCTTCCTCAAATTCGCGGCACTGACCGCCGCCGCCGTGGTCGCCGAAATCTGCTGGAAAGCAGTCGCGCCCGGACGCCGCACGGAGTAGGTCGCTGCTAGCGATCCTGCTCGTCGCTCCAGCCCTTGGCCCAGAACAGTCCGACAATCGCCCCCTTGCTCGAGGGCAGGATAGCGATCGGAACGATGATGGACAGCGGTACTAGAACGTAGAGGTAAACCAGCGGATTGCCGTGCCCGGTGAGTTCCATCTCGAGCATGACGAAGCCGATGATGTGCACCATCACGGTGATCACCACCAGCGGTAGCAGCAGCCCGACCTTGTAGCGGGACAGCGGCTCGTTGCAGGCCGCGCAGTTGTCGACCTGCTCGATGTAATGATGGAAGAGCCAGGCATCGCCACAGCGCGGACACCGGCATTTCAGCCCCCGCCAGATTGCGGGCCATACGGCATTGAGGCGTCTCGCGTGGGGATCGGGGGGCATGGCAGTTCCTTTGAGTGGCAATCCATCGTGACTGCTCATGGTAGCACGGCGGGGCAGGATGCCTCAGGGGGCTGGCCTTGTCGCAATGAAGCCCCCGACTGCCAGGGCGATGACGACCAGCGCTGCGCTGGCCGGGAACGGCAGCGACTGGGAGCCGATGGCGAGCGTGACACCCCCGGCTAGGCTCGCCAGGGCCACGCATTTGGTGCGCAGGCCAATGGCGCCCTTTGCCCGCCAGACACGCAACGGCGCCCCGATTGTCGGCAGACCGTAGAGCCAGGCTTCGAGGCGAGGCGATGAGCGGGAAAACAGCCATGCTGCAGCCAGCAGAAACGGCGTCGTCGGCAGCAAAGGCAGCACCGTTCCGGCCGCGCCCAGCCCCAGCATCAGGTATCCGGTGGCAAGCATGATTGGGCGCATCGCGGTGTCTCTCGTGTCGAACGGGCAAGGCCCTTCTAGCAGCGCGTATGCCCTCGGTTCTTGAGCTGGAACAAATGCGGGGCGATCGCCTGTCCCTAGCCGTGCGTGGCAATGATGCGGACTGCCGATTTCGAAAACCGGAATTCAAGCTGCCCAAGCTGTTCGGCAAGCGCATCGACCCGGCGCTCAAGGCTGCGCCGGTAAAGCTCGGTGGTCTGGCCTTCGACCCGCTCGAGCAGCCAGGGCCGGAAGGGGCGGAGATTGCGCGTGCGGGCGCCCAGCAATGTCACGAGGTTTCGCGCCAGCGGGGAAAGCGTCTCGGCCGCCTGCGGCAGAATCAGCACCTCGCGCAGCGCATTGTGCACCGCCGTCCAGTCGCCGCGCGATATGTGGTGGGCGACATTGCCAAAGTGCCCATGGCCCTTGAGGTCGATCACCACCAGCTCGGCAAGCTTGTCGAGGTGGACGGTGCTGCCGTCCTCGCACAGCAAGGCGTCGATGGCATCGGCATAAAATGGCGTGATCTTCATGGCCTGTCCCCGCAGCTTTGCGGAACGTCTAGGCGATGGGCGCGTCACAGTCCTTGCTCTGGGACAAGCAAGATCGGGTTTGCTGCGGGTAGATTTGGGCGTGAAGCAGGCGGGAGGGGCAGCCGGGGAGAGGGTTCGCCTTGGCGGCATAAGCCACGTAATGTGATCTGACCCGGGTGTTGGAGCATATCTATGATCTGACCCGGGACTTGGAGCATTTCGTTGAGTGACATCGAGAGCCTTGCTGCCAAGCGCCGGCGCCGTCGGACATTCTGGTATCTTGTCCTGCTGGCTGCGGTGGTCGGTGGCGCGGCCTGGCTTGTCCTCAACCGCCCATGGGAGCCCAAGCCGGCCATCGTCGGTGTCGAGGTGGTGACCGAGGGGCCTGCCAGCCGGGTCCTCGCCATCAATGGCCGGGTGAAGCCGACCGAGCAGGTCGAGATCAGTTCGACGGTCTCGGGGCGCATCCTGAGCGTCGCCGCGGCCGAAGGGGAATTGGTCACAGAGGGCACGCCGCTGCTCGTCATCGACGATACCCAGCAGCGCGCAACGGTGGCGCAGGCCCGCTCGCAGCTCAACGGCGCCGAGGCGCAGCGCCACAAGGCCCAGGTGGACCTGGAGCGGGCCGAGGCGCTCACGGCCTCGGTGTCGCAACGGTCGCTGGATGATGCGCGCCTGGCAGCGGAAACCGCACAGGAGGAGGTCGACCGGCTGAGCTCGCTGCTCGATCAGGCCGAGGACCTGCTGGCCCAGCACATCGTCAAGGCGCCGTTCGACGGCACGATCCTGAGCCGCGGTGCCGATGCGGGGCAGGTGGTGAGCAGCTCGACGCCGCTCTTCCTGATCGCCGACCTCGCCACCCTGCATGCCGAGGCCAGCGTCGATGAACTCTATGCCTCCGAAATGCGCCGCGGATTGCCCGTCATGGCGCGTCCCGCCGGCCATTCCGAACTGATCGCGGGGGAGGTCATTTATGTCTCCCCCAGTGTCGACGCATCCACCGGCGGCCGTCTCGTGCGCGTCTCCCTGCCAGGCGCCGGCGAGCGCAACCTACCGGTTGGCCTGACCGTGATGCTCAATATCGAGGTCGAGGCGCGCGACAATGCCATCACCATCCCGCGCGAGGCCTTGGCGGCCGCAGGCCAGCCCGCCGTCTATGTGGTGGAGGATGGCCGGGCCGTGCTGAGGCCCGTGCAATATATCGACTGGCCGTCCGATCGGCTGATGGTCACCCAGGGACTGTCGGGCGGGGAAACGCTGATCGTCGACAGCACGCTGGTCGAGGCCGACGGGGCTCTCGTCGCGGTCGGGGAGTAGGGCAGTGCTCTACAGCATCAAGATCGCCACGCGCTATCTGACGGCCACGCGCGGGCAGTCGCTGCTTCTTGTTCTAGGCGTGGCAGTGGGCGTCTATGTCTTCGTCTTCATGAGCGCCCTGATCGGCGGGCTCGCTGTCTTGCTCATCGACCGCACGGTCGGCAGCATCGCCCATGTCATCGTCGAGCCAGCCGATCGCAATCCGGCCTTGCTGAAGGAGGCGCCCGGCACCTTGCTTGCCGTGCTCAAATCGAGCCAGCAGCGGCCGACGTTGCAATCGGCCGAGGCCTATCTGCCGATCCTCGAAACGGCGCCGCATGTCTCGGTCGTCGTGGGCAAGCTGCTCGGCAACGGCTTCATGGTGAAAGGCGAGGCCGTCGCGCCGGTGCAGATCACCGGCCTTGAGTCCAAGGATATCTCCGCCATTGCCGATATCGACGCCAGCCTGGTCGCGGGCTCGAGCGAGCTGATGCTCGGTACCGCCGTGATCGGCAGCGGCCTGGCAGAGTCCCTCGGCATCGGCATAGGGCAGTCGCTGGTGATCCGCTCCGAGCGCGATGTCGAGCAGTCCATCACCATTGGCGGCATTTTCCAGCTCGGCCTTGCCGCCGTCGACAATGCGGCCGTCTATCTCAACATCCGGGCGGCCCGCGTGCTGCTCGACCTGCCCGAGGGCCTGTCGCGCTACGAGATCAAGCTCGATGACCTGCAGCAGGCGCGCGTCGTGGCCGATGATCTGCGGGCGCGGACCGGCCTCAAGGCCACCGCCTGGCAGGACCAGAATGCGCAGCTGCTCGAGGGACTGACGGCGCAGGCACGCTCGGGCGACCTCATCAAGGGCTTTGCCCTTGTCACCATCATCATCGGCGTGGCCAGTGCCCTCCTGCTCTCCACCTATCGTCGGCAGAGCGAGATCGGCATCATGCGGGCCATGGGCGCCAGCCGGGGCTTTGTGGTCACCGTCTTCGTCATTCAGGGGGCGCTGGTCGGCCTGGCTGGCGGGCTGTTGGGGGCAGGGCTGGGCTACCTGTCGCTGCTGCCATTCCCGCCGCCCGAACTGACCAGCGGCGGCGGCCTGCCGGTCGACTATCGCCAGGGCGCCTATGGCGCGGCGATTGCCCTGACGCTGGCCGGCGCGATTGCCGCCGCCCTCTGGCCGGCCTACGCGGCCTCGCGCATCGACCCGGTCAAGGCGATCGGCCCATGATTGACGGTCCGCTGGTCGAAGTGCACGACCTCACCAAGGACTACGAGGAAGGCGACAACGTCGCCCGCGTGCTCAAGGGCGTGCAGCTGGAGGTTGCGCGCGGCGAACTGGTTGCGCTGCTCGGCCCCTCCGGCTCGGGCAAGTCGACCCTGCTCAATATTCTGGGCACCCTCATGCGTCCCACCGCCGGCTCGGTTCGCATCCTCGGGCAGAGCCTTGTTGGCGCGGACGACTTTGTGCTCACGGAGTTCCGCAACCGCCATATCGGCTTCGTGTTCCAGGCCCACCTGCTGCTGCCCGATTTCACCGCCCTTGAAAACGTGATGTTTCCGGCCGCGGCGCGCCATGGGCGGGAGCGGCGGGAAGACCGAGCGCGGGGCAGCGAGCTGCTTGACCGCGTCGGCCTGTCGGACCGGCGTGACTATCTCGCCAGCCAGCTTTCCGGCGGGCAGAAGCAGCGCGTTGCCGTCGCCCGCTCGCTGATGAATGCGCCCGAACTGGTGCTTGCCGACGAGCCGACCGGCAACCTTGATCGGGAGAGTGCCGACCGCGTCATGCAGCTGCTGACCGAGATCAACACGTCCGACGGCACAGGCTTCCTGATCTCCACCCACGACGAAAAGATCGCTGCCCGCTGCCGCCGGCAGATCTACATGGTGGATGGCAAGATCGCCCACGACAGCCGCTAGCAGCCGGCGTCCTGTGCCGCATCCAACACCCGGTTGACATATATATTCGCATTTGCTAATGTATATGAATGAAGATGATTGATCTGGAACCACGCGCCGGAGACGCTGTCGAGCTGCTCGCGGCGATGGCCAACCAGAAGCGGCTGTTGATCCTCTGCCATCTGATCGACGCTGAGTTGAGCGTGGGGGAACTGTCGGAACGAATCGATCTGGCGCAATCGCCACTGTCGCAGCATCTGTCCAGGCTGCGCGCACTGCATCTGGTTTCGGCCCATCGCCATGGGCAGTCGATGCGCTACCGGCTGGCTTCGGAAGAGGTGGGCCGGCTGCTCTCTACCCTGCACGGAATCTATTGCGCCAAAGTCAGTGACGCGGCCGCGCCGCCCACTTCAAACGGAGACAATGCATGAGCACCGATCGGCACGTGGTCTGCACCGGATGCGGGGCCGCAAACCGCCTCCCTGCCGAACGCGACGCCCTGGACGCCAAGTGCGGCAAATGCGGGGAGCCGCTCTTTTCGGGCCGGCCGAGCGATGTGAAGGGGACCGCCTTCGAGCGCCAGATCGGCAAGAGCAGCATCCCGGTCATCGTCGATGTCTGGGCGCCCTGGTGCGGTCCGTGCCGGGCCATGGCCCCCGAATTCGAAAAGGCGGCGCGAGCCCTTGAGCCGCGCGCCCGCTTCATCAAGCTCAATTCCGACAGCGAACAGGCCGTCGCATCCCGCCTGGGCATTCGCGGCATCCCCACCATGCTGCTGTTCCGCGAGGGCAGGGAAGTCGCCCGGGTCTCCGGCGCCATGTCGGCCGAACAGATCGGGCGCTGGGTTGGCGAACAGCTCGGTCCGGCGCGGTGAGCTGAACGGCGACAGCGAGGAAACAAACGCTCCATCCCCCCGGCGCTTGATCTCCGTCAAGTGCGGTCCCTGCGCCGGGAGGTAGTCTTCATTCTTGCAGCAACCAGGCTTCCAGGGATTGGCGGCGCAGCAGCGCCCTGCCAGGTCCCGCCGGGCAGGACCAGTCACGGCCATACGATGTGGCACGCCCATTTCGCTCTTCGAACGCAAAGGAACCAAGACCATGTCTCTCCATATCGGCGACGTCGCACCCGATTTCAGCATCGACTCCTCCAAGGGGCCGATCAGCTTTCATCAATGGGCAGGCGATTCCTGGATTTTCTTCTTCAGCCATCCGGCCGATTTCACGCCGGTCTGCACCACCGAAATGGGCCGCACGGCCCAGCTGGCCGGTGAGTTTGCCAAGCGCAATACCAAGCCGCTGGGGCTCTCGACCGATACGGCCGCGGAACATCTCAAGTGGATCGACGACGTCAACGCCACCCAGCACACCAATGTCGAGTTCCCCATCGTCGCCGATGCCGACCTCAAGGTGGCAAGGCTCTACGACATGATCCACCCGTCGCAGAGCTTTACCGAGGCCGTGCGGTCGGTCTTCATCATCGATCCGGCCAAGAAGATCCGTCTCACGCTGACCTATCCGATGAATGTCGGGCGCAACTTCGACGAGATCCTTCGGGTCATCGACGCGCTGCAGCTTGCCGACAAGAGCAAGGTGGCCATGCCGGCCGACTGGCGGCCGGGCGACAAGGTCATCATCCCGCTCTCGGTCACCGACGATATGGCCAGGGACCGGTTCCCGCAGGGCTGGGAAGCACCGCGTCCCTACCTTCGGCTCACCGATGTGAAGTAACGCCCAACATTCCCTGACCGTCCCGGCCTGGCGCCGTGGCGGTCAGCTATCACTACGCAAGGAGATCAGCATGTACACGTTCGACAAGCAGCTGCGGGGCATCACATTCGACGATGCCATTGCCCGCACCAAGCAGGTGCTCGCGTCCAAGGGCTTTGGCGTGCTCACCGAGATCGACATGCAGAAGACCATGAAGGCCAAGCTGGATGTCGACATTCCGGCCTATGTCATCCTGGGCGCCTGCAACCCCAAGATGGCCTATGAGGCGCTGCAGCTGGAGCCACGCGCCGGCGCCATGCTGCCCTGCAACGTGATCGTACGGGAGCTGGGAGATGGCGTCATCGAAGTCAGCGCCATCGACCCCGTAGCCTCCATGACCGCCATCGACAATCCTGCACTGCAGGCCGTCGCCGGAAAGGTTCAGAGCCTGCTGAGCGAAGCTGCCGACGAGCTCTAGAACCCCATGGACAGCGTCGCTTTGGCGGACTGGCTGAGCCCGGATCCGCCGACAGTGGCCTGATACCCGAACCTGGCATTGGTCGTCTGCGAGAGCGCCGTGTCGAAGCTGACGTCGAGCACGAGTTCGGGGCTGCTGACCGGCCGGGCGCGCACGTCAAACGCCGTGCTGCCGGCAAGCTGCATCTGGTAGCCGGGCTCGGAATTGCCCACCGCCGCCCGCAGGGCAACGCCGAGGCCCAGGCTTGCCTCCTGCTCGCCCATGTCGATTTGCGTTTCGGACCGCAGTCCGATCGCCGCCGTGGTCAGCCCGCCATCGCCGGCGCGGCCGCTGAGTGCCAGCGGGGAGCCGGTCTCGGCAAAGGTCGTCGAGGACAGATGGGCATGCGACAGGCCGATATAGGCCTCGGCGGCGCTCGGGCCGTCCAGGAACTGATAGGCCAGCTCGCCGAACACCTGCGCCTGCCCAGCCGTATATGCCGCTACGGCGCTTCCGGATTGTCCGGGGATGTCGAACTTGCGCGTGCTGGCCATGTCGTAGAGGCCGGCAACCGCGCCGCCACGCAGGGCCAGGGGACCTGCCTCCACCGCACCATAGATGCCGGCATGCACGCCACTGGCCCTGATACTTGACCCGAGCGCGTCGATGTTCAGATTCGTCACCGAGGACCCGACCACCGCCCCGACCAAGGTTCCAGCGTCGACCTGCCAATCCACCCCGAACTCCAAGCCCCCGGTCAGGGACTGTTGCGCATAGGGATGGTTGGGTGAGGCTGCAGCGGTGGTCAGGTTGCCGATCGCGCTCGACCAGAATTCCGCACTCTCTTCGGTCCGCTCATCGCTCATACGCGCCAGCACGGCGCCGCGCGTCAATGATGCATCCGACAGCAGCCCCATGCGGATGGCCGCATGTGCCTCGCCCGACAGCTGGTTGTAGGTGTGGCGCGCCTGCTCGACGGACAGGCCGACGATCGTGTTGGCGATGGGGCTGGTCGGCGGGAGCGATCCGAGTGCGCCGCCAACGGCAACCTCGTTGGGCGTCTGCCCGACATCGGTGAAGCTGACATCGTTGCGCGTCAGCGTCAGCAGCACATTGGTCGGGTCGTAGGAGAGGCTCGCGTCGAGAAAGGCAAGATTGCTGGCCACCGGGCTCGCAAAGGCGCCGGTGACAGAGGCGCCGCTGGCAATCGTATAGGTCGTGGCAAGCGCGTAGGTGCCATCGGCGGCAGCGACCGAGACCTGCGCTGCCGGATCGATGGTGACGGCCCCGGTCGCCGCGAGCCGGTCCGACTGGCCCGCGGCATTGACCTCGACCGCATAGGTCGAGCCGGCCCCGAAGCTGGCCGCGCCATTGACGCTCAGCGTGCCGATGGAATTGCCCGGCGCCAGGGTCGCCAGGTTCTGCAGCGTCAGGCCGCCGATCGTGCCGCTGCCCCCCAGCCGCCCGCCGCTCTCGACGCTGACGGACGAGCCGAGCGTGCCATTCACCACCAGCGTCCCGGCATCGACGAAGCTCGTCCCCGCATAGGTCCCGGTGCCGGCGATCTCGAGCACGCCCGGGCCGCGCTTGCGCAGGCCGCCCGCGCCGGACAACAGGCCTGTCAGGGTAAGGCGCGTGTCGGCGACCGGCTCAAACACGCCGCCGCCTGGCTCGAAGGTCATGGACCGCGCGCTGCTGAAGCTCGCAGTCGTAGCAAGCGTTCCGGCCTGGAAGGTCAGGGCGCCCGCGGCAGCGCCCAGATTGGCATCTGAAGCGACCCCCACCGCTTTCCCGTTCTTAATGGTGAGGCCGCCGGAGAACGTATTGGCGCCGGCAAGGGTAAGCCGATCGGTACCGTCGACGACCACATTGCCCGAGCCCGAAATGACCCCCGAAAAGGTGTTGGATCCGATATCGAGAATGGAGAGCGTGCCCTCGTTCACGATGTCGCCACGGATGGCCAGCGTATTGCCGGCCAGCGTGCCGCCCTGGATTTCGATGCCGCCGGTATAGCTGTTGGCATTGTTGTCCAGCGTCAGCGTACCAGCGCCCCGCTTGACAAGCAGGCCGCTGCCCTCGATGCGGTTGGCCAGGGTCAGGTCGTTGCTGCGATTGACCACGAGTGTCCCATCATTGGTGATGGTGGCGCCCGCGGCAATCGACCCGGTCGTGCCGCCATTGCCGATTTCGATGGTCCCGGCGCTGACCTGGATCGGCCCGGTAAACGTGTTCGCGCCGCTGAGCACTAGTCGTTCCGTGCCCGTCTTGACCAGGCCGCCAGTCCCGCTGATCACGCCGCTGAAATTGGAAAGCGCCGTGCCGGCAACGGTCAGCGTATTGGCGCCGAGATCGATGATCCCGTTCCCCGAAATGGCGCCGACGGTTTCGCTGCTCAGCAGCCGGGCCGTGCCGCTGCTCGTGGCCGACAGCATGGCGGTATCGGCGACCGCCTGTCCGTTCTGCAATTGCAGAATGCCGTCATTGACGGCAACGCCGCCCGCATTGGTATTGACGCCAGCGAGGATAAACGTGCCCGTTCCGGTCTTGATCAGCCCGCCGGTGCCGCTCAGGCTTCCGGTAAAGAACCTGGAGGTGTTGTCGCCGCCGGTCGTCAGGTTCCCCGTCAGCATGACTGTGCCATTGCCGCTGAGCGAGCCGATGGTTTCGTCCGCCAGCACGGCGAAACTGGCTGGCGCCTGCATGACGACGGCCGATTGGTCTGAAATGGCGCTGCCGCCCGACACGGCGAGCGTCCCGGCCTCGATGCGTGTTTCGCCGGTATAGGAACCGGTGCCACTAAGGGTGAGCGTGCCGGTGCCCAGCTTGGTGAGCCCCGAGCCGGCGCCGGACAATGTGCCCGAATAGGTCGTGCTGGTATTGTCGCTGCCCACCGACAGGATCACGCCCGGCGCTATTGTCACCGCCCCGGACCCGGCGAGAGAACCCGCGCTCTGGCCGGTCCCGACGTTCAGCGTGCCGTTGATGACCAGGGCGGCGCTGGTCTCGAGGGCACCGCTCGCTGTCAATGTCAGCCTGCCTCCCGTGCTCACCGTCACGGTTTCCGCGCCACTGATTGTGCCGTTCAGGGTAAGATCGCCCGTGACGGTCACGCCCTGGCCGACGTTGAGCAATCCGTTAAACGTGCCCGGTCCCACGCTCAGGTTGCGCGCGCCGATCTGGCCGCCGCCCGACAATCCTTCCAGCGTCGCGTTCTGCAGCCCGAAATCCAGCGCTGCGCCGCTCGCTACGTTCACGGGACCGAAAAAGGCAAAATACTGCGCGGCCGAGCTTCTGGTGACTTCCAGCGTGCCGCCATCAACGGAAATGATGGGCGGATTGGTGTTGCTGAAGCTACCGAAACCCTCCACCTGGATCGTGCCGGCCTGGCCGGCGAGGCCGAACCGCAGCGGTTGGCCCTGCGGCAGGGCGGCGATCTGCTGGATGGTGAGCACGCCCGTCGTGGAGATTGTCGTTGCCCCCTGCAGGAATATACCGGTCGAGATCGTCCCGTCGCCGATCGTGCCGCCACCGATCACATGCAGATGGGTTCCGGGCGCGAACGTCACCTGCTGCGCGAATGTACTGGTGTCGGTGACCTCGACATAGCCACTGATGCTGCTCTGGGCCTGCGCGCCATGGCTGCCCGCGCCGAAAGCGCAGAGCAATCCGGACAGAACCGCAGGGGCAGTGTGTCTTGTCCCGGCCACCCCTTGCGTCCCCCGTTTTTTCCTTAAGTATGCGGCAGATAGCGGCCCGGTCAGGGCGCTGCCGTTTCTTTTGGCGAGGACACCAGGTTGTTGCTACTCCAAAATTTGCATCGATTGTGTCACGGCCCTTGCTGTATTGCGTTCCGGCCGGAGGACGAGCATTGGCCATCAATTCAAGTCTGATCACCCACGACAACTTCCGCGCGGCCGTGGCGGACTATTGCAACCGCATGACGGAGCCGGCCGTGCCTGGCTGGCCGATCCGGAAATTCCTCAATCAGCTGGACCGCTACTATGCCTGTTATGTGCTGATCGGCCTTTTCTACGCCGGAGACGACGACGCGCCTGCCGCGACCCTGGCCCGGCTGCAGGCCGAATCCCGGCTCAGCCCGCGCCAGACGGCCACGCTGGTGCAGACCCTGTCCACCGCCGGCCTGATCGCAGTGGAGAGTGACGCCCGCGATCGGCGGCAGAAGGTGCTGCGCCCGCAGCCCGAGCTGATCCGCGAGGTCGGCCGCTCCTGCGCCTGCTTCGTCGCGGCCTTCGACCGCCTGACGGGTCAGGACCTGTCGCGTGAGCTGGAACGGTCACCCGATGCGCTTGGCAGGCTGATCGCGCGCTCGCGCAGCGTGATCCGCCAGAGCGACACGGTGATCGCCGCTTTCCCACGGGTCTTTGCCGCGGCCGGCTTCGACTGCGGCTATCAGCTGCTGGTGGGCGTGATGGCCGGTCACTACGCCGAAGGTCCCACGCACCGCGTGCTCACCTACAAGGCCATGGCCGAACGCTTCCAGGTCTCGCCATCCCACGTCGCCAATGTCTTTGCGCATTTCCGCAAGCACGGCATCATCGCGCCGGAGAAATCCGGCGCGGTTCGCCCGGACTTCTGCGCGGAGTTCGAACAATGGTGCGCTGCCGAAATGCAGCACTATGCCAAGCTGATGGCATAGCCGGGCAGGGCGGATTGGGCTTGTCCGTCGCGCACCCCGAGACGAGCTAGACCTGTCGGGAAACTGCCGCCAGGGACCCATCAACAGCAAGGGCCTCCCTGTGCTCGGCACTCGTGGCATAGGGCCAGGCAGTGGCATCGATGTCGAGATCACCGAACTGCTCAGGGTCGAACACCGGGCGCGCTATGCCGCGCTTCAGCTGCGAGCGGAAATCGTTCAGCACGCGCAGCGCGATGGGAAACAGCATCATGATCGCCATCAGATTGACCAGGGCGAGAATGCCCATGACCGGATCGGAGAAGAAGAACACGGCCGTGGCTCCCGGCGCCGAGGCCCCCAGGAAAACGACGCCGACAATGCAGAGTCTCAACACGTGAAGCGCCGCATTGCTTTCGGTCATCACCTTGAGCGCAGTCTCGCCCAGGTAGTAGTTGTAGATGATCGAGCTGAAGGCAAAGAGCAGTATGGCAAGCGTCAGGAAATACTGAGACCACCCGCCAAGTTGGCTGACCAGGGACTGCTGGGTTAGCACGACACCATCGACGCCTTCGGCGCCGGGCACGTAGACCGGGCTCAGCAGGATGATGAAAGCCGTGCATGAACAGACGATGATCGTGTCGATGAAGACCGAAAACGACTGGGTTATCCCCTGGCTGATCGGATGCCTCACCTCGGCCGTGGCGGCAATGTTCGGTGCGGAGCCGAGGCCGGCTTCGTTTGAAAACAAGCCGCGCCGTAGCCCCTGGGCCAGCGCAGCGCCCACGCCGCCACCGACGACCTCCTCGAGGCCGAAAGCATTGGCAACGATTGACCAGAGCACGCCCGGCAGGGCCGTGATGTTGAGGGCGATCACCAGCAGGGCCATGCCGATATAGACGAAGGCCATGACCGGGATCACGACATCGGCTGCCTTTGCGATGCGGCGAATGCCGCCATAGACGATGAAGCCCGTCAGGACCGCCAGGAATATTCCGCTCCATACGCGATCGATCCCAAGGCTGTCATTGGCGGCCCCGGCAAAGGTATTGCCCTGGAATGCATTGAACCCGAACCCAAAGGCGGCCAGCAGGCAAACGGCATAGACTACCGCCAGCCAGCGATACTGGGCGCCCAGGCCGTGAATGATATAGGCCGCCGGACCACCCCGGTAGGTGCCGTCCCCGTTCGACCTCTTGTAGAGTTGCGCCAGTGAAGCCTCGACCAGGCTCGTGGCCATGCCGATCAGCGCCACGGCCCACATCCAGAACACTGCGCCTGGGCCCCCCAGGGTAATCGCAACGGCGACGCCCGCGATATTGCCGCCGCCGACCCGTCCGCCGACTGAGACGAGAAGAGCTTCTCGCGCGCTGATGGAATTGGGGTCGCTGCTTTGATTCTTGGAGGAGAGGACCCGGAACATCCGCCCGAAATATTCCAGCTGCACGAACCCGCTCATGACGGTGATGAAGGCGCCGAAGATGACCAGGATGGGGATGAGCGACCAGCCCCAGGTGAAATCCTCAATGAGGCTGAATAGCTGTCTGACCAGGTCCAAGTTCTCAAGCCCTCCGCTGAACGACTACGCTAGGCGATAGGCCCGCCATGCTCAACCAGCCGGGCGACTTTATTGTTTTCTTATGGCCAGGCCGGACCTTCCGGATGGAATCCTGATGGCCATCAGGGCCATTCAATGACCTCCAAAGCCATGGAGGCAACCATGTCCGATCTGATTTTCCTCTCCGTCATCGCCATCGCGTTCCTGGCCCTGTTTGCCTATGCGCGCGGCCTGTCACGCCTGTGAGGGTGCCATGCTGGTGATCATCATCCTTATCGTGCTCGGCCTCGCTGGCTATCTGCTGGCGACCCTGATTTCGCCCGAGCGCTTCTGACCCCAAAATTCTCCAAGGAGAGCAATCATGACGTGGCAAGGCTGGCTGCAGATTGGCCTGGTGCTCGGGCTCGTTGCCGCAGCGATCAAGCCGCTGGGGCTCTATATGGCCCAGGTATTCGACGGCAAACGCACCTTTCTGACCCCGCTATTTGGCCCGGTGGAGCGGAGCTTCTACCGGCTTGCCGGCGTGAACGCGCAATCGGAACAGACCTGGCTGGGCTACACCACTGGTGTCCTCCTGTTCAGCTTCTTGGGCGCGCCGCTGCTCTACGCGATCCTGCGCCTGCAGGCCGTGCTGCCCCTCAATCCGCAGGGCTTTGCCGGGCTGTCGCCCGACCTCGCCTTCAACACTGCGGTCAGTTTCGTGACCAACACCAACTGGCAGTCCTATGGCGGCGAGACGACAATGAGCCATCTCAGCCAGATGCTGGGACTGACGGTGCAGAATTTCGTCTCGGCCGCGAGTGGCATCGCCATTGCCGTGGCCGTGTCACGGGCTTTTGCCCGGTCGGGTGTCGACCGGATCGGCAATTTCTGGATCGATCTGACCCGCGCCACCCTCTACGTGCTGCTGCCCATGGCGGTTGTGGTCGCGGTCGTCTTCGTGGCGCTCGGCCTGCCACAGACCCTTGCCGGATCGGTCGACGCCACGAGCCTGGAAGGCGCCAGCCAGACCATCGCCATGGGGCCGATGGCCAGCCAGGAGGCGATCAAGCAGCTCGGCACCAATGGCGGTGGCTTCATGAACGTCAACGCCGCCCATCCCTTTGAGAATCCCAACGCCTTCTCGAACTATCTCGGCATCTTCTCGATGCTGTCGATCTCTGCGGCCATGGTCTACGCCTTCGGCCAGATTGTCGGCAGCCGCCGGCAGGCCTGGGCATTGCTCTCGGCCATGGCCGTCCTGCTGGTCGTCGGCATCGGCGCGATCTACTGGGCCGAGACGGCGGGCAATCCGATCCATCTTGCCGCGGGACTCGACCCGGCCCTGGGCAATATGGAGGGCAAGGAGCTCCGCTTCGGCCAGGCGATGACTGCGCTTTACGCGGCCGTGACCACCGGGCTCTCCAATGGCGGCGTCAATGCCATGCATTCCTCGCTGACCCCGCTTGGCGGACTCGTACCGCTATTCCTGATCCAGCTCGGCGAAGTCCTGCCGGGCGGCGTCGGCTCCGGGCTCTACGGCATGGTGGTCTTTGCCATCCTGACGGTCTTCGTTGCCGGCCTGATGGTGGGGCGCACGCCTGAATTCCTCGGCAAGAAGATCGAGGCGCGCGAGATGAAGCTGGCCATGCTGGCCGTCCTCGTCCTGCCTCTCGCCATTCTCGGCTTTTCCGCCCTGGCCGCCGTCCTGCCCCAGGGCCTGGCGGGCCCGGCAAATAGTGGCCCCCATGGGCTGACGGAGATCCTCTATGCCTATTCCTCGGCCGCCGGAAACAACGGCTCGGCCTTTGCTGGCCTCTCCGCCAACTCGCCCTGGTACAATACCACGCTGGGGCTCGCCATGCTGGCCGGTCGCTTCGCCTATATCGTGCCGGTCCTGGCCATAGCCGGGTCGCTCGCGCGCAAGCAAAAGGTGCCTGCATCCTCGGGCACGTTCCCCACCGATGGGCCGCTGTTTGTCGGCCTGCTCATCGGCATCATCCTCATCCTCGGCGGCCTGCAATTCTTCCCCGTGCTCGCCCTCGGGCCGATCCTGGAGCATGTCCTCATGCTCGCCGGCCAGACGTTCTAGGAGACCTCACATGTCAACGAAAGCTGCAACGCCTTCGGTCTTCGACCCGGCGATCCTCCTGCCGGCCTTGCGCGACGCGCTCATCAAGCTCGACCCAAGGCAATTGGTGCGCAATCCGGTCATCTTCGTCACCGAGGTGGTGGCGGTGGTGGTCAGCGCGCTCTGGCTGCAGGAACTGCTGACCGGCATCGGCGCGCCCGCCTTTTCGGGGCAGATCGCGGCCTGGCTCTGGTTCACCGTGCTCTTCGCCAATTTCGCCGAAGCCGTCGCCGAGGGGCGCGGCAAGGCGCAGGCGGAAAGCCTCAAGCGCGGCAAGGCGGACCTGTTCGCGAAAAGGCTCCTATTTCCGAATGACGAGGCGGACACCGCCTCCGAAGTGATCCCGGCGACGGCGCTCAAGGTCGGCGATATCGTCCTGGTCGAGGCCGGCGACATCATCCCCGGCGATGGCGAAGTGGTGGCCGGCGTTGCCTCCGTCAATGAGAGTGCCATTACCGGCGAATCCGCGCCAGTGATCCGCGAAAGCGGCGGCGATCGCTCCGCGGTGACCGGCGGCACGCAGATCATCTCCGACTGGCTCAGGATCCGCATCACCACCAGGCCCGGCGAGAGTTTTGTCGACCGCATGATCGGCCTCATCGAGGGCGCCAAGCGGCAGAAGACGCCGAACGAGATCGCCCTCTCGATTCTGCTCTCGGGCCTGACCCTGGTCTTCCTGATCGCCGTCGTCACCCTCTATGGCCTGGCGCTCTATTCGGGCACCGAGCTTTCCATCGCAGTGCTGGCCGCGCTGCTGGTGACGCTGATCCCCACCACCATTGGCGGGCTGCTCTCGGCCATCGGCATTGCCGGCATGGACCGCCTCATCCGCTTCAACGTGATCGCCACGTCCGGCCGCGCCGTCGAGGCCGCTGGCGATGTCGATACGCTGCTGCTCGACAAGACCGGCACCATCACCTTCGGCAATCGCATGGCGAGCGAATTCCTGCCGGTCGAGGGCATTGACGACGCCGACCTCGCCCAGGCCGTGCTGCTGGCCAGCCTCGCCGACGAGACCGCCGAGGGCCGCTCCATCGTGGCGCTCGCCAAGGCCGAATACGGGCTGGCGGAACCGGCCTCGGGGCAGGGGCGGCCAATCCCCTTTTCCGCCCAGACGCGCATATCCGGCATCGACATCGATGGCCGGGAAATCCGCAAGGGCGCCGTGGATGCCGTGCTCAGGTTCGTCGGTCTCGACCGCAGCCAGGCTCCGGCCGAATTCAACGCGGCGGTCGACCTCGTCGCGCGCACTGGGGGCACGCCGCTCGGCGTGGCCGACGGCAAGAGGCTGCTCGGCGTCATCCACCTCAAGGATGTGGTCAAGCCCGGCATCAAGGAGCGCTTCGCCGCCCTGCGCTCCATGGGCATCCGGACCGTGATGGTGACGGGCGACAATCCGGTAACCGCCGCCGCCATCGCGTCGGAAGCCGGCGTGGACGATTTCCTCGCCGAAGCCACGCCCGAGCAGAAGCTCGAGTTCATCCGCCGCGAGCAGGAGGGCGGCCGCCTCATCGCCATGTGCGGCGATGGCACCAATGATGCGCCGGCGCTCGCCCAGGCCGATGTCGGCGTCGCCATGCAGTCCGGCACCCAGGCCGCGCGCGAAGCCGGCAACATGGTCGACCTCGATTCCAGCCCCACCAAGCTCATCGAGATCGTCGAGATCGGCAAGCAGATCCTGATGACGCGCGGCTCGCTCACCACCTTCTCGATCGCCAATGACGTCGCCAAATATTTCGCCATCATCCCGGCGCTGTTCATGGCGACCTATCCCGAGCTCGGCGCGCTCAACGTCATGGGGCTGGCCTCGCCGGAGTCGGCAATCCTCTCCGCCGTGATCTTCAACGCCCTGATCATCGTCGTGTTGATCCCGCTCGCGCTCAAGGGCGTCAAATACCGGCCGGTGGGCGCAGCCGCGCTGCTGCGCCGCAACCTCCTGGTCTATGGGCTGGGTGGCCTTGTCGCCCCCTTTGTCGGCATCAAGCTCGTCGACCTTGCCCTCAGCGCCCTCAACCTCATCTAGGAGACCTGCCATGCTGATCGCACAACTTCGTCCGGCCCTGGTCCTGCTCCTGCTGCTGGCCGCCCTGACCGGGCTGGCCTATCCCCTGGCCATCACCGGCATCGCCCAGGCGGCTTTCCCCAGCCAGGCCAATGGCAGCCTGGTCGAGCATGATGGCCAGGTCGTCGGTTCCGCCCTGATCGGGCAGGCCTTCGCCGGGGCGGGTTATTTCCATCCCCGTCCTTCAGCCGTTGGCTATGACGCGGCCGGCTCCGGCGGCACCAATCTGGGCGCAACCTCCGCCACGCTCGCCAGCGACGTCGCTGCCCGCGCCCAAGCGTTTGCCCCGGGCGAGGCGCCCGCCGACGCCGTCACCGCCTCTGCCTCCGGGCTGGACCCGCATATCTCCCCGGCCTATGCCGCGGCGCAGGTCGCCCGCGTCGCTGCCGCGCGGAGCCTTGATGCAGCCGGCCTCGCCGCGCTGGTCGAGCAACACACCGAACATCCGCTGCTCGGCCTATTCGGCGAGCCCATGGTCAATGTGCTCAAACTCAATCTTGCGCTGGACGCCTTGGGAGACGACAACAGCTAAATGGACGAGGCAAGGGAAACGGCCCGCCCGGACCCCGCGGCGCTGCTCAAGCTTGCCGCGGGCGAGGGTCGCGGCAAGCTGACAATCTTCCTGGGCGCGGCGCCCGGAGTCGGCAAGACCTATGCCATGCTGGCGCGCGCCCGGGCGCGCCGGCTCGGCGGCACCGACATCGTCGTCGGCCTGGCCGAAACCCATGGCCGCAGCGAGACCGCCGAGCTCCTCGAAGGGCTCGAAATCCTGCCCCGCCGCAAGGGCGAGCATTCGGGCAGGACCTATGATGAATTCGACCTCGACGCCGCCCTCGCGCGCCGCCCGGCCATCATCATCGTCGATGAACTCGCCCATACCAACGATCCGGCCGCCCGCCACCCCAAGCGCTACCAGGATGTCGCCGAACTGATCGATGCGGGCATCGATGTGTGGACGGCCCTCAATGTGCAGCACCTCGAGAGCCAGGCCGACCTCGTCGCCCGCATTGCCGGCGTGCCGGTGCGCGAAACCGTCCCCGATGTCGTGCTGCAGCGGGCCGACGAGGTGGTGCTGGTCGATCTGCCGCCCACCGAGCTCATCCAGCGCCTCAAGGAGGGCAAGGTCTACCTGCCCGAAAACGCCACCAGGGCGGCCGAGAAATTCTTCCGCCCCGAGACGCTGACGGCCCTGCGTGAACTCGCCCTGCGGCGCACCGCCAATCGGGTCGACGACCAGATGAGCGACATCTGGCGGCAGCAGGCCGTCGAAGGCCCCTGGGTCACCGGCGAGCGCCTGCTGGTCTGCGTCGGCCCCGATGCCCTGTCCGAAAAGGTCGTGCGTTCCGCCAGCCGCATGGCCCTTGGCCTCAATGCCCGCTGGATCGTGCTGGCCCTGATGCGCAGCGCCGATCCGATCCTGGATGCCGACCGCTCCGCCCGCCTCGAGACGACGCTGGTGCTGGCCGAGCAGCTGGGCGCCGAGGTGCGGCGCCTCGTGGCCGATGACTTTGTCGCCGAAATCCTCCGCGTCGTGCGGCGGGACAATATCACCCAGATCGTGGTCGGACGGCCCCGGGCCGGCGGCCTCGTCCGCCTGTTCCGCCGCTCGCTGGCCGATGCGCTGATCGATGCTGCGCCCGGCGTCGGCGTCCATCTGCTGTCCGATGCCTCCGGCCCCGTGGGCCTGCGCCTGCGGCCGCGCAAGCGCAGCCTGCCGCAATGGGCCGCGGCCGTCGGTCTGCCCATCGCCACCGTGGGCGCCATCACCGTGCTTGGCCTCGGCATTTCGCAGCTGCTGGCCCTGCAGAACCTGTCGATCCTCTACATGCTGGCAGTCCTGCTCTCGGCCATCCTGGCCGGCCGCTTCTCCGCCATGCTGGCGGCGGGCCTGTCCTTCCTCGCCTACAACTTCTTCTTCATCGAGCCGGTCCACACCTTCACCATCGCCAGGCCGCATGAGGTGCTGGCTTTGGCCATCTTCATGGCCGTCGCCGCGGTGACGGGCACGCTGGCCGCGCGCCTGCGCGAGCAGATCGAACGTGCCCGCCAGGCGGTGCGCAGCACGCAGGCGCTCTACGATTTCTCCCGCAAGCTCTCGGCCGCCTATGGCGTCGATGGCGCCCTGACGGCAACCACTGCGCAGCTCCACGCCATGCTGGGCCTGCCCGCCGTAGCCCTGGCCGCCGGGGAAACCGGCGGGCTCGAACTGCGCGTCGCCTGGCCGCCCGACCAGACGCTGGACGACATCGCCATGACTGCCGCGCGCTGGGCCTTCGACAAGAAGGAGCCGGCCGGCTGCATGACGGGCACGCTCCCCAATGTGCCCTATCTCTTCATCCCCATCCGCTCCGACCAGCGCATGGCCGGCATTGCCGGCATCCGGCTCGACGCCGCCCATGGCCCGCTCTCGCCCGATGAGGACCGCCAGGTTTCCGCCGTGCTGGAGCAGGCGGCCATCGCCATTGATCGCGCCCGCCTCGTGCGCGAAAACGCCCAGGCCGCGGTGGCCCGGGAAGGCGAAAAGCTCCAATCGGCGCTGCTGTCCTCGCTCTCGCATGACCTGCGCACGCCGCTCGCCTCGATCACCGGCGCCGTCACCAGCCTGCGCCAGCTCGGCGACCGGATGAGCGCCGAATCCCGCATGGATCTCCTGGCCTCCATCGAGGAGGAAACCGGGCGCCTCGCGCGGTTCGTCGGCAATCTCTTCGACATGACGCGGATCGAATCGGGCCTGCTCAAGCCCCGCCGCGAACCCGTTGACCTGCGCGCCCTGGTCGCCGGCCTTGCCGATCGCATGCAGCGGATCGACGACCGGCTCACGCTGGAAATCAGCGCGGCGGAAGCAATGCCGCTGGCCCTTGCCGATCCCAGCCTGCTCGAACAGGTCCTGTTCAATCTGCTCGACAATGCCCGCAAATATGCCGGGACCGACAAGCCGGTGAGCATCTATATACGGCGTGAGGCCAACATGGCGGTGATCAGCGTCACCGACCAGGGCCGCGGCATTCCGGAGGACGAGCTGGAACTGATCTTTGAAAAATTCCATCGCCGGGCCAAGGGCGATGGCCGCCCCGCCGGCACCGGCCTGGGCCTCTCCATCGCGCGCGGCTTCGTCACGGCCATGGGCGGCACCATCAAGGCCGAGAGCCCCGCGATGCGCAAGCGGGGCACCCGCTTCGTCATCCGCCTGCCGCTGGCCGAGGCGCCATGATCACCCAGCCCCGCATCCTCGTCGTCGATGACGAGCCGCAGATCCAGCGCTTCCTCAAGCCCGCTTTGATGGCAGTCGGCTATGACGTGCTGCAGGCCGGAAAGGTCGCCGAGGCCCGGCGCGCCATCGCCGCGCAGGCGCCGGACGTCGTGGTGCTCGATCTCGGCCTGCCCGATGGCGATGGCAAGGATGTCATCGCCTCGGTCCGCGCCTTCTCCGCCGTGCCCATCATCGTCCTGTCGGCGCGCGACCGCGAAAGCGAGAAGATCGAAGCCCTCGACCTCGGCGCCGACGACTATGTCGAAAAACCCTTCGGCATCGGCGAACTGCTGGCCCGTATCCGCACCGCGCTGCGGCACCGGCAGGACACGCTGCCCCCGCCCGACAGCTTCGCCTTCGGCTCCCTCGCCATCGACGATGCCGCCCATCGCGTCACCCTTGCCGGCCAGCCGCTCCACCTGACGCCCAAGGAATACGATCTTCTCCTGCTATTGGCCCGCAATGCCGGCCGCGTCCTCACCCACCGGCAGATCCTCACCCAGGTCTGGGGCCCGGCCCATGCCGAAGACGTCCAATACCTGCGCGTCCTCGTCGGCCAGCTGCGCGCCAAGATCGAACCCGCCCCGGGCGGCCGAGGCCTCATCGAGAACGAACCGGGGATTGGCTATCGGCTGGAGCTGCGGGAGTAGGCGGAGGGCAGCGCACGCGAGCTCTTGCTTACACCAGCTATTTACGGCGAATCACATGCATCCCAATAGGGAATCACACGCGCTGCACTGGCACCACCGAGCGGCGCGTTTTCGTTTGGTGGACTCTCATGCCGTCCTCTCTTAGCGCTTCCGGCCCAAGGGTCAGCCCATCCGTCAGCAGCAGCTCACGGTCTATGACGATCGAAGGGGCACGGCATCGGGTCAGCGCGCCGATGAAAGGATATCGTCGTGCAACTTCCAGCGCTGTCAGTACGAGCGGTAGGGGATCTGCGACCCAATCACCTTCGCGGATAGGTCGGAATGTCCCAGTTTATTGAGCATACGCTGAACAGACCTTACAGCCAGCGGTGTCGACGCCGTCGGTCCCAGAATTATGGAGTGGACCAGCGAATTGAGCGATATGTCTTGGTTGCCAAAAGCTGCGTTGGGGGCGAAGGGCAGTTTGAGCTTCGGCTCTATTCCCCGAGGGCCGTTGTGGTAACTTAGATACTCGGTCAAGTTCTTGCCTACGTCGCGCTCCGGCATATACGCAAGGCGCCACTCCTTCTCCTCGAGGAAGCCACTGTGCTTGGTGAACAGCGAGAACAGGCGAAGCCGCGCAAAAAGAGCCCAGGCTGCACCCCCGATTTCCTCTCCCGCGAGCTGCTCCCTGCTGACGATGTTGGCGAACTTCTCAGCGGCTCGCGCGAACCACGCCCGTCTGTCTTCCACGCTCGCGTATTCAACCTTGGCGACTATCAGCGGGGACTCGGGCGTATTCAGCAGTGTCCGACCGTCAAAGATGACGGCGGCACCTTTCCCTGAATCTCCATAGCCTCTCCACATGGAAAGCAGCCCGTCTTCATTCGCGCGGTCATGCTCGCAGAAGCAAAGTATGTAGGTGTCAAAGGCATGGTTCTCATCGAAGTTGGCGTGCGCGGCCAGTAACTCCTTCTCGAAGGCCTCTGCATCTTCGCTGTTCTGAAATGCGTGTCGGATTTCCGGGCTATTGAGAAAAGCCCGGGTGCCCTCGTTAATCCCAAACCGAACCTCTTCGACGTCATTCATCAACAACGGATTGCCGAACCAAATCTCGTTGTTCTTGACCATCTGCTCCAGCACGAAGGCCGTGGTGTAGTGGGCCAACAGAGGCTTCTGATTAAAGTACGCAAGATTTTCGTTAAGGTCGGCATACATCTCGTCGACTAAACGCCAAGTCGTCTGAAAGTCTCTCATCTCATATCATCCCTGGCGGTTAGCCATCGCTAGCAACGGGTCGCTTCAGCGTATTACTTTTCCATTTTGGCATCGTTGATCACGAACGGGAGGGGAACGAAATTGTCCCACTGGAAAGTGGCTTCGAAAAAGTTGGACAAAATGAGCCTGAAAACCCAATGAAATCAGTGGGCCGAAAAAAGACTGGCGATCCCGGCAGGACTCGAACCTGCGACCAACAGCTTAGAAGGCTGCTGCTCTATCCAGCTGAGCTACGGGACCCGCGCAGATGGCCCCATTTAACGCATTTTCGCGCAAAGTGAATGCCCTTGTTCGGGCTATTCCGCAGCGACCACCGGCGATGAAGCCGAGCGGCCGAGGGCAGGGGGGCAGGCCGTGCTGCCGCGGATGATCAGTTCGGAGCTGAGCACCATATGCATCGGCACGCGGCTGCGCCGCTGGCCTTCGATCACGTCGATCAGGGCGCCCGCGGCGATGCGGCCCAGGGCCTCGCGCGGCTGCCGCATCGTGGTGAGCGGCGGCCAGACATGGGAGGAGATGGCCAGGTCGTCGAAGCCGACGATCGAGACGTCGCGCGGACAATCGAGCCCCTGCTGGCGCACGGCCGAGAGAAAGCCGATGGCGCCTTCGTCATTGGCGGCGAACACCGCCGTGGGCCGGTCGGTCAGCCGCATGAAATTCTGGCCCGCCGCATGCCCGGAATCCATGTCGAATCCCCCCGCAAACATCCAGTCGGCCCGGATTTCGAGCCCCGCCGCCGCCATGGCCTTGGCAAAGCCCGCCTCGCGCTCCAGCGTCAGCACGTTGCCGGCCGGTCCGCGGATATGGCCGATGCGCCGGTGCCCCAGATCGATCAGGTGCCGCGTCGCCCGCTCGGCCGCATAGCTGTTGTCGGTCTTGACCGTGTGAAACGGCGCGGTCGGGATTTCCTCGCAGGCGACGATCAGCGGCAGCGGCGCTGGCTCGCCGGTCAGCATCATCAGCTGCGACAGGTCGAGCGAGCCATCGAACAGCAAGAGGCCATCCACCCGGTTGGACATGAAATAGTCGCGCATGCGCCGCCCCGAATCCGCGCCCGAAAAGCGGTTGGCCACCAGCACGCCATAGCCGCGCATCGTCGCCTCGCGCTCGATGGAATCAAGGATCGTCGAGAAGAACGGATTGCCGATATCGGGCAGGGCGACGAGGATCGTACGGGCCGTCCGCTGCCGCAGCGAGCGTGCCGACTGGTTGGGTGTATAGCCGGTGACGCGCACGGCCTCCGAAACACGCGCACGGGTGCTCTCGCTCACCCTTTCAGGGCTTGAAAGGGCGCGGCTGACGGTGGCGGTCGAGACGTGTGCAAAACGCGCAACGTCTTGAATCGTAGGCGTTTTCTTCATCAAAGTCATGCCTGCCAGCGCCCCCTCTCGCTGTCAGAAACATGATCTGTCTAAATCGATCTTGACAGGTGCGCAACACGTGTATGAAACTAATGCAATCGATTGCAGAGATTTCGGGACCCGAAAAATGCAATCGATTACACGCAGCCAGCTCGGGATGCCTCACAAGAAGGTAGCCTTGCGGCTGGCAGCTCGCGGGGGCGATTTCGCTCCAAGTGATCGTTGGGAGGACAACCTATGAAGAAGTTTGCAGTGGTTGCCGCTATGGCAACTGCTTTGCTCGGCTCCACCGCTGTCAATGCAGCGGATGTCGAAGTTATCCATTGGTGGACGTCGGGTGGCGAACAGGCCGCCGTGTCGGTGTTTGCTCGTGAGTTCGATGCTCTGGGTGAAGACAAGTGGGTGGATACCGCCATTGCCGGTGGTGAAAATGCCCGTTCGGCTACGCTGCAGCGTACCCTCGGTGGCGATCCTCCGGGCGCTGCTCAGTTCAACATCAGCCGCCAGTTCGAAGAGCTTGCCGAAGGCGGCCTGCTGCTCGACCTGACCCCGCTCGCCGAGAGCGAAGGCTGGCGCGATTTCATTCGCCCCGCCGCCATTCTCGACGTTTGCGAGTTCGAAGGCGCGATCTATTGCGTTCCGGTGAACATCCACTCCTGGCAGTGGGCCTGGGCTTCGGTCCCGGCGTTCGAAAAGGCCGGCGTTCCGCTGCCCAAGAACCTGGACGAGTTCATTGCCTCCGCTCCCAAGCTGCAGGAAGCCGGCATCATCCCCTTCGCCATCGGTGGTGAAGCCTGGCAGATCGGTGGCGCCATGGGCGTCGTGATGCTGTCCCAGCTCGGCAAAGCCGGCCATGAAGCGATCTACAAGGATCGCAACCTGGAAGTGGCTGCCGGTCCGGAAGTGGCCAACGCCATCACCATCTTCAAGAGCCTCAAGACCTTCACCGACGAAGGTTCGGCCAACCGCACCTGGAACGACACGACCAACCTGGTTATCCAGGATCAGGCCGCCCTGCAGATCATGGGTGACTGGGCTCGTGGCGAATTCGCCGTTGCCGGCGAACAGCCGGGCGTCGACTACGCCTGTATCGCTGGTCCTGCCGAAAATCCCTACCTGGATACCGGCGGCGACATCTTCCTGTTCCCCAAGCAGGATGACCCGGCAGTGGAAGCTGCTCAGCTGAAGATGGCCTCGATGATGGTCAATCCCCAGGTGCAGGCCCTGTTCAACAACGCCAAGGGGTCGCTCCCGGTGCGTGACGACGTTGACATGTCCCTCGCCGATGACTGCATGAAGGCCGGTCTTGAGATCCTCAAGAACCCCGACAGCGTCATCCAGGGCGCCAGCATCTACCTCAACCAGGACGCTATCGGCCAGACCGAAGACCTGTGGGCAGAACTCTGGTCCAACCCCGACCTGAGCGTTGAAGAAGCCCAGCAGCGCTTCGTCGACATCATCGCGTCGGCTGACTGACACGATCACTGACAGGCCGGGTGACCCTGCAAGGGGCCACCCGGTTTGCTATTGGGGCAACCTGGTCGAGCCTGAGTTCTGACCGCCCTTAAACATCGACCCACAAGGGAAATCGTCATGGCTCAGCTTGCTACAGCCAAGGAAGACGGAGCCGCCGCGAGGCCGGCCGCCGGTTCTTCCGGGCGGAAGCCGTTCCGCTTGTCGACATTGATGTCCATCGTCGGCACCATGCCGATGATCGCCACAGCCGTCGGCGTCTTCTTCATCTGCATCATCTACTCCTTCGTGCTCTCCTTCACGAATTCCCGCATCTTCCCGGCCTTCGGCGCCGATAACTTCGTGGGTACCGACCAGTATGCGCGCCTGTGGTCCACCGGACGCTGGCTGGTTTCGGTCAACAATATCTGGTTCTTCGGCCTGCTCTCCATCGTCGCCAACATGACCGCCGGCTATCTCCTGGCCGTGTTCATGGACCAGCGCATCAAGCAGGAAGACCTGTTCCGCTCGATTTTCCTTTATCCATTCGCCATGTCGCTGGTCATTACCGGCCTGGTCTGGCGCTGGATCCTCGATCCAAATTACGGCATCCAGGCCACCGTGCGCGGCTGGGGCTTTGAAGACTTCGCCTTCGCCCCGCTGGTCAATTCCGGCACCGCCATCTACGGCCTCGTGGTCGCCGGCATCTGGAACGGCGTCGGCGTCACCATGGCCATCATGCTGGCCGGCCTGCGCGGCGTCGATGGCGAAATCTGGAAGGCCGCCAAGATCGACGGCATTCCGACCTGGAAGACCTACCTGTTCATCGTGCTGCCGATGATGAAGGGCGCTCTGCTGACCGCCTTCATCCTGCAATGCGTTGGCGTGGTCCGCGTCTATGACCTGATCGTCGCCATGACGCAGGGCGGCCCCGGCATCTCCACGCAGATGCCCGCCGTCTTCGTCATCCAGCACATTACCGACCGCTCCAATGTGGGTCTGGGCATGGCTGCGGCAACCATGATGCTGCTACCGGTCATCGTCCTGCTCGGCCTGCAGGTCTTCGTGCAGTGGCGCGCCAATCGGGTCAAGGAGAACGCATGATGACCACCGAAGCCCTTGCCCCCTCCGCCGGCACCTCCCGCATCGAGGATGGTCCGCGCGGTGCCAAGCCCCGCACCCTGACGCTCAGCCGCGTCGGCGTCTATGTCTTCCTCATCCTGGCGGCGCTGTTCTTCCTGATGCCGCTCTGGGTCATGGTCGTGACCTCGCTCAAGTCCATGCCGGAAATCCAGCTGCGCCACATCTTCCAGTGGCCCCAGCAGATCACCTTCGAGCCCTGGCTAAAGGCCTGGGACACGGCCTGTACCGGCCGTGACTGCAACGGCCTCAAGCCCGGCTTCCTCAACTCGGTCAAGATCACCCTGGTGGGCACGACCGTCTCGATCATCATCGCCGCGCTCAACGGCTATGCCCTGTCCTTCTGGAAGTACAAGGGTGCCAATATCCTGTTCGGCCTGCTCGTGTTCGGTGCCTTCGTGCCCTACCAGGTGGTGATCTATCCGCTGATCATCGGCCTGCGCGAAATCGGCCTGTTCGGTACCTTCCCGGGCATCATCATCATCCACACCATCTTCGGCATGCCGATCCTGACGCTGCTGTTCCGCAACTTCTTCGCCGCGCTGCCGCCCGAACTGTTCAAGGCGGCCCGTGTCGACGGGGCAGGGTTCTGGCAGATCTTCTTCCAGATCATGGTCCCCATGGCCGTGCCGATCACCATCGTGGCGGTCATCCTGCAGGTTACCGGCATCTGGAACGACTTCCTGTTCGGCACCGTCTTTGCCGGCCGCGAGAACATGCCGATGACCGTGCAGCTCAACAATATCGTCCAGACGACAACCGGCGTGCGCGAATACAACGTGCACATGGCAGCGACCATCCTGACCGCTGCCGTGCCGCTGGCTGTCTATTTCATCTCGGGTAAATGGTTCGTCCGCGGCATCGCCGCCGGTGCGGTGAAGGGTTAAGCAGATGACGCAACACAGTGTATCCATTCGCGATCTGTCGCTCAATTTCGGCAATGTGAAGGTGCTTCAGCACCTCGATCTCGACATCGCGCAGGGTGAGTTCATCGTCCTGCTCGGGCCCTCCGGCTGCGGCAAGTCCACCTTGCTCAACTGCATTGCCGGCCTGCTCGACGTCTCCGACGGCCAGATCTTCATCGGTGGCAAGAACGTCACCTGGGAAGAGCCCAAGGACCGTGGCATCGGCATGGTGTTCCAGTCCTATGCGCTCTATCCGCAGATGACCGTGGAGCGGAACCTCTCCTTCGGCCTGCGCGTCGCCGGCATGAAGAAGGAAGAGATCGACAAGCGCGTGAACCGCGCCGCCGAGATCCTGCAGATCGAGCCGCTCCTTCAGCGCAAGCCGGTGGAACTGTCCGGTGGCCAGCGCCAGCGCGTCGCCATCGGCCGCGCCCTGGTGCGTGACGTGGACGTGTTCCTGTTCGACGAGCCGCTGTCCAACCTCGATGCCAAGCTCCGCAGCGATCTGCGCGTCGAGATCAAGCGGCTGCACCAGCGGCTCAAGAACACCATGATCTACGTGACCCACGACCAGATCGAGGCGCTGACCCTGGCCGACCGCATTGCCGTCATGAAGAATGGCGTCATCCAGCAGCTGGCCGATCCGCACACCATCTACAACAAGCCGGTCAATCTCTATGTCGCCGGCTTCATCGGCTCGCCCTCGATGAACATGTTCCAGGGCACGCTCAACGGCAATGTCTTCACCACCGAAGACGGCACCGCGATCCCGGTGGGCACCTACCAGTTCACCACGCCCGCAGCGGGCTCGACCAAGGCCGTGCTCGGCGTTCGCCCCGAACACATCCTGCTTGGTGACGATGCCCGGGCCATGCCGTTCAACACGGAAGTCGAGATCGAGATTGTCGAACCCATGGGCTCCGACACCCTCGCCTGGACCAAGATTGCCGGCCATTCGGTGACCTTCCGTTGCAACAGCGACGTGCTCATCGAGACCGGCCAGAAGATCGTCGTCGGCTTCGATCCGGGCCGCGGCTCGATCTTCAGCACCGAGACCACCAACCGCCTCTGATTCCCCTCACTCTGGCGGCGGCGCCTCCGGGCGCCCCGCCACCTGTTTGTTGGCCAATGTTACTTTTCACGCATTGGGCCTGCCAGGAATGCGCGACAGCGTCCTCGAAAATCAATAGCTCCTGACCCGCGATCTACGGGCAGGAGAGCCCATTCTAACGTTACAAAAGAGGCCAAGATGGACTTCTCATATCAACTCTACAGCGCCCGCAACGAAGCCTCGCTGGACGCTACGCTCAAGACGCTGAAGTCGCTGGGCTACGCTCAGGTGGAGGGCTGGGGCGGTCAGTTCGCTGATCCGGCTGCATTGGCCCAGAGTCTCAAGGCCGCGGGCCTGACCATGCCGACGGCCCATATGGGCTATAGCCAGCTCACCGACACCGATGCTGCGCTCAAGATCGCCGATACGGTCGGCATCGAGACCGTCTATTGCCCGGCGCCGCCATCCGAGGACTATCGCAACGGCACCGGCAACTGGCAGGAATTCGCCGAAGGCCTGGGCAAGATCGCTGCCGCCTTCAAGAAGGCGGGCAAGGGCTTCGGCTATCACAACCATCATTGGGAATTCAGCAAGGATGCCAGCGGCAAGACCCCGATGGAATTGATCCTGGCGGCTTCGCCCGATACGCAGTGGGAAATGGATCTGGCCTGGGTCATCAAGGCCAATGAAGATCCGCTGGTCTGGCTCGATCGCTTCGGCAGCCGCATCACCGCCGTTCATGTCAAGGATATCGCCCCCGCAGGCGAGAAGGCCGATGAAGACGGCTGGGCAGACGTGGGCACCGGCACGCTGGACTGGAAGCACTACATTGCCGAAGTGAAGGCCAAGACGCAGGCAAAATACTTCGTTCTCGAGCACGACAAGCCGAGCGACGCCATTCGTTTCGCGCGCACCTCGATGGCAACCCTCAAGGGCTACGGAGTTTAAAATGGCCAAGACCTTTGGCGTCGGCATCATGGGTGCCGGCAATATCTCCAGTGCCTATCTGCGCCTCGCGCCCCTGTTCAAGGGGCTCGACGTGCGGGCGATCGCCGACATCGTGCCGGCTGCCGCCCAGAAGCGTGCCGAGGAATTCGGCGTCAAGGCGCAGACGCCCGACGAGCTGCTCGAGAACAGCGAAATCGACGTCATCGTGAACCTGACCATCCCTTCGACCCACTATTCGGTGTCGATGGATATCGTCTCGGCCGGCAAGCACGCCTATTCGGAAAAGCCCTTCGTGCTGAGCCTTGAAGAGGGCATGGCCCTCAAGAAGGCCGCCGATGACCGCGGTCTCAAGGTCGGCTCGGCTCCCGATACCTTCCTGGGCGGCGCGCACCAGCAGGCGCGTGACATCATCGACAGCGGCCAGCTCGGCAAGATCATGAGCGGCACGACCCACGTGATGAGCCGCGGCATGGAACACTGGCATCCCAATCCGGATTTCTTTTTCCAGCCCGGTGCCGGCCCGATCCTCGATCTCGGCCCCTATTACGTCACCGACCTCATCCACCTGCTCGGACCGGTCAAGCGCCTCTCGGCCTTTACCAACATGGCCCGTGCTGAGCGCGAAGTGACGGCCGAAGGCCCCTACAAGGGCACCTTCGTCAAGGTCGGCACGCCGACCACCATTCACGGTGTGCTCGAATTCGACTCGGGTGCCATCATCACCATCGGCGCCAGCTGGGATGTGGCGGCGCATGGCCACCACAATATCGAGCTCTACGGCACCGACGGCTCGATCTTCGTGCCCGATCCGAACTTCTTCGGCGGCGATCTGGTCACGGCCAACATCTCCGGTGAGCGCAGCAAGGTCACGCCGTGGGAACACCCCTTCGGCAAGGCCAATCAGGACCTCGACAAGCCCGTGCCGCGCGCCAATTACCGCGCTGCCGGCCTCGCCGACATGATGGCTTCCATCGACGGTGGCTACAAGGCACGTTGCGGTCTCGACGTTGCCCTGCATGCGGTCGACGTCATGACCAGCTTGCTCAAGGCGGGCGAGAGCGGTCAGGTCCTGACCCTGTCGACCACCTGCGAGCGGCCGCTGGCCCTGAACGCGGCTGACGCCCAGGCTCTGCTGAAACAGTGAGGTGCGTACCTCATTGACAGGCATCATCTGCCAGTCAACACTGTGACCAACCCATACAGGCGGCGGCCAACCCCGCCGCCTGTTTTCGCAAAAACTGGCAAAGACCAAGGCGCCAAGCGCCGTTAGAGGAGAAACTTCATGCGCACCATCAAGGGGCCCGCAATCTTTCTGGCGCAATTCGCTGGCGAGGCGGCGCCGTTCAATTCCTTTGACGCCATTTGCGGCTGGGCTGCCAATTACGGCTACAAGGGCGTGCAGATCCCGACCTGGGTGGGCAGCCTGATCGACCTGGAAAAGGCGGCGACCTCCAAGACCTATGCTGACGAACTGGCCGGCACTGCCGCCAAGCATGGTCTGGCCATTACCGAGCTGTCGACCCACCTCCAGGGCCAGCTTGTCGCGGCGCACCCGGTCTATGACACCATGCTGGACGGCTTTGCCCCGGCTTCCGTCCACGGCAATCCCAAGGCGCGCCAGGAATGGGCAGTGCAGCAGCTCAACTGGGCAGCCAAGGCGTCAAAAAATCTCGGCCTTACCGAACACGCGACCTTTTCGGGCGCGCTGGCCTGGCCCTTCCTCTATCCCTTCCCGCAGCGCCCCGCTGGCCTCGTCGAGGAAGCCTTCGACGAGCTGGCCCGCCGCTGGACGCCGATCCTCAATGCCTTCGACGAGAACGGTGTGGACGTCTGCTACGAAATCCACCCCGGCGAAGACCTGCATGACGGCGCGACCTACGAGATGTTCCTCGAGCGCGTGAACAATCACCCGCGCGCCAATCTGCTTTACGATCCCAGCCACTTCGTGCTGCAGCAGCTCGATTATCTCGACTACATCGACATCTACCACGAGCGGATCAAGATGTTCCACGTCAAGGATGCCGAGTTCAATCCGACCGGCCGTCAGGGCGTCTATGGCGGCTACCAGAGCTGGATCAACCGGGCAGGGCGCTTCCGCTCGCTCGGCGACGGCCAGGTTGATTTCGCCTCCATCTTCTCCAAGATGGCGCAATATGACTTTGCCGGCTGGGCCGTGCTCGAATGGGAATGCGCCATCAAGCATCCCGAGGACGGCGCGCGCGAAGGCGCCGAATTCATCAAGAATCACATCATCCGCGTCACCGAAAAGGCCTTCGACGATTTCGCGTCGGCCGGCACGGACCTTGCGGCCAACCGGAAGATTCTGGGGCTGAGCTAACCCATCCCCACGGAGACCTTCCCGCTAAAGCGGGAATCTCCGTTTTTCGACAACAACAGGGGTTCCCGCTTTCGCGGGAACACCCTTGTGGTAGACGTCGGACGACGTTGAACTGAGGAGGCACTAATGGCTGAAAACGGCGCGAAGCGCATTCGTCTGGGCATGGTCGGCGGCGGCACGGGGGCCTTTATCGGCTATGTGCACCGCGTCGCTGCCCGCATCGATGGCGATTATGAACTGGTGGCCGGCGCCCTGTCGTCACGCCCCGAGGTCGCGAAAGAATCCGGTCGCAATATTGGCCTGGCCGAAGACCGCATCTACACCTCCTACGAGGAAATGGCCAAGGCCGAGGCCGCCCGGCCCGACGGCATCCAGGCCGTCTCCATCGTCACGCCCAATCACATGCACTATGGTCCGGCCAAGGCCTTCCTCGAGGCCGGCATCCATGTCATCTGCGACAAGCCAATCACCAGCACGCTGGAAGATGCGCGCAAGCTTGCTGCCATCAAACCGGCCAATGGCGCGCGCTTTCTGCTGACCCACAACTATACCGGCTACCCGCTGATCCGGCAGGCTCGCGAGCTGGTCGCCTCGGGCGCCCTGGGCAATATTCGCGTCGTCCAGGCGGAATATCCCCAGGATTGGCTCACCGAGCCCACCAGCGACGACAACAAGCAGGCCTCCTGGCGCACCGACCCCGCCCGCTCCGGCGCCGGCGGCTGCATCGGCGATATCGGCACCCATGCCTATAACCTGGCCCGCTTCGTTACCGGCTTGAAAACGCAGGCGGTTTCCGCCGACCTGACCGCCTTCGTCGAAGGCCGCCAGCTCGACGACAACGTCAATATCATGCTGCGCTTCGAAGGCGGTGCCAAGGGCATGCTCTGGGCCAGCCAGGTCGCCGTCGGCTGCGAAAACGGCCTCCAGCTCCGCGTCTATGGCGACAAGGCGGGCCTCGAATGGCGCCAGGATAATCCCAACTACATGTGGTTCACCGAATTCGGCAAACCCAAGCAGCTGCTGACCCGCGGCGGCGCCATTTCCGGCAACGCCGCCTCGACCATGAATGTCCGCATCCCCTCGGGCCACCCCGAAGGATATTTGGAAGCATTTGCAACGCTTTACAGCCAGTTCGCCGCCATCATTCGCGGCGAGGGCGAGGCCTATGAGGGCCTGCTGCCGACGCTGGCCGACGGCGTCGAAGGCATGCAGTTCATCGTCGCCTCGGTCGAATCGAGCAAGAACGACGGCAAGTGGACGCGCCTCAGCGACGTCTAGCACCAGGGCAGGGGCGCCGACACGGCGCCCCGCTCACTGGATGCGCGTGATCGCGTAGCCCTGCTGCTCCAGCAGGTCGAGCAGGCTGCCATCCCCGATCAGGTGTCCCGCGCCAACCACCACAAGGTTCTGCTGGTTATCCGCCAGCATGCCCTCGAGCGGGGCAATCCAGTTGCGGTTGCGCGCATAGATCAGGCGCTCGAGAAACGCCTCCTCGAAGCCGCCCATTTCCATCAGGAACATCTTGCCCAGCCGCTCCGGCGTGCCGTCCGCCCAGCTTGTCAGCATCTTGTCCATCAGCTTGGGCAACTGGTCGAGCTGGTCCAGCGTCGAGGCCAGCATGGCCACCTGCTCGTCTTCGGGCGCGCCCGCCAGCACGTCGAGCTGCTCCTCGCCCGTTTCGAGAAAGCCGACACGCTCGGCAGCCAGTTCCGGCTGCAGCAGGAATTCGACCCCCTGTTCGCTGAACCCCTCTGCCGCCAGCGCCGCCACGGTAATGGCATTGGTCGCCATCCATGGGCGCATTGCCAGCACCGGTCCGAGCGGCATGGCCACCGCCGCCGCATGTTCCCGCAACCGGGCTTCCAGATCGTCGTCGATTACGTCGGTCAGCAGCGTCCCATCGACATAGATGCCGCGCGCAAACGCCTCGGCCCCGACCTCCGCCATGGCCAGCGGCCCGATATCGGTTTCAAACACCACCTTGTCGGCCTCGTCGAGAATGGTATCGAATCGTTCCGTGCGCCACGCCATGCCATCGGGCAGCAGGTGGAATGACCCGAACAGCCAGATGGCGCTGTCGCCATCGCGCACTTCCCACATGGCGGGCTCGGCCCGGGCCGGCAGGGTCACGCCCAGGGCAATGAGGGCGGGGAGCAGGCAGTGCATTGGCAGCTTCATCGGCGATTCCTCGTTCCACACGCCAGGATAGGCCGGCCAAGCCGAAACGCCAACGCCGCAGGGAAGGATGCCATCTGCCGCGATACCAAAAACAAAAGTGCCACAATCACTTGCGGCGCTTTGCGGAATCCGGTTCGGAACGGACTAATGCGTCCAGGGCGTCTTGCGGTCGGCCCGGAAATTGTCCGGATAGCTCTGCCGCTTGGGCGTGGCGTCATGCGCCGGCTGCACCGAATAGGCGATGCCATTCTTCTGCGCATAGGCTTCCGCCGCTTCCAGCGTATCAAAGCTCAGCCGGACCTGCTGGCGCGTATCGGCGCTGGACGTGTAGCCCATCAGCGGATCGATCTCGCGCGGCGCGGCCAGTTCATGCACCAGCATCCATTGCCTGGATTTGCCCTTGCCCGACTGCATGGCATTGGGGGCAGGGCGGTAGATACGGGCGGTCATGCAAAGTCCTCAACACGATGCTCAACGCAAGAGGCGATGGTCGGAGTACAAAGATTCGAACTTTGGACCCCCGGTTCCCAAAACCGGTGCTCTACCAGGCTGAGCTACACTCCGAGATCGCCGCATTCCGTTAGCCTGTTCGGCCGCAAAGGGCAAGCGGCCGATGCACCCGCGCCGCACTATTGACGCGCGGGCCCGGGCATAACAGAAACAGTCCATGATCGATTTGACCAAACCCTGGCCGCTGGGCCTCGATAGCCGTCGCTGGCCGCTCTTCTGCCTCGCCGTCGTTCTGGGCGTTGCGCTCCTGGCGCAAATCGACATCTGGGCCTCGCAAAGCACCATTGCCTGGCCAGACCTCTGGCGCGCGCCCTTCTTCTTCATCACCGATTACGGCCTGTCCGACTGGGTGCTGATCCCCTCGCTGGCCATCTTTATCCTCGCCCTGGTCGCTGGCCGGTTGCTCAAGGATCTGCCCGGCCTCGCCGCGCGTGAAGTCGCGACGCTGTCGGGCTTCGTCTTCCTCGGGGTCGGGGTTCCGGGCCTCATGGCCAATCTGATCAAGCGCCTCATCGGCCGCGGCCGGCCCACCGAATATGATGTCTCGGGCGCTTTTTCCTTCCAGAACGTCATCAATGACTGGAGCTTCCAGAGCTTTCCCTCGGGCCATACCACCACGGCCATAGCGCTCGCCTTCGTCATCGGCTTCCTCTGGCCGCGCCTTTTCCTGCTCTTCCTCGCCATCGGCATTGTGGTGAGTTTTTCGCGCGTCCCGATCGGAATGCACTATCCCAGCGACGTTTTCGGCGGCCTGGTCGTCGGCATGCTCGGCGCCTATCTGGTGCGCAATATCTTCGCGCGGCGCGGCTGGCTGTTCGAGACCCTGCCGGATGGCAGGATCGTCGCCCGTCCGTTTTCGGCCATTCCCCGCCTGTTTCAGCGCGCCAGCGAATAACGCTCGATAGCCGCCGCCAGGTCGGCCTTTAGGTCCTCGACCCCTTCGAGGCCAACATGCAGGCGGAACAGGTTACCCTCCGCCGTCCACGGCACCGCCGTGCGATTCTTGCCCAGCTTGACCGGCAGGCAGAGGCTCTCATAGCCGCCCCATGAATAGCCCATGCTGAACAGGCTTAGCCCATCGACAAAGGCCGCCACCGAAGCCCGCGGCGCCGGCGCCAGCAGCACGGCGAACAGGCTCCCCGAGCCCGTGAAGTCCCGCTGCCATAGTGCATGGTCGGGGTGGCTGGGCAGCGCCGGATGCAGCACCTGCACCACCTCGCTTTGCGCCTCCAGCCAGCTGGCAATCTCCAGCGCCCGCTGCTGGTGCTCCTTCATGCGGATCGCCAGCGTGCGCAGGCCCCGCGCCACGAGGAAAGCATCATCACCTGAGGTGAAGATGCCCAGCTCGCGCCGCACCCGGTCGACGCCTGCCCAGCTCTCCTCCGTCGTCGAGATCGTACCGGCAAAGGCGTCCGAATGGCCCACGAACATCTTGGTCCCGGCATGCACCACGATGTCGGCGCCCAGCGCCAGCGGCTGCAGATAGAGCGGGCTGGCCCAGCTGTTGTCGACGATCAGTCTGGCTCCGCCCTCATGCGCCGCTTTCGCCAGCGCCGGAATATCCTGCACCTCGAAGGTCAGCGAGCCCGGGCTCTCGGCCAGCACCGCCTTGGTATTGGGCCGCATCAACTCGGCCAGGCCCGCTCCGATTCGCGGATCGTAATAACGGGTGGTCACACCCATGCGGGCGAGAAACCCGTCGCTGAAGGTCCGGCTCGGCTCATAGGCACTGTCGGTCACGAGGATGTCATCGCCGGCTTGGATGCAACTGAGCAGGGCGACCGTGATCGCCGCCAGGCCCGACGGCACCAGCCGCGTGCGATGGGCGCCTTCAAGCGCGGTGATCACCGCTTCGACGCTTTCAGTGGTCGGGTTTCCCGCCCGGCCATAGAGGAACCGCTGCTGCTGCGCCTCGATATCGGCCAGCGTTTTGAACAGCACCGTCGAGCCGCGATAGACTGGTGTATTTACAAATCCGAACTGATCGTCGGGCACCCGCCCATGATGAGTGAGCACGGTTTCCAGAGATTGCTGGACCGGGCTGCCGCTTTTTTTGTCATTCATGGGAGGCTCAATGCTCAAAATCAGTTCAAGTGGGTACGTGTGTCTAAATAAGCGACAGGTTTGCTGTCTCATGCGGCCATGAGCCCTTGACGCAACGGTCAATAGACGCTTGCATGCTTAGCAGCATCACACCGTCATTCAAAGGCGGCGGTGCCACCGGGGACGCTGGCGCAAGCCTGATGAGCTCCGGGACACAGGGTCAGGAAACAAAAGGCAATATCAATGCAAAAAACGCTCGTAACGTTCGCAGTCGCGGCCTCGCTCGGCCTCGGCGCGACGGCTGCTCAGGCAGCCACTCTCGACGACGTGAAGGCGAAGGACTACGTCCAGTGCGGTGTGACCGGCGGTGTGCCCGGCTTCTCTGCTCCCGACGCGAACAACGTCTGGTCCGGCTTGGAAGTTGACTTCTGCCGTGCCGTCGCTGCTGCCATCTTCGACGACGCCGAAAAGGTTCGTTACACCCCGCTGACCAGCCAGGAACGCTTCGCAGCGCTTTCCGCCGGTGAAATCGACATCCTGTCGCGCACCACCACCTGGACCATGAGCCGCGATACCGATCTGGGCATCACCTTCGCTGGCGTCATGTATTATGACGGCCAGGGCTTCATGGTTCGCGAAGCCGACGGCATCGCATCGGCGATGGATCTGTCCGGCGCCGCCATCTGCATCGAATCGGGCACCACGACCGAACTGAACGCTGCTGACTATTTCGAGACCAACAGCCTCGAATACAGCCCCGTCGTGTTCACCGACCAGGACGAAGTCGTGAAGGCCTTCGAAGACGGCCGTTGCGACGTGTACACCACGGACGCCTCGGCCCTCGCTGCTGAGCGCTCCAAGTTCGCCAACCCGGATGAATACATCATCCTGCCCGAGATCATCTCCAAGGAGCCCCTTGGGCCGTCCGTGCGTCAGGGCGACGATCAGTGGTTCTACATTGCCCGCTGGACCTATTACGCACTGCTCGAAGCTGAAGAGCTGGGCGTGACCCAGGCCAATGTCGACGAGATGCTCGGCTCGGACAACCCGGCCATCAAGCGCCTGCTCGGCGTTGAAGGCGAATTCGGTACCCCGATCGGCCTGACCAATGACTGGGCCTACCGGATCATCAAGCATGTCGGCAACTATGGCGAATCCTTCGACCGCCATATCGGCCCGAACACCGAAATCGGTCTCGAGCGCGGTCTGAACGCGCTGTGGTCCGACGGTGGCATCCAGTACGCAATGCCGATCCGCTAAGGCGAAACAGTTCCGGCGCTCCCACTGGGGGCGCCGGTTCGTCGTGACGTGCGTTTCTAGCGGTTGGCGCCTTTAACAAGCCTATGTGAACTGCCCCGCCGGCATGCGGTCGGGGCCGGGTTTCGTATTAGCTGTTTGTGCCGCCCCCGGATACGCGCGACACTCTGTTAGGGGACATCGCTATGGCCGCCCAAGTCACTCTCTCGGCTCCGCCGCGGACGGCGTTTTATAATGACCCGGTGATCCGCGGCATTATCTACCAGATCCTGGTAGCGCTTGCCGTCATACTCTTCTTCGCTTGGATCATCCTGAATACCGCGCAGAACCTGGCTGCGCAGAACAAGTCGACAGGTTTCGATTTTCTGTTCCAGACATCCGGCTTCGGCATCAGCTTCACGCTCATTCCGTTCGACCGCTCGTCCTATTACTGGCAGGCCTTTCTGGTCGGCCTGCTCAATACGCTGCTCGTGGCCATCATCGGCATTGTCTTCGCGACGATCCTGGGCTTCGTGCTGGGCGTAGCGCGCCTGTCCTCCAACTGGCTGGTCGCCCGCATCGCGACGGTCTATGTCGAAATCATCCGCAACATCCCGCTGCTGCTGCAACTGTTCTTCTGGTACTTCGCAGTGCTTAAGGCGATGCCGGCCGTTCGCCAGTCCTACGAACTGCCGTTCAACACCTTCATCAACCAGCGCGGCATCATCGTCCCCAAGCCATTGCCGGATAGCGAGATGACCTTCGTCATCGTCGCCCTGGTGCTGGCCATCGTGGCCGCCATCGCCATCGTGCGCTGGGCCATGAGCGTGCGCACCGCCACCGGCCACTATCCACAGCCGGTCGTCTGGGGCAGCCTGTTTGCCAACCTGCTGATCACCTTCGGCTTCGGTTTTGTGGCCGGCAGCCTGCTGACCGGCATCTTCCCGGCTCTGTCGGGCATCGTTGGCTTCCCGCTCATCGCGGGTGCTGTCCTGGCAGGCATATCGCTGACGCCATACACCCGCTTCGGCCGCGCCTTCATCGGCTTCGTGCTGACCTGGGCCGTCATGGCTTTCCTGCTCGAGGGCATGTTCGCCTTTGTCCCGCCCATGGTCATCGCCTTGGCTGCCGTGCTCACCGCGGCCGCGGTGGCGTGGATCATGATCAAGGGCGACGGTCGCCCGGCTGCCGAGGGCAAGTTCCCGCTCGCTTTGGCCGTGCTGATCATCATCGCCGTGCCCGGCCTCGTCTATTGGCTCACTGGAGCGACGCTGAACTTCGAGGTTCCCATCCTCGAGCGCTTCAACTTCTCAGGCGGCGTGCAGCTCGTGCCCGAGCTGGTGGCTCTGGTCTTCGGCCTCACCATCTACACGGCCGCCTTCATCGCCGAAAATGTCCGCAGCGGCATTCAGGCGGTCAGCAAGGGCCAGACCGAGGCGGCTGCCTCGCTTGGCCTGCGCGAGGGTGACCGGCTACGCCTGGTCGTTATTCCCCAGGCCATGCGGGTGATCATCCCGCCCCTGACCAGCCAGTATCTCAACCTGACGAAGAACTCCTCGCTCGGCGCCGCCATCGGCTATCCCGAGCTGGTCAATGTCTTCATGGGAACCACGCTGAACCAGACCGGCAAGGCCATCGAGGTCATCGCCATCACCATGGCGGTCTACCTGACCCTGTCCTTGACGACCTCGGCCTTCATGAACTGGTACAATGCGCGCGTTGCGCTGGTCGAGCGATAGGAGCACGGACATGACATACTCCTTCGTTCGCCAGGACATGGTCGATGCGCGCGGCGCCCCCGTTAACACCAGCGGACCCATTGCCTGGGCCCGTCGCAGCCTCTTCGCCACGCCCAGCGATGCCCTGCTGACCATCCTGGCCATCGTCTTCCTCATCTGGGCCATTCCGCCCATCTATGGCTTCATCGCGCCCACCGGCATCGGTGGCAATGCGGTGGCGCCGGGCGGTACGGTTGAAGATTGCCGCGTCGAGAATGCCGGCGCCTGCTGGGCCTATATTTCGGCGCGCATGTCGTTCTTCATCTACGGCTTCTATCCGCCGGCAGAGTATTGGCGGCCCAACATCGTCTTCGCCCTGGGCGCGCTGCTGCTGTTTCCGCTGCTGACGCCCAAGGCTCCGTTCAAGCGCACCAATGCGGTGCTCTTCTTCGTCGTCTATCCGGTGATCTGCTTCTACCTGCTCAATGGCGGCGTGTTCGGCATGCGGCCGGTGCCCACCGAGCAGTGGGGCGGCCTCATGGTCACCCTCATCATCTCGCTGGTCGGCATCATCTGCTCCATCCCCCTCGGCATCCTGCTGGCTTTGGGGCGGCAATCCTCGCTGCCGATCATCAAGACGCTCTGCGTCATGTTCATCGAGCTGTGGCGCGCCGTGCCGCTGATCACCGTGCTGTTCATGGCCTCGGTCATGCTGCCGCTGTTCATGCCGCAGGGCACGACGGTCGACAAATTGCTGCGTGCCCTGGTGGGCGTCACCCTGTTCTCCTCGGCCTATCTGGCCGAGACGGTTCGCGGTGGCCTGCAGGCCCTGCCACGCGGGCAATACGAGGCGGCCTCCTCGCTGGGGCTGAGCTACTGGAAATCGATGGGCTTCATCATCCTGCCCCAGGCGCTCAAGCACGTCATCCCCGGCATCGTGAACAGCTTCATCGCGCTGTTCAAGGACACGTCTCTCGTCTCCATCGTGGGCATTTTCGACCTGCTCAACACCGTTCAGGCGGCTAGCTCGGATATCGAGTGGTCGTCTCCCACCCAGGCGATTACCGGCTATCTGTTTGCCGGCTTCGTCTTCTGGATTTTCTGTTTTGCCATGTCCCGCTACTCCATCTACATGGAACGGCGCCTGGATACGGGTCACAAGAGGTAACGCCATGAGCGACACATCAAGCGCAACCGTCGACCGCGCGATCGACACCTCGCATATGAAAGTATCCGACACCGACGTGGCCATCGATGTCGTGGGCATGCACAAGTGGTATGGCGACTTTCACGTCCTGCGGGATATCAACCTCAAGGTCATGCGGGGCGAACGCATCGTCATCGCCGGCCCTTCGGGGTCGGGCAAGTCCACGCTGATCCGCTGCATCAACCGGCTGGAGGAACACCAGGAAGGGCAGATCATCGTCAACGGCACCGAACTGACGGCCGACCTCAAGCGCATCGACGAGGTGCGCCGCGAAGTCGGCATGGTGTTCCAGCACTTCAACCTGTTCCCGCACCTCACCATCCTGCAGAACCTGACGTTGGCGCCCATCTGGGTGCGGGGCACGCCCAAGGCCGAGGCCGAGGCGACCGCCATGCATTATCTCGAGCGCGTCAAGATCCCCGAGCAGGCCAACAAGTTCCCCGGCCAGCTCTCGGGCGGTCAGCAGCAGCGCGTGGCCATCGCCCGCTCTCTCTGCATGCAGCCGCGCATCATGCTGTTCGACGAACCCACCTCGGCGCTCGACCCCCAAATGGTCAAGGAAGTGCTCGAAGTGATGATCAGCCTGGCCGAAGAAGGCATGACCATGATCTGCGTGACGCACGAAATGGGCTTTGCCCGTCAGGTCGCCAATCGGGTCATCTTCATGGACCAGGGCCAGATCATCGAGCAGAACGAACCCGAGCAGTTCTTCTCCAACCCGCAGCACGAGCGTACCAAGCTCTTCCTCAGCCAGATTCTGCACTGACGCTGTCGACAGAGGCTGCCAAAATCCGGATTGCGCTGGCGTAATGCACAGCGCAATCCACCGCCCGGCTTGACCCGGGGTCTTGGGCTGCCAATATGTCGGTCCAGGGCAAGGGAAGCCGCCGATTGACCAGAGTTTTCAAGCGATTGCTGTCACTGCTGGCAGGCCTTGCCTGCGCGGCGACGCTTGCCGCCACGCCGGCAAGCGCGCAAACGCTCGATGCGGTGCGCGAACGCGGCTTCCTGGTCTGCGGCTCCAGCAATCCCCTGCAGGGCTTTGCCCAGCAGGACGGCGAAGGCCGCTGGTCGGGTTTTGACGTCGACCTCTGCCGCGCCATTGCCGCCTCCATCTTCGGCGATCCCAACCTGATCGAATTCCGCGCCCTGCGCGGCGAAGCCCGCTTTGCCAGCCTGCAGACCGGCGACATCGATGTGCTGACCCGCAACGGCCCTTGGACCCAGCGGCGCGACACCTCCTACGGCGCCGCCTTCGTGGCCGCCAGCTTCTTCGATGGCCAGGCCTTCCTCGTGCCCCAGTCCCTCGGGCTGGTCTCTGCCTACGAGCTGGACAACGTCAATATCTGCGTCACCGACGCCACCGGCGACCTGCAGCGTCTCGACGAGTTCTTCTTCACCAACCAGGCCGCCTATGCCGAAGTGGTCTATGAGGACATTGCCGATCTGGCCGTGGCCTATCAGGCCGGTCGCTGCCAGGTGATCTCCGCTGCCGGCCGCCAGCTGCAGGCCATCCGCCGGCAGATGTCTGACCCGGCCGCCCATCGCATCTTGCCCGAGCGCATCTCCAAGGAAGCCCTTGGCCCCGTGGTGCGACAGGGCGACAGCCAGTGGTTCAACATCGTCAAGTGGACCCTCTATGCCCTGATCAATGCCGAGGAAGTCGGCGTCACCGCGCTCAACGTCGATTCCCTGCTTTCGGCCCGCACGCCCGCCGTGCGCCGCATCCTGGGTGTCGATGGCGATTTCGGCACGCCGCTCGGCCTCGGCCCGTCCTTCATGGCCGATGCCATTCGCGCCGTCGGCAATTACGGCGAGCTCTATGACCGCCACTTCGGCCCGCAGACCGGTGCTGCCCTGCTGCGCGGCCAGAATGCCCTCTGGGGTAATGGCGGCCTGATGTACGCCCCCCCGATCCGCTAGCTCAGAGCAGCGGCGATAGCAGCCGCGCCGCCTGCGTCAGGAAGCGCATGGGCAGCGGACGCTGGCGGACCTCGGCGATATCCACCTGCCGGCACAGCTTGAAATCCTCCACCAGCATCGCCTCGACACTGTCGATGGCCTGCTTGTCGGGGAACCACAGCGTGATCTCGAAATTGATGGCAAAGGAGCGATTGTCGAAATTGACGCTGCCCACCGAGGCGATCTGGTCATCCATCAGCACCACCTTCTGGTGCAGGAAGCCGTCAGTATAGCGGTAGACCGCCACGCCATGCTCCACCATGGCATCGGCATGCGCAATGCTGGCCAGCCACACCATCTTGTGGTCGGGCTCATTGGGCAGCATGATTCGCACATCCACGCCCCGCAGCCGCGCCGCGAACAGCGCCGTACGGATATCGGTATCGGGCACGAAATAGGGGCTGACGATCCACAGCCGCTCCCGCGCCCGCCCGATAATGTCGGTGAAGGCGATGGCGCATTCCTCCAGCTTGTCGGCCGGGCCGCTCCCCATCACCAGCACGGATTGCTCGCCGGGCGTCGCCACATGTTCCGGTGGCGCCGCCGGCAACACCTCGCCCGTGGCCCATTCCCAGTCTTCCCGGAACAGCAGCCCGCAGCCCAGCGCGGCCGGCCCCGAGACCCGCACATGCGTATCGCGCCAGCGTCCGAAGCGCGGGTCCTCGCCCAGATATTCCACGCCCACATTATGCCCACCCACCCAGGCATGCTCGCCATCCACCACGACGATCTTGCGGTGGTTGCGATAGTTGATCCGCGTCGGGCCATAGATCCGCATGAACTTGTGGCGCTGGTTGAAGCCGGCCACCTTGATGCCCGCTTCGCGCAGCTGCGCCCGATAGCGCCGGGGCATGCCGGTGCTGCCGATATCGTCATAGAGCAGATAGACTTTCACGCCGGCCCGGGCGCGCTCGATCAGCCGCTCCGCCAGTTCCTTGCCCAGCGCGTCGTCGCGCACGATGTAGAACTGCACCAGCAGGTAGTGCTTTGCCGTCTCGATCCCCGCAAAGATCGAGTCGAACGTCGCCTTGCCATCCACCAGCAGCTCGACCTCGTTGCCGCTCAGGAACGGGACTTCCGACACCTTGGTCTGTACCGGCCATTTGTGGCTGGTCTCGCGGTCGATCAGCGCCAGGTCCTTGGCTCGCAGCGGGCGCGCGGCGCGTCCGTTGCGGATGCGGTCGGTCGCGTAGTCGTCGAAGGCCTTCCAGCCCACGATGAGATAGAGCAGGGCCGTCGGGAAGGGCAGCAGCGCCAGCGCCAGAATCCAGGCGATTGAGCCCTGCGAGGTGCGCGAGATCATGATTTCGCGAACCGCGCAGACGAAGGCGAGCAGGTAGAAAGCCGCCGTGATCGCCGCCACGATGTGGAAGTCGGCGATGATGATCCGCAGAATGTCGTCGATACCGATCACAGCGCCCCACCTCGAACATGCGGCGCCACTCTATCAGCCCGCCTCATTTGAACAATGTCGCGATTGACAAGTTTCGTCCGCGGCTTAGTCTTGCCCATGGCGCGTGCAGCCGGCCGCTCGCACCCCTGTCTGGGGGAGGGTGAATGCACGATTATCCTGCTGGTTTGACCTCGATCACCGGGCAAGCCGTCAGTAACGCGAGCGCTGACTTTCTGGTCCTTGCCCATGAGAGAGGATTGAACCATGCACAGTTTCATGGATGCAAAGCTTATGGCCAAACTCCTGCGACAGGGGCTGGCCGAGCGTGATGTCGGGCTGAGCCACAGCGAGTGCCTTGAACTCGTGGCGCGCCAGTTTGGTTTCGCCAACTGGAACATTCTGAGCGCGCGCATCGACGCGGTGAACAGCGCCGGCGATGTCGTCCCGCAGGGCTGGATACGTGACGGCCGCTCGCCCCGGCTGTACCGGGTGGGTACCGATCGCGCGCTGGCCGCCGCCTGGATAGAGAGCAAGCCGGAGCTGTCCTTCGATATCAGCAACGAGGATTTCTGCACCCTCATGCAGTCGGTCGATGCCACGGCCTTTCGGGGTCAGCGCATGCGGCTGCGCACCAGCCTAAAGGCTGTGGCGGTGGATGGAGGCGTAACCATCTGGTTCCGCGTCGATGGTCCACTGGGCTCGCTGCGCTTTGAAAATCTCGAGCGCTACGCCACGGGCGGCCCGCTGACCGACGACACGGACTGGACCGAGCGCCAGATCGTTCTCGATATCCCCGAGGAGGCGACGACGCTCAATTACGGCTTCTACGTCAAGGGACGGGGCAGGGGCCTCGCCCGCGGCTTCGAGCTCGAGGCGGTGGACGCGACCACCCCGCTGAGCACGCCGGACGGAAAGGCCCTGCGCAGTCCCACCAATCTTGGCTTCTTTGACGCCGCCTGATGCCCGCGGGGCCGGTCCTAGACCGGCTCCGCTTCCAGCACGTTGGATATGTCGATCGGCGCCCGGTCTTCCATCCACAATGGCACCGGCAGCCCCTTTTCCTGCAGGAAGGCCGGATTGAAGATCTTGCTGGCATAGCGATTGCCGTAGTCGCAGAGGATCGTCACGATGGTCTTGCCCGGCCCAAGGTCCTGCGCCATGCGCACGGCGCCGGCAATGTTGATCGCGCTGGAGCCGCCCAGGCACAGCCCCTCATGCTCGAGCAGGTCGAAGATATAGGGCAGGGCCTCGGCATCCGGGATCTGGTAGGGATTGTCGATCGTCAGCCCTTCCAGGTTCGCGGTGATCCGGCCCTGGCCGATGCCCTCGGTGATCGAATTGCCCGAGGATTTCAGCTCCCCATGCGCATAATAGTTGTAGAGCGCAGCGCCTTCGGGGTCGGCTAGTCCAATCTTGACGTCCGAGCTGCGGGCCCGCAGCGCTTCGGCCACACCGGCAAGCGTTCCGCCTGATCCCACTGCGCAGATGAAGCCGTCGATCCGGCCCTTGGTCTGCTGCCAGATTTCGGGGCCCGTGGTTTCGACATGCGCGCGCTTGTTGGCGATGTTGTCGAACTGGTTGGCCCAGATCGCCCCGCCCGGCAGCTCGCGATTGAGCTTTTCCGCCAGCCGTCCGGAAATCTTGATGTAGTTATTGGGGTTCTTGTAGGGCTTGGCCGGCACCTCGATGACCTCGGCGCCATAGAGACGCAGGGCGTCCTTCTTTTCCTGGCTCTGAGTCTCGGGGATCACGATCACCGATTTGAAGCCCAGCGAATTGGCCACCAGCGTCAGCCCGATGCCGGTATTGCCTGCCGTGCCCTCGACCACCGTGCCACCCGGCTTGAGCGCGCCCGATTTCACCGCATCATGGATGATGAACAGCGCGGCCCGGTCCTTGACCGACTGGCCCGGATTGAGGAACTCGGCCTTGCCCCAGATATCGCAGCCCGTCAGTTCGGACACGCGGTTGAGGCGGATCAGCGGCGTGTTGCCGATGGCGGCGATGAGGTCTTTATGATTGGCCATGGATCGATCTGTAAGGTGTTTGAAGGACTTATGTTAGGTGGCGGCATCCCGCGCCACAAGGCTTAACCCACACGATCGGCAAGCCATTCCGCCGCGCAGCAGCACGGCGCAACGCCAATGCGCATTGCCAATTCTAGCGCAATTTCATTCCCGCTGACTGCGCAGCCCCCTCATCCGCCCTTCGGGCACCTTCTCCCATGAGGGGAGAAGGGGGCAGCGCGCCGTGTCATGAGTGGCGTTCCCCCTCTCCCCTCGTGGGAGAGGGTGGATCGGCCGCAGGCCGAGACGGGTGAGGGGGCTCTACAGCCGCCCCGCCGCCTCCAGCGCCCGCACCCGCGTCGCCTTGAGGTCGACGATCGGCTTAGGATAGCTCGCCCCGATCCGCACACTCGCCCGCTTCAGCACATCGGCCGGCGCCTCGGCCGGCTGGTGAATCCACTTGTCCGGCAGGTCCGCCAGCTCCGGCACCCAGCGGCGGACATAGTCGCCATCCGCGTCGAAACGTTCGCCCTGGGTTATCGGATTGAAGATGCGAAAATACGGCGCTGCATCCAGCCCGCTGCCGGCCACCCATTGCCAGCTCGCCGGGTTGCTGGCCACGTCGCCATCGACGAGGCAATCCCAGAACCATTGTTCGCCCAGCCGCCAGTCGATCAGCAGGTTCTTGGCCAGCAGCGAGGCCGTCAGCATGCGCACCCGGTTCTGCATATATCCAGTGGCCCAGAGTTCGCGCATGCCGGCGTCAACGATGGGCAAGCCTGTCCGCCCCTGCTGCCAGGCCGCGAGATCCTCCGCGCTGTCGCGCCAGTCCATGCCCGCATATTTGCCCTGCATAGGCACCTGGGCAATGTCGGGCCGGTGATAGAGCTGGTGATAGCTGAAGTCGCGCCATGCCAGCTCCGACAGGAACTTGTCGACAGCAGCATGCCGCCGGGGGTCGGCATGCGCCACCGCCTGCGCCGCGTGCCAGACTTGCCGCGGGCTGATCTCGCCGAACCGCAGGTGCGGCGACAGCCGCGACGTCACCGCCCGCGCCGGAAAGTCCCGCCCTTCGGGATAGTCGGCGAGGCCCTGGTCCAGAAATGCGCTCAGCGCCTGCTGCGACGCGTCCTCGCCGATCGACCAGTGTGCGGCCAGCTTGCTGGCCCAGTGCGGCTGGCGGTAGTCCGCGTCGACCTGTCTGGACGGCACGGCCTTTCCGGCCTTGGGCGCGGGCAGGGGCTGGGCGATCGGCATGTCGCGCAGCGTCTTCCAGAATGGCGTGAAGACCGAGTAGGGCTTGCCCTGGCCCGTCGCGATATCCCAGGGCTCCACCAGCACATGCCCGCAAAACGAGCCGACCCTGACGCCGCTGTCTGCCAGCCCCGCCTTGATCGCCGCATCGGCTTCCCGTTCCGCCGGCGCGTAGCGCCGGTTCCAGAACACCGCGCCTGCTTCCGTTTCCGACACGACCTGCGGCACGATGCTGGCCGCATCGCCGTCCCGCACCATCAGCTCAATGCCGCGCTTGGCCAGTCCGGCGCCCAGGGCAACCAGGCTCTGGTGCAGCCACCAGCGCGCGGCCGCCCCCGGGGGCCGGACGCCGCTCGTGGTCTCGTGGATATAGAGGGCGACAACCCGCGATCCCGCTTCGGCCGCTGCGCTGAGTGCAGGATTATCGGCAAGGCGCAGGTCGTTGCGCAGCCAGACGATGCTCGTTCGTGTCATGGGCCGGAGTCTCCAGGGGCGTTACGCCCCGGAGCGGCAAATGGTTCAGTCTATTCCATGACCTCGGCGAGGTGTTCGAGCGCCGCGCTCCAGGCCTCGATGGAAAAGATGCGCGATTCCGGATCGGCATGCGCCAGGCCGCGCTCGGTGATGGTCACGCTGGTCTGGTCGTCGCCCACGGCCTTGAACAGGATTTCGAGCACGAAGATCAGCTCCTCGGCATCCTCGTCCTCGCCGTCCCGGTGCACCCAGGACATGACGAGCTTTTCGTTTTCCACGAATTGCAGGATTTCCCCGCTGACCGTGTGGTCCTCGGGGTCCTCGTCATCGCCAAAGGTGGTGAACTTGTATTCGCCGCCCTCGAACGCATCGAGTTCGGCCTCGTCGGCCTGCCACTGCTCGATCAGCGCCGGGTCGGTCCAGGCCGCGAACACGTCGTCGATATGGGCATCGATGGTGCGGGTGAGGGTGATCTGGCTTTCGCCGTCTATTTCCATGCCGTTGCTCATGCCGGCTCCTTGCGATGTAGCTCCGCCGTCTTGGGCAGGAAGATGGTGAGAAAACCCAGCATGGGCAGGAAGGCGCAGAGGGCAAACACCTGCACCATGCCGATTCTGTCGGCCAATGCCCCCAATATGGCCGCGCCGATGGCGCCGATACCGAAGGCAAAACCGAAGACAAATCCCGAAATCATGCCCACCTTGCCCGGAACCAGTTCCTGCGCATAGACCACGATGGCCGAGAAAGCTGACGACAATATGAGCCCGACGACGACGCTCAGCACGATGGTGCCGTTGAGGTCGGCATAGGGAATTAGCAGGGCAAAGGGCAGGGCGCCCACGATCGAGCCCCAGATCACGGCCAGCCGACCGAACCGGTCCCCGATGGGCCCGCCGAAGAACGTCCCCACCGCGATCGCGCCCAGAAAGGCGAACAGGTAGAATTGCGCATCCTGCACCGGCAGGCCGAATTTCTCGATCAGGTAGAAGGTGTAGTAGCTCTTGAATGTCTCGATATAGACATACTTGCTCAGCAGCAGCGCCCCGATCACCGTGAAGGCCACGATCAGCCGCTGGCGGGAGATCGAAGGTTTGATCACCGCCACCACGGGCCGTGTCGCGGCCAGCCTCTGATGAGCCGCATACCAGCGCCCCACATAGGTCAGCAGCATGATGCCGAGCACGGCGACAAAGCCAAACCAGACCGTGCTGGCCTGGCCCAGCGGCAGCACGATCAGCGCCGCAGCCAGCGGCCCGATGGCCGTCCCCGCATTGCCGCCGACCTGGAAGGCCGATTGCGCAAAGCCCAGCCGCCCGCCCGATGCCAGCCGCGCCACACGCGACGCCTCGGGGTGGAACAGGGCCGAGCCGATGCCGAGTACCGCCGAAGCCACCAGCAGCAGCGCAAAACTGTTCGCCGTCGCCAGCAGCAGCACGCCGACGCCGACAATCGCCAGCGACAGCGCCAGCAGGTACGGCTTGGGCTTCACGTCGCCATAGAGCCCAAGGATTGGCTGCAGCACGCAGGCGGTGATCTGCTGCGCCAGGGTCAAGAGGCCGATCTGGAAATAGTCGAGCTCGTAATTGACCTTGAGCAGCGGATAGAGCGCCGGCAGCAGGAACTGGATCAGGTCATTGATCAGATGCGCCGCGCTGACGGCAAAAATGATGTTGTGCGACGTACGCACGGCCGGCGGGGCCTTGCTTGCAAGGGCGTCCATTGCGGGATCCAAAAGCCTGAAATATGCGCACCCGTACCGCGGCGCCTAGGCGCTTGCAACAGGCTGTCGGTGCAATGGAATTGGGGGCTCTTTAACTGAGCATCCCGAATTGGCTCCGCGAGCTGGACTCGAACCAGCGACCATTCGATTAACAGTCGAACGCTCTACCAACTGAGCTATCGCGGAACACATTCGGATGCCTTCGTCTGCGAAGGCGAGGTCCGTGTAGCGAACTTGATTTGGTTTGCCAAGCCCCAATTGCCCGCTGTGTGAATAAGTTGTCGTCCGCCCGCTCAGCGCCGGGCCATGTGTCCCAGCGCCACCAGGTCGGCTGGCGTGTTGACGTTGACAAAGGGGTTGCGCGCCGACCGGCCGGTCCAGTCCACCCGGCGCGCGCGCATCCCCTCCTGCAATGCCTTGAGGCTTTTGGGCGCATGCCCTCGCAACACCTCCAGCGGCAATGCTGCCAGCGCTGCGATGCGCCACGCCGCATTGGGCGGATAGAAGTCATCGCCCCAGGCCGCAAACGCCGCGTCCCCATCGCCCATGGCCTCGACCATCACGGCGCAGAAGTCGCCCGGCAGGAATGGCGTATCCACCGCCACCGAGATCAGCACCCCATCCTCGATACCGCGCGTCTTGAGAGACGCCACCGCCGCCGCCAGTCCCGCAAGCGGTCCCCCGACGGGCGCCGCCAGATCGGTAACCCGGATCGAACCGGTCCGCTCTCCACGCCCATCGTCATGCGGCCCGACCGACAGCATCAGCTGCGAGGCAAGGGGCCTAAGTTCATCGGCCACCCGGTCCACCAGCCGCCGGCCGCCCAGCCGCAAATCGGCCTTGCGCACGCCGCCCAGTCGCTCGCCGCGGCCGCCCGCGATGATGACGGCATGAACCGGCATCATTTCCCGTTCATTTGCACGTCAGACTTGCGGCCAAAATGCAGCAGCACCATCATCCCGATGCCCGCCACCAGCCCCCAGAAGGGCGCTCCCACCCCCGCAATCGTGATGCCCGAGGCCGTGGTCACAAAGGTCAGCGTTGCCGGCAGCCGCGTCTCCTCGGACACCAAAGCCCCGGAAAGCGCCGCCGTCAGGCTCGACAACAGCGCCAGCCCGGCCACCGCCTGGATCAACAGCGGCGGCGAAGCCGCGATGAATGCCGCCGCCAGGCTCGCCGCCGGTGCCAGCAGCAGATAGACCGACCCCGCCGCAACCGGCGCGGGCCAACGCTTTTCCCTATCCGGATGCGCCTCGGGCCCCGCGCAAATGGCCGCGGTGATCGCAGCTAAGTTACTGCTAATCCCGCCAAAAAATGCCGTAGCCGCACTGGCGATGCCCGTCATCACGAACAGTGGCGCCGGGCGCAGCGTAAAGCCATTGGCCTGCATCACCGCCAGCCCCGGCAGGTTCTGCGATGCCATGGTGACGATATAAAGCGGCAGCCCGATCCGCACGATGGCATCCAGCGTGAAGACCGGCATCACCGGCACCAGACTCGGCCAGCTGCCATCCAGCGCGCCCGCCGGCAGGTTGGTCGTGCTGGCCAGCACGATCCCCGTCACCACCACGGCGATGGGCACCGCATAGCGCCGGGCCAGCCGCATGCCGATCGCCCAGGCCAGCACCACTGGCAGCGCCAGCGCCGGCATCTGCGCCACCGCATTGATCGGGGCAAGGCACAGCGTCAGCAGCATGCCCGCCAGCATGGCATTGGCAATGGGCGCCGGGATCGCCCCGATCAGCCGCGCCAGTGGCCTGATCAGTCCCGTCAGCACGATGAGTGCCGCCGCCACCAGAAATGCCCCAGCCACTGCCGCAAAGCCACCCACCGGCTCGCCCACCGTCAGCAGGAACGCCGCCCCGGGCGTCGACCAGGCAAAGCTGACCGGCACCCGCACCCGGGCACTGACCACGATATTGAGGATGCCGATGGCGATGCACACCGACATCAGCCCCGACCCCGCCTGCTGTGCCGAAGCCCCGGCCGCTGTCAGCGCCGCCAGCACCAGCGTGAATGTGCTGGCATAGCCCACAATGGCGGCCAGCGCTCCGGCCATGACCGGCTGCACATAATCGCGCCGGCCCGCGCCGCTCATCGACAACTCACTCACCCGATTCCCCGTCACCCGTGCCACGCCGGATTGTGGCCAATTCGGTCTGCAGCCGCCAGCGCGAACTTGTGTGCCCTTTGGTGCGCGCGATCCCGTGAAGGGCACTCGGTTGACACCGCTATTCTGCTGTGCGAGCAATTTAAAGCGTTTGCAATTTCACAAAGATCGAGATGCAAACGCTTTAGGGAGGTTTTCGTCTTGGGCGACAATCGCGCCAAAACGCTGCGGGAACTGGCTGAGCGACTGGACCTGTCGATCACGACGGTGTCGCGCGCCTTGGCTGGCCATGAGCAGATCGCGCTCAAGACGCGCCAGCGCGTTTCGCACGCTGCCCGCGAACTGGGCTATGTTCCGAACCGGGCGGCGCGCCAGCTGGTCTCAGGGCGCAGCGGCTTTGTTGGCCTGCTCATGCCCATTCGCGGCCCCAATTTCGTCGATTCCTATCTGGGCGAGTTCATCACCGGTCTGGGCGAGGGGCTGGTGTCCCACGGCCTGGACCTCTTCCTTGCCACGGTGCAGCAGGGCCAGAACGAGCTCGAGGTCTTGCGGCATGTGGTCGAGTCCGGCCGCGCCGACGGCATGGTGGTGCCGCGCATCGCCGAGCAGGATCCCCGGCTGGCCTATCTGGCAATGCAGCGTTTCCCATCCGTCTCGCATGGTCGTCTGCGCGAGCCCGCCACGCCGCATAATTGGCTGGATTCGGACGGGGAGGCGGCCTTTGCCGAGGCTTTCGAGCTGCTCTATGACCACGGGCATCGCCATATCGGGCTGGTCACCATCTCCGACCGCATGACCTTCCGCCACTACCGGGAGGCCGGGCTGGAAGGCGCCATCGCCCGCAAGGGCGACCCGTCGGTCCGCCTGTCCGTGGAGTCATTCCCGCGGTTTGACCGGCCCGAAGGCGTCGCGGCGATCAACCGCCTGCTGCATCGCGATGACCGACCGACCGCCATGATCGGCCTGTTTGACGAAATCGCCATCAGCATCCTCGAGCAGGCCGCCAGGGCCGGCATCGACGTACCCAACGATCTCTCCGTCATCGGTTTCGACAATATCGCGGCCGGGGCCTATGCGCCGCCCGGCCTGACAACCTTTGACGCCAGGATCCGCTCCAGCGCCCGCGACCTCGCGCACATGCTGGTGCGGGTCATCGAAAATCCGGCCGATCAGCCGGCGACGCGCCTGGTGCGGCCGGATCTGGTGCTGCGCGCCAGCCACGGGCCCGCGCCCCGCAGGCCCAATGTCAACGAATAACCAAGGGAGGACTAGACGTGAAAAACACGACCAAATGGCTCACCGGAGCAGCATTGTCGCTGACACTCGCAGTGCCCGCCAACGCACAGGTTTTGTTCTGGTCGACGCAGGCCGCGCCGATCGAAGAAACCCAGAAGATGCGCGAAAACGTTCTGGCCGGTTTCGAGGGCGGTGTCGATTTCCAGCCCCAGGAGGTCGGTCCCTTTATCACCCGTCTCGAGGCAGAGCTGGAAGCGGGATCGGGCCAGATAGGGCTCGTCGGCGCTCTGCATGGCGACCTGTCGACCTATGCCGATAGCTGGGCGGACCTGTCCGGCCTCGACCTGTCGGGCATCACCGTCAGTGATGCTTTTCTTGAACTGGGCAAGCTCGGCACCTCCGAGCAGAAATACCTGCCCTGGATGCAGGCCAATTACGTTATGGCCGCCAACAAGCAGGCCCTCGAATACCTGCCCGAAGGCGCCGACATCAATGCGCTGACCTATGACCAGCTGGTTGATTGGGCCCAGGCCATGGCCGAGGGCACCGGTTCGCCCAAATTCGGCTTCCCGGCCGGACCGCAGGGCCTCAAGCATCGCTTCTTCCAGGGCTTCCTGCTGCCCTCCTATGCCGGCTCGACCGTGACGAAGTTTGCATCGGCGGAAGCCGAGGCCGGCTGGACCATGTTCCAGGAGCTTTGGCAGTATACAAACCCCGCCTCGACCAACTACGCCTTCATGCAGGAGCCTCTGCTGACCGGCGACGTCTGGGTGGCCTTCGACCACATTGCCCGCCTGGCCGATGCCTTCAATCAGCAGCCGGACAACTTCGTCGCCTTCCCGGCGCCCGCCGGCCCGATGGGACGTGGCTTCATGCCGGTGCTCGCCGGTATCGCCATTCCCGAAGGCGCCCCGGACATGGACGCCTCCATGCGTCTTGCCCAGTTCATGATGCAGCCCGAAACCCAGGTCGCGACGCTGCTCGCCACCAATTTCTACCCCACGACCGATGCCGCCTTGCCGACCGACCTGCCGGCTTCCGCACAGGCATTGGGGCCTGCCATCACCGCCATGACTTCGGCGCCCGATGCCCTGCCGGCGCTGTTGCCGGTAGGTCTGGGTGACCTCGGTGGCCAGTTCAACCAGGTCTATACCGATACGTTCGAGCGCATCATCCTGGGCGGCCAGCCCATCCGTGCCGTACTCGATGAACAGGCCGGTACCCTGCGCAGCCTGATGGAGCAGGCCAATGCGCCATGCTGGCTGCCGGACGCTGCCTCGGAAGGTCCTTGCCCGGTCGACTAAGGCTCCTCCCGGAGTTGCCACCCGACGCCATTCGCGGCGCCGGGTGGCTCCCAGCCGCTCCTGTTCGATAGGACACGACCATGACCCCAAAGGCGCTGCCCTACCTGCTCTTGTTGCCGGCGACCGTGTTCCTGCTGGTCTTTTTCGTCTATCCGTTCATCCAGATTGCGCTGCTGGCGGTGACGGGGCCGGAAGGCTTCACGCTGCAGCATGTGCAGACCATGGCCTCGCACTGGAAGTTCAACACCGCGCTGGGCTGGACCATATTGCTGGCCGCTGTCGTCGTGCCGATCCAGCTGGTCATGGCGCTCTCCATGGCCTCGATCGTCACCAGGCTGCAGACTGGCCGCAGCGCCATCCTCTATATTTTCTCCATCCCGCTCGGTCTCTCCGACCTTGCAGCGGGCATCGTCTGGCTGGCCATTTTCGAGCAGTCGGGCTTTCTCAATTCGATGCTCTACGGGCTCGGCGTCGTCGAGCAGCCCATCCTGTTCCTGGGCTACCAGAACATCTGGGTGATTTTCCTCGCCGTTGTGCTGGCCGAAATCTGGCGCGCGACGGCCATCGTCATGGTCATCCTGGTCTCGGGCATGGGCCTGATCCCCAAGGAGTACTATGAAGCCGGCGAAGTGTTCGGCGCCAGCGCCTGGCAGCGCTTCATCAAGATCACGCTGCCCATGCTGCGACCCAGCCTGCAATCGGCGCTGATCCTGCGCACTCTTGCGGCATTCGAGGTCTTTGCCGTGGTGACCGCCCTTGGCGGCACGACGCTGCCGGTGCTGATGGGCGAAACCTTCCAGTGGCAGTTCACCCTGCAGGACCGCAACGTCGCCTCGGCCTATGCGCTGGTTATCCTTGCCATCTCCATCGCCGCCACGCTGTTCTTCCTGCGTGTGCTCCGCGTTCCCAAGGGGGCTACGCTATGACCGCCACTGTCGAAAACAATACGCCAAAGGCAGTGGAGACGGCGCGTTCCGCAGGCCGCTTCCTGTTCATCGCCGCCGTGGTGCTGATCTGCGCCTGGGTGCTGGTGCCGATCTACCTGCTGATGGTCAATACGCTCTCCTCGCCCCAGGAGGTCACCGGCTTTCCCAAGACGGGCATTCCAAGCTTCGATTTTTCCTCGATCCAGTTCTTCATCTCCTTTGCCGGCGTCGCCAAGGCCCTGTGGAATTCGGTGCTGGTCGCGGTCTTGACCATGATCCTGTCCATCGGCATTGGCGCACCGGCCGGCTATGCGCTGTCGCGCTTCGATTTCCCCGGCAAGGAAGCCTTCCGCATGCTGGTCGTCATGACCCGCGCCTTCCCTTTGCCCCTCCTGGCGCTGCCGCTGGCCGTGCTCTTCATTCGCAGCGGCCTCGACGACACGGCCATTGGTCTCGCCATTGTCCACACCGTGCTGGCGATCCCCTTTGCCGTGCTGATCACCTTCTCGCTGTTCTCCGGCATTCCCCTCGAACTGGAGGAGGCGGCCTGGACCCTGGGCTGCAATCGCTGGCAGGCCTTCCAGAAGGTGGTGCTGCCGCTGGTGCTGCCTGGCATAGCCGCTTCGGCCGTCTTTGCCTTCACCATCTCCTGGAACGAGGTCTTCGCGGCGGCCGTGCTGACCATCGAGAACCGAACCCTGCCGGCCTTCCTGGTGCAGAACCTCAACGTGTCGCCGCTGCATCTCAAATTCGCCGGCGGTGCCGCCATGGTCATTCCCGCCCTCATCTTCATCTTCGCCGTTCGCAAATACCTGTTTGCGATGTGGGGCATCGCGAACCGGTAGGAGAAGTCCAATGGCCGAAATCGTCATCAAGAACGTCGCCAAGAGCTTTGGCAGCTTCCAGGCCCTGCACTCCATCGACCTGACCATTTCCGATCAGGAATTCATGGTGCTTCTGGGTGCCTCCGGCTGTGGCAAGACCACTTTGCTGCGCATTGTCGCCGGCCTGGAAACACCCAGCCAGGGCGAAGTGTGGATCGGTGGCCGGCGCGTCGATAAACTGCCCCCGCGCGAGCGCGGCATTGCCATGGTGTTCCAGAACTATGCGGTGTTTCCGCATCTGACCGTGTTCGAAAACATCGCCTTTGGCCTACGCATGAAGAAACTGCCGCAGCAGGAGATCGATCGTCGGGTCAACCGCACCGCCGAGCTCATGCATATCGAGCAGTTGCTCAAGCGCTATTCGGGGCAACTCTCCGGCGGCCAGCGCCAGCGCGTAGCGGTGGCCAGGGCGCTTGCCATGGAGCCGGACGTGATCCTGATGGACGAGCCGCTGTCCAACCTAGATGCGCTGCTGCGTCTCGAGATGCGCGCCGAGCTCAAGGGCGTGCTCGATGAAAGCAAGACCACCACTATCTATGTCACCCATGACCAAGTCGAGGCCATGAGCCTCGCCGACCGTATCTCGGTGATGAATGGCGGCAAGATCGTGCAGGCGGCAAGCCCAGTGGAAGTCTACCGCAACCCGGCCGCGCGCTTTGTCGGCAGCTTTATCGGCAACCCACCCATGAACTTCCTGCCGGCCAAACGGGCCAGCAATGGCCAGTGGCAGGTTGCGGGCCTCGAAATGCCCGGGCCGGTGGCGGGTGATGCGCTCGAATTCGCCATCCGGCCGGAAGACCTGACGGTTTCGCCAGATGGCTTTGCGGCGACCGTGCGCGTCGTCGAACCGCTGGGCGCCCACACGCTGGTAACTGCGGAAGTCGGCGGCAAACCGTTCCGCGCCGTGCTCGACAGCGACCTGCCGGTCTCCCCCGGTGACGAATTACGGCTCAGCCCCAAGCCCGATCGTGTGCGCTGGTTCGATCCGGAAACCACCAGGGCCGTCTAGCGGCCGCTCCTTACCTTGACGCATGGCGCTCTCGCCGCCGCGCGAGTTCCGAACTGAATGACTGGAAGTGACTATGACCCCTGAGGACAAATCCCGCCTGTTCGACCTTGCCGTAGAGGTGCTCAAGGAAAATGACCGTGGCACCTATACGGTGCCCACCAAGGGTCTCTATCCATTCCAGTGGAACTGGGATTCCTGCTTCACCGCCCTCGGCCAGGTTCACTTTGACGAAGACCGCGCCTGGACCGAAATGGAGACCCTGTTCGCACATCAATGGCCGGACGGCATGGTGCCGCACATCATTTTCCACGTCTCTGACGACGGCTATTTCCCCGGGCCCGATGTCTGGAGCACCAATCGCCCGACGCCGACCTCCGGCATCACCCAGCCGCCCATTGCCGGCTATTCCCTGCGCCAGCTGTTTGAGCGCAGCACCGACCGTGAAGCCGCCGCGCGACGCGCCAGCGCCTTGCTGCCCAAGATCGAGAAGTGGTTTGCCTGGTTCTACGCCAACCGCGATCCGCGGGGGGAGGGGCTCGTCGCCATCCTCCACCCATGGGAGGCCGGCCGTGACAACTCGATCGATTGGGACGAGGCTTTCGACCGCGTCCCGACTGAAGGCATTGCCCCCTATACCCGCCGCGACACCCAGCATGCCGATCCAGCGCACCGCCCGACCAAGGCGCAGTATGACCGCTATCTCTGGCTGGTCGAACATTTCCGTAGCCTGGGCTGGGACAACGCGAAGCTGCACGACGCATCCCCGTTCCAAGTCGTCGACCCCGGCTTCAACGCTATCCTGATCCGCGGCTGCGAGGACCTCGCCGCTGTCGCCGAGGCATTGGGAGATAGCGCAACAGCGCAGCGTAATCGCGATCGCGCGGCGCATGGCCTGGCGGCGCTGGAACAGCTGTGGAGCGACCGGCACAGCCAATATCTCTGCCTCGACCGCACCACGGGAAAGCTGATCGACAGCCCCTCCATCGGCGGCCTGATTCCGGCATTCGCCGCCATCCCCCAGGCTCGCGCCGCGGCCATCGGGCAGGTCATCCAGCGGCAGGCGACCAAGCTGAGATACGTCATCGCCAGCCATGACCCTGATGACCGCCGCTTTGAAGCCAAGCGCTACTGGCGCGGGCCGGTCTGGCTGGTGGTGAACTATCTCATCGTCGACGGACTGCGGGCCGCCGGCGAAAGCGCCGTCGCCGCGCAGGTCCTGCGCTCCAGCCTCGATCTGATCGAGCAATCGGGCTTTGCCGAATATTACGATCCGCTGACCGGCGAACCCCTGGGCGGCGGGCGCTTCACCTGGACGGCCGCCATGGTGCTCGAATTCCTGGAGACTGCCGACCGCAAATGAGTTGATCGCTCGTCAGAGCCGCGCGCCATTGCGAACAAAACGCGAAACGTGTTCCGCTGCGACTTCTCTTTGCGGATCGATTCGTGCAGCCCAGTTCCCACTATCTCGACAGCCTCAATCCCGAACAGCGTCGCGCCGTCGAGCACGGTGCGGGCCTGGCCGCGCCCGGTCCGCTACTGGTGATTGCCGGGGCGGGCTCGGGCAAGACCAATACGCTGGCCCACCGGGTGGCCCACCTCATCGTCAATGGCGCCGACCCGCGTCGCATCCTGCTGATGACCTTTTCGCGCCGGGCCGCCAGCGAGATGAGCCGGCGTGTGGAGCGCATTGCCGGCAAGGCCCTGGGCACCTCCTCGGGCGCTGTCGCCGATGCCCTGAACTGGGCCGGCACCTTCCACGGCATCGGCGCCCGTCTCCTGCGCGAGCATGCCACCCAGATCGGTCTCGATCCGGCCTTCACCATCCATGACCGCGAAGATTCGGCAGATCTGATGAACCTGGTCCGGCATGAACTGGGCCTGTCGGAAGCCAAGAGCCGTTTTCCCACCAAGGGCACCTGCCTCGCCATCTATTCGCGTGTCGTCAATGCACAGGATGAACTGGAAGAGGTGCTCAAGACGGTCTTCCCCTGGTGCGCCATGTGGCCCGAGCAACTGCGGACGCTGTTCGGCGCCTATGTGGCGGCCAAGCAGAGCCAGAACGTGCTCGATTACGACGATCTGCTGCTCTACTGGGCCGGCATGATGGCCAATCCTGGTGTCGCCGCAGGGGTCTCCGCCCGCTTCGATCACGTGCTGGTCGACGAATACCAGGACACCAACAAGCTGCAGTCATCCGTGTTGCTGGCGCTGCGGCCAGGCGGGCAGGGGCTCACCGTCGTGGGGGATGATGCCCAGTCGATTTATTCTTTCCGCGCCGCAACCGTGCGCAACATCCTAGACTTCCCGAACGCCTTCGCGCCGCCCGCCGATATCGTGACGCTCGATCGCAACTATCGCTCCACCCAGCCGATCCTCGCCGCGGCCAATGCGGTGATCGACCTGGCCAGCGAGCGCTTCACCAAGAATCTCTGGACCGACCGGCAGTCCGATGCACGGCCCTTCCTCGTCACCGTGCGCGACGAAGCCGACCAGGCCCGCTATGTCGTGCACAAGGTGCTTGAGGCGCGCGAGGGCGGCATGACCCTCAAGAATCAGGCCGTGCTGTTCCGCACCTCCAGCCATTCCGGGCCGCTGGAGATCGAGCTGACGCGGCGCAACATTCCCTTCGTCAAGTTCGGCGGGCTCAAATTCCTCGACGCCGCCCATATCAAGGATCTCCTGGCCATCCTGCGCTGGGTGGAAAACCCGCGCGACCGGGTGGCCGGGTTCCGCGTGCTGCAATTGCTGCCCGGTATCGGCCCGGCTTCGGCGGGCAAGATCCTCGATGCCATGGCGACCGGCCCCGATCCGATCTGGGCCCTGGGCGAAATCCCGACACCGCCGCGGGCCGGCGAAGGCTGGAGTGGGCTGGTGGACCTGGTCGGCCGTTTGGGGCGGCGCGAGGCTGGCTGGCCGGTGGAACTGGGCTTTGCGCGGCTCTGGTATGAACCCCTGATGGAGCAGGCCTATGAGGACGCGCCGGTGCGACTGGCCGATATCCTGCAGCTCGAGCAGATCGCCTCCGGCTATCCCAGCCGCGAGCGGTTCCTCACCGAGTTGACGCTCGACCCGCCCGACGCCACCAGCGACCAGTCCGGCGTGCCATTGCTCGATGAGGATTATCTCATCCTCTCCACCATCCATTCGGCCAAGGGCCAGGAGTGGAAGGCGGTGCATGTGCTCAATGTTGTGGATGGTTGCATCCCGTCCGATCTGGGCACCGGCTCGACCCACGAGCTCGAGGAAGAGCGGCGCCTGCTCTATGTGGCCATGACCCGTGCGCGCGACGAGCTCAACCTCATCGTGCCCCAGCGCTTCTTCGTCACCCAGCAGTCCCGCCATGGCGACCGCCACCTCTATGCCCAGCGCAGCCGCTTCATTCCCCGTTCCATGGTGCCGCTCTTCGACGACATCCTCTGGCCACCCGTCACCCCCGCCTACATCGAAGGCCTGTCGCCCGCCCCGGCACGCATGGACATCGCCGCCCAGATGCGCGGCATGTGGAGCAAGTAGCGTGCGAACCGACGAGTGACGTCCGGGGAGTGGCTCTCGGCTGTGGGCCGCAATTACCTGTCCTGAAGACAAACGGTGACCATTGCACTGTCTCGCGCCCTGGGGTTGGATGAGGCGGAGGGAGGGCCTTGGCATGGGCGAGGCGGAGGATCGCGAAGAACTCATCGCATTGATGCATGCCACCAGAATTGCCATCTGGACCAAGAACTATCCGGCGTGGGCGGAGTGCTTCGTGCACGAACCCCACATGGTGCGATGGGGCTATTTGCGTGGCGGCGGTATTTTCGCGCGAAGGGGTTGGGACGACGTTTCGCGTCGGGCCAAGATCTATATCGAGGGCGAAATGCCTTATGATGAGGCCTATGCGTACCAGACGACGATCGAGAACCTCATCCTGCGCATCCACGGCGACATGGCCTGGGCAATTTACGACCAGCAGCACCCGGGCCACGACTTTCCGGATCACGTCGGACCGGGCCTGACCCGGGAGATGCGCGTTTTCGAGCGTCATGACGGTCGCTGGCGCATTGCCGTCCTCGCATTCATGAGCAACGATGCCAGCCCCAGCGGGACCGCAATGTTGCTGCTGAACAGTGACGGCAAGGTCATGTGGACCAGCGCCAGTGCCGCCAGGCGTCTGGAAGATGACGATGATCTAGTCATCCGCAATGGCCGGTTGACCGTGCGGAACACCGCCTGCAACCGCAAGCTCCAGAATGCGCTACGCTGGGCGGCCGACCTGGACAATGCCTTCAGCTCAGAGCGTGGCAGCGTGCCGATTGTGCTCGGCGCCGGTGAAGGACTGCCCACGCGCGTCTGGTGGGTGGTAGCAGATTCCGGGGCCATCTACTTTCTGCTCGATGGCCAGCCGATGACAGACAAGCGCCTGGACGTGGCGGCCACCATTTATGGCCTATCTGCAGGACAAAAGCGGCTTGCCGGGTTCATTGCCGAAGGTCTCACGCTGCCCGATGCCGCCCGGCTGATGGGGATCTCCGCCAACACGGCGCGTACCCATCTCCAGCGCATCTATGACAAGACCGGCGTTCACAACCAGCCCGCCCTGGTGCGAGTCCTGTTGTCGGTCGGCGTCAACATGTAGCGGTTCTTGTCCCCGGATCGGGGGACACGAGCATGTCCTGCGATCCGCGCACAGCCCCAATTGCCGTGACATCGTAGCCTCGGCACTTCCGATGCGATGGATGGAGGCAGATCATGGCAATTGTGATGGCTTGGCCGGACCGCGCTAACCGCAGGAAAGCGGCCTGGGGCCTATTGGCGAGGCGCGTTGCTGTGTCATCGCGCCTGTGGGCGCGGCGGCGAGCCCGACGCCGTTTCGTCAACAAGGTGCTAGCGGAAACCAACGACCCAAGGATTCTTGCTGACCTGGGCATTCACCCCGTTCGAACGCCGCATGTTGAACGCTGGATGACGGCCATGCTCTGGCATCAGCACTGAGCCGCACGACGGTCGGTGTAACGGCCTGACGTTTGGCCCAGCAAAGCTCCCACTGCTGCACGCATTCAACTGGATATGGACTTCCTGGGAGGAGGGGCCGTGGTGTTGCGCACCACCAGATGGGTGCCCAGCACGAGCCGCGCATCGCCTACGGCGCGGGAATTGAGCATGTCGAGCAGCAGCGACATGCCGGCGCGCCCCGCCTCGTCGGATCGGTTGGATACTGTCGTCAGCGACGGATAGGTTGCCGCGCCCAGCACGTCGTCACAGCCAACGATCGAGATCTGTTCGGGTACCGCCACGCCGCGGTCGGCCATGCCGGTCATGATTCCCTGCGCCGTCAGATCATCAAAGGCCAGGACAGCGGTGGCCTTGCTGGCCAGTATGTCGGGCACCACCGCCCGACCGCTCTCGTAACTCGGCACCTTGGCCGCCACGATTGTCACATCCATGTGGTGGGTCTTGGCTCCGGCGCGCACCGCCGCTCGCCTCTGCTGGTTGGCCCAGGATGATGCCGGGCCGCTGACATAGACCAGGCTCTTGTGCCCGAGCGCGGCCAGATGCGCGATGGCATCGATGACTCCGGTGCTACTGTCGATCAGCACGCGCGGAATGCCGCGAATGTCGCGATTGATCAGTACCAGCGGCCGCTTAAGGGCATGGTGCCGGATGCGTTCTTCGCTGAGCCGCGAGGCCGCAAGCGCCAGACCCTCAACCTGGCTGACAAACCGGTCCACCAACTTGTCCTCCTGGCGCCAGTTTTCGTCCGAATTGCCCAGAAAGACGCAGAAATCAGAGCGGTCGGCCTCCATCTGCGCGGCTCGGATCAAAGGCGGGAAGAATGGGTTGGCCACGTCAGGCACCACAAGGGCAACGTTGCCGTGTCGCCCGGTACTCAGCGCGCGGGCGGTATGGTTGGGTACATAGCCGACGCGGTTGGCGATCTCGAGGATGCGCTCCACAGTATCCACGCCGAGCATATTGGGCTGGGTAAAGGCGCGCGACACAGTGGACTTGGACACCCCGGCCGCCTTGGCAACGTCTGCCATGGTCGGCGCCGATCGGTCACTGCTCTTGTCCGCCATGCTCTCATCGACTCGGGGTTTGGGGCCTCTTGTCTTACCAAGGCCGTGCTTGCAATGGCCAGGAAAATGGCAGGTTTCGGCCAAATCCAGCTATTTTCCGACCATACCCTCGCCGCTCTTGACGTGCAACCGGTTGCATAACATAGTTGCTCGTCTCGCCGTCAGCCCTGTTTGGTGGCATTGATCCAACCGCGTCGGAGTGATTTTTTCATGAACATGAGTGCCGTGACACCGCTGAAGGGCAGCGAGCGCCGGGTCGACAACCTGCTCGTCAAGAGCTTTGCGACGCGCAGCGACATGGGGGCCGTCGCGGCCGCCGAAATTGCCCAGGAATTGCGGGTTCGGCTTGGCCAGAAAGATCGCGTGCGGATGGTCTTTGCCGCCGCTCCCAGCCAGAGTGATGTGCTCAGTGCGCTGGCCCGTGCCGAGGGCGTGGACTGGACGCGTGTTGAGGCGTTCCACATGGACGAATATGTCGGTCTGCCGGACGATGCGCCACAGCGCTTCGGCAACTGGCTGGGGCGCCATTTCTTCGATCTTGTCCCGCTCTACAAGGTGCATCGCATCATGCCGGGCAGTGATCCCTCGGCGACCGCGCGCGATTATGCCCAACTGCTTGACGCGGCCCCAATCGACGTCATCCAGCTCGGCATTGGCGTCAATGGCCACATCGCCTTCAATGATCCGCCGGTCGCCCGCTTTGATGATCCTCTGTCGGTCAAGATGGTGGAACTCGATGCCGTTTGCCGCCAGCAGCAGGTGGACGATGATTGCTTTGAGCGCTTCGAAGATGTGCCGGCCTATGCAATTACTCTCACAGTGCCGCGGCTGATGGCCGGTGAGCGCCTGTTCTGCATGGTGCCAGGTGCGGCCAAGCGCGCTGCCGTCAAGGCGGCCCTCGATGGCCCGATAACCACAGATTGTCCCGCCTCGATCCTGCGCCAGCATCCGGCCTGCACCGTTTATCTTGACCAGGACTCTGACCCCCATGCCCAATGATATCGCCATTGACGCCGATGCGCTCTGCCAGAGCTATCTCGAAGACATAACCGCGCTGATGCGCTCGGTGCTGATCGACGAACGCGATCCGCTTGATCGCGCCGCCAGCAAGCTTGCCGACCAGATCGCGGCCGACCGGCTGGTGCATGTGTTTGGACCCGGGGGGCACTCGAACCTGGCAACGCAGGAGATATTCTTCCGCGCGGGCGGGCTGATGCATGTCTCGGCTATTCTCGATGAGGGCACCTTGCTGTCCAACGGCGCCCTGCGATCCATGGCTATCGAGCGTACGCCAGGCTACGGCAAGATCGTGATCGCTGATCAGCGGCTCGGTGCGGACGATGTGCTGATCCTGGTCAACGCCTACGGCATCAACGCAGCCCTGATCGATGCGGCACTGGAGGCGCGGAGTCGCGGCGCCTTCCTCATCGGCGTCAGCTCCCGCGCTCATGCTGAAAACACGGCCGTGACGCATCCGGCCCGCCATCCCACCAGACAGAACCTGCACGACCTGGTGGATATCGCCATTGACTGCAAGGTCCCGATTGGCGATGCGATGGTATCAGTCCCAAACATGGGCGAGCGCATTGCCGCAGTGTCCACCTTTGCCAACGCCTTTACGCTCAACAACCTGGTGATCCGCACGGTTGCCAAGCTGGTCGAGCGCGGCATCGAGCCGCCCGTCTGGCGGAGCGGGAATGCGCCTGGCGGCGACGAGGCCAATGGCCGCTTCATCGCGCGCTTCAACGATCGCGTGCGCAAGCTGTGACCCGGCTGGTCGGGCGCGATCCAGCCACCGGGCGCGCGCTTGCCGTCGAAATGGCAGGGGGTCGGATCACGGCGATAACAGCGGCCGAATATGACGGGGATCTGTATCTGTCTGCCGGCCTTATCGACCTGCAGGTCAATGGCTATTTCGGCCTCGATCTCAACGATCACGCGGTGACGCCCGATCGTGTTATCGCGCTGACACGCAGGCTGTTTGCCGTGGGTGTCACCTGCTATCAGCCGACGCTGATCACGGCCTCCGAAACATCGATCATCGCCGCCATACGCGCTATCGTGCGCGCGCGGCAGGTTGATCCTCAGACTGCCGAGGCCATTGCCGGTATTCACATCGAGGGGCCATTCATCTCCCCCAACGATGGCCCGCGCGGTGCGCATCCGGCTAACCAGGTGCGGGTGCCCGACCTTGCCGAATTGTCCCGCTGGCAGGCGGCCGCCGAGGGACTGATCACCATGGTGACTCTGTCTCCCCACTTTGCCGGGGCGTCGGAGTTCATTGCCGGTGCCGTAGCGCAATCCATCCATATCGCCATCGGCCATACCGACGCGACGCCCGAACAAATTCACGCCGCCGCTGCCGCCGGCGCCACCCTTTCAACCCACCTTGGCAATGGTGCCGCAGCCAATCTGCCGCGCCACCCCAATTTTCTGTGGGCCCAGCTTGCCGATGACCGGCTCAGCGCCAGCTTTATCGCCGATGGTCATCACCTGCCGGCCGATACCCTCATTGCCATGCAGCGGGCCAAGGGGCTCGAACGCTCGATACTGGTCTCCGACCTGGCGGCCCCGGGCGGTCTGCAGCCCGGTATCTATGATCAGCCCATTGGCGGCCGCGTACAGCTCTGGGCGGATGGCCGGCTCGGCACACCGGGTACGCCATACCTTGCCGGTGCCGCACTGCCGCTATCGGCCTGCGTGGCCCGGGCCGCTACGATGACCGGCCTATCCCTTGCCGATACCCTGGCCATGGCGACGCGCAATCCGGGTCGCTTTCTCAGGGGACGCGGTGTGCTGGAGATTGGTGCGCGTGCCGATCTTATCCGGTTTTCGTGGGAGAAGGGCGCGAGCGAACTCAGGATCGTCGAGACCTATGTGGCGGGAGAGCCCGTATGGCAGTCCTGACTTTTGGTGCCGCCAATATCGATATCACGCCCGAGCCCGGTCTGCTGCTGGCTGGCTTTGCCGCCCGCACCCTCCCGTCCACCGGCATCCATGACCGCATTTCGGCCCGCGCCTTGGTGGTCAATGACACGGCAATCGTCGTCGCCGATGTCATCGGCCTGCACGAAGATATGGCCCAGCGCATCCGCGCGCGTTGCCTCCTGCCGGCAGCCAACGTCATCGTCTGCGCCACCCACACGCACGGGGCGCCGGTATCCATGCAAGATCGCCTCGGGGCGGGCGCCGATCCACATTTTCTCCAGATGCTGGAAGATGGCTGCGTCCTGGCCATCGACACCGCACTCGCCAATGCACAGCCTGGCACAATGAGCTTTGGCAATGGCGGCGATCCTGACATCGCCCGCAATCGTCGCCATGCCGACGGCCCGCTGGATCGCAGCTTGCCGGTGCTGCGCCTGCGCGATACGGCTGGCGCGCTTGTGGCCATGGTAGTCTCTTACGCCTGTCACCCCACCGTCCTGGGTGCCGACAATCTGCAAGTCACGGCCGACTTTCCCCACTACCTGCGCCAGCGCATTGAGGCGACGAGCCCCGGGGCCGTCGCAATCTACCTCAATGGCTGCACCGGTGACGTCAATATCGGCCATAGCGCACAGGCCTCATGGACCACTTCCGCCAACGCTACCCGCACCTTTGACAATGCCCGGCGCATCGGCGAGCGCATTGCTGACGCCGCCCTGGCCGCAACCGAAACTGCGCTGCCGCAGACCGCGCATGCCGCGGACCGGCTGGTGGAGCTCGCTCTCGAGCGCCGGGAGGGCGACCTCGATGCCGCACGCACGGCATGGCAGGCTGAATTTGTCTCCGCAGATCCGACACGCAAGATCCTGCTCGAACACTGGATCGCTTGGGCATCACGCTTTCGAACCACGCCGCCGGGAACCTGGCGGGGCCGGGTGGCGTGCCTTGTTTGGGGCGGCGTACCCATTCTGGCCTTGCCCGGCGAAATCTTTGCTGAATCGGCTTTGTCTATTCGCGATGCAGGCATGGGGGAGGGCGGTTTCGTGCTGTCCTATGCCGAGGGGACACCGGGCTACATTCCCCCACGTTCAGAATATGCCAGTGGGGGCTACGAGGTTGCCGAAGCGCATCGCTTCATCGGCATGCCGGGGTCCTTTGTGCCGGGTTCGGCGGAACTCCTGGTCGAAGCAGCCAAAACCTTGGTCGCAATGCCCAATCTACAGGCAGCGTCTCAAAACTAATCCGAAACCACCGGCTGGTGCGCGTCATCCACTTGACATGCAACCGGTTGCAGTAAACACTTCAAACACGTGCTCAAGTGCGTAGAACAAGGGAAAGAGACCATGAAAAGACTGATTACAGGGATTGCGCCTATCACCTTTTCCGCAGCCGGCCGGGCGGCATTGCTGACGTCCGTTCTGGGGGCAGGATTTCTGGCTGCCACGGCGGGCGCGAATGCCCAGTCCATCCGTGTCTGGAGCGGTTATCCCGAGCTGGCGCCGTTCTACGAACACGTCGCCGAGGGCATGAAGGCCGAGTTCCCCGATATCGAAGTGACTGTCGAGGCGATCGCCCTGCGCGAACATGAACGCCGCGTGGCCCTGGGCATCACTTCCGGCGAATCCGCCGAAGTCCTGGAGCTCGCTACCTCCATTGCCGCCCGCTATCTGGAAAATGACCTTCTCGCCACACCGCCCGAAAACGTTGCGTCCTTCGTGGCGGATCCAGCCAATTTCGACACCTTCTTTGTCGACTCGGCGAGCTATGGCGGTGCCGTGTTCGGCGTACCGCTATTCCGCGGCCAGAGCGCGCTCTACTACAACACCGCCATGCTTGAAGCGGCTGGTCTCGACGGCCCGCCAACCACCATGGAAGAGTATGACACCTATGCCGAGGCGCTTACCCAGCGCGACGGCAGTGGCAATCCGACCGTCTCTGGCTGGAGCCTGCGCCTGTCCGGCGGCGGTGCCGGCATCACCGAGAAGTTCTGGATCAACATGTTCCAGCATGGCGGTCAGGTTCTCGTGCCCGCCGGCGAGGGCTTGTGGAAGGCCGATCTTGCCTCCGACGCTGGCGTTGCCGCTCTCAGCCAGTATCTCGACAATCTCCACACCGCCAAGACGGTGACCGTGGAAATGCCGGCCGATGCCGAAGCCTTCGAGCGTGAGCAGACAGCCATGTTCATCCGCGAATCCTGGGTGATCGGTGATATCGCGGCCAAGGCCCCCGATCTGACCTATGCCAGCACCACGCTCCCGCGCGGTTCCATCGTGAACCCCGTCCAGCTCTATGTGGCTGGTGAAGGTGAGCAGGCCGAAGCGGCCTGGGCTTTCGCCATGGAAACCCAGAAGCCGGAAAACCTGCTCTGGCTGCTCGACAATGTCGGCTGGTTGCCCAACCGCGCCGGTCTCGACTACTCGGAAATCCTCGCCTCTACCCCGGCTCTGGAAGCCTTTGTCAGCTATCCCGATAGCTACGAATTCTTTTCGATCCCCGCCATTGGCCCGATTGACGAGATCATGACCCGCACGGCTGCCGGCCTGCAGGCTGCGTTCGGTAATGCCGCGCTCGCCGGCGACGAAGCCGCCATCCGCAGCTATCTGGAAGGCCTCGACAGCGAGATCAATGCGCTGCTGTCGCGTGAAGGCCTGCTGGGCGAATAGTTCTCTCAGTCGTAGTGCAGCGTCCGGGGCTTCGTGCTCCGGACGCTTCAGCCAAGGATGACCCATGCTAAAGCGTCGACGTCTTATATTTTCGCTGCTTGCCATAGCGCCCGTCATCGCCATCTTTGCTTACGTGCGGCTGTTCCCCATCGGCGAGATACTGCGCCTCAGCCTGCACAAGTGGGACATTCTCTCCAAGAACAAGCCCTTCATCGGGCTGGCCAATTTCCAGGAACTGTTCGGCGACCGGCTGTTCCATGAAGCCCTGATCAACACCTCGATCATCGCCTTTGGCGTGCTGGTGATTACCGTGCCGCTGGCCATGGTGCTGGCCGCACTGATTTTTTATCGCACGCGCTCGCGCTTCGCGGGCTTCTACGAAACCACCATTTTCATTCCCCATGTCGTGTCCCTGGTGCCAGCCGCCATGGCGTGGAAGTGGATTTTCGACGCGCGTCTGGGGCCGCTCAATGCGCTTCTCTCGGTGTTCGGCATCGAACCACAGGCATGGCTGTTCGACCCGAAGCTGTCGTTGATCAGCGTGATCATCCTTTGCTCCTGGCAGGCCCTGGGTTACGCGGTCCTGATCTATCTGGTTGGCTTCAAGAACCTGCCCAAATCGCTCTATGAGGCGGCCAAGCTCGATGGGGCGTCAGGTTTCCAGTCCTTCTGGCACCTGTCCATTCCGCTGCTCAAGCCCATCTCGCTCTATGTCGGCGTTGCCACGCTGGTGTCTGCCTTCAACGTCTATGCCCAGGTCTATGTGCTGGCGTCCGATGCCCAGGGCGCGCCCGGCCGCCAGGTGCGTGTGCTGGTCCTCGACATGCTCGAGAACACCTTCCGCAACTACCGGGTTGGCTACGCAGCGTCCGAGGCGGTGGTGTTGCTGGTCATCGTGCTGATCCTGACCTTCATTCAGTTCTCCCTGCTCCGCGAGAAAGGGGCCCGCAAATGAACGCGCCAGCCAAACCGCTGCCCAGTTCGGGCCAGTTGCGCCGCAAGCGGCAAGCTCTGGACTTCCTCGTCGATGCCATCCTGCTGGTCTTCGGCCTGATGATGATCCTGCCGCTGATCCTGCTGGTAGCCAACGCCTTCAAGACCCCGGCCGAAATGCTCAGCTGGCCACCCAGCATCATTCCCGCCAATCCAACGCTGGACAACATCACGGCAGTGCTTTCCGACACTCCGCTCATGCTGTGGATATTCAACAGCTTCGCCTTTGCCGTGCTCTCCGCCATGGCGATTTCCATCACCTCGGCCATCGCCGGCTATCTGCTGGCCAAGTTCCCCTCACGCATCATGAACGTGCTGTTTGCCATCATTCTGGCCACGGCCATCGTTCCGTTTGAAGTCTACATGATCCCGCTTTATTTCCAGGCACAGAGCCTGGGGCTGCTCAACAGTCTGGGTGGATTGCTGCTGGGCTATCTGGTGATGAGCTTCGGCATCTTTCTCGTCCGCCAGAACGTCATCCACTCCATTCCCGACGAACTGCTCGAAGCTGCCCGCATCGATGGCGCCGGCGAGATCTGGATTTTCGTGCGCATCGTGCTGCCGCTGCTGCGCGGCGCGCTTGGTGCCCTCTTCGTGCTCGCCTTCTTCCAGGCCTGGACGGCTTTCGCCTGGCCATTGATCGTCGCGACCACCCAGCCCAGTTACACCATCGAAGTGGGTCTTGCTCTGTTCCAGACTGGGTTCACCGTCGATCTGGGCCGCCTCAGCGCTGCCTCGGCCATCGTGCTGGTGCCCTCGGTCCTGCTCTTCGTCTTGCTGCGCCGCAATTTTGTCGAGGGCGTCGCCAGTTCGGGGCTCAAGGAATGACCAGCAGTTTCTTCACGGAAGCCTCCCGGCGCTACACCCAAAGCAACGCCCAGACTCTGTCCTGGATGCTCGACCGGCCGCGTCTGCGCGGGGCATTTCTTAACACCAAGCTGAACCCGCTGACCCTGGCTGACTACACGACGGCGGACGGTTGGCGCGGTCCCGAGCACATCTATGGCTGGATCCAGGGAAGGGGGCTTGAGGCCCTCGCCACACACGCTCGGGCCTTCGCCACACATAGCCCCGAACTGGCCGCTCGCCTGCACAACGCGGCCGCCGACCTGTACACGGCGCTGGACAGCCTGCGCACCGAGGATGGTCACGCCTATTTCTGTTACGACGCGCAAATGCAGCCGATCCGCTTCGTAGGCGACGTCCCGCTTGCTCAGGATCGTCCGGCCGACATTTTCACCTATTCCGACATTTTCGTCGCCAAGGGTTTGGTCGCCGCAGCGGCCGCCCATGCGCCGGACCAGTTGTCGCGCCATGTGGCCCAGCTCGAAACCATCATTGCCGCTATTGAGGACGGGCGGTTCCAGATGGATGAAAAGCTGCCATTGAACGCGGCAACGTTGGTAAGTGAACCGGCCGATTTCGGACCGCGCATGATCATGCTGAGCGCGGGCGGCCTTTTGCGGCGCGTCGGCATGGCCGAACGCACCGGCTTTGCCGACCGCTTCATCGCCCACGTTATCGACCAGCATTTCGATCCCGGGACGGGGCTGTTGCGCAATGTGCCTGGCCAGGATGCCTGCAATGTTGGTCATGGCATCGAATTTGTCGGCTTTGCGCTCGATCATCTCGGCGCTGACGCCGATCCAGCATTGCTCAGGACACTACAGACCATCCTTGTGTCCTCATTCTTCAGGGGCTTTGCCGGCCCGGGCATTCGTCTTGTTGTATCTGCGGCGACTGGCGCCCCGGTCAGCCCCTATTGCCCCTGGTGGTCTTTGCCAGAGACCATCCGCAGTGCGGCGCTGTGCTACGAACGCAGTGGCGACCCCGCTGTGCTCTCGGTTTGGCGGGCCGCCGATCAGGCTTTTTTTGAACGCTATTGGCGCCCTGAGGCGTCCATTGCCTACCAGTGCCTCACCGACGCCGGGCCGATCGACTATGTCCCGGCCACCCCCGACCTCGACCCCGGCTACCACACGGGCCTCAGCCTGCTGGCCGCCATCGAGGTCGTCGCGCGCCTCCCCGATACTTTTGCAGCCGGAGCAGATTGATGGCATCGCTAGAAATCCAGAATGTCCACAAGGCCTTTGGTCCGACCAAGATCATTCGCGATGTCTCGCTCAGTGTTCCGGACGGCGCCTTCGTCGTGCTCGTGGGCCCCTCGGGCTGCGGCAAGTCCACGCTGCTGCGCATGATCGCCGGCCTTGAGGATATCTCGGGCGGAACGATCAGCATCGGCGATCGCGTGATCAATGAGGTCGAGCCCAAGCACCGTGACATTGCCATGGTGTTCCAGAACTACGCGCTCTATCCGCACATGACGGTGGCGGAAAATATGGGCTTCTCGCTGCGTCTGGCGCGTCGCCCGCGCGCCGAGGTCACAGAGCGCATCACCAATGCCGCCCGCATTCTGGGCCTAACCGATTATCTGGAGCGCTACCCCAAGCAGCTCTCGGGCGGCCAGCGTCAGCGTGTTGCCATGGGCCGCGCTATCGTGCGCGATCCCCAGGTCTTCCTGTTCGACGAGCCGCTCAGCAATCTCGACGCCAAGCTGCGCGTGCAGATGCGCGCCGAGCTGATGGAACTGCACGACCGGCTCAAGACCACCATGGTCTATGTCACCCACGACCAGATCGAGGCCATGACAATGGCCGACATCATCGTGGTGATGCGCGACGGCGTTGTAGAGCAGATCGGTGATCCGCTCGCTCTTTATGATCGTCCCGACAATGTGTTCGTCGCCAGCTTCATCGGCTCACCAGCGATGAACCTGCTCCAGGGCAGCATCAAGGAACAGTCATTCCGAACGGCGGACGGCGCGTCCTTCCCCGTTAACGCGGCAACTGCAACTGCCGCTGCTGGCAAGTCGGTCATCTACGGCATTCGCCCGGAGCACTTTACGCTTGGCGAGCCGGGCGAGGGGATAGAAGCGACCATTCGCCTCTTCGAGCCCACCGGCTCAGAAACCTATATCGCCGCCATGGTAGGCGGTCAGCAGCTTGGCGTGCTGCTGCGGCAGCGCCTGCGCGCCAGTGTCGGCGACACGATCTGGCTGCGGATCGATCCTGCCCAGGTGCATATCTTCGACGCCGCCACCGATCAGCGCATCGCCCCCCGTTGACGATCGCTGCGTGCCGGCCCTGCGAGCGTCACGACGCTCGACAGGGTCGGCCGTGGTTCTGGATCAGATCGGGTAGTGGATGGGGCCGTCCTGCACCGTGATCCAGCGCAGCTCGGTGAACTCGGCGATACCCGCCTTGCCCCCGAAACGCCCATAGCCAGAGGCCTTTACGCCGCCGAATGGCATTTGTGCCTCGTCATGCACGGTGGGGCCGTTGACATGGCAGATGCCGGATTCGATGCGTGCGGCCACGCCCATGGCGCGTGTGATGTCGCGGCCGAACACGGCGGCGGAGAGGCCATACTCGGTGTCGTTGGCAACTCGTACCGCCTCATCGATGCTGCCGACGCGGATCACCGCAACCACCGGGCCAAAGGACTCGTCGCGATAGAGCTTCATGCCCGGCGTGACGCCATCGACCACCGTCGCCTGCATGATGGTGCCGTCTATGCCGCCGCCGGCAACGATGCGCGCGCCCTTGGCTACCGCATCCTTGACCAGCGCATCGATGCGCTGGGCCGCGCTGAGGTCCACAAGGCATCCGAGGGGCGTATTGCCTTCGCGCGGGTCGCCGGCTTTCAGCGATGAGGCCTTGGCGGCAAGCGCCGCGACGAATTCATCCGCAATCTTGTCGTCGACCACGATGCGTTCGGTCGACATGCAGATCTGGCCCTGGTTCATATAGGCGCCGAAGGCCGCCGCCGCCACGGCCTGTTCGAGATCGGCATCGTCGAGCACGACGAGCGGCGCCTTGCCGCCCAGCTCCAGCAGAGCGGGCTTGAGATTGCGGGCCGACAGTTCGGCAATGTGCCGGCCGACCCGCGTCGAGCCCGTGAAGTTGACGCGGCGGATGGCCTTGTGGGCAATCAGCGCCTCGACCAGTTCGGGCGCATCTTCCGGCGCGTTGGAAACCACGTTGAGCACGCCGGGCGGCAGGCCGGCCTCGAACAGGGCATCGGCGATCAGCCGGTGCGTGCGCGGGCAGATTTCGCTCGATTTGAACACCACGGTGTTGCCGCAGGCCAGCGGGGTGGCAAGGGAGCGGACGCCCAGGATGACTGGGGCATTCCAGGGCGCAATGGACAGCACGACGCCCGCGGCCTGGCGCACGCCATAGGCCGTCGAGCCTGGTCGGTTGGTCGGGATGATCTCGCCGGTAATCTGGGTGGTCAGCGACGCCGCCTCGCGCAGCATTTCGGCGGCGAGCATCACGTTGAAGCCGGCCCAGCCGGCCGTTGCGCCGGTTTCGGCGCCCATCGCGGCAATGAAGTCATCGGTGCGGGCCTGGAGGCGGTCGGCCGCGGCCAGCAGGATCTTTCGCCGGGCGGCGGGTGCGGTCTTGCTCCAGGCCGGGAAGGCAGCGGCGGCAGCGTCGGCCGCCCGCAGCGCGTCTTCGATGGTGGCCGCCGCGGCGCGGGTGGCCAATTGGCCGGTCATGGGATTGTTGCGCTCGAAGGTGCCGCCGCCAGTGGCTTCGGATTCCTCGTTGTTGATGAGCAGGCCGAGATCGGTCATGGGGAAACTCCATTCGAAAGAGGGGTGGGTGGCGTGCTTGCGCCGAGAAAGGCTTCTTGCACCGCCGGATCGCTGCGCAGCGCGTCGGCCGTGCCCGTCCCGGTGATGCGACCGGCTTCCATAAGGTAGCCGCGATGCGCAATGGCAAGGCTTGCCTTGACGTTCTGCTCCACGACGAGCAGCGCAATACCAGTTTCCCGGATGCGGCCCAATGCGGCGAAGAGTTCGCTTGTGACAATCGGCGCCAGGCCCAGGCTGGGCTCGTCGAGCATCAGCAGGCGCGGGCAGCTCATCAGGGCGCGGCCGATCGCCAGCATCTGCTGCTCGCCGCCCGACATGGTGCGGGCAATCTGCTTCTGTCGCTCGCCGAGGCGCGGGAAAAGGTCGAGCACCAGATCGCGCTGACGGGTTTCGTGTGGCCGGGCGTGGCGGGTATAGGCGCCAAGCTCGAGGTTTTCGGCGACTGTGAGATCGCCAAAGATGCCGCGGCCTTCCGGAACCAGCGCTATGCCCTGTTCGAGATATCTGTGCGCCGCCATGCCGATGAGATCGGTGTCGTCGAGCCTGTTGCGTGCGCCCGGGACCGGCCGCACCAGCCCGGCAATGGCCTTGAGCAGGCTCGACTTGCCCGCGCCATTGGCCCCGAGCACGACGACCGTCTCGCCCGCCCCGACCTCGACAGCCACGTCATCGAGCGCCAGGTGCTTGCCATAGAAGAGGGAAATCGGACCGGCGCTAAGCATGCTCTTCCCCCAGATAGGCGCGGATGACTTCGCCATCGGCCAGCACATCGGCAGTGGGGCCCTCGGCAATCTTGCCACCGGCATTCATGACGATGCAGCGGCTGCAAAGGGCGCGCACGGCGTCCATCACATGCTCGACTAGCAGAATGGTAATGCCGCGATCGCGCAGCGAGGTGATGAGATCGATTCCGGCGCGGAGTTCGGTCGGGTTGAGCCCCGCGAGCCACTCATCGAGCAGCAGCAGGCTGGGCTCGCTTGCCAGGGCTCGGGCCAGTTCCATGCGCTTGAGGTCGATATAGGTAAGGCTGTCGGCGGGTTGCCCGGCACGTCCGGCCAGCCCGACGTCGGATAGCAGGTCGTTGATGCGGCTCTCGGCGGCCTTGCCCCACACGGGTTCCCTGCGGAAAGCCAGCGCCGCCAGCACATTCTCGCCCACGCTGAGCGAGGGCAGGGCGCGCACCAGCTGGAAGGTGCGGGCGACGCCCCGATGGGCGATACGCTCGGGTCCCAGCCCACTGATCGTGTCACCGCCCAGTGCGATGGTGCCCTCGCTGACGGGCAGATACCCCGAAATCATGTTGAGCGCCGTCGTCTTCCCCGAGCCATTGGGACCGAGCAGCCCGACGGTCTCACCCTCGCGCAGATCGAAGCTGAGCCCGTTGACGGCGGTCAGGCCGCCGAAACGCTTGGTGACGCCTTTGAGCGAGAGGAGGGTCATGCGCGCGCCTCCTTGCGGGTCATGCGGGCCCAGAGGCTTTCACCGGCCGCCAGCACGCCATTGGGCAGCACGAAGACGATGGCGATGAAGAGCAGGCCCAGGATGATCGAATAATGGTTGGGGAAGTTGGCGCTCAGCCACTCGAACAGCAGGAACAGCGGGATGGCGCCGAGCAGCGGCCCGAACAGCCGGTTGGGCCCGCCCAGCAGGGCCATGATGACGACGAGGAAGCTGGTGGTCGGGTTGAACACGATGGATGGCTCGATATAGGTCCAGCGTGGCGCCTGGATGGCGCCGGCCAGCGTCATGATCACGCAGGAGATGGAAAACAGCGTCAGCTTGGTGCGGGTGATGCGGATGCCGAGATGGCTGGCCACCACCGGATCATCGCCGATGACCCGCAGCGCAAGCCCGATACGCGACTGGCGCACCCAGAAGGCAATGGCCAGCGTCGCCGCCAGCAGCGCCAGCAATTGCCAATAGATGTGCTCCGGTCCCAGCGGCAGGAAGACATACCGGCCGAGCGTGCGGGTGACGTTGACCTCGTAATAGGTCACCAGCTGGCGCACCAGTTCGGTCAGGCCAAAGGTGAAGATGACGAAATAAATGCCGGCCAGGCGCAGCGTGGCGAGCCCGACGATGAGGGCGACGACGAGGCCGATGAGGGCCGCCACAAGCAGGACCACGGGGTAGGGCAGCGTCTCGCTGAGCACGGCGACCGTATAGGCGCCCAGCCCGAAGAAGGCGACGGTGGCGAGCGAGATGTACCGGGTAGGGCCAGAGAACATGGCCCAGGCCGTAGCGAGCACGCCATAGCCGAGGATACCGATCATCAGGCCGAGCGGGTAGGGGCCGGCGAAGCTGGGCATGAAGGCGAGCGCCGCGAGAGCGATAAGGGCAAGGACGAGTTTCATCGCGCGGCCTTTCCGAACAGGCCCTGCGGGCGAACGACGAGCACGGCCAGGAAGATAAGATAGGTGGCGGCCAGCGTCAGGCCGGGGTCGATGAAGCTGGCGACCAGCGTCTCGACCAGCCCCAGGATCAGCCCGGCTGCCAGTGCCCCCATCAGATTGCCGACCCCGCCCATGATGACCACGATCAGCGCCTTCATGGTGAAGATTACGCCCATCGTCGCCGAGAAGGTCAGGTACATCGAAACCACGACCCCACCCGCCGCTGCCAGCGCCCCGCCAATGGCGAAGGCGAACCGCGCGACGCTGTCGACATTGATGCCGACCAGCGGCGCGGAGGCCGGATTGGCAGCAACGGCGCGGATGACGGTGCCGAAGCGCGTGCGGGTCAGCACCAGCCACAGCCCAAGCCCGAAGGTGATGGCCAGCCCGAAAGCCAGCAGGCGATTGGCGGCAATGGTGGTGCCCAGGATATCGATCGGCACGGCGAGATAGCTGTAGCTCATGAAACCGGAGCCGAAGATCACCAGCGCCACGCCCTGGATGACGAAGAGCAACCCGAAGGTGGCAAGGATCGAGTCGCCTTCGAGTCGACCGCGGTCGCGGGAGCGACGGGCCAGCGGCTGCAGCATCACGGCATAGATCAGCCAGCTCAGCGCAAAACCGGCAGGGATGACGATCAGCATGCCCAGCAATGGATTGAGGCCGAGCGCCGTGAACAGCACGAAGGCACCGAAGCTGGCGGCGATGATGATGTCGCCATAGGCCAGGTTCATGATGCGCGCGACGCCATATTGCAGCGTCAGGCCCATCGCCACGAGGGCATAGGTGCCCCCGAGGACGAGGCCGGTGAGGATGGCGCTGAAGAGCATGGACGCTCCTGTTGGTGGGTTTGGTGATGGGGAAAGAGACCCCCACCCACCCTCCCCCTGACAGGGGGAGGGGCAGATCGTGTATGGGGCAGCATTTCGCCTATGCACCGGCCGGCTCCTCCCCCTTCAGGGGAGGGTGGGTGGGGGTGCTTCTAAGCCGCCGGAACCCAGGCCGGCTTTGGCACCACCGGCTCGCGACTGCCGTCGCGTTCCGTGTGCGCCAGGCCGACGAACTTTCCGTCCTGCCACTGGCCCACCGTCCAGAGCGAGCGCAACTGGTTGTCGACCAGCTTCACCTTGCCGATGATGGTATCGAATTCGCCGCTGGAGATTTCGGCAGATATGGCCTCACGGTCTATGTCACCCACGCGCTCGATGGCCTGCTGCAGGATTTCGAGGCTCGCATAGGTGATGGCACTGGCCCAGCTGTCGGGCGCCTGGCCGTTGAGCGCGGTGTGCCGTTCGAAGTATGCGGCAAGTGCTTCGCTGTCGGGGTCGATGCCGCCGACGCCCATGACGCCATTGTGGTTCGGTCCGGCAATCCCCGGATAGATCGGGAAGGCGGTGCCGACACCAAGGTAGAAAACCTTGGGGCTGAAATTGGCGACCACCGACTGCTGGGTCAGCGCAAACGTGTCGGGCGGATAGGAGAAGGCGACGAAGGTATCGACGCCCAGCCCCGAAACCTCGTTGATGATCGGGGCGAAATCCGACGTGCCAAGTGGATAGGTCTTGTCATAGACCAGCTCGAACCCGGCCTCGGTGAAGGCGGGCGTGGCGGCCTTGGAAAGGTCGATGCCGAAGCCGTCGGCGACCGAGGCGATGGCAACCTTGTTGTTGATCGTGCCGGCGTCGCGCTGCTTGACCAGCAGTGCAACCAGAGCCTCGGCATAGTCGTGTCCGCCACCCAGCATCCAGAAGCTGTGCTTCCAGCGCTTGGCGAGGTCAGGTGCCATGTCGGTGACGGCGGTGCCGGCCAGCTGCGGATAGCCGAAGCGGTCGAAGGTAGGTCCGGAAGCCAGGTTGGCGCCGGTGCCCCAGGTCGGCAGGATCAGGTCGACATTGTCCTGCGTGGCGAGGCGCTCGACAGCGCGCACAGTCTCCTCGGCCGTCGAGCGGTCGTCATACTCGGTCACTTCGAGCGGCAGGGTGACGCCGAGCTTGGAGAGCGTGATGCCGCCCGTCTTGTTCACGTCATCGACCCACAGCAGGTAGTTGGGCGTCGTCGAGATCCCGGCACCCGCGGCATTGGGGCCGGTCTTGGAAATGGCGTAGCCGATACGGATGGCCGTGCGGTCCTGTGCGAGGACCGGTAGCCCCGACAGGGCCGTGGCCAGGGCGCTGACGCCCATGCCCTGCAAGACGGTTCTGCGGCTGATAGTGGTCATGTTTCCTCCTCCTGCCCGTCACATGCGGGCGCTCCCATATGCGGTTCCGGCGCGACCTTCTAGGGTCGTTTTAGCGTCCGGCTCCGTCCTTGCCTGAACGGTAGAGCCCCCCGGGATCGACGAAAATAGACATTACAGAGAGATAAATGTACTTTACGAGCAAACTTGGAGGCCTGTGCGCAATATGGACCAGCAGACCACGCCATTGCCGGGCCCCGGTCTCGCGCAGGACGTTGAGGTGGCCGACATCGCCGGATCCCAGTCCCCGGTCGAGTGGGACTTCTCCGCGGCAAAGGCCCGGCTTGGCGCGCATGGATTCGTGCTGGCTTCTGGGCGCGGCGAGGTACGGATCGGCACCACGATCGGCACTATCGAGGCACCCTGCGTCATCTGGCTGCCCAGTGGCATCCAGGGCAGTGTGCGGCTCGATGCGGGCGCGCGGGGGCTGGCGATGACGGTGTCCGATGCTGCGCTGGGGCGCGTCGTTCCGGCCAGCTCGATTGCCGGGCCGCTGCGGCAGGCCATCGATCGGCCGCTGCTCGGCATCCGCATCGATGCTGCGACGGCGCGGGCCGCGATCCATGATCTTGAAGACATGCGCCGCGAAACACTCGAGGATTTGCCCGGCATGCGCGAAGCAGTCATGAGTCGGCTTTGCCTCGTGCTGATCGCCTTCTGGCGGCTGGGCGGGGTAGCGACGCAGCAGCAGGCCTCGCCGCGCGTACTGGTGCAGAGCTTCATACAGCTGGTGGAGCTCAATGCCCGCGCGCAGTGGCGCGTGTCAGACTATGCCCGGGCCATGGGTATTTCCACCGACCGGCTGACCTCGGCGATCCGCCGCGCCACCGGTCAGTCCCCGCTGGAGCTGGTGCATCGCCGGTTGCTGGAGGATGCCGAGAGCCTGCTGGAGCGCTCCGCGCTGCAGGTCAGCGAGATTGCCGATGCCTTGGGTTTCCGTGACGCCGGCTACTTCAACCGCTTCTTCTCCCGCCTCAAGGGCGTCTCGCCCGGACGCTATCGCCAGCAGATGCAGCGGCTGCGGGCAGGGCGCGACGGCTCCTATGCGGCCTGGCCGTGACCACAACCCGTCGCGTTTGGCCCGGCACGCCGGCGCACGCCTAGCGTTTGCTGTAAAGCGTCACCGTCTCTTCAACCCCGGCTTTGCTGGTGTGGGTGACACGCGCTCTCAGCCGCGTCGTGTCCCCGATCGTATGCAAATCCTCCTGCAGCACCTTGAGTGCAGCCGCCTGGGGCGAACTTGCCAGAACCTTGCAGACCTCGGATTGCTGGGGCCGACCTTCAGGATCGGTGTTGTAGGATTCGACCGTATATTCAGTCTGCGGCGGATAACTCATCGTCACTCCAGGGCGCCATTGTTGCACGCGTGCCAGCAATGGCTATTTGCGAAGGATCGTTCGGCGCTTTCACGCGTTGTCCCATTCTGAGGGGACAATCTATCACGACAAACCGGACAGCACTGCTTGTCATTGACGACAAGACGGCAAGATTGCTTGATTCGGGATTGTCTATTTGTGCCGACAGTTCATAAGCGTTCCAGCTCGATGGACGCCTTGAGCCAAAACCTCGAACCTGGGCAACCAATATGTTTGCCCGGCTTTCCGGCCGGAATGCATATCGGAGACCTTATGCCAGCACCTGTTGAGACATCGCAGCCATCCCTTTGGGAGGCCAAGAATCTTGTCCGCGCCGTTGAGGCGGCTGGGGTCGCCCTCTGGTCATGGAACGTCGATACAGACGCATTGACCATGGACAAGCAGGCCCACGACCTGTGGGGGCTGGATCAGGGGAGCAGCGTCAACTTCGAAGACCTGTCGGACCATATCCATCCCGCCGATCGCGATAGGGTCAGGGCGGCTTTCACGGCGACGCGGGCGATACTCGGTCCCTATGAAATCGACTTCCGCATCATGGTGGGCGACGAACTCCGGTGGGTCTCTGCTCGCGGCAAGGGGGACGACGAGGGTATCGTCGAGCGCGTCATGTTTGGCGTCTTCCTCGACGTGACCGGCCGCAAGCAGGCCGAGGAAGGCCGCGAGCTGCTTGCCGGCGAGATGAGCCATCGCGTCAAGAACCTGCTTGCGATAGCCGCGGGCCTGACCGCCATCACCTCCCGTTCCACCTCCACGGTCAACGACATGGCCCGGGAACTGACACAGCGGTTGACCGCCCTCGGCCGTGCCCATGACCTGGTCCGGCCCTTGCCCGGACAGACTACGGCAGCTGCCGCCCTTTTGGGCGATCTGCTCTCCGTCCTGCTTGCGCCCTACGACGATATGGGCGCGTTCAACGGGCGCATCCGCGTCTCGGTGCCCCGCATGGTCGTTGGAGAAAATGCAACGACGACCTTGGCTCTCATCGTCCACGAGCTGGCCACGAACTCCCTCAAATACGGTGCACTCTCATCCTCGACCGGGCTGGTCGACGTCTCCTGTTCCGCCCGCGACGAAGCGGTCACGGTGGTCTGGACCGAGCGCGGCGGCCCCCCCGTCGAGAAGTCCACCGCGCCCGCCGGCTACGGCACCAAGCTCGTCGAGCGCAGCATTGCCAGCGCGCTGCGCGGATCCATTCACTATGACTGGATGGAGGATGGCCTCATCGTCACCCTGAAGGTCGATCCGGATCGTCTCGCCGCCTGACCTGGCCCGCAAGTAAGAACTCAGTTTTTGTCGACAGGGCGGGATCGCATGCGCGATACCGTCTCGCGTTCCGCGCGTTTGCAGCGCATCGGAGGCAGGCCACGATCCATCAGGCTCATGTCCTCGAGCACCATGTCCCCCATGCGCTTGAAGGCGACATCGAGCGCGCCGGCGCGATGGGCCGAGCGCAGGAACCCCTTGAGCTGGCGAACCGGGTGATCACCTGCCAGGGGCTCTTCGGGATAGACGTCGCTCGCCGCCACGATATGGCCGCTCGCAACCGCGTTCATCAGTGCCGGAAAATCCACGACATCGGCTCGGCTGAGCAGGATAAAGGCCGCGCCCCTGCGCATGCTGGCAAAGCTCGACTCACCCAGAAAACCCTTGTTCTCCGAAGTCACCGAAGCCACGACGAAAACCACGTCGGACTCGGACAGGACGTCTTCGAGCCCCGCGGGCGTGACATTGTTCTCAAGCAGAATGGAGGGCGGTAGCCAGGGATCGTAGACCTTGATCCTGGCGCGGAAGCCGGACAAGAGGCGATTGAGTGCCCGGCCCAGGTCGCCAAAGCCGATGATCCCGATATCGGCCCCCGACAGCAGGCGAGCCGAAGCATTGCCGTCGCCGCCCCACTGCTCCGCGCCGCTCCGGAAGGCGATATCGCCCTCCGTGATGCCGCGGCACAAATCCAGCGCTAGGCCCAGTCCCAGCTCAGCCACCGGTTCGGCAAACACAGCCCCCGTCGTCACCACATGGATGCCGCGCTGGAACAGCCTCTCATAGGGCATGTTGTTGATGAGGTTGCTCTCGACGTTCAGCACGCAGCGCAGCTGCGCCAGCTTGTCCAGCGTCTCCTCGGAAATGGGCGGCTGGCCCACGATATACCGTGCCCGCGCCAGGACGTCCTCCGGCAGGCCGGCAACACTCCCCGGATCCGTCTCGACCACCTCGTAGCGGTCGAACAGGACCTGCTTCTGGGCTTGGGTGAAGATGAGGTCCAGCGTGCGTGGCTCTGGCACGCTGATCACCAGCGGTCTGGACGGGCTATTCAACACAGGCTCCTCACTTCCGATCCGCACCAACAGGAAAGCGCCCGTCAGGGCGCTTTCCCAGTTCAACGACATATTGGGGCTTACTGGTATTCGGCGGCGTTTTCGCTCGTCACCAGCACCGTGCCGGTATCGATCCACGCATCCAGCGTCTTGCCCGCCGCGAGGTCCACGAGAGCCTGGATGCCATAGCCGCCCATATTGGCCGGGGCCTGTGCGATGGTGGCGGTCATCTCGCCCGCCAGGATCGACGCCGCAGCGTCAGGATTGGCGTCGAAGCCGACGACGGTCACCTGGTCCAGCATGGCCGCCGCCTTCAGAGCCTCCACGGCGCCCAGCGCCATGTTGTCGTTCGAGCCGAAGATCGCCTTGATATTGGGATTGCCCGCAAGGATGGTCTCGGTCACGGCAAGGCCCTTGGCGCGATCCCACTCCGCGGTCTGCTCGGCCACGACCTTGAGACCACAGGCTTCCAGGCCTGACTTGGCGCCATCGGCACGTGCCTGGCCCGTCGACTGACTGATCAGCCCCTGCAGGATAGCGACTTCCGAGCCGGCTTCGACATTGTCGCAGATATACTTGGCAGCCAGGGCCGCGCCCGCCTCATTGTCGGTGCCGATGAAGCTCACGCCCTCATTGATGCCGCGCGTGTCGACAAACACCACGGGAATGCCCGCGGCCTTGGCCGCTTCCACCACGGGTGCGAGGGCATTGGGGTCGGTCGGCGCCAGCGCGATGCCAGCAACGCCCTGGGCGATCAGATCTTCCATCTGGCTGATCTGGGCCTGCACGTCCGATTCTGCCGGGGGTGCGACCACCACGACCTCGACACCGAGTTCCTCGCCCTTGGCCTTGGCGCCGGCTTCGACGGCGGCCCAGAACGGATTGCCCGCGCCTGGGCCTTTCATGCCCAGCACATAGGTCTGCGCCTGCGCGCTCAACGTCGTTGCGCCGGCCATGGCAAAGAGCGCCACACTGGCATAAAGCCACTTGTTCATTTTACTCTCCCTTGCGTCTCCCTCTCCCTGGCTGCCGGTCGGGAGACTTTCCCCGGCAGCGTGTTTCATTGTCTCGCTCTAGTGGCGGAGCGAAGCCCGCCGCCGCAGCACGTCGATATAGACGGCGATGATGATCACCAGCCCGATCAGGATCTGCTGCCAGAAGGCACTCACATTGTTGATGTTGAGCCCGTTTCGCAGGATGCCCATGATGAGCACGCCCGCCAGCACGCCCAGCACGGTGCCGCGCCCGCCAAAAAACGAGGCCCCACCGATAATGACGGCGGCGATGGCATCCAGCTCGATCCCGATGCCCGCATTGGGAAACCCGCTATCGGTGCGCCCCGCCAGCAAGAGGCCCGCAAGGCCCGCGAAGAACCCGCAGATCATGTAGACGACGACCAGCACCCCATCGACGTTGATGCCCGATACACGCGCAGCATGCGGATTGCCGCCAATGGCATAGATGTGCCGGCCCATCGAGGTGCGGGTCAGGAAGAACCAGAGCGCGATTGCGCAGGCGGCAACCACGATCAGGCTGGCCGGCAGGCCAGCGGGCGGCGCGAAGATGCCAAAGTCGTAATAGGCCTGGCCGAGGTAACGCACCTCTGGCTGGAGGCCGGAAACCGGCGCGCCATCGGTGACGAGGAAGGTCAGGCCCCGCGCGATATTGAGCGTGCCCAGGGTCATGATGAAGGGGTGGGGCAGGCGCAGCCAGGTGAGCCCGACCCCGTTGACCCAGCCCACGGCCAGTCCCACCGCCGGCCCGATCAGCAGCACCAGCGGCCACGGCACGCCAGCGCGGCTGGCAATGGCAATGGTGACCATGGACAGCGCCATGGTTGATCCCACGGAGAGATCAATGCCTGCCGTGATGATGACGACGAGCATGCCTAGGGCAAGCAGCGCCAGGCTGGCATTCTGCTTGAGGATATTGGTGAGGTTCTGCGCGCTCAGGAACACATCTGGCCGGATCGCCGCCAGGACCAGCATCATCACCAGGACGACAATGAGGATGCCATAGGTTTCGAGGAACTTGGCCATGTTGAACCCGCTTGCCTCGCTTTGGTCAGTGGAGTTGGTCATGCGCCAGAGCCTCCTCGTGTCCCTTTGTGCCCATGATCCAGCCGATGACCTCGTTTCGGTGCGTGGCATCGAGCGGGGCTTCGGCGAAGTTGGATCCCTGGTAGAGCGCCATCACCCGGTCGCAGCAATAGAAGATGTCGTCCATGCGATGCGAGATGATGATCACCGCCACGCCATGCTGCTTGAGTGACTTTATCAGGTCGAGCACCTTGCCCACTTCCTTGATGGCCAGGGCGGCGGTCGGTTCGTCCATGATGACCAGCTTGGCGTCGAAGGCGGTCGCCCGCGCAATGGCCACGGCCTGGCGCTGCCCGCCGGACAGGTCCTCCGCGTTCTGGTCCACCGACTTGACGTGGATATGCAGCCGGTCGAGATGCTCGCCGGCCATCCGCCTGGCCTTGGCATGATCAACCAGGGTCAGCGGCCCCAGCTTTCGGCCGGGCTCGCGGCCGAGGTAGATATTCTCGTAGATGGGAAGGTTACCGGCCAGCGCGAAGTCCTGGTAGACCATCTCGATGCCGCGCCGCTGCGCTTCCTTCGGGCCGGAAAACCGCACCGGTTCCCCATTGAACAGCAACTGGCCCTCGCTGGGCGCGAACAGACCCGAGAGGATTTTCATCAGGGTCGACTTGCCGGCGCCATTGTCGCCCACCACGCCCAGCACTTCTCCTGGCGCGACATGGAAATTGACATTGTGCAGCGCGGTGATCGCACCGAAATATTTGGAGATGCCACGCGCCTCCAACAGCGCTCCGGGCGACGAATCCCGCACTGGCTCCATGAACCCCTCCCTTGAGCGCTCCGTTCTCTTGCTGGAACGAATTGAGCACTGCTTGCTACTTCAGAACTTTCATTCCGTTTTAGGGCAAGCGTCAAGGGCTTTGGTTAGGGTCTTCGTTGACTGCGCCGGTCGTCAAGCGGCCTTCGCTTGCCCGCGAACGAAGTCGATGAACGCGACCAGTCGTGCGCGTCCAAAACTCAGGATGGCCTGATCGGCAATGCGCCCATCGGCAATCTTGTCATTGGCGTGCGGCACGACCACTTCGAGCGAGGGAAACACCACGGCGAGCATGCCGTTCAGGATATACTTGAGATGGCTCTGTGCCCTGACGCCGCCAAGCGCGCCGCCCGACACCGAGATGACAAAGCAGGGCTTGTTGACGAAAACGGAATTATAGGCGGGGCGCGACGCCCAATCGATGGCGTTCTTGAGCAGGCCGGGGATTGAGTAGTTGTATTCCGGCGTCACGAACACCAGCCCATCGGCGGACCGTATGGCCTCGTTGAGGGCGGCAACCTGCGGATTGTCCAGCGTGTCGGCATTGTAGTGGGGCAGGGTGCCGATATCGGCAAAGGCAATCTCGGCCTCATCTGCCAGCAGTTCGGCCATGGAGAGGGCCATGGCTTTGGAGGCGGAAGCCGCGCGCAGGCTCCCCACCATGAACAGGATCTTGGGCATGGACTCTTTCTGGGCGTTCATAGTCGTGGCAGCCATGTGGCGATCAACGGGAAGGCCACGATGATGGCGATGGTGATGAGCATGGCGATGACGAAGGGAAAGGCGCCGCGGAAGATCTCCCCGACCTTGAGGTCGGGATCATCCAGGGCGGCCTTGATGGTGTAGACAGACAGCCCGAACGGGGGCGTCAGCAGGCCGATTTCAATGGCAATGACGGTGATGACGCCGAACCAGATGAGATCGAATCCGGCAGCCGAAGCGACGGGCAGGGCGATGGGCAGCATGATCAGCATGATCGAGATCGAGTCGATCAGAAATCCCAGGATGATCACCAGGGCGATATAGGCCAGGAGGAACCCCCAGGGTCCGATCGGACCGTCGAGCAGGAAGACGGCCAGCGAGTTCGGCATGCCGGAAAGCGCCAGCATGCGGGAAAAGAAGCTCGCCGCCAGGATCAGGAACAGCACCGAAACGGTGATCTGGCCGGTCTCGACCAGCAGCCTCCAGAAGGCGCGGCGATTGAGCGAGCGGCGGAGCAGGGCGATGACGAGCGCGCCGGCAGCGCCGGCAGCACCGGCTTCGGTCGGGTTGAAGAACCCACCATAGAGTCCGCCAAGCACCAGGGCGATCAGCGCAACGATAGGCGTGGCCATGCGCAGGACGGTCCAGGCACTGACGAACTCCTGTTCGACGACGGTCTGCTCGGTGTCGAACACGAATTTGGGCTGGGTCTTGGCCAGGGCGTAGATGGTCGCGCAGAACATGATCGCCAGCAGGAAGCCCGGGCCGATGCCGGCGAGGAACATGCGTCCCACCGACTCCTCGGCCTGCACGGCATAGACGATGAACAGCAGCGAGGGCGGGATCAGCATGCCCAGCACCGACGAGCCGGCCACCACCCCGGTGGCGAATTTGCGCGTATAGCCGTGGCGGATCATCTCCGGCACCGCGACGCGCGAGAAGACCGTGGCCGAGGCGATGGAAATGCCGGTGATGGCGGCAAAGACGGCATTGGCAAACACCGTTGCCTGGCCAAGGCCGGCGGTGAAGCGATGCAGCAGGCGTTGGAAGACATCGAATGTGTCTCGGCCTACCCCCGACACGGTGACCAGCAGGCCCATCAGCACGAAGAGTGGCACGACGGCGTAGAGATACTCCTCCAGCGAGTCATTGGCGACCTGGCCGAGCATGCGGATGGCAACCATGTCGCTGCGGATGAACATCACGCTGACGAAGGATGTCACCAGCATGCTGACGCCGATGGGCATGCCCACCACGATCAGCACGATCAGTGCGCCGATGGAGATCCAGCCAATGTCGATGGGGCTCATGACGGCCCTTTCCCGGAAAAGAAGGATGCGTGGAGATGGCGCAGCGCCTTGAATAGAAACTCGGCGGCGGCAACGCTCATGCCGAGCGTGATCAGCGTGCGGAACGGCCAGGTGGGCAACGTGCCGAGGCCGGGAATGCCGATGAAGTCGCCCGAAGCCCAGTCGCCACTCAGAATGCCGAACGATGCCCAGGCGACGATGCCCAGAATGATGCTGCCGGCCAGGCAGAACAAGGCGTTGAGCAGGCCGGCCAGGCGCGGCCGGCTGATTTCCAGCGCCCCGATCACCATTTCAACCTGGGCGAGTCGCCCCGCGCGGATAGCGCTGGGCAGTTGCAGCGCGACGATCAGCACCACCATCATCGCCCCCAGTTCCGAGACCAGCGGCAGCGAGCCGCCAAAACCGTTGCGCACGACGATATCGGCACAGATCACGGCCATCAGTACGGCGATGAAGGCAGTGGCGAGGGCGGCAAGCCCGTCCACCACCATGGTCCATGCCCGATAGACGGGATGGTGGTGTCCCCCTGGGGGGACACCGATTGCGGGCTTGTCTGACATGGTCCGGGTGGCCCTAGAGTTCTTCGTCCCATGCGCGCGAGGGCTCTACACCCTTGGCGCGGAGGGCTGCCATGTACTGCTTCACGAACTCGACGGCAGGAACACCCTGGGCCTCGAGGGGCGTGGCCCACTCGGCTGCCAGGTTGGGCAGCATGTCGACCCACTTCTGGCGCTCTTCCGCCGGCATGTTGACGATGGTCACCTTGGGGTTCTGGTTGGCCCCCTGTTCGACCATCGTGTTGAGCGCGACCTCGTGCAGCTCGACCATCTGCTGGCCATGGCTTTCCGTGTAGTACTTGCCAGCCTCGATCATGGCCGCCTGCACTTCTTCGGGCAGGGTCTCCCAGGTGTCCATGTTGATCGCGATGGCGCCCGAGAAGGCGGCGGCAGCGTCAAAGCGGTTGATATAGGGGGCCACTTCATAGAGCTTGATCGGCAGCACGCCGAGCGCCAGGCTCAGTGCACCATCGGAAACGCCGGTCTGTACGTCGGTGTAGAACGTGGTCAGCGCGCCATCGACCGCATTGGCACCGGTGCCGCGCAGCCAGCTGCCGAGCACGCCAGGCGCCGACAGCTTCATGCCGGCAATGTCCGCAATCCCCTCGAGTGGCTCCTTGGTGTAGATGTCGTAGAGATCGGTGGCGGTCAGGCCCAGCACCTTGACGTTGTGGTCTTCCCACTCCGCCTTGAACGCCTCGTTGCTGACCAGCAGCTCGTCGATGACTTCGAGCAGCGCCGGCACATCGGTCACGGCAAACGGCGTATTGGTCGACACCTGGCTGAGCGGCAGCTGTGCCGGCTCAAGGAAGGAGAACACCCAGCCGATATCGGTAATGCCATCCTCGACCGAGGACAGCGTGGCGTTGGCCTTGTAGAGCTGGCCGCCGAAGGCCTCGTTCCAGTTGATCTGATAGGTGCCGGTTTCGGCCAGCAGCTCATCGGTCCGCGCCATGAAATGGGTCTGGATCATGCCCACCCATGGCACCACGGTTGGATGGCTCGAGGCCACTGTCAGGTCGATCTGTTCCTGTGCGGAAATACCGGCCGGCAGCACCAGGGCTGCAGTGGTCAGGACGGCTAGAAACGCTTTCATTGTATTCCTCCCTTTGAAGCGATTAGTTGATTTCGAAAGTCTGCGACGAGAAGTCGACGCGCACCGTGATCGAGCCCTCATTGACCATCCAGGGCCGGACCCGGAATGTGCGGGCGCCGGATCTGTGCATGGGGTCCTGCTCGGCAATGGCCATGGCTGCCTGCGCAGATGCCGCGCGGATGATGACCATGCCCTCGCCCTCCCAGAAGCGTTCGTCGTCGGTCCAGAGCGGGCCGGCGGCAAACATGATCCCCTGCTTTTCGAGGCTCATCTGAAACTTCAGATGGTCTTCCATCTGGGCGAACACCGGGCCAAGCCCGTTGGTCGGGGTGGTGAAGATCGCAAACAGCTGCTTTTGCAGCATGCCGCTCGATGCTTCGCGGACATCTCCCGCCGGCACGGCTTTGAGCACCTGCTCGTCAGTCATGAATTCCTCCCGTGGCGGGCCGTCTGGCCCGACTTTCCCATCGCCAGCTCGGCGCGGATTTCGGCGCCGTGCTCGTCCAGCACCGGCGGAGGCACGACGTCGAGTTCGGGCTGTCCGTCGAAATTGTAGGGCGCGCGCACGGTGGTAAACATTCCCATCGCTGGATGCTCGGCGGAGACCTTGATCTGCAGATGCTGAGCCTGTGGATCCTCGAGCGCCTCGTTGGCGTCATAGGCTGGCGAGAACGGCACTTCGTGCGTATCGAGCAACTGGCACCATTCGGCGCGGCTCTTTTTCTTGAAGACCGGCGCAAACACAGCGATCAGCTCGTCCTGGTGCTGGATGCGGGCGAGCCGCTCGGCAAAGCGCGGATCGTCATTGAGCTGCTGCTGGCCCGTCGCGGCCAGCAGCGCGTCCCAGAACTTGGTCGGCGAGGACAGGTGGAAGGCGATCCAGGTCCCATCGGCACACTCAAAGGTATAGGATTGCGACACGACCGGCCGGGACAGCGGCCCCATGATTTCGCCGGCAGAGTAGTAATGTGTGAAGCTGTCGAGGTTGAAATGCGTCATGGCCTCGAGCATCGAGATGTCGATGCGGCGGCCGGGGCCGTCCTTGCCGCGCTCGAGCAGTGCCGCCAGAATGGCCATGGCGGCATATTGCCCGGTGATGGAATCGGCGATGGCCGGGCCGATGACGCGCGGCTGCTCCGGCGGCGTCAGCAGGCGCAGGTAGCCGCTGGCGGCCTGGGCGACGGTGTCATAGACCGGCCTATGGCTGGCCGGGCCGGTATTGCCGAGGCCGGAAATGGCGCAATAGACCAGTGACGGATTGATCTGGCGCAACGCGTCCTCGCCCGCTCCCAGCTTTTCGGCCACACCGGGCCGGAAGTTCTGGATGAAGACATCGGCGGTGCGGATCAGCTCGTGAAATACTGCCAGGTCGTCGTCCTGCCTGGTATCGAGGGCGATCGAACGCTTGTTGCGGTTGTAGGTCTGGTAGTGCGGCGAATAAAGCCCGCCCTTGAAGGCGCGGAACGGATCACCGGTACCGGGCCGCTCGACCTTGATGACATCGGCGCCCAGGTCGGCCAGGTGCATGCCGGCGGCGGGGCCGGTGATATAGGTGCCCAGTTCGATGACGCGCACACTTTTGAGTATCTTCACCGCAATTCTCCCTGGCCCGCTTAGCGGGTCTTGCTTTCTTTGCCGGACAGCTTGCCGTCATAGGCAATGGCAAGGTCGGCCTGGTTGCTCATGATGAAGCCGATCGAGCGCATGGATTCCTCGAACAGATGCGCGGAAAGGCCGGCGGTGCGAGCCAGCAGGGGCACGGCCTTGAGCGCGCCCAGCGGCCAGCCGGCGTCGAGCATGACCGCAGGAATGGCACCGGACACGTTGATCGGCAGCGGACGCTCGATGATGCCCGGAGCATGCTCGGCGAGGATCCGCAGGGCGCTGACATAGCGGCCGGACACGCCCAGTTCATCGGCAATCGCCAGCAACCGGTTTGCGCGCGGATCGCCCTCGCTGTGCTGGGGATGACCCAGGCCGGGCACCTTCTTGCGCGCGGCTTTCAGCGCGGCGAGGCTGGCCTTGGCCGCCGTTTCGACGTTCGTGCCATCGCGCGCCGCCTGCTGCAGCACCTCATCGAGATAGAGGCCGGCAGTCTCCGAACTGCCGGCGACCACGCTCCCCATGCCCAGCAGGCCGGCTGCCATGGCGCCCTGCCAGGCCTCGGGGCCGGCGGCCAGCGTCATGCGGGCCGCCTGTACCGAGGGGACGAGGCCATGTTCGGCAATGGCGACAAGGCATGCATCGAGGATCTGGCGCTGCGTGGGGGTGCAGCGCTCGCCCAGCACCAGCAGCCAGAAATAGTCGGTGAAATTGATCTTGCCGATCAGGTCGGCGCACAGGTCCTCGCCACGGATGGTGATGGAATCAGCGTCCGAGGTGGCGATGGCCGTGTGGGCATTGTCCTGCTTGCCGATCCGCATCGTCGCTCCAAAGTTTTCGCATACCGAAAATAATTGCTCTTGCCGAAAACCTAGACCTGACTTAGGCTGACGTCAAGTTATGATCCTGTTCGAGGTGAGAATGGCTTCGGCCCCGGCCCCCGCGCTCCAGCATGACCAGTCCGCAGCAAGGCCGCCCGAATTCGTCGAGGCACTGGCCAAGGGCATTGGCATCTTGGAAAGTTTCGACGCGGCGCATCCCGAGATGACGCTGAGCGACATTGCACGCCGCGTCGGGCTGAGCCCGGCCGCCGCCCGGCGCAGCCTGATCACCCTGCAGGCGCTGGGCTATGTCGGGCAGACCGGCCGCCGCTTTCACCTGCGCCCCAAGGTATTGACCCTGGGCTCGGCGCTGTTCTTCTCGGCAGGGATCGGTGAAGTGTTGCAGCCCGACCTGCGTGAGCTGGTCGAGCAGTTCGGCGATGCGTCGTCGATCGGCACGCTCAATGGCGAAGACGTCATCTATATCGCGCACAGCTCGGTGCAGCGGGCCCGTCGCGCAACCGCGACCATCGGCGCGCACTATCCGGCCTATGCGACGTCGCTGGGTCGCGTCCTGCTGGCAGGCCTCCCCGACGATGCACTGGACGCCTATCTGGCGCGGGTGCAGCCAGAGGCACTGACCTCCAAGACCGTCACCGACGTCAAGGAACTGCGCAAACTCATCCTGGCGGTGCGGGTCGACGGGTATTCGACCACGGTCGACCAGCTCGATTACGGCATTACCGCACTTGGCGTTGCCATCAAGGGCCCGGACGGACGGACCGTGGCCGCGCTCAATACGTCAGGCTATTCCGGCATGGTCACGCCGGAACAGCTCATCGCAGAACGCCTGCCGACGCTGCAGGCCGCCGCCGCGCGCATCGGGCAGGCGATCATTCGCTACCCCATCCTGCAATCGATCATGGGCCCCTAGGGTCCGCTTTGAACACTGTGGTCACTGCGACCCTGCCGATGGCGCTCTGGCCCGGCAAGGCGGTGACACAAATCTGAGGAGGACGCATATTGGCTGAACTCGTCGCCACCCTGGCATCAACGCATCACCCATTCTATCTGCGCGCCACCACGGCCCCGCCCGAGCAGCAGATGCCGCAGGCGCCGGAATGGAAGCGCAAGGTCGAGGCCTATCGCGAGACCCTGACCAAGGCCAAGCCGGACATCCTCGTGATGATCGGCTCGGACCATTTCCATCAGATCTTCCTCGATAACTGCCCGCAATTCCTGATCGGCAAGGCCGAGCGCTACGACGCGACCTTCTGGAATGAAGAGCGCGAATTCGGCATTCCCAAATATGTGCTGGAGGGCGATGTGGAAATGTCGCGTTTCATGCATCGCGACCTGATGGATCAGGGGTTCGACCTGGCGTTCTCCAACGAACTCAAGATCGACCATTCCATCATCTGCCCGATCATTACGGTTCGCCCGGACAATGATCTGCCCGTGGTGCCGATCTACACCAATATCTTTGCGCCACCCTTGCCATCACCGCGCCGCTTCTACGACCTGGGCCGGGCGATCCGCAAAGCCATCGACGCCTTTCCGTCCGACAAGCGTGTGGCCGCGATCGGCACCGGCCATCTGTCGCTCGAACTGGGTGGGCCACGGCAGTTCATGGAAACCGGCCCCGACCCGGTGTTCGATCGCCAGGCGCTGGAATGGTTCCGCACCGGCGATATCGACGCCATCCTCGACAGCGTCACGCATGAGACCATGGCCAGGAGCGGCAATGCCACGCATGGCTTCCTCAATTTCATCCTGATGATGGGCGTCGCCGGGCCGCAGCCGGCCGACTATGTCGATTTCCTCGACCTGTTCCACACCATGGAAGCCTATGTCACCTGGTATCCGCGGCACGGTGCAGAGGAGCAGGCAGCATGAGCCGGTATTACGTCAACAAATTCCTCTATCAGGTTGATCGCAATCCCGATTACCTCAAGCGCTACGCCGAGGACCCCAAGAATTTCGTGGCCACCTGGGAGCAGTCGATCGGGCCGCGGCTCAACGAGGTGGAGCTTTCCACCGTGCACAGCCTGACCGAGGCTGAGCGCCGCGCTCTCGTCGAGCACGATTTCGTCGCCCTGTTCGAGATGGGTGCGCATTTCTTCCTCAACCTGACGCTGTTCATCGGCATCTATGACGAGCCCTACATGAAGGAAAACGGCCCGCTCGCCTTCCAGCGCGAGTTTGCCAGGAAGGTCGGCCACTGGACCGGCAAGGACTATCCCAGCGTCGAAAGCTGATGGTGGGGGCGTGACGCTGAACACAGCGGGCGCCCGAACGAAGACGAACGCCCGGGGGTAGGAGCTTCCGGGCGTCTGAGGTGCTGCGCACACAGGGAGGAAACCATGTGCAGACTTTGTGACTCAACCCAGCCTGATCTGCCATGCCCGACCCGTCGGGATATCCTGACGACGACCGCGGCGGGCGGTGCCGCATTGCTGGCCAGCGTGCTGCTGACCGGTGGTGCCGCGGCACAGCAGACCGCCCTTTCGACGCTGCCAGAAGGGGTGGGCGCCCCGGGGCGCAGAACGCTCATCAAGGGTGGCATCGTGCTGTCGGTGGATGACGCCGTCGGCAATTTTCCCGTTGGCGATGTGCTGATCGAGAATGGTCGCATCCTCGAAGTTGCAGCCAGTATCGATGCACCCGACGCCGCGGTGATCGACGCTACCGGCAAGATCGTCATGCCCGGCTTCATCGACACTCATCATCACCAGTTCGAAACGGCGCTGCGCAGCCAGCTGGCGCACGGCATCCTGATCAATGACGGGCGCGCGGTAAACGCCACCAACTATTACGACACGGTGCTGCAGAAATTCTCGATGGTCTATCGCCCGCGCGATGTCTACATCAACGAGCTGTTCGGCGGCATTGCCCAGCTCGACGCCGGCGTCACCACCGTGATGGATGTCAGCCAGATCCACCACAGCCCGGAACATTCCGACGCGGCCATCGAAGGCCTGCGGGACGCGGGTCGCCGCGGGGTATTCGGCTATTTCGAAGGCTGGGGGGAGGGGGCGCGCTACCCCGATGATGCACGCCGCATCAGGGAGCAGTACTTTGCCTCCGACGATCAGCTGACCACCATGGTGATGGGTGGGGAAATCTATCTGCCGGGCTATGAGAAGGCCTGGGAGATCGGCCGGGAGCTCGGCCTGCCCATCGCCTTGCACGTCGTCGGCACCTTCGGCATGCAGCCGACCTTTGACGAGCTTGGGGCCGCCGGTCGCTTCGCCGACGACAATATCTTCATCCATATGACCGGCATGTCCGAACAAGGCTGGAACTATGCGGCCGATGCCGGCGCCCATGTCTCACTTGCGGTGCCGATCGAAATGCATATGCGGCACGGCACGCCACCCATCCAGAAGGCCATCGACAAGGGCATGGGCCTGTCGCTTTCCTCCGATGTCGAATGCACCATGTCCGCCGACATGTTCACCCAGATGCGCGGCCTGATTACCCTGCAGCGCATGTTCGCCAACGCCGCGGCGCTGGAAGGCGTAGCGGACTTTCCCGATCTGATGCAGCCCATGGACGCCATTCGCCACGCCACCATTGCCGGTGCCGAGGGCCTCAAGCTGGGCAAGGTCACCGGCAGCCTTACGCCGGGTAAAGCCGCCGATATCGTGCTGCTGGATGCCCAGGCGATCAATGTTGCGCCGCTCAACAATGTTGCCGGCGCCGTGGTCACGCTGATGGAACGCAGCAATGTCGATACAGTGCTCGTCAACGGCCAGGTCAAGAAATGGCGCGGCCAGCTCGTCGGCTTTGATATCGAACGTTTGACCTCCGAACTGGCGGCCAGTCGCGACTATATCTTCGAGCAGGCCGGGATCGAGGTCGACCTCTTTGGCGAGCCTGGATAGGTCCGCAACATGCGCAGCCTGCCGCCCCAGGGCGGCAGGCATGCCCTTGCGCAGCGCCACCGGCAACTCATCGCTTCGGCACGGTGGCTCCGGGCTGGGGCCTTCACGGCTCGACGCGTTGAACCAGCTGCTCCACTAGCGGCATCATGCCGGCCACAATGGTGGCCACGCCCTTGGCATTGGGGTGGAGCCTGTCGGGCTGGTTGAGAGCGGGATCCAGCGCCACGCCCTCGAGGAAGAACGGGTAGAGCAGGGCGCCATGCTCCAAGGCCAGCTCGGGATAGATGGCGTCGAACGCGTCCACATAGTCCGCCCCCAGCCCGCGATTGGCCTTCATGCCCAAGAGCAGCACCGGCAGGTCGAGCGCCTCCAGCCGAGCCAGTATCGCTTCCAGGTTTGCCCGCGCATCAGCCGCCGGCAGGCCCTGCAACATATCGTTCGCGCCCAGTCCAAGCATGACGGCATCGGGGGCATCGCCCAGGGTCCAGTCGAGCCGCGCCAACCCATCTGCCGTCGTGTCGCCGGAGACGCTGGCATTCACCAGGGTGGCCTCTATCCCCTTGGCGTCCATGGTCGCCTGCAACTGGCCCATCAGGCTCTCGTCAGCCGACAGTCCCAGACCGGCCAGCAGCGAGTCGCCATAGAGCAGGATTGTGGGCTCTTCGGCCATGACCGGCTGTGCCAATGCCGCAATCGTGCCGGTCAGGGCCATTGCGCCGGCCATGCGCTGCCACCATCTTGTCCTCACCACCAGTGCCGCAATCCCACCCGTTCCGACCAATTTCCGGCCCGCTCCCATGATCGAAAACATCGCCCGCACGCGGGACATGAACCTGCACCTTAAGTCGGGCGGCAGCGCACTTCATATCCTCAAGTCCATCACGTTTGCGATAAACCCGGGCGAGGTGGTGTCCGTGGTGGGCCCGTCGGGCAGTGGCAAGACCAGCCTGCTGATGGTGCTCGGGGGGCTGGAAAAGGCCAGTGATGGCCTGGTGTCCGTCGGCGGCTCGGATCTCACGGGGCTGGACGAAGATCAGCTCGCCGATGTGCGGCGGCAGAATATCGGCATTCTGTTCCAGAACTTTCATCTCATTCCCTCCATGACCGCGCTCGAGAATGTGGCTCTGGCGCTCGAGATTGCCTTCGATGACCTGCCGCTGTCCGAGATACGCGCCCGCGCCAGGGCCGCGCTGGCCGAGGTGGGGCTGGCCGAGCGCGAGACCCATCTGCCCAGTGCGCTTTCCGGCGGCGAGCAGCAGCGCGTGGGGTTGGCGCGGGCCATTGTCACGCGGCCGAGGCTTCTGCTGGCTGACGAGCCGACCGGCAATCTTGACCAGGAAACCGCCGCATCGGCCATCGACCTGTTGTTCGGCCTGGCGCGACGCAACACCATGGCTGTGCTGCTGATCACCCATGACAATGGTCTGGCCATGCGGGCCGATCGCCGCATGCGCATGGACCGTGGGGAACTGCGCGAGCTGGATCGGGAAGCCGCATTGTCATGAGGCGTCTGCAAGCCTGGTTGCGCGTGTCGCTGATCGATCTGCGTGGCAGCGCCCGGCGGTTCGTCATCCTGATTGCCTGCCTCGCCCTGGGCGTGGCCGCCATTGGCACCGTCAGTGCGGTACGCAGCAGCGTCGAGGCCGCCATCGAACGCGATGCCGGGCTCATCCTGGGGGGTGACCTGGAGCTGCGGTCCCAGCGCATCGATGTCGACGAAACGGTGTTGGCCGCGCTCGATGCCCTGGGCCGCGTCAGCCGCGAGGTCGAGATCAACTCCCAGGCCTCCGCCAACGGCAGGAGCGCCTTTCTCGCGCTTCGGGCGGTGAGCGACGCCTACCCGCTGGTGGGCAGCGTTGTCCTTGCGGCCGGCGCCCAGGATGGCAGCATTGGCGCTCTGCTTGCTGAACGGAGCGGAACTTTCGGGGTGCTGCTCTCCCAGCAGGCGGCTTTGCGCCTCGATGCGCAGGTGGGCGAAACCGTTCGCATCGGGGCGCTTGATGTCGAGTTGCGCGGCATTATCGAAGCGCTGCCGGATCAAGCGACTGCCGGTTTCCAGCTTGGCGCCCCCGCCCTGATTTCAGCCCAGGCACTGGCTCCCGCCGGGCTGCGCGAAGAAGGGGTGCTGAGCCAGTTCCGCTACAAGGTCCTGCTGGCCGGGGGCGACTTCGAGGCCGCGCGCGCCGCATTGGATGAGGCTTTCCCGGAGCGGGACTGGCAGATCAGGTCGCCCCGTCAGGCAACGGCAACCATTGCGCGTTTCATTGGCGTCTTCGGCAATTTCATGCTGCTCGTGGCGCTCTCCTCCATGGTGGTCGGCGGCCTGGGTGCGGCCAATGCGGTCGCTGCCTATGTCGGCGAGCGCCAGGGCGCCATCGCCACCATGCGTTCGCTGGGCGCCAAGGGCGGGCGCGTGCTGTTCCATTTTCTGGTGCAGATTGCTCTTCTCTCCCTTATCGCCGTTGTCATCGGTCTGGTTATCGTCGCTGCGGCGACCCTGGCGCTGCTGCCCTTGCTGTCGGGTCTGATCGGTATCGACCTGCCGCCTGTGCTGGATGTTCGGTCCATGCTGGTCGCGGGCGCCATTGGCCTAGTCACCGCGCTCATCTTCTCTTGGGTGCCCTTGTTGCAGGCCCGCGCCATCCGGCCGGCCCTGCTCTTCCGTGCCGGCTCGACCAGCGCGATGGAGGGCCTCGATTGGCGGGCCTTGCTCATGCCGGGCGCCGTCATGCCGCTCCTGGCCGGCTTCGCCGTCCTGTTCGGCCTGACCCTGCTCATCGCCAGTGATCTTCGGCTCGTGGCCATCTACTTTGCCGGCACGCTGGTCGCCTTTGCCCTGCTGCGCCTCGCAGCCGCCCTGTTGCGGCGTTTCCTGATCAGGGTCGCCGCGCCGCGCCAGCGGCTTCTCCGCCAGGCGGTCTCGGCAATCATCCGCCCCGGCGCGCCGACCACTACCGTCCTGGTGTCGATGGGCATGGGGCTGTCTCTGCTCCTGCTTATCGTGACCACCCAGTCCAACATCAACAACCAGATCGCCACGGAGGTCAGCGCCGAAGCGCCCGATTTCGTGCTGCTGGACATGGATCGTGGCGAACTGGCTTCCCTTGAGGCCTTCATCGCCGGGACGCCGCAGGTCGAAACGCTGACAACCATTCCCATGCTGCGGGGCATCATCACTGAGCTGAACGGCTCCCCGGCGCCATCAAGTGACGACGTTCCCCGCGAGGTCGCCGAACTGTTCCGCGGCGACACGGCCTTGACCTGGTCCTCGGAGCTTCCGGCGGGGACACCGATCGATGAAGGCTCCTGGTGGCCGGCTGGTTATGCCGGCGAGCCCCAGGCCTCCCTCAGCACCGATATGCGCGACGCGCTCGATCTTGAACTGGGCGACACCATCACCCTGTCGATCGCCGGGCGGCCACTGACACTGACCATCACCAGCTTCCGGGCCATCGACTGGCGCAGCCCGGACTTCAATTTCCGCATTATCGCCTCACCCGGCCTGATCGAGAGCGCTCCGCAATCCTATTTCGGCACCATAAAGGCGTCGCCCGGTGAGGCATCGGCTGTCGAGACGCGCCTGACCACGGCGCTGCCGCAGCTGGCATTCGTGCCGGTGGGGGATGCCCTGGCGCGCGTGCAGTCCGTATTCGACGGACTGATCAGCGCCATAGCCCTGGTCAGCGGCACCGCCGTCATTGCCGGCGTCCTGGTCCTGGCCGGCGCGCTCAGTGTCGGCCGCCAGCAGCGCGAGGCCGATGCGGTCGTCATGAAGGTGCTGGGGGCCCGGCGCGCCTTCGTCATCCTGGCATTTCTGATTGAATATGCCCTGCTGGGCGCAATCGCCGCCATCCTGGCCGGCCTCATTGCCCTTGTCGGCGCCTGGGCAGCATCGACCTTCCTGCTCGAGATCGACTTCGCCGTTCAGCCGCTGCAACTTGCTCTGCTTGCCGCCGGTATCATAATCGTCACCACGGCAACGGGCGCCGCGACGACCTGGTCCGCCATGTCCGCAAGGCCCGCGGATCGATTGCGCGAAGACGGCTGACGCGCCCGCTCGTCTGTCTGTTCAGAAAATTCACGGTCCGTTAGCCAGGCTCTTGCATAAGAGATTGCCGTCCAATAGTTACTGCGGACGTGAGGCCACGTGGCGGAGTGGTTACGCAGCGGATTGCAAATCCGCGTACTCCGGTTCAATTCCGGACGTGGCCTCCAGCATCTTCAATTCGTCGTGGCGAGGCGGGCGCATGGAAGCGCGCCTGCCCCTGAGCATTGGCTCCCCGGGCCTTTTTGGCACCCCCGACGAATGCCAACCTCACCGTTATTTTCAGGGAATGCCCGGCGGCAATTCCTTCAGCGTCGAATGACCAGGAGACCTTATGGAAGGCGATACCTACACGATGATTGGACTGGGCTTCGTTGCCCTGCTGGTCGTCTGGCTGGTTTTTTCAGTTCTGAAGAAAGTTGTTGGCCTCGTCTTTCTGGCCGCCATCGCCGTAGGCGGATACATGCTGTGGAACAATCCGCCCCTGCTCGACAGGGTGCTGGACACCGTGCAGCGGTCCTTCGGCCTGGCGTAGACCGGCATCACTGCTTCGTCGCATTGCAGACCTCTTAGTAGCCAGCGGGCCGTGACACAGCCCATCGCTGCGCCTGTTTCCCGGCCGGGAACCAGAAGTATTAACCCGCGTTAATAGCTTGCAGGTTTGCCCCTGCGACCTCCAACACTCCCAATGATGGACCCCGGCTGATGCACACGGCCGGGGTTCGCATGGGTGCCATGCAGCCCATATCAATCTGACCTCGCCGTGCCCGCTTGCCAGTTCGGCATGTGGCGGATATTCACGTCCGGCATATGACCGGGGCAGGGTGGATTGATGGTGGATTTCGATCGGGCAAGGCAGGTGATGATCGACAATCAGCTGCGCGCCGGCGGCGTCACCGAGGCGAGGCTGCTGTCGCGCATCCGCCTCGTGCCCCGCGAAGTCTTCGTGCCGCAGTCCCGCCGCGACCTGGCTTACGTCGATGACATCCAGTGGTTTGGCAAGCCCGGCGCCAGCCGATTCATGCCTGCGCCCGCCACTCTGGGCCGTCTGCTGCAGCTCGCCGAGATCGCCGCTGATGATACCGTGCTCGATATCGGCGCTGGCACCGGCTATGCCACAGCAATAATGGCCGGCATGGCCCGCTCTGTCACCGGCCTCGAACAGGATGCCGCGCTCGCTGCGGCGGCGGCCGCCAATCTCGCGAGTCTTGGTCTGGCCAATGCCAGCGTCGTCACCGGCGATATCACCCAGTTCGGCGCCGGGCGCTTCGACGTAATGTTGGCGCAAGGTATGCTCGATAGCGTGCCCGACAACCTTATCGCCGCACTGAAGGATGGCGGCCGCCTTGTCGCGCTGCTGCGGACCGGCACGGTCGGCATTGCCCATGTCTTCGTCAAGGCTGGTGGTAAACTAACCGCGCGAGCCGAGTTCAATGCCTTCCTGCCGCCGCTGCAGGCCAGCACACGTCACGAAGAGTTCGTCTTTTAATGAATTGTTGCAGCCTGTGTTGCACGATGGGCACTTGACCGCACGATTCGAACATTGAAGTCCCAAAGGGATTGTTGCGGCAGGTTGTATCCCCCATGTGCCGCGCATAAGGTTTCGGGGTTTGGAGTCGGGCAATGGACTTTCGCGTGAATTTGGTCGCCAGCATACTGGCACTGGGTCTGGCTGCCACGTCTGTGGGTGGTGCACAGGCGCAGTCGATCAGTCAGGCCTTGACCATTGCCTACGATCACGCGCCCGAGCTGCAGGCCGCCTTGCTTGAGGCAAAGGCCTCGGCGGAAAACATCGCGCTGGCCAATGCCGGCATGCGCCCCAGGATCGGCGCCAGTGTCGGCGGCACCTATGCCTGGTCGGCCGGGCAGGCCACGCAGGGCAATCCCAACGGCAATTTCACCGACAGCACCAGCTACACCGCTGGCCTCTCCTACGAGCAGACTATCTTCGACAACCACAAGACCGATGCGCAGATTGAAGCGGCGCGCGCCGGGGCGGAGGCTGCCGAGCACCAGATTCGCAATACCGAGCAGAACGTGCTGCTCGCTGTCGTCCAGGCCTATATGTCCGTGCTGAGCGGCCGCCAGCTGGTGGCGCTGCGCCAGGAGAATGTGAACTTCTTCCAGGCCCAGCTGCAATCGGCGCAGGACCGGCTCGATGTGGGTGAGGGCACCCGAATCGACGTCGCCCAGGCCGAAGCGCGCTTGGCCCAGGGCCAGGCCACTTACCGTGCCGCAGTCAGCAGCCTCGAGATCAGCCAGGCCACCTTCCAGCGATATGTCGGTGTGGCCCCGCAAAATCTCGACAGTTCCCACAATTACGGCCGCCTCGTGCCGGCCAGCTTGCAGGCGGCAATTTCCGAGGCAGAAGTCGGCCATCCGGCCATCCTGCTGTCCAAGGCCGCCATTCGCGCCGCCCAGGCCAGCACCGATGCGGCCCAGGCCGCTTTCGGCCCGTCGGCTTCGGTCAATGGCTCGGTCGGCACCGGCTTCAGCAATCCCGGTGGCTCGCAGGGCCTCAGCGGCCGGCTGGGCTTCACCATCACGGTCCCGCTCTATTCCGGCGGCGCCCTGGGCGCGGGCGTACGCAAGGCCAATATCGAGCAGATCAAGTCGGAGGTGGATGCCATGTCCGCTTATGACCAGATTCGCGAGGCAGTGATTTCCGCCTGGGCCGGCATGCAGAGCGCCGACGCACAGATCTCCGCCGCCAACTCCGCCGTTTCGGCTGGCCGCACCGTGCTTGACGGCGTGATCCAGGAGCGTGACCTCGGCACCCGTACCACGCTTGACGTGCTCAATTCCCAGGCCGAGCTGACCACCGCCCGCGAGGGGCTGATCAATGCCTCGACCAACAAGGTCATTGCCACCTTCTCCCTGCTCTCGGCCATGGGGCGCCTGACGGCGGCCGATCTGGGCCTTGCCGTCGAGATCAAGTCGGCCGTGCGCTACAATCAGGCTGTCGAGGACGTCTGGCAGGAATTGCGCACCGTCGCCGAATAGGCTTTCCAGCAGCGCTATCCAGTTCTGGTGGCCGGGCAATGCCCGGCCACAAGTTTTAGTGGAAGAAGTCGTTGCGGCTTGCTTGGCGATTCCTAATTGCGGCCGCGGGCGCTAAGGTGTTGGTAACGAATCAGGTCAGTCGCATTGGCGGAGGCTGCAGGCTGGTTCGGGCGCGCACGAGTAAGAGGCACCTATGAACAAGCCGGCACCCAAAGAACCCTCGATGGACGAGATCCTGTCGTCCATCCGGCAGATTATCGCCGACGACGATGCCGCCGGAGTGCCGCGGCGGCCCAGCATCCAGGCCGCGCCCCCGCCCATGCAGGCAACGCCCGCCCGTCCGACGGATTCGCTGGATCGCGACCTCAGCGACATGCTTGACGATATCGAGCCGCTGGCCCTGTCGGCCGCGCAGATCGTCGAGGGTGACGATGATGTCGGCGGCTTCAGCTTCGATTCCATTCTCGCCGATACTGCCGTCGAAGAGGAACCCGTTGCCGCCGCCGCGCCGCAGCTGGTCGAGCCGGAAGATATCGCCTTCGACGTGAGCGAGCCGGAAGAAGACCTGCCCGCCTTCGATCCGCCGCCCATGGCCATGGCGCGCTTCCAGCCCGAGCCGGAACCCGAGCCCGCGCCGGAACCTGCGCCCGCCCCGCGCGCCCAGGCCTCCGTGGCCCAGGCCGCGCCGCTGCCCGATCCGACGCTGTCCAGTGACATGGCCGATCAGCTGCTCGAACCCGCCACCCAGGCGGCCGTGCGCAGCTCGATCACCAAGCTCAATGGCCTTGGCCTCGGCAATGCCGGCGCCACCATCGAGTCGCTGATGCGCGACATGCTGCGCCCCATGCTCAAGGAATGGCTGGACGAAAACCTGCCAGCCGTCGTCGAGCGCATGGTGGAAAAGGAAATCGCCCGCGTCTCTCGCGGGGAGTAATTTCCTCAGGACTTGAGTTTTCAACGGCCCCCCGATCCGCTCCGGGGGCCGTTTTGTTTTGTGCCCTGGAGTCTGCCGCGCTTGTCGCTGCATGTTGCCCAGCCCACCCACCGTAGCTCCCCCTTTCCCCTTGCGGAGGGCGGGGTGAGGGGTACTGCGCTCGCCCATGCTTGAACGGATGTCGGGGCGAAGCCCGCCTTCGGAGCACTATCTCGCCCACCCACAGATCGTCACCCTCGGGCTCGACCCGAGGGCTCTTCACTTGCCGAACGTCGGATAAGTGCAGTCCCCTCGGGCCAAGCCCGAGGGTGACGACCGTGATTGCTGGGGTGTGCGGCGGCCGGCACCAACTTATCCCCCTCGCCAAAACCCATGCCATAATCTCCCCATCACCCCGCACGGGCGGCCTGCAGGCGAACAGTGGCTGGGGTGAGCCGGGCGCGGGCTTTGCCTCTCGCGCAGGTTCGAGACCTGGCCGCAGCATGGCGAGCGATCATGCTGCGC
>JAHJWO010000052.1 GCA_018828145.1 Alphaproteobacteria bacterium | reverse complement strand
TATGCCGGAGAGATCGGCGGGGACTTCACCGGCCGCAAGAGTCTTCCTCATCATGATGCCGGAACAGAATAATTGCTCCTCCCGCATGCAACATTGTTAACCTCATAGAGATACTGCTGTTTTGAATGACGGCGAGTGGGGACTTCCGCATGGATTCGACGATTTTGCTTATGGGCAGGGCGGTGACAAAGTCTACCAGTGAACGCCGGCATTTTGCCTGGCGGGGCGGAGTAAAATCCAGCCAGTGGTAGGCTGCCCTCTTTTTGAGGGTGGCCGGGGATGTTTGTCGTGGAGAGTTACGCCGCCGTTCGCCGGTTTGTTTTTATCGAGGGTCACAGCCGCCGGGAGGCATCTCGTGTTTTCGGCTTGAGCCGCGAGACGGTTTCAAAGATGTGCCGATTTTCGTTGCCGCCGGGCTACACGCGGGGCAAGCCGGCAAACAAGCCGAAGCTTGGAGCCCTGCTTCCTGTCATTGATGAGATCCTGGCGTCGGACCAGTCGTGTCCCATGAAGCAGCGGCATACGGCCAAGCGGATATTCGAACGGTTGCGCGACGAACACGGCTTTGGCGGCGGCTATACGGTTGTGAAGGACTATGTCCGCATCTGCCGCGCCAGGGGTCGGGAGACATTCGTGCCGCTGTCGCATCCGCCGGGAGATGCGCAGGTGGATTTTGGCGAGGCAATCGCCATCATCGGCGGCGTTCGTCAGAAGATCCATTTCTTCTGCATGGATATACCGCAGTCGGATGCATGTTTCGTGAAGGCCTATCCGCGTGAGACCACGGAGGCCTTCCTGGATGGACACGTCTCGGCCTTTGCGTTCTTCGATGGCGTGCCGCTTTCGATCCTCTACGACAACCTCAAAATCGCGGTGGCCAAGATCTGCGGCGACGGCAAGCGCGAGCGAACCCGTGCCTTCACCGAGCTTGTCAGTCACTACCTGTTCCGGGACCGGTTCGGACGGCCGGCCAAGGGGAACGACAAAGGCAAGGTCGAGGGACTGGTGAAGTTTTCTCGTTCCAACTTCATGGTGCCGATCCCGCAGATGGCGAGCTTCGAGGCGTTGAACGCGATGCTCGAAGACCGTTGTCGTGGCCGCCAGAAGGAGTGCGCCGGCCGGCACACGGACACCATCGGGGAGCGCTTGGTTGCTGATACGGCGGCGCTGCGCCGTCTGCCTGCCGTGCCGCTGGAGCCTTGCGAGAAGCGTGCCGGTCGCGTCTCGTCGATGGCGCTGGTGCGCTATCGCACCAACGACTACTCGGTGCCTACCGCCTATGGCTTCCAGGATGTCGTGGTGAAGGGTTTTGTCGAGGAAGTCGTCATCCTGTGTGCAGGCCAGGAGATCGCCCGCCATCCGCGATCCTATGGCGAAGGGGTCTTCGTTTCCAATCCGCTGCATTACCTGGCGCTGATCGAGATGAAGCCCAATGCGCTCGACCAGGCCGCCGCCCTGCAAGGGTGGGACCTGCCGGAAGTGTTCCAGCATCTGCGCCAACTGCTGGAGACGCGGATGGGCAACCGGGGCAAGCGTGAGTTCATCCAGGTGCTGCGACTTCTGGAGGCAATGCCGAAGGACGTGGTCACCTTTGCGGTCACGCAGGCGATCCATCTCGGTGCGGCCGGCTTTGACGCGGTCAAGCTGATTGCGCTGGCCCGCATGGAGCGGCGTCCCGCCCGTCTCGATCTGACGGCCTATCCGCATCTGCCGAAGCTGGATGTGAAGACGACGCTGGCGGCGGACTATGCAGCGCTCGTACCCGGGCTGGCGGCATGACCCGCACAGCCACCGACACCAAGACCACGAGTGCCATGCCGACCGGCACCATGAGCGGCACACCGCAGATCCTTCTGGCCCATCACCTCAAGCAACTGAAGCTGCCGACCGTGCTTCGGGAGTATGAGAAGGTGGCAAGGGAATGCGCCGAGACCGGTGTCGACCATCCCCGTTATTTATTGCGCCTGATCGAACTGGAACTGATTGACCGGGAACGTCGCACGGTCGAACGGCGGATCCGCGCTGCCCGCTTCCCGGCGGTCAAGAGCTTCGACACCTTCGACTTCACAGCCATCCCCGGCCTCAACAAGATGCTCGTCCTGGAGCTTGCCCGTTGCGAATACATCCTGCGGCGCGACAACATCATCGCACTCGGCAATAGCGAGTCTGGTTCATAATGCTCACCTCGCGATGTTATTGGAATGTAAAGGTTTCTTGATTCGGATTTTGAGTTAGCGGCCTCTTGCGGCGAGTATTTGCCGCCTCACGGACTTCGATGCGGTCGAGATTCACGGCTTTGATGACCCACGGAGCCCCCTTGCACAGGTGCCGAGCCTCCAGAGTGCCGCTTCGGATCATTCTAAGCACTGTCATTGGGCTGACGTTGAGGATGGCGGCGGCTTCGTCAAGCGTCGTTTCACCGCGCTCGGCTCGTTCGCCTTCACGATAGGCAGCAACGCCAAGGCGATTGCGGACCCCGCATACGCTATTCTGCTTCCAACCATTGCCGCGTCCGGTCTTCTTACCTGAACGGTTCAGGACGGCGGCGATCGAGCGATCCGGCATCATACGAGCGAGTTCCCGGATCAGCACCTCGGTATCCTCCTCAATGCACCAGCGGTGTTTGCCCACCCTGTTCTTCTTCACGCTCAAGCGGGTGTGGTCACCTCCCTGCCAATGCAGAACCATCTCAATCCGATTATCCTCCACCCGCACGACTATTTCATGCAGGACGCACCGCACGATCTTCTTGCGCGTCACCATCGTTGCGTTCGGATGCGACCAGGCCAGTTGCATATCAGCGCCGAGACGCATGAGGCCTTCGCGCTCCCGCGCGCCAAGCATCGGCTGATCGTCTTTGTCGAGTTCCTCAAGCTCGCCTTCAAGTCGGCGCTGATCGACCAACTGATCGTTCCACCGGCGCTCAAGTTCACTGGCAACGAGACGATTATCGGGATCTACGGCATCGTATTGTCGACGCGCATGCGCGGCTTCGAAACGGGCTTGCTTAAGCGACAACTCAAGCTGACGGCGCTTCTCCGCGGCCTCGTGCATCCGTTGCTCGACGGCGCTCAGGGCAGCTTCAATACCCAGAGGCTGAAGCAGACGAACGATCTCGTCGCCTACCGCCGCATCGACCCGCAGACTACCAAACGAGATGCAGCGCTCTCCTCCGTGATTGAGGTGCCCGCCCTTGCAGTGGTAGCGGCCGGCTTCGCCTTTCGCGCCGCCATAGGCGACATGAAGCTTGCGCCCGCAGTGACCGCACCGCAGCAGGCCGGCAAGAAGCGTCTCCCCTCGCCGGACGGAGCCGCGCGTCATAAGACCCTTGCTGTTGGCGTTATCGGCGATCAGGCGCTGGTTCCTTTCGAATTCCGTCCAGGAAAGATAGCCGTCGTGATGATCGACAAGCAAGACGTCCCATTCCGACCGGTCGCGCTTGAAGCCGCGAACAATACGCTTGCGGCCACCTTCAATCGTAACCCGCGACCCGGTCCGTCCAAAGGCATAGGCACCGGCATAGATCGGGTTGGTCAAAATGTGGTGGACCGTGTTGTAGACTGGCAGCTTCCAGACGATGCGACGACCTTCTTCAATCGAATATCTCACCGCTGGCAGTTCGATACGCTCCTGCCGTAACCACAAATGCACCTGACGGACGCTCTGGAACTGCGCGAATTTCCTGAAGACAAGGGCGATGGCCTCGCCGACGCGCTGATCTGGATCCTTCTCGATCCGGTCATGCCTCACCTTCACATAGCCGATGGCGACGGTCAGGTAGAGTTCGCCGCGCTTTGCCTTCTGCTTCAGGGCTTCCAGCGAGCGCTGTCGGAGAATCGAAAGCTCCAGTTCACTCATCGTTCCCTTCATACCGAGAAGCAGACGGTCGTTGGGCAGACGAGGATCATAAACGCCGTCCTCGTCCAGAATGATCGCATTGACCAGGCCGCAGAATTCGATCAGCGTGTGCCAGTCACGGCCATTGCGCGCCAATCGCGAGGCTTCAATGGCAAAAACCGCACCTACCTTTCCTTCGCAAATTGCCGCCAGAAGCTTCTCGAAGCCTGGCCTGCTTGTTCCCGACCCCGATCGACCGAGATCGTCGTCGATCACCTCCACATCCTGCCAGCCATGGTTCCGGGCGCGGTCAGCAAGCGCATATTGCCGGCGCCGGCTTTCATGATTGTGGAGCACCTGGTCGGCCGTCGACTGACGAACGTAGACAAAGGCGCTGCGGGCGAGGTGGTCAGGCGTGATCTTCGTCATCGCATGCCTCCCCGGTCTTCGCCATCGCGGGAGCGATCTCGTTCAGAAGGAGCCTTACCAGATCTGTCAGATCCTTCCGGTTGGACAGCAGTGGCGGAATTGCCGGGACGGCGTCGTCGAACAGGTCCCGGTGCCGATCTTGCAGTACACGTTTCATCCGAAGCTTCCTCCATCGGTAAATTCGATTCGAGAAAGTCTATGAGCGAACTGATTTCAATGCGCAGGTCACGTAGGGTGACCAGCAAAAGCCGAGGATGAGGTTGAACATCCATATGGGCGGCATCATCTCGCATCATCCAGCAAGGAATATGAGCAAGCGTTCCGTCGCTTTGTTCGATAACGAATACGTCGGCCCCCTGGAAACGCTGGCGACCTAATATCGCAACGCATTCACCAAAACGGGGGTGAAACCGGTAGCAAATCTCCCTGTCGGCAGCCTGATACCCGGCAATATGACTCTGCTTCGAGTGGCACCGGCAAAACCCATGTCGCGCTCGCCCTGGGCCTTGCTGCCTGCCAGAAGGGCTTCACCGTCATGTTCACCACTGCAGCCGCGTTGGTCAGTCAGCTCCTGGAGGCCCGCGACGAGCGACGATTGCTCAAGCTGCAGCGCGATCTGGCGTCAGTAAAACTGCTGATCATCGACGAACTCGGCTATGTCCCTTTGTCATCGACAGGGGCCGAGCTGTTGTTCGAGACCTTCTCACAACGCTACGAGCGCGGCTCGACCATTGTGACGTCCAATCTGCCGTTCGAAGACTGGACCTCGGTGCTCGGATCCGAACGGCTGACCGGCGCGCTGCTCGACAGGCTGACCCACCACGTCAGCATTCTGACCATGAACGGTGACAGCTATCGGCTGAAACAGTCCGCGGCACGCCGTCGTGCTACCCAAGGGGCGGAGCAAAACCAGGCCACCCAGGCCGTCGATCCCGACACAGGCCAGATCATCGATCCCTGATCGAAAACGACGATGCCGACATGGAAATGGCCCCGATCGGGGCCATTTCCATGTCGGCATCACAGCCCTGCCAATGGCCTGCTTTTACTCCGCCACACTGGCCTGCTTTTACTCCGCCGTTGACAGTTTTCAGTCCTTCATAGCGAACTTTACAGATCTCGGTGTAGAGACGCGCAGTTGAATGCCCCTGTCCGTAACGCGCATCCATGGCATTCCGGTTTGACCAACCGTTGATGGCCTCTCGGATTTCGACAGGGACATCCGCTACGCGCATTGCATCGTTGAAATTGTTTCTAAAGCTGTGAAATACCAGTCGGCGATG
>JAHJWO010000051.1 GCA_018828145.1 Alphaproteobacteria bacterium | reverse complement strand
TTCTGCGGGCCAGGATCCTGCCGGAAGCTGTAGTTCACCGCTTCCTCGGTCTGCCAGTTAATCTGGGTCGGCTGCAGTTCCTGACCGCCTGCATCGAAGATGCGGATCTGCTGCTCGGTGAGGTAATTCGGGTTCTCATTCATGTACTTGATGAGATCCCGGCGAATGATCGAGACCGGCACGTTCCAATACGGGTTGAAGTTAATCTGGTGGATACGGCTCTTCAGGATCGGCGTCTGTCGGTCGATGCGACCGACCACTGCGGTATGTCGGCGCTGCACCATGCCGCCTTCCACCACTTCGATAAAGGCCGCTGGTATGTTGACCACCACGTATCGATCCGCCAATGCCGGCGCCATGGCCTCCACGCGCAGCAAATTGAGCCGTAGTTGGTGCAGGCGCGTCTCGGCGGGAACATTGAGAGCGTACCAGGTGGCCTCATCGACCTGACCATTGACCTGAAGGCCATGACGCGCCTGGAAACGGCGCAGCGCTGCGTCGGTCGGCGCATCGAAGGTCTGATCCACGTTCTCGACCATCGGCATGTCGGCAGACGCAAGCAGGCGCCGCTTGAGCTGCACCACGCCGTCGCGGGAAACGCCCATGGTCACGCCATAGGTCTCTTGCGGCACCTGCTCCCAGCCGCCCCGGGCGACGAAGGGCTCATACTGGGCAATGGCCATATGAAGGTTGTTGACCGTGTCGTAGGACAATATCGGCTCGACCGTGTCGATTGACTGGATGGCGGCGGCGCTGTTGGCCTCCCGCTCGGCATCGGTCAAGGTCTGCCTTTGGTTCATCATGTCCCAGAGTGACTGCGCCCGGGCGGGCTGCATGATGGGCAAGGTTGCGATGGCGCCGGCGGGGAGGAGCCGAAGGAAATCTCGTCTTTTCATTGTTCGATCCAATGCGTGCAGAATCATGGAACGCCGACCCGTCGCCCGAACACTGGTCGATCTGGATGGCGCGGCTACGAATCAGGAGTGGCGCGGAGGACGGAAAAGCTTGGAACGCAGGTGGGGATATAGAAGCAAGTCAGCCGCTTCGGCGGCGAAACGGCTCTTTCGAAAGCCGAAGACCTCTGCATCCGAATGCGAAATGGCCATACCGACTGCGATCGCGCAACAAGCGATCGGATGCGCTCCATACTCGGTGTCTTTCGGATCGTGGGCATCCGCATGAGCAACCGTCTCGACGCCGACGCAGTGTTCATGCTCCAAGGCGCCGGCCTGGTGGACGGACAATATCAGCGCGATCATGGCGCACAGGACGGGTAACAGCCCACGACGAAATCGTAAGTTCATTTGATACCCAACAGCTGAGCGGTCATTTGAGCCGATGATCGTCAACCTACGGTTAAATTGGGCTGCAATGCGACTGGATCGATCCTGCATCACCTAGGCTTGATGATGCAGGGGGCCCCGGTAGCACCCAACTGGACGGGAGTTACCGGAGGGTAACCCTCGGCCGGTATGGTTGCCGGAAACCCAGCAGGACTGCCCATGCTTGCCCGCGTCTTTCAATTCCTTTCCATCGTTGTGGCCTTGGCGGCCCTAACGGGTTGCCAGTTCGCTGGTGACAACCGCCACAACGTGCCATTGCCGAAGGCGCTGGTCGACCGCATGGCGATCATTGGATCCTCCCCGGGCGAGCCGATGATGATCCGCGTTTACAAGCAGACCTCTGAGCTGGAGGTGTGGAAGCGGACCAACACCGGTCGGTACGCGCTGCTAAAGACCTATCCAATCTGCAAATGGTCGGGCGAGCTCGGGCCGAAGATCCAGGAAGGCGACTACCAGTCGCCAGAGGGGTTTTACGATGTCACACCTGCTCTGATGAACCCTAAATCCAGCTACTTCCTGTCGTTCAACGTTGGCTTCCCCAACAAGTACGACCAGGCATGGGGCCGCAATGGCAGCTACCTGATGGTCCATGGCGATTGCAAGTCGGTGGGGTGCTACGCCATGACCGATGAAGGCATCAAGGAGATCTATGCCATGGCCCGCGAATCCTTCAAGGGCGGCAACCGGTCCTTCCAGCTGCAGCTGCTGCCGTTTCGCATGAACGAGACGAACCTGGCAGCCAACGCTGCTAGCGCTCATTCCTCCTTCTGGCTCAACCTCAAGGAAGGCACCGATATCTTCGATGCCACCCAGGTGCCGCCCATAGTGGACGTGTGCGCGAAGCGGTACATCTTCAATCGAGCCGATGCGGGTCGCGGGCCGCTCGATCCCAATGGCGACTGTCCGGTCGGATCGTTCTCGACCATGTCAGCCTTGCAGGGGTACAATAGCTAGGTCGGGCATCTGATTGGGATGCCTGGTCCGGCGGGGCTGACTGTCAGCTGCCGGCCGAGCACGAAACAGACGCAAAGGTCCTTGACCTTCCCATTGTTGGAAGCTCCAGATTGGGTGCATTCCAACAAGAAGGACGGATACGGATGTACAATTTCCAAGTCAGCGACATGACCTGCTCGCACTGCGTGGCCACGGTCGAGAAGGCGGTGAAAAGCGTCGACGCGGCAGCCAAAGTCGACATCGATCTGGGTTCGCTCGCCGTGAAGATCGAGAGTGACGAGCCGGTCGAGCGGTTCGCCCAGGCAATCGAAGATGTCGGCTATACCGGGCAACTTCGAACCTAAGCTACCCAATAGGGCCGCTGCGACACCGCAGCGGCCCTATTCTCAGCACGGTTGGGTTGTTCGTCTGCTTAAACCTGGCGGGGCTCGGCCCGGGCGGGAAGCTCCCGATAGACATAAACACCGGTGGCGATGACGGTCAGGAGCGCAAGGATGGCGCTCAAGATGCCTGTCCCCTCATAGAAGGCTGTCGACGCGGACTGGGACCAGAGTTGCATCGCAGTCCCCACGACCGCCTCCTCGCTGCCGGGCAGGAACGTGATGTTCTCCAGCCCGGCGGCCTTGACGACGTGGTCCAGGAACCCGTCGAGGAAGCCGAACCAGAACACGACGAGGCCGGCGTAGGCGACGTACGCCCAGAGCAACGCGGGTTTGCCTGAGCGTGAGTAGAGTGCCCAGAGAACGATGGGGACCGCCAACCCCACCCCGGTGGGCAGAATGAGCGCCGGACCCAACCGGAAGATATGATGAATTCCGGTGGCGAGAAGGGTGGCCACCAGTGTTGCGAGCGAGGCGAGAGCCGGAGTGGTCTTGAACATGATTGATCCCTTGATAGCGGACAACTTATCCGTTACCGAACAAATGTTCTTAAACTGGATGACTGTCCACCTGCCGACATTCCGTATGGAACAGCTTTGGACGGAGTGTTCGGAAATGATGGATCGTCGCGTCAGAAAGACCAGGGAGGCCCTCTATTCGGCCTTCGTCGCGCTGGTCGCCGAAAGGGGATATGACGGGTTCTCGATCCAGGACCTCATTGATGAAGCCGATGTCGGGCGCACTACATTCTATGCGCACTTCAAGGCCAAGGAGGATCTGCTGCAGTTCGGTTTCAACCGCTGGCGGGACGAACTGACGTCCCTGCCCAAATCCACCGCAGCGGAACGGAGGGCGTTCATGGAAGCCCTGCTTGGCCATGCAAAGTCCCATGCCGGGCTCTTTGCCGCTCTCCTCAATGGCGGCGGGGGCGCGCTTGCAGAGACCGAGTTCCGATCGATCCTTGAAGAGGTGGTGGCAGCAGAGGTCGGGCCAGGTGTACACCGGGCTACGATGATCGCCATGCTGAGCGGGGCGCTGCTGGCTGCAATCCGCCAATGGATCGATGCAGGCGTCAAAGGGTCCGGCGCAGAAATCCTCGATGCTTTCGACAAACTGGTCTCCGCAGCGAAGCGGTGACACACTCCTGGTCCTGCGAATGAGGGAACCGTCGGCTCCCACCTTGAGTTAGCCAACCATGCTGAGCCCTGCCAAAAATGCGACGGCGCCTTGGGGAACGATCCGGCGGTTCGTTGCCCTGACGATGTTTGTCGTGTTCAGCATGATTTCCCACCATGCCGGCCACGCCGCACAATTGGACACCCAGGCGCATGCTGCCAGTGTGCTCGCCGCGCATCATTGCCCGGGCGAGGATTGCCAGGGGCATCACGAGGGTCAGGTCAGTTGCTGCGGTTTGGGCCATTGCGGTGTCCCTTTGCCCGCGCCTCCATGCGCCTCCACCCGCGTGTCGCTGTTCTCCGCCTATCCGCACCATCCCTTCGAGATCGCGCTCCGCTGGGCCAATGCAGGAGTGGACCGCCCTCCGAAATTGACCTGATTGAGTCGGGCGCAAGCCCTTGATGCCACAAATCAGGATAATGAAAATGTACACCTTCAAGACTGCACTGCTTACCTTCGCGCTACTGGCCGGCACGGTTGCCTCTTCGTCAGCCCAGGACGCCATGCCAGGTCACGACATGGCCGCCATGGGCGGCGAAGTCGCCTCGATCCTTCCCGAGATCTGTAAATCGGGCGGCGAGGCGCCGATGATGCCAATGGCCATGGACCCGGACATGGACCAGGCCCATGCCGACTTGATGGCCGGCATGGACGCCATGAACCGGGATATGATGACCGGCGCCAAGGCTGAGGACATCGACGTGGCCTTTGTCTGCGGGATGATCCCCCACCATCAGGGTGCGATCAGCATGGCCAAGGCCGAGCTGGCGCATGGCGACGACGAATGGGCCAAGGAAATGGCCCAGAAGGTCGTCGATGCTCAGGAGGCGGAAATCGCCGAGATGCTGGCCTGGCTCGAAGAACAGGCCGCCAAGTAAGCTGGACCGGGCAAGACCAAAGGGGCGCTTCGGTGCCCCTTTCCATGCTCGTGGTCGGGTCAGACGCGCCTTGCATGGAGCCGAGGTGCGAGGGAGATCATCGGCTCCGCTGCACCTCCCGCTCGCGATCGGGCCAGGTTTGTTTAATGTAGTCGAGGATGGCCACGATCTCCTGGTCGCTGAGCGTTCCCCGGAATGCGGGCATGTCCGTTTGGTATCCGGGGGCTATGGCAGCCAGGCCATCGCGCACGATCCTGAGCAGTTGCTCGTCGGAATGGTGCCAGGTATGTCCCGTCTTATCATGGGGCGGCGCCGGCAATCGTCCGCTCGGCAGCCGCTCCATCCAGTTGGGCTGGCCCTCGAGGTTGGCGCCGTGGCAACTGGCGCAATACTCCAGGTAGAGCGCCTGACCGTCAGGCCGTGCCGGTTGCGCCAGTGCTGTACTCGCCACAAAAATCGTCACAGTCAGCGCCAGCAGGAGGTTCATTGGGCAACTGACTCCAGGGATGCGCGAATCCATTCGCCGAACTCCAAGGTACCAACGTCTGAGAATACCCTCCACAAGTCGGTCCGACGAGCGCAGCTGAGCCGATGACGACGAAGTGACGAAAGGGCTTGACCTTGTCACGGTGGGAAGGCGCACACTTCGGCGATCGAACCAGAGGACAGTGATATGAACGGCACCACCGATACGCCCCAACATCATGATCACCACGCCCAGCCTAAGAGCCATGCCGGGCACCAGGTGAAGGATCCGGTCTGCGGTATGTCGGTCGATCCCGCCACGGCCAAATTCAGCGCCAGGCATGCAGGCGACACATTCTATTTCTGCTCGGCCAAATGCCACGACAAGTTCGTGGCCGACCCTGCCGCCTACCTTGTCAAGGCGGGGGCGCCGCCACCCGCGGCGGCTCCCGGCACGGTCTATACCTGTCCGATGCACCCCCAGATCCGCCAGGATCATCCCGGTAACTGCCCGATCTGCGGCATGACGCTGGAGCCGGAGATGCCGACCGCCGAGACTGGTCCAAGCGCCGAACTGGTCGACATGACCCGGCGTTTCTGGATCGGCACGGCGTTGGCGGTGCCGGTGTTCCTGCTGGAGATGGGCAGCCATCTCTTCAATTTCCATGCCTTCATATCGCCGCAGAACCTGAACTGGGTTCAATTGGTCCTGGCCACGCCGGTGGTGCTCTGGGCCGGTTGGCCGTTCTTCGAGCGTGGGGCCGCGTCCGTGGTCAACCGCAGCCTCAACATGTTCACCCTGATCGCCATGGGCATTGGCGTGGCCTGGCTCTACTCCGTCATCGCTACTGTCCTGCCTGGCATCTTCCCGGCTGACATGCGCGGCATGGGTGGGGCGGTGCCAGTTTATTTCGAAGCGGCTGCCGTGATCACAGCGCTGGCCCTGCTAGGTCAGGTGCTCGAACTGCGGGCGCGCGAACAGACATCCGGGGCCATCAAGGCCTTGTTGGACCTGGCGCCGAAGACGGCACGGCGCATTGGCGCCGATGGATCGGATGAGGAAGTCGGCATCGAAATGATCGCTGTCGGCGATCGCTTGCGGGTCAGGCCCGGCGAAAAGGTGCCGGTCGACGGAAAGGTCATAGAGGGCCGCAGTGCGCTCGACGAATCCATGGTCACCGGAGAGTCCATGCCCGTCACCAAGGAAGTCGGGGATCGATTGATCGGTGGCACCATCAACCAGTCCGGTGGACTGGTGATGGAAGCGGTGCAGATCGGCCAGGACACATTGCTGGCCAGGATAGTCCAGATGGTGGCTGCCGCCCAGCGCTCACGAGCGCCGATCCAGAAGCTCGCCGACCAGGTGTCCGGCTGGTTTGTGCCGCTGGTCATCGGCATTGCGGTCATCGCCTTCATCGCCTGGGGCATATGGGGGCCGGAGCCGCGCCTTGCCTATGGTCTAGTGGCAGCGGTTTCGGTGCTGATCATTGCGTGTCCCTGTGCCCTCGGGCTGGCAACGCCGATGTCCATCATGGTTGGCGTCGGTAAGGGCGCCACGCTCGGTCTTCTAATTAAGAATGCTGAGGCTCTGGAGCGGCTGGAGAAGGTCGATACCCTCGTGGTCGACAAGACCGGCACGCTCACCGAGGGCAAGCCGGCCGTCACGGCCATCATTCCCGCAAACGACGGCGGCGAGGAAAGCCTTCTCCGCCTTGCGGCGAGCCTCGAGCGGGCAAGCGAGCATCCTCTGGGCCTCGCCATTATCAACGCGGCCAAGGAACGCGGCCTGACCCTCTCAGACCCAACGGACGTGGACTCGCCTGTCGGCAAGGGCCTCACCGGAATGGTCGAGGGGCAGCAACTGCACATCGGTAGTGCTAAATACCTCAAATCCATGGGCATCGACACGGACACCTGGACGGATCGTGCCAATGCGCTTCGCGCCGATGGCGCTACAGCGATCCTGGTAGGGATCGACAAGCGCCTCGCCGGAGTCATCGGGATTTCCGACCCCATTCGCCTGACCACCCCAGCTGCCCTGACAGAGCTTGCACTGCAGGGTATCAAGGTCGTGATGATGACGGGCGATAACAAGGTAACCGCTGATGCCGTCGCCCGCAAACTGGGCATCGAGGCCGTGGAAGCGGACGTCCTGCCGGAGCGCAAGAGCGAGGTCGTCAACCGCTTGCGCGAACAGGGTGGTGTCGTTGGGATGGCTGGAGACGGCGTGAATGACGCCCCGGCGCTTGCCGCGGCCGATGTCGGCATTGCCATGGGAACCGGCACCGATGTCGCCATCGAAAGCGCTGGCGTCACGCTGCTCAACGGCGACCTGATGGGCATCGTCAAGGCTCGCGCCCTGTCGCAGGCAACCATGGCCAATATCCGCCAGAACCTGTTCTTTGCCTTCGCCTATAATGCCGCGGGGGTCCCGGTGGCCGCCGGCGTGCTCTACCCGTTCTTTGGATTGACCTTGTCTCCGGCGATCGCTGCCGCGGCCATGGCACTTTCCTCGGTCAGCGTCATCGGAAATTCGCTTCGACTGCGGTCGGCGCGGATCGAATAAGACAACCCTTCCTGCTGAAGGCTATGGCGAGGGTGGCGCTACACTTCGAAGGGACGCTGCCAAATCCGCCCTGGATCTCGGATCGGGTTCTCGCCGACACGATCCCAGATCGATCAGATGCTCGAATTGCGGGCCCGAGCAGCGTGGAGGATAGATCCGGCTTGGGCGTTTGAGGTCATGGCTCTAAGCAAATCGTAGCGCGAGATGCCGAGTTCGTCCAGCCGGGCATAATCTAGCTCGAGCAGGCCTAACAGCGCTGCCCGGCGAGAACGAGCGGTCTGCGCTTTCGTGATCCAGATCGCGAACGCGACAAGCAGATTGGCAGGCTCCGCGGTCGCGGGCGACCGCTCCTGACGACCGAGGGTGGAGCGGGGATGGGGTATGAGGCCAGAAGCGCAGCCGTCAGCGGTCGATGCGAAGGCGGTGCAGCCTGTATTGGGATTGCTCATTGTCGTGGACCTTGTGGCAGACTGGAACTACTGCCGAACCTTGTCAGGCTGGCCACGGTGGCAAGGTCAAGGGGTATTTGGATGGGATCTGGGCGTTCAGCGGAACACCAACTGTAGTGATTTTGACCTAGCGCCAGTCCATAGACGTGCGCTAGGGGCCACCAGCAGTGAGGGTAGACGCTCTCGACTCAGACGGGTTCCGCGGCCAAGTGCGAAACGGTTCACGTTGCAGAGAGGGGGCAGTCAATTTGAGCGAGCGCAAAGACCTCGCATCGGTTCCCAAGCCTAGTGAGGCGATCATCTTCAAAGAAGGTCAGCCATGCCATCCTTATACCTGCGCCACGCCCTTGCTGGACTCACTATCGCTGGCATCCTGACATCACCCACGTTTGGAGCGGGCTCGCACGCGCATCCAGTCGAAAACGGGACGGCGGAGGCGCCGCTCGACATCGTCAGGGCCGCAACGGATTTGCCGGGTCCCATCGGTGAGCGCGGCCCCCAGACCATCAGGGTCGGTCTTGAGACAGTGGAGGTCACCGGCACCCTGGCTGATGGCGCCACCTACCATTACTGGACCTTCAACCGTAAGGTGCCCGGACCCTTCGTGCGGGCCCGCGTGGGCGACACCGTCGAAATCGACCTGCAAAATATGGCGGACAGTGCCGAGCCCCACAATGTCGACTTCCACGCCGCAACCGGACCGGGCGGTGGAGGCGAGGCAACCCATGCCGCACCTGGTGAAGCCAGGAGCTTTTCGTTCCTGGCGATGAAACCGGGGCTCTATGTCTACCACTGCGCGACACCACTGGCGGCAGAGCACATCGCCAATGGCATGTACGGACTGATCCTCGTCGAGCCAGAAATGGGATTGCCACCGGTCGACCAGGAATTCTACGTCATGCAGGGCGAGATCTACACGGCGGAGGACTTCGGCTCCAAGGGGCAGTTGACCAGCAGCCTCGAACGTTTGCTGGACGAGCAGCCAGAATACTATGTGTTCAACGGCTCCGCAGAGGCGCTGACGGGAGATTACGCGCTGAAGGCAAAGGTCGGGGAGACGATAAGGATCTATTTCGGCGTCGGGGGCCCCAACAAGGAATCCAGCTTCCACGTCATCGGGGAGATTTTCGACACGGTCTATGCTCTGGGGGCGCTTTCAACGGCTCCCATGTCGGATGTTTCGACAATCTCGGTGCCGCCAGGAGGTGCGGCCGTAGTCGATCTCACCTTCGAAGTGCCTGGTGAATTCTTGCTGGTGGACCACGCTTTGTCCCGTGCAGCCCGCGGTCTGGTCGGCAGACTCATCGTCGAGGGAGCAGACGCGCCAGAGGTCTTTGACGCGGCCGGACCCCCAAAAGAGACGGCAACTCAAGCCGCCAATGAGCACGCCGCGCACTGATGGGAGGGCCCGCCGCTGGGGTTCATGTCTGCTTCTTTAATCGGGCATTGGGGCCAAGCTCCGATCTTCTCTTCCACTGCGTTTCGTCCTGGCCGGGTCACGCTTCTTTTCGTGGTCGGCATGGCGGCGCGAGCCGGAGCTGCCACAAGCATTGGTCGGATCGGGTCGGGGTGCCTTGCTTTCAGACGCGCTATGATGCGTAGCAGACAGTTGCGGCTTTGCCCCGGCTCCCTGGTCCGCACCGGACGAGCTGCAACGACGAGCTGGTTTCCTGGTAGGCGATCACATCGTCAGGCGAGCGCCTCCTTCTCGACGTTGCAGAACAGGGTGCCATCGGTCCACATGGCATGGGCACAACGGCAAGTTTGCGCCATGGCGACCAGCGCGCGCTTGCGGCCCTTCTTGCGGGCCAGCCGAGCACCGAAGCTGCGCAGAGACGAGGGTTGGCCTCGGCCGTTCATGATGGTGTTGGCCGCCAGGAACGGGGCTGACCGGACCTCTGTTAGCTCTCGAGCCCAATGGTGGGATGTGCCGCCCGCCTCAATGCCAATCAGACAGGGCGTTGCCCTGGTGAAGGCAGAACCTGCGATCGCCGGGGTGTTTGGGCACAGCAACATCTCCAGACGCATCAACGGCATAACCTGAAAAACACTCTTGCTCCGATCTTGGCCCCACGGTGGTAATCTGCATGGCGGATGGCTCCTTTGCTCGGGTTGCCTGATAGCAAACCCACTTTGGCACTCAGAGGCCAGGAGCGGGAGCCATCCACCTCATCTGAAAAGGGGGCGCTGAGCGGAAGGGCAGGGTAGGGTAGAGTAGAGGCAGAATCCCGACTGGCAGCTTTCTATACTGAGCGGATAGTAGACGTCCCCCGTGGTGCGACCGTTATTGAAGCATGAAGGTTCCCGGACGGGTTTTGATGTCGCGACTTCGATACCCGCGAAGCTAAAAACCAAGGCTCAGAATGTTTGCCCGAAGCCCATCGCCACGCCCATCGTAGAGGCACCTCGCACATGGCCTGAGTCCAACCGGTATTGGAGGCCAAGTTGGAGCTGACCCGACCCAACTGGCACCTGATAGCCTAGGCCGAGGTCGAGCTCCCGGCCGGCTGGCTTGAGGTCCGCTGCGACCTGGCGTTGTTCGATGCTGCCTTTGCTTGTGCGTCCAGTGGGAAGCTGCATCTCTATCGTTCCCGCTTCGATGCGCAGCGGCTGTGCAATCGAAAGGCTGAGCATGTCCTTGCTCGCCCAGACGCTCCCCAGTCGTGCCCCGATCTCGAATGCGGAGAATTGAATGTCGCTGATCGAAGTGACGAGGCCTCTATTGCTCCCGATGGGAGTGGCGTTGCCATATTCAAACCTGCCGAACAGCCCCAATGTGGAGGTCACCTGCTGATCAAGGCCGAGATGCAGGGTGGTCAGACTGCTGCCATCGCCCCAGCCGAAGGCGCCGTTTTCCGCCAGCCCGAGTAGACTGCCCTGTTCGCCCAGATAGCTGACGCCGACACTGACGCGACTCTGCTCACCCGTGGCCAGGTTCAACCCGGTTCCGGTTACGGTATTGGTGGCAGCAGCAGCACCCTGACCGGCAAAGCCAATGGCGGTGATCTCGACCGGCCCGACGCGTTGCGCCGATGTCGCCGCAATGGTGCCGCGGGCCAGCGAGAAAACTGAAACTCCCCCGTGGGGTGCCGCATCGGCCGAAGTCTCGAACAGTCCATTGGCCGAGTTCAGAACCGCCAGGTTGCCGGTTCCGGTCTTCCCCTCACCCGAACCTGTCGCCAGGACCGAGCGGTGCGACGGCAGCGCACCCCATCTTGGCCGCTCCACCGAGGCCATCAGGCCGGGCAGCATGGACGCGGTCTGGGCGGCTACCAGGGCAGACCCTTCCACTGCATAAGCCCGGTTGAGCGCGTCAAAAACCGCGATGTCCGATCCGGAAAGCGCCATCTGCAACCCGTCGCCAAAGCTGTTCGGCGTCGCGACGATACTGTCGCTCAGGCCGACCCGCTCACTCGTGACGAGATGGTCCCCTGACAGCACGGAGACGCTGCCGATGGGACTCAATGCGGCTGCGATATCGAGGACGCCGTGGCCCCATTCGCCCGAATAGGCGTGGGTGACGCCGTTGCCGTAATCCACCGTGCCACTCACCGTGACGCCCAACCGTCCGAACCAGCTATTGTCGGCGCTGGCCAGCAGCCGCTTGGTCCATTCCTCCGGCGTCAGGTCGGGAAAGGCCTCGGCGAGCAGCGCCACTGTGCCCGCGATTTGTGGCGCGACATAGGACGTGCCGGTTCCGCCGGAATACGCTGTGTTGGAGGTCGCATTGGCGGCAGTCGTGGTGCCGTCACCAGCCACGCAGAAACTTGCGGCCAACCCGCAGGCGGCGGACAGGCGAATGGCCTTGGTGATGCTGCCGGATCCGTCGACTTCGAAATAGCCGTTGGCCGCGGCAACCCAGGCACCCTGCAGCCGCTGGTCGAAGTAAGGCAAGGCGGCCATAACGTCGCCCGAAGTCATGGCATTGTCATTCGACAGTGCCCAGACCACCACGCCGCCAGTCTGAAAACCGTCCAGCGCATCCAGATAGGCCTGCCAGTTCGCCGATCCATAATTGCCAATCACCGCATGGAGCCCCTGTGCGACTGTCCGCCCGGGATTGGCCTGCAGATGGGTCTGGAAGTCGGCAGCCGAGACGCTGAAGCCCCAGGAGTTGTTCTGCGCAACCGCGCCCAGGGACGCCGCGTGCAGCGTCCCAGCTGTGACATTGGCAAGGTCCAGCGTGGCGCCACCGGTGGGGTTGATGGCGGTCAGATGCAGATCCGCGCCCGGCGCCACGCCATGCATGCCCCTACCGTCCTGAATGCCGGCGACGAGGGAGGCGACATGTGTGCCGTGGTCAGTACTGGGCAAGGCGCCTGACGTGTGGATGGTCTTGCCGGCAAATTCCTGGTGTGTCGTCCGAAAGCCGCTATCCACGATCGCTACAATCTGGCCAGCGCCTGTCAGCCCCGATGACAGCGCAGTGTGTAGATTGTGCAAGGCAAATGCCTGGGACTGCCCGGTCGCCGGGGCGCCGGACGGGGCGCAGCCAGCATAGACGCAGTTGGCGTCAGCACCGCGGAATTCGGCAGATGTGAGCATTTGCTGCGCCCGCACCGGGTCGAAGGACACACCGCCGTTGGCCCAAGTGCTGGCCGGTGGGGCCGGTGGCGACGGCACGCTGGCAATAGTGCTGGAGTCCGAGCTGGAGCCGCCACTTGAGCAGCCGGCCAGTGCCAGCACAACGAACAGCGGGGACAGTCGGAGGGGGTGGGAAGTGTGCATGCAAGGGCCCTGAACACGTTCTGGCCCCCCGGGACGCGACAGGCCAGCCGTTAGCACAGCGGCAACTGCACGGCTGATCACATTTGGGACTAGCAGGAATCGGTCCGATCACATTTCGGTCAAAGCTCGAAAGGCGGGGGCATTGGTGCCCCCCTGCCTGCAAACAGAGTGGCGAGAATGCAGTTGTTGCTACTCCGCAGCCGAGGCGTGCATCGCCAGCAGCCGTTTCCCCGAGCCCGTCAGATGAACCTTACTTGGCCCGCCCATTACCAGGCGGTCCGCCAACAGGAGTTGCAGCAGGGGGCCATCCTCGACGGGATGTGGTCGGTTTATGAGGCTCTTGAGGAGGGTGAGGGCTTCAGGGGTGAGTTCTTCCATGGTCATTTGGACCGGGGTAGCTGAGTCTAGTGTTGCCGGCCAAGCCGAACTTTGACAGCCTATGCCCCAAAGTCTGACTTTTTCATAGGAAGCAAGGACTTTGCTCCTGATCCATCAAAGGTGCTGCGTAACCGCAATCCGGCGCGCTTAGCTGCTCCAAGGCTACCGCCCACTATCCGCTAACCAGAGGCAGCCGTTCACCCTTGTCACTTGATCTATGGAAAAGCCCCTTCCTCGGGAGCTAGCAATTGCACGCCCGCAAACCGGCCTTGCTGCCAAACCAGCCTGCAGGGCTCGATAGTCCGATCAAACAAAATCCTGAACGATCCCGGTAGGGATACATTTTCTGAAAATTCAAGTGTCAAACCGGATCCCGATTTGTTTACGAGAATGATAGGGAACCGCGTAATATCATCTTGAAGTACGACCATACCAGGCACGCGTTGCCGATACCTTGTCTCATGCCGTCGTTCGTTTATTTCTTCCAAGACCGTTTTATCCTAATGGAGGTTTTCTAACACTGGCGGCGCGTACCAGTATCCATGAAGTGCGTATAGTTTGTATGTCCTGCCACTGTATTTATTTTCGGCGTGCACTGGGCGTCGCCCAGGATATCTGTCACCGCGTCGGCCATGAGACGTGTTTGTTGTCGATGACAAAATCATGGGCGTGGACATAGTCGGCGCCAGCACGTCGCGCATCGGCGATGTGGGCATGACCCTCTGGCAAATCAGCATGGGTGTGCTCGACGATCATCGGATCGTGGGCTGGCCACATATACAAGGCCGTAAGAAGTCCGGCAGCGGCAATGGCGGCCATGGCGAGGAAGGTCAGCGGCAATCCAGCCGCAACGCCCAGCCACCCGGCGAGGGGATAGGTCACCAGCCAGGTCGCATGTGACAGCGCGAAGTGGGCCGCGAACAATGCCGGGCGGTCCTCGGGATTGGACGACCGGCGGATCAGGCGCCCGGCCGGGGTCTGGGTAACAGAGTAGCCGATGCCGACGACAGCCCACAGGGCGAGCAGGCTCGCATAACCGGCCAACAGGCTGCCCAGCAGCATCGCCGCGACCAGGATGGCGGCTCCAACCAGCATCACCGCTCGATCGGGAAATCGGTCAAGCAGCGATGGCAGAGCGAATGCCGCCCCCATCGATCCTGCGCCAAAGGCGGTCAGCGCTATGGCTGTCCACTGTTGGTCCAATTCGAACCCCGCCTGCACCAGAACAACGGTGTTGACGATGACCATGGCGCCCGCCGCCGACACCGCAAAGGTCAGCGCCAGCAAACCGCGAAGGCGGGGTGTCCTGAGATAGATGCGAAGTCCGCGGGTGGTCCGATCATAGATGCCCCGGTGCGCTGCGGGCTTGGGGCTGGGCAGCACGACCGACACCACCAGCAGGGCCGATGCGACAAAGCCGATGACGGTTCCGGCGAACAGGTTGTTGAAGGAAATGACCGTCAGGAGCGCGGCCGCTAGCAGCGGGCTCACCACGCTTTCGAGATCATAAGCCAGCCGGGACAACGAGAGGGCGCGGGTGTAATCGCGCTCATCGGGCAGGACGTCGGGAATGGTCGCTTGGAAGGTCGGCGTGAAGGCCGCAGAGCCCGATTGCAGCAGGAAGATCAGGATATAGACCTGCCAGATTTCGGTCACGAACGGCAGAATCACCGCAACGGCTGCCCGCACAAGGTCGAGCGTCACCAGCATGACGCGTCGCGGCAGCCTCTCGGCAAAAGCCGAGGCAATCGGCGCAACCCCGACATAGGCAATCATCTTGATGGCGAGGGCTGTGCCCAGCACCGCACCGGCTTTGTCGCCGGCCAGGTTGAAGGCGAGCAGGCCAAGCGCCACTGTGGCGAGCCCCGTCCCGATGAGGGCGATCACCTGCGCCAAAAGGAGGTGACGATAGGTCCGATTGCGCAGAACGGCCAGCATCAGGGTCTCCTAGAGGTATTTGGCAATGTCGCGGAACTCGTCGAACCGCGCCTGGTCAGCATCAGTGAGTGGTCCCACAGCGTCGGCGAGACAATGGTCGAGATGGTCGTGGATCAGCGTTTTCTTGGCTTGGGCGATGGCCATTTCCACGGCGTGCAATTGCTGGGCAATATCGAGGCAGGACCGCCCATCTTTGATCATGTCGATCACCGATTTGAGGTGTCCATCAGCCCGCTTGAGGCGCTTGACGATCTGCGGATGGGTGGCGTGGCGGTGCGGGTGCAATTCTACATCGGTCATGCGGCATCACTATCCCCCCTGGGGGATCGTGTGCAAGGCTGCAAGACAGGTTGAGGCTCTCGTCCAGTGAAGGCCGGGAAGCGGACCCTCCTTGGCGGCTGGTCGGCCGACCGGGATCAGAGGAGCCGTCTAAAGATGTCGGATCTGTCCTTACGCGTCGCTGACATCCGGCATAAGGCACGTTTCATGGGGAGTTTGGTAGCGTGACGCTCCGGACAGGTTCATCCCTACGAACCGCTCTGAAACGGAGAAAAACCATGCGTAAGCTCCCTCTTGTCGCCTTGGCCGCTGCTTTGACCATTTCGACTGCCGTATTTGCCCAAGCGGAAACCGTGACCGTCGACCTCTCTAGCATATCCGCAGAACTAGCTGCCGAACTTGGCATCGATGTTGATGACCTGCCTTCCTCCATCGACTTGCCGGCTGAGTTGGCCGCAGAGGTGTGCGGGGTCGAAGCGGACACCATTGCGGATACCTGCGTGGCATCCGTGTCTACCGACGATCTGGTTACCGCTATCAACGAGTTGGACGATACTAGTAACGGCAGCGCACGTGAGTTTGCGCCAGGCCAGCAGGAAGGGCCGGCCAACGAAGCAGCGCCAGGTCAGCAGGACGGCGATGCCAAGGACTTCGCGCCCGGCCAGGTCAAGAAGGCGGACGACGGTGGCTCCGAAAGTGGCCAAGGCCCGGGTGACGGTGGCTCCGAAAATGGCCAAGGCCAGGGTAAAGACTCTCCGCCCGGCCAGGACAAGAAAGCCGGCGAGTAGACTGCACGTGCGTGTGGGTCACGGCCTTCGCCGTGGCCCCAAGACCTACTGCCTCAAGCAGCGCCGCGTCGGTAACCGATCAGCAGCAGCACAGTCATTGCTCCAAAGAGCACCCACTGCGGCATTGGCCATGGACTAGAGAACCACATCGCCCCCAGGGTGATGAACAGCACCGAGATGAGCGCGAATTGGCCACCAATCAACACGGCGACCGGCAGTCGCCAGGCTGGTCGTGCTGCAGCCACAAGTGAAGCGCCACTGCCGAGCAGAAGCAAGGCAGTGATTTGGTGCCACATGACATCAAAAACACCTTTCACAACAGGCGGCAGAGTGCTGGCGAGAAGCGGCGCCATTATCTCGGGGGTGCCGGCCACGACGTGGATGGCACTGGTGATCAGTGACACTGCAGCTGCAGCAAGAAAGTACCACGAAAAAGGCAGTTCCGCTCTTTCAGTGCGCATGTTTGCCTCCCAGCAATTTGGCCATACGGCTCCGTATGTTCTGGCACCTGCGCTTGCAGTTGTCCATACGCTACCGTATGGATGTGGCGGTCTGACGCGGTTTCGGGGGTGGTGGCGAGATGACAAACAGACGGTTCCGGCCGCAGGACTGGATCGTTGCGGCGCTCGCAGCACTTGCAGAAGGCGGCATCGGCGCTGTGCGGATCGAGAAGCTGGCGCGGCGGCTAAACACTTCCAAAGGCTCCTTTTACTGGCATTTCGCCGACCGCCCGGCGCTTCTGACTGCTTTGCTAGATTTCTGGGAAACTGAAGGTACCAGCTTGGTGATCAGTTCCGTCGACACCGTTGAGCACCCGGCCGAACGCTTGCGAGCAGTGGCTGACGCTGCGTTGATCCCCTCAGAGCAGGGCGTGGACGTTGCGCGTGCCGAGGCAGCCCTGCGCGCGTGGGCTGCGGAGGAGCCGGTTGTGGCCGAACGGATCGCCCGTGTGGACGATCGACGGGTTGCCTACCTAGCTCAAATTCTTCAGCTCATGGGTTATGACCGCACCCCTGCACAGCGGCTGGGCACCGGCATCTATCTAGCCCTCATGGGGCTGTACGATGCAAGGCGATACGCGCCCTCGCTTGCTGACGACAGCGCATTTCATGCCTTGGTGGATGGCATAGTTGCCTCTGCCCCGCAGAAATGAAAACGTTCAAAGGGGGAGCGTTGCGCCGGCATGCGGACCGACAGTACAAGATTCAAGGCAGACCTCAGAACGGCAGGAATGGGGGAAACATGCCGCCCGGCAGGGCAGGGGGCGAGAGCGGCCTAGCTCTCGGCGTGGGGATTTGGCTGGTGGCCGAGCTGAAGGTTCCAGCAAGGTTTTTCGAAATGGGAAGCGAATTGCAAGTCCGCGCCCTCCGGTGTCTTTCCGGAGGTGTTCTTCAGATGTCGAGTAGCCGTGGGAGAAGCACGGTACATGCTTAGCGCGTAAAATCCTATGGTTCGTGGGCAGGTTATAATAACGAAGATTAGGCAATCTAAAGGAGGGTGATCTAACGGCGGAGGTCTTTTATGCAAAACCTTACAGCTTGGGCGCTCGCAAAGGCACAAGACATCGTTGAATGCGAAGGCTCAGCGCTGGTCACCTGCGCACATCAGCTCCAGATATTCGAGATAGAGGCAGAGAGTACGCTTTTGGCGGTCGCAATTTCCGATGCCCTTCTTGAAGCATTTTCCTTGGGAATTGCATCTGCGGCAGAGGAGGAGAATGCGCCAAGCCCGCTTCCGAAAGGGCAAGTCATCTGATGCCGCACCGGTGCCCGTGGCAATGGCTACGGGCCGGGCCGGAAATGATTTGGGTCCGCAATATTCAAAGGGACAATCAAAGGGGAACGCGAAGTGGCGGCAGTTCAGAGGCCCATTGCTGTTTCACTTGGTCAGCCGCCTCGCAATTGCGTGTCACTCATCCCCAGGTCCAATTGCCCGTCGGCCGATCCAAATGGCTCCAAGTCGTAATTCGCGATGCTTGGTTCTCCATGCGGAGAGGCTCACGTTGACCTTGCCCCGATCTTCGCCGAGCACCAGACTACAAATCTGACGTCCGCTGGTAGCCGACGGTCGCGGCGACTTGGAATACCGGAACGTGGCGGATCGTGTCCCGTAGCGTGGTGTAGCTGAGGCTGGGCCTCGAGGCTTTTCCGGCATGGGCCGGGCTGATCAGCGGGCCACGGCTGGCAGGCTGATGAGAGGATCATCGCTCAATGGGGCGACGGATTCCAGCGTCATGTATCGAGACCTCTGGACGGCCCACTCATCGTTCTGTTCGAGCAGGATGGCGCCGACCAGGCGGATGATGGCGTCGTCGTTGGGGAAGATGCCCACGACCTCGGTGCGGCGCTTGATCTCACCATTCACCCGTTCGATTGGGTTGGTGCTGTGGAGCTGGACGCGATGCTCCCTGGGGAAGGTCATGTAGGCCAGCACATCGGTCTCGGCCTCATCCATGATGGCGGCGAGCTTGGGCACCTTGGGGCGGATCTGGTCGGCGACAGCGCGCCATTGGCTGCTGGCCGCCTCCGCCGTCTCCTGTGCGAAGGCGGTGGCGATGAAGGCACTGGCAACCCGCCGCCCGCTCTTGCCGGCATGGGCCAGCACATTGCGCATGAAGTGGACGCGGCATCTCTGCCAGGTGGCGCACAGCACCTTGGTGACGGCGGCCTTGATGCCTTCGTGGGCGTCCGAGACCACCAGCTTGACCCCGCGCAGACCGCGGCGCGTGAGCTTGCGCAGGAACTCGGTCCAGATAGGCTCGGCTTCCGAAGTGCCGATCTCCATGCCCAGAACCTCGCGCCGGCCGTCGGTGTTGACCGCCACGGCGATGATCGCGGCCACCGACACGATGCGGCCACCCCGGCGAACCTTGAGGTAGGTCGCATCGATCCACAGATACGGCCAGTCGCCTTCGATGGGTCGCTCGAGGAAGGCCTTCACCTTGCCGTCAATCTCCTCGCACAGCCGGCTCACCTGGCTCTTGGAGATGCCGCTCATGCCCATGGCCTTGACCAGGTCATCGACCGAGCGGGTCGAGATGCCCTGGACGTAGGCCTCCTGGATCACCGCCGTCAGCGC
>JAHJWO010000050.1 GCA_018828145.1 Alphaproteobacteria bacterium | reverse complement strand
TGCGGCTGCCACACCAAGCACACGCTGCGCTATGAACCCATCGCCCATTATCTCGAGGCACTCCATGCCGAGATCGACTGGGTCGCCGACCAGCTGGGCGGACGGGGCGTGGTGACCGCGATCCATCTTGGCGGCGGCTCGCCCACCATGCTGACAGCGGCCGATATGGCGATCCTCAAGGCCCGGCTCGCCGCGCGCTTCACCATCGCTCCCCATGCAGAGATCAGCATCGAGATCGACCCCAACGATCTGGGCGAAGACCGCTTCGACGCCATGGCGCTCTTCGGGCTGACCCGCGCCAGCGTCGGCGTGCAGGATTTCGACGTGCGCGTGCAGCGCGCCATCAACCGGCTGCAGAGTTTCGAACAGACCAGGCATGTCATCGATTCCGTGCGGGCGCGCGGCGTCCACTCGGTCAATGTGGATGTGCTTTATGGCCTGCCGTATCAGACGCTGGACAGCATCGAGGCCACCATTGGTCAGGTGCTGTCGCTGGCGCCGGACCGCACCGCGCTCTTTGGCTATGCCCATGTGCCCTGGATGAAGAAGCACCAGCAGATGATCCCCGATGAAGCCCTGCCCGACATTCATGCGCGCTTCGCCCAGTCCCAGCTGGCGGCCGGGCTGCTCAATGCCGGCGGCCTGCAATCGATCGGCTTCGACCATTTTGCCCGCCCAACCGACAGCCTGGCCCTCGCCGCCGCCGCCGGCCGCCTGCGCCGCAATTTCCAGGGCTACACGGATGATCGCGCCGATATGCTGATCGGCCTGGGTGCCTCGGCCATCGGGCAACTGCCGCAGGGCTATGTGCAGAACATCACGCCCACCGGCGACTATCAGAAATCCGTACTGGCCGGGGGCGGCGCAACGACGCGCGGCTTTGCCCTGAGCCCGGCGGACCGGCTGCATGGCTTTGCCATCGAGGCCCTGCTCTGCCGCTTCGCGCTGCGGCGCGAAGAATTGCGCCAGTTCGGCGCCGCGGGCGAGACCCTGTTCGACGCCGCCGGCATCATCGCCGCGACCGATCCCGACGGCCTGACCCGCGCCCACGCCGACTGCTTCAGCGTCACCGAACGCGGCCGCCCCTTCGTGCGCGCCATCGCCGCCAGGTTCGACACCTATCTGGCGACCGGGGCAGCGCGGCATTCCCTGGCGGTGTGAACCGGCGCGGGGGAATTGCCGCACAAGTCGCTGGCTCCCGGGCAAATCCCATGTAGATTTCGCCCATGGTCGACAAGAAGCTCGAGAACTATCGGGGCAAGCGCAATTTCACGAGGACAACCGAACCTGTCGGCACGGTAGCCGACGGGGAGAGCCGCTTTGTCGTGCACAAGCATTCGGCCAGTGCCGACCACTACGACCTGCGGCTCGAACTGGGCGGCGTGCTGAAAAGCTGGGCCGTGCCCAAGGGCCCCTCGCTCAATCCCGCCGACAAGCGCTTCGCCGCGGCGACCGAGGATCACCCGATCGAGTATATCGACTTTGAGGGAGTGATCCCGGAAGGCGAATATGGCGGCGGCCCCATGATCGTCTGGGATACCGGCACCTGGGCGCCGATGGGCGACCCTGTTGCCGATCTCGCAAAGGGGGCCTTCAAATTCCGCCTCGTGGGGCAGAAGCTGCGCGGCGGCTGGATGCTGACCCGGCTCAAGGGCAAGCCAGAAGACAAGGGCAAGGAGGCCTGGCTGCTGTTCAAGGAACGCGACCCGGCCATGAGCACCGAGATCGACATTCTCCTCGAGCGCCCCGAAAGCGTCAAATCCGGCAGGCGGATCGAGGAACTGGTGGCGCCGCCCCCTGCCCCGGTCAAGCGCAGCAAGCCGCAGCCCGGCAAGGTCGTCGGAGCTGTGAAGACGCCAATGCCCGCGACAGCCGAAATGCAGTTGGCCAGCCCCGCCGCGGCCCCGCCCAGGGAAGGCCCCTGGCTGCACGAGATCAAGTTCGACGGCTATCGCACCCTGGCCTTCCTCGATGGCGGCGCGGCGCGGCTCATCACCCGCGGCGGGCTCGACTGGACCAGGCGCTATGGCGACCTGCCCGCGGCCTTCGCCGCGCTCAACTGTCGGGAGGCCGTGATCGATGGCGAGATCGTCGTGCTCGACGACAAGGGTATCAGCCGCTTCGGCAAGCTGCAGGATGCGCTCTCGACGGGCGCCGGCAACAGGCTGGTCTTTTATGCCTTCGACCTGCTGCATCTCGACGGCTGGGACCTGCGTGCCGTGCCGCTCATAAAGCGCAAGGCGCTTTTGGCGCAACTGCTGGCCGGCCATGTCAGCGGGCGCTCGGCCATCCAGTTCAGCGACCATGTCGAAGGCGACGGCCGACCGCTTTATGACCATGCTTCGGAGCTCGGACTGGAGGGCATCGTCTCCAAGCGTTCCGACGGTAAATACATCGGCGGCCGCGGCAGCACCTGGCTCAAGATCAAGGCGCTCAAGACAGGCGACTTCGTCATTGGCGGCTATAGCGTGAGCGAGGCCAATGGCGGCATCGGCGCCCTGGCCATGGCCGAATGGGTCGGCGAGGACCTGGTCTATCGCGGCAAGGTCGGCACCGGCTTTGATGCCGCCACTATGAAGGACCTGGTGCGCCGCCTCGAAGCCCTGCGCATCGACGACAAGCTGGACGGCGCGCCCAAGGACATCCTGCCGGTCAGGCCGACGCTCAAGGCGCGGGTGCAATATGCCACCATCACCAGCGACGGCATGCTGCGCCACGCGGTATTCAAGGGCCTGCGCGAAGCGGAGTTGACGACAGCCGTGACGGCGCCGCGCAAGCGCATCGTCTCCGATGCGGACCTCGCCGGCATCTGGGTGACCAATCCCACCCGCCGCCTGTTCGGCAAGTCCGGCCCGACCAAGCTGGAGATCGCCGTCTATTACGCGGCGGTGGGCGACTACATGCTGCCCCATCTGTTCGACCGCCCGGTCTCGCTGTTCCGCTGCCCGACCGGCAAGCCGCAGGACTGCTTCTTCCAGCGCCACCCCTTCACCGGCATGCCGGGAACGATCAAGAGCTTCGTCACCGAGAATTCCGATGGCGAGAAACAGACCTATATCGCGGTCGAGGACGCCAAGGCCTATCTGGCGCTGGCGCAGTTCGGCGTGGTCGAATTCCATGCCTGGGGCACGCATCAGAGCCATCTCGACAGACCCGACCGGGTGATCTTCGACCTCGACCCCGGCGAGGGCGTTGCCTGGCGTGACGTGGTCAATGCGGCGGTACACCTGCGCGGCGAGCTCGAAAGCATGGGCCTCGTGCCCTTCGTCAAGACCTCCGGGGGCAAGGGCGTCCATATCGTGGTGCCCACCACCCCGAAACTAACCTGGAAACAGACGCACGCGGCCTGCGCCAGTATCGCGACGAGGCTTGCCGCCACCGGCCGGGACACCTTCACCACCACCATGGGCGAGCAGAACCGCAAGGGCCGCATCTTCATCGACTACCACCGCAATGCGCGCAGCGCGACAGCAGTCGCGGCCTATTCGCTGCGCGCCCGCCCGCACCTGCCGGCATCGACGCCAATCGATTGGCGCGATCTTGAGTCCATCGACTCTCCCACGGACCTGAATTACTCTTCGCTTCCGGGTTTGTTAACCACATCGGGCGACCCCTGGGCCGACATTAACGAGTCAGCACGGGATTTGGCGCCATGAATTACTGTGGTGAACTGCGTACGCGTAGGAGGCGGCGATGGCTCCAAGAGCAAGCTGGAAGGGTCAACTGAGGCTGAGCCTGGTCAGCTGTCCGGTCAAACTGTTTCCGGCGACCAGCGCCTCGGAGCGCATCAGCTTCAATCAGCTGCACAAGGACACGCATAACCGCATCAACATGAAGGCGGTCGATCCCGAACTGGGCCTGGTCGAGCGCAGCGATCTGGTGCGCGGCTACGAATACGAGCCCAAGCAATATATCATCATCGATGATGCCGATCTCGAAGCCGTGCGCATCGAATCCAACCACACGATGAATATCGAAGCCTTCGTCGATGCCGGCGAAGTCGACGTGCTCTACCAGGACGCGCCCTATTACCTGGCGCCCGACGGCGCCATGGCCGAAGAGACCTTCGTCGTGCTGCGTGAAGCCCTGCGCAAGAGCGGCAAGGTCGCCATTGCCCGCCTGGTGCTGACCAATCGCGAGCGCGTCGTCACCATCGGCGCGCGCGAAAACGGCATGTTCGTCACCACCTTGCGCAACCCCAACGAGGTGCGCGGCACGGCCGAGTATTTCGACAATATCCCGGTGGGCAAGCCGGAGCAGGAAATGCTCGACCTCGCCCAGAAGCTCATCGAGCAGAAGGTCACCACCTTCAATCCCAAGGACTACGAGGATCGCTACGAGCTGGCGCTGATGGCCATGATCCGCGAGAAGCTCAAGGGCCACAATCCGATCATCGCGGCGGCCCCGGAACGCGGCAATGTCATCAATCTGATGGACGCGCTCAAGGCCAGCCTCGGCGAGGCCAAGCCCGCCGCCAGGAGCAAGGCCAAGGCGCCTGCGCCCGCCAAGGAATCGGCCGCCAAGGTCTCGCTCAAGGCAGCGCTCGAAGCCAGCAAGGCAACGGCACCGAAAGCGGCGTCCAAGAAGAAGGCCTGATCGCATGCCGGCAAGCGGGCAAAGCTATGGCGTCGTGGGGGCGCTCAGGGCCTTCCCGCTCCGCCTGGCCGCGAAGCTGGTCGCCTCGCGCGGCGGCCGGCTGCATCGCAGCATCACCCGCGGCACCACGCGCATCGTCATCGGCCGCACCCTGCTGTCGCGCCTGGGCGAAGGCGAGATCGAGCAGCGCATCGCGGCCGCACGCGACAGCGGCGCGCCCCTGCTCAGCGAGAACGCCTTCCTGCGCACTTTGGGCAGCCTCCCCGCCAGCCCGCCCGCCGATCTCGGCCGGCAGTCCATGCTCGACCAGTCCGGCCTCAGCGGCGACACGCTCGACCTGCTGACCCTGTTCGACGCCTTCGAGCATCACGGCCCGCCCTATTCCTTTCGCGACATGCTCCTCGCCAGAAAATATGCCGGCCTTGTCGCCACCGGCGCCAGCTGGAGCGCCATAGCGCGCTCCATCCACCAGATCGGGCCGGTGGGCTCGCTGACCGCGCTGACGCTGCAGACCGGGGCCGACAAGATCCTCACCAGCGACGCCCATTCGCTCGCCGAACTCGACGGCCAGCGCCTGCTGCCGCTGCTCGACACGGCGGACGAGGCCGAGGACTATTTCGGCCTGGCCGAAAATGCCGAGGCGGCCGAGCTCTTCGCCGAAGCCGCCACGCTCTACGCCCATTGCGCCGCCATCGACGGCAGCGACGCCACCGCGCCCTTCAATCTCGGCAATTGCCTGCGCAAACTGGACGACCTCGATGGCGCGGCCCTGGCCTATGCCACCGCCCTCAAGCGCGACCCGCACTTCATCGAGGCCTGGTTCAACTATGGCGGCCTGCTGCGCGACATGGGCCGCATCGCCGCCGCCCGGCAGCATCTGGCGCGCGCGGCCGAGCTCGACCCCGGCTTTGCCGACGCCATCTATAACCTCGGCGCGCTCGAATATGATGCCGGCGACCTCGGCGCCGCGCGCCACTGGTGGACGCAGTATCTCGGCCTCGATGACAGCTCGGACTGGGCGCGCCGTGCCCGCGCCGGCATAAGGCTGGCCGACCAGGTCTCGCGCAGGACAGCCAGCTGATGACAACCGACTTTCTCTTCGACGGCCCCGAAGACGCCCGTATCACCATCCTCCTGGCCCACGGCGCCGGCGCGCCGATGGATTCGGCCTCGATGAACGCCGTCACCAAGGCCCTGGCCGAGCAGGGCTTCCGCGTCGCGCGCTTTGAATTCGCCTATATGGCCAGCCGCCGCACCGCAGCCGGCAAAAAGCCGCCGCCAAAGGCCGAAACCGTGATGCCGGAATATGTCGCCGCCATTGACGACCTGGGGCCGACCAATGGGCCTTTGCTCATCGGCGGCAAGTCGATGGGCGGCCGCGTCGCCAGCATGGTGGCCGATGCCCTGTTCGATGCCGGCCGGATCGCCGGACTGGTCTGCCTCGGCTATCCCTTTCATCCGCCGGGTCGGCCACAGCAGTTGCGCACCGCCCATCTCATCAACCTTCGGACGCCGACCCTGATCTGCCAGGGCACGCGCGACGAATTCGGCGATCGTTACGAGGTTGGCGAATTCGGGCTCTCCGACGCCATAGAAGTACTGTGGCTCGAGGATGGCGACCATGATCTCAAGCCGCGCAAGTCGGTCTCGGGTTTCTCCACGGCCGACCATCTCAAGACCGTGGCCAGCAGCATCGATGCCTGGGTCAAGCGCATCGCGCCGTGAAGATTGCCACCTACAATATCAATGGCATCAACCGCCGCCTGCCCAACCTGATGGATTGGCTGGCCGATGCCGCGCCCGACGTGGTGTGCCTGCAGGAACTCAAGGCCACCCAGAAGCAGTTTCCCGCCACCGCCCTCGCCGATGCCGGTTATGGCGCGGTCTGGCTGGGTGAATCGAGCTGGAATGGCGTGGCCATCCTGGCGCGGGGCGCCGAGCCGGTGCTGACGCGCAATGAACTGCCGGGCGACAGCGCCGACAAGCAGGCCCGCTATATCGAAGCGGCCGTCAATGGCGTGCTGATCGCCTCGCTCTATGCGCCCAATGGCAATCCGCAGCCGGGGCCGAAATTCGCCTACAAGCTTGCCTGGACCGAGCGCCTGCTCAGCCATGCTGCCGAACTGTTCGAGACCGGCCTGCCCGTGGTGCTGGCGGGGGACTACAACATCGTGCCCGAGCCGCGCGACATGTATGAAACCACATCCTATCGCGACAATGCCCTGGTCCAGCCGGCCAGCCGCGCCCTGTTCGGCCAGCTGCTCGAGCAGGGCTGGACCGACGCCATCCGCACCCTCTATCCGACCGAGACGGTCTATACCTTCTGGGACTACATGCGGAACCGCTGGCCCCGCAATGCCGGCCTGCGGCTCGACCATCTGCTGTTGAGCCAGGACCTGTCAAAGCAGCTGGCAGCCGGCGGCGTCGACCGGGACGTCCGCGGCCAGCCCGGCGCCAGCGATCACGCGCCCACCTGGATCGTGCTCGACGACTAGACCGCGGTCAGATGCGGAAAGCCCTGGTCCCGACCACCCTGGGCACCACTGTCCTGTTGGGGAATTCGGCAACAACCCCGTCCACGGCGAGACCGCCATGCCAGTCCAGTGTCAGCACCGGCTGGTCCGGACGCTGCAGCGTGACCGCCATCGCCGCCGCATCGAAACTGAGTTCGACCCCCGCCAGATAGCGCCGGAACGCCGCGAAGGCGTCCGGCCCCGTACCATCTGCCACGATGGCGACCCAGGCACTGCGCGTCCCCGTCACCCGATATTCGCGACCCGCCCCCGGCCCCTGCGTCACCGCCGCAATCGGCCCCGACGCGCCGAGCGCCACCAGTCCCTCGCCCGACCGGGCAATCAGCCAGTGTCCATCGACCAGCGTTTCGTCGATGCCTTCGCTCGACAGGTAGGCATGGGTGAACGGAATCCGCGCCGTCTCGCCCAGATCGTAGAGCATCAACGTCGCATTGCCCGCCTGCCCGACCCGCGCCAGCACACCATTGCCCGCCCAGTAGGACGGCCGGTTCTGTCCCCATGGATCGTCTTCGCCGGGATGGTTGATCCAGGCCCGGGCAAAGGGGTGGCTGGCAAAGCGCACATCCATGATGTGCTGCTGGTGCCCGCTGGCGCCCGGCCGTCCATCGACGGTGGCCGACAGCTGCACATGGGCGCTCTTGTAGAGCGCCAGCCTCGCCGCCTCGTCATGGCCCTGCACGTAATGCGCCTCGAACGCCGCGTCGCCAGCCGGCTCGGCATAGCGCAAGAGATCGGCGGGTGGGGCATAGGTCGCCAGCAGGAACTGCGGCAGCGCGGCGACGCCGGCATTGAGCCATCCCCGGCCAAAGGCCACGGCGGCAAAGGGCGCCAGTTCCGTCAGCGGCCCGGCCCGCAATTCCTTGTCATAGGCCCGGCCCATGCTGCCGGCCGGCACGCCGCCCAGCGTATGCAGGGCGATCATGGTGAAGAGCCGGTCGAGCAGGGCACGGGCCCGATCCGCCACCGCGCCGTCGCTCAGTTCGGCCAGCGCCAGCAGCCCGATGAAGTCGATCGGGTAATAGGCCGCCGAATTCCATTCGGCGAGGCCATCATGCTCGACGGCGTCGAACCATTTGCCCAGCCGCATCCGCGCCAGCTCGGCCTGTTCGGCGCCCAGCCGTCCCGAAGTCGAGAAGCGTTCCGCGCCCAGCCATTGCCCGGCCAGCAGCTGGGACACATGGAAACACAGCACATGGTTCTCGCTCCAGAACCACATGACGTCATTGCCCGGTTCGTCCACCCAGTAGCGATAGTCGAGCACGGCGCGGCGCGCCCGCGCGGCCAGGTCAGCCGGCATCTGCTCACCATGGCGCATCAGCGCCCAGAGCAGCGGCACCATGACGAAATCCGAGCAGTCGCGCCGCTCCTCGATGGCATCGAGCGTCAGCTCGATGATCGGGCGCAGCCGCGCCTCATCCTGCTGCCCGGTCGCGAGCAGGGCCAGCGCCGTACCCATGCGCATCTCGCCATGGCTGGCCACATGGTCCAGCGCCAGCCGCTTGCGCTGGTCGAGATCGGCGCCCAGCACTGTCGGCGTGGTTTGCGCCAGCACGGCGCAACCGATCTTCCGCGTTACCCGGGCAGCACCGGCCGAAAAGACCAGGTCGACCTGGTGATAGCCATCGGGCAACACGCCGCCGGCGCAGACGGGCAGTTTGGTGGCGCCCGCCGGCAGCTCCAGCGTGCTTTGCAGAATGGCCCCCTCGGCATGCGAGGTCGGCTGCACGGTGACGCGCACCGCTACTGGTTCGGCGACCGGCCGGTCAAACACCAGCGTAAGCCCCTCGGCACCGACAAACTCGCCGGCTGGGCGGACACTGTCGGCGAGGGTCTTGAGCGCTGCGCCGTCGGCGGGCGCGACAGCGCCCGGCAGCATCACCTGCAGTGTAACCACGCTCACCAGGCTCAGCTCGAAATACCAGTTGGTATCCCGCTCGGCCATTTCCTCGGTCAGGATGGTGACTTCGCTCCCCGCCTCGCGCAGCGGCAGCGAGATCTCGCGGCGCTGCTCGACATTGCGGGTATAGGGCTCGAACGCAGCCAGCAATTGCCCGTCCACCCACACATGCACACCGCCACAGGTCACGATATCGAAGCGGTAGTCGCCATCGGCCGGCGGCACCAGGATGGTGCGGCACCAGCGCGCGAGGCGCGTCGGCCGGTGCCGGAAGCGGCTGAAGGCGACACGCCGGTTGGCGCCGGGGAGGTGCAGGCTCTCGACCGGCCAGTCACTCTCCAGCACCGGCCGCCGCGTTGCCAGTTCGCGGAACAGCGCCACCCGGCAGGGCAGCGTGCCGACATCGACGAAACCGTTGATGAAGCGATAGTTGACCCGGTCCTCGGCCAGGGATGGCTCGCCGGGATAATAGCGCTCGCTGACGGGCGACAGCGCCCAGGCCGTAATGCTGTCGCCGCGGGCGACGGCAAAAGTAGCGCCATCCAGCATGGGGGAATCCTGTTTCATCATGCCTCTTGTCGGGCCTGGCCCGCTTGCGTCAGGGGCGGCAGGGCCAGCTCGATGCTCTCGAGCAGGCCTGGCAGTTGCGACAGCGCGGTAATCACATGGTCGGGCCGTTGCAGCGGCGCGGCGGGCACCCTGCTGCGCCGGTCGGACCACGAAAAGAAGATCGAGCCTATGCCCACGCCATTGGCGCCGGCAATGTCGCGCTCGAGATTGTTGCCGACCATGACCACGTGGCGCGCGTCGTCGCGTGTCAGCCCCGCCTGCCGCAGGGCCGTGTCGAACATCAGTGCCGAGGGTTTCAGTGCGCCGACATCCTCGGAGATCACATGGGCGTCGAACTGGTCCCACAGCCCGTGCTGGACCAGGATATTGCTGAAGGTTTCGCGCGGGCCGTCTGCCACGAGAATCAACCGGTGCCCCGCATCACGCAGGGCGGCCAGGGTAGCCGTCGCGCCCTCGATCAGCTCGGCCGTCAGGACCACGTCTGTGCCCGGCCGCTTGATCTCGGTGCCTTCATCGACCAGCGTATCGCCACAGTCGAGAAAGATGGCCCTCAGATGCGGGACCTCTGACTCCAGCCCCGCCATGACGGCCGCCACGCGCTGTGGCACGAACCGTTCGAGATCATCCCACGGCACGAGCGGCGCCTCGCCCTTCGGTGTCGAAAACTCGAAACTCGGCTCGAACCGGTCGCCCTGCATCTTGAGCCGCGCCAGCCTGTCCTGCTGCGGCTGCACCCTATAGGCGCCGGCCTCGTAGAAGAAATTGCCGCGATGCACGGCCTCGTGCCCGGCAAGCGCATCGCAACACAGCCGCAGCCGCTCGCCCGCTTCGGCGCGCATGGCATCGGGATCGGCCCAATGCGCATGCTTGCCCGGTTCGGCAAAGAGTACCGGGCGCACCCCGTCCATCAGCGGCAGCCCGGCCTCGCGCACCATCGGCTCGCGCCGGCCATGCGCCGAGGCCTCGACGGCCACTACCGCGCCGCTCCCGTCCACATGCACCCAGACATGCTCCAGGTCATAGAGGTGGCCGATGTCCCAATCGTAGTAGATGGCATATTCGATCGTCGTGCCGCCGCGGGGCGCAATGGCGAACTTGCTCGACGGCGACTGGCCCGGCGCACGGAACACCGTATAGCCGATACGCACCGGCAAATAAGGTTCGCGTCGGTCGAACTGCAGCACGGGACGGTATCGGTCCGCCAGGTCACGATCAGCTATGGTCGCCAGACCGCTCATGCCGCCACTCCGGTCAGATCAAGCTCCCCGGCAAAGTGGCAGCGCACCTGTCGGCCGGCCGCCACTTCGCGCAGAGCCGGAACATCGGTACGGCAGCGCTCCTGCGCATAGGGGCAGCGCGGATGGAAGGTGCACCCGGTCGGCGGATTGGCCGGATTGGCAATCTCGCCCTTGAGCGGCACGCGCTTGCGGGTGCGGTTGCCGCGTGGATCGGGCTGCGGCACCGAGGCCATCAGCGCCTCGGTATAGGGGTGGAGCGGCCGCGCGAAGAGATCACCCGTATTGGCGATTTCCATCAGCCGGCCGAGATACATCACCCCGATGCGGTCGGCGATATGCTCGACCATGCCCAGGTCATGCGTGATGAACAGATAGGTCAGCCCGAACTGCTCCTGCAGATCCTGCAGCAGGTTGATATTCTGCGCTGCCACCGACACGTCGAGCGCCGAGACAGCCTCGTCGGCGGCAATGAAGCTGGGATTGAGCGCCAGGGCCCGGGCGATGCCGATGCGCTGGCGCTGGCCGCCGGAAAAGGCATGCGGATAGCGCAGCAGGAATTCGGGGCGCAGGCCGACGACCTTGAGCAGGTCGGCCACGCGGTCGCGGATTTCGCTCTGGCTGCCGACGCCATGGATCACCAGCGGTTCGCCCACCAGTTCGAGCAGGTTCATGCGCGGATTGAGCGAGGAATAGGGATCCTGGAAGATCATCTGCATCTCGCGCCGCATCTCGCGCATCTGCCGCTCGTTGAGGCTGGAGATGTCGACCACCTCACCACTGTCGCGGCGGAACAGGATCGAGCCGTCGGTCAGCGTATAGGCGCGCAGCATCAGCCGGGCGACGGTGGATTTGCCCGAGCCGCTTTCGCCCACCAGCCCGAAGGTCTCGCCCTTGCGGATATCGAGCGACACATCGTCGATGGCCTTGACGGTCCCCACCTCCTTGCGCAGCCAGCCGGCCGTGATCGGGAAGTATTTCTTGAGATTGCGGACCGAGATCAGCACGTCATCGGGCATGGCCGCGGCCAGGTCTGCGCCAGACAGGTTTACGTCAGACATGGGCATCAGCCTCCGCGAGCTGTTCGGCGAAGTGGCAGCGGGCTGCCTGGCCATTGGGGAATATGTGCTGCTCGGGTGCCCGCACGTCGCAGGTGCCGGCCACGCTGTAGCCGCAGCGCGGATGAAACGAGCAGCCCGTCGGGACGCTATAGGGGTCGGGCACCATGCCCGGAATGGTGGGCAGCCGCCGCCCCTGGTCGACACCCAGCCGCGGGATCGAGTTGAGCAACGCCCTCGTATAGGGGTGCTTGGGCGCATAGAAGATGTCGTCGACCGAGGCGGTCTCGACGATCCGCCCCAGATACATCACCGCCACCCGGTCGGCGATGTCGGCCACGACGCCGAAATTGTGGGTGATGAAGACGATGGCCATGCCCAGCTCGGCCTGCAGATGCTTGAGCAGTTCGAGGATCTGCGCCTCGGTGGTCACGTCCAGCGCCGTGGTCGGCTCGTCGGCGATCAAGAGGCTTGGATCGCAGGAGATGGCCAGCGCGATCATGGCGCGCTGCCGCATGCCGCCCGACAGCTGATGCGGATAATTGTCCAGCATCTGCTCGGGCCGCGGCATGCCGACCTTGCTCAACAGGTCCGCGGCCCGCCTGCGGGCAGCATGCCGGTCGAGCCGCATATGCAGCTGGATGGTGCGGATGATCTGGTCGCCGATCGAATGCACCGGCGAGAGCGCGGTCATCGGCTCCTGGAAGATCATGCCGATATGCTGGCCACGGATCTGCCGCACGGCGCGGCTGTCGCGGCCCAGCGCCGAAAGGTCATGCAGCTCTCCCGTGCGCGGCCGGAACTGGATGTGGCCGCCCTCCTCCCGCGCATTGCGCGGCAAGAGGCGCATGATGGCGCGGGCAGTGATGGATTTGCCCGAGCCGCTCTCCCCGACAATGCCGAGCACCTCGCCGCGATCGACATGGTAGGACACCCCGTTCACCGCCTTGACCACGCCTTCGCGAGTGGGGAGATGCACCTTGACGTCGTCGAGATCGAGCAGGCGTTCGGCCGGCATGGACAGCTGTGGGTTCATCTTGAGCATGGTCACTGTCCGTATGGATCGGCGGCGTCGCGCAGGCCATCGCCGAGGAAGTTGAAGGCCAGCACGGTGAACACCACCGCCAGGCCCGGCGACAGCAGCCACGGCGCCAGCGAGATCGAGCGCAGGTTCTGTGCGTCCTGGAGCAGCACGCCCCAGCTCACCACCGGCGGCCGCAGCCCGAGCCCGAGAAAGCTCAGCGCCGTCTCCCCCAGGATCATCTCGGGCACCGCCAGGGTCAGTGCCGCGATGATGTAGGAGGTCATCGAGGGCAGCATATGCTTGGTGATGATGCGGTATTCCGACGCGCCCGCCAGCCGTGCCGCCAGCACGAAATCCTCGTTGCGGATGGCAAAGAACTGCCCGCGCACCACCCGCGCCAGATGCGTCCAGCCGATCAGCGCCAGGATCAGCGTGATCAGCACATAGACAAAGATCGGGTCCCAGGCCACCGGCAGCGCCGCCGCCAGCCCCATCCACAGCGGAATCGTCGGCACCGAGCGGATGAACTCCATCAGCCGCTGGATCGAGGCATCGATCCAGCCGCCGAAATAGCCCGAGATCGAGCCCAGTGTCAGCCCGAGCACGAAGGCGAAGGCCACCCCGATCAGCCCCGCCGACAGCGTCACCCTGGCCCCATGCACCAGCCGCGAGAACACGTCGCGCCCCAGCGAGTCGGTACCCAGCAGGTTGATCTTGTCGCGCCGGCTCTCGACGCCGAACAGGTGGATGTCGGTCTTGAACAAGCCGAAGAACGAATAGTCATCGCCCGAGATGAAGAGCTTGATCGGCAGCACCTTGTCGTAGTCGTCGACATAGGTGACCCGCGCCGTCTCCGGGTCCCGCTCGCGCGCCAGGCCATAGACGAAGGGCCAGTGCAGCTGCCCGTCATGGATGATGCGCACCGCCGTGGGCGGCGAGAAGGTCAGGAGCCGCTCGATGCCGAACGGGTCATAGGGCGCCACGGTTTCGGCAAACACCGCCATCAGCGACAGGATGGCCAGGAACCACAGCGACACCATGGCCAGCACATGCCTGCGGAAGCGCCACCAGATCAGCGTCCAGGGCTTGGCGGTATAGAGGTTTTCCTTGGCGGCAGGCGCCGTCGCTGCGGGAGCATTGATTGCCTGATCGGTCATGGCCGGTCCCTCCTAGGCGTAACGGATACGGGGGTCCGACCATGCCAGCAGCACGTCGGAGACCAGCGTGCCGATGACGGTGAACACGCTCAGGATGAGGATGAAGCTGCCGGCCAGATACATGTCCTGCATCTGCAGCGCCTTGAGCAGCAGCGGCCCGGTGGTCGGCAGGTTGAGCACCACGGCGGTGATGACATCGCCCGAAAACAGTGCCGGCAGCGCCCAGCCCACCGTGGAAATGAACGGGTTGAGCGCCACGCGCACCGGGTAGTTCCACACCACCTGCCGCTCGCTCAGCCCCTGCGCATAGGCCGTCTCGACATAGGGCTTGCCCAGCTCGTCCAGCATATTGGCGCGCATCACGCGGATCAGCCCCGCCGCGCCGCCCGTAGCCAGCACGACGATGGGAATCCACAGATGCGACAAGAGGTTTATGACCTTGTCAAAGCTCCATGGCGCCGTCTGGTACTCGGGCGAAAACAGCCCGCCGACATCGATCTGCATATAGGCAAAGCCGATCCACATCAGCACGAGCGCGAGCAGGAAATCAGGGATGCCCTTGCCCAGAAAGCCGAAGACCGTGAAGAGGTAGTCGAAGACCGAATATTGCCGCGTCGCCGAATAGACACCCACCGGAATGGCGATGGCCCAGGTGAACAGCATGCTGAGGGTGGAAATGGCCAGCGTCAGCCCTAGCCGGTCCCAGATCAGCGTGCCCACCGGCGCATTCCATTCCAGTGACTGGCCGAAATCGCCGCGGAACACGATGTCGGAAATCCAGCGCCAGTATTGCACGATGATGGGGTCGTTGAGCCCCATGCTCTGGCGCAGCGCCTCTTCCTGGGCCAGCGTCACATACTCGCCGCCATTGCGCAGCTGCGCCACATAGGCCGTCACATAGTCGCCGGGCGGCAGCTGGATGATGAAGAACGAGATCAGGGAGACGAAGATGAGCGTGGGGATTGCCCAGAATGCCCTGTGCAAGATGAAGCCGACCATGGCGTCTCCTTAGCCGCCGCAAGGCGGAGCAATTGGCCCGAAAAAAGTGTTGGAACCGGGCAGTCGGCACTGCCGGGGCAGCCCGGTCCCAACACCAGTGGGCGATACGGGCAAGGTGAGTGCGTGTGCCCACCTTGCCGCCGCTCGGGAGAACTTTACTCCGACATCCACATCTGCTGGGTCTGGCCAAGGCCGATGCCGCGGGCGACGTCGTCCATCACCAGGCCAGAGCGCAGGTTGTGGAAATTGTTGCTGACGATGGTCGGCACGGTCTCCTCGCCGACCACGCCGATGACAAAGCCGCTGGTCACGAAGGTCTCGATCATCTCGTTGACCGCCGCATCGGCCGTGGCGATATCGCTGGCAGTGGAGGCCTTGTCCCACGCCGCCCAGATCGAGCGGATCGGGTGGTCGGCCGGCGGTTCGGTGCCGGATTCGCCATCGGTGCTGTACCAGACGTAATACTGGGCAGCGTAGCTGTCATTGCCCATGATATTGCGCGGATCGGCCGGCACGACCGACATGCGGTCGAACGGATACCACTGCACCTGGAAGTTGTTGTTGTCGCGGTTGTCGTCCCACTGGGTGCGGTCGATGATGCGCGGCAGCACTTCGATGCCCACATCGGCCAGGTTGTCGGCCAGCAGCTCCAGCTTGGGGCCGTGCGCTGCGTCATTGGCCTCGACAACCAGCGACAGCCGCTGGCCATCCGGACGCAGGCGATAGCCATCGGCATCCATCTGGGTCAGCCCGACGCTGTCGAGCAGGTCATTGGCCGTATCGGGGTCGTATTCGGCCCAGTGCATTTCCAGGTCGGCATTGTAGTAGGGCGAACCGGTGATCGGGGACGCCTGGCGCCCTTCGGCAAGGCCGGAAAAGGCCAGCTCGTTGACCAGTTCACGGTCGATCGCAATGCTGAGCGCCTGGCGGAAGTCCGCCGTCTCGAACAGGGTGCGGAGCACCTCGTCGGTCGTATTGTAGTTGGGCAGCAGCGACCAGGTGGTGGCGCCGATCCAGTTGACCACCGAGTAGTCGCCGCGCGCCTCGTTCTCCTTGTAGAACGTGTAGTCGGCGAGGCTGACATAGCGGCTCTGCATGTCGATCTGGCCCTGCACGATCATCAGGTTGAAGGTTTCCTGCTGCTCGAACAGCTTGTGCTCGATGCGGTCGATATAGGGCAGCTGGTTGCCCTCCTGGTCGACGGCATAATAGTAGGGATTGCGCACCATCGAGACGACATCGGCCGGAGCCGGGCTCTCGATCTTCCAGGCGGTGATCACCGGCAGGTCCGGATTGGCCCACCAGCCGGTCACCGGGCTCGACGAGCCCCACAGGTCCTGCCACTTCTCGAGGTTATACTTGGCCACATGGGCTGCCAGCTCTTCGGGCGTGGCATACTTGTCGTTGAACTGGCTGAGATAATGCTTGGGGAACAGGAAGCTCGGGCGGTCAAGGCTCGGCTCGCCCGTCGAGTCCTTGGCCAGGATGGTCAGGAAATACACATAGGGCTGCTCGAACTTGATGATGAAGGTGCGCTCGTCCACCACTTCGAGCGTCAGCGGCTTGCCGCCGGGCGAGAAGGTCGGATCGATGGTGGGCGTGATGGCGGGGTTGAGGAAGATGTCCTCATACCAGAACTTCACATCCTCGGTCGTCACCGGGTGGCCGTCGGACCACTTGAGGCCTTCGAGCAGGGTAAAGGTGAACTCGGTAGAGGTCTCGTTGACGCTGTAGGACTCGATATAGCCCGGCGTCAGCTCCATGGAGCCGTCAGTGCTGGGCGTCCACTTGAGCACGCGTTCTTCCATCAGCTTGGTCGGGCCCCAGCGGTCGCCCGGGCCCTTGTAGCCGCGCTGCCAGGTGCCGCCATACTGGCCGACCTCGACCGCATTGATGACGGTGGGCTTGACCGGCAGGCGCTCTTCGACCGGCGGCAGCGCACCGGCGGCAACCTGTTCGGCCAGGATCGGCGATTCCTGGAAGGCCCAGGCCGCCGTGGCGAGGCAGGTGGATGCGACAAGGCCGGCCGCAATAGACGTGAATAGGCGTTTGCTGAGCATGGTTTGAACCCTCCCCGGTTCCGTTATCCGCCCACCCCGCACGGGATGTGAGCCAACCTCTGAAAAACCATCATGAAAATACTTTCATGACTGTGTTGCATTCTGGTTGAGCGACACTGGGGCCTTCTGGCGAATAAGTGCCTATTTTTCCAGCCTGTGCCGGTCGTAACAACAGAACAATTGCGCCAAAAAATCTCCAAATCAATCAGAAAATTCTTTCACGATGCGTTTTTTCACCGGTTGGTTACATAGCAGGATGGAATGAACGTGCCGAAACGCGATTAAAATGGAATGTTTGCAGCGCCTTAGCGCGATCCACCGGTTCGCGACAAAGGGAGATGAAAAAAGTCGTGAAGGCGGGGGGATAGACGGTCAGACAGACCGCTTGGAGGCGATCAGCGAGGCGACGCTGTCGCGGATGATCAGCTGGCAACCCAGCTCGAGCCGATGGGAGGCGCGCGCCGGCTGGTCGCTTGAGACACGCTGCTCCAGCAGGTGCAGGGCATCTGGCCCCATCTGGTCGAGGGGCACGTTGATGGTGGTCAGGCTTGGCGAGGTAAACTCGCCCGGCGCCACGCCGTCGAACCCCATCACCGATATGTCCCGGGGTATCTGGAAGCCCCTGGCTTCGAGCCCCCGCATCACGCCCAGCGCCAGGTTGTCCGCCGCGCAGAAGATCGCCGTGACGCCGTCTAGCCCGTCATGCTGGGTCAGCCACGCCCCGATGGCCTTCTCGCCCAGATGCGGCTCCCAGCCTTCGGCAAAGCAGAAGCGGGCACCTTCCGTGGGCAGGTTGTTCTCGGCAAAGGCATCAAGAAAGCCGTCGCCACGGCGCCGGATCGTCGCGCGCCCCTTCCAGGTCACATGCAGGATATTGCGGTGGCCCTGGCTGATCAGCCAGTTGGTCGCCAGCGCCGAGGCGAACCGGTTGCCCGGCGTCACGCTGTCGAGGCGCATCGAGCTGTCCTCGCCATTGATCAGCACCGCCGCCAGGCCTGATCCGGCAATCCCCTGGATCAGCTCGGGCCGGTCTACATTGAGCAGCAATATGCCATCGGCACCCGCCGAACGCGCCGCATCGACAATGGCCCGTGCCGAATTGGTCTCGCCCTCGAGCCGTAGCGGCACGAGCTTGATGCCCCGCCGCTCGCATTCCCGCCCCAGCGCCCCCAGCACCGTCCAGGACACCAGGTTGATATTGCTCTGGGCCAGCGTATCGGGCGGCACGGCCAGCAGCACTGTCTCCAGCGACGAAATCGTCGCCTTGGCCTGCCGCTGGGCCAGGTAGCCCAGGCGCCGCGCCGCATCGAGCACGCGCGACCGCACCGCCGGGGAGATCGATGCTGTGCCATTGAGTACATGCGAGACGGTCGAGATCGAGACATCGGCCTCGCGGGAGACGTCCTTGATGCCGACCTTGCGATCGCGCTTGTCTCCGGCGGTGTCCTTGGCCATGCCCAGTCCCCGTAGTCTCTGCCTGCCCGTCACCATGCCCCCGCCGCCCCGCTAGCCGGCGTAGAAGGGATTGGTGAAGAGCCGCGGCTCGTCTCCATGCCAGACCTCGAACCGCAGGAAGCGGCCATCCAGCCTGCCCCCCCAGGTGAGGCGATCGCCATCGGCAGCAACGACCCCGCTGGTGCCGGTTTCATCGACCACCCGCAGCTCGTCGCCGGCCAGCAGCGCGGTGAACTCGACCTCGATGGGCGAGCCCGCCACAATCGTGTCTCCGAACATGGGCGCGCCGTCAACCGGGCGGGCCATTGTGTCCTCCGGTGAAAAGCACACCACGTTCCGCCCGGCCCGGATTGCCGCCAGGATATCGGCGATCGAATGGCCCGCCGCATGCACCCGGTTGGAGGGCCGCCCGTGGCGCCGCCGGTTCTTGAGGTGGAAGTCGCTGCCGCCCGTCACCGGCGCGACATGCCCCGCCACCAGCCGCTCCTGCCAGAAGGCCAGCGCGTCCGCATTGAGCGGCGACCAGTGGCCGTTCCAGATTTCCATGGCATCGAAGGCCACGTCATAGCCGGACTGCCACTTGCCGCCCGCCGAGCGCTGGAAGGGGTGGTTGATGACGATGGTCGCGCCATTGGCCCGCGCTTCCGCCATCTTGTCGGCCACGTCCCCGGGGCTGGTGCAGCGCCAGTCTTCCACCGGCTTGTGCACGCCCAAAAAATTGGTGTGCCCGTAATAGCTGGTCAGCTCCATGCCGGGCATGACCAGGATGCCCGGATCGTCGGGCCGGATGAAGTTCTGCGAAATGGTATTGTGGTCGGTCAGCGCCACGAAGTCGAGCCGCGAGGCCCGGGCGCGCTGGATGGCGTCGACCACCGTCACCCCGCCATCGGAATGCTCGGTATGGCTGTGGATATCCCCCACCAGCCAGCGCGCCTGCTTTTCCACCACCCTTATGGTGACGTCGACGCGGCAGTTGGGGCCGATGGTGACGATGCCCAGCACCACGGCCCAGTTGCCGGCCAGGGGACCCGCATCATAGCTGGGCGTGGCGCGGTCGGCTTCGATGGTGATATGGGCCCGCTCGGCGCCGCTCCAGCCGCGCATGCGGCCTTCATGCGCCACGCCCAGATCGATGACGCTGCCCCCGCTGCCGGCCGGAAACAGGTAGCTGACTTCGATGCGTTCGGTATTGGGACCGGCCTGGAACGGCACCTCGACAAAGGACTTTTCGCCACCGGGAAAATCCATGATGGTGGCTGAGATCTGGTGGCTGCTCATGGCGCCCTCCCCAGGCTTATGGTCTTGATTTCAAAGGGCTTGAAGGCAAGCTCGACCACTCCATCGGCCACCGGCAATGCCGCCGGCTGGCGCTCCAGCAGGTCGGTTTCCGCCGCCACGGCAAAGCCCGCCGGCAGGATCAGCTGCGCGGTCTGGCGTATGCCGCCTGTCTCCCACAGGCGCAGGATGAGGTCATCGCTGTCCTCGGCCAGCTTGAGCGTTTCGAGGGCGATGCCCTTGCCGTCCAGCCGCAGCAGGCCGCCCATCGGAGCGGTCGTGGCACTGCCGCCTTCGAGCAGCAGGAGGGGCATGTTGAAGTCTTCGGCGGCCTGGTTGACCACAGAAACGTCACCACTATGAACCATCAATGAATAGCGCATGCGGTGCTCGCCCTGGTCGGCCTCGGGCCAGGGATAGGTGGGCGAGCGCAACAGGGTCAGCCGGATCGTCGTGCCCTTGGCGTCATAGCCATATTTGCAGTCATTGAGCAGGGCGACGCCGAAATCGGGCTCGGACACATCGACCCAGCGTTGCATCGAGCATTCGTAGCGGGCCTCGTCCCAGCTCGTATTGGCATGGGTCGCCCGCTGCACATGCCCGAACTGGATCTCGGCCCGCACCGCGCTGGCATTGACCGCGATCGGGAAGGCCGCCTTGAGCAGCGTATTGTGCTCATGCCAGTCGATGAAGGTCTCCACCTCCACCTGCCGCGCATCGGCCTCCAGCGACACGACCTGCACGATGCGCGAACTCTCATAGCGCCATTCAAAGCGAATGGCGGCCCGCAGCGGCCCGGTCTCGGTCACGCGTACCGATTCCAGCGCATCGATCTCCCAGACCTGGTCCTCGAAGGAGCGATCGATATCCCAGGCGTCATATTGCGCCGGACGGTCGCGATAGGCCTGGAGGCGATTGCCCAGTCCGCCCTCGGTCAGGACCTGCCGTCCGGTCACCCGGTCGAGGATCGAGGTCATCCGCCCCACGGCATCGAAACGCACCTCGATCCGCTCATTGGCCAGATGTCCGGTCGACACCGACAGCGTCCCTTTTGGCGCTGCAGCCGCGACCGGCGCCATGCCGAGCGCCGGCACGGCGTCGATCCTGACCACCGAGGTCAGCCGTCCATCGGCCCGCTCGATGGCCTGGCCGGCGACCTGGTCGGTCTCGACCAGCCCGCCGCGGCTCCGCCCCAAGACATTGCAGGCAAACTGCAAGTTTGCTGGCAGCAAAACGCCGGCAAGCTGGCGCTTGATTGCCTCGGCCTGGGTGAAGAACCGCGCATAATCCGCGTCGCTGTCATCGAACACCGCACCGATCGAGGAGCCCGGCAGGATATCGTGGAACTGGTTGAGCATGACGATCTGCCAGAGGTCCCACAGTTCCGCCCGCGGATAGGCATGGCCGGCCATCGAGGCCATGGCCGCCAGCGCCTCGATCTCGCGTAAGGCATTCTCAGCCTTGCGATTATTGGCCTTGTTCTTGGCAACCGAGGTCAGCGTGCCGCGGTGGAATTCGAGGTAAAGCTCGCCAACCCAGGTCGGAAAACGTTCCGGCTCGGCCGCCATCTTGGCGAGCAAGCGCTCGAAAAACGGCCGCATCGGCTCGTGGCTGACCTTGGGACAGCCGGGAATGCCGCGCTCCATGCGCCGCACATTCTCCAGCATCTCCCGCGTCGGCCCCCCACCCCCATCCCCATGCCCATAGACCAGAAACAGCTCATCATTGACCGGCTTCTGCCCATAGCGCTTCCAGGCGCCCATCACATGAGTGGGTTTCAGATCGGGGCAGTAGGTGGTGCCGATACTGGTCGAGGTATAGGGCTGGGTGGTGAGGAAATAGGCCGCCACCCTGGTGCCGTCGATGCCCTGCCAGCGGAAGGTCTCGTAGGGCATGCGGTTGGTGTCGTTCCAGCTCAGCTTGTGGGTCACGAATGTATCGAGCCCCGAGCGCTCCATAAGCTGCGGCAGCGCTGCCGAATAGCCGAACGTATCAGGCAGCCACAGCATGCGCGGCCGCACGCCATAGGTCTTTTCATGATAGCGCACGCCATAGAGGATATGGCGGACCAGCGACTCCCCGCTCGAGACATTGACGTCCGGCTCGAGCCAGAGCGCGCCTTCGATTTCGAACTGGCCGCTCTCGACCTTCTGCCCGATGCGCTCGAACAGCTCGGGATAATCCTCGGCCAGATAATCCAGCAGCACGCACTGGTTGTACATGAAGCGGTAGTCCGGATAGGCCTCCATCAGGGCCAGCGCCGTCGCCATCGACCGCGCCATCTTCTGGCGCGTCTCGCGCACTCGCCAGAGCCAGGCGACGTCGATATGGGTGTGCCCCGTCGCGACGATCCTGGGCATGGATGCAGCGTCGGCCAGCGCATAGATCGCGTCGGCATGACCCTGGGCGGCGATCAGACTCTGGCGGAACCGCTCCGCATTACCCGGCCGCAGGTCGAGCACGGCAAGCCCGGCCTCGATGTGGCCGACAATGGCGTGGCGCCGCCCATCATCCTCGGGCAGGAGGCGCGCCACCTCGCCGGGCACCTTGAAATCGTAATAGACCGTCTCGGCCAGCCCGTCATGCACCACCAGCTCGCAGGCAAAGCCCAGCTGCCGCCGGTCTTCGATGGTGCCGACCTCAAAGAGAATTTGGAAGCGTTCGCCGGCCCGTGCCCTCTCGGTCAGCAGCACCGTCCGGTGATTGCCATCGACCCCTTGCGCAATCCGGCCATTGATCCGCACCAGGCATTGCGGATCGGACCGCCCCATGACGCTGCCGAACTGGGCATCGACCCTGAGATGCACCGCCGCGCCGTCGAGCGCTTCGGGAATGGTCACATCGCCGGCAAACCAGTAATAGCCATCCGGCTCGCCCCAGATCAGATCGCGGTCGACTGGCGTCCATCCCTCGCGATTCTCCGCCACGACCTGGGCCCGGTCATTGTGGTGCGCCGGGCGAAACCGCAGTGGCACCGTCACACCGGACGGCGTAAAAATGCGCTTGCCCAGTTCGGTCAGCAGCACGTCAATGGCAGGAAAGGGGCTCATAACTTCCGTCGCGCTGGTCGCGCGCCTCGCTTTTGATGAAACACTTTCATTGCAGAGTCACCCGAGGATGGCAATTTCCTAGAGGAAATAAGCCACTATTTTTCAGAGTGAATGAAATTCTTTTCGCGACACTAGTCGCTCAGACCCACCTGACTAGCCCACCTGGCAACGGGCGGAAGGCCCGACTGGAGGCACTTGAATCCGGCTTCGCTATATTGTTATGTAATATAACAATAAGGGAGAGAGGCTTAGTCATGCAGGGCGAGGCTGTGTATCGACCGGTGCGTATGGGAGAGATGCGCGCCACACTGACGGAGGGTGCGGACGGCATTGTCTATGTCCGCTCGAGCGAAACGCTCGGCCCCTATCCGCGCGCCATGACCGACCTGCTGGCCCGCTGGGCTGCCGAACGGCCCGACCATGTCTTTCTCGCCGATCGGGGACCGGACGGCGACTGGCGCAAGGTGAGCTATGCAGAAGCCGGGCGCACCGTGCAGTCGCTGGCCCAGGCGCTGCTGGATGCCGGCCTTCATGCCGAAAAGCCCCTGCTGATCCTGTCGGGCAACGAGATCGAACATGCGCTGCTCGGCTATGCCGCCATGCTGGTCGGCATTCCGCATGCGCCGCTCTCCCCGGCCTATTCGCTGGTCTCCAAGGATTTTGCCAAGCTCAGGCACATTGTCGGCCTGATCGCGCCGGGCTTGGTCTATGCCAGCGACGGGGAGCGCTTCGCACCCGCCATCGCCGCCGCGCTGGATGCCAGCATTCCCGTGGTGGTGCGCGCCAATCCCGTGCCGGGCCGCCAATCCCTGCTCTGGGATGACCTGGCGAAGACACCCGTGACCCCCGCCGTCGCCGAAGCGGCGGCCCGGGTCACCCCGGACACGGTGGCCAAGCTGCTGTTCACCTCGGGCTCGACGGGCATGCCCAAGGCGGTGATCACCACCCAGCGCATGCTGACCTGCAACCAGGAAATGATCCGCACCGCGCTGGCCTTCCTCGCCGATGAGCCGCCCGTGCTGGTCGACTGGATGCCCTGGAACCACGTCGCCGGCGGCAGCCACAACCTGGGCATCGCGCTCTACAATGGCGGCAGCTTCTATGTCGATGACGGCGCGGCCACGCCCGAGGGCATGAAGCGCACGGTGCGCAACCTCACCGAAATCTCCCCGACGCTCTATTTCAACGTGCCCAAGGGCTATGAATTCCTGGTCGAGCATCTGGCCGTGGACGCGGCCCTGCGCGAGGGCTTTTTCAAGCGCCTGCTGGTCATGCAATATGCGGGCGCCAGCCTCGCCCAGCATGTCTGGGATGGCCTCGACCACGCCGCCTATACGGCGACCGGCCAGCGCATCCGCATCATCACCGGCTACGGCTCGACCGAGACCGCGCCCTTTGCCTTCACCACCACCTGGACGGTCGACAGCGCCGGCCTCGTCGGCCTGCCGGCTGCGGGCATGGAAATCAAGCTGGTGCCGAACGAGGCCAAGCTCGAATTGCGCCTGCGCGGCCCCAATGTGACGCCCGGCTACTGGAAACAGCCCGAAAAGACCGCGGAGGCCTTTGACGAAGAGGGCTATTACAAGATCGGCGATGCCCTCAGATTCGCCGATGCCAATGACCTGAGCAAGGGCTTCGCCTTTGACGGCCGCGTTACCGAGGACTTCAAGCTGGCAACCGGCACCTGGGTGAATATGGGCGGGGTGCGCCTCGGCGCCATCGCGGCCGGCGCGCCCCTGCTGCGCGACCTGGCACTGACCGGGCTCGACCGCAACTTCATCGCCGCGCTGATCTTCCCCGATTTTGAAGCCTGCCGGCAATTGGCTGACCTGGATCGCGCCGCAACCCATGCGGAAATCGTCGCCCACCCCGCGGTGCGCGCCGCCTTCCAGGCGCGCTTCGATGCCCTCGCCGCCAAGGCAACCGGCAGCGCCAGCCATATTGCCCGCGCCATTCTCCTGGCCACCCCGCCCTCGATCGATGCCGGGGAAATCACCGACAAGGGCTCGATCAACCAGCGGGCGGTGATCGCCGCGCGGGCGCAGGATTTCGCCGACCTCTACGCCGAGCCTGCCCCGAGCCATGTGCTGACCTTCGCCCGAAAGGCCTGATGAAATGAGCAAGCCAGCCGGCCTCGCGGCCACTTTCGCCGATGCCTATCTGATCGACGGCATGCGCACCCCCTTCGTCGACTATCGGGGCGCCCTCTCGGCCATTTCGCCCATTGATCTCGGCATCAAGGCGGCCCGTGCCGCCATTGCCAAGGCGGGCGTGGACCCGGCCGATATCGGCACCACCATTGCCGGCTCGATGGCGCAGGCCTCGTTCGACGCCTATGTGACGCCGCGCCATATCGGCCTTTATGCCGGCGCTCCGGTCGAACGGCCGGCCCATTTGGTGCAGCGCATCTGCGGCACCGGCATCGAGGTGCTGAGCCAGGCGGCCGATGCCGTTTCCCTGGGCCGCGTCGACCTGGCGCTGGGCGTCGGCACCGAGTCGATGAGCCGCAACCCCATCGCCGCCTATACCCACCGCAACGGCTTTGCCATGGGGCAGGTCGAGTTCAAGGACTTCCTGTGGGAAGCGCTGATGGACCCTTCCGTGCTCTGCAATATGGGCGACACCGCCGAGAACCTGGCCAGGCAATATGGCATTTCCCGCGAAGCCGTCGACCGCTTCGCGGCCCGCAGCTTCGAGCGGGCCATCGCCGCACGAGACAGTGGTTTCCTCGCCGGCGAGATCGCGCCGGTCGTGACCGAGGACTTCACGATTGAAGGTCTCGAAACCCGAGGCATCAGGCTGGGCAAGGGCATCGACAGCGTCGCTGTCGACAGCCATATCCGCCCCTCGCCCTATGACGTGCTGTCGCGCCTGCGACCCGCCTTTGGCGGCGTGCAGACCGGCGGCAATTCCTCGGCCATTGTCGATGGCGCGGCCGCGGCGCTGGTGGGATCGTCGGACTATATTTCGGCCAAGGGGCTCAAGCCGCTGGCGCGCATCCTCGCCAGCGCTGCCGTCGGCGTACCACCCCATATCATGGGCATCGGCCCGGCCCCCGCCATTCGCGCCCTGCTCGATGCCAGCGGCCTGAGCCTCGACCAGATCGACCGCATCGAGATCAACGAGGCCTTTGGCGCGCAGATCCTGGCCTGCATTGCCGAGCTCGGGCTGGATGAGGACAAGGTCAACGTCAATGGCGGCGCCATCGCCATCGGCCATCCGCTGGGCGCCACCGGCGTGCGCATCACGCTGACCCTGGCGCGCGAACTGCAGCGCAGCGGACTGCGCTATGGCATTGCCTCGGCCTGCATCGGCGGCGGCCAGGGCATTGCCATGCTGATCGAGAATGTGGAGGCGGCATCGTGAGGATCGAAGGCGCAACGGCCCTCGTCACCGGCGGCGGCTCGGGCCTCGGCGCTGCCACGGCCCGGGCGCTGGCGGCCAGGGGCGCGCGTGTCACCATCCTTGACCGCAATGTCGAGGCCGGCACGGCCGTGGCCGCCGAGATCGGTGGCTTCTTCACCCAATGTGATGTGGCCGATGCCGCAAGCGCGACCGCAGCCCTCGCCGCCAGCCGGGCGGCGCTCGGCGTGCCGCGCATTCTCGTCAACTGCGCCGGCATTGGCGGCGCCGGCCGCGTCGTCGGCCGGGATGGCCCGCTGCCGCTCGATGCCTTTGAGCGCATCATCCGCGTCAATCTCATCGGCACCTTCAACATGATGCGGCTGGCCGCGGCGGACATGTCGGTGGCCGAGCCGGTGGACGGGTCGCGGGGCGTCATCATCTCGACCGCCTCGGTCGCTGCCTTCGAGGGCCAGATCGGCCAGGCAGCCTATGCCGCCTCCAAGGGTGGCATCGCGGCGCTGACCCTGCCCGTGGCGCGCGAACTGGCGCGCTTCGGCATCCGCGTGCTGACCATCGCGCCCGGCCTGTTCAAGACGCCCCTGCTGGCCGAGCTGCCGCAGGAAGCCCAGGATGCTCTGGGCGCAGCGATCCCCTATCCCGCGCGCCTCGGCGAACCGGCCGAATTCGCCCAGCTCGTCACCGCCATGGTCGAGAACGACTATCTCAATGGCGAGATCGTCCGGCTAGATGGCGCCCTGCGCATGCAGCCGAAATAGGAGCCAGCCATGCTTGTGAACACCCGCAGCGTCGAGATCGAGTTCGGCGATTGCGACCCGGCCGGCATCGTCTATTACCCAAACTATTTCCGCATGTTCGACGCCTCGACGGCCCACCTCTTCGAGGCGGCCTTGGGCATGAAGAAGATCGCCTGGATCCGCCATTTCGGCATTGTCGGCATCCCAATGGTCGATACCGGCGCCAGGTTCCTGCGGCCCTCGGCCTTTGGCGACGTGGTGCGCATCCAAACCTCCGTCACCGAATTGCGGCGCTCGAGCTTCGTGGTCGGCCACCAGCTTTTCAATGGCGATGCGCTTGCCGTGGAAGCCCACGAAATCCGGGTCTGGGCCGGCAAGGACCCGGACAATCCCGACCGCATCAAGTCGCAGGCGCTGCCGCCCGAAGTGGTCGAGGCGCTGTCGCGCTAGCCGTCTACTCTTCGTCGAGCAGCCGCCCCAGCAATTCCATCAGCTGGTCACGCGCCGCCGGTCCGCCCAGCCGCTCGATGCAATGGGCCTCGAAATCGGCCTGCACCTTGTTGAACACCGCGATCTGCTCGATGCCATGCGGCGTCAGATAGAGCGCCTGCGAGCGCCGGTCATTGGCCGGCTGGCGCCGCTCGACCAGGCCCCGGCTCTCGAGGCCATTGATCAGCGCCACGAAATTGGCGCGCTTGATGCCCAGCGCCCTGGCGATCTCGATCTGCTTGCTGCCCGGATTGGCCTCGATCAGCGCCAGCGTCGAATAGTCGGCCGGCCGCAGGTCATGCGTGGCGAAGCGGGCGATGAACTGCTGGAACACCTGGATCTGGGCCCGGCGCAGCCGATAGCCGACAATGTCGGTCACGACATCGGTGTGGAACCGGCGGCGGGCCGGCTTTGCGCGCGGCGCAGGGTGCTGTTCGTCCATCCATCATCCCCATTGGCGGCTCGGCCGCTGGTTCCTTATCGGCAAGGCGACGGCGCCGGGCAAGAGACCTCGCCACCAAAAATCGCCGCCCGCCTCATCACCTACTGGTACTCCAAATTGTTATATAGTAGAACAATTATCAAGGCAGTCATACCGGGCCAACCGGTCGCCTGCAGCATCACGTCGGGGTCGAGCATGATCGAGGAAAAGTCCGTTGTGGACGTGCGGATCGAGGGCACCATTGCCCATGTGCAGTTCAACCGGCCGGCTAAGCGCAACGCGGTCAACGACCAGACCATTTCCGAGCTGCAGGGCTTTTTCGGCGCCATCCCCAAGGGCGTGCGCGCCGTCGTGCTGTCGGGCGCGGGCGGGCATTTTTCCGCCGGACTCGACCTCAGCGAACAGGTCAGGCGCGATCCCCAGGAGGTGATGCGCCACTCCCGCAACTGGCACGCGGTGATGGGACTGGTGCAGTTTAGCGGCGTGCCGGTGGTTGCCGCCATGTCGGGCGCGGTGATGGGGGGCGGTCTCGAGATCGCGGCGGCATGCCATGTCCGCGTCGCCGAACCCGGCACACTGTTCCGCATGCCCGAAGGCCAGCGCGGCATCTTTGTCGGCGGCGGCGCCACGGTGCGGCTGGCCGCCATTATCGGCGCCGACCGGCTGACCGAAATGATGCTCACCGGCCGCACCTATTCGGCCGAGGAGGGTGAGCGCATCGGGCTAGCCCATTACCTGGCGCCGGCCGGCGGCGGGCTCACCAGGGCGCAGGAACTGGCCGGACAGATCGCCCAGAATTCGGCGACCATCAATTACCTGATCATCCAGTCCATTGCGCGCATCGCCAAGATGTCGGCGGAGGACGGGCTCTATGCAGAAAGCCTCGCCGCCGCACTCAGCCAGACCGGCGCCGACGCGGATGAGGGGCTGCGCGCTTTTCTGGAGAAGCGGAAGCCGAACTTCGCCTGACCAGAGGCTGCGCGCCGACGGGGATATAATTTCGGGGTTATACAAACTACGCAGAAAATCGCTTTGCCCCACGCAAGATGGCGGCAATCATTGACGAAGGGAGGAGCCTTTGGAAATGGATGAAACACTCATCGGTCGCGGTGTGGCCGGGCTCGCCCGACTGACCGCGATTGCCGGCGGGCTGGTGCTCACCGCCCTCGTCGTGCTGATCGTGGCCAGCGTCATCGGCCGGGCCATGATCTGGGCTGGCCTCGGCCCCATCCTGGGCGATTACGAACTGGTCGAGGCCGGGGTCGGCTTTGCCATCTTTGCCTTCATGCCCTGGGCGCATCTGACGCGCGGACACGCCGTCGTGGCGATCTTCACCGATCTCGCCGGGCCGCGTTTCAACGCCTGGCTGCTCGTCGTCTGCGACGCCCTGATGCTGGTGCTGGCCGCCTTTCTCGCCTGGCGGCATGCCCTGGGCACCATCGACAAGTTCAACTATGGCGAAACCACCCTGCTGCTGCGCATGCCGCTCTGGTGGTCCTATGCCGCAGGCCTGTTCGGCGCCTGCGTGCTCATCGTCGTGGCAGCCTATCTCCTGATCCGCAGCCTTTCCGATGCCGCGACCGGCAGGGCCCCAACCGCCAGCCAGGGAGCGGCCCATTGAGCAATGTCGAACTCGGGCTCTGGTCCTTTCCGGTCATCCTGCTGCTCATCTTCCTGCGCATTCCGATCGGCCTGGCCATGCTGGCCGTGGGCGTGGGCGGCTCCTATCTCATCACCGGCTCCTTCAACCCGGTCATGGCCCAGTTCAAAAGCCTGACCCACAGCACTTTTTCGAGCTATTCGCTGTCGGTCGTGCCGCTTTTCCTGTTGATGGGCCAGTTCGCGACGCTCGGGGGCATGTCGGCTGCGCTGTTCAAGGCCGCTGCGACCTGGCTGGGTCATCGTAAGGGCGGCGTCGCGATGGCCGCCATCGGTGCCTGTGCCGGCTTCGGCGCCATCTGCGGCTCCTCGCTGGCCACCGCCGCCACCATGGGCCAGGTCGCCCTCCCCGAACTCAAGAAATACGGCTATTCCGGCGCGCTGGCGACCGGCACACTGGCCGCTGGCGGCACGCTGGGCATCCTCATTCCGCCCTCGGTCATCCTGGTCATCTATGCCATCCTGACCGAGCAGAATATTTCCAAGCTCTTCATGGCCGCCTTCGTGCCGGGCATCCTGGCCGCCCTCGGCTATATCATCACCATCGCCATCTATGTCCGCGTCAATCCCGAAGCGGCCGGCTCGGCCGAACGGGCGCCCTATCGCGAGCGCTTTGCGGCGCTGGCCGGGGTCTGGCCCGTGCTGCTCGTCTTCATCGTCGTCATCGGCGGCATCTATAGCGGCCTCTTCACCCCCACCGAAGCGGCAGCGATCGGCGCCGCCGGCACGGCGCTGATCTCGCTGTTCAACCGCAGTCTCAACGGCAAGAACTTCATCGAGGCGATCCTGGCGACAGCATCGTCCACCGCGATGATCTTCCTGATCGTGCTGGGCGCCGCGGCACTCAACGGGTTCCTCGCCATGTCCCAGCTCCCCCAGGTCTCGGCCGAATGGGTCACCGCCCAGGGCTTCAACCCCTGGATCGTGCTGGTGGCCGTGCTCGTCCTCTATCTGGTGCTGGGCTGCGTCATGGATTCGCTGTCCATGATCCTGCTCACGGTGCCGATCGTCTTCCCCATGATGAGCGCGCTCGATTTCGGCCTGTCGCCCGAAGAATTCGCCATCTGGTTCGGCATTCTCATCCTGATCGTGGTGGAGGTGGGCCTCATCACGCCGCCGGTGGGCATGAACCTCTTCGTCATCAATTCCATGGCCAAGACCACCTCGCTTGGCCAGACCTACAAGGGCGTCCTGCCCTTCGTCGCGAGCGATCTCGTCCGCACAGCCATCCTGGCCGCATTCCCGGTCATCACGCTGTCGCTGGTGCGATTGCTCTACTGAAGCTGCCGCCCACACCCGTGGAGGCGGGCGTAGGCAATCGTGAAGCTGAAACGCGCCTCAAGGCGCAACAAGGGAGTGAACATCATGAACATGCTGAAGACTGTCGTGACCGGCGCTATCGCCGCGACATTGATGTGTGGCAGCGCGCTGGCCCAGGACGTGACCATGCGCATCCACCAGATGCTGCCGGCCCAGGCCACCATTCCGGCCTCGGCCATCGAGCCCTGGGCCAAGGCCGTCGAGGAACAATCGGGCGGCCGCATCAAGTTCGAACTCTACCCCGCCATGCAGCTGGGTGGCGCACCGGCAGCGCTGTTCGACCAGGCCAAGGATGGCGTGGTCGACGTGATCTGGACCGTGCTCGGCTATACACCCGGCCGCTTCCCCAAGTCGGAAGTCTTCGAAATGCCCTTCCTGGTCACCACTGCCGAGGCAACCTCGGTGGCATTCCAGAAATATGTCGAAGCCAATGCCATGGATGAGTTCGAAGGCGTGCACCTGATCGCCGTGCACACCCATGGCCCGGGCCTGTTCCACACCCAGAACCCTGTCACCAAGCTGGAAGACCTGGCCGGCATGAAGATCCGCGGCGGCTCGCGCGTGATTTCGGACATGCTCGGCCGGCTCGGCGCCGAACCGATCGGCATGCCGGTGCCGCAGGTGACCGAGGCCCTGTCCAAGGGCGTCATCAATGGCACGACCATCCCCTGGGAGGTGACGCCCTCGCTCAAGGTGGCCGAGCTGGTCAAGAACCATACCGGCTTTACCGGCGCCAATGGCCTCTATACCCAGACCTTCGCCTTCGTGATGAACCAGGCGAGCTACGACGCCCTGCCCGACGACCTCAAGGCGGTGATCGATGCCAATTCCGGCGTCGAGGTGGCCCGCGCCTTCGGCCAGGCCATGGATGCCGGCGATGTTGGCGGCCTCAAGATCGCGACCGATCTGGGCAACAATATCGTGACGCTCGACGAGGCCGAAACCGCGCGCTGGAAGGCCGCGGCCCAGCCCACCATCGACCAGTGGTTCACCGACATGGAAGCGCTCGGCGTTGACGGCAAGGCGCTCTACGAAGAGGCCACCGCGCTCGTGGCCGCCGAGGCGGCCCAGTAGCCGCACCGATCTCCCGAAGACTTGAAGGGCGCCGCGGCGCCCTTCTTTTTGTGCTCAATCAGCCGCGATAGCCGACGTCGATCACCGCCCGGCCGCTGGCCAGGCGCGACACGCAGGCACACATGCGCGTCCCCTCGTGCTTTTCCTCATCGCTGAAGAACACGTCGCGATGATCGATCGGGCCATCATGCTCGATGATGTCGACGGCGCAGAGCCCGCATTCGCCGCGCTGGCAATCGTAGATCATGTCGACACCGGCCCCGAGCAAGGCTTCGAGCAGGGTCTGGTCGGGCCGCACCGCGACCGAGCGCCCCAACCCCTTGACCTCGACGCTGAACGGCCCCTCGGCAAACAGCCCGCTATCGCCGAACACCTCGTAGCGCAGCCGGCCCATGGGGCGACCGGCCGCGGCCCAGGCCGCCTTGACGGCATTGAGCATGTCGATTGGGCCGCAGACATAGAGCTCGCCATTGTCGGGCAGCGCCGCAATCTCGGCCGCCACATCGATGCGCCCACCGGCATCGCCGGCGTGAACGGCAACCCGGTCGCCCAGTTCGGCTTCCAGTGTATCCGCAAAGGCCATCACCGCCCGGCTGCGACCACCATAGACGAGGCGGAACGGGATGCCGCGCCGCTGCAGCGCCAGAGCCATGCCATAGATCGGCGTGATGCCGATGCCCCCCGCCATCAGCAGGTAATAGGGCGCGCGCCAGGCCAGCTCGAAGCGGTTTTCCGGCACGCTGAGCTCGATCGCCGTGCCCGCCTCGAGGCCCCACATGAAGCGCGAGCCGCCCCGGCTGTGCTCGTGCTGCTTGACCGCCACGCGGATATGGCCCGCCGGTGCCGGCAGGCAGCTATAGGTGCGGATGGCCTGCCCATCGCCAAGGCTGACCTTGAAATTGCTGTGCGAGCCCGGATCGAAACGCGGCAGCGCGCCATCGACGGTGAAGTCGAGCAGCCGGACATCGGCGGCAATCGTTTCGGCGCGGGTAACGACGCCCCGGCGCCATTCCAGTCTGTTGCGCATGGCGTCCTCCTATTCGCCGACCAGGGCCAGCGCCGGCACGCGACGCAGCAGGCTGCGGTCTTGCTCGATGACATATTCGAGATTCTGCCGCGCCAGCCGCGCATGTTCGCGCGCCAAGGCCTCGGCCCGGCCGCCCTCGCGCATCTCGATCGCATTGACGATGGCCCGGTGCTGCGCCTGCCCCACCAGCAGGGACTGACGGAAGGCGGGCACATCGGCCTGCTGGTCGAGAAAGGCGCTGGGCGAGGCAAAGGGCAGCCGCGTCACCCGCTCGATCTCGCGCCGGATCGTCTCGCTTCCGGAGAGCCCGGCCAGCGCCTCGTGAAAGGCGGCATTGAGCTCGACATAGCGGTCGAACGCCATCTCCTCGGGCCGGTCGCGCACCGTCTCGTCCAGCGCGCGCAACAGCTCCGTGATGGCGCGCAGGCGGCCCGGCGGCACGCCGCGTTCCGCCGCCAGCCGCGCCGCGGTGCCTTCGAGCACCCCGCGCAACTCGATGGCGTCGACCACCTCCTCACGGGCAAAGCTGCGCACCGCATAGCCGCCCGAGGGAATGAGCTCGAGCAGTCCCTCTTGCTCCAGCCGCGCCAGAGCGGCGCGGATCGGCGTGCGCGAAATGCCCAGCCGTTCGGCAATCGCCACTTCCGAGAGGCGTTCGCCCGGGCGGACGCTGCCGCCCAGGATCAGATCGCGCACGCCCATCAGCGCCTTGAGCGATTGCGGCTGCTGCCGCGTCTGGGGAGCGACGGCCATGGCCTATTCCGCCGCCATGGCCGGTCGCTGCTCTTCGGCAATCATCGCGTCGATCAGCTTGCGCGCCCACATCGAGCCGGCATCGATATTGAGATTGTAGATAACATGGTCAGGATTGGCGTCGATCGCCTGCTGCTGGGCTTCGAGGATCCGCTCATCTTCGCGGAAAATCCCGGCCACGCCTTCGCGCAATTCATGCGTGCGGCGCTGCTCGGAAATCTTGTAGTTGCGGGCAAAGGCCCAGAAATAGTGGCAGGTCTTGTCGGTCTCGGGCGTGATCGTGTTGAGCACGAAGCCATTGACGCCCTGGCTGCGGTCGCCTTCGGGCGCACCGGTACCGGCCGGCGCTACGCCCACATCGATGGCGATGGTGGCGGGCGCCTCGAAATTGATGATCTGCCAGCGGTCGACATTGCCTGGCTTGCCCAGCTGGCCGCGCCAGAACGGCGGCGCATCGATATCCTTCATCCACCGCGTGATGGTGGCGGTCTTGTCCGAATGGGTCGCGGTGAACGGCGCCTCGGCGACGGCACGATTGCCGATGGACGAGCCATGCACATAGGTCTCGTGCGTCAGGTCCATCAGGTTGTCGATCACCAGGCGATAGTCGCAATTGGCATGGATCAGCTTGCCATCCGCCGCCCAGGCGGGATCGTCATTCCAGTGTAGATCGGGGATCCTGGCGGGGTCGGCCAGGGCCGGGTCGCCCATCCACAGCCAGATGAAACGGTGCCGCTCGACCAGAGGATAGGACACGACGCAGGCCGACGGATTGATCGTGTCCTGCGAGGGCATGTATACACAACGGCCGCTATCGTCGAATTCCAGACCGTGATAGCCGCAGATGACATTGTCGCCATAGAGCTCGCCCATCGAGAGCGGCAGCAGCCTGTGCCAGCAGGCATCGGCCAGCGCCACCGGCGTTCCATCCTGTTTTCGGTACATAACCACCGGTTTTCCGCAGATCTTGCGCGGCAGCAGCGCGCGCTTGACCTCGGTATCCCAGGCAGCGGCGTACCAGGCATTCATCGGAAATGTTTGGGTGCTCATCACCGGGCTCCTCTCCCTGCGATCAATCTCTCCCTTATGAAATACTAGTTGTATACATTTTTCAAGCCGAGCCGGCTTGCGACCATGGTTCAATAGGTCAGGCCGGCAGACTGGCTGCCGGCCTGGAGTTTCGCGGATCTCGTTCAGGCGCCGATGCTACAGCGGCTTTTTCAACCACTTGGCCAGCACGCCGACAATGCCCTCGCGGAACAGCAGCACGCTGACCACGAAGATCGCGCCCTGCAGCACCGTCACCCAGGCGCCGAAGCCGGCGAAGTAGTTCTGCATGGTGACGATCACCGCCGCGCCGATCAGTGGGCCGAACACCGTGCCCATGCCGCCCAGCAGCGTCATCAGCACCACTTCGCCCGACATGGTCCAATAGACGTCGGTGAGCGAGGCGAGCTGGAACACGATGGCCTTGGTGGCGCCGGCCAGCCCCGCCAGCGCCGCCGACATGACGAAGACGGCGAGCTTGTAGCGGTTGACCTTGTAGCCCAGCGAGACCGAGCGGGGCTCGTTGTCGCGGATCGCCTTGAGCACCTGGCCGAAAGGCGAGTGGATGATGCGGTAGATCAGCAGCAGCGCCCCGAACACGATGGCCAGCACCACGAAATAGAGCGTGAGGTCGGAGCTGAGATCGATCAGGCCGAACAGCCTGCCGCGCGGCACGGCCTGGATGCCGTCCTCGCCACCGGTAAACGGCGCCTGCAGGGCAAAGAAGAACACCATCTGCGCAAAGGCCAGCGTGACCATGGCGAAATAGATGCCCTGACGGCGGATCGCCAGCGCCCCGATACCCAGCCCCAGCACCGCCGCGGCCAGCACGCCGAGCAGGATGGCGAATTCGGGATTGAAACCCCAGGCCTTGGCCGCATAGGCCGCGACATAGCTCGAGGAGCCGAAGAACGCGGCATGGCCGAAGGACAGCAGCCCGCCAAAGCCGAGCAGCAGGTTGAGCGCGCTGGCGAACAGCGCAAAGCACAGCACCTTCATCAGGAAGACGGGATAGAGCACGCTGGGCGCCACCAGCAGCAGGCCGAACAGCACGGCGAAGATCACCATGTGATGGCGCGGCGTGCCGATCGGCAGGGCCGCGGCCTCGGAACGATAGCCGGTTTCCGATTGGGTCGTCATCACTGCGTCCTTCCAAACAGCCCGGCAGGCTTGACCAGCAGCACGATGGCCATGATCACGAAGATCACCACGGCCGAGCCTTCAGGATAGAACACCCGCGTCAGCCCCTCGACGATGCCGAGGCCGAAGCCGGTGAGAATGGCGCCCAGGATCGAGCCCATGCCGCCGATGACGACGACGGCAAACACCACGATGATGAGGTCGGCGCCCATATTGGGATTGACCGAATAGATCGGTGCGGCCAGCACGCCGGCCAGCGCCGCCAGCGCCACGCCGAACCCATAGGTCAGCGTGATCATGCGCGGCACATTGATGCCGAAGGCACCCACCAGCGTGGGGTTTTCCGTGGCGGCGCGCAGATAGGCGCCCAGCCTGGTCTTCTCGATGGCGAACCAGGTGGCAAAGCAGACGACGACCGAGGCGACGATCACCCAGCCGCGATAATTGGGCAGGAACATGAAGCCCAGATTGGTGCCGCCCGAGAGTTCGGCGGGAATGGAATAGGGCAGTCCCGACACGCCATACTGGTTGCGGAACAGGCCCTGGATGATCAGCGCCAGCCCGAAGGTCAGCAGCAGGCCATAGAGGTGGTCGAGATGGTAGAGCCGGCTGATCATCAGCCGCTCGATGACCACGCCTGAGGCGCCCACCACCAGCGGCACGATGAGCAGGGCCCACCAATAGTTGATGCCGGTATAGGTCAGCAGCATCCAGGCGACGAAGGCGCCCATCATATACTGCGCGCCATGGCTGAAATTGATGATGTTGAGCAGGCCGAAGATGACTGCCAGCCCCAGGCTCAGCAGCGCATAGAACGAGCCGTTGATCAGCCCCAGCAGCAACTGGCCGAAAAGCGCCTGTGGCGGAATGCCCAAAAGCTCGAACATGACAAGCAATCCTGGTGGAAAGAAAGGGAGGCGCCCCGGCCCGGCCGGAGCGCCCTGGGCGAATTACTCGGCGAGGAAGGCGCAGCCGCCGTCTTCGATCGGACGGAAGGCCTGGTCAGCCGGGATGGTGGCCAGCAGTTCGTAATAGTCCCAGGCGCCGGTCGAGTCGGCCGGAGCCTTGACCTTGAACAGGTACATGTCGTGGATCTTGCGACCGTCTTCACGCACCATGCCTTCACCAAACAGCGGATCGCTGGTCGGGGTCGACTTCATCTCGGCCATCAAGGCTTCGGTTTCCTTGCCGCCAGTGGCTTCCACTGCCTTGAGGTAATGCAGCACGCTGGCATAGACGCCGGCATGCACCATGGTCGGCTTCTTGCCGTCATTCTCAGCAGCAAAGCGCTCGGACCAGGCGCGGGTCTCGTCGTTGAGATCCCAGTAGAAGCTCTCGGTCAGCACCAGGCCCTGCGCGGTTTCAAGGCCGAGCGCATGGATGTCGGTGATGAAGATCAGCAGCCCGGCCAGGGCCTGGCCGGCCTGGGTGATGCCGAATTCGGATGCCTGCTTGATGGTGTTGACGGTGTCGCCACCGGCATTGGCGAGGCCGATCACCTGGGCGCCCGAAGCCTGGGCCTGCAGCAGGTAGGAAGAGAAGTCGGTGCCGGGGAACGGATGGCGGACGGTGCCCACCACTTCGCCACCCGAAGCCTCGACAATGGCCATGGTGTCACGCTCAAGCGCATGGCCGAAGGCATAGTCGGCGGTGATGAAGAACCACTTGTCATTGCCCTGCTCCACCATGGCGGTGCCGGTGCCCTTGGCGAGTGCCCAGGTGTCATAGGTCCAGTGGACGGTATTGGGCGAGCACTGCGCGCCGGTCAGGTCGGCCGAGCCGGCACCCGAATTCATGAAGATCTTGTTCTTCTCGCGGGTGATCTCGTTGACCGCAAAGGCCGCCGACGAGGTCGGCACGTCCACGATCAGGTCGACGCCGTCCTGGTCATACCACTGGCGGGCAATGTTGGAGGCGACGTCAGGCTTGTTCTGGTGGTCGGCCGAAACGATCTCGACGGTGATGCCCTTGCCGGCAGCGTCGAAATCCTCGACGGCCATGCGGGCTGCGATCACCGAGCCTTCGCCCGACAGGTCGGCATAGACGCCGGAGCGGTCGTTGAGCACGCCGATCTTGACGGCGGTCTGGGCCATGGCCGTGCCCGCCAGCAACAGGCTGGTGGCCGTGGCCAGGATGAGGGTCTTGAAGTTCATTATTGCGTCTCCTCCGAGTGGTGCCGATTTTCGGCTTGGTGCTAGACGCCCAGATAGGCGTGCAGCTTGTTCATGTTGGCGGCGAGGTCTTCATTGGGGATGGTGTCGATCACCCGCCCCTGTTCGACCACGTAGTGCCGGTCCGCGACCGAGGCCGCGAAGCGGAAGTTCTGTTCGACCAGCACGATGGTGAAGCCCCGGCTCTTGAGCTGGCTCAGCGTGCGGCCGATCTGCTGCACGATCACCGGGGCCAGACCCTCGGTGGGTTCATCCAGCAGCAGGAATTTGGCGCCGGTGCGCAGGATGCGGGCGATGGCCAGCATCTGCTGCTCGCCCCCCGACAGCTTGGTGCCCTGGCTACCGAGCCGCTCGCGCAGATTGGGGAACATCTCGAGCACCGCCTCGCGCGTCAGCCCGCCCGGCTTGACCTGCGGCGGCAGCATGAGGTTCTCGTCGACCGAGAGGCTCGAGAAAATGCCGCGTTCTTCCGGACAGAAGGCGATGCCGGCCTTGGCGATATGGCGCGGATCAAGGCCAATCAGCTCGCGGCCCTCAAAGCGCACCGAGCCCTGCCGCTTGCCCAGAATGCCCATGATGGCGCGCAGCGTCGTGGTCTTGCCCGCGCCATTGCGGCCGAGCAGGGTCACCACTTCGCCGGGACGCACATCGAAATTGATGCCATGCAGCACATGGCTCTCGTCGTACCAGCCGTTGAGGTCGCGCACGGCGAGCAGGCTGTCGGTGATCGCGTCGGTCATCGCCAGTGCCTCACTCATGGCCCGCTCCGATATAGGCGTCGATGACGCGCGGGTCCTTCGAGACCGCCTCATAGGGCCCCTCGGCCAGCACCTGCCCCCGGGCCAGCACGGTGATGCGGTCGGAAAGGTCGGCCACGACCGAAAGATTGTGCTCCACCATCAGGATGGTGCGATTGGCCGCAATCTTGCGGATCAGCGCCGAAATGCGCGCCACGTCTTCCTGCGCCATGCCGGCCATCGGCTCGTCCAGCAGCAGCATTTCCGGCTCCAGCGCCAGCGTGGTCGCGATCTCCAGCGCCCGCTTGCGGCCATAGCTCAATTCGCCCGCCGTCTCATGGGTAAAGCTCGACAGCCCCACCTCGTCGACGCGCTCCATCGCCTCGGCATAGAGTTCATGCAGCACCTTCTGGGAGCGCCAGAAGTCGAAGCTGTCGCCGCGCCGCCGCTGCAGCGCGATGCGCACATTTTCCAGCACGCTAAGCTTGGGAAACACCGCCGAAATCTGGAACGAGCGCACAAGGCCCAGCCGCGCAATATCGGCGGAGGGCATGCGGGTAATGTCCCGGCCATTCAGCGTAATGGTGCCTGCGCTGGGCTGCAGGAATTTCGTGAGCAGGTTGAAACAGGTGGTCTTGCCCGCGCCATTGGGCCCGATCAGCGCATGGATCGAGCCACGCTGCACATCGAGATCGACATCGTTGACCGCAACGAAGCCGGCAAAGCGTTTGGTCAGGCCGCGCGCGGAGAGGATCACGTCGGCTTTCGGTGCATTCTGTTGTGTCATGGCTGCGCTCATCGGGCTGTCCATCCGCCATCTATGGAAATGGCCGAGCCGGTGATCGAGCGGGCCAGGTCGCCGCAGAGATAGGCGGCCAGTTCGGCGATTTCCTCGGGCTGCACGAATTGCCGCGTCGGCTGCGGCGCCAGGATCACCTCGCGCATCACCTGCTCCTCGCTCATGGCATGCACCCGCGCCTGGTCGGCCACCTGGGCGGCGACCAGCGGCGTCCAGACATAGCCCGGGCAGATGGCATTGACGGTAATGCCCTTCTCCGCCGTTTCGAGCGCCACCGCCTTGGTCAACCCGACCACGGCATGCTTGGTTGCCACATAGGCCGACTTGAACGGGGAGGCACGCAGGCCATGCGCCGAGGCGATATTGATGATGCGGCCCCAGCCGCGGCCGGTCATGCCCGGCAGCGCGGCGCGGATGGTGTGAAACGCTGAATCGAGGCTCACCGCGACGATGCGATCCCAATCGGCGGGCGGCAGGTCCTCGATCGGCGCCACCTTCTGCACGCCGGCATTGTTGACCAGCACATCGAGCTGTCCGAAGGCGGAGACCACCTCGCCGACCAGGTCATAACCACCGCCATTGGCGGCCAGGTCGGACTGGAAGTAGCGCACATTGGCGCCATTGCCGGCCACCGAACGCAATGCGTCCACGACCTCGGCTTCCGCCTCGAAGCTGTTGATCGCCACGTCATACCCCATCGCCGCAAACTTGCTGGCGATCGAGAGGCCAATGCCGCTCGTCGAGCCTGTGACCAGTGCCACGCGCTTTGTCGTCATGCTCCACCCTGTAGCGGGCCTTCAATGGGCCCGGTCTTTTGCCAGCTACCTATCAAGTTCCGTGCCAAGCGCGGAATGCCCGCAATCCGGGCGTTTTCCGGCAGAGCAGACGGCAGGACATGTACGGCGGACACGACACTGTCCGGAAGTCCGGACAGATCAGAGGGTGATATTGTGGCGCTTGAGCTTTTCGTAGAATTGCGAGCGCGACACGCCGAGCCGCAGGGCGGCGGCCGATTTCTGGCCGCCGGTGGCCTCGAGCGCATCAAGGATTGCCTGTCGCTCGGTATCCGCCACGGCATTGGCCAGCCCCTGCCGCGGCGTGCCCGACCGCGCCACGCCCGGCGGCAGCGCCCGGCTGATGACCCCGGCATCCATGACTTCACTCGGCGCCAGGGCGGCAGCCCGCTCCAGCACATTGCGCAATTCACGCACATTGCCCGGCCAGGCATGGGCCTGCAGCAGGGCCACCGCCTCGGGCGTGATCTCCCAACCGCGCTGGTCTCCTGCCCGCATGGTCTGCTCCAGCAGGGTCTCGCAGAGCAGCGCCATATCCTCGCGGCGCTCCCGCAGCGGCGGCACATGCACGGTCAATACCGCGACGCGATAATAGAGGTCGGCGCGAAAGCTCTTGTCGGCAATCTTGGCTTCGAGGTCCTGCGAGGTCGCGGCGATGATGCGCACGTCGATCTTCTTGACCGTATTGGAGCCCAGCGCCTCGATCTCGCCCTCCTGCAGCACGCGCAGGAACTTGGCCTGGATGCCCAGCGGCATGTCGCCGATTTCGTCGAGAAACAGCGTGCCGCCATGCGCCAGTTCGAACTTGCCCTGCCGCGCCTTCTTGTCGGCGCCGGTATAGGCGCCGGGCGACACGCCGAAGAACTCGGCCTCCAGCAGGGCCTCGGGCACGGCTGCCATGTTGACGGCCACAAAGGGTCCGTCGGCCCGGTCCGACTGCTGGTGGATGGCATGGGCCAGCAGTTCCTTGCCGGTGCCGGTCTCCCCCAGGATGAGCGCCGCCCCATCTCTGAGGGCGAAGCGCCGAACCATGGCCTTGAGTTCCTTGACCGCCTCGCTCTGGCCGACAAAGCTCGACAGCGAATATTTGGTCTGCCGCTCCCGCGTCAGCGCCGCCTGTGCCCTGGTGAGCTGCTTCTGCAGCGCCTCGAACTTGTCGAGGATCGGCGCCAGATAATCGACATTGTCATAGAAGACGAAGCCGATCGCCCCTTCCACCGCCCCCGCTTCATCCTTGAGCGGAATGCGGCAGACGACGAACTGGCGGTCGTCGAAGTTCATGATGTCGAGCAGGATCGGCCGCCCGGTCTCCACCACGCGGCGCAGCAGCGAATGGGGCAGGATGTCTTCCACCGGCAGGCCGATCGGATCGAAATCGGGCGCCAGCTTGAGCAGTTCGCGATAGCGCTTGTCCATCCAGGTGATGCGCGTCTGCGCATCGACGATGATGGCGCCTTCGAAGAAATCCCGCAGCAGGCTGAAGGCACCCACCGCCTCTTCGATGCTGGCCAGCCCATTGGCCGCCGGCCAGCGTTCGGTTGTCGGTATGGGCGCCATGGCCGGTCTCGTTTCCCTTGCTCGGATGGGCGAGTCTAGTCCCCGCTCATGGCCGGGGCAACGGCATCACACCCGCTCGACGCAGAGCGCAACGCCCATGCCCCCGCCGATGCACAGCGTCGCCAGCCCCTTGTTGCCACCACGCCGCGCCAGTTCATGCAGCAGCGTTACCAGCACCCGCGCGCCCGAGGCCCCGATCGGATGGCCAATGGCAATGGCGCCGCCATTGACATTGACCTTGTCGGGATCCCAGCCCATCGCCTGGTTGACCGCGCAGGCCTGCGCGGCAAAAGCCTCATTGGCCTCGATCAGGTCGAGATCGGCAACGCTCCAGCCCGCCTTGGCCAGCGCCCTGGTCGAGGCCGGAATCGGCCCCGTGCCCATCACTGCAGGATCGACGCCCGCCGTCGCCCAGCCGGCAATGCGCGCCAGTGGCGCCAGCCCGCGCCGCGCCGCCTCGTCGGCATGCATCAGCACCAGGGCAGCCGCCCCGTCATTGATCCCCGAGGCATTGCCGGCCGTGACCGTCCCCTCCTTGTCGAAGGCCGGGCGGAGCTTGGCCAGCGCCTCGGCACTGGTATCAGCGCGGATATATTCGTCGCTATCGACAACCACATCGCCCTTGCGCGTCTTGACCGTCACCGGCGCGATCTCGGCCTTGAACCGCCCGCCTTGCTGCGCCGCGGCCGCCTTCTGTTGCGAGGCCAGAGCAAAACCGTCCTGCGCCGGCCGGTCGATGCCGAACTGCCGGGCCACATTCTCGGCCGTGATCCCCATATGGTAGCCGCCAAAGGCGTCGATCAGCCCATCGACCATCATGGTATCGACCAGCGTGACCGGCCCCATCTTTGCCGGTGCCCGCAAGTGCTGGCAATGCGGCGCCAGCGACATCGATTCCTGCCCGCCCGCGACGATGATCCGCGCATCACCTGCCGCAATCTGCTGCATGCCGAGCGCGACCGCGCGCAGGCCCGAGCCGCAGACCTGGTTGAGGCTCCAGGCGGTGGCGCCCTGCGGCACGCCAGCGCGCATCGCCGCCTGCCGGGCCGGGTTCTGCCCCGCCCCCGCCGTCAGCACCTGCCCGAGGATCACCTCATCGACCTCGCCGGCCTCCACCCCGGCGCGCTGCAGCGCCGCGGCGATCGCCGTGGCACCCAGTTCGTGTCCGGGCACAGTCGAGAGACCGCCCATGAAGGCCCCAACCGCGGTCCGCGCCGCCCCGACAATGACGATGTCGCTCATGCCGGCACCTTGAGGTTCTGTCCAACTGTGAATTGCGCCTCGGTCTTTGCGGTGATTTCGTCCACGCTCACCCCCTCGGCCAATTCGATCAGCACCATGCTGGGTTCACCCCGCCGCTCCAGCGTGAAGACACCCAGATCGGTGATCACCATGTCGGCGACGCGCCGCCCGGTCAGTGGCAGGGTGCAGGCCTTGAGCAGCTTGGGCTCGCCCTTGGCCTCATGCTCCATCACCACCACGACGCGCTTGACGCCGGCGACGAGATCCATCGCCCCGCCCATGCCCTTGACCATCTTGCCCGGGATCATCCAGTTGGCGAGATCCCCATTCTCGGCCACCTGCATGGCGCCGAGGATCGAAAGATCGATATGCCCGCCCCGGATCATGCCGAAGCTGTCGGCGCTGGAAAAGAAGCTGGTCATCGGCAGTTCGGTAATGGTCTGCTTGCCGGCATTGATCAGGTCCGCATCCTCTTCGCCCTCAAAGGGAAACGGCCCCATGCCCAGCATGCCATTCTCGCTCTGCAGCCGCACGTCGATGCCCGTGGGAATGTAATTGGCCACCAGCGTCGGAATGCCGATGCCGAGATTGACGTAAAAGCCGTCCTGCAGTTCGCGCGCCGCGCGTTCCGCCATCTGTTCGCGGGTCCAGGCCATCAGTTCACCTCCGCCATGGCGCGGGGCCGTACCGTGCGCTGTTCGATATGCTTGACCGGGTTGGGCACATGCACCAGCCGCGACACGAAAATGCCTGGCGTGTGGATCTGGTCGGGCTCGATCTCGCCCACCTCGACCAGGTGCTCGACCTCGGCAATAGTCACCTTGCCAGCCGTCGCCATCATCGGATTGAAGTTTCGCGCCGTCTTTCGATAGACGAGGTTGCCTTCGGCATCGCCCTTCCAGGCATGGACGATGGCGACATCGGCCACCAGCCCACGCTCCATCACAAAATCCTCGCCGTCAAAGCTGCGCACTTCCTTGCCATCGGCAATGATCGTGCCCACGCCCGCCTTGGTGAAAAACGCCGGAATGCCCGCGCCGCCGGCCCGGATGCGCTCGGCCAGCGTGCCCTGCGGGGTGAATTCCAGCTCCAGCTCACCTGACAGGAACTGCTGGGCGAAGAGCTTGTTCTCGCCCACATAGGACGAGATCATCTTGCGGATCTGCCGCGTCTCCAAGAGCGTGCCCAGACCGACGCCATCGACGCCCGCATTGTTGGAAATGACCGTCAGGTCCTTGGCGCCCGACTGCCTGATCGCCGCGATCAGCGCCTCGGGAATGCCGCAGAGGCCGAAGCCGCCCGACATGATCACCATTCCATCCGCCAGCACGCCGGCCATGGCCGCCGTTGCGTCCGCATAGACCTTTTGCAAAGCCCGTCCTCCTCGCCTGTCTTGTTTGATATCGGCCATGCCGCTCCCCGCAGCACCCCGTTGCAGGCAAGGTTAGGCCTTGTCCGAAGCGGCCCGTTAGTCGTATTTATACGCTATGCCGACACCCCTCTCCCCAAGCACGGAAGCCACCGCCATGCGCTTCGCGCTGGCCGACATTCCGGTCCCCATGGTGTTTGCCACCCATCGCATCATCCGCGACTGCAACGGGGAATTTGCCGCCCTGTTCGGCTTCGTGCGCGCGGAGCTGATCGACCAGAGCTTCTCCCGCCTCTATCCCGCGCTCGCCGATTTCGTGCGCACCGGCCAGATGTGGCGCAGCCACCTGCCGGGCGGCCAGGTCTATTATGACGAGCGCATCATGGAGGGTGCCGGCGGCCGCCGCTTCTGGTGCCGGGTCAATGGCCGCTCGCGCCATGGCGTCGACCCCTTTGCCGAAGCGCTCTACTGCTTCGAGCCGATGAACCGCCCGGTGACCGAGGCGACGGTGACCGGGCGGCAGCGGCAAATCCTGACCCTGGTGGCGCAGGGCAAGACCAATGCCGCCATAGCCGCCGAAATCGGCCTCAGCAAGCGGACCATCGAGGCGCACCGCCTGCGCATGATGCGCAGCATCGGCGTGCGCAACACCGCCGAACTGGTCGCCTGGTTCTCCGCCTCATACCATCGGCAGGACCCGCCCGGCGCGATCTAAGACCTTACTCCGCCGGGGCCTCGCAGACCGGAGCCACCCACAGCCGAACCGGCATGCCGGCCTCGCCGCCAAGCTCGCGGCACGTCCCGTCCTCACCGCAGAGGCTCCAGCCCGCGCCCGTCGCCCCGGAGGCCGCCAGGTTGAGACTGCGCAGTGGCGGCAGGGCGGGCCGATAGGTCCAGACCCCATCCGCCCACACCGCATCCTCGGGAATGGCGATCCCCGCGCCCGATCCCTCGACACTGGCCGAGACGATGATGAGCCGGCCATTCTCGATGCGCCAGCGCTCTTCCCACTGCGTCTGTTCGACCGAATGCGTCCAGCCCAGCGTGAAGCTGGTGGTGGCCATCGCCGTGACCAGACCTGCCGCGGCGATGCACAGCATCAGGACACCGCGTCCAGCCGTGGCTGGCGCGCGCGCCACCAGTGCTGGCCGATCAGCAGGGCAGCCAGCAGGAAGCCCGCTTCATCCGTCCATGGCAGCGCCAGCATCAGCAGCACCCCGACCCCGAAACAGGCAAGGCGCTCGAGCACATTGGCCGGCGCGAAGAGATAGCCCACCACCGCGACGCCCCACAGCCCGATGGCCAGGCTCGTCTTGAGCACGATATAGACCACCTCCACCGGATAGCCGAAGCTGGCCGCGATGGCGCCGCCATCCTGCAGCATCAGGGAGGGCGTATAGACGGCCATGAAGGGCACTATGAAGCCCGCAGCGGCCAGCTTGGTGGCCTGCAGCGAGATCTTGAGCCCCGACGTCTTGGCCATGGGGGCGGCCGCGAAACAGGCCAAAGCCACCGGCGGGGTCAGGTCGGCCATGATCCCGAAATAGAAGACGAACATGTGGCTGACCAGCAGCGGCACGCCCAGCTCCAGCAAAGCCGGACCGGCCAGCGACGAGGTAATGATGTAGTTGGGGATGGTGGGAATGCCCATGCCCAGGACGAGGCAGGTCAGCATGGTCAGCACGAGCGAGAGGAACAGGTTGTTCTCGCCGATCTGGATGATCGCCCCGATAAAGGTGGAGGCAATGCCGGTCAGCGTCAGCGTGCCGATGACGATACCGACCACCGCGCAGGCAATACCCACGGGCAGCGCATTGCGCGCTCCCTCGGCGAGGGAATCACGGACGATGACCAGCGTCTGCATGCCTCCCTTGACGAAGATGCAGGCTGCCACCAGCGCGCCGATCACCAGCATCAGCAGGTTGACGCCGAACTGCAGGAAGGCGGCTGAAGCCAGTCCCAGCGCGATCCAGAAGGCATAGCGGAATGCCCGCGGCCCGATGGCCGCCGCCAGCGGCGTTCCCAGGATCAGCACGACAACCAGCGCCAGCCCCATCGTGCCGGCAAAGATCGGCGTGTAGCCGGCGAACAGCAGGTAGATCAGCGCTGCCAGCGGCAGCACCAGCGGCCAGTGATCGCGCACGGCATGCCAGGGATTGGGCAGCTCGGCCTTGCTCATGCCGCTGAGCCCCGCCTTGCCCGATTCCAGATGCACGACCCAGAGGCAGGTGGCGAAATACAGCGCCGCCGGAATGATCGCGGCCATGACGATGGCGCTATAGGGCACGTCCAGCGTCTCGGCCATGATGAAGGCGACCGCCCCCATAATCGGTGGCATGATCTGCCCGCCCATCGATGACGTCGCCTCGACGCCACCGGCAAATTCCGAACGGAAGCCGAACCGTTTCATCAGCGGAATGGTGAACTGGCCGCTGGCCACCACATTGGCGACGCCCGAGCCCGAAATCGTGCCCATCAGCGCGGACGAGACCGTGCAGACCTGGGCCGGACCGCCGCGCCAATGCCCGACCAGCCCCAGGGCAAAGTCGTTGAACAGGGTCAGCATGCCTGCCCGTTCGAGGAAGGCGGCGAAGACCACGAAGATGAAGATATAGGCGGAGGAGACATAGACCGGCGTGCCGTAGATACCCTCGGTGCCAAAGCCGAAATGCTCGACGATCTGGGCAAAGTCATAGCCCCGATGCACGAAGGGGCCGGGCATGTACTGCCCGAAAAAACAGTAGGCAAGGAAGAGACCCGATATGACGGCGAGCGGCAGGCCCATCAGTCGGCGGGCCGCCTCGAAGACCAGCACGATCGTCACCGTGCCTACCGTCAGGTCGAATGGCGTGAGGAAGCTGCTGCGCTTGAGCAGGTCGGCGTAGAACACCCAGTTATAGACGCCGGTGAGAAAGCCCAGCACGCCCAGGCCCCAGAAGAACACCTTGCCCCACATGGTCCTGGCGACAAGGTTGCCGACCAGCCCGAAGCCCAGCAGCAGCAGGAAGGCCACATGCATGGCCCGCACCACCTGGCTGGGCAGCGTGCCATAGGCGGCGCTCCACAGCTGGAACAGGGCAAAGGCGATGGCGATCCCGAAGGCGACGCGGCCCATAATGCCCGCGCCAAAGCCGGGGGGCAGGCCTTCAACGGCCTCTTCGGCGCTGGGCGCCGCAGTGATGGTAGTCATGGATTTCCTCCCAGAATCCGGCAGAAGCGGTCCGGAGTGGTGTCCCGCCCCGGACCGGACGACCTAGAGCAGGCCGGCCTCGCGATAGTAGCGCTCCGCGCCCGGATGCAGCGGGATGGTCAGGCCCAATACGGCCGCTTCCGGATTGATGCCAGCCGCTGCCGAATGGGACGCCTTGAGGCGCTCGAGATTTTCGAACATCAGCTTGGTCATCTGGTAGGCGGTTTCATCGCTCACCCCGGCATGGGTCACCAGGATATTGCCGATGGCCGCCGTGGTCACATCCTCGTCCTGGCCATCATAGGTGCCGGCGGGAATGAAGGATGGCACATAGGGCGCACCCACCGTTTCGACCACGCTCGTGGGCACCGAGACGATGTTGATATCCATCGTGGCGCCCAGATCCTTGATGAAGGCCACGCCCAGGCCGGACGACTGCAGGGTGGCGTCGAGCTGGCGGTTCTTGATGAGCTCGGCGGATTCCGCATAGGGCAGGAATTCGACCTTGCCCAGATCCTCGTAGCTCATCCCGGCCGCGGCAAAGATGGCGCGGGCATTGAGTTCGGTGCCCGATGCCGGCGCGCCGACCGAGATCGACTTGCCCTTGAGGTCTTCCAGCGTCTCGATGCCGGATTCGGCGGTGGCGACGATCTGCACATAGTTCGGATAGATCGCGGCAATGGCGCGCAACTCGGTCAGCGGCTGCGGGAAGCCCGCCTCCTCGACCCCGTCCCAGCCGGCCTTCACCGAGTCGCCCAGCGCAAAGGCCAGTTCGCCCTTGCCCTGCTGCAGCAGGTTGAGATTTTCCACCGAGGCCTTGGTTGCCTGCACCTGGGTGCGTGCACCGTCGATTTCCTCGGCGTAGATTTCCGAAAGCGCGACGCCGAGCGGGTAATAGACACCCGAGGTTCCGCCGGTCAGGATGTTGATGAATTCCTGGCCCGTCGCGGCTGGCGCGCTGAGCGCAGCAATGGCAACGGCAACACCGGCAAGCTTGCTTGCGGTACGAATGGTCATGCAGATTTCCTCCCTGGCATGATTATGGTTGCGCTGTCGCCTTCTCCACGACAGCACGCCAGCAGCTTTGCAAGCGCCGTGCCAGCGCAGGTTTGTCCGGCTCGTCCCCGGCAATGCTGTCCACTGGTAAGTCCCACCCGGGAAAACCTGGCGGAAATCCGCCAGTGCAAGGCGATCCTGGCGGATTTCCGCCAGCGCTCAGCCCTCCACCGCCTCGCTGTCGGCGCCCCGCAGGCCATAGCGCGCGATCTTCTCGTTGAGCGTGCGGCGCGGCAGGCCGAGCTGCTCGGCCGCCTCTGCCGTCGAGCCATTGGTCATGCGCAGGGTCTGCGCGATCGCCTCCGCCTCAAACCGCGCCACACGATCCGGCAGCGTCCCCGCCGGTCCGCGAGACCTCCGGGGCGATGCCGGGCTGGCGAGGCCGAGCACGGCGCGTTCCGCTGCGGATTTGAGCTCGCGCACATTGCCCGGCCAGGGCTGATCGCCGAGGCCTGTCAGGTCCATGTCCTGGGGCAGCGCCATGCCGAACCGTTCGGCCGCCGCCCGGGCGAACACCCCATAGAGCAGCGGAATATCCTCCCGCCGCTCGGCCAGCGGCGGAAGGGCCAGCTCCACCGTGGCAAGGCGGTAGTAGAGGTCGGAACGGAACCGGCCCGCCTCGCTTTCGCGCCGCAGGTCGGTCTTGGTGGCGGCAATGAAACGCACATCGATCGGCCGCTCGCGATTGGACCCCAGCCGCACCACCGTGCGCTCCTGGATGGCCCGCAACACCTTGGCCTGCAGCGCCAGCGGCATGGACTCGATCTCGTCGAGAAACACCGTGCCGCCCTGGCCATATTCGAATTTGCCCGCCCGCTCGGCCACGGCGCCGCTGAACGCGCCTTTCTCGTGCCCGAAAATCTCGCTCTCGAAGATCGACTCCGGCACCGCCGCGCAGTTGATGGCAACGAAATTGCCCGCCGACCGGGCGCCGAATTCGTGCAGCGCGCGCGCCAGCACCTCCTTGCCCGTGCCGGTCTGCCCGGTGATGAGGATATCGACATTGATGCTGGCCAGCTGGGCCACCGAGCTGCGCAGGGCAACAATGGCCGGCGATATGCCGATCAGCCGGTCCTCGATGCTCGGCGCCCCGGCCCCGTCATGCAGCCGGTCGATCTCGATCCTGAGCCGGCGGCGCTCCACCGCCCGGTCGAGCACCGTCACCAGCATGTCGGCATCATAGGGCTTCTCGATGAAATCATAGGCCCCGGTCTGGATCGCCCGGACAGCCACTGGCACGTCGCCATGCCCGGTCAGCAGGATGACCGGCAGGTCGCGGTCGGCGGCCCGGAAATGGGTCAGCACGTCAAAGCCGCTCGCGCCCGGCATGCGCAGGTCCGACACCACGCAGTCAAACGCGTGCGGATCGATCTCGCGCATGGCCTGTGCCGGATTTTGATAGGTCGCCACGGTGAAGCCGGACACACTGAGCCAGTCCTCGGCGGCCTCGCAGAGCTGTTTCTCATCATCGATGAAGGCGATCCGGCCCCTTGTCACGCCGACACCCGCATCCGGCCGGCCACGTGCAGCGGCAATTGCACCAGCGTCACCGTCCCGCCCCCCGCGCCCGGCGCAAAGCTGACGCCGCCACCGAATTCTTCGAGAATGGTGCGGCTGATCGACAGGCCCAGGCCCAGCCCCTCCCCGGTCGTCTTGGTGGTGAAGAACGGCTCGAACATGCGCCGCATGATGTCATCGGGAATGCCGCCGCCCGTATCGGCAATGCGCAGCTCGATGCGGTCGGCAACCTGGGCAGCGCGCAGGCTGATTTCGCTGTTGCCGGCTGCGGCGGTGGCGTCGATGGCGTTGAGCAGCAGGTTGATCAGCACCTGCTCGAGCCGCAGCTGGCTGCCCGACACCATGGGCAGTCCGGCCGGCACCTCATTGCTCACCACCACGGCAGATTCACGGGCGCGCGGATCGACGATCTCCAGCGCCGCCTCGACCACCGAGGCGATATCGATCGGCTCGGGCGCACTGGCATCCTGGCGCGATGAAAACGTCTTGAGATGCTTGACCGTGCGCTGCATGCGGCGCAGCAGGTCGCGCGCCGAGGCCAGGCTCTTGCTCACCTGCGCCTTGGCGTCGCGCTCGGCATGCATGCCGGCCGCGGCGAGCGTATTGTCCAGCGCCGATAGCGGCTGGCTGACCTCATGCACGATGGCTGCGGACATGCGCCCCAACGCCGCCAGCTTGGCGGCATGGATGAGGCTGTCATGGGTATGGCGCAACTCCACCTCGGTTCGCTTGTGTTCATCGATCTCGCGTGCCAGCGCCTCGGTGCGCTCGGCCACGCGCCGCTCCAGCACTGCGTTCTGCTCAAGCTTGAGCCGCACGATCTGCCGGCGCTGCCAGAAAAACAGGGTAACTGCCGAAGCCAGCAGGAACGCCATCGCCGCCAGCCCCGCCACCAGCCGCGCCTCGTCATGCACCGGCTGCATCGGCAGGCCGGTGAACAATTGCCAGCCATCCGGCTCCACCGCGGCGTTGCCCAGCACCACCTGGCCCTCCGCCGTCTCGATGGCCGGCGTATCGGCCGGCACCAGCGGGTCGAGCTGGGTGACATCGATATTGTCGTAGCGCCGCTCGGCAATGATGGCCGCCGCCCCCTCGGGCGACAGCGCGCGCAGCGGCCGGTATTTCCAGTCCGGGCGGCCGGTGAGAAAGATGATGCCCGCCTGGTCGGCCAGGCCCGTCAATTCGGCGGTCTGCATCCATGCCGCCTCGAGCGGCGACATATCCACCTTCACCACCACCACGCCAAGCGGCCCGGCACTGCCCTCGACAAGTGCCGAGAGGAAATAGCCCGGCTTGCCCGTGGTCACGCCCACCGCGTAATAGCGCCCCTCGCCACTTGCGATGGCATCGCTGAAATAGGGCCTGAAGCTGTAGTTGATGCCGACAAAGCTGCCCGGCTCGTCCCAGTTGCTCGCCGCCAGCGTCGTGCCCGACAGGTCGAGCAGGTAGACCTCGTCGGCGCCCGAGCGTTCGCGCACCGATTGCAGATAGAGGTTCGTGCGCCGCTCGGTCTCGGCCTCAGACCCCGTCAGCATCGCGGCGATACGGGCGTCTTCGCCGACCACCCCGGCCAGATAACGGAAGCGCTCGACCTCGCTCTCCACCGAGCGCAGCGTAATGGTCAGCCGGTCCTGCAGCTGCGCAGCAACGCGGGCCTTGCCACCCTCCAGCGCCGCCCACCAGACGGCAACCGACAGCAGGCCCGCAACGGCGAGAATACCCGCCGCGGCAAGGTGCACGCGCTTGATCACAAGACTCTTCACTGGCCGGACAGTCCTCCCTGTCGTGCCCGCGATAGTGTCAGAGCCGTGCTGTCAGGAAAAGGGCCATCGCCCAAAAGGGCAGGCCCAGTGAACCGGCTGGGTTCACTGGGCCTTTGGTTGCGGGAGTCTGATGCTGCCGGGAGCTGCGTCCAGCTTCGAAGCGTCTTTCGTCAGGCTTCGCTACGTCGGCTGGTCCATCTTGCCACCGCCAGATTTGTTTCCGTTGTCATCGATGTTGTCGTCGGCCTGTTCACCATCGTCGGTTTCGAGCGGAGCAGGCGTGGTTTTATTGGGATCTTTTGGCGGCCCCGGATTAGCGTCGGCATCGCTGCCGGCTTCGACATCCTGCAGGCCTGGCGCTTTTGCATTGTCGTCAGTCATCGCAATACCTTTCCATGATGCCTGTCCAACGGCTCCGGCGCGCTGACGTTGCACATCTTCCTTGCGATGCTTCAAGGAAAGGAGGCCGGCTGGTTGGAAAAATGAGCCGACAAGGAAGGAGCCAAGCGCCGCGACGTCTCGTTCCGGCGCGGATCCATCCCCTCTCATCTTGGCTAGGCGAGGCGCAGCTCCGACGTCACCTCGATCGCTCGATCCTCGCCTGTTGACACTCCCGCCGGTGGGGTGTGGGCAGCCAGGACACGATCGCGTTCGCGGATCAGTTCGGCAATCTCGGCTTCATGGGCGACGAGCACCGCGGTCAGCCAGCGATTGACCAGGTAGGATGGCTGCGGCATCTGCATGTCGAAGCGGGCCAGCGCGGCGATCGTCGTCTCGGCATCGGCCCAGTCGTCGCCGACCACCCATTGATTGACGGTAAAGATCCGCAGCAGTCGCCCGGTGGCGTCGACGCCGAGCGCGGCCAGGTGATGGATCGGCCCCGCGGGACCCTGCGGGCGCAGGAAGCAGTGGAAATGACCGTGCTCGGCGCTGCCATCCCCGGCCGGGTGGCAGTGATAGTACCATTGCGCATTGCTGGCCGGATCGAACACGTCGCCGGGCGGATAATGCGCCCAGGCGTCGATCGTCTCGGCGCCCCGCAGCGTCTCGCTGAGCACCGTCAACCCGCCCTTGGCCAGCACCGCCTCGCAGAAGGCTTTTTCCGCCAGCGCCCGGTCCCTGGCCTCATCGCGCATCAGTTGTCGACCACCAGCTCGGGCGCTTCCTGACCCGCAGGCTTGCTGGCCGGCGGCGGTGGCGGGGCCCGCAGCGCGGGAGCTGCGGTCTCGACTGCCGGCGGCTGGGCCGGAGGTGGTGGCGGGGCGCGCAGCCCTGACGCCGCTGGCGGCTGCGCCGGAGGCGGCGGTGGCGCCGCCAGTTGCGGTGCGCTAGCCGCGCAGGGCGCGGCAGCGGGTGGCGGCGGTGGGGCTGCCAGGGTTGGCGCTCCGGCGGCGCAGGGCGCGCCGGCCGCACACGGGGCACCGGCTGCGCAGGGGGCCCCACCCCCTGCCGCAGCCTGGGTCTGGGCGGCGGGCCGTGGCGGCACCGGATTGGTCACGGTATCATAGGCGATGGCGGCGGTGGTCACCGCCAGAGCCGCGCCGAACAGGAGCGTGTTGCGCTGGCTCATTTCTTGAACCCGTCCAGACCGAAGAGCGGGCGCAGCGCGACGCCGCCGAACGAGCCGACAAAGGCCGCCGCAAACCACAGCCAGCCATGCAGGCTCCCCGTGGCAATGCCCGAAAACAGCGCGCCGATATTGCAGCCGAAGGACAGCCGCGCGCCATAGCCCATGAGCAGCCCGCCGACCGCCGCCGCCAGCAGCGAGCCGAGCGGCAGCTTGGCCTTGGGCGCGAATTTTCCAGCCACCGCCGCGGCCAGCGCGGCACCCAGCACGAGGCCGAAATCCATGACCGATACCGTATCGGCCAGGACGCTCGAATTGAGCGCCTGGGCCTGGGCCGGCCAGGTCCAGAATTCCCAGCTGGCGACGTCGATGCCGACCGCCTGGGCGATCTTGGCGCCCCATAGCCCGAAACCATAGGTGATCGACCACGGGTGCCCGGCCAGCAGGAGTGTGGCGACATTGAGCAGAGCCAGTATGAGCCCGGCCCCGACCAGCGGCCAGGGTCCGCGCAGGATCCAGCTCCAGCCCGGCCGCGCCGGCGCCGGTTCGGGCTCGATATTGCCATGCACGCGCTTTTCGATCAGTGCCGTCACCAGCGCCACCAGCGCCAGCCCGGCAATGGTCACCGCAATGGCAAAGCCCACGCCCAGTTCGGCGCCGATGCTGATGATGCCGATATTGGGCTGCAGCAGCCAGAACGGCAGGTGCGCCGTGCCGACCAGCGCGCCGATGATGAAAAAGGCCAGAGTCACCAGCATCCGGGCCGAGCCGCCACCGACGGTGAAGAGCGTGCCCGAGCCGCAGCCGCCGCCCAGTTGCATGCCCAGCCCGAACATGGCGGCGCCCAGCAGCACCGAGACGCCCACCGGGCCGGCTGCCGCCACCATGGACTGCCCGCCGATCGTGCCGGCGGCCACCAACGGGATCATCGCCAGCGCGGCGATGCCGATGGTCAGCATCTGCGCCCGCATGCCGCGGCCGCGCTTGTCCACCACCATCCGTTTCCAGCCGCCGGTGAAGCCGAACGAGCCGTGATAGAGCGTGGCGCCCAGCGCGCCGCCGATCAGGAACAGCCCGCCCTGGCGCAGGTCGACCAGCCAGGTGATGGCGAAAAAGCCCAGCACCAGGAAGGCGGCAGTCACCACCAGGGGCGCCCGGTCGGCAATGGCCGGCGGCAGATAGGTGGGTGGGGCGGCAGTGGAAATATCGGTCATGGATCGCTGCGGCTCAAATGGGAAAAACTCCGGCTGTCGCGCCAGTTAACGCGAGAGCCGGAGCTGTATCAAAGGATTCGTGGGGTCGGCTTACTGGACCGGGCGGGCAGGATCGGCCGTCCATTCGGCCATCGAGCCGTCATACATGGTGGTGTTCTTGTTGCCACCGACCTCATAGAGGGCAAACCAGGCGATCGATGCCCAGTGACCGGTATTGCAGAACACGATGTTCTTTTCATCTGCCGCAATGCCCAGCGCCTCGGTCAGGGCCGACACGGTCTCGGGCTGCGCGAAGCTGGCATATTCGCCGCTGTAGAGCTTGGAATGGGGCAGGTTGACGGCGCCCGGAATGGTGCCCTCGATGCGCACGACGGGGCTCTTGGACTGGCCCAGATACTGCTCTTCGGGACGGCCATCGACCAGCGCGACGCCGGCCGTCAGCGCGGCCTCGACATCGGCCGTGGTGGCGCGCAGTTCGGGACGCAGCGTCACCGGGAACTCGGCTGCCACCGGCGTGGGTGGCGTCGCGACGCGCTCGCCGCCCAGGGCATCATACTGGCGCCAGCCGCCGTCGAGGATGGAGACGGCGTCATGGCCGAGATACTTGAAGGTCCAATAGACGCGGGTGGCGCCGCCGAATTCGGAGGAATCGGTGCCCCAGGGAACGATCACAACATGATCGTCGCCATCGATACCGAGGCCACCGATCAGCTCGGCGATCTGCTCGGGCGCGGGGATCTGTGCCGGAACGCCTTCCACCTCGACGCGCCATCCAGCCGAGGCATAGGGCGCCACCGCCGCATTGGCGATATAGGGCAGCTCGCCCAGGTCGGTGCCCTCGATTTCGTCGCGGATATCGATGATCTTGAGGTTCTCGTCACCGGCATGTGCCTTGAGCCACTCGGCGGTTACCAGCGGCGTGATGTCCTGCGCAACGGCAACGACAGGGGCTGCGACAACCATGGCGGCAGCGGCGAGAAGCGGTGCGAAACGCATTACGTAAACTCCTGACAGTGATGGACGATTCTAGATTGAAGCGGCCCAGCTTGCGACGTATGGCGCGCCAAAGTTCAAACCTTTCATGGAAAACCCCACTAAGGCGCCGCGCGGCAGTGGAATGCTCTGCTAATGGACCGAGCCAGGTCGATCTGACTGGCAAAGTGGTAACGGGACGGCCTGAACGGCCGCCTGGAGGGCAGCGGTCACTGGGCCCCTGGACATCCCTTGCAGTGTCGTCTCGATGCCGAAACGCTTCGCGTCTACCGATTCCCTCTCATTCCTCCCGGAAGGCGCGGGTGACCTGGTCGGTGAAGGGCTTCATGAAATAGGCCAGCGCCACCTGCTCCTCGGTCTGCACGAAGACCTCGACCGGCATGCCGGGCACCAGTCCGCGGACGCCCAGGCTGTCGGTATCCCCATTCGCCATCACCTGGGCAAGGTAATAGCTCTCTCCGCTCTGGGCGTCGTGCTGGGCTGCCGCCGAAACCCGGGTGATGACCCCTTCCATTTCCGGCGTCAGGCGCTGGTTGAAGGCGCTGAACCGCAGGGTGGCTTCGTGCCCAACCGCAATCTGGTCGATATCGCTGATGGCCACCCGGAATTCGATCGAAAGATCGGCATCGGTCGGCACGATTGTCATCAGGCGTTCCGCCGGAGAGATGACCCCGCCGAGCGTCGTGACGTTCAGCTCGTTGATGGTCCCACTGACGGGAGAGCGAATCTCCGTGCGGGCAAATCGCTCCACGACCGCACCCAGGCGCTCGCCCAGCTCGGAAATCTGTGCTTCGACATTGCGCAGCTCGCGCAATGCCTCCGTACGCACGGTGCCATCCAGTTCCAGTATCTGCAGCTCGATCTCGCTAATCCGCGACTCCGCGCGCGCCAGGTTGGCTTCAATCTCCCCCTGCTGGCCCTGCATGCGAGCCACGTCCCGCTCGATGGTGCTGACGCGTGAGGCCTCGACCAGTCGGTCTTGGGCCAGCGATCGCATCCGGTCACGCTCGTCGAGCACCAGAACGAGTTCGGCGAGAACTGCGGTGTGCTGGAACTGCAGTCCGTTGATCTCCTGGCGCAGCTGGCCCACCTGGAGCAGCAACTGCTCCTTCTGGGACTGCACATTGCGCAGGTTCCCCTCGAAAAGCTGCTCCTCACCGCCTGCGATCAGCGGCGCATCCGGGTGCTGATCCAAGAAGCCGTCAGGAAAGACGAGCGACGCCGCGCCGTCACGTTCCGCGATGAGCCGGGCCTGCCGCGCCGTCAGCTCCATGAGTTGCCCCATGATGATCGAGCGCTCCGCGCGGATCTGCACATCATCGAGCCGCAACAGCACCTGGCCGGCGGCCACGACATCCCCTTCCTTGACGGCGATTTCACGCAGCACGCCACCATCGATGTGCTGGACGACCTTGAGGTCCTCATCCACCAGCACTGTACCCACGCCGATGACGGCCCCGGACAGCTTGGCAGTAGCCGCCCATCCGCCGAGGCCACCGATCAGGAGAAGGCCGAACAGGGCACCCCACACCACACGTCCGCGCATCGAGAAGGGGTCATCATGGCCCTTCCGAGGCTGGAAAGCCGGTATCGCCTGTCCATAAGGGGCCGCAATATCCATGGTCATATCAGCTCCACTGCAGCACTGCCCTAGGCAGTGACGGGTTCAAAAGAGACCGGCAGGTGAATGCCGTGAATGTTGATGGTGATTTCGTAGACATCGTCATGGTCCACATCGGCCATGATCGTGGTGCGATCGACGCCGTCGCTGCGCTCGTGGCGCACGATGATCGGCAGGTCGGATCGCAGCCAGTCGTCATCGTCGTCGTCCTGGTAGACCGACTTGAACAGGTCCTTTTCCAGCTTCCTGGCCTCGCGATCGACCTCGTAGTCGAGGACACGGATGCGGTCGCCCACGACGAAGTCCAGGATGTCATGCATGACATCTTCGCTGAGCGATGGGTCTTCGTCCGTCATCTCGAAGATGAAGGTGTCCCGGCCGCGACCACCCATGGTGACCGTGGCATTGGCACCGATAAGGAAGATGTCGTCGCCGGCCCCGCCAAACACGCGCTCGATGCCGGTAAAGCTGTCGTTGCCGAACTCCTGGCTGAAACTCTCTCCGCCGGTGAAATCCACTATGAGATCGTCGCAGGCGGCCGACAGGTCCAGCAGATCGTCGCCGGCGCCGCCATCGATGCGGTCGTTTCCGGCATCGCCGGCGATCCGGTCATCGCCTTCCCCGCCCTCGATAACGTCGCAGCCATCCCCGCCGGTGAGCACGTCATTGCCCTGGCCACCCATCAAGGTGTCATTGCCGGCGCCGCCAATCAGCGCGTCATCGCCCGCGCCGCCCTGGATATAGTCATTGCCGGCGTCTCCCAGCAGCACATCGTTGCCTGCGCCACCGTCGAGTTCATCGTCGCCATCGCCGCCCAGCAGCAGGTCGTCGCCATCGCCGCCGAACAGAACGTCGTCACCCGCCTCGCCATGGATGGTGTCATTGCCCTCATCGCCGAACAGACGGTCGTCGCCATCGCCACCATGGATGATGTCGTCGCCACGGCCGCCAAAGATCACGTCGTCGCCGGCCCCGCCGAACAGGTGATCATCGCCGTCACCACCATTGATGTGATCGTCGCCATCGCCGCCGACAACCAGATCGTTGCCGCCCCGTGCATCGACGATGTCATCGCCGCCGAGCGCATCGATATCGTCGTCAAAGGGCGTTCCGACATGCAGGTCGTCGTCCTCGGTCAGGGTCTGCGTGTTGCGAACGATGTCGAAATGGGCAGTCTGCCATATGGCGGCTTCGCCATCGCTGATGGCATAGGTCAGCGTGACGCCCCCAAGCATGCCCGGCTGGGTACTGACGGTCCAGCCGTCGGTGCTGCGCACCAGGGCGACTCCGCTGGCACTCATGCTCATGATCGTCAGCGGGTCGCCGTCGGGGTCGTGGGCGCCAAACAGCAACTGGCTGAGGCCGATAAGCACAACCTGGCCCGCGAACACGTCGTTGAGCCGCACCGGTCCGGCAACGTTCGGTGCCCGGTTGAGGCGAACGTCATCCCCGTCATCGGGCTCGTTCGTATCCTCGTCGTCCAGGTCGGGCAGGCTCTCCTTCCCCGGACCGGTATCAGAGCTGCCCGCCTTTTCGGTCAGGCTCTGTGGGACGGCCACCGGATTGTCGTTTGACGAAAACAGCCCGAATGCCGCGGGAAAATAGGGCTGAACCGATGGGGTAATCGGCTCGAACGGCCGGGTAAATTGTATGATGGGCGCATCCATGGGGATGTAGCGGCCCGGCCAGGGAAGCCCCACGCCAATCTGGTTGCGTGGTCCTGCTCCGCCGCCATCAGTGCTGCCGGTCACGGTCGGATCGACACCCTGGTCGTCGAGGGCCGCTGCGAGCACACTCTCGCCGGGCACGCACCAGTTCACGGGTGGCGGCAGGGTCTGCGGCATCTCCTCGGGCGTCGATTGCGGCGCCAGCGACAAGGCGCGGCCCTCCATCGCGCTCTTGAGATAGGCCGCGACCATGACGGCTATGCCTGCGACATAGAGCGGCAATCTCGACAGCCGCTCCGGTGTCATGAACTCGAACCGCTTGCGTCCATCCTTCGGCGTGGACGACTCGCGCGTGCTTTTGGCCTCGATGATCATCCCGCTTGCTCCGCCAGAACAGGTTTGGGTCGCTTTGGCCGGCTCTCATTGTCAGCGGCAGGTCCATCCTTCTGCTGGGCGATGACCTTGTCCTTGGGTCCGAAACTGGTGAGGCGCCCGTTCTGAATCACGGCGACCATGTCGACTTCGGACAGGACGCTGGGACGATGCGCCACGACGATCGCGATGCCGCCACGGCGCCGGATCTGCGCAATGGCGCGGTTGAGGGCCAGTTCTCCTTCGGCATCGAGGAAGGCATTGGGTTCGTCCATGACGACGACAAACGGATCCTTGTAGAGCGCTCGTGCCAGACCGATGCGCTGGCGCTGGCCCGCCGACAGCGCCGTGCCCATCGGGCCAAGCTGGGTGTCGTATCCATCGGGCAGCCGGACGATCATCTCGTGCACGCCGGCGGCCTGCGTGGCTGCCACGATGGCCTTGCCATCGCGCGTCGGGTCAAGCCGGCTGATATTTTCGATGATGGTGCCGTCCAGCAGCGCCACTTCCTGGGGCAGGTAGCCGATATAGCGCCCGATCACCTCCTCGTCCCACTGGCTGAGCTCGGCATCGTCGAGGCGCACGCCGCCCCGTAGCACGGGCCATATCCCGGTGAGCGCCCGGATCAGCGTGGTCTTGCCGCCACCGCTCGGCCCGATGACACCCAGTGCCTGGCCGGCATGCAGCTCGAAGCCGACCTCGGACAGCAGCACCTGGCCGGTGGCGGGTGCCGCGACCGTGATCTTCTCGATCTTCAGCGACTTGGTGGGCGCGGGCAGGTCGAGCGGCTTGGTCATGCCCGACAGGGCTACCATGGTCTCGCGCAGCCGCTTGAAGGCCTGCCGTGCGGCGATCACGCCCTTCCAGTTGGCGATGGCCATGTCGATGGGCGCCAGCGCACGCGCCGAGGCCACCGAGACCGCGATGATGGCGCCGGCCGACATCTGCCCCTGGATGGTGAAATAGGCGCCAAGTCCCAGTAGCGCCGATTGCAGCAGCATCCGCAAGACACGCGAAAACGCGCTGTACGTTCCCACGATGTCGCTGGCCTGCGTCTGCAGCTTGAGGTGTTCCTGGTTGGCGCTGTTGAACCGGGCCACGGCACGACCGGCAAAACCCATCGCCTTGAGAACGTCGGCATTTCGGGCGTTGGAATCCGCAATCGCGTTGCGCGCCACGCCGGCCTGCTGGGCGGCGCTGGAAAGCTTGCGCGACTTGATCTCGGTCCAGACCGTCAACAGCGTCAGGACCACCGCGCCACCCAGCGTGACTGCGCCCAGCATCGGATGGAGGAAATAGACAAAGAGGATGTAGAGCGGCACCCAGGGCAGATCGAACAGGGCCACCGGGCCCTGGCTGCCCATGAAGGTGCGCAAGGTATCGACGTCCCGTCCGCGTTCCAGTGCCTCGGCGGTGGAAAAGCCGAACCTGGGCATGTCGACGCTGACCCGGTGGGCAATGGGCGCCAGCAATCGGTCGAGCCGCGCCCCGATGCGGACCAGCAGCTGGCTGCGCACGACGTCAAAGGCACCCTGAAAGAGATAAAGGCCGACGGCCAGCACCGACAGCGCCGCGAGCGTGGGGATCGAGCCACTGGTCAGCGCCCGATCGTAGATCTGCAGCATGTAGAACGAGCCGGTCAGGGCCAGCACATTGATGATGCCGGAAATCCAGAACAGGTAGACGCCGATCCCCTTGAACTCGCGTTTGAGCATGGCGTCGCCGCGATGCTCGGCAAGGCTCTTGGCTGTGCTGGCTGTAGACATGATGCGCGCCCCCGAGAACGAATGAATGCGGCCCGGCCGGGATTGCTTCCGGCCGGGCCAGGTTGTGCTAGAGGTTGAAGTCGCTGCCCGTCAGGGTGTGATTGCCCGTCAGGCTGATGCGGAACTCGGGCGCGTCGCCGCCGGCCGTATTGCCGGAGATGACAGTATATTCGCCATCCTCGCGCACCTCATGGGTCACCACGATCTGGGCCGGTGCGGTCGCCGTCTGGCCGGTTACGAGCGCAAAGCTCTGTACGCCGGCCACGCCGGTGTCTGCGTCAATGCCCGACAGGTCGATCTTGTCGCCGGCTTCGAAGCCGACAATCGTGTCGCCATGCGCGGCAGTCGCCGAGCCGAAGACGAAGACGTCGTTGCCATCGCCACCATCGATCACGTTGACCGCATTGCTGGCCTCGATCACGTCATTTCCCGAACCGGTCGTGATGTTCTCGATGCCGTAGAGCGTGTCGGTTCCGGACTGGCTGCCGGTTACGCTGCCCCGGCCACCGACGCCGGTGCCCAGGTTGACGTCGACACCTTCGGTCAGCGCGCCGTAGTCGAGCGTGTCGATGCCTGCGCCGCCATCATAGATGTCGTTGCCATCGCCGATCTGCGCGACCATCAGGTCATCGCCCAGCCCGCCATGGACCGTGTCATGTCCAAGGCCCGCATCCAGCAGGTCATTGCCCTTGTCGCCGAACAGGCGGTCGTTCCCGGCTTCGCCATAGATCATGTCGGCGCCGTCGCCACCGAAGATGTCGTCGTCCCCCTCCCCGGCAAAGATGACGTCTCGACCCGCCTCGCCATGGACGAAATCGTCGCCCTCACCCGCACGGATGATGTCGGCTGCTGCGCCGGCGAGGATGTAGTCGGTCGCCGCCAGGCCGAAGATGAGGTCAACCCCGGACGTCCCTGTCAGCAGGTCGCCGATGTCGGTGCCGAGGATTGCCCCGGACGTGGCTGGTGCATTGGGCGCGTCGTCGTCGCAGCCCTCATCATCGTCGTCCTGGCCATGATCGTCGTCGCCGTCCTGATCCTCGTCCTCGTCGTCATCGTCGTGGTTGCTGTGGTCGCCATGCGCATCGCTGAACTGCGGCAGGCCATCGGGAGCCACAAAGCTGATCGTATGTGCGCCATGGCTCATCGTGGTCAGGCCGTCGTCATCGGTCTGGATGTCGTAGTCGGCCTCGGACATGCCTTGCGGCAGTTCCACGACGTCCTGCGGGCGCAGTGTGCCGACAATGGTGTCGTTGCCGCCATTGGTCCGGAACAGGATACGGTGCGCTGAGGTCAGGGAAGTGATGTCAACCGTGTCGTTGCCTGCCGAGCCATTGACTGTGATGGTCTCCTCGAACAGGTCTGTCGGCGCGAGGTTGCCCACGACAGTCACGTTGTCGTTGCCGCCATTGGTATCGATAATGAGTTCCTCGATACCGGCCAGTTCGGCGATGACCACGCCTTCACGGGTCACCACGATCTGGGTGGCGGCCTTCAGCCCGGTTATGCCGGCCTGTTCGGCATTCAACCTGGCGTAGACAACAAAATTTTCCGCCTGATTGCTGCCGTTGACCTGGAACGTATCCCCTGTGGCGGTGTTGGTGCCGCCATCAACGAAGTCCCGGCCATCGCCAACATCCCACACAATGGTGTCGTTACCCGCCCCGGCAAAGATGATGTCATTGCCACCGCCAGCGTCGAACGTGCTGTCGGCGGCATTGCCGACGAGGATGTCGTCGCCACTGGTTCCGCTGACCGCGCCAAACGTATCGTTGATGACGTTGACAGAGGCTGTGTCGGCATTGCTACCAGTCGCCGTGTAGGTGAACGAGCCGCCGGACGCGCCGTTTGTCGGATCGTTGAAGGTTATCGAGCCAGGATTGGTGGTGAGCGAAAGGCTGGCAAGGCCGCTCTGGTTGTTCACCGCCGTGATGTCGAGCGTATCATCGGGGTCGCTGTCGTTGGACAGGAATGCCCATTGGGGGATGATGATCGCCGTGCCGCGCGCCACGTTGGTAATGACGTTGTCATTCAGGGCGTTGGTCGGGTCTTCTACCGCAACAACATTGACTGTTGTCGTTGCCACGGCACTGTCGGTCAGACCGTCGCTCACCGTGATCTGGATCGTCCGGTCAGCCGTGCTCGGGTCCTGCGAGCTGTTGGTGAAGGTGATCGCCTGGATCGCACTCTGGTAATTCGCCAGCGATTCCTCGCCAGTCAGGATGACCGTGATCTGACCCGGGACGGACCGGTCGATCTGGCTGTCGATGTTCCCGGGCAGGTTATTGGGTACGTTGAGGTTATCGCCGGCCTGGGCATCGATCAGAACGATCCGTGCCGAAGAAATCTGGTTGCTGTCTTCGATGATGAGAGGGTTGGACGCGATGCTCCTGCCAAGCTCGCCCTCGGTGAATGTTGTTTCGAAGTCGTTCAGCGGCGCACCGGTGAAGGTGATCGAAAGATTGTCGATGGTAACGATGTCGTCGGCGGCTGACATCGCACTGACCTCGAAGCGGATAGCCGCATCGGCCTCGAAAGGACCGGTCAGATTATGCGTGTACGTCGTGTTGGTGCCGTCTCCTGAAATCATATTCAGTTCGACAAAATTGACCCCGTCGGCGGCGAAGGAGACCCGCACCCATTCCCCTGCTTCCACATTGTCGGGGTTGGCCGAGTAGCTGATGGTCGCGGTCGATGCCCCGGACAGATCCATCGCCCGGGTAATCATTGCACCGTTATTGCCGCCAAAGCCGGTACCGGTCCCGCCGAGGCGCAGCTGGTTTGACCCACCAAAATTGCCGGCATCGATCTGTATCTGTCCGGTTGTTGCGCCGCCGCTGTCGCCCGCTTCGATCCACGAGGCCGGCCAGGCGGTCGGACCATCGGAGTTTCCAGTATTGTCGCTGTTGTCGAAATCATCGGCATACTGGCCGCTGGTCTGCTGCAGGTACAGCTCGGGCGGCGAAAGCACAACATCGCCATCGGCAAAGCGAAGCCGCTCGATATTGAACAGCCGATCGATGCCTTCATTCTCGTAGTTCTGGCCGGACGCGGGGTTGATCGCCCCGGCGGTCTCGGTGACATGCTCCACCGTCACGCTGCCATCGGCATTGCGGGTGACGGCATAATTCTCCCGCACGTCCCAGTAGACCGCGGTATCGACATCGCCCGCCTTGCCGCCGTCAACGATCTCGCGCACGGCTTCCAGCTGGCTGGGACGGATATCGCGGGAAAACAGGAGCGATTCCAGCGAGCGGCCGCCATAGAGCAGGTTGCCCTGGGCATCGATCACCGGTGCGGTCAACCGCAGGGCGGTGCCGATCACATTGCCATTGCTGTCATTGATGGCGATGTGGACCTCCAGGTGCTTGTCGCCATCGATGATGTCGTTCCCCGCCATGCCGCGGATCAGATCGGAACCACCGCCACCCAGCAGGATGTCCGAGCCGTCCGACGTGTCCATCTTGGCCTCTAGCCCGACAGCGCCCGCCTTGGGCGTGCCGTCCGCATTGAGGTCGTTCGGGTTGTAGACGGTGATGGTCTGCAGGTGGGCCACCAGTTCGCCCAGACCCTCGATCAGCGCGATATTCTTGACCAGCAGCGCATTGGAGAAGCTCTCCACCGGCGCATCGGCGTCGATCTGCGTTGCATTGCCGTTGGCGTCATAGGCACCAATGACGAATTCACGGCCGGTCAGCGTGTCGTTGTGATCCCAACCGGACAGCCCCTCCACCAGGTCGTAGCGGTCGCGCAGGATATTGTTCTGCTGGTTCGTGAAGATGCTGACATTCATGTCGGCATCGGCAGCGTAGTTATTGCCCTGGTAGCTGACCCAGTCGAACCCGGCCATGCCGTTGTTTCGATTGATGCCGATGCCCTGCACCATGATGTCGTCGCCGGATTCGGCATCGAAATCGGTGTCATTTTCGCCCGACAGCATGATGTCGTGGCCGATGATCCGGGAATTGAAGAACAGCTCGGAGTTGTCGCCGGACAACGTGTTCATGTTGCCCTGGCCTTCCATCCAGTCGTTGCCTTCATTGCCATAGACCACGCCGCCACCGCCCGATGGCGAGCGGATGAAATCGTCGCCGGTGCCGCCGAAGATGCTCTTGGCCTCCGATCCACCCGACAGCACGTCCTTTCCGGAGCCGCCGAACACCAGGTCGAGGCCCATGCCGCCATTGATCACGTCGTCGCCGGCTTCACCCTTGAGCACGTCTGCCGCACCGATATCGGTGCCGCTGTCGGTGATGATGTCGTCGCCCTCGCCGCCATGGATGTGATCGACGCCGAGCCCGCCTTCGAGCGTGTCATTGCCGCCATCGCCCCAGAGCGTGTCATCGCCCGCGCCGCCAACGATGACGTCGTCCTCGTCGGTGCCGCCCAGCACGACGTGCTCGCCGCCCAGATACTGCAGGTAGTCGGCATCGCCGTCATTATCGAGGTCGCGCCGGATCACCAGGGAGTCATTGCCGGTGATGGCGGAGATCACGTCGGCTTCGCGCGTCGGATCCTGATTGCCCAGGCCCTGGTTATACTGGCGGGCCTTGTCCATCTCGATGATGTAGTCAGCCGTCTGGAACGCCGCGCCGTTGATATGCAGCCCCGTTTCACCGGTGTCGGTGTTGCGGTGGATGACATCGGCAAAGCTGTCGCTTTCCAGTTCGGTCAGCAGGTTCATGCCCTGCGTGCGGCTGAGATAGTAGAATCGGTCGCCGTTCTGCAGCTTTTCGATCTGCAGTTCGAACACGAAGGTAAAGGTCGAGCCCAGCATGCCGCCGAACGGCATCAGCGCCTCGGCCAGGCCACCGATCCAGAAATCGACATTCTCGAGACCGCCGAGCAGGCCGTTCGCATCCGGATCGTTCGGCCCAGCATAGCCCGCAGCCCAGTTGCCGGTCGCGTTGAGGAAGTCGAGGCGGTCGGCGGGAGCATCTGGCCCCCCAAAGACCAGCGCCCAGGCCGCATCGCGCTTTTCCGCTGCCGTGTCTGCCGCCAGGATGGTGGAATGCAGGCCATAGGCGGCGATGAAATTGACGACCGAAAGCGGGTTCTTGATGTTCTGCGCGAAATCGGTCCAGCTCGAATAGGGCTTGAGATAGGTGTCGTTCGTCTGCTGGAAAATCTGCCGGCGCGCTTCATTGAGCGACGGGATGCCGGTTTCACGGGCGCGGGCCATGTTGAGTGCGGCCAGGTCGAGCGGCAGCCCGACCAGATTGTTGCGCAGCGCACCGGTCATGAACTCGTCGATTTCGTTGCCGGCCTGGCGTGTCATGCCGCGCAGGATGGCGCCGGCGGCAACCTGGGCATCATACTCCGTGCCCGTCTGCCCCTGCTGATCGAACATGACGGGATTGAGGAAGGCCGCCATCAGGTCCTGCTCGGCCGCGCTGGCCGTTCCATTGGGCAGCAGATGCAGCGTCTCGACCGTCTCGTTCAGCATGGAATGGCCGAAGCGGTACACCACCTGGGCGAATTCCTCGAAGATGGCCGCGTCGATCTCGACGGAGTTCGAAAATACGAAGGGGTCGATCTGCGGGGTGATGGCGCGAACGAATTCCTCGAACACCAGGTGCTGGTACACCATCTCGGTCGAAAAGCGCGCGGCCTGGAACAGGCGTTCGCCGTCCCATACCAGGCCCTGGGGGCTGGTCGGCATCGCTGTGACATCGACCAGCAGCCACTCATTGAGGAAGGCCAGGTCGCCCTGCTCGATCAATGTATGCATGATCTCGTCGACCTGGCGATTGTGCTCGCCATGGAAGATGGTGTGCACGGCGGTCAGGACTATGTTTTCGTTGCCGCGACCATCGCCGACGATGAAGTGGCGATCCAGCAGCTCGTTGTCGTAGGTGGATACGCCGCCGAACATGTTGGGCGTTGCCTGGGCATTGCCGGTAGCGCTGTCGCTGTCGGCCGTCTTGACGCCGGTGACCGTGCCACCAGCGCCCTGGCTGACGGTGAAGCTGCCGGGCGCAGCATTGTGGGCGATGTCGTTGAGGAAGGCACGCCCCGCAGGCGCTGCCTGCATGGCATTCACCGGAGCACCGATATTGCCCACCAGCACCCCGCCAGGGGCCTCGGGAGCGACAAGCTGCGGGAAGCCGGTGCCGCTGCGCACGAACTCGCCATAGAGGTCCGTCAGGATAGCCGGGACGGAATGCACATTGAGATCGTCGAGGCGAATGCCGAGGACATTGGCCGCCTGGTTCTTGATGTCGGCCCAGGTCGGCGGCCCACCCGCACTGCCCTCCAGCATATGGCCGGTCGCAACAGGACGGCCTTCCACCAGCACATATTCCCGCAGGAAAACCTGGTGGGAGGCGTTGGAGGTGTAGACCTGGTTGAGATCGGTCCAGGGCGTGGTTTCGTTGCGATGCTCGCGGACGTCATCGGCCGTGCCGAGGATGCCGTCGGCACCGGGCTCGTTGGTGGCACGCGTCAGCACCATGAAATTGGTATGTGAACCTTCGACGTAGAGCGGATCGTCGACCTTGAGCGGAATATAGACGCTGCCCGACCCGCCCTTGGCGGTCAGGTCGAGGCCATGGTCGAAGAACTGGCCGAAAATGGTCATGAAGCCATTGAACGAGGCGGTATCGCCAAGGTCGGCAGCGATGTTCTTGATGAACACATTGCTGCCGTCCATCTCGATGCCATGCGAAGTGACCTCCGCCAGGACGGCGGCCTTGGCCGCGTCGACCGCGGCATTGGCGGCCGCGGTGGCGGCGGCATCATCGGCCGGCAGGTCGTCCAAGACCGCCTGTGCCGCGTCGACGGCCTGCTGCGCCGAGGTGACCAGCGCTTGGGCGTCAGCCAGCGCCGCGTCCGCGCCAGCCACGTCGGCCTGCGCCGTAGCAACATCGACTTCGGCTGCATCGACATTGGCTTCCAACTGCACCTGCTGGTTGAATTCGGCCTGCAGGCTGTCGACGGCCGCGACATGCGCGGCCTGTGCCACGACCAGGGCGGCGTCGGCTGCGTCGTCGGCCTGCATGGCGGCTTCATGAGCCGTCTGGGAAACGTTGTAGTTCTGCACAGCCACCGCCAGGGCATCGGCATTGGCCTGGCTTGGATTGCTGGAATAGTTGGCAATCGCATTGTTCCGGGCGATTTCCGTAAGGGTCAGGTTGGCGAGGGCCACATTCTCTGCGCTCTGGGCCTGGTCGGCAGTGGCCTGCGCCTGCTGCACCACGATGAGCTTGGCCGCCACCTCCGCCTGGGCAGCTGCCAGCTCCACGGCGTTGCCGCCGCGCGCCGCGATTGCCGCGTCGAGTGCGGCCACCGCTGCGGCAAGGGCGTCGCTGGCCTCCACCTGGTCCTGCACCAGGCCGGCAATATCAGCCTGGCTGTCGAGCAGCGCCGCCTCTGCGTCATCCAGATCGGCCTGGGCTGCGTTGCGGGCATCGCTCGCCGTCTGCGCTGCGCTGGCCACGGCGGCCTCGGCGGCGCGAACCTGCGCCTGCAGGGTCATGACTTCATTGACGATGGCAAGTGCGGCCGCGCCGGTAATGCCCAGCGATGCCAGCGCACCGGCAATGGCGGCGGGATTGTTGAGCGACTGGTCGGCGACCAGGTTGGATATGACGCGCGGCTGGCTGTCGTAGACGCTGCCGGAGGTCTGATTGTAGCTGGTTGGTACGGTCGGCTGTGGCATGCCCGGACGGGCCGTTGCCAGTTCTGCTGTCTTGTAGATCGGGTCCAGCAGACGGGTCATGGCCACGTCCGAAGCACCCGAGGTCACGTAGTTCGACTGGAAGTTGTTCAGCGTACCGTCAACCGTGCGCAGGCCCAGGGGCAGCAGCGGGCTCGATACCAGGGCCTCGAGGGCCGTCCTGGGATCGGCGCCTGCATTGATGGCATCGGTATGCGCTTCAGCGATCTTGATCTGCTTGAGAATAAACTCCAGATCGTTCTTGATCAGATTGACCATTTGCCTTTTCCCCCTGGTTGCCTGACTGCTCGAACAACCCAAAGTTGCGGGGGTCCGAGTGATGGCACCTACTACGGCGGAGAAAAGGGTGATTTCATATATCGGAAGGTACTTTGATCATTCGGTACTTTGAGGGAAGGGGTCTGAGTACTTTGGAGCAATCAGCATCAGTACTAAGGTCTATTGCCGACGGGTCGAGCATCAAGAAGATGAGCCTGGCCCGGCAATTCACCATCGTCGGCGCGATCGTCACCATCACGGCCATGAGCCTGCTGGGTCTTTGGGTTGCCGAAAACATCCGCTCGGGAATGCTGCGCAGTTCGGGTTTCGCCAGCGCCATCCTCATGGACAGCTTCTTCGCGCCCTACGTCACGGCCATTGCCGAAACCGGCGAGATCAGTCCCGAACAGATTGCGGTGCTCAACCGCCTCTACACTGACACCCTGTTCGAGGCCGGCATGCGCTCCGTCAAGCTTTGGAAGCCTGACGGGACGATCATCTATGTCTCCGGCGAAGTGTTGATCCCCGAGGACGTCGGTCCCGGCCGCATTGCCCGCGCCGCGGCTGGTGAGATCGTGGTCAACTTCGAAGACGGCTACAACCACCCCGATCTCAGCACGCCCTTTATCGAGATCTATGTGCCCCTCTATCCCATCGGCTCCAATGAGGTTGCTGCCGTCGGTGAGTTTCACCAGGAAGCTTCACGCCTGCAGGAGGCGGTTTCGGCAGCCTATGTCTGGTCCTGGACGGTTGTAGGTGTTGTGGCGCTGGCCATGATGGGGGCGCTTTATGCGGTCGTGCTGCGTGGCAGCAAGACCATCACCCAGCAGCAGACCGCCCTGCAGCGCGCCGCACACCACGCCGAGGAGTCGGCCCGCCAGAACGAACAACTGCGCATTGCCTCGGACAAGACCCGCCTTCAGGCGGCCGAGGTCAACGAGCAACTGCTCGGCCGTGTCGGCGCAGATCTGCACGACGGGCCCATTCAATTGCTGAGCGTGCTCAACTTCAAGCTGACACACCTGCTGTCGAACAAGACGCGGGCCCGCAAGGATGAGTGGAAGGACCCCGCACAGGTCGAAGCCAAGCTGCGCAACAGCCTCGAGGGCCTGGTTGCCCTCAATACGGAAGCACTGGAAGAGCTCCGCAGCATATCGGCGGGCCTCGTGCTGCCCGAACTGGTCGATTTGACGCTCGAGAGCACGCTCGAGCTGGCCATTTCCCGCCACGAAGCGCTGACCGGATGCAGCGTGGTCTATCGACATCACGCCCTGCCGGCACACACCTCCCACCTGATCAAGACCTGTCTCTATCGCGTGGTGCAGGAGGCGCTGAACAACTCTGCCCGATATGCCGCAGGGGCCGACCAGCTGGTTTCAGCGCGAGCCACCAGTGAGGCGATCGAACTGGAAGTGTCCGACACCGGACCGGGTATCGATCAGACCAGGCTCGAGAGTGAGGATCGGCGGGGTCTGGGCCTGCTGGGCATGTCCAACCGCATCAACGCCGTGGGTGGCACACTGGAGATCAAGGCGCCCGATGGAGGCGGCACCTTGATCCGGGCAACCATTCCTCTTGTCGGCGCCGAGGCCACCAACTGGCCGTGATCAGTTGATGTATTTTTCCGCCGCAATGACCACTTCAACGCGGTTGCGGGCCTTCAGCTTGGTCATCAGTCCGGACATGTAATTCTTGACCGTCTGCTCGTTGACCGACAGCGCCTGTGCAATTTCCCGGTTGGTCCTGGCGTTGGCCAGGTGCTTGATGATCTGAATTTCGCGCACATTGAGCCTGGGAGATTCAGGGGTCTCAGACTTGTTGCGCAGCAGCGCCATCACTTCGGCAAAATACTTCCGTGTTACATACACCTCGTCACGCAGGACGGACTGAACTGCTTCAAACAGATCGTCGAAGCTATTGCCCTTGAGCACGAAGCCCATCGCTCCAGCATCCAGCACCTTGATGGCCGATTGCACGCTGGAATATGCGGTGAGTATGACGACCTTGGTCGGCCGGAAGGTGTTGGTGATAACGCGAATTGCCCCCACGACATCGCCCGGCATGCTGAGATCGAGGAACATCACATCCGGCCGGTGCGTGGCTGCTAGGGCGATCGCGTCCTCGGCGGATGCACCCTGACCGACAACCATGAAATCATCCTCGGCAGAAAATATCGAGGTCATTCCCGCGAGTACGGCGGGATGGTCGTCGACGAAAGCAAGACTGACTGGACGCTCTGCGACTTGTGGCTGCATATTCCCCTCCTGCCAGTCATTATGCGCAGCTTACTGGAAACGCCAAGTCAATATATTGCAGAACTGGTAAACTACTGGGGTTCAGAGAGATAGCGACACGGCGCTGCGCGCGATAGGCCAGCTCCTCGCAGTCAAGGACCACCGCCGCTTCGAGGACGAATTGAATGCCCAAACAGAAAAAAGGAAGCGCTCTTTCGAGCGCTTCCTTACGTCACGGCTTGCGTTGGTTGCGGGAGCCTGATGCCACCGGAAGTTGACTCTTCTGGGCTGATTTTGGGTCGGCTTCCGGACCGGCCGCTGTCCGGCCACGACAGCCAAAGCTCAGTGTAATGCGATCTTCGAGGTCAAGCGAACGAAGAACGCGGACCTGCACGGCCGTAGTGGCGGCGGGCTATCGCGGGTCGTCGAAGAAGGACGGCTCGTCGTCCTGCACGCGCTGGAAGCTGTCGAGAAACGGCCGCAGCTCGCGATCCGTCATTTCCTCCGAGACCTCAACGCCATTGAACTGCAGGACGCGCAAGACGATGTGGTTCTTGCGGCGCTTGGGACCCAGTTTGTACGCCCATTGCACACACATGCTGTCGGCGATCCGCGGACTTACCTGGCCACGGAACACCATATCCCAGAAATGTTCGTCACGTATCACGAAGTAACGGGCATGGCCGTCCTGGTCCACGCCCTTCCAGTTACGGGCCGTGTCATTCCGGTTCCAGTTAGGAGACGTGCCGGTGATGTTCTCGATAGCGACATGCCACTCGTCGTCGTCCGAGGCCTCGGGTATCTGGCTGAGGCGCTGGAAGTCGCCGCGTCTGATTGGAAAAGTCGGCTGCCGGCTGAAGCCGACGCCCTTCAGGTCGTGGACCGCCTGGCAGGCTTCATAGAAGCGACGCTTGGCTATTAGGGCCACGCGCAAGACAGGGGCAACGGGAAGCTCCTCGATCTCCTCGTTGTCCTCCTGCAGTATCCATTTCACCGCCGCCACAGTCACGACCGATGCAGCCTGACACTTCGCCTCCTGGTTTTCCGAGGACGACATGAGCTCGTCAAACGCGGAGCGGACGCCTTGCACCATCTCCCGTCCGACATCCGATGCGTCCTTCGAAACGATTTCCGCAAACACCCCAGATCCTAAATCACCCAGCGGGCCGGCTACTATCTGCTGGGCGACCCAAATTCCCACAACTGTCACGACGATGCCAAGCTTGGCGAGGAAGGTGCCTTCCTCCGGGGGGATGATGACGACTTCGAGCGTGAACGTGCCGCCGAACAGTTCCTGGTTGATCACTTCGGCGATCCGGCCTGCGCTTTCCGCAGTCTCTACAAACGTGCGGAGCGGAATGACATGCCGCGGCAAGTCGAAGTGGATGGGCAGCAGTTGCCCTTCTTTGATGTCCTGCATGCGCCCCCGATAAGCGCACGTATTTATTGGGCGCTCACAGAAGCGTACCAATATCTACCCAACTCGAAAACCGGGTAGATTGAGGAAGGTTACCAGGAGGGCGGCTCTCCACCGTCAGTACGTGTTAGGCGGACGTTGTAACGTAGTGCTTCTGAGCTAAGCGCGTCGAATCGGTGGTGGAAAGCGGTCAGCCAAGGGCCCGATGGCGATAAGACACCAAACATCCATCCTATCGCCAACGGATCATGATCTTCGCCGATCAACACGCGAAGCATGGAGAGGTTCGGCTTAGGACCTATCACCACTGCAGGTGTTCTCGCGCCAAACATCAACATTTACAGCCCGCCTTGGCATACGGACTGCAAATATCGCGAATGCCTAGGCGCCTATTTCATAGCGCTTGATGAACTCGGGGCTTGGCGAGACGCCAAGACCGGGACCACCGGGCACCGCCACATACCCGCCACTGCTGGCAACTTGCTGCTGAATATTCAGTGGCTCCGTGAGCAACTCATCGCGGAAGATGTTCTCTGTCGTGTCGAATTCAAGCATCGGCTCTCGCGGGAACATACCCCCAGGCATCGCTGGTAGTGCAGCAAGCAGTTGCAGGTTCGTGGCAACCGCAATGCCCGAGCCCCAAACATGGTTGATGATAGGCGTGAAGTGAGCGTGACAGAGCGCCATCACCCGCAGATACTCGCTGATCCCACCTAAGGCGCAAACTTCAGGCTGCGCGATATCCAGGCCGCGGTTCTCCAGAATTCCGCGCCAACCCCAACGATTGAACTCCGCCTCCCCGCCCGAGATGTTTACGCGCAGCCCGGCTCTCAGTTCACGGTAGCCATCGAGATCCTCCGGAGCTACCGGCTCCTCAAACCAATAGGCGCCTAGCTCTTCGAGGGCATGGCCGACATAGAACGCGTCGGGGGTAGTGTAGCAGTGGTTCGCATCGACCATGAAGTCGAAGTCGTCGCCCACGCCCTCCGTTCGCAACGGCGTCGTCGACGAGCCCCTTAACGCGCTTCCACGCGCGGCCGTCAATGAGCGGCCCAGTGACGATGGGGGAGTTCTTGTCGAAGCCCACCACTGTGTTTTTCGCGCGCTCAACAACCTTGTTGGCAAAAGCGTCGGCTAGCCCTCGTAGGCCAGTTTCTTCGTGTGCACCGACCAGCTAGCTTCATCCCAAATCACGGCCCTGCTACACGTGGTGACCGTGGGGGGAAGTGCCAGGTAGATCTTGCGAAGCGCCATACATGGTTCGAGCAAAGAGTTGGAAGCAGGCGTTGCCGCTGGCCTTGCCACGCCCAAACGCAAGCAAAAGCGCCGGTCGCGGGCAACAAGCTTCCAGATGAGAGAAGAACAGCAAGATGATTCCCATTCTTGCTTGCCCACGTCGCGGCGTGGTCATTGCAATAGACCACGCCCTCGCTTCGTTTAGCACGTCAATCTCTGCCTGCTGATCCAGTAAGGAGCGGTGAGCAAGCAAGTTGCGATCTTGTTCGAACCTCCTGCAGGCACGCCAGCTTCTCAGAAGCTCGTCTTCGAACCGACACCCAACAATGGCAAATGCTAGTTCGACGGGGTTGAAAAATCGTTCAAGAATCCCTGATAGGGCTTCAGCGCGATAATCGAAACCTCAAGCATCCCCAACTCGACGAAGGGCAAAGTATTGATCTTCTCGGCTGCGGACCGCTCGTCTGGGGCTTCCACGATTTGGCAAGCGCCGCGGCCGTCTGCTCGATGCCAAATTTGCCTTGTAAACCCCTCCCCATACAATTCCCTTGCACGAGCAATTTCCGCAGGCAGTTTATGGGCGAACTCCTCTGGACCAAAGGTTTCGGTTTTTCGCGTCGTTAAAACTAGGAATTGCATGTTTTTCCAGCCTTATTAATTGCTCGCTGACGATATGTTAGACGCGTCAACGGTTGCCGCGAATGAAGCGGGCAGCACGCTCGCCGATCATAATCGCCGTGGCATTCGTGTTCGCCGACACCAATCTTGGCATCACGGAGTTGTCGACCACTCGAAGTCCTTCTACACCACGAACACGCAGGCAGGTATCCACGACGGATTTCTCATCGCTACCCATTCGGCAGGTGCCGACGGGATGGTAGCCGGTCCTGGCCTGCTTCCTGACGAAATCTTCAAGTTCGGCGTCGCTAGCGGTTTTAGTGCCGGGGAAGTGTTCCCGAGACAGGAAGCCGGATATCGCGGGCTGCTCCATGATCTTGCGGCTCAACTTCACTGCATCGACTGTTCTCTTCAGGTCGTAGCTGTCCGAGAGAAAATTGGGGTCGATGATAGGCCCTTGGCCATTGCTTCCCGGCTTGACGGTTCCCCGAGATTTCGGACGAACCAAGTACGCATTCAGCGTGCAACCATTCCCCGACGGAACCGAGGGAATCCCCGCTTCCACACCGGCCCCTGCCAGAAAGTGGAACTGCACATCCGGATATGGATCGTTTTTGTCCACCCACCAGAATGCTCCCCCTTCAACGACGTTTGAAGTCACCGGACCGGTACCGAAGAGAGCGAATTGGAGGCCGGCCCAGGCCTGCCAATGGGGCTTCTTGTACTTGTCGTAGCTTTCGATCCCGGTCAGTTCATGGATCAGGAACACATCCAGATGATCCTGGAGGTTCGCGCCAACTTCGCCGGAATGATGCAGCACATCAATACCTGCGTCCTTGAGCCAGCCCGCAGGACCAATGCCAGAGCGCTGAAGCAGGTGAGGTGTGCCGATGGCGCCGGCTGACAGAATGACCTCGCTGCCCGCAGAGATCGTTGAAAGCACGGTGCCACGACGCAATTCGATCCCCGTTGCGCGCTTCCCTTCGAACACCACACGGGTGACGTGAGCGTCGGTCAGGACAGTCAGGTTAGCGCGGTTTTCGACGGGATGGAGATAGGCGTTGGCAGCACTTGAGCGACGCCCTGCACGGTTTGTGACCTGATACAGGCCACAACCAGATGGGTCGCCGGAATTGAAATCGCCATTGTATGGCATTCCCATCTGCTGGCACGCCTTGAGCCATGCTCTGGTCAGGGGATGCGTATAAGCCTGATCCGATACCTTGAGCGGCCCCTCCGTGCCGTGGAGCGGCTCGGACAACCTATCGTTGTTCTCGGCAGTGACAAAAAATGGCAGAACGTCGGAGTAGCCCCAGCCGTCACAACCGTAAACGTCGCGCCAATCGTCATAGTCTCGGGGTATGCCACGCATGTAGATCTGGGCGTTAACCGAGCTACCACCACCCAAAACCCTCGCCTGCGCGAATGGCGCGGTGATCCCATCTTGGTTGGCTTGGGGTGCGGTGTGGTATCCCCAAGTGAATTTAGGCCCGGTTGTCTTATAGTACGTGACCGGCAGGTGGATATAGGGACTCGTATCGCGCGAACCGGCCTCAATGAGCACGACCTTGACCGACGGATCCTCGGTCAAGCGAGCGGCCAGGGTGCAACCGGCGGAACCACCGCCTACAATAACGAAATCGGCCTCGTGAGACACAGTCGCTCTCAATCCTTCTTCACCCATTTCAGGATGTGGGTCGCGACGGCGACGGTTTCGCCGTTCTGCTTTTTGGCTTCGATATCGGCAGTGGTGCGACGGCGCTCGGCATCAACGGCAGTGACTGTATAGGTCAGTGTAACCGTGTCCCCGAAAAACACGGGACCAATGAAACGAACGCGGTCGTAGCCGAGTGAGACCGGTGTTTCCCCTTTGGAATGGCTGTCTTCCGCTTGTTCGACCATGAGCGATGAAAGCGTAGACATGAAGCCCACGATCAGCGCCCCATGCGCGATACGCTGCCCATAGGCAGATCGCTCCATCAGCTCGGCATTGACATGGACTGGCGCTAGATCGCCGGTGATGCCGGCAAAAAGATATACGTCGGATTCGCTGACGGTCTTGCTGAACCGAACCGACTGTCCAACTGAAAGATAGAAATCGCTCATGCTTGCCTGCTGCCGCACTAGAGGGAGTTGGCCAGGCGCAGAATGACGCCTGGCCTTTTGGGTGGCTTAGAAACCCTTGCCGATCCATTCATCAACGTTCGAGGCGTCAATGGTGTGCGAATCGAGGATCACGTTTGCTGGGACTTCCTCGCCGGCACAGAGCTTGTAGGCGTATTGGATGCCTTCAGGAGCGACAAAGGGGAAGGTAAAAGTAGCGAACATCTTGCCATCCTTGACCGCCTGTATCGCGTTGTTCTGCCCATCAAGACCGGTCACCATGATCTCGTCCTGCCGACCAGCCGCCTCAATAGCCGCAATGGCGCCCAAAGCCATTTCGTCGTTGTGCGCATAGACACCCTGGATCTCGCCTGGTCCAAAGCGTTGTAGCGAGTCTTCCATGAACTTCGTTGCGTTCTCACGCAGGAAGTCTGCGTTCTGCGTCGCAATGATCTTCATGTCAGGATGTTGAGCAATAACCTCTTCGAAGCCACTCTTGCGCTCGGCCGCGGCCGACGCACCAGCCGTTCCTTCGATCTGGACGATATTGCCCTTGCCGCCAAGCTGCTTGACGAAGAACTCACCAGCAGTACGGGCAATGGGCTCGTTCTGGGCGGTGATATAGCTGGTTACGTCGGTATTGACGCTACGGTCGAGTGCCACGACGGGAATTCCGGCAGCCATTACGTCCGCCACGATCGGCGTTAGAGCCTGAGAGGTCAGCGGGCTGATCATCAGGACGTCGATCCCCTGTGCCATCAGGCTCTCGACGTCGGCAACCTGCTTGGCAGAGGCGTTCTGGCCGTCGGTGACGATGAGTTCGACGTTTGGCAAGTTTTCAGCCGCCCAAGCCTTGTTCCCCTCGACCATGGCAACGCGCCACGGATGGTTCAGGGTGCCCTGCGAGAAGCCGATCTTGCAGGCTTTCGTTAGATCGGTGCCGGCCATGATGTCGTCCTGCGCCCAGGCGTTGCCAGTAGCAACCGTGCTGGCGAGCAGTGCAGCGCTGAGGCCCAGCGTGAAGAGCTTCTTGGTATTCATAGTTTCCTCCTTGTTGAATGACACATGCGTCATCCCCTCCGCTATCGACGCCGACGGAACACTTCCATCGACACGGCGATAATGATGATCGCCCCTTTCACGATCTGCTGGGTGAAGGGCGAAATACCTACGAGATTCATGATGTTGGCGAGGATCGCCAGGATGCAGGCACCAATGGCGGTACCAACGATGCCACCTTGACCGCCAAAGAGGCTGGTGCCGCCAATAACGGCAATGGCAATAGCCTCGAGTTCAAGGCCTGTACCGGCGGTCGGCTCACCAACTGTAAGACGCGACACAAAGATCAACGCCGTCAATGCTGCCAGAAAACCCGACAACGAGTAGACGCCGATCTTAGTAAGCTCAACATTGATGCCCGAAAGGTGGGCCGCTTCTGCGTTGCTACCGACGGCATAGACGTTCCGGCCAAAAGGCGTGAACCTCAAAACAAACAGCGAGACCAGCGCTACGACAATAAAGATCCAAACTGCGATGGGCAGGCCAAGGGCGCTGCCGCGGCCGATCCAAGAGAAGTCAGCCGCCGTGCTCGCCACATCGATGGGACGACCATCCGCCAGCGTCAGAGCCAGGCCTCGCAGCATGACCATCGTGCCCAAGGTCATGATGAACGGCGGGATGCGCACCAGCGTAATGCCAACACCATTGATGAGGCCAAACATAAGGCCAAGCCCTAGCCCCGCTAGCACTACCATGGGGATTGGGACGCCCGCATTGAGCATGGTCGCGGTTAACACCGAAATCACTGCCACGATGGAGCCGACCGAAAGATCGATGCCTGCGGTCAGGATTACGAAGGTAAGCCCAATGCTGACGATCCCGTACAGAGCGACCTGTCGGAGCACGTTAACCAGGTTGAATGGGTTGAGGAACGCGTCCGAGATCAGCGAAGCGGTAACTGCCAGCAGCAGCAGGACTACAAAAAGCCCGCTAATGCCCGCACGTTTGCGCACGAATTCGAAAAAGCCAGAGCGAGCGGTGGCGACGCGAGGTGCAGACACGCCCAAATCATTGGCCATGGCAGAAACTCCAATTCACGGGTTCAGGGGCGGCGCAGGGATGCGCCAAAGTAAGGAAGCATAGTGGGTGATAACGGCGGCAACGCCTGCCGGGGCGTCGGCAGGAACGATCCATTTCGCTGCAGCCCGGGCCGATGGCGAGGCTAACGGCATGGCTGCGCTGTGACCTGCCGCGAGAAACATCGACACGTCGTTGTCGCCGTCGCCGGTCACAACCACCAATTGTTGATTTATCCCCCGCGAGCCGCAGAAGCGCTCCAGGGCGTCTCCCTTGGAAACACCGCGCACCATGATCTCGAGGTAGTTGGCATGCGAGTAAACGCCGTCGACGCTTGGTGGCAGGCTCATGCGGAGCCGTTCAAGATCGACTACCCGCATTGGATCAACGATGGCCAGCAACTTGAAAATCGGGTCCGGAACTGCGTCAAACGGTGTTCTGAAAACCGGTTCGCCCGTATGGGAAAACTCCGCCTCGAACCAGGAACTCGCTCCCCCGATATACACTCCGCTTTCCGTATAGGCGCCTAGGGCAATGCCCAGTGCTTGAGCCTTGGCCCACACGTCTTTGACATCGGCTATAGCAAGCGTGATGCGCTCGCGCAGGGCCGGCAGCCAACGTCCGCTGCGCCGCTCAAGAACAAGCGCGCCTCCGAAACAGATGGCAAAGTCCACCTCCCCCAAATCGTCGAGGACGATGTCCAATGCGGCAGGACCCCGGGCGGTGGCCAGCATAATCTGAACCCCATGCGAGCGAGCATGGGTGACTGCGGCCTTCACCGATGGCATCAGGCGATAGTCCCGCGTCAGCAAGGTTCCGTCCACATCAGTCGCGAACAGGAAACGGCCAGGTGCCGCTTCGCTTGCTTCGGGGGCAGGAGATTGGGCTTGTGTGCTAAGCATTGGCGAGATCGGAGCCGGTTGCCGCCATCATGATGCGCTCTTCGGTCATGGCCCCACGAACCAATTCCTGCACCACACGTCCGTTGCGCATCACATAGGTGCGGTCGCAAAGGCCAAGGATTTCCGGCAATTCGGACGAGACCATGATGATGCCGACCTTCTCGCGGTCGGCCAATTCGGCCAACACTTGGTAAATCTCCCGCTTGGCGCCGATGTCGACCCCGCGAGTGGGCTCATCGATCAGCAGGACTCGGCAGTCGGCGTTCAACAGTTTGGCGAGGACGCACTTCTGCTGATTGCCACCGCTCAGATTGCCTACAATCTCTTCCTTGGACGGCGTCTTGATCCGAAGTCGCGCGATGTATTTCGCCGCCAATTGCCTCTCCTTGGATCCGACGATCACCCCGGCGGAAGTCGCGTTGGACAGCTTGGCAATGGAAATGTTGAAACCGACGCTCTGATCTACGAACAGGCCCTGCTTGCGTCGGTCTTCAGGCACCAGGCCCACGCGGCGCGCCAGGCCACGTCTTGGCGAGCGGAATGGGCTACGCACCCCCATGCTGTTGAATACGCGAGCTTGGGCACTGTCGGCTCCTGCGATGGCGCGCAGCAATTCGCTGCGCCCGGCGCCGGCAAGGCCACAAACGCCCACAATTTCGCCTTCGCGAACATGGATATCGGCTTCCTTAAGGATGCTGTTAGACAGGCCCTGCACTTCGAGCAGCATCTTCCCGGCAACGGGCTTTCGGTCAGGATAAACGTCCGAAAGTTCGCGCCCTACCATCATGCGCACCAGCTCGTTGCGCGTCAGCTCTGAGGTGGGCTTAACGCCGACCACACGGCCATCGCGCATCACCTGCGTACGGTCGCTGATAGCAAAGACCTCTTCGAGACGATGCGAGATGTAGATAAATGACATGCCTTCCGCTGCCAGTCGGCGGATGATAGCGAAGAGCTTTTCAAGCTCGGCATCGCCCAACACGGCCGAAGGCTCGTCCAGCACCAAGATCCTGGCATTCTGTGAAAGGGCCTTCGCGATTTCCACGATCTGCCGATAGGCAACGCTCAGCGTTTCGACTGGGGCGTTGACATCGATATCGAACCCGAGGCGGTTGATGATCGCGGCAGCGTCTTTGCGCACCTTGGCCCATTCTACCGTGCCCAGAGGTGTGCGAGGCAAGCGCCCCAGATAGATGTTCTCAGCCACCGTCAAGTGTGGTGCAAGCAGCAGTTCCTGGTAGATAATCGCCACGCCCATTCGCATCATCAGGAGTGGCGAGGTGTAACTCACTGTCTTCCCAAAGAGGCTTATTTCACCCTCGTCAGCGCGATAGGCACCAGCTAGTATTTTCATGAGCGTGCTCTTGCCCGCGCCATTCTCTCCGACAAGGGCAAGGACTTCGCCGCGTGAGAGGGAAATGTTCACGCCGTCAAGCGCTGTGACCCCCGGGAAACGCTTTGTGATGTTCGTCATTGAGAGCGCTGAAGTCGACGACGAGTTGAACATCACTGGAAACTTTCTTTCAGTCCGATTGCGGCCTTGCCGCCTCGGCTATGGAGGAATTTCTGTGAGCCGCCAGCAGCGTCCGGGAGGTGAGACTGCCGGCGGCCCTCAGGCCGAACCATGTTGTCGTTTTGTTGGAACATGGACTGAGACATGGTTCGGACTATCCTAAAGAGTGCCCTGATCGAGCCGCTGCTGCAGCCGCAGCAACGCTTTCAGATAGTAGTAATCGCCGTACATCACGGACTCATCGACACCGAGTCCATGAGGCAGATCGGCCGTGGAGTGCAGTAGCAGACCACCTTCTTCGCCCTTGTTGGCACAGGTCTCTGCTAGGGCTGACAACAGACGGGCGGCGGCGTCCAGGTATTCCCGCTTGCCAGTCGCATCGAAGAGCTTGATCAAACCAAAAGCGGCGATAGCGCCAGCCGAAGCGTCCTTGTAGGGCAAGTATGCAGGCGCCTGGAAATCCCAGGGCGGAACGTTGTCATCTGGCAGGTGTTTGAGGAAATAAGCGGCTGCCCGCTCGCTCGCTGCCAAATATTCGAGATCCGGGAGCATCTGCGCCAGCATCGCAAGGCCGCCAATAGCCCAGGCCTGACCACGGCTCCAGGTTGTTTCGGGTCCGTGTCCTTGGTAGGTGTCCCCAGCAATCGGTGCGCCTGTTTCGGGCGAGAAGCGGAACATGTGATACACGGAACCATCCGTGCGCATGACATGCCGCAGGTTCTTATCGGTGTGGCCTCGCACGACTTCCAACAGGGCCGGATCACCGCCCTGCTGCACCGCCCAAACAATGAGCGGCAGGTTCATCAGCGTGTCGACCAGAACATTGCCGCTCCAATCCTCGCCGCCGAAGAACCCCCAACCCGGAATGAAGCCCGCCGATTGGTTGTACTGGCCAGCCAAGGCACGCGCTGCGCGCATCGCTGCAAGCCGGTATTCCTCATTGCCCTGAAGCTGCCACCCCTTGATCGCGCTCGGAACAAACATGAACCCGAGGTCATGATTGTTGGTGTCATCCGCCCGGAGCAGGAGTCGGTCGGTAAAGTGGATCGCACGAGCGAGGCTATTTTTGTCGCCGTCATGCTCGTAGGCCAGCCAAAGTAGTCCAGCCCAGAAGCCGCCGGTCCAGACGCCGTCGGGCGTGAACCTCCACTTCTTCTGCTCAGTGATGTGCGGGAAATCGATGACGCCGCTATCGATTTTCTTCACGCGGCGAACGGCCTGGTCGATGGCGCCTGCCAACCAGAGCTTTTTCGATTCCCCCACATCACCAAGACTGCGCAAATTCAACGATCACCCTCCAAACCGAGAAAACGATTTCTAGACTTGACACTGATATGCTGGATGCAGATTGTCAATGCCCATAGTTTCTAGGAACTGTCAGGGAACTTTTCGAGAAGTCATCCCAGAAAGCGTTTACCTGAATATTCAGGCTTTTATCAGGAAATCAGCCCCTCGCTCGGCGATCATGATGGTGGCTGCATTGGTGTTTCCGCTCACCACTGTTGGCATGATTGAGGCATCAATGACCCGCAAGCCATCCACTCCCCGCACCCGCAACGAGTCATCGACTACCGCCAGATTGTCCACGCCCATCTTACAGGTTCCAGAGAGATGGTAGTTGGAATCGACGTTCAAGCGGATCCAATCTTCGATCTCGTTGTCGGTGACCACCTCTGGTCCTGGAGCATATTCATCGGCCCGGAAGGGGTCGAAGGCGTGTTGTGCAAAAATCTTGCGGCCGATCTTCACCCCCTCACGCATGGTCTGCAGGTCGATTTCACGCTCGAAGTAGTTTGGATCGATCTCCGGTGCGGCCAGGGGATCGGAAGAACGTATCATCACCGTGCCGCGACTTTCCGGTCGCTGCAATGTGAATACGACCATATAGCCGTGCCCGGGCACGATGCGGCGACCACTATCCTCATACATCAGCATGGTCATGAAATATTGCAGGTCGGGCGCTGCCAGCCCGGGCCGTGATCGCACAAAGGCCATGACTTCCAGCCCGTTATTGGCAGCGGGCCCTCCGCCGGTCAGCAGATACTGCCCCAGCGCTCGCGCTTTGGCGAACAACGACACCTGGGAATAAAGGCTTATCGGCACGTTGGAGCGCTGCTTCACGCCGCCAATGCCGGGATGATCTTGCAGGTTTCGGCCCACACCCTTGAGCTCGTGCACTACCGATATGCCTAAATCTTGCAGGTGCTCGCCATCGCCGACGCCAGACAGTTGCAGGAGCTGTGGGGAATTCACTGCGCCGCCGCAAAGGATCACTTCGCGCCGCGCTCGGAGCTGGCGTCGAGCGCCATTATGCATGAACTCTACCCCAACTGCGCGCTTACCTTCGAAGATGACCTTCGTGGCAAGCGCTTTGGTCAATACTCGAAGATTTGGCCGGGACATGGCAGGCCAAAGAAAGGCGCGAGAACTGCTCCAGCGCTTGTTGTCGGCCATGGTGCTGTCGGTGGGGCCCACCCCCTCTTGGTCCTCACCACCGTTAAAATCGTCATTGGACGGGAGGCCATATTGCCGACAGGCGTCATAAAAGGCTTTGGCGTATGGATGGCGAATTCCGCGTCGCGTAACCCGCAGGGGGCCACCATGGCCGCGCGCCGGCCCACCCTCTTCAGCTTCGAAGTTTTCGGATCGGCGGAAATAGGGCAAACAATCGTCGAACGACCAGCCTCGGTTACCCAGTTGCGCCCAATGGTCGAAGTCAGATCGGTCGCCGCGTACATAGACCATGCCGTTGACCGAGCTGGACCCGCCCAGGACTTTGCCGCGTGGCGAATGGATGCGGCGTCCTCTTAGATGTTGCTGCGGCACGGTGGCGTAGCCCCAGTCAACCTCTCCGGTTTCCATTAGTTGAAGGAAGCCCGCTGGCATGCTGATAAAGATGTTACGATCGCTGCTTCCGGCTTCTAAGAGGGCTACGGTTGCAGATAGCTTCTCGGTGAGCCGACCGGCGATTACGCAACCGGCTGAACCGGCCCCTACAATGATGTAATCAACGGAATCTTCACTCATGGATATCTCCTGCTGCTGCGAGAGTGACTATCGCATGCAGAAAACGATTTCCATCAAAATTGGCAAATCTCGCTGGGCCAACCAGAGTTCCTCGAATAGGCGCAAGCGCCGCGGTTGTATGCACCGACTTTTGTTGGTAAACGTTTTCTCAAAGATGTGGCGGCAGCCCCAAGGAGGAACCGTGCCGGACCAAGCTGTAGTGAAGTTGGAGGTCAGGTCAGACGGAATAGCCGTCTTGACGCTAGACAACCCACCGTTGAATCTGAACACCCTTTTGACGCTAAAGCAACTCAAGGACGCTTGCCTGCATATCGCAGCAAATGAAAATGTGCGTGTCGTTGTGATCACCGGCGCGGGGTCGCGCGCCTTCTGTGCGGGTTCAGATATCAAGGAATTCGCCGACGTCCGCGATCAGGTCGTCCCCAAGAAGCTGGCGGACGAAAATGAGGCCTTCACGGCCATCGAAGAACTTCCCGTGCCTGTCATCGCCGCGTTGAACGGCACAACGTTGGGCGGCGGTGCAGAGATTGCGCTGGCGTGTGACATTCGTATTCTAGATGAGAATGCCAAGATTGGTTTCCCCGAAGTCAAGCTCGGCGTGTTCCCAGGCAGCGGTGGAGTTTTTCGCCTGCCTAAGTTGGTTGGTCCGGCCAATGCAATGGAAATGCTGTATACCGGTGAATTGATCGGGGCAGACGAAGCGTGGCGGATCGGGCTAGTCAACAGGATCGCGCCGCAAGGGAAGGCTCTTGAGCACGCCCTCGAACTCGCAGCCCTGATCGCTGCGCGGCCCGCTTTGGCGTTATCGTTGATCAAGGCTGGTGTGCGCGATTCATCGCTGCAAGACACCAGAGCCGCCATCGATCGTACGCTTGCCGACAGCCATGCGGTCTTTACCGGGCCAGACATAGAGGAAGGTATAGCCGCCTTCTTTGGCAAGCGCCCCCCAGTATTCACGGCATCACGCATTTCTAGGAGAAAAGAATAATGACTGCGCCACTTGCAGGGGTTCGTGTCGTCAACTTGACGCATTATTTACAGGGCCCGTCCTGCGCCCAATACTTGGCCGATCTGGGTGCCGATGTGATCAAGGTAGAGCGCATTGGCGGGGCCTATGAACGGCATTGGTCAGGCGCCAAGGCCTTTGTCAACGACCAGAGCGTTTTCTTCCTCCTTGCCGGTCGGAACCAGCGCAGCGCCGAGATCGACCTCAGTACGCCCGAAGGCAGTGATGCCCTTTGGAAACTCATCGAATCGGCCGACGTGCTGGTCGAGAATTTCCGCGCCGGTACACTGGATCGCCGCGGCTATTCCTATGAAGAGGTCAAAAAGCGGAATCCCCGCATAATTTATTGCTCCCTGACGGGATATGGAGCGACTGGTCCCAATCGCTCCAAGCCCGGCCAAGACCTTCTGATCCAATCATTGAGCGGCCTTGCCATGCTGAGCGGTCGCGCAGACGATGCACCGATGCCAGTCGGTAGCGCCATTGTCGATCAGCATGCCGCCACGCTCGGTGCCATGGGCATTCTCGCGGCGCTGTTGCAGCGCAACAACACGGGCGAGGGCATGCGTGTCGATAGCAACCTACTTTCCGCGGCGTTGAACTTGCAGCTCGAGCCGCTCAACTATCACCTCAATGGAGCAAAGCTCTGGGATCGTAGCGCATCGGGCGTGTCATCGCGCTTCCATCAGGCGCCCTATGGCTCGTTCAAGACCGCCGATGGCTGGATCACCATGTCCTTGTCCGACGGACCTACCCTTGGGAAAGCCTTCAAGGACGAAAGCTTCGCCCCACTAACGCGCGACGATCAGTTCGACAGGCGTGAAGAGGTGAATTCCCGAGTCGCAAAGCATATGGAACAACACACCACTGCAGAGTGGATGGCGACCTTCGACGAGTTCGGAATTTGGTACGCCGAGGTTCGAGAATATGACGAAGTACTCGCCGATCCCCAGGTAGCGGCAAACCAGTCCATTCTCGAATACAACGACCCGGCTGGTGGCCAAGTCCGCCTCCTGGCTCATCCGGTAAAATATGACGGAGCAGTGCCGCCATTGACGCGTCTTCCGCCGCAGCCGGGTGAGCACACAGAAGAAGTGCTTCGGGAGCTGGGTTACTCGGCCGATGACGTGGCTGCGCTTCGGGGCTCGAACGCTGTTGGCCCTGATCGGAAGGCCGTTCCATTTGACCGCGTTAGTTCAGCGCCGGCCTCGGCCTATAGTCGCAAAAAGGCCTGAGCCATATAGCGAGGGGCGTCGCGAGTTATCGCGACGCCCCTCCCCTTTTTATTCGGCTAAGAAATCCAGTGATTGCGCTTGCCAACGCCCACGTGGATCGATTTTACTTCCGTATATTCCTCGACACCAGTGAGACCGCCTTCGCGGCCGACACCCGATTGGCGATAGCCCCCGAGGGGCTGGCCGGGGCCGCCAGCGATCGTCGTATTGATCCAGGTGCGTCCGCCCCGCACGCGGCGGATCATCCCCAGGGCCTTGTCGATGTTCTTGGTCCAGATGCTAGCCGCAAGGCCGTAAGGGGAGTCGTTGGCGATCTGCACCGCCTGATCTTGTCCTTCGAACGTCATCACGCTCAGCACGGGCCCAAAGATCTCCTCCTGGGCAACGCGCATATTGTTAGTAATGCCGGCGAGCAGGGCCGGTCGCAGGAAGCGGCCACCCTCCGTGATGGACAGGCGTTCGCCACCATAGGCAACGTGGCCGCCTTCCTCCTGAGCCAAAGTAAGATAGCTCTCGATTTTGTCGCGATGCTGCGTCGAGACGATGGCGCCCATCTGGCTGGCAGAGTCGAAGTTGTCGCCGATCCGAACGCGCTTGAGCTTTTCGGACAGCAGGGACACGAACTCCTCCTGGGCGCTCTTCTCGATGATGAGGCGGCTACCGCTGACGCAGCACTGGCCGGCGTTAAAGCAAAGACCAAAGGCCACGCCATCGGCTGCGTCCTCGAGATCCGCATCGGCGAAAACGATCTGCGGGTTCTTGCCACCCAATTCCAGGCTGGTCTTTTTGAAGTTCGAAGTGCTGGCGCGAAGAACGGCCTCGCCCGTCCGCGTGGATCCTGTAAAGGAGATGGCTTCGACATCGCGGTGCTCGGCCAACGCCTGGCCCACTACGGGACCGGTGCCGGTCACGACGTTCACCACGCCATCGGGCAGCCCAGCCTCCTGGAGAATGCTCGCCATGGCGAGCGTCGTGTAGGAAGTCATCTCAGAGGGCTTTATCACCACCGAGTTACCCGACGCGAGAATATAGGGCAGCCGTTCTGACAGGACGATGAAGGGGAAATTCCAAGGGTTGATAAGCGCGACGACGCCCATTGGTTCTCGGATCACCAAGCCAAAGAGATCATCACCATAGGTATTAAACGTCTGCCCATGGAGGGTCTGTGCCAAACCGGCGCAATATTCGTAGTGACCCGCCCCATCATTGATCTCCGCGCGGGATTGCGAGATCGGCTTGCCTGCCTCCAGGGTCTCCCAGTAGGCGAGCTCTTCTGCGTGCTCACGGATGAGCGCTGCCGCCTTCACTAAAATGCGGGCCCGTTCAGCTCCGGGCATGCGGGACCAAGAACCTCGGTCGAACACGCGGCGGGCAGCGGCCACCGCCTTGTCCACGTCGGCGGCCGTCCCCAGGGCGACATGGGTCACTTCCATCCCATAGCCTGGGCTCGAGCGTGGCAGAAATTCAAGCTCATCTCGCTGCTCGTTCTTTCCGTCAATGAAGAGCCCGAGCCGCTTTGGCTGCTGCGGCGGGCCGGAAAGTTTTGAGATTTCGTTCATCGGAAGATTCTCCGCTCTGGTTGATGTAAATAAAGTCAGTGCCAAGTTTCGGACCGGATCAGGTCCGCGCCCTTCTCGCCGATCATAATGGTGGGAGCGTTGGTGTTGCCGCTGGGCAAGACCGGCATGATTGAACTGTCGACGACACGAACCGAACCGACGCCTCGAACCTTTAGACTGGCATCGACAACGGACAGAGGGTCGTTGCCCATCTTGCAGGTACCGACAGGGTGGTAGTCGCAGCAGGCGTACTGACGCACATACTCCATGATGGCCTCGTCGCTTTCGGCGCGGTCGCCTGGCAGTCGCTCATGCTGGATGTAAGGCGCCATCGCCGATTGCCCCAGGATCTTTCGGATGGTTCTCACCGAAGCAATGGCCATCTGCCTATCATAGGGGGCGTCGAGATAGTTCGGATCGATCAGGGGATCGTCACCCGGGTCAGATGATGCGAGCCGCACGGTGCCGCGACTGCGTGGACGCAGGAAGGTTGAGTTCACTGTGAACCCATTACCCTCAATTGTCGTCTGCCCGCCTCTCACCACGGTCGCCGGCGCTATATGAATCTGCAGATTGGGCCTGGTCTCGCCGGGCGTCTGCTCGAAACATGCACCTTCTACGATTACGGCTGCTGCAGGACCGCTGCGGAAGAGCATCCACTGAATACCATGAGGGATGGAGCGTGGGAACTTGTCCTGTCCGTCGTAGGTGATCCGCCCCTTTGTCTGGACATGGACATTGGTGCAGACGTGATCCTGCAAATTGTTTCCGACCCCAGGAAGGTCGACAATCGGCTTAATCCCGAACGCCCGAAGGTCCTCGGCGGCGCCTATCCCCGAAAGCATGAGGAGTTTGGGAGAGTTGATCGCGCCAGCGGCAAGAACGACCTCGCGGGCAGCAAGTGCTTTCCGAGGCGCCCCCCCAAGATTGTACTCGACACCCACCGCGCGTTTTCCCTCAAGCAGAACCCGGGAGACTTGAGCGTCAGTGATGATATGGAGGTTCTTTCGGTTCTTTGCCGGGCGGAGATAGCTAACAGCGGCAGAGCGGCGGCGGCCATTCCGGCATGTCACCTGATAGAACCCGGTTCCATACTGCGTCTCGCCGTTAAAATCCGTATTGTAGGGCAGACCGTACTGCTGGGCCGCTCTTACGAAGGCGCGGGAAACTGGGTGAGGTGCAAGCTGATCGGAGACCCACAGAGGGCCTCCGTTACCGTGGTAACGATCGGCAAACTTGTCATTGTCTTCGGACTTCCGGAAGTAAGGCAGGACGTCCTGGTACGACCATCCCTCGTTTCCCGCTGCCGCCCAGCCGTCGTAGTCTTCCTTCTGGCAGCGGATATAGACCATCGCGTTAATGGAGCTGGATCCACCAAGAGTTCGCCCCTGGGGGTACCATACGGCGCGGTTGTCCAGATGGCGCTGCGGCACCGTATGGAACCGCCAATTGACACCGCTGCCGAACAGCTTGCCCAAGCCACCCGGAATGTGAATCATCGGGTTGCGATCCCGCGAGCCCGCTTCGAGCAGCAGGACGCGGCTTTTGCCGTCCTCACTCAGCCGGTTCGCAAGAACGCATCCGGCGGAACCGCCGCCGATAATGACGTAATCCCAGTTACTGTCCACCTTGCGACCTTATTTCGGAAACGTGTCTCGCTTGCCGTGTTCAGCACCGCTGCCGACGTGGTGACCGGCTACGCCAACAAATGAGTTTCAAGAAATCGTTCTCTCAGAAACAGGCGTCGCGGTCAACCGATGCAATGACAAACAGTCTCGGTACCTGGCGCACATCGCGCTCTGATCCAAACATTGCAGAGCGTCCACAGGTAAGCGTTTTCTTGAGTCTTGCTACTCGCCGTGAGGCGCCATACTGATTAAGCCTGAATCGGAGATAAACATGCCCTCGCAAAAGCCTGATCATCCAAGGGCAAAGGTCATCAAGCTCAAGGACGTTGCTTTGCGGGCTGGATGTTCGTTGGCGACAGCATCGCGTGCACTCAATAACAACCCCACAGTGGGGCAAAGCGAACGCGATCGCGTTTTAGCTGCAGCGGCGCAACTGGGCTATGTACCAAACAATTCGGCCCGGACCTTGCGATCGCAGACCAAGCATTTGGTAGGCGTCATCATTCCCACACTCGACCACGCAATTTATGCCAAGATGGTCGACGGTCTCCAGGATCGGCTGGCACAGGCTGGCACCTCGGTTATCATCAATACGTCGAGCTATGATCTAGACCGCGAGCTTAACCAGGCGCGTTTGCTGATCGCGCGCGGCGTTGAATCGGTTGTGCTGGTAGGGTTGGAGCACGATCCGCATACCCTTGAAACTTTGGCAAGCGCTGGCGTATCCCAGATTTTGACCTATACCGGCAATGCCGGCCAAGCCAGCGGCGCCGTGGGTTTCGACAACTATGCCTCGGGCGCCTCTGCCGCCAAATACCTTTTGGAACTCAACCATCGCCGGTTTGGTATGATAGCTGGCCTGACCCGCCACAATGATCGCGCACGGCTCAGACGCGATGGATTTGTGGAGACAGCCTTGGCCGCAGGCGTCAGCCGCGATGACGTCGTTGTTCTCGAGGCGCCCTACTCGATCGAGGCCGGCGGTGCGTCGATGCGCTCATTGATGGAGACTTACCCGCGCCCGACGGCAGTGTTCTGCGGCAGTGACATTCTGGCTGTCGGCGCTGTGAAACACTGCCGTGCCGTTGGCATCGAGGTACCTGGGGCAGTCTCAATCATCGGCTTCGATAATCTGGAAATCGCCCACGTCGTTGAACCCGAACTGACCACGATCGACGTACCGGCACGTGAGATGGGTCAAATGGCAGCTGAAAGCATAATAGAACTCAGGCAGAGCCGGCAGACAGGGCTCAGCAAGAAGCTTCAAACGAGATTGCTCATTCGGCAAAGCACCGGCCCTGCCCCATCCTGAGTAACTTCTAGCACCGTTGGGGCCGATAAAGCGGCAGGGCTCCAACCACTCCGACGGAAAATCCCGAGTTGTGAAAACGATTTCTTGCTCGTCGCCTGTTTCTTTGGCATACCTGTTGGCAGGTGTTGGAGGATCAGGGGGTGCAGGTGCTGCGTGTGGGAATATTAGGGGCTTCAAGGATCGTGCCCTGGGCGTTAGGGGAGCCAGCCGCGCGACGCAGTGACGTCTTCTTGGCTGCAATAGCGGCACGTCGACCTGGTGCGGCGCAGCAATTTGCAGAGCGTTTCGCCATCGACACCGTCTACGATCGATACGAGGACGTCATCAGCGACACCTCGATAGACCTGGTGTACAATCCACTGCCGCCTCACCTACACGCCGAGTGGTCCATAAAGGCGCTTCAAGCAGGCAAGCATGTACTATGTGAGAAGCCCTTCGCGATGAACGCGGCTGAGGCAAGCGCCATGAATGATGCCGCCTCCGCCAGCGGACGCCGTATCATCGAGGCGTTCCACGATAGATATCACCCGGTGTTCCTGCATCTGCTGGACCGCGTGAAGGCTGGCGATCTTGGGCCTCTAACGACTATCAAGGCGGAATTCAGCCACACCATCCCACGGGTCGATGGTGAGTTCCGTCGCATCAAGTCCATGGGCGGCGGCGCCCTAATGGATCTGGGTTGCTATCCAGTGCACTGGTGCCGCTCTCTTGTGGGAGAAGAGCCCGTGGTTACGCAGGCAAAGGCTGTTATGGATCCCGACGGCTACGACGAAGAAATCGAGGCCACGCTTCAGTTTCCGTCCGGTATCAAGGCACATATCGCCAGCCGCATGTCAGAAGGATGGAACTACCATGCACACTTGGAAATCCAGGGAGAGCGCGGCACGTTGACAGTCCAGAACAGCATACTGCCTCAGCTCGGGCACAGCATTCTATCAAATATCGACGGCGTTTTTCGCCAGTACACGATTGGGGGTGGCACCACTTTCGATTACCAGTTGGAGGCGCTCGTTGCTGCGCTGCGCGATGCGACTCCACTGCCGACCGAAGGGGCCGGGCCTTTGGGCAATATGGCTACCATCGACGCAATATACGCCGCCGCAGCCCTTTAATTACTCGAGGAAAGAACAATGCCAACAGTAGTAATCACAGGGGCCGAACAGGGCCTTGGCCTGGAGCTGGCCCGCGCCTACGCCGCCGGCGGATATGACGTGCTGGCGGGATGTTTGAAGCCCGATGCCACCGGCATCCAAACCCTGGCGAAGGAGCAGTCGTCCGTCACGGTAGTTCCGCTGGATGTGACAAAAGAGGGGTCGGTCGCAGCCTTGGCTGACCGCTTCTCCGACAGGCCGGTCGATGTCCTTATCAACAATGCAGGGGTGCATTTCCGCAAATGGTCTGTGCCGGAAAAAGTCTCCTTCGCCGATTGGGAACTGACGCTGCAGGTGAATACGCTTGGCCCGGCCAAAGTGTCATTCGCTTTGCGCGACAGCCTTGCCCGTGCTGGTACAGCAAAGCTGGTCACGATCTCGAGCGACTGGGGTTCAGTTTCAAACCACCCCGGCACCGCTTATGACTATTGCTCGTCGAAAGCTGCGGTGAACAGCGTGATGCGCGGCCTCGCGATGAACTGGGTCAAGCAGGGCATCTCGGTTCTCATGATTCACCCTGGGTGGATGCAGACCACAATGGGGGGCGTAGGTGCACCGACTGCTCCCAGCGAGAGCGCGCAGCTCATCAAATCAATAATCGATCGAGCCACGCTGGCGGACAATGGTCGCTATATCGACACCACCGGAACTGACATGCCTTGGTAGAGCAACGGCGTTTCAAGCCACTATTCTACGAACCGCAATAGCGCAGAATCTTCGGACGACCAGCAAGTCGGATTGATGTCGGCGTCGGCAAGGATCGCGGTGTTGAGCGCGACCCTTGGCTTCATTCGTAATTGTGACTTCATACACTAAAAGCACCTCCCGCTTTCCCAGCCGTGCGTCCGGCATCGACCACAATGTGCTCATTGCCTTGGAGAACGGCTTGACCCGGCTCAGGTATGCGGCGCTTTCATCCAATCGCCTGCAAGGCAAGGCTGGGGTGGCGTACACATGCCCAGCGACATGGCTGGCTCCAGTAATACCACCGGCGCTTGTGTCTGACTCGTTCGGGATATCCACGGGACAGGATTGCTGATTCCATAGGGCGGAGGAGATTCGCCCATGTCGTTGACGGTTAGGATGCGGCAAGACTATTCGTCCAAGGAGCTTCGGAGTCTGGCGTCTCGGAGCAAAGATGTCAATCAAAGCCGAAGGTTGTTGTCGCTGGCCGCGGTCTTGGACAACATGAGCCGAGCCGATGCCGCCCGGATGGGTGGCATGGACCGACAGACACTTCGTGATTGGGTACATCGGTTCAATGCGAGCGGCCCCGACGGATTGTTCGATCATTGGTCCGCCGGCCCGCCGTCGCGTTTGTCAGAGGAGCAGAAAGCGGAACTAGTCGAGATCGTCCAAGCTGGCCCAAACCTGGCAGTGGATGGCGTTGTCCGGTGGCGCCGAATTGACCTGCAGCGGGTCATCAAAGAGCGGTTCGGCGTCGACTATCATGAGCGTCATGTCGGTGCGCTTCTCAAGAAGCTGGGATTCTCGCACATGAGCTCCCGACCGCAACATCCCGGTCAGGATGCCGGGGTAATCGCGGCATTTAAAAAACGTATGGCTCGCCCCGTCTGCAAGTGCTTTGTGGGATTGGTCCGAGCAGTCTGCGCCAACGTATCCGGTCTCGGGCAAAGCCCGGCCAAGATGGAGCTTCGCGCGCTTCGATCCTCATAAATTTCACGGCGGAGAACGCCATTTTTTTAACCAGGATTTCGAAGCGCCGATCGACTGTCAGGCCATCTTTCACATACCACATGCAGATCCCGACAGCCCTCGACGTGTAAGCGTTCTGGGCTGTTATTCAATCAGGCCGCGGCTGGTGTCACGCCCTGGTCAAATGGACGCCCGCTCTTGAGGACGCCGCACACGATCCTCGCCAGCTTTGCTGCAAGCGCAACCACAACGGTGTTCTTGTGCGCCCGTCCTAAAAGACCGCGCAACCATGCACCGAGTGGGGTTGTAGCGCTCGAAAGCGTCGGTAAGGCAGCACGGGCGCCGTGGATGAGCATCTTGCGCAGATACTTGTTTCCCCGCTTGGTGATGCCGAGCATCCTGGGCTTCCCACCTGTTGTCATTTGCCTCGGGACCAGTCCTAGCCAGGCCGCCAGATCCCTGCCGCGTGTAAAAAGCTGAGCTTCACCGATTGAAGCGGTCAAGGCCGTGGCATTGACCGGACCAATGCCAGGAATGGAGGTCAGCAGCCGGCAGGCAGCATCGGCCAGGGCATAGGATTGAACTCCTCGTCAAAGGCCTGAATGCGCCGGTCGAGCTCGCTTCACTGTGCCTGCATGTCCTCGATCAGGACCGCGACCCTTCGGCCGAGTAGCAGCTCGCCATTGCTCCGAGCCAGATCGAGCCACATCGCCAGTTTTCTGCGGCCTTGCGGTGCGGTAATCCCGCGCTCCAGAAGGATGGCGCGGAGTTGGTTGATCAGCGCCGTTCTTTCTCCAACCAGGCGATCACGGGCACGATGGAGCGTCTGCATATCCAACTGCTCCTCGTCCTTGAGCTCAACGAACCGCATGGTCGGGCGAGTGGCCGCTTCCGCGATCGCTTCGGCATCGCGATCATCGTTCTTTTGGGCTTTGACATAGGGGCGGACGTATTCGGGCGACATCAGCCGAACTTTGTGCCCTTGCGCTTCCAGAATGCGTCCGAGGTGGTGGGCGCCGCAGCAGGCCTCCATTGCCATTGTGCAGGCAGGAAGACTTGCACCAAGCTTGATGACGCTCTCCCGCCTCATGCGCCGACGAAGAACGACTCGACCGGCTTGGTCCAGCCCAACCACGCTACAGCTGTTCTTTCCAAGATCGATTCCGAGAACTACGACTTCCATCGCTCTACTCCTTCCCTGAATAATTCTGCCAGCATGTGGCACAATGCAGGGGCGAGCCATTCCATAAATTTCCCGCGAGCCCTGAACGCCCATATTGGCCACCTCCCCAAAGGCAAGCCCATAGAAATTTGGTTTCAGGACGAGGCTCGCATAGGCCAGAAAAATGGCATCGTACGGCTGTGGGCGAAGCGCGGTACTCGCCCCCGGCAACCGGCAGATCAGCGTTATCAAAACGTCTATCTGTTCGGCGCCATCTGTCCGGCCAAAGGCAAGGGGGCAGGGCTGGCAATGCCCTATGCCGATACCTTCGCTATGCAACTCCACCTTGATGAGATTAGCCGAAATGTCCAAAGGGGCGCCCATGCCGTGCTGCTGCTTGATCGCGCCGGATGGCACACCACGGCCAATCTCGCCGTCCCCAAGAACATGACGATGATCTTCCTGCCCTCTCGATCGCCCGAACTGAACCCGGTCGAGAACGTATGGCACTACCTACGGCAGAACTGGCTCTCCAATCAGGTTTTTGACACCTACGACGCCATCATCGATGCCGCCTGCAAAGCTTGGCAAAACCTCCTCGAACAGCCCTCAACCATCACATCAATCGGGATGCGTGAATGGGCACATACCGGTCAATCCTGAGCGCCTTTGGTATAATTGCGCCCCCTCAGACCTCGATCAGCGTTGACGAGCCGCAAGGAGGCTATCACGTCGCCTTCCTTACGCGTCTCATCAGAACTCTTGGGATGGTCACTGCCGGTAAAAGCATGCCTAGTATCAGCTATGCTAAACTTTGAATCGAAACGCAGCGCGCTCCGCGAAGACCAATGTATCGTGCCTGTTGCACTTTTGATCAATTTTGGGCACGTATAATATCCGATGCTTTCTCGGCAATCATTATTGTCGCCGCGTTCGTATTACCGCTTACGATAGCCGGCATTATTGACGCATCAACCACTCTGAGGGAGGTGAGTCCGTGGACACGAAGGTCGCTGGAGACAACAGCATCGTCGCCGCTACCCATTTTGCAGGTGCCACAAAGGTGAAAATTTGAATGGGCCCTGGATTGCAGATGTGCCTCGATGTCGTTGTCAGACAGCGCCTCTTCGCCAGGATCATATTCTCGAGCCCGTAAATCATCGAACGGTTTCTGAGCTATGATTTCGCGCGCGAACTTGACTGCATCACGCATGACGTGAAGATCTTTTTTGTACTGGAAATAGTTCAAATCTATGGCTGGTGGGGCGTGCGGATCTGATGAAGTGGCCAGCACCGATCCTCTGCTTTGCGGTCTTTGCAGTGTGAAATAGATCATGAAACCATGATCCTTCAACACCGTCTTCCCACTATCCTTATAGATCAGTGGGATCAGAGTGTACTGTATATCCGGGGCAACTATCTCTTTCTCGGATCTCCAGAAGGCGGTCGCTTCGAGCCCATTCGTTGCCAGTAGGCCATGCCGTGTGACAAGATATTTGCCGAGCTCCAGTGCTGATGAAATAAGCCCCAGTTTTGGAGCAAGACTAACTGGCTGGCTGCAGAACTGCTTCAAGGCAAAAGCTGGATGGTCCTGCAGATTGTAGCCAACTCCCGGCAGCTCATGGCGGGGCTCTATACCCACGGATTGCAAGTGAGCTGGATCACCTATTCCAGAGAGCTGCAGCAGGTGAGGTGAATTTACGGCCCCTGCACAAAGGATCACTTCGCGTACCGCCGTGACCACACGAGCATTGCCGCCTGTGACCACTTCAACGCCCGTTGCGCGCCGCCCGTCAAAGGTAACGCGGCGAACGTGCGCCTTAGTTATGACCTGCAAATTCGCTCGGCGTTCAGCCGGCCGCAGATACGCTACGGCAGAACTGTACCGCCTACCGTTTGCGATCGTGGAGTCCATCGGGCCGACGCCCTCCTGATCCTCACCATCGTTGAAGTCATTTCGAAGGGGGAGCCCCTTGTCACGGCAGGCTCGGACAAATGCTTTGGCTAAGGGGTTCTGGATGGTTGATCGAGAGATTTTCAGAGGACCAGAAGTTCCTCTTGCCTTGCCTCCTTCGCCAGTGAAGGTTTCCGATCGTTGAAAATAGGGGAGGCATCGTTCATACGTCCAATCATGGTTGCCCATTTGCCCCCAATGATCGTAGTCTACGGGCGCGCCCCTCATATATACCATACCGTTGATCGCACTGGAGCCGCCGAGCACCTTACCGCGCGGAACATGTATTTCGCGAGAACTTGCAGTGGACTTGTACTTCCAATCCACCACACCGGATTTCATTAGATGATGGTAGCCAGCGGGCAGGTGAATAAACGGGTGAATGTCCCGTGGTCCGGCCTCAATGAGTAGTACGCTACTCTTGCCATCTTCAGACAGCCGATTTGCTAGGACGCAACCAGCGGAACCGGCACCGACTATGACATAGTCTGCAGACTGAGTTTCCATTTTCCTATGTCTCCTCCAAACTTTCCATTCTTGAGCCGGCGCAAGCGGGTCACACGACTAACCATAGAGACGCATTTCTAGAGGGTGCTATTTCCCGAAAGTCGCGGATGCTTCTGCCTGCAGAGCCACGAAGGATATCGATCCTGCGCTCAACATTCCGTAAGCCGGCCTCGGATTAAGCTCCTAGTTCGACGGTTGATGCCGCATTGAAATCTTGGCATGGCCGCTCTTTTCCGTCTGGATAAGCCACGCAAGAAGCAGCCCGCGGCTATGACGCGCGTCGTTCCGGTGAGCAGGTTGCACCTCCCTGGGAACGGGTGCAGTGGCAGATGGCCCCGTGTGCGTATCCAGTTACTCGGCAGTCGATTGGCAGATCCAATACTTAACGACATGGCAAGCCAAGCGACGCCTGTCGTAGGTGTGGAAGCTGACGTCACAGCCCTGCACCCCAGCGCTCACACCGGCACAGCGGCCAGAACCCTGGGCAACAAGGAAATTCAGTCACTTGCTATAAAGCGTTTCTGCTGTGAGGTTTACTTTTGCAAGGAGCCCTTCGATACGGCTCCAATCGTCCGCCTTGATCGTTTGAAGAGGAGGGAAGACTTCCGCCGTTGCGATCCGACCAAAATGATGCAGCACCATTTTCATCCGCGCCTGCCAATCGACATAGGGAGGCGAATAGAACGCCTCAACCAGAAGGCTCATCTCGGCGAGGAGCTGTCGCTGAAGGAGCAAATTTGGGCTCTCGGAACTGAAAGCTTCGAACAATGCACGCTGCCGATCCGCAATCACGCTTCCAGCGCCCGAAATTATCCCCCTTGCACCCAAGCACAATGAAGCCCCAAGCCATTGTGAGTGACTGGTTAACACATTGACTGGCCTGGACAGCCCATGAAGGGCCGCTATTGTTCGCTCGTGAGTGCGCGGTTCGGACCCGAGATCCTTGATAGCGACAATGTTGCTCACCTTTTCACAGAGGTAGACCAAACTGTCGATACTGTAGGAAAGGGCAGTGCTGATTGGGTACTGGAACAAAATTACCGGCAACGCTGTCGCCGCTGAGACTTCCTCAACGAAGCGGTGCCCGAGCTCAATCCGCGCGTTTCCGCCGAACATCAGGGAGTTTGGTGGAAAGATGAGAAGCGCATGCGCGCCGACATCAGCGGCACGCTTCGCCATCTCGCAAGCAACACGCGTGCTTTCGGTGTAGATGCCCGCAATCACGGCTATCTGGTCACCAACTTCTTCGCACGCAGTTTGAACTCCCCATGTTTGCTCGTCTAATGAGAGAGCATGCACTTCAGCGGCATGGCCGTTCACCACTATTCCAGTCAGGCCTCTTATGCCGGCGAGATCGCGGAGATGACTACGGTAACTCAAGCCGTCAATCGTCTGATCGTTAGTAAGCGGCATGAGGGCTGCGGGCATTACGCCAGAAGGGCTAAAACTTGGTCTCACTGCAACCTTCCCTTGAAATCGTTTTCTTGTGGCCTTAGAAGGACACGAAGATGTCCACTTATGCAACCGATAAATGAGCGCATATCGGCCATAAAATAGCCGATTGACCCTTTGCTGCGCTTGTGAAATGGATTTCCCACTAGGGTGCAGCGCAGGTAACAGGACAGGATCGCGCAATGAAAGTGCTGCTAGTGCAGCCCAGACCTGCCTGGAGACGTAAGAACCGGCGAGAAACACGTGCGACGTCGCCGAACCTTGCCAGCGAAGTAAAGATGAAATGTGGAGCGGTTAGATGAGTGGCACCATAGAGGCCGACCAGACCAAGCCTGTTGCGTTGGTCACTGGAGCAAGAAGGGGCTTAGGCCGCGGAATTGCATTTAGCTTGGCTAGGGCCGGCTTTGATCTGGTGCTTATGGATCTCGTCGATGACGAGGCAACGAAGATAACGTTGGAGGGCGTGCAGGAACTAGGGGGCAGAGCGAAATTCCTCCAGCACGATCTCGCCGACATTGGCAATCACGCTGGGTTCGTCAAGCAAGCGGTTGCCGCATTTGGCCGACTGGACTGCCTGGTTAACAACGCCGGCATCCAGGTTCCGAGGCGTGTCGGCATCCTGGAAGTAGAGGCAGACGAGTTCGACCTGGTAGTCGATGTGAACCTCAGGGGGACATTCTTCCTTACACAGGAAGTTGCCCGGACCATGATAAGTACTTCCAGCACTAGTGACCAATGTACCCGCTCCATCATCTTGGTCACATCAGCAAACGCGGTGCTGGCTTCAACCGACAAGGCTGCATACTGCTTAGCGAAATCGGCACTGTCTATGTTGACCTCCCTTTTCGCCCTTGAATTGGGTGAGCACAACATCCAGGTGTTTGAAGTCCGTCCAGGGCTCATAACCACAGACATGACGTCAAGCGTACGGGAGAAGTACGCGGACTACATGAACAAGAATACACTCTTTGGGCGGTGGGGCGAGCCTGGCGAGGTCGGTCGCGCTGTGACCGCCCTTGTGACTGGTGCCATTCCGTACGCCAGCGGCGAGGTTATCAATGTGGACGGCGGAATGCACATTAGACGACTTTAGCCAAATTACATGCGCCAGAGCTTTGTTTTCGGGTTCTCTGAGTAAAGAAGCAGCAAGTTCGATTGTAAGCGGGCCTAGAATACCGCGCCGATCGGTCATTGAAACTCCAATGCCTTGCCGCTAGCCGGACTCTATGTCGCTGGTTTGACACTCGGATGCCAGCCATGCCGGCTACCCTTGCCGCAACAGAATCGCAAGCGGGGAGAAGATGACGGATCGCGCCCTTCTCGAACAGATATTCCGCCACGCCGTGGCAGCGGCGCAGCCGTCGCTGGCGGTTCGCCTCAACCTGCCCGAGCGGCGTAAGCCTCCGGCGGAGGCCGCCTTGCGATGATGGTGCTTGGCGCTGATGCTGCGCTCATAAGGACGCAGTTAAGAGCGCAGCATAATGCATATGACGGTTATTTCGGGCTCGGAGCGTCGACGTCGCTGGAGCCCGGCGGAGCGTGAGGAGATTGTGGTGGCGTCGTTCGCGCCAGGCGCTGTGATTGCCGAAGTTGCTCGGCAGTTCGATGTGTCGACGAGCTTGATCTATAAGTGGCGCCGCGACGTCCAGCAGTCCGATGCTATGTTCGTGCCCGCCGTCATCGCCGAGGACGAAGGTCTTGTGGCGGCGGCCGTTTCCGGGGATGGTCGTGCAGATAGTCCGGCGATCCGGCTCGACCTGGCTGGAGGAACGACGGTGAGCATTGGGGCGACGGCGCCCGCTCGATTGGTCCTGGCGGTGCTGCGGGCATTGCGATGATCCCGGTTCGCTCCGATGTCCGGGTGTGGCTGGCCAGCGGCCATACCGATATGCGCAAAGGGATGGGCGGTTTGGCACTGCTGGTCCAGGAAGGGCTGGGGCGGGATCCGTTTGCCGGGGACGTGTTCGTGTTTCGAGGCCGCAGCGGCTCGCTGATCAAGGCGCTCTGGCACGACGGTGTGGGTCTGTCGCTCTATGCCAAGCGCCTGGAGCGGGGTCGCTTCATCTGGCCCTCCACGGTTGGCGGCGTCGTCCATCTGAGTGGCGGCCAGATGGGCTATTTGCTCGAAGGGATCGAATGGCGCAACCCGCAGCAGAGCTGGCGTCCGACGCAGGCGGGATAGACCACATTTCTTCGGCTGACGGAGCACTTTGTGCTTCACGCCGGAGGGCGGCTATGATTCCATCATGGTCATGCAAGCCAGCGTTTCGCCCATGCCCGATGACGTGGAAGCCCTCAAGGCGGCGTTGGCGGCTGCGCGGATCGAAGTTGCAGAAGCCAAGGCCGAGGCAGCAACTGTTCGAGCTGAGGGGTCCGACGACCAAGCGTTGATCGCCCATCTCAAGCTGCAGATCGAGAAGCTCAAGCACCAGCTTTTCGGCAGCAAGTCCGAGCGCGGCAGTCGCCTGCTGGATCAACTCGAGCTCCAGCTCGAGGAGTTGGAGGCCACGGCCAGCCAGGACGAAGCGGTGGCCCAGGTAGCGGCCCGCAAGGTCGCCGATGCACCCGGCTTTAGACGCCGCCGGCCATCACGCCAGCCCTTCCCCGAGCATCTGCCACGTGAGCGCCGTGTCATTGCGGCGCCCTGCGCCTGCCCGGCCTGCGGCGGAACCCGGTTGATCCGGATCGGTGAAGACGTCACCGAGACGCTTGAGGTGATCCCACGCCAGTGGAAGGTCATCCAGACAGTGCGCGAGAAGGTCGCCTGCCGGGACTGCGAGAAGATCAGCCAGCCCCCGGCGCCCTTCCATGTGGTGGCCCGCGGCTGGGCTGGGCCCGGTTTGCTGGCGATGATGCTGTTCGAGAAGTACGGGCAGCATCAGCCGCTCAACCGGCAGGTCGAGCGCTATGGCCGCGAAGGCGTGCCGCTTAGCCTGTCGACCCTGGCCGACCAGGTGGGTGCAGCCGCGGCCGTGCTCGAGCCCTTGCACCATCGGCTTGCCGCCCGTGTCATGGCCGCCGAACGGCTGCACGGGGACGATACCACCGTGCCGGTCTTGGCCCGGGGCAAGACGGCAACGGGCCGGATCTGGACCTATGTCCGGGATGATCGACCCTTTGGCGGCCCGGCGCCGCCGGCGGCACTGTTCTACTATTCGCCCAACCGCGCTGGTGAACATCCACGGCAGCATCTGGCCGACTGGTCCGGGATACTGCAGGCCGATGCCTATGGCGGCTACGCCCGGCTCTATGACGCTGGCCGCCATCCCGGGCCGATCACCGAGGCAGGATGCTGGAGCCATGCGCGCCGCGCCTTCTTCGTGCTGGCCGATATCGAAGCGAGCGCCCGCCGCAAGGCCGATGGCAAGAAGTCGGCGCCGATCTCACCGCTGGCCCTCGATATCGTGCAGCGCATGGATCGCCTGTTTGAGGTCGAGCGGTCCATTAACGGCCGGTCATCACCTGAGCGGTTGACGGTCAGGCGCGAGCTGAGCGCGCCATTGGTGGACGAACTCGAAGCCCTGATGCACAAGCACCGCCCCGGATTGTCGCGGCACGACGATCTGGCCAAGGCCATGGACTACATGTTCAAGCGCTGGCCCGCATTTACCCAGTTCCTTCAGGATGGCAGGGTCTGTCTGACCAACAATGCCGCAGAGCGGGCTCTGAGAGGTATCGCACTTGGAAGGAAGTCCTGGCTATTCGCCGGCTCCGACCGTGGCGGGCAGCGGGCCGCGTTCATGTACAGCCTCATCGCCACCGCCAAGCTCAACGATGTTGACCCGCAGGCCTGGCTCGCCGATGTTCTTGCCCGTATCGCCGATCATCCCAGCCACCAGCTGGACGACCTGATGCCGTGGAACTGGGTGGCCCAACATCAGATCAGGAAGACCGCGTGAACAACGACCGTATTGTCCGGCTCCACATCCAGCTCGACGATGTGGAGCCCGCCATTTGGCGGCGCGTCGAGGTGCCCCTGACCAGCACTCTCAAGGCAGTGCACGATGTTATCCAGGCCGCCATGCTGTTTGAGGACTATCATCTCTTCCAGTTCGAGGTCGGCGACCGCCGCTATGGCTATCCCGATCCCGACTGGGGCGACGATATGCGCGACGCGCGCTACATCCGTCTCGGCGCTATTCTGGCCCGCGGTGAGACCCGCTTCACCTACACCTACGATTTTGGCGACGACTGGCGCCATAGTGTTGTGGTCGAGGAAGTTGTCGCTGCAGACCCGATGGTCGACTACCCGCGCTTTGTCGACGGCGCCCGTCGCGCCCCACCAGAAGATGTAGGCGGCCTGCCGGGCTTCGAAGAGTTCCTCGAAGCCATTGCAGATCCCAAACATCGTGAGCACGACAGCGTCATGACCTGGTATGGACGTCCCTTCGATCCGACCGACATCGGACTGGACGTCATCACTGCGCGCCTCGCCAAACTCGCCCGCAGGCGCGCGGTGGGGAAGGCCGGGTTTGAGAAGTCCAGGAACCGCATCAACTAACCCGGTTCACCAGGCCCCATGACCACACAGCTCAACAAGGAAAGCTCCGTCAAAACCATCGACCGTGTTGCGGTTGAACTTGGTGAGGACATCGACTGGCTTCTTGAAGTCGCCATCGAGATGGAGCCTGAGGATGGCGTCATCTGGGTCTTCAGCCTGGACGACAAAGACGGCGTCATGGCCTTTACCCCCTACGGCATCAAGTGCTTGCGCGACCTCATCCGTGAGCATACTGGACTAGCCCAGCGTTTCACCGGGTGACCTGAAACAGATCCTCAGATAGTCGAGGAAGATAGAAAGCGATTCCGAGATCACCGGGTTCAGCACCCTCATGCCCACGCTGTCCTCACCGAGAGGGCAGCACCTGTCCATTTCGGCGAGAACAGTAAGCCCCGGTGCGAGGTACCAGTCTGGTCCCACGGTGACCGCCATTCCTTCCGCCACCACAGCTCGCAGGAGGGGAGCGTTCGACGTGGTGTGCATGACACGATAGGCGCGCTCGGACCCGGCCAGGGCGGCGAGACCCACTTCCCGCCACGCGCAACCGTCGGCCCACAACGCGAGTGGAATGGTCTCTTCGGCATGAAGCGATGTTCCGACCCTGCCGATCCAGTGCAGTCGGTCGGTTCGTAGGACCTCGAGCTCGCCAAGACCGGAGCTGCACGACGCCACGATCGCGTCGAAGCCGCCGGTTTCGTCCTCCTGACGCAAAGAGCGGGAATCCGTGGTGAGGACCTCAACCTCTACCTGCGGATAGCGTTGAGAAAAGCGCGCCAGGGCGGGGAGCAGGAATGCCTGAGCATAGTCGTCGCTCATCCCCAGCTTGATGGTCTCGCGCGACTGTTTAGGCCTGAAGGCGCCGAAGGTCTCGTCATTGAGGCGAACAATCGACCTCGCGTAATGCAGCAGCCGGTTGCCCTCCGGGGTCAGAAGGTTTCTTCGGCCGACCCTTTCGAACAGGGCGACATCCAAAAGCTCTTCCAGTCGCTTCATCTGCGCCGAGACAGTGGACTGTGTCTTGTGAACACGCGTGGCAGCCGTGCCGTAGCTGCCAGTATCGGCAATAGCGAGAAAGCTTCTCAGGAAATCAGGATCGAGAACGGTCATCCGCTTTCAATAACATCGATCTTCTCGATGTTAAATCGAAAAAACATTCGTTTGATCGATGAGCGTGTGCCGCCGAGGTTGAGGTCTGTACAAAGGACACGCCCATGACCGGTCCCCGCCGCCGTCTCCCACCCGCCATACACAGCGCCTTCGAAGTGTCAAAAAAGCTTGGCCACTGGCTGAGAGGGATAACCGTACCCGCAAACAAGCATCCGGTTCCCAGGGAACTCCGGGACGCAGACCAATGGCTGCTCGACGACCTGGGGGTCGAAATCGTCGATGGGTCGCTGCATATGCGACCGGCCGCGCGGCAAGTGAGCAACTGCGCTGATCGAGCCGGCAGGGCAGTGCGAAAGGCGCGGTAGTCGCCATACCACGTCCAGAGGTTCACCAACCTAAATCGTGCATGAGCAGGTGTCCGCTGGGCTTGGGATGGCCCTGGAGCTTCCAGTGGGCCTGCCGCCTCGGTTCCCCCTGCCGCAGCCATTTGCACAGGGAACGAACACCCGACATCTCGGCACACTGGAGAAGCAGGTGCGTGACGGCGGCAACCCTGCATTCGACGATCGAAACCAACTCGGTCCTGTCTAGCCAGCGACTCCGCACCGTACTAGCGTACCGGCACCCTTGGCAGCGGAGTACGCCGAGAAGCCCGGCTAGGACACTCGGGTCAGGCCCGAGGAGAAATTGACGATCCGCCCGCCGTCGGCCAGCAGCGGCAGCAGACGCGGCCACTCCTGCGGTCGTATGCGTGAGATCCAAAGTCGGCTTGAAACTGGGCGCAGCGCTGCTGTTGGTTCCGGGGTCGGGCGACCTCGGGGGCGGGACACGAGCGCTTACATCTCGATGCTAGAAGGTGCTGGTATGACAATGGCGCCGAACGAAAGGATGATGCGACTGATATGGGTGATGAAGTCGGCGCGATGGACGATACCTTGGCCAGTCTCGGGGCCTTGGTCATCTACATGCAGATGAGCGAGCGTCTCATCGGAGCGGTTTTGAGGCACGTACTCCCTGACTCAAGTGCCAAGACTATGGATCAACTCGCCGGAGAAATCACCGTATACAGGAAAGCCACGCTGGGGGCGCTGATAAAGGCTGTGAAGCAGCGCATAGAAATCCGAGACGATTTCGCCGAAGTACTCGAGGCGTTCCTCACCGATCGCAACGCATTGATCCATGACGTTACTCGGATAACCGGGTTCGACCTCAACACTGAACAAGGACGCGCCGTCGCGAATTCCTTCCTCGCCAACCTCACCGAGAACGCCGAGGCGGTCACCAAAGTGTTCTTGGCACTTTGGGTGGAGAATATGGAGGAGACGGGTCGTGCACTGGGAATGGATCCCGAACTGGTTGAATACCTTGGCGACTATGGAGGCATCGCGGGCCAGGTCTTCTTCAAACGAGACGACTAGAACTCCATTGCGGTGACGACAGCCCTGCAGGACAGTTCCGACGTCCGCAGCGGCACCGGCCGTCCGACAGTACGAGCTGCCCCGCCCTGTCGAACAGGTGCACCACAAAGGCGTCGGGCAGGACTTTCACTGTCGCGCTTACCGCCGAAGTTTTTCCGCAACAGCCTTGAAAAGGCGCCCGGCATGCCTAATTAACGCTATGTGTCGAGCTATGACGTGCTCGTCGGTTCTTCCATGCACCACGCGGGCCAAGGCGCCTGGCGAACATCGCTCTTGTGTTGCCGGCATCCCGGCCCAGGATCACCATGGATTTCACCTTTAGGGACCCAAGGGTCCTCCGTACCGCCAAGCTCCTCCACCGCCTTTCCGACGACCTCAAACTTATCGAAGACGGACAGGGGCCAACGGCCGCGCAACTGTCCGACGCGCCTCGCATCGACGGCTGGACGCTGGGCTACCGGTTCGACCCTGCATTGGTCGGCGTTGTCTCGCAGCACCCGCTCCTCGCCGACGGTCCCATCACGACATCGTCGCTCTACTACCTGGACATAGAGGCAGGGTACGCCCGGACCCTATCACGGCTCTACGTACTGGGCCGTCCGCGCTGATCAGCGGTATTTTCGTCCAAATGGTAGATTCGCCACCATTGTTGTTGCATCCATGGCCCGGCCCCACGAATATGCGGGATGGATTCGAAGAGACTGCATGTGAAGCGGGCCGAAGAGGACCGGATCGGCGCCGCCCAGATCAGGGCCGCCCGCGCCCTGCTGGGGTGGAGCCGCAGTGAAGCGGCCGAGCAGTGTCGCGTCGGGATCAACACGATCAGCAGACTCGAGAACGGGGAGAGGATCCCCGGCCCGCGAACCATGTCGGACATCGTGAGGGTGTTCAACGATGCCGGGGTGGTGTTCGTCGATGGCGCAGGGGGAGCCGGCGTGCTCCTCAAGGCGAAAACGGAATGACCGCGTCCGGTCCTCACGACCGGATCCGATGACGCAGCACACGCGGGTTTGAACCCGGCGACATCCCTCCCTCTCGCATGCAAATCTCTGCATGACGCCCCTATCCCGGAGACCGATGCGGTCCCTTCCGGAGTGTGCACATGCTTGCTCGCCTTAACACCCTAGAAACGCCCTTCCCTCGTGTATCGGGGCGGTCCGCGAATGGCTGACAACGAGGAGTACGAGGAGTCGCTCTTCGTTCCGGGAGCGGATCACCCGAGCGTCGGTCGCTCCGACTGCGTCCTGTGCTTGGTCATGGCCAAGCGGCTGGTCGGACGCGGCTGGAAGCGGCTCACCGAGCAGCCGGCGCTATGCGCAATGTTGGTGGTCCCCAGCACCGACTGGATCGCACCGATCGGCACTGCCCTCGCTTCAGTGGCGAAGTGGAACAATATCTTCGACAACACACGGACCAACCGCGCCATGGAGGACGGACTGCGGACACTCCGCGCAGTATCTGTCGTCCGGGAAGCGCGTGCTCTTCATCGCGGTACGGTCGTCGAAGGGCTCGCCGGAACTGATGCGCGCCAGCGCCGATATTCTCGTGGAGTTCCCGTCCCCCACCGCCAAGGACATCCGGCGCACGATCGAACTGGTCACGCAGCGGCCATGTCCGGCGCTTCCCAGTTCGCTGGGATCCGGTCTGGGGTTCCAGACCATCGCCGCCGCAATCCGGCCGGGCACCACCCCGGCCTCCTGCATCAAGCGCCTTCATCAGGCGCGGGAGCGACTGCGCGACGAGCCGTCGGCAGCGTCCACCCCGCCACTGGCGGAGCTGCATGGTTACGGCGAAGCCATGGATTGGGGGCTGCGTTTGATGTCCGACCTCGAGTCCTGGAGGAAGGGCAAGCTCGCGTTCGAAGCCCTCGATAGGATGGTGGTGCTGGCCGGACCTCCGGGCGTGGGCAAGACCACTTTCGTCAGAAGCCTGGCCAAGTCCAGCGGACTGCCGCTCCACGCGTCGTCGGTGGCCGATTGGTTTTCCAGTTCCAACGGATATCTGGACGGCGTGATCAAGGCCATGGATGGGCTGTTCGCCAGGGCACAGGCGGACGCCCCAGCCGTGGTCCTGCTTGATGAGATCGACGCTATCCCGGACCGTTCGGCCTTGGATTCTCGGCATCGGGAATGGTGGACCACCATGGTCGGCCGCATGCTGACCATCCTCGACGGCGCTAGCGACCATAGCAATCGTCTCGTGGTCATCGGGACCACGAACTACCCCGACCGGCTCGACTCCGCGCTGGTGCGGCCGGGACGATTGTCCAGGATCATCCGGATCGAACCGCCCGAGGCCAAGGCGCTATTCGGTATCCTGCGCCAGCGCGTCGGCCATGATCTGACCGATCAGGAACTGCATCGCATCGCCCTTTTGGCGGTCGGCGGCACCGGCGCCGACGTGGCAGGATGGGTTGGGTCGGCCCGCGCAGTTGCTCGCTCCCAAGGCCGGCCCATGGTCGCCGCCGACCTGATCCACCAGATCGCGCCGGTACCGGACCTTCCGTTCAGCGTGATCCGGCGTGTCGCGGTCCACGAGTCGGGACATGCCGTCCTGGCCTCAACGCTCGCTATCGGCCGCGTCGAGTCCGTGAGGATCACGGGTGTCGGCAGCAGCGGCGGCAACACCCTGGTGGCCGATGCCTTCAAGCCTCTGATGACGCTGTCGGACATCCGGGACCTGGCCGTCTTCATCCTGGCGGGACGGGCCGCGGAGATGGTCGTGCTGGGCGACGCGAGTTCCGGGGCCGGTGGTTCGCAGGATTCGGATCTGGCCAAGGCGACGCGGCTGATCGCGGCTAACCACCTCTCATACGGCTTCGGGGACGGCTTGGGCTATCTTGCGGACGAAGCGGGGCTGATGACGGCGCTGGCCCGCGATCCGTCCCTCCGCTCGATCGTGGACCGGGATCTCGGGACGATCTTCCAGAGGGCGCTGGCCATTGCACAGCGCCACGCCCTGCAGATCGCGGCCGTTGCCGACGCGTTGATTGAACGCCGACTACTGACGGGAGACGAGCTACGGCGCATGCTCGATGTCGGACGGGACGCTGTCGAACCGAAGGAGCCGGGCAATGGATGAGGCACTCTTCACCCTTGTCGCCCGCCTCATCCGGGTCGAAGCCGAGCTGGGCGAAGTCGCTTACGAGCGGGCGGTCCACGATGCATTGGTGGCTGTCGCAGCGGCTGTGCTCCATGAGGCGGAGGCCGCGGCCGCATGCATCAACGAAGGCAGCACCTCGAAAGTGGTGAAGTTCCCTATGGGCCGGAAACGTCGGCCGAACGTCGGGCAGACAGACTAAACCGAGTAGTTAACCACGATACGTGGCAGTACAATTTTGGGTTGAAATCACCCAAAAGGTTGTTTTATACTCATTCTTGTCGGCGATGGTCATCCCCGCTGAGCCGCGATGTCGGATCGCGTGTCCTCTCGCATGCATGCTTCGGCATCCATGGCGCTTCCCGGAAAACATTAGAAGCCATCCATGGCTGGAGTGATCCATGCATTCCCCCAACTCGTTCTCGGCGCCCTTCGCGGCGTTCTACGAAAACCCCAAGGCCGCCCGCCGCGCCGCGGAACACGTCAAGTTGAGTCGCAGCCTCGCTGCGGAGATCGCGAGCCGCACGCATATCGTCCCTCTTGGTCCCGATCCCCTCGTGCAGCACCTGATCTCGTCGAAGGGTTTCGCCCCCGACGACGTGGTGGTCTCGCGCGTTACCATGGAACGTCGCTACATCACTGTCCTCTGCGTTCCCACGCGGGTCTGGCGCAACCCGGATGAACGTCAGTTGCTCCTCGAGCTCAAGTGCGAGGCGGCATTGATGGGCACCAAGGTAGTGTTGGTGCCCCAGCGCTGGGTGCGCGCCGAGATCCGCAGCGGCATCGCCCGCGCGATCGCCTCGGCCCGCCGCAATCCGATCGGCCGCGAGGATCTGGGGACAGTCCTCGCCAGGGTGCGGGCAGCGAAGATGGCCACGCTCGCCGAGTGCGTCGAAGCCCTTGGCGACGGGCATCCCAATGCCATCGGCACCGTCCTGTCCATGTGCGCCCAAGGATATCTGGCGATCGATCGGAACAAGCGGCTGGGGCCAGGCACCTGGGTCGCCTCCGGTACCTAGATCCTCTGCATATCACCCCACGAACACGATGGTGCCCGCACGAGCCGGCGGGCACCTCCAACAAGTTCAACGAGCGCACCAAGCATCCCAGGAGAGTTCTGCATGTCCCCCACTGCAGCCCATGGCGGTCAGTCCACGACCTTGAAGACTCCCCTAATCGGCCCACGTGCCGCCTTCGGTGTCGAGATGGCCAAGCGGGCGCTGAATCGCAGCGCCCGGCGTCGCTTGGCCGAGGGCCGGAAAATCGCTCTCGTACTCCGCGTCTCCCGCAGCGAATTGGTGGATCCGCTGGTGGATGGCCTGACGCAAATTGCCTCCCCGTGGGCGAGCATCGTCGCGGCCCAGAGTTCCAGCTTTGATACCGAGGACTACGACGGGCTCGCTTCCATCAGCGCGGGGCAGCCGGGCATCCACGTCTGCGTGGATCTCGACCATGTACCGCCGATCTTTCGCGGAGCTGCCGAAGAGGTAATCGATGTGCCGGATCCTGACGCCGTCATACTCAAGCGCGTGCTACGGCAGCGCCTCCGCGGTCGCCTTCCTTTCATCCCGGCCGACATCGTGATCACCGACCTGGATATGGTGTGCCGTTGCATGGCCACAGGAGCGCCGGCACGGCACGCGGTCGACGTGATACTGCGCATCTGCCGGGCCGACCCCTCGCAGAACGACGTCGCCCTGTTGCCTGAACTCAAGGACTGCGTCGAGTTCGGCGAGGCCCGGATTTGGGGGCTCCGCGTCAGGGATGACCTTCAGGCTTGGAAGGCTGGCAAACTTGCCACTGGCGACCTTGATCTCGCCGTCCTCTTGGCTTCGCCCCCGGGGTTCGGCAAGACATTCTTCGCCCGCGTCCTGGCCCGCAGCCTGGGGGCGACGCTCCACGTCATGACGATAGGGAAGATTTTTGCCAAGGACGGCCATCTCGATAGCACGCTAAAGGAGATGCGTTCCATCTTCGCGGCCGCAGCACGGACCACGCCGTCCGTGCTGCTGATCGACGAAGCCGACAGTTTCCCCGCCCGCGGGTCCGAGGACCGGAATGACTACTACTCCAGCGCCCTCGTCAACGAGTTGCTGACCCTGCTCGACGGCGTGGAACAGCGGGCGCCAGGAATGGTCGTGATCGGAGCGACCAACCTGCCGCAACTGGTGGACCCCGCCCTCCTCCGTCCCGGTCGCCTGTCGACGACCATTCGCATGGAGCTCCCGGGCAAAGAGGGCATCGAGCAGGTCCTGCGACATCACCTGCGTGGTGACCTCGACGATCTTGAACTCAAACGGATCGCGGAGCTCGCGACCGGCAACACGCCCGCGGGGTTGATGGGCATGGTCAGAAGGGCGAGGGCGGAAGCGCGTGCGCTTGGGCGAGGCCTCGAACTCGGTGACCTGGTTCGCCAGGCGTCGGGCGGAGCCCGTCGCGACCCCGAGACCGACTGGATCGTATGCATTCATGAGGCGGGCCACGCGGCCATGGCGCTCGCGCTGCGCGGCGGCGCCGAGCTTGGCCCCGTACGGGTCGGGACCGAAGCCGGTGCGGCCGGAATGGCCACCTTGGTCAGGACGACCCAGGCCATGTCGAAGCCGGCGTTCGAGGATATGGTGCTCTTCGTCCTGGGTGGCCGGGCGGCCGAGGAGGCGGTCTTCGGGGAAGCAATTACCACCGGGGCGGGTGGCGCCATGGGGTCCGACCTGTGGCGGGCGACGACCATGATCGCGTCGATACACGCCAACCTGGGCTTCGGCACGACGCTGGTGTGGCGCGCAAGCGACGAAGGTGTTCAGGATCTGCTCCATGGGGATTCCGCCTTCCGCGCTTTGGTCGAAGCGGAACTGCAGCGTTTCATGGAAAAGGCCAGGTCCATCGCCCGATCCCATCTCCCCGCAATCGTCCGACTGGCCGAACGGCTCCGCTGCGACAGGGTCGTATCCGGTCCGCAAGCGTTGGCGATCCTGCGATCGACATCTGCTTCCGAAACGCAGCTTCCCAGTACGAATGGCTCGGCGGCCAGTTCCGCGTGGCGGCGACTACCTTAAGTTTGCGAACCTGGATCATCGCTGCCCCCTAGCGCGCCAGACTTAACTGGACGCCGAGGCGAACGCGACGAAACCTGGACACCGCCTACCGCGAGGAAGCGCCCGCCCGGGAATCTGATCGATTTCATGTAGTCGCCGCCTGCGATGCCGAGCACGTTGGCCGAGAGGCCGAGCCATTCAGCCACAAGACCCATCGTGGCGGCGAGGGCGCCGGAGTCGCGCCATACCAGGCTCTCCGGATTGTTGTAGGCCGCTGCGGCCTTTTCCATGTCGGCAACGAACCGAAGCGTGCAACCCGCGGCCCGCGGAAGCAGGCGGGTCACGTCAGCAACGTTCCTGGCTGCAGAACCCGCGCGGCGGTTGAGCATAGCGAACGCATGCCTGGGCAAGTACATCCTTGGCTGAACGTCCTCCCCGCACATCTGGCAAACCACGTGGATGCAGTGTAGGCCGCCGGCCGATGGAGCAGCCCGCCGTTCGATCTCGATACCTGCTCGTCCCATGACATCGGACGTCATCGTTCTGGTCGAATGCCAGAGCAGGGCCTCGATGTCCGACCAGCCGATATCACCCCCGACGCTTGATCGGCGGGCCTGCAGCACTCTCAGGAACCCGTGGTCGTGCGCATCAGGCGGCGGGTCCAGTACCGATATTGTGCAGTCGGGCGGGAGCCAAGCCACCCATTCGCCCGGCGGCGTCCGCGGCCGGGGATCGTCAGTGAGGAGTCCAGCCAAGGGCTTGCCACGTGTTGAAGTGCTTGGTGCAGCCGCGGCAGCGACCGCAGGCGTAGTTGCTCGTATGGCACGAATGGGCCCAAGCCAGCGTGCCTTGGTCGATACCCGATCGACGCACAAGTCCGACGGCATCGAGGCCGATGGCGGGGGCCTCGACGACTATCCCGCCCTCCTGCATGGCCATGAGCTGCGACGCCCGCTCCACGAACTCGGGCCGACCGTCGGCGTGGGCGCCATCTGTGGCCAAGGCCCCTATCAGCAGCCGCGACACGCCTCGGCGCACCGCCGCCATTCCGGCCAGCGTGACGAGCAGTTGGTTCCGGAACGGCCACCATTCCGACACCGGCGCCGCGGCGTCGGGCGCGGTACCGGCCATGTCGCCCGAACCCAGGGATGAACAGTCGACGCGGATCACTTCGTGCGGGATGCCGAGCAGCTGGGCCACGTGACCGGCGGCGACGATCTCGGCTTCGGCCGGCTTCTGGCCGTAGTCGATGGTCAATGCGACGTCGGGCCGAAGCCACCAGGCAATACTGACGGAGTCCATGCCGCCGGACAGGAGCAATGCTGTCGTCATCGCGGCAGCCTCCAAACGGCCTGGTAGATGGCGGTCGCGAAGTCATTGGTCACGGTCGCCCCGGAGCCGACGAACATCTTGAGATCCTCCTCCCTCGCATTCTCGGCCAGCGCGACGACCGGAATGCCCTTGCGGATGGCGTAGCCCGCTTCGAAAACAGTCCCGGGGTCCATGCCGTTGAGGATCGCCAGCAGCACGTCGCAGCCCTCGATGCCGGCGAGATCCGCAGGGGCGACGACCTCGGCGGGGCCAGGCCCGACCTCGTGGATGGGCGAGAACACCCGGGCCCCCGCTTGCAGCAGGGCGCGCCTGCCTTCCTCCACCAGCCAGCGCTGGCCGAGGTCGAAGAAGGGCGCAGCAAGGTATATGCGGCCCGTGCCCGGGCGCACCTGCTCGAACGGCGTTGCGGCCAGCGTGGCGGCGTCCGGGGTGGGAAGGGCGCGATGGCCGCAGTACCAGGCGGTGGCCCGCGAAGCGACGTCCGCCGCGTCCTCTGGCGCCATGCCCTCCAGGGCCCACGTCGCCGCGAACGTCGCGGAGAACACGTCGCCGGATCCAAGCTTCCAGACGCGGTCCGATCGGTAGAGTGGGATGTCCCGGACCGCGTCTGGGGTTATCACCCGTGCGCCCAACGCACCCATCTTCAGCACGACCACCTCGGCCCCGTCGTTCCGGAACAACCAGTCGGCGCCGGCGCGAGGATCTTCCTCGCCGGTGATGGAGCGCATTTCCAGCCTGTTGAGCACGACCGCCAGCCTCTTGGCCGATGAGCCGTTGGCGGTGAAGGCGGCAGCGCCGAACGCGGATTGGGGATCGTACACCGCGACGTCGGCGGCGACGACGGCGTCGCCTTCGAGCATACCGTAACGGAGCACGACTTCGTCAGCCACTGAGAGGAGCGGTCGGTGGCCCATCAGGCCGATCGGTGGCGATATGACCGGGTCGCCAAGCGTGTGGGCGTAATCGAACGATACGAGGAAAGGCAGGTCCGTAGGCACCAGCTCGAAGTCCGCGAGCTCGGCGAGGAGTTCCACCTCACTCTGCGCCCGCTCTCCCATGTAGGCGTGCAGCCGTTTCCGCGAGGCCGCCTTTGCGGTGGCGAGCGCCTGTGCGGCGCGACCGGCAGACCCCAAGACGGCGTCCCAGGTCGGTTGCAGGCAGCGCTCGCGGTAAATGCCTCCGACTACCGAAAGGCTGCGCATCAGACGGGAGCAACCTCGACGGTATAGACGCCACCCGCGATGGCAAGCACCATCGCCGTGTAAGCCACCCCCCGCTGGACAATGCAGTTGATGACCTGAGTATAGCCCAGAAACGTCAGGGAGCCACCGACGCGTCCCATCGCGTCGCGGACGACCAGGGTGCTGGTCGCGCCAGTAGGTACGACGTCGACCGTGAGGACAGTGCCGATGGATACTGTGCCCAGTACGGAGGGCTTTGGGCTGTTGATGGGGGCGTTATAGGTCTGGCCGCAGGCGTCCGAACCCCCTCCGATTCCGGGACTCAGATCGTCCCTGCTCGAGCCACCACCCCCGGACATGCTCTCTTCCCCCTGCTGCGTACCTGAGTTGAACTCGGATTCGACGCTGGCCGCAAGCCCGCAAGGGACGGGCCTACCGATCGCATCGTTCGCCACATCAGTGCATCGAGCAATGAAGCGCGTATGCCGGCCGCGCGGCAGAAACCGATGAAACGCGACTCGAGGCCCGCGTAATCCCTCGCCGGAGTCGCACCGGCGCCGAATATCCCTATATGGACGCACGCCCGCACGATATGGACATCGAGTATCGCGACCTCGTCGCTCGCCCTGCGGTTCCTGACGACCCAGGATGCGGTCTTGGGGCCGATCCCCGGCAACTGCGTCAGTGCGTCCCTGAGCGAGATGTCGTCCAGCGTTGCCTCGTCGATATCGGCAATCCTTGCGAGGCACTCGCCCAGTTGTCGTGACCTCTGCCGGGCGAAACGATAGCGAACCATCCTCTGCCCTACCTTCAGCGGTATGGTCAACATGGCTTCGATCGCGCCGGCGTCCACGGCGGCTTGGCCTCGCATCGCCTCGCGCACCCTGCCATAGGCCGCCAGACCGACTTCGGCAGGCGCACCGTGCCCGCCGAGGAGACATGCGGCCACTTCTTCCGCAAGGGTATCGCCCAGGCCGAACGACTCGCCCCCCGCCAATTCCTTCATCCAGACCTGGGCGGCCCAGAACGCGGGGGTCAGAGCTTCGTCGAACCTGCCCCAAGGCACTCCCGGGAGCACGGGCTCCGCCGGATCGGGCAGGAGGCGTCTCACGGGTATGCCGTTGTGCAGGGAGATGACGTGTTGCATAAAATGCCCCGAAGATTTATGCATTATATTCATCCCGTGAAACACAGGTCAATGCAGTCGACCGATATCATAGATGCCGTGAACGCCGTCCTAAGGGGCACTCGCATTCGACAACGCGAGCTGGCGGATTTCTGCCGCGTCACCCAAGGACATGTAAGCAAGGTATTATCGCGCAAGGTGCCGCCCTCCCCCAGGCTCGAGGCCAACCTGAAGGACTGGCTCGTGAAAGTGAACGGCACGGGGGCGCCGGCCAGCTCGGATTTGGATGAGGCCATGAGCCGACTGCGCAACGCGCCGGACGATCAACGAATGCATATTTTGCATATTCTCACAAACCTGTCGGCGCTCGTATGACCGAGCAGGCGCCAGCGGGGTCCGGTAGCGAGAATCGTATGGCCAGCGAGTGGCTGGCCCGTGCCGCAAGACGTCAGGCGGTCGCAGCACCGTCTTTTGCACGTGCAAAAAGCAGCGGTCGGTTTGTCTCTTGCAAAGGGAATGTTTACCGTCCCAAGTGTAAAATCAATGACCAGCGAGACCTGCCGACCATGTTGGATCGCAACCACCAATGATCCATTCCGGAAACCTTTCTCACAGCGCGGGGCCTGACTTCCGCAAGGACGCCACGCTGGACAGACTGGCGGAGAGGTTCAACGTCGCCCAATTCGTGAGCTTCTCGCCCTCTGCCTCGGGCCCGCGGCAGGAATATTGCCGGCTGTCCGGCTTGCCGGCCAACCACCGGTTCACCACCACCGAGGAAGCCGTGCAGGCCCTGTTCGAACGGAGCGGGGAAGGCACGGTCAACATCCGTACCTTCAGCGAAGCGTCCTCGCAGAGCCGCGAGTTCCTCTACGCACTGCAGGATGCCGAGACCGTCCTTGACGCGCTTGCGCGGTTCTCGTCCGAGGGAAGCTTTGCCATCGTCAACGAGACCATCGACGTGTCCGATGGCGGCGTCTCCGGCGTGATCCTCGATGACATCGTGGAGTTCCGTCCCGACGCGACGCCCCGTGGCGTCGAGCGGGAGGGTTTTGCCACCCTCCCCGCCGCGTGGGCCGACGCCGCCTTCCGCACCGTCTTCGGGTTCGGGCCCGAGCTGGCCCATGGCGCGGCGGCTCGCCTCGAGTTCAGCCTCCACCCGGCCCCGCGGGGATACCGGCAGTCGCACGTGCTCTATTGGGAGTTCGGTGCCCACGAGTCCCTGCCCGGCACTCGGGTTGACGTTCGGTGGCCCAACGACTTCTCTCGGATGATGGGCGACAAGGCCTTCGGACTGCTCGTCGCGCACCTCGCCGGTTTCCCGGTTCCACGGAGCACGGTGATCGGTCGACGCCTGGCGCCATTCGTTTTCGGCACGCCGACCGGGTCCAAGGAGATCTGGACCCGGACGTGCCCAGTGGAACAAGTGCCAGGCAAATTCACCACCGCACGAGGATGGTTGGACCCCTTCGCCTTGCTCTCCCGTGAGGATCCCGATAGCACTTCGATCGTATCCGTGCTGGCCCAAGAGGCCGTTCCCGCCGTCTGGTCCGGCGCCGCAGTGCAGGGCGCAGACGGCATCCTCTACGTGGAAGGCGCCAGCGGCACCGGCGAGGAGTTCATGCAAGGCACCACGCCTCCGATGACCCTTCCCGACGCAGTGGTGGCGATGGTCCGCGCTACGCACGCCCGCCTCGTTGCCGCCCTGGGCGACGTCCGTTTCGAGTGGGCGTTCGACGGCCAGCAGGTCTGGGTCATGCAACTGCACCGTGGCGCCAGCCGTTCGGCGGGTTCGGTCATCGTGCCGGGCGAGGCGGACGAATGGGCGGTGTTCGATGTGTCCGAAGGTCTCGAAGCGCTGCGGCTGCGAATGCAGTCGCTTCCGACCGGCCACGGCCTGCTGCTGCGGGGCGAGGTCGGTCTGACGAGCCATGTGGCCGACGTCGCCCGAAAGGCCGGGGTACCGACGCGTATGACACGGGCGGACGAAGCATAGCCAATGCCGTCGAATTAGAACATAATGAGAACATTCAAGGATGCAACCCTTGGGTCGAACACCGAAGCAGGAGAACTAGAATGGCGAACTTCCAGGCTGTCGTGCACGCAAGGCAGGAGGCAAAGCGCGGACTGAGCACATTGCGGGAGACGGTGCGTATCCGCGCAGAGCAACGGGTGCAGGAGAAGAAGGCCCAGGACGCTGCCAAAGAAGGACAGCAGCACGGCCCCGTCAATCAGCCGGCCTAGACCATGTACACCGATGCAGACCGCAGTCGCGAAGTCGTCGTCGAGAAGGACGGCCACGACAAGCAGTGGCGCGACGAGTTCGGCCGCGACTACGGTCGGATAATCCACTCAGCCAGCTTCCGCCGGCAGCAGGGCAAGACCCAGGTCTTCCCAAGCCGGGAGTCGGACTTCTTCCGAAACCGGCTCACCCACTCGCTGGAAGTGGCGCAGATCGCCCAAGGTATCGCCGAGCGCATCAACTTCGACCATGATAAGGATCTAGGTGGCAAGATCGACTCCAGACTCTGCGCCACTGCAGGCCTGGTGCACGACATCGGTCACCCGCCGTTCGGCCACAACGGCGAGAGCGCTCTCGACAAAGCCATGCAACGCTACGGTGGCTTCGAGGGGAATGCCCAGACGCTACGCATCCTGACGCGCCTCGAAAAGAAATTGCGGTACGCCGAGCCCCTGGCTGGCGACGACAGGGCAGGGCTCAATCTCTGCCATCGAACCATCGCGGCCACGCTGAAGTACGACAATGAGATACCGGCGATCCGGAAGGCGGCGGATGGCTTCGTCAAAGGCTACTATGGCTCGGAAAAGGTCATCGTCGACCGGGTCAAGGCATCGGTGCTGAATGGCTACGTCCCCGGTCCCGATGAGAAGTTCTGTACTATCGAATGTAGCATCATGGATCTGGCGGACGACATTGCCTACTCGGTCTACGACCTCGAGGACTGCTTCAAGGTTGGCTTCCTGTCGCCCGCGGAGATGCTGGCGTCAGACGAAGCGCTGCTCGGCGCGGTGGCGAAGCGGGCCTCGAAGGCGATGAAGCGGACGGTGACCATCAACGAGATCCAGGCCGTCTTCATGGAGATATTCTCGGACATCATTGAGCAGCCGACCGAGGAAGCGGATTCGCCACTCGACGGCATCGTGATCGATGACGAGACGGCCCAGCAGGCCAAGCGCGACGAGAGCCTGTTGAAGTTCGCTGAAGCCTACCGCACCTCCAAGGTCATGAGCGAGGATGGCTACAAGAGGACCGAGTTCTCGTCGGAGCTCGTGCATCAGTTCATTGCCGGGGTCGAGCTCAAGCCGCACAAGGAGTGCCCAGCGCTCAGCCAGGTCTACCTTCCCGAGAAGCTCATGCTACGAAAGGAAGTGTTGAAGCAATACACGTTCGTTGCGGCGATCTACGCGCCGCGTGTCAAGCTGGGCGAGTACCGGGGCTACGACCTCGTCACCGATATCTTCAAGGCCCTTATGGGCGATCGTGGCGACCTGCTGATGCCCTCCGATGTCCGGGGCCGCATCCGCGAGGCGCCCAATGTCAGCGTCAAGGCCCGCGAGGTCTGCGACTTCGTCGCCGGCATGACGGACAGGTACGCCATGGAGTTCTGGGCGCGCCTCAATTCCGACGCTGCCGAAAGCATGTTCAAGCCGATTTGACCCCGCGCCCTAGCAGACCCTCAAGCATCGGAACAACGACCACGGTCAGACGGGGAAGGGGGTATGATGATGTCGAGTGCTACTGATCGCGATCGTCGCGAGGCTTTCCGACCCCTTGGCGCAATCACGATCGTTGCCTTCGTCCTCTCCGTCCCGGTGGCGAACTGGATGGTGCTGAACGTCGGAAGCACCTGCTTTCCTGATGGGCCATGCTTGATACCCGTGTGGCCCGGGGTGTTGGCGCCCTCGGGAGTGGCGTTGGCGGGGTTGTCTCTCGTTCTGCGCGACCTCGTGCAGGAGGAAGTGGGCGTGCGCTGGGCATTTGCCGCGGTCCTCGTCGGTGCGATCATAGCGGCGCTAGTGGCCTCGCCCCAGCTCGCCGTCGCCTCGGCCGGAGCGTTCCTGGTGGCCGAACTCGCCGATCTCCTGATCTACACCGCCATGCGTCGGCGGGGACTGTTTGTGGCTTCCCTCGCCAGCAGCATGGTAGGCCTCCTGCTCGACAGCCTGATCTTCGTATTGGTCGCGTTCGGGAGCATGGACCTTCTGTTGGGGCAATCGCTGGGAAAGGCGTGGATGGTTCTGGCGGCCACGCCAATACTCTTCCTGATCCGCCGGCGGAGCAGGGTCGTAGCAGCGCGGTTAGCGTGATGTCCTGCTGCCGACGTCCAGAAGCTGTCTCGCAGGTCGACGGCCTTCGAACCGCCAAGCCTGCTCCCACACAACGACGCAGCTGGAGATGATCCATGGCCCTGGACAAGGATTTCGACGCGATCGACGAGGCGACCTTGGCGGCTCTTCAGACCAACGGCGTGACCGAGGGTCCGACCCTCGAGTTCAAGCGCGACACCTACGGTTCCGGCGACGACGCGAAGAAGGAGTTCCTCAAGGACATAAGTGCGCTGGCCAACACCCTCGGTGGTCACCTCGTCATCGGCGTGGATGAGGTCGAAGGCGTGGCCGGGCCGATCGTGCCCCTGAGGTTGGATCCAGACGCCGAGTTGTTGAGGTTGGAGAACCTGGCACGCGATGGCATCCAGCCCCGCATCGTGGGTCTGCGCATGCGGGCGGTCCCGGTCTCTGGCGGCCGCGTGCTGATTTTGCGGGTTCCTCGCAGTATGAACGCGCCGCATCGGGTCTCCTTTCGCGCATCCAACAAGTTCTATGCGCGCAGTTCCGCCGGCACCTATGAACTCGGCGTGGACGAGCTCAGGGCCTCCTTCACGGCATCTGCCTCTGCCCTTGATCGAGCGAGGGCGTTCCAGCAGGAACGCACTTTCAGACTTGATTCCGGCGCGGGTGTCGAGACCCTGACCCGCGAGTCCGGCATCCTCGTGCTGCACCTCCTGCCTGTGGCGTCCTTCACCGGATTGATCGCCGTCAATGTCGATCAAAGGGGCAACGGGGGCTTCCCACCGATCGGGAGCGCCGGGGCCATGGCGCCTCGCCTGAATTTCGACGGGTTCATCTCGGTGAACAATATCGCGCCGGGCTCCGGCTACACCCAGCTCTTTCGCAATGGCGTCGTCGAAGCGACCACGACCTACGCCGTCAACGAGTACCGCGGCCAGCGAATGGTGCTTGCCGCCAACCTCGAGAGCGAGATCGCTAAGGTGCTGCCCTCGTATCTCGCTTCCCTGAAGCGACTCGATGTTCCTTCCCCTGTGGCAATGACCATAAGTCTACTTGGCGTGAAGGGCGCCCAGGTCGATGTTGGCCGAGATCCCTACGGTTATCGCATGGGACCGCCACCACCACTGAATTGGCACCAGTTGGATTTGCCCATGGTGATGATCGAAGAACTGGACGAGCTGCCTTCGATGCGTAGGTTACTCAGGCCGATGTTCGACGCGCTGTACAATGCCGCCGGCGTCTCCCGCAACAACATGTTCGGAGAAGATGGCGAATGGGTGGGGGGCGATCCTGAGTGAACGAACCGGCCGTGTCGCGGCCGATCGCAGCGAAGAGCCGAGCAATCATTCCGTCGTGGCGACAGTCCCAGCGGATCGGTTGGAAGGCTTCGATAACATCTGCCGCAGGCATGAGATATCACCGGTCCCGCGCAGCCCGAACGGTCCGCACCTATTCCATTTCGCCTTGCGCGACATCTCCGGGGACGCCCTGTTCGAGCTCAGGTTCAAAGGGCTCGTGACGTAGTGTCGCACCTAGCCGCGTGTTATCGCCCGCGGCACCTTCTAGGTTCCACCATACTCGCGCGGTCGGTCAGCCCCTATGTCGGAGGGATGACCTCTCACGAAATGGATTGGCCCTCGGTAGTCAGCGTGATTGAGCATCACCAGTTGGCTTGTCGTTCCGCTACGTATCTCTGAGTGACCTGCACGTCCGGGCCTCCACGCACAATTGGAAAGCATCATCCCTTATGGGGATAGAAGTGGCCAGTCGCAGCACGTGCTGCACCGAAGGGAAGAGATCGATGGTCAAATGCGCGACATGCCTCGCAAGCTGTTGATTGTCACCAGGAACTGACCCGGGATTGTCATTGAGAAGTGACCCGGTTGGACGATAGTTTCCCGCGCTGCGGGGACGGTCAAGTGGCGGGTTTTTCCTTTCGTGTTTTGGGCGCCGCGGCGCTTGCCCTGAAGCGGAAGCTGTCGTTGCCGGTCTTCAGGATGTGGCAGTGATGGGTGAGCCGATCGAGCAGTGCCGTGGTCATCTTGGCATCGCCGAACACGCCGGCCCATTCGCTGAAGCTGAGATTGGTGGTGATGATGACGCTAGTCTGCTCATAGAGCTTGCTGAGCAGATGGAACAGCAGCGCCCCGCCTGACGGGCTGAACGGCAGATAGCCCAGTTCGTCGAGGATGATCAGATCGAGGCGCAGCAGGCGCTCGGCCAGCTGGCCGGCCTTGTTGAAGGCCTTTTCCTGCTCGAGGGCGTTGACGAGGTCGACGGTGGCGAAGAAGCGAACCTTCTTGTGGTGGTGCTGCACCGCCTGGATGCCGAGCGCAGTAGCGATGTGGGTCTTGCCGGTGCCCGGGCCACCGATCAGCACCACATTGTCGGCGCCCTCGATGAACGCGCCGCGGTAGAGCTGCTGGACCATGGCCTCATTGATCTCGCTGGACGCAAAGTCGAAGCCGGATAGATCCTTATAAGCGGGGAAGCGGGCAGCCTTGAGCTGATAGGCAATGGACCGGACCTCCCGCTCGGCGAGCTCGGCTTTGAGCAGCTGGGACAGGATCGGCACGGCGGCATCGAAGGCGGGCGCGCCCTGTTCGAGCAGCTCGCTCACAGCCTGGGCCATGCCATGCATCTTGAGGCTGCGGAGCATGACCAAGACGGCGGCACTGGCAGGGTCATGACGCATGGCGAACATCCTTGGCACGCAGCGTGTCATAGCGGGCAACGTTGGCTTTGGGCTCCTGGCGCAAGACCAGGGCCTGCGGCGCATCAATGGCGGCCACCTGGGCCTTGCCATCGACCAGGCGGTGCAGAAGGTTGAGGATGTGGGTCTTGGTCGGAACGCCGGCCTCGAGCGCGGTCTCGACGGCCCTGAGGACCACCTGCTCGTCGTGATGCAGCACCAGCGCCAGGATCTCGACCATTTCCCGATCGCCGCCTGGATGCTTGAGCAGGTGGCCCTGCAGGCGACGGAACGCCTCGGGGAGATCAACGAACGGCGCCCCGTTGCGCAGGGCGCCGGGCTTGCGCTGGATCACCGCCAGATAGTGTCGCCAGTCATAGACCGTGCGGCCAGGCTGGTGATGAGAGCGCTCGATAATGCGCGCGTGCTCGCACAGGATCTGACCCTCGGCCACGACGACGATCCGTTCGGGGTAAATCCGCAGGCTGACCGGCCGGTTGGCGAACGAGGCCGGCACGCTGTAGCGATTGCGCTCGAAGTGCACGAGGCACGTCGGGGAGACGCGCTTGGTCTGTTCGATAAAGCCATCGAAGGGCCGCCCCAATGCCATCAGGCTCCCGATCTCGCCGGCATGCACATCGGCGACGCTGCCCGGAAGACCGCCATGTATGATCTGGTTCCATTGGGCGATGCACTGCTCTTCGAGCCAGGCGTTCAGGGCACCGAGGTCAGGGAAGCTGGGCAGTGGCTGCCACAGACGCCGGCGGGCATCCTGCACGTTCTTTTCCACCTGACCCTTTTCCCATCCCGAAGCGGGATTGCAGAACTCGGGCTCGAACAGGTAATGGCTGGCCATGGCCGCGAACCGGGCATTGACCTGCCGGGCCTTGCCCGAGCCGATCCGATCGACGGCGGTCTTCATGTTGTCGAAGATGCCGCGACGGGGCACACCACCCAGAACCCGGAACGCCTGGGTCATTGCGTCGAACAGCATCTCATGGGTCTGCAGCAGATAGGCCCGCACGATGAACGCCCGGCTGTGCGACAGCTTGGTATGGGCCACCTGCAACTTGGTGCGTTCGCCGCCCAGGATAGCCCAGTCCTCGCTCCAGTCGAACTGGAAGGCCTCGCCCGCACCGAACACCAGGGGCACGAAGGTGCCACGCCCGCTGGTTTGCTGCTCCTGTTGCCGCCCGGTCTTCCAGGCCCGCACAAACGCAGCAACACGCTCATACGAACCCTCATAGCCCAGAACCACAAGATCCCGGTGCATCTGCCTTGCCGTGCGTCGCTGCTTGCGCGATTTACCCGCTTCCACGCGCAGCCAGTCGGAAAGCTTCTGGGCAAACGGGTCCAGCTTGCTGGGCCGTACCGGCACCTTGAACTTGGGCTCCACCGTGTCGGACCGCAGATACTTGCGGATGGTGTTGCGCGACAATCCCGTGCGCCGCTCGATCTCCCGGATCGGCATGCCCTCACGGAAATGCCAGCGCCGGATTACGCTCAATAACG
>JAHJWO010000049.1 GCA_018828145.1 Alphaproteobacteria bacterium | reverse complement strand
TCGCGCAGCATGATCGCTCGCCATGCTGCGGCCAGGTCTCGAACCTGCGCGAGAGGCAAAGCCCGCGCCCGGCTCACCCCGCCACTGTTCGCCTGCAGGCCGCCCATGCGGAGTGATGGGGAGGATTTTGCCACAGGTTCTGGGGTGGGGGACAAGTTGGGGATGATCGCCAATCGAGCCGAAAAACCTATGTCATCCCGGCCTTGAGCCGGGATCCATCCTGAGATGTATCTGTGGGACGATGATCCACCTCGCGGCTGGGGCACGTGTACGAGGTGGGCTTGGCCCAAGCTGAGGCGACATCGCGGGTGGAGAGGGTTCAGATGCCAAACGCAGATTGGTGCTCTCGCACCCCCTCCCAACCTCCCCCTGAAGGGGGAGGGGCAGATCGAGCTCTGGATCGCCACCCTGCCACACACTGTGCGGTCCCTTCCCCTTCAGGGGGAGGTTAGGTCGGGACATTGCGGCCAAACAAAAAGGCGGGCATTGCTGCCCGCCTTTGTACATTCCTTGCCTGGCTCAGTGGGCCGCGGCGGCTTCCTTGACGGCGTCCTGGACCTTTTCGAAGGCGCGGACCTCGATCTGGCGGATGCGTTCGCGGCTGACGTCATATTGCTGGGCCAGCTCTTCGAGCGTCGCGGGATTATCCTGCAGGCGGCGGGCCTGGAAGATGGCGCGTTCGCGCTCGTTGAGCACGTCCATGGCATTGTTGAGCAGCCCCATGCGCTCGGAAAATTCCTGGCTTTCGCCCAGGCTGGTTTCCTGGCTCGGGGTGTCGTCGACCAGCCAATCCTGCCATTCGGACGAGCCTTCGTCGGCTCGCATCGGCGAGTTCAGCGAGGCGTCACCCGAGAGACGGGCATTCATCGACACCACGTCGTCCTCGGTGACCTTGAGGGTGGTGGCGATCTGCTTGATCTGGTCGGGATGCAGCGCACCGTCTTCCAGCGCGGCGATCTGACCCTTTACCTTGCGCAGGTTGAAGAACAGACGCTTCTGGGCGGCGGTGGTGCCGATCTTGACCAGGCTCCAGCTGCGCAGGACATATTCCTGAATGGCGGCGCGGATCCACCACATGGCGTAGGTGGCCAGGCGGAAGCCCTTTTCGGGCTCGAAGCGCTTGACGGCATGCATCAGGCCGACATTGCCTTCCGAAATCACCTCGGAGATGGGCAGGCCATAGCCGCGATAGCCCATGGCGATCTTGGCCACGAGACGCAGGTGGCTGGTAATCAGCTTCTGTGCGGCACCGGGATCGGCGTGTTCCTTGTAGCGCTTGGCCAGCATGTATTCTTCATCCGGCTCCAGCATGGGAAACTTGCGGATCTCCTGAAGATAGCGGCTCAAGCCCCCTTCGGTGGAGAGGACGGGAAGATTTGTCTGGGCCATATGCGCACCCCTTTCTGGCTCCCCCGCATGACGCGGGCGGACATGAGTCCGCGATGCCCTTTCGGACCATCGTCAGACTACGATGGATATATAGGCGACATTTTGTCTTTTGTAAGAGGTCAACCCTTGCAAACGTCGCTGTCGCCCATGGGTTGCACTATGGGCGACCAACCTTGCGCGAAGATTGCAGTTTGCCCTCAATCTCTTCTAGCGCGCAAAGGCCTTGTCATAGTCCTGCAGGACATCGTCCAGCGCCTGCAGATCGGGCGGGAGTGGCGCCTCGAAGAACAGTTCTTCCTTGGTCACCGGATGCTCGAAGCCCAGTTCGGCGGCGTGCAGGGCCTGCCGGCCGAGCGCCTGGATGGGCGCCGCAACGTCGGGTGGCAGCTTGTTGATCTTGGTGGCATAGCCCGAGGCATAGACGCTGTCGGCCACCAGCGGATGGCCGATATGGGCCATGTGGACGCGGATCTGGTGGGTGCGGCCCGTTTCGAGGTGGCATTGCACGCGGGTAATGTCCCAGCCGGGGTCGCCAAAACGCGCCTCGACGAAATAGTGGGTGATCGCTTCGCGGCCATCCTGGCGCACGGTCTGCTTGAGGCGATTGTTCTGGTCGCGGCCGAGCGGAGCGTCGATCGTGCCCTTGGCGGTTTCGGTCGAGCCCCAGACATAGGCGATATAGGCCCGGTGCAGCGGCCCGGTGCGGCCGTGGTCGGCGAACTGGTCGGACAGGTGCCGATGCGCCCGCTCGGTCTTGGCCGCCACCATGACGCCGGACGTATCACGGTCGAGCCGGTGCACGATGCCGGGGCGCTTGACGCCGCCGATGCCCTGCAGGCTATCGCCGCAATGGAAGAGCAGAGCATTGACCAGCGTGCCATCCGGCGAACCGGGAGCGGGGTGGACCACCATGCCGACGGGCTTGTTGATGACGATGAGCTGGTCATCCTCGTAAAGGATGTCGAGCGGGATATTCTCCGGATGCGGTTCGGCGTCTTCTGGGGGTGGGGCAAGAAGGACGATTGTCTCGCCCGCGTTAAGCCGGTATTTGGGCTCGCTGACGGTTGCCCCGTTTATCGTGACGGCGCCGCCCAGGATCAGATCCTTGATGCGGTTGCGGCTGAGCACGGTGTGCACCTTGGCCAGCGAGGCATCGAGCCTGCCGCCGGCCATGTCGGCATCGACAACGACCTCGACTTCGTCGCCCTCGAACTCTTCAGCGGTATTTTCGGCCATGAGCGATCCTAACGAGACTGGGCCAGACGGCCCCAAGGCGGATGCCCCGCTGTCCCCCGAGGCGCTGGCCATGTTCAGCAAGGCGCGCCGGTCGTTCGGGATATCGATCGGCATCCTGTTGCTGGGCTTTATGGCGATTGGCATCGCCCTTGTCTATCGCGTGATGCGCGACGCCCCGCCGCCAGTGGTGGCGGAGGCGGTTGCGCTGCCCGCCGGGGCCGAAGTGGTCTCGGCACAGCTCAGCGAGGGGGCGATCAATGTCACCTATGTGCTGGACGGCGTTACCACGCTGGCGCTGTTCGACCAGACGACGGGCGAGATGACGCGGCAAGTGGTGATCGGGGACTAGCTCAACCCGGCCTCCTCTACTGGGAGGGCTAGCGGCTCTGAATCTCGCGCAGGGCCGTCATGCGGTCGGAAACCGAGGCGCGGCGGTCGCGGGGTGGCGGATCGATGGGGAGGGCGTCGCTGGCCTCGTCATCGGCGGCGAAGCGTTGCACGCGATCAAAGAGGCTTTCCGGCTCGGCGCTGGGCGCCGGGGTTTCGGTATCGACCGCGTAGACGAGCCGGCTCACATTGGCGGCGATGTCGTTGAGCTTTTCGCGCAGCGCGGTTTCGTCAACCCGCTCGGTGTCCCAATCGGACAGGATGGTATTTTCGACGTCCAGCACCTGCTTGCGGAGCGTCTCGACGTCGTCTTCCAGGTTGAGGCGATCGGCCAGGGACTGGTCAGCTGCGTCCACCACAGGGCTGGTTTCGGCCAGCAGGGCATTGAGGCGGTTCTCGGCGCTGGCAATGCGGGCTTCGGCAATGACCAGGTTTTCGGCATCGGCCACCTTCTCGTCGGTGCGACCGGCCAGAGCGTCGCGGAGCTTTTCCAGCTCCTCATTGCGAGCCTCGAATTCGCGGTCGCGCATGCGTAGCCGCTGCGCCAGATCGGTACCTTCGCGCTCGAGTTCGGCAAGGCGGGTACGCAGCTCGGCCTCGCGCGCCTCGAGCTCGCTGATGATGGCCGCGTTCTTCTCGCGCTCGGCCTTGAGCAGGCCGAGATCGCTGCGCGCCTGATTGACCTCGCCAAGCTGTTCGGCAAGGCGCTGGCGCAGGGTCTCGACATGGACCTCCAGCCGGCGGGTCGACAGCGCGAATTCGGCGCGCAGCTGATCCTTGTCAGCGCGGAACTCGGCCATTGTGATGGGGGTGGCAGCCTCGATGCGGCGCTTGGTGAGACGCACGGCGCGCTTCCACACCGCAGGCAGGATGATCAGCGAGACCAAGCCGGCCACGAGCAGGCCCAGCGCGAAATAAAGGATGTTCTCGATGACCATCGGCCAAACTCCGGCACCGCATCAGCACGCGATACGAGCAATTGCATTCTGACAGCTCAGCGCGGCTGATGCCACATTTGCCAGTGACTAACCCTAACGGGTCGCGAGCGTTCCGTCACGGGCCAGACTGGGGCGCTTGCACAAGCGTGATCAGGCCTGCTGCCAGCTGCAGCCGCGCGTTTGCGGCTGGATCAGAAGGGGTTCCAGGTGGGTTCGTTGGTGAACTTGAGGTAGCCGATATTGAGGCCGAGGCGGGCGCCGACGCCGGAGCGGATGGGGACCATGACGACGTTGGAGCGCTTGAGCACCGTCATGCCGAAGCCGCCCAGCACATAGGCCGAGCCATCGACGCCGGCAAAGCGACCCAGCACGTCCTGGATCTGGTTGAGATTGTAGACCAGGACCATGACCTTGGAGCCGTCGCCGCCAATATCGAAGCCGATCGAGGGGCCCTGCCAGAAGACGCTGAACTCGCCCGCATTGCGGGTATAGAGCACGCCCTCGCCATAGCGGGCACCGGCAAAAAGGGCGCCGCCGGCATCTTCGCCGAGAATATAGCCATTGGGCAGGCCGAACTGGCTGACGGCCCGCTCGACCAGCGAGGCGAGGCCCTGCGAGGTCGAGCCGAAAAAGGCCTTGCCGTTATCGACCAGGTCGTCGCCGGAATAGGTGTCGCTGAGCGATCCCTGGGCGAATGCCACCGGTGCGGGCGCCGCCATTGCGATCACGAGAGCGAGGAGAAGGGCAAGGCGCTTGAACATCGAAGTCTCCCAGGGAGGGCAGGCCGGCGGTTACGAAGTCGTTAAGGCTTCAACCGTACCTTTGTGGCGGACATTTGGTCGCCAGCGTGCCGATCATTGGGTCGATGATGAAGCAAACCTCTAAACAAATCTTAACCATGCTTGCCTTTGTTTTGCCGCTATTGGGCATGGTTTCGCTCGCCATTCCGGGGGTGCGCGCGCAGTCGGTGGTGACGCTGATCGTGACGGATCCGCTGACCGGGGTGGGCATCTATGGCTGGGATCCGGTGAGCTATTTCACCGAGGCCGAGCCGCTGCCGGGGCGGGCCGACTTCGAATATATCTGGAACAAGGTGCCCTGGCATTTTGCCACCGCGGCCAATCGCGACATCTTCGAGGGTGCGCCGGAAATCTATGCGCCGCAGTTTGGCGGCCACGGGGCGATGGGGATTGCGCGGGGCTATGTCTCGGACAGCAATCCCACCATCTACACCGTGTTCAAGCAGCGGCTCTACCTCTTCTATTCGGCTGCCAACCGGGAGGCCTTCCTGCTGGCCCCGGACGAGGCGGCGCGGGAGGCCGAGGCGCGCTGGCCCGAACTCTCCAAGGGCCTGTCCATCAACTGAAATCCACCCGCAACGCCGATCGGGGGCGCAAAACATCTGTCCACTTTGGCGGATCACCCTCTAATGTCGGCAAAACTGATTCTTACGGAGACTGCCCAGATGGACATCATCGAGCTCAAGGCAACCGACCTGGCGGCCATGCTGTGCAGCCGCGTCTGCCATGACCTGATCAACCCCATCGGCGCGATCGGCAACGGGCTCGAAGTGCTGGCCGACCCCAACCAGACCGAAATGGCGGAGGGCGCGCGCGACCTTATTGCCAGCGCTGCCAAGCAGAGCCGCGCCAAGCTGGAATTCGCGCGCCTGGCCTATGGCGCATCCTCGACTTCGGGCACCGATATCGACACGCGCGAATGCGAGCGGGTGGCGCGGATCCTGTTCGAGATCGAAAAGGCCGACCTGGAATGGAACGTGCCGCTGATCCTTCTGCCCAAGCACAAGGCCAAGCTGTTCATGAACATGCTGCTGATCGCCGCCATGTCGGTGCCGCGCGGCGGGCAGGTGACGGCCGCGATCCTGGGTGATGCAGGCAATGAGCGGTTCGAATTCACCTCCAAGAGCGATCCGGAAAAGCGGCAGAAGACGCTGGTGCCATCGGGCTGCGCGGGCCTGCTGGCGGGCACGCCCGACGAGGGGTTTGTCGATGCGCGGGGCATCCAGCCGTTCTATACGGGCATCCTGGCGCGCATGACCGACATGGACATCAAGATCGGGCTGGAGGACGACAAGTTCTTTTTCACCGCCACGCCCAAGAGCGAGCAGCCTGCGGCAGAATAGTCAGGACTTTGCTAACCAATCCGTAGGATGTGACATTCATAATCGACTGCAGCGTTAGCCTCTGCGGAGCCCCCCGGCATGAAGTCCTGCCTGATCGTCGATGACTCGAGCGTCGTGCGCAAAGTGGCGCGACGTATACTCGAGGACATGGACTATATCGTCGAGGAAGCCGAGGACGGGCAGGACGCATTTGACAAGTGCCGCCAGGAGATGCCGGATGCCATCCTGCTCGACTGGAACATGCCGATCATGAGCGGGCTCGAATTTCTCAAGCTGCTGCGGGCCTATGTCGGCGGCGACAAGCCGCATATCGTCTATTGCACAGTCGAGAATGACATCGGCGCCATCGCCATGGCGCTCAAGGCCGGCGCCAGCGACTATATGATGAAGCCGTTCGACCGCAGCGTGCTCGAATCCAAGTTCGAGATGCGCAGCGAGGCTGCATAGCCATTTGCGGCTATGCACTTGTGCTGGAAGCCAAGGTCAAATGCACAAGAAGCCCACCCTCCCCAGCAAGATCTGCGCCAGCTGCGGGCGCCCCTTTGACTGGCGCAAGAAGTGGGCGCGGGCCTGGGATGAGATCAAATATTGTTCGGAGCGGTGCCGCCGGGCCGCCAAGGAAAAGTCCTAGGGCTCGCCGCCGTTGAGGCCGGCCCGCCCCAGCAGGTAGGCTTTCTCTCGGGTGTTGCGGGTGAGTTCGGCCGCCTTGCGGAATTCCAGGGTGGCCTCGGTGTGGCGGCCCAGCTTGCTCAGCATGTCGCCGCGCACGCCATAGAGCAGGTGGTAGCTCTTGAGCGCCGGACTGTCCTTGATGGTATCGATCAGCTGCAATGCCGCGGCGGGACCCTCGGCCATGGAAATGGCCACGGCCCGGTTGAGCTCGATCACCGGCGACGGGGTCAGCCGGGCGAGGATGGCATAGAGGGCGGCGATGCGGGGCCAGTCGGTATCGGCCGGCCGGCGGGCGCGGGCATGGCAGGCGGCGATGGATGCCTGCAGCGCATAGGGGGCGTTGGCGCCACCCAGTTCGATGGCTCGATCCAGCGCGGCAAGGCCCCGGCGGATCAGCAACTGATCCCAGCGGGAGCGGTCCTGATCGAGGAGGAGCACCGGCTCGCCCTGCGCATCGGTGCGGGCATCGGTGCGCGAGGCCTGGATCTCCATCAGCGCCACCAGCGCGTGGACCTCGGAATCGTCGGGCGAGAGCCGGGCGAGGATGCGGCCGAGACGCATGGCCTCGGCACAGAGCTGGGGCCGCATCCAGTCCTCGCCCGCGGTGGCCGAATAGCCCTCGTTGAAGATGAGATAGAGCACACCCAGCACCGAGCCGAGGCGTTCGGCGCGCTCCTCGCCGCGCGGCACCTCGAAGGGAATGCCGGCTTCGGCAATGGTCTTTTTGGCGCGCACGATGCGCTGGCCGATGGTGGGCTCGGCGGCGAGGAAGGCGCGGGCGATTTCCTCGGTGGTGAGGCCACCCAGCAGGCGAAGGGTCAGGGCCACGCGGGACTCGGCGGGCAGGATGGGGTGGCAGGAGGTAAAGATGAGGCGCAGCAGGTCATCGCCGACATCGTCGTCCAGCGCCTCGACCAGTTCGGCCTCATGGTCGGGAGCGTCATCCTCGATGATGCGGCCGACTTCCTCGAGCTTGGTCGCGGCCATCTTGCGATGGCGGAAATAATCGATGGCGCGGCGCTTGGCGGTCTGCATCAGCCAGGCGCCGGGATTGTTGGGCACGCCCGATTGCGGCCAGGCCTTGAGGGCGACCAGGAGGGCATCCTGCGCCAGTTCCTCGGCCAGGGAAATGTCGCGGACCATGCGGGTCAGGCTGGCGATCAGGCGGGGCTGCTCGATCTTCCAGACCGTGTTGATGGCGCGGTGTGTGTCGGACTCGGTCTGCATGGTTGCGGATGAAACCAGTATCGGCGTCCACCCGCAACCGCTTCGTGAAGGGCGGCTAGAGGACACGCCGACCTTCGCCGACACCCTATTGGCCCATGAAGCCGGCAGGGGTTTCGCCCTGCAGGAACGGTTCGATGAAGCCGTAAAGCAGGTCGGTCTGGTTGATGACGGCGGTGTGCGAGGTCGCCGGCAGCACGGCCAGGCGCGAAGCAGGCAGTGGCGCGCCCATGTCGCCCATGCCGCCACCGCCGAGCAGGCGGAACAGCGCGACATTATGCTCGAGCGTGGTGACGTCGGCATCACCGGCGATGATGAGGACGGGCGTCTTGAGTTGCCTGACCTCCTCTTCCCAGGCCATGGGTTCGTGCTCGAGGGCGATGAGCTTTTCCACCACACCGCGGAAGCCGTCCGGATTGGGCGCCAGCTTCTTCCATTCCTCTTCCATGGGCGTGCCGATGAAGAGCTCGGGCACCATCTGGGGGATGAATTCGACGAAAGCGGGCTGCCAGCCCGACGCATCATAGGACACGGAAGCGGCCACCAGCTGGTCGACCTTTTCGGGGTGGTCGATGGCGAGACGCAGACCGGCGGCGGCGCCCATGGAATAGCCGAAGATATCGGCCTTTTCGATGCCGATCGTGTCCATGAAGGCAGCCACGTCATTGGCAAGGGCGGGATAGGTGATGGGGCGGTCGATGTCGGTGGTGCGGCCGTGCCCCTGGAATTCCAGCGCATAGACGGTGTGGGTCTCGGCCAGCTTCGGGATGATCTCGCCCATGGTGGGGATGTTCATATAGGCGCCGTGCAGTACGATCAGCGGATCGCCCTGGCCCGAAACCTCATAATATAGCTGCATGCCGTTGACCTCGACCGTGGCGCCCGTGGGCGCGGGCTGGGCGAAAGCGGTGGTGGCCAGCAGCGTGGCGGCGAGGGTGATGGCGGTGCGGAACATTTGAGCGTCTCCCTGTTGGTGCGCCAGCAGTGGCGCTTCTGCAGGGACGACGAGCGGGTGGGGGCCGTTTCGACAGGCGCCCGCCATTTTGGCGCGTCGCGCACTCATCCTGTTGATGGCGCAAACAAAAAAGCCCCGCGCGACGGGTGTCGCACGGGGCAGGAGGGAGGAGAATTGTCTTAAGCGACGTTCTCGGAATAGCCTTCGACGTCATCGGGCTCGCGCAGCACATAGCCGCGGCCCCAGACGGTCTCGATGTAGTTCTTGCCGCCGGTCGCAACGGAAAGCTTCTTGCGCAGCTTGCAGATGAACACGTCGATGATCTTGAGTTCGGGTTCGTCCATGCCGCCATAGAGGTGGTTGAGGAACATTTCCTTGGTGAGCGTGGTCCCCTTGCGGAGGGAGAGCAGCTCGAGCATCTGGTATTCCTTGCCCGTCAGGTGGACGCGCTGGGTCATCACTTCGACCGTCTTGGTGTCGAGGTTGACCGTCAGGTCGCCGGTCTGGATGACCGACTGGGCGTGGCCCTTGGAGCGGCGGACGATGGCGTGGATGCGGGCCACGAGTTCGTCCTTGTGGAAGGGCTTGGTCATGTAGTCGTCGGCGCCGAAGCCGAGACCACGAACCTTGTCTTCGATGCCGGCCAGGCCGGACAGGATCAGAATTGGCGTCTGCACCTTGGCGACGCGCAATGTCCGCAAGACTTCGTAACCGCTCATATCGGGCAGGTTCAAGTCCAGCAGAATAATATCGTAGTCATAAAGCTTGCCGAGATCGACGCCTTCTTCACCGAGATCGGTGGTGTAGACGTTGAAACTTTCGGACTTCAGCATCAGTTCGATGCTCTGCGCCGTAGCGCTGTCGTCCTCAATAAGGAGTACCCGCATTATATTCCCCTTGCCATTTCGTTCCTGCTGGAACCCGTGAGGCAGAGCGACCAGGACGCCGCCTCACTCCAACCCTACTGGATATGACTGAACCCTAACCCCCAATAGTTAACAAAGTTTAATTCGGTTGGGCAATACGCAAACGACGTTAGGATAAATTAAGTCTAACTCATTGAAATATAAGGGTTAATCTTATCCATTTTTCTTAAGAAAATGGTTTAAGTAGCCGTTCTAAGCGACTCACTTGACTCGTGCAATCAGGACTGTGGCGGGGGTTTGGCCAAGGTCGGTGCCGGAGCACGGACGGAGCGGTCCAACGCTTGAAATAGCGCCATTTGCTTAATGTTCGGTTACTGTCTGATTCGAGGTTAGTCACGATTCGACGGGCGCGGAAACCATAATTCGGTCACCGCTATGAACGGGTAATGAACGAGCATGAAGGCGCTGATCTCTGCCATAGAGGCGATCGACGACATCGAGGTGTTCGGCCGCGTCAAATCGGTGCAGGGCCTGCTGATCGAAATCGTCGGGCCGGTGCGCGAATTGCGCGTCGGCGGCCGCGTGCAGATCGAAACGGTCAATGGCGAATTCCTGGCTGCGGAAATCATCGGCTTCAAGGACGGCCATGCGCTGTGCCTGCCGTTCGGGCAGCTGAGCGGAGTGCGGCTGGGCTGCAAGGCGGTATTCCAGCGCCATGACGGGGCGGTGTTCCCCTCGGAGGGCTGGCTGGGCCGGGTGGTCAATGCCAATGGCGAGCCGATCGACGGCAAGGGACCGCTGCCGCGCGGCGCCAAGGCCTTTCCGCTGCGGCAGGACCCGCTGCTGGCGCATGATCGCGTGCGCGTGGGAGATCCGCTGAATCTGGGCGTGCGTTGCCTGAATACGTTCACGACGCTTTGCGAGGGCCAGCGCATGGGCATCTTTGCCGGCTCGGGCGTTGGCAAGTCGGTGCTGATGTCGATGCTGGCACGCAATACCGATGTCGACGTGTCGGTGATCGGGCTGATCGGCGAGCGTGGCCGCGAGGTGCACGAGTTCATCCAGGAATATCTGGGTGAAGAGGGCCTGGCGCGCGCCGTCGTGGTGGTGGCCACCAGCGACGAGGCGGCGCTGATGCGGCGGCAGGCGGCCTATATGAGCCTGGCGCTGAGCGAATATTTCCGCGACCAGGGCAAGCGCGTGCTGTGCATGATGGACAGCCTCACCCGCTTTGCCATGGCGCAGCGCGAGATCGGGCTGGCGGTGGGCGAGCCGCCGACGGCCAAGGGTTATCCACCGACGGTTTTCACCGAATTGCCCCGCCTGCTGGAACGCGCGGGGCCGGGTACGCCGACAACGGGCTCCGTTACCGGTCTATTTACCGTTTTAGTTGAAGGTGATGATCACAATGAGCCCATTGCGGATGCCGTGCGCGGCATTCTTGATGGGCACATCGTAATGGAGCGCGGAATTGCCGAGCGGGGACGATACCCGGCGGTCAACGTGCTCCGGTCCATATCGCGCACCATGCCAGGGTGTGTCCCGGTCGATTTCAGACCGGTTCTGGCCAAGGCGCGCGAGCTCATGTCGATCTATTCCGACATGGAGGAACTGATCCGGCTTGGGGCATACCGGAAAGGGTCAGATCCGAAAGTGGACCGCGCGATCGCCATCTATCCCGCGCTGGAGGCTTTTCTGAGCCAGGAGCGGGAAGAGACGACGACGATTGCCGAGGGCTATAAAATGCTCAAGGCGGTGGTGGACGAGGCGGGCGCGGCAGGCTGATGGGGCGCTGTTCAGGCCCCGGAACTGACTTGGTGTGTAAGGAGTACAGGTCTTGAAATCGCGCAGCGAGAGCCTCATTCGGCTCAAGAAGTTCCAGGTGGACGAGAAGCGCCGTCAGGTCGCGCAGATCGAGATGATGATCAGCGATTTCGAGCGCATGGCGTCCGAACTCGATCAGCAGATCGAAATCGAGCAGACCAAGACCGGCATTTCCGATGTGGCCCACTTCGCCTATTCGACCTTTGCCAAGGCGGCAATGACCCGCCGCGACAACCTGCTCAATTCAGCCAATGACATGAAGGGCAAGCTCGAAGCGGCCCAGGATGGACTGGCCGAGGCCATCGAAGACCTCAAGAAGGTCGAGCTGCTGGACCAGCGCGAGCATCAGCGCGAAGCCGCCGAACAGCTCAAGGTGGAACAGAGCGAATATGACGAGATCGGCCGGCTGCGGTTCCGCGGGCAGTAAGATCAGCGTCAGCCGAGATGAAAAGGGCTCGCCTTGGCGGGCCTTTTTGTTTGCGCGGATTCAGGCTGGCCTGCCCTCTGGTCAGGGCGTGATCACCATGCGCTGGGCTTCGCGATCGGCGTTGTAGGTGGCCGGGTCGTAGGCGGGCTGGTTTTCGAGTTGTTCGCGGCTGGCGTTGAGGAACAGGTAGCGGTTGCCGAGGGTGTCGGTGGAGAAGATCAGGTTGTCGTAGCCGACGGCGACCGGCTTGGCGCCGAGGCCCAGGAAGCCGCCGACATCGACGATCACCGCGTCGAAGCTGCCATCGGGGGTGATGACGATGTCGCCGATCGTGCCGATCTGCTCGTCATTGATGCCATAGACGCCAATGCCGCGCAGTTCGTCGGCGGCCAGGCCCGTTTCGTCGAATTCGGTGAAGCCGGAGCGATCGACTGGCGTGCTGATGGTCTGGCGGCCAGGCTGGTCGGTGGTGAGGTCGGGATCGACCGGGGCGGCGTTGGGATCGAACTCGACCAGCTGGTCTTCTTCCTGCTGGGTGGTGAGGGCCGGGTCGCCGGTGACCAGTTCGCTGTCGGACCAGATGAAGGCCGGCGCATCGGTCAGGGTCTCGACGGTGGTTTCGAGCACCCAGCGGCGCGAGCCGTCATCGCGGCGCAGCCAGGAGAGCTGGGCAAAATCGACGGCAACATCCTTTTCGCCGACGCCGAGAAAGCCGCCAACACTGATGACCACAGCGGATATGCCCTGGCCGGAGGTCACGACCATATCGGTGATGGTGCCGATTTCCTCGGCCGTATCGTCGAGCGCGGAGAAGACCGTCTCGCCCAGGAGCTGGGTGACCAGCACATCCTCGCCGCCGGTGGCATAGCCTTCGGAGAGGACGGTGGGCGGGGTCAGGCCGCTTTGCTCCAACTCACTTGGCGCGCTGGCGGCCGGGGCCTGGCCCAGGGCCGGTGCGGCCAGAAGCAAAGCAAGGGCAGAGGCGGTGATGAGCGGGCGCAGCATGGCAGTCTCCTATGACGCAAAAGGGCCGGCCCGAGGGCCGGCCCTTCGTGGATAATCCGCGAGGGATCAGTTGGTTGCCGACGTGGCAACCGACCAGATTACATGTCGTTGGCGCGCTGGGTCGCCGGATCGGCGGCATAGGCGGCTTCGTCATATTCCGGAGCGGCTTCGAGCTGCTCGCGGGTGAAGTCGCTATAGACCAGCAGGTCGCCATTTTCATTGGCAGCGAATTCGAGGTTTTCCATGCCAACGGCAACGGTCTTCTGGCCGAGGCCAAGGAAGCCACCGAAGTCAACCAGCATGGCGTCGATCTGGCCATCCTGGGTCAGCAGGATGTCTTCGACCTCGGCAATGTCATTGCCGTCCGGGCCGACCACGGTCGCGCCGGTGACGTTATCGGCGGTCAGAGCTTCCATTTCGAGGGGCTCGTAGCCTTCACGCGGCATGGCCATGGGGGCCGGGGCTGCATCGGTGGTGGCGGCAGGAGCCGCAGCATCGGTGGCAGGGGCCATGGCATTGTCAGCGGCAGGGGCCATCGCATCATCGGTGGCCGGAGCCATTGCCGGATCGGTGGTCACAGCGGCGCCGTCAACAGGTTCCATGGCCTCGTCGCCATCAACCGGCTCATCTTCTTCCCAGACGAAGTCGGGAGCGGCCGTCAGGGCATCAGCCGAGGTGGGGAGAACCCAACGTTCGGTATTGTCGGCAGCCAGGGTGAATTCGAGGTCCTGGAAGTCAACAGCAACGGCCTTTTCGCCAATGCCGAGGAAGCCGCCAACGCCGATCACAACAGCGGTGATCTGGCCGCTTTCGTCAAAGACCAGGTCAGTGATGTTGCCGATTTCTTCGGCGTCATCGCCAGCGGACGAATAGACGGGCTGATCGATCAGGCGCGAACCGAGATTGTCGGTGTCAGCGGCAACATAGCCGGCCGACATGTCCCAGGGCTCGTTGATGTCAGTTTCTTCCATGGCGCCGGATTCGACGTCGCCGCCGGTGGCAGCATCCGTAGCAGCGGGAGCTGCCGGATCAGCGGGGGCCTCGGTCGTGGCTGGGGCAGCAGCCGGATCAACCGGGGCTGCATCCTGGGCAATGGCGCCAGAGGTCAGCAGGGCTGCAAGGGCCGTAGTGGCCAGAAGGGTGCGGATCATAGTAAGCTCCGATGGTTCATCGTTGAGGTGAACGGGCCGCGCGGTGCAAAACTTGCCGGTAGAGTACCGTGCGGCCCATGATGTCTCGACAACGCAACGACCTGCGCAGACGTTCCGATCCGATTTGTCGCTGAATTGAAAAGGCCGGCACTCGCAAGCGAGACCGGCCTCCTCCGCCTCCCTGGCGGTTGTTGTTCCAGATGCCGCGCAGCACTTGGTGCGCAGGCCTCCCGACATCGCAGACAATAGCGCAAAGGGCGGGGCAGGGCATGCCCTCATGGCAAAGAGGCTTAAGGGGTCGCTAACTGGTTAACGCGGCGGGCCGTTCACCAGGCATAGGTCCGCATGGCGCGGTGGGGCATGCCGGCATCGTCGAATTCGGGGCCGAAGGCGGTGAAGCCGAGCCGCTCGTAAAAGCCCAGCTTGTCAGTCTGCGCGGTGAGAAAGAAGCGGTCGCGGCCCATGGCGCGGGCGTGGTCCATGGCGGCCAGCATCATCTGGCGGGCAATGCCCTGGCCGCGAAAGGCCTGGCGCACGGCGACGCGGCCGATCTTGATATGCTCGGGCTTGTCGATGAGACGCAGGGTGCCCACGACCTCGCCCTCAACGATGGCGACGAAGTGGGTGGCGGTCATGTCGTCGGCGTCATGCTCTTCCGCCTCCGGCACCTTCTGTTCCCAGACAAAGACCTCGCGGCGCAGCGCGAAGGCGGCATTGCACAGGGTGGAAAAGGGCGGGACGGTGAGGATGGTGGCGGGCATGGCAGGCAGGATAGCCGAGGTCGGGCGCGGCTGCTACTGCGTCCTGCCATGCACCAGATCATGCACGAAGCCGAGCTTTTCGATCACCTGGGGGGTGAGAATGAAGGGATAGGCGTCGGGGTGGCCCATGGCGCGGTTGAGATTGTTGAGCATGCTGGCCAGCGGCACCCAGTTGTCGACGATGGTCTGCACATTGGCGGCCGCGTAGGGGTCGAAATCGACGCGGACGGCCAGGTTGGCATCCTCAGTGCGGGGGCGGGCGCGCACGCCGAAGGCCGAGGCCATTTCCACCGTATCGGTGATGTGCAGGTAATGGGCGAAGGTTTCGGCGAAATCTTCCCAGGGATGGGCGGTGGCATAGGCGCTGATGTGGGTCTGCGGCCAGCCGGCGGGGGCGCCATTGGCGTAATAGGCCTGCAGCGCCATGTTGTAGTCTGCGGTCTCATCGCCGAAGAGGGCGCGGAAGCGGTCGAGGGCGGGCAGGCCGGCGACCAGCAGATCCCAATAGTGGTGGCCGATCTCGTGCCGGAAGTGGCCCAGCAGGGTGCGATAGGGCTCGCCCATGCGGGTGCGGCGGGATTCGCGCTCGGCGTCATCGGCTTCAGCCAGGGCGATGGTGATGATGCCCTCCTCGTGGCCGGTGAGGACCGGGCCGGCGGCGATGGGCATATCGGCAAGGAAGCGGAAGGAGAGGCCGTGGCCCGGATTTTCGTTGCGCGTCTCCAGGGGGAGGCGCAGGCGCAGCAGGGAATAGAACAGGCGCTTCTTGGCGCGCTCGATGACCTGCCAGCGGCGCAGGTTGAGGGCATCTTCGATGGCGGGGATGGTCTCGTTGTGACGGCAGGCGGCGCAATAGATGTCGCCACCCTCGCGAGCGGGGATCAGCCAGTTGCAGGCGCCATGGCGGGCATTCTCGCAAAAGACATAGCTTTCGCCGGCAAAGGCAGGCGTCGACCACTGGCCATCGTTCTGCACCAGCGACACCAGCGCGTTCTTATCGGGCAGGTAGCCGAGCTGATGGCCGCAGCGCTCGCATCGGGCATTTTCGAAATAGACGGTGTTGCCGCAATGGTCGCAGGCGAAGAGTTTCATGAGGGGCCCCGGGGTTGGCTGGGCAGTAATGCGCGAGAATGTGGCACGTTCCGTGGCCAAGATGCAGGAGAGGGATGCGGCGAACGCGGCGCAAATTCAACAAAGCGTCGCGTGCCAGTCGCATTGGACAGGCAACTTGTGCGCCTGACTCTGCATTGAGAGTTGAGCAGAAAGGGAGAGTGACATGCACACGCACAAGGAAGCCGAAATCCGCGACCGCGCCTATGCCCTCTGGCAGGAGGAAGGCTCGCCCGAAGGCCGCGAGCAGGAATTCTGGCATCGCGCCGAGCGGGAACTGGCCGAACAGGCCGATGTCGACAGCTCGGAACAGGCCGCGGAGCTGACCCAGCCGACGCCGCCGGCGGGGCTGCCGACGCACTGACAGACTGAGGCCAAGGCCCAGCCGGACTAGATGCTGCCGACCGTCTTGAGGCGGATGCGGGGGTGCACCTCGTTCTGGCTCATGACAACGGTCTGCGGGCGGAAGCGCTCGATGATCGAGCGGACATGCGGGCGGATCGAGGGCGAGGTGATGAGCACGGGCAGCTCGCCCTGCTGGGCGGCGCGCTCATAGGCCTGCTGCACGCCGGCGATGAACTGCTGCAGGCGGCTGGGGGCCATGGCGAGGTGGCGGTTGTCGCCGTCCCCGACCATGGCCTCGGCAAAGTCGCGCTCCCATTGCGGGCCCAGCGTCAGCAGCGGCAGGTTGCCGTCGGGGCCGAGATGGGCCGCGCAGATCTGGCGGGCGAGGCGGCTGCGGACATGCTCGGCAATGACCTGGACCGAGCGGCCGGGGCCGGCGATCTCGGCAATGCCCTCGAGGATGGTCGACAGATCGCGGATCGAGATGCGCTCGTTGAGCAGGGTCTGCAGCACGCGCTGCACCCCCGAGACCGAGATGAGGCCGGGAACGATATCCTCGACGAGCTTCTGCTGTTCCTTGGGCAGGCCCGAGAGCAGGGTCTGCACGTTGGCGTAGCTCAGCAGGTCGGCGACATTGGCTTTGAGCACTTCGGTCAGGTGCGTCGAGATGACGGTCGATGGATCGATGATGGAGAGGCCGCGCAGTTCGGCCTCGTCGCGCAGGGCGGGCTCGATCCAGGTGGCGGGCAGGCCGAAGGTGGGCTCGGTCGTATGGGTGCCCGGCAGGTCGATCTGGTTGCCATAGGGGTCCATGACCATCAGCTGGTTGGCATAGATCTCGCCGGCGCCGGCTTCGACTTCCTTGATGCGGACCTTGTAGGCATTGGGCTCGAGCTGCATGTTGTCGAGGATGCGGACCGGGGGCATGACGAAGCCGAGTTCCATGGCCAGCTGGCGGCGCAGCGCCTTGATCTGCTCGGTGAGGCGATCGGAGCCGTTCTCGTCTTCCTTGACGAGGCTGAGCAGTCCATAGCCGAGTTCGAGCTTGAGCTCGTCGATCTTGAGGCTTTCCGAAATCGGTGCGTCGGACGCGCTGCCGCCGCCACCACCGGAAGGATTGGCGGGGGCGTCGAGCGCCGTTTTGGCGAGGGCGTCCTCGGCCTTTTCGTCCTTGGTGCGGGCGGCGCGCCAGGCGACATAGCCGACACCGCCGGCCAGCGCTAGGAAGGGCAGGACCGGCATGCCCGGCAGCAGGGCCAGCAGGGCCATGACCGCCGAGGACATGCCCAGGGCGCGCGGATAGCCGGTGAACTGGGCCGAAAGGGCCTTGTCGGCCGAGCCGGTGACGCCGGACTTGGAGACCAGGATACCGGCGGCGGTGGAGACGATCAGCGCCGGGATCTGGGAAACCAGGCCATCGCCGATGGTGAGCAGGGTATAGACGTTGCCGGCTTCCTGGAAGCTCAGCCCCTCCTGCATCATGCCGATCAGCACACCGGCCGAGACGTTGATGAAGGTGATGATGAGGCCGGCAATGGCGTCGCCGCGCACGAATTTGGATGCGCCGTCCATGTTGCCGAAAAAGGCGCTTTCGCCTTCGAGCTCGGCGCGTCGGCGCTTGGCGGTGTCTTCGTCGATCAGGCCGGCGCTGAGATCGGCGTCGATGGCCATCTGCTTGCCGGGCATGGCATCGAGGCTGAAGCGGGCGGCCACTTCGGCGATACGGCCGGAGCCCTTGGTGATGACGATGAAATTGACGATCACCAGGATGATGAAGACGACGATACCGATGACGAAATTGCCGCGCGTGACGAAATTGCCGAAGGCCTCGATGACGTGGCCCGCGGCATGGGTGCCTTCATGGCCATCGGAGAGGATCAGGCGCGTGGTGGCCAGGTTCAGGCCCAGCCGCAGCATGGTGGCGATCAGCAGCACGGTGGGGAAGGACGAGAATTCGAGCGGCTTCTGGATGAACAGGGCCGTCATCAGGATCATCACCGAAAAGACGATGGAGATGGCCAGCAGCAGATCGACCAGCAGGGCCGGCATCGGCACGATGAGGATGACGATGAGGCCCATGACGCCGGCGGCCAGGGCGATATCGCCCGAGCGCAGCATGTCGATGACCGAGGTGGCGGTCGGGATCTTGAACGGGGCGCGGACGCGGCCGGTGGGGAGGTCGCTCATGGGCTACGCCGAATTCCCGCAGGACGGATAAGGGGGGTCTTACCTCTCCCTTTGGGGGAGAGGTCGGC
>JAHJWO010000048.1 GCA_018828145.1 Alphaproteobacteria bacterium | reverse complement strand
CACAGCCGGCTCACCTGGCTCTTGGAGATGCCGCTCATGCCCATGGCCTTGACCAGGTCATCGACCGAGCGGGTCGAGATGCCCTGGACGTAGGCCTCCTGGATCACCGCCGTCAGCGCTTTCTCGGCCAGCCGCCGCGGCTCAAGGAAGCCGGGGAAGTAACTGCCCTTCCTGAGCCTGGGGATGCGCAGCTCGACGGTGCCGGCCCGCGTCTCCCAGTCCCGGTCGCGGTAGCCATTGCGCTGCGCCAGGCGCTCAGCGCTCTTCTCGCCATACTCCGCGCCGGTGGCCGCACCCACCTCCAGCTCCATCAGCCGCTCGGCGGCAAAGCCAATCATCTCGCGCAGAATATCGGCGTCCGGGGTCTTCTCCACAAGCGTGCGCAGGTTCATCATATCGTCGGTCATCGGTCGTCCTTCCGGTCAGGGGTTGGTGTTGCAACCTGAACCCTATCGGAAAGCGCCGATGACTACCGCGCTACTCAGCTACACCACGTCCGGGGACACGACCACGTGGCGCGTCTCTGCCAGGCAGCAGTCGACCCCATTTCAGCCATTCAGGCCGCCTTTTCGATATCCTGAAAGCTGACGGGTCTAGGCCCACGGTGGTAATCTGCATGGCGGATGGCTCCTTTGCTCGAGTTGCCTGATAGCAAACCCACTTTGGCACTCAGATGTCGGGAGCGGGAGCCATACACCTCATCTGAAATGGGGCGCTATGGGGACGCGAGTGAACGCGTCCCCATGGTTTGTTACCGAGGCCGTGCCGTCTTCCAAAGCGAATAGAAAACACCGCTGGCCAGGATCACCGCAGTGACACCCAGCGACCACTCGGCGGGGAATTTCTCCCAACCCAGCATGTCCGCTACGAAGATCTTCGAGCCAATGAAGACCAGGAGGATCGCGAGCGCCTGCTTGAGATATGCAAAGCGGTGGATGATGGCGGCAAGCGCAAAATAGAGCGCGCGGAGGCCGAGGATGGCGAAGATGTTGGACGTGTAGACGATGTATGGATCGGTGGTGATGGCGAAGATGGCCGGCACCGAGTCCACGGCAAAGATCACATCGGCGATCTCGATCATGACAAGCGCCAGAAATAGCGGCGTCATGTAGCGCACCATCCGCCCGCTCTTTGGGTTGAGTTGGCGAACGAAGAAGCGATCCCCGTGCAGGCTTTCCGTGACGCGGAAGCGCCCCTTCATAAACAATAAGATCGGATTTCGGCTGAGGTCGGTTTCCTCGTGACCGGTCATCAGCATGCGGATGCCGGTTAGAATGAGGAAGACTGCAAAGATATAGAGCACCCAGCCGAACTCCGACACCAGCGTGGCGCCAAAGCCGATCATGATCGCCCGCAGGACGATGACGCCAAGAATACCCCAGAACAGCACGCGATGCTGGAGCTGGCGCGGGATAGCGAAATACCCAAAGATCATCGCGATGACGAAGACATTGTCCATGGCGAGGCTTTTCTCGACCACGAAGCCAGTGAGGTATTCGACGCCCGACCGGGCGCCCAACTGCCACCAGACGAAGCTACCAAAAGCCAGGCCGAGCGCGATATAGAAGCCTGAGAGCAAAAGGCTCTCGCGCACGTCGATTTCGTGCCCATCGCGATGCAGCACGCCCAGGTCAAAGGCCAAAAGGGCAATCACAAGGCCGAGGAAACCCAGCCACATCCAGAGTGGCTGGCCCAGAAAGAGGCCGGTCAGAATATCCATCTGCGCGCCTCACCGCCGAGAGGTTCGCGCCCGTTGAGGCTCACAATGCGCCTCCCGCGAGGCCGAGGGCCCGTTCGACGCGGTGGAGTGCACCCAGTTCGACTGGATGCACCAGGCCATCGGCCGTGATCACCTGGTGGCAGATCTGCCGGATCGACTGGCGCTCTTCGCTGCTGAGTTTGCTGGCCGAGAGGAACGAGAGGGCCCGCTGTTCGGCCGTATGAGGATCGTAATCATAGGCGCGGCCATACTCTGCCAGTTCCTGGGCGAGCTCGGTGACCGAGAAACCTTTCTTCGCCGTGCTGGCGATGAAGGCTTCGACCAGCGTTCGCCTCTCAGCCAGTTCAAGCCGGCCATCCGCGTGGGCAATCACGGCGACTGCAGCGACGAGGGCCTGAAAGAACTGTTCGGCTGTCGCACGAACAGCGTCCTGATGCATCTCGTGCGCAGCGGCATCCTGACGGGCCCTTAGCCGGGCGCCGCGCAGGAAAATATCGTCGTTGTGAATGTATCTGTCTTTGTTCATGCATAACTCCTCTCATAGTGCCGCTCGAGGGGGCTGAGGGAGTGCGCATGGAGACCTTGGACGACGATCGGGCACCACACGCAGATGCCCGCGGGCCCTGCCGAGGTGATCCGACATCGCGGGCGGCCATTGCCGCCGACGCCAGAGGGGCCCGGTCACGCCATTCAAGATTGGTATGGGAAAATGGAGCGGCAAGAGGGCAACGCCGATTTTTTGTCAGGCAAGCCAGTGCGACGCCGCGGCGATAAGTTCCTCAGCAACCGGGCTCTGGAATTGTCGCTGGAATGTGAGAGCATAGAAGGTCTCTTCGATGCCCGGCAGCCGGACGACTTCGCGCAGGCTGCCGGCATCGAGTTCGTCGCGCACGACAATGGCTGGCAGCGGGGCAAGACCGATGGCCTCGCGGGCCATCAGACGCAGCATGGCCATGTCGTCCACTTCCGCCACCACCGAAGGCACGATATCGAGGCGGGCACAGAGCGCATCGAACTCGGTGCGGATATTGCTGGCGCCGGTCGGCAGGATCACGCCATGTGCCACGAGGGCCTCAGCAGGGGTTGTTGCAAAGCAACCAAGCGCGGGCGAACCAAAGAGGCTGATGGGCTGGCGCGCCAGCCGATGGGCTACTAGACCATCCGCATACCCCGTGCCGGGTGCTGCATTGCTTAGCACGACATCGAGGTCCAGCCGGCGCAGCATCCCCGTCAGCTCAACCAGGCTCCCCGATGTCAATACGACCTCGAGATCCGTACGGCCGAGACAGGGGCGCAGGAAATCGATCTGGAAATTGCGCGATAGCGTGGCAAGGGCGCCCACCCGCAGCACCTGGCGGCGGCCGGACCCCACCCGCAGCGTCGTCAGCAGGTCCTCACCGAGGTCGAAGATGGCCTGCGCATGATCGAGTGCGATCCGCCCCGCCTCCGTCAGCACCAGGCGGCGCCCAACACGTTCGAAAAGTGCATGACCAAGCCGGGCCTCCAGCATCTGGATCTGCGTGGAGAGCGCAGACTGCGACACAGACAGATTGCGCGCCGCTCGGGTCAGGTTGCCTTCGCGGGCCACCGCCAAGAAATAGCGCAGATGATGGAAGTTGAGGGAGGACATCATTCGAATTTAGGGAATGTTTCCATTCAATCAATGAATTTTATCGAACGAAGGCTTTGCGATAGAGCCGCCTCAACCGAAATCCCACCCTAGGTTTTCCATGCAGAGCCTGCTGTCCCCCGCCGTACTGTTCTTCGCTCTCGGTCTGCTCGCGGCGATGATCCGCAGCAATCTGCAAATCCCAGAAGCGGTCGGCAAGGCGCTCGCAATCTACCTCATGGCGGCCATCGGCCTCAAAGGCGGGGTGCAGGTATCAGAGAACGGTTTTACGCCGGAGCTCCTGCTGGCCGGCCTTGCGGGTCTCGGGCTCAGCCTAGTTCTTCCCTTTCCCGCATATTGGTCCGTCCGGCGGCTGGGTGGGCTCGACAGGATGCATGCCGGGGCCGTCGCAGCCCATTACGGGTCGGTGTCGGTGGTCACGTTCGTAACGGGTGTTGCTGCGCTGGAGGCGGCAGGTCTGGAGGTAGCCGGGTTCATGGTTGCCGTGCTGGCCCTCATGGAAGCGCCGGCGATCCTGGTCGGCCTGTGGCTGGCCCGGCGCGCGTCCAGCAGTAAGGCGCCCGGATTGGGTCAACATGTCTCCCACACCCTGCGCGATGGTTCGATCCTGCTGCTGGCGGGTGGGTTCATTATTGGTCTCGTGGCAGGTTCCGCAGGTTTCGAACCGGTACGCCCGGTCTTCGAGGGAGCCTTTGGTGGCATTCTCTGCCTTTTCCTGCTCGACATGGGGCTGTTGGCGGGGCGCCACCTGGCTGGCACTGGCAGCGTCTCACTAAGGCTTGTCGCCCTCGCAATCGCGCTTGCCGTCACCAATGGCATGGTCGGACTGCTGATCGGCATGGCAATCGGGCTTGATCCTGGTTCTGCGGCTGCGCTTGCCATTCTTGCCGGCAGTGCCAGCTACATAGCGGCTCCGGCCGCCATCAGGATGGCGCTGCCCGAGGTCGATCCCGGCATGCCGCTCACCATGTCCCTTGCCGTAACCTTCCCCTTCAATGTTATGGTCGCCATTCCTGTCTTGACCGCGGTCGCAGGATTTCTGGCCTAGGTCATGCGGCGATCCTGCTGGAATGGTGCTATCGAGTCCAGGGTGAAGTCGCGCCGCGTCACGGGCAGACCGACAGGCCGTAACGAACTTTCTTTTGACCCACGGATCGAGGACTCGCCCGGCGTGAACTAGTCAAATTCTACGTCCGCTTGCTCGCCTCAGCCGAAGCAGACCGTCTGTTTCCCCCCGAAGGACCGCTCAGGCTACCACCTCATGCTGGATAACAGATAAAGCTAAGGTCCCAGGGTGTTCGCTGAGGGGGTCACTGTTAGCACCGCGCGTCCTACCTCGGAGCCATCTCGACGTTCAGGCGCAGTTCAGCCTCGCTGCGGTAGTAGGCGTGAAAGAGGAGGTCTTGAATGCTCAAATTGCGGGTACTGGCATTTGTTTGTGTGGCGCTGTTATCGGCGATAGGCGGGGTTGGCGCTGCGTCTGCCCAGGTTGTCCAAGGCGAGGAGCATTGCGTCATTAATGTGAGATCGTCAGACGTTCTAAATGTGCGTGAAAGGGGCCGCGCGAGGAGCAAGATAGTGACCACCCTGCGCTACGGCCAATGCGGCGTAATGGTCACCGGCGCTTGCCAGGGTTCATGGTGTCCGATCGAAGAGGGCCACTATGCTGGCTGGGTCAATAGCCACTACATTTCGATGGTTTCACCGGCGATGTACTGCGTGGCTGGGGTTCGCCCCGGCGACATGCTGAACCTTAGGGCATTCCCTTCGGCGAATTCGCGCATCCTCACCAAACTGTCCAGACGGCAGTGTGATATCTCGTTCCTGCCCTATGCCACAGCTGGCTGGCAAAAGGTGCGCCTCGGGGGTTACGAGGGCTGGGTGAACCGCAGATATCTCTCGGGGCAGTAGACCTCACTCACGCCAAGACCGGGCAACCCGGGTCGCGGCGCCAATGTCGCTACGCAATCGGCAACCTCCGGCATAACAGTGCAATCCCATTCTGCGTCCGCGCCGCTTGACACCTCGCTTTTTCAATGTCGCCTCGCTCAACGTTCGTCACAGCACCTCGGGTGAGCTGATCATGATGCTCCCCCGCGGGACCGCCCTGCGAGTTCTCGATCGCCAGGAGGGATGGCTCTTGGTGGCTTTCAGTCCTACTCTTGAGGGCTGGGTCGCAGAGCGCCTCACGACAACCCAGGTGCTGCAGAAGCCCAACCTGTCCCCTGCATCACTGACGAGTTCGAGGTAGCACCTGCGGCTCCGGACGATGGGCGCGTGACGCCTACCGACCCTATTTCGGTCGATAGCCGTGTCTTTTCGGAACGTCGAAAGCGGCCGGAGTTAACACCGTCCCAAAAGGTGGCCGCAATGCATAGGGTGCTTGCCGCGTCAGGTGACATCGGCCCGAACTGTTCATCAGCCGTTGGCGATGACTCATCAATGCGCCCGGTCAAGCTGCACGGCGACGGCGCTGTCTTGTTGGTCACTGTGAGTTGGCGTTCTAGCCGGTCGACCAGACTCCCCTTACGTCCTGGGACGACGCTCACTGGAATATCTCATGCCACCCAATCATGCATCCGCGATTATCCGCTGGGGCAATCATCTCGACGAGCTCGGTGGTGGCTTGGAGCCGTCGACCAGCCTGCAATGGTGTCAACGATGCTGTTTGGTAGTTGGCTTAAGCATCATGATGGCATGGCCTCCGCGGAGGAAGGGGCCACCATGCAGCGGATTAAAGCCGAGCTAGAAAGGTGGCTGAGGATGCGACGATAGAGTTATACTCAATAGACTTCCTGGCGCCCGTCCTGTGCTCCAGGACCTTGATGCCATCGTTTCTCACCCCCAGCGGCGGATGCTTGAATGACAGACGACCAGCTCGCGGTTGCAATTGCGGAGACTACGCCCGCCATGCTCTGGATGGGCGACGCCGAAGGACGTTGCCTGTTTCTAAGCAGGGCGCTGCGCCGATTTTGGGGCGTTGATCCGCACCACCTGGACGACTTCGACTGGTCCTCAACCCTCCATCCGGATGACGTAGAACTGCTGGCCGCACCGTTCGGCCAGGCCATGGCGCAACACACGCCCTTTTCCGTCGAGGCACGCTACAAGAGAGCTGACGGTACGTTCCGGATTATGCGAACCGAAGCCAACCCGCGATTCGATCAGGATGGTCGCTTCCAGGGTATGACCGGGGTCAATACCGACGTCACCGAGCAACGAGATGCGGAAGAGCAGGCACGCTACCTCATGGGCGAGCTGAACCACCGCACGAAAAACCTTCTCACTGTCGTGCAGGCCATTGCACGCAATACGGCCCGCTCCACCGACACGGAGTCCTTTCTGGACACATTCTCCTCTAGACTTGCAGGCCTAGCCGCAAGCAATGACCTGCTTGTCTCCAAGGATTGGTCTGCCGTGTCATTGGGCGCTCTCGTCGGCGGTCAGTTCGATACAATCGGCGTTGCGCAGGATAGCCGCGTTACTTTTGAGGGACCGCTCATCCAAGTGTGCCCGCAACATGCTCAAACCATCGGAATGGCGTTGCATGAGCTGGCCACCAACAGCCTCAAATATGGTGCACTTTGCGACCCGGCAGGTCGGTTGACGGTCAGCTGGGACCGTCTCTCACCAGCACATTGGCGGATGGAGTGGCGAGAGCACATCTCCAGGGAGGTGCCCACACCTGAAAAGAAGGGCTTTGGTCACGCCCTCATCGTGGACATGGTTGAGCGTGCGGTCGGGGGAGAGGTGCAGATGGAATTTGGCGCCCACGGACTTTTATGGGCACTGGAAGTCCGGTCATAGTGTCCGCCTCTCGACCGGCCTCGAAGGCCACTTCCAACCCTTTTTTGCCATTCAGACCGCCTTTTCGATTTCCTGAAAGCTGACGGCTCGCTGAAGTCAATCAATGTCGATAACGGGCTGGTTTGCTGGCTGACAGTTCTTGCTGACAGAGAAGGGGAAACTTCGGCCACCGCGGTCTTGACCTGCATCAACACACACCTCGTCCGCACCGCGTGCAAGAAGAGTCTATCAACATAAGGAAGATAGACATGAGGCGCATCTTCGCAATCGGAACCGCCGCCTTGATGGCGTCGGCGCTTGCCGGCTCCCCGGCTCTCGCGCAGGTCGGCTATGGCTTCGGCCCAGGTTACGGCACGACGCCCGGCTATGGCTTCGGTCCAGGCATGATGACGGGACCCGGCTACGGTCAGGGCATGATGGGTCAGCCCGGCCGCGGCCGCTACACAATGCTCGATGTCAATGAGGACGGGGTGATCAGCGCCGAGGAAGCCGCCTCGGCGGCGGATGAAGTCTTCACCGCCATGGACGCCGACGACGACGGGTTTGTGACCATGGAGGAGTACATGACCGTCCGGATGGGGCCGCAGACGGGCCACAATCCGAACCGCCAGGCGGCAATGCAGCAGGCCAAGGAAGATCGCTTTGCCGGCATGGATCCGCTTGCTGTCGATCGCAAGGTTGAAGAGCGGTCGGTCCATTCGGCCCTCGCGGTCCAGAAAGAAGCGGATCGACCCTATCTGGCGGACCTTTAGGCGCGCTTGGCGCCGACCTGTCTGCCGGCGTTCCAGGCAGGCCTTCCTGCCGCAGCAGGATCATACTGTGCGATACCCATAACGCTTCTCCTTTGGCCAAGGTGGCCCCAGGAGAAACGATATTGTTCTGGTCCAGAGGGGCGACCGACCCCATTTGATCCCCCGGCAAGCACGATAGCCGCCGGTACTTGGCAAACGGCCCGTGCTGGTCGGAACACAGGGGAGGCTGGGCCGTTCTGCAGTGATCAGTCGGAGGCCTCATTACGCAATGTCGATCATCGGATATCACGCTTCCCACGAGCAGGTAGATCCTGCCACCCTTCTCAAGGCTGTCGTCTGCGCGGAAAAGGCGGGGTTTGACGCTGCGATGTGCTCCGATCACTTTGCGCCGTGGAGTGAACGGCAGGGGCAGTCGGGCTTTGCATGGTCTTGGCTGGGGGCGGCACTGCACGCGACCTCGCTGCCTTTTGGCGTGGTGAATGCGCCGGGGCAGCGATATCACCCAGCAATCATTGCGCAGGCGGGCGCCACTCTGGCGCAGATGTTCCCCGGTCGCTTCTGGATGGCGCTGGGGTCCGGAGAGGCTGCTAACGAGCACATCACGGGTGATCGCTGGCCCGAAAAGGCGGTGCGAAATGCCCGCCTTGGCGAATGCATCAAGGTTATGCGTCAGCTCTTTGCGGGTGAAACGGTTACCCATCACGGCCTTGTCAGGGTTGATCGCGCCAAGCTGTGGACGCGGCCTGAGGCGCCACCGAGCTTGATTGGCGCTGCCGTCAGTCCCCAGACCGCCAATTGGGCTGGCGGCTGGGCCGACGGCCTCATCACCATCAACCAGCCTCACGACACCCTAAAGCAGATCATAGACGAGTTCCGCACGGGTGGTGGTGAGGGGAAACCAATCTATCTGCAAGTGCACCTTTCATATGCTGCCAGTGCCGAGGAGGCCGTCGAGATCGCTTTCGATCAATGGAGGTCGAACGTTTTCTCGCCACCAGTCTGCTGGGATCTTGAGCTGCCCGAGCACTTTGATGAGGTGTCCCGCTTCGTCCGCAAGGAGGACATGCATGCCTCCGTGCTAATTTCTCATGAGCCGTCCCGGTTTGTGGACGTGCTGGGCGAATTGGCGAGCCTGGATATTGACGGCCTCTACCTACATCATGTCGGACAGCAGCAGCAGGCCTTTATCGACACTTTCGGCGAACGGGTGCTGCCGCATCTCAAGGGACACTGACCATGGACATTTCGCAGACCAGTGATCTGTGGTGGAAGAATGCTGTCTTCTACTGCCTTGATGTGGAGACTTTTCGCGATGGGAACGGCGACGGTACTGGTGATTTCCGCGGGCTGACAGACCGCATCGACTATCTTGCCGGACTTGGCGTCACATGCCTCTGGCTGATGCCATTCTATCCAACGGCCAATCGAGACGATGGATATGACATCCTCGACTATTATGCAGTCGATCCGCGCTACGGCTCACTGGGAGATTTCGTCGAATTCCTCAGAACCGCACGCGATCGCGGCATTCGGGTGATCGCGGACCTCGTTGTAAACCATACATCCGCCGAGCACCCATGGTTTCAGGCTTCTCGCTCCGACAAGTCATCGCCCTTCCGGGACTGGTACGTCTGGCGTGAAGCGATACCGGAGGAAGCCTCGCAAAGCCTAGTCTTCCCGGACAAGGAAACCAGCAATTGGGAGCTGGATAAAGAGACCGGGGAGTACTACCTGCACCGCTTCTACAAGCATCAGCCTGACCTCAACATTGCCAACCCGGATGTGCGGGACGAAATCCTAAAGATCATCGGCTTTTGGCTGGAGCTTGGTCTGTCTGGCTTCCGCGTCGATGCCGTCCCCTTTCTGCTTGAAACAGAGGGTATAGCTCAGGCGATGGAGCTTGATCCTCATGATTGGCTGCGCAACTTGCGAAGCTTTCTGGGCCGCAGGCGGGGGGACGCGCTGCTCATGGGCAGGTCAATCTCGAGTATGAAGCCGTGCGGGAATTCTATGGTGACAGTGGAGGCGACGAACTCCACATGTGTCTAAATTTCAATCTCAATCAGGCCCTTGCCCTTGCACTTGTGCGGGAGGACGCAGGCGCCCTCGTCCATAACCTGCGGGCCATGCCTGGACTGCCCATGGATGGCGCTTGGGCGAACTTCATTCGCAATCATGACGAATGGTCGCTCGACAAGCTCACTGAGGCTGAACGGCAGGAGGTATTCACGGCCTTTGGACCCAAGCCCAACATGCAGCTATTTGGACGCGGGCTCCGCCGGCGCCTGCCCACCATGCTGGACGGTGACCAGGCACGATTGAGGATGGCCTATAGCCTGATGTTCGCGCTCCCTGGTGCGCCAGTCCTCTTCTATGGAGAGGAGATAGGCATGGCTGAAAACCTCGCAATCGAAGGTCGTATGAGCGTCCGCTCGCCTATGCAGTGGTCTGACCGGAAAAATGGCGGGTTCTCAGAGGCGGCCTCAGACGCGCTCTGCCGTCCACTCATACGGTCTAAGAAGTGGGGGCCGTCAGCTATTAACGTCAGGGATCAGGAGCGCGATGGAGACTCGTTGCTGATCTGGATGGAGCAACTCATCCGCCACAGGCGCGAAATGCCTGAAATCGCGTTTGGCCAGTGGAGCCTCCTGCCGATCGCCGACCCAGCTGTGCTCGCCATGAGCTATGAATGGGGCGAGCGCAGATCGCTGGTCATCCACAATCTCAACTCCAGCGAAAAACAGATCACCTTTCAAATGGGATCCCGGCCCGACAAAACCTCTTTCGTCGATCGTCTTGGCGACGGCGAGATAGACGTTCGAGGCGATGGCACCATAGCGCTTCATCTGGACGGCTATGGGTACCGATGGCTTGGGCTGCTTTGATGCGAACAGCTTGGAAGGACTTGTGTACCGTTCCGACCCGAGCATCAGCAGCTGCCAGATGGGGCAGGCCGCTATAAGCCGATGTATCAGTGTGAAAAATCAGCCCGACAAATTGCATGGCACTGACCGCCACGCTGGGCGCATCCAACGAAATTTTGGGTGACCGTCCCCACGCCACGATTCAGTCGTCGTTCAACGTTACGGAGGACGCCGCCATACGGTGAAAAGGGGCTTGAGGTGCGGCGCCCTCCATTCAAAAAGCCTAACGTTCCTAACCCAATTTCGTCAACCTTTTGACACGAAGTTGTCATCATCCGAGTTGGACTATCGTGAAACGGCCCCGGGAACTCTGCGTTAACACGGCATTAACCTCTTCAGCGAACACTGCCCATCATGAAGTCTCTCGACAATTTCTCTGTGCAGCCTGTGGACGCGAACGGCGTTCCGGACAAGGCGACCTGCATTCACGTGGCAGCGCGCAGTCCAATACAGGCGGCGGAGATTGTGTTGGGTGAAACCCTCGCAACGCAGGGCCCTGTGACCAGGTTGAGAGCCCTGGTCTGGAAGCTGGCTGAGGACTATACGCCCGTGAGAATCCCCCTGTTCTTTCCCTGACTGGCCGTATGCGGTTCCAGGCGGTAGAGCTTATGCAGAGGCGCTTTCAGGCCTGGCACGCAGGGATGCGCTGATCGAGCCATCGCTTTCGAGAACCAGGTTTTCAATCTCAGTCACATCGCGACCTCCGGACGACCGCACGGCCGCCAACGCTTCCTCTTCGGTAATGCGTTCCCGCTGCATCGCGGAACTGCAGAAGGCACCAGCATGGGCGAGCAATGTCGGCTCGGAGCGCAAGACCTTGGCAAAGGTCTTGGAGCGGACCGACCAGTAGGTGACCGCAAACTGGAGGAATATGAGAAGGGCGAGTGCCGCCGCCCCTTCTGCCAGGGCGACGGATTCTTGTAGGACAATTGCCGAAAGCGTCGAACCCAAAGCAACAGTGACCACGAGGTCAAACGCGTTGAGCTTGGATAAGGTCCGTTTTCCGGAAACTCTAAGAAATAGAACAAGTGTAATGTACGCGAGTGCTCCAACCAGTAAGGTTCTCACGATACCTGACCAGTCCTGAAAGAACATAGCCGACCAGTCCATGACGGCTCCCTTTTCTGCAATCACATAACTGTCCCTTACCGAGGAAGGCCCCAGTCCTTCCGGCCTTCCTTGGCATCGGTATCGAGGCCCAAGCCTTTTCCTGCTTCGGTGTCACCGCTTGCTCCCCCAAGGTCAAAGCCCGGCCGATCGACCTTCGCTTCACTTTTGTCGGGCTTGTCCTCGGTCTCGGGCTCGGCGTCACCCTTGGGCCGTTGGTTAGTCGGGATATCCTTGTATTCGTCCACTTGGACACCCGTTCCGTCCAGGCTCTGCCCAGGGCGTCTCGCCGCCTTGTCCCGGTTGCTGAGAATGTCTTCTTTCCGAACCTTTTCATCGTTGAGCTCGGTGGATGCGCCTGTACCGCTTTTCTGACCTGCCATCTTGGTTCTCCTGTTTTTGCATCGCGGAAGCGATGCCTCTTTAGGTCAACCGATGATGGTGGATAAGGATGCGTCACCAAACAGTGCGACCCATGACTGCCTCAGACGTGGGCGGTAACTCCGCGTGATTTTACACTCGCCAACCAAGATAATCGTCGGCTTTTGATACGTATGGCGCTGGGAAACCCAAAGGGGATCAGGCACCGGCAACCGGCAACTGCTGCGCAATTATGGCGTTGCACCTATTCCCCACCATTCCGTGGCAAACAGCGGAGAGCTCCAATGCAATATACGCGTTTTGCAGCAATGATCGTCACATCGACAGTCGTGATGTTCGGGCTGATGTACCTGAACACCTACACAATTGATCACATTCTTTTTAGCCAAACGCGCTTTTGGATGGCCCTGCTCATGGGCGCGACGATGGCATTCATCATGCTTTTGTTCATGTGGACCATGTACAAGAACGTGGCCGCCAATATCGCCATTTTGATAGGCGCCCTTGTAATTTTTAGTGCTTCGCTATGGATTGTGCGGAGCCAGGAGACGGTCACCGACTTGGACTACATGCGAGCCATGATCCCGCATCACTCAATAGCCATTCTGACCAGCACTCGGGCTGATATAAAAGATCCCCGCGTAAGGGAGCTGGCCAATGAAATCATTGAGGCACAAGTCCGGGAAATCGCCGAGATGAAACAGCTCATTGCTGATATCGAATGAAATCCCACGCCCATCTGTCACGCAATCCGTCACACTTCAAGGGCAGGTAGCCCGACAGCAGCGCGGGCGGCCGGCCCACGAAGGCCACGGGGCCGTGGTTTCCTTCGATGATTGGTCGGCGTTGAGACCCCGCTGCTTGTGCCGGATCATCGTAGGCGTTGGGCACTAACGTTCGGATTGTTGACGCGCTCAAGACCGGCTTCCGTTAATTCGGGACCGCCTTCTTTCTGCTCGATCAGGGCCATCGACAGCAGCTTTGCGAAGACCTGCGGGTCTATATCGAGGGGTTGCGTTGGAGACTGGAAGCGCGCGAGGGTCTTCAGTTCGTCGGGGGTGAGGTCGTCGTCGGTCATGGTGGCATTCTGGTTAACGTTGTCGTCCGTGCCAACATTCTCAGCAAGCTCGCGTTCCTTGCTGACCGAACATTTCCCTGCGGCGGCGGCTTCGATATAGGGACCAAGTTCTCACCAGTCATTTCGCCGCCGAGCGTGAGGTGGAGTCGTCGGTCATCGGTGGGCACTTATGTTTGCTTCGGCCATAAATGCGGAAGTAAGGCTCGTCGGTAAGGCCTAAGGCGTCCGGGAACGACTAGTACACCACAGCCATTTCCTCGTGAAGGAGATGGCGATGACCCAAGTGCCGACCACCGATCAGATTAGAAATACTATCGACAGCGGCGCAACGGGCGAGAAGGTGGCGTTTCCCGATCCTGCTGCGGTTCCCTTGGGTACCGACGCTGAAGCAGCCGGAGATCCACCGACCCGCACCGAGCGCGCTATCGAAGCCCAAGCTCAGATTGGGCAGCCGCCGCGCGTGGCTCCGAACGGTGTGACCATCTACCTGGCAGCCATTGCGGCCGTCGGTGTGGCGATCGTTCTCATAGGCGGGATGAACTGATGCCTGCCAACACAAGGCCGAAGAATGGTCTATGTCCTGGCTTCGGAGTGCTTCTAGGCGTCCATCTGAGGGAGGAACTTGACCAATGGATGACGCGCCCAGGCGGGCAGCTGGCAGGCGTCCGAAACCGATTTCGCTCTTGTGACTTGTTGCAGCAAGCAGCCCCAACATTTCGAGAGACACTCTAGCGAGTATAGTGAACCACATCTCGGGCCCGACCGGGTGGCTGGCTTCGTTTAGGGTGGTTCAGTTCTACGATTTGCCTATACTGCGGCAGCGTCGTAGTCGCCGGATTGTCGAGGTAACATGGAGCAGCACTCTTGGGATCTCAGCACGGTCCAGCGACGGCTTGCCATTGCAACGGAAGCGGCTCGCATAGGGCTGTGGGACTGGAATCTAGTCACCGGCGAAATGGTCTATTCGCGCCGCGCCAAACTCATCTGCGGGTTTGACCCGGACGGTGATGTTACCTTGGACATGGCGCGCGGCGTGACGCATCCTGATGACCTCCCTCGCACCTGGTCAATGTCACAGCGCGCAATGGATCCGGCCATCCGCGCTTCAGAACCCTACCGGTATCGCCTGGTGCGTGCCGACGCTGCAGAGGTCCGATGGGTTCTGGCTTACGGGCAGGCGACCTTTGATGGCTCCGGTTCTGATGCTCGATGCGTCGCCTATACGGGCACTATCCAAGATGTCACCGAACAGAAGCTAGGCGAGGACCAGGTAGCGGAAAGCGAAGCGCGTCTCAGACTGGCCCTCGACGCTGGAGACATGGCTGTGTGGGAAGTGGATGTCGTCGCCGGAACCGTCACGCATTCCCCAAAACTCAACATGCTGTGCGGCTTTCCGCCCGACGCGAGACCCAGTGTGGCGGAGTTTCAGGCGCATTACGCGCCAGGCGAACTTGAGCGCATTCACACCCTTGCCGCTGAAATCTTGGCGCGCGGTGAAAAGCGTATGGAAGCAGATTTGCGACTGATCTGGCCAGACGGCACTCCCAAGTGGGTTCGCCTGCGCGCTCAGGAAGTACCGCAGAGTGATGGTAACCGGGTTATCGGCGTCCTCTATGATATTACGGAGCGCAAGTATGCGGAGGAGCGCTCCGAGCTGATCGCCCGTGAACTTCGGCATCGCATCAAGAACTCTCTGGCCGTGCTGCAAAGCATCGCTTCGCAGTCGATCCGGGGGCACGCTCACCCGGAGGATGGTTTGGCCGCGCTGAGTGGCAGACTTGTTGCGCTGGCCGCGGCCGCCGGCTCTGTAAGCGAGGAGGATTGGGACAACCCGTCAATCGTGGGTCTCGTAGATCGGGTGCTGGCCCCCCATCACGACGGGGATAGTTCAGCCCGCTTTGATCTGGCCGGCCCGGATATGCCCCTACCCGCTGGATTTGCGAGCACCCTTGCCCTTGCATTGCACGAGCTTGCGACCAATGCCGTCAAGTATGGTGCCCTATCAATTCCAGGCGGTAGAGTATCGCTGATGTGGACGGTGGACGGCGAACGCCGCCTTGTGCTGACCTGGACGGAGACGGGCGGACCGCCAGTATCACCGCCAGATCACGCGGGCTTTGGCACGCGCATGATTGAACGGGCGCTGTTCACTCCATACAATGGACATGCGTCCTTGAGCTACACGTCCGCTGGCGTTCACTGCCGTATCGTCGCTTCGATACCCGCCTGAGCTCGAATGCGCGTCCAACCGAAAGGGAGGCGGCTGCGCCGGGTCATAGGCAATTGCTCACGCGTGGAGTGGATCACTGCAGAATGTGGAACCGGGTCGTGTCCGCATCCTCGGGTCGCCCACCGGACTGAGTCGGTGAAAAGGTAGCACGCGATCCAGACCGGTCGGGACTGTTCCAGCAACTCTTGCAGTGCCCTTAGGGACCGCCAACTAACGAATGGTCAATTACCTAGCTTGTCTCGCCAGCGCGCTGCGTGCCCAGCCATTCTGCTCTCCGAGATCAGGTGTCCGAGAAGCAGGGACCTCACCCTCTCGTCAGCGTCCCCTCCAGCCAGAGGTGCGACCAAAACTCGACCGCCCACCCGGGCATGAATCACGTCGCCTTCCACAAAGTAGGCCGCCTTATGGGTTTGGCCTCCGTGCCGAACCTCAGCCTCCAGGACGATCGACTGCTGTTGCATCATCTCTGTCCTCAACCTTTCGATAGAGCCTGACCATGGTGGTGGGCTGATCGCCCTTCTGGAAATACACTCTGACACGCAGGTCCCCAGGACGTCCGCTCCGTACAAGCGCCTCCCCGGTAGCCTGCAGCGCTGCATGCTCTGGGGAAAGGGCCTCCTCCACCAGGATCTCTGAGCGGGACTGTCCTGCCCTCAAGTCGACAATGCGAAAATTCGTAGCCATTGCCGACGTCTATCATACCCCGTGAGGGCCGAAATTAACCTGGATTAAGTCTAGCTGCGGAGCAACCAAAGCAACGGTCAGGAGGTTCGATGTTGGAAAGGGATGTTGAATGTCACCGAGATCTGACCCGCTAGGGGCAGAAGTTTTCACTGAGAATTGACCCATGTTTTGATCGTCCCCTGGCTGTTGGTCGGGGGATCCAGGAGTGATCGACATGGCGT
>JAHJWO010000047.1 GCA_018828145.1 Alphaproteobacteria bacterium | reverse complement strand
GCGCGAGGCCGGTGGTCAGCATACATGCGGGAGCCTGGCGACCCATGCTCCCCGGCAGTCTGGCCCGCTCATCACTCGTCATGATCGCGCTCTGGCGGGTAGATGAGGTGATTATGCAGGAGGTTTGGCGGAGGGGGATAAGTTTGTGGTGGGGGCGGAAAACCCCTGCAAATCCGGTCGTCACACCCACCCTGATCACGGGACACTGGACGGGGCAGGATCTCGCAGTCGACACCCCCCAATCTCCCCCATCCTGCCGCCAGGCGTGTTGCTCATCACCGACAACACGCACCACTCAATCAAACGATTGATTGGCGAAAGTGTCTGCGCTATAGGGTCATTGTCTCCTGGATACGCGCATGATTTCCGACCTTTCCCACAGCTCCAAGCGTGAAAGCGGCGATGACCGACGGCTGGCCATTGCCGCGGCGGCGCGGGCCATCATCATCGAGAAGGGCCTCGAAGGGCTGCGCATGCGCGACATTGCCGCGCGTGTCGGCATCAATATCGCGACGCTGCATTATCATGTGCCCTCCAAGGAGGCGCTGGTGGCTTTGGTGGCGGAGAGCCTGCGCAGCGATTTCCGGGCGCAGTCGGAGCGGCGCTCGCGCGTCGGCAAGAGCGCCCTCGAGCAGTTGCGCATGGAGTTCGAGGATTTCCGCGAGACCATGGAAGACAATCCCGAACTCATCGTCGTGCTCACCGAAATGATCGAGCGCGGCCGCCGCGACCCGGCGATCGGGGTGATCGTGGCGCCCATGTATGATTTCTGGCGGCACCAGTTTGCCGACATCTTCCGCCTCGGCACCACCGATGGCTCGTTCCGCGCCGACCTCGATCCGACGGCTGCGGCGCTCATCACCACGGCCGCGCTCTCCGATTGCCGCCGGCAATGGACCCAGTTCCGCGTTTCGCTTGCTGCCGTCACGGCCGAGCTGGAACGCGCCTTCGTTACTCAAACAAATTCATCGCAAGGAATGTCCGATGTCCGCTGACACCCATACTGCCGGAGCGCCGGCCGCTCCCGATCCGCGCCGCTGGCTGGCGCTGTTCGTCCTGCTCATTGCCAATTTCATGAACCTGATCGACGTGACCATCGTCAATGTGGCACTGCCTTCGATGCGCGACGGCCTGGGCGCCACCGACAGCCAGATCGAATGGGTGGTTGCCGCCTATATCCTAGCCTTCGCGCTTGGCCTGCTGCCCTTTGGCCGTCTCGGCGACATCCTGGGCCGCACCAGGTTGTTTCTGTGGGGCGTGGCCGGCTTCACCGCCGCATCCGCCCTGTGCGGGCTGGCGCCCAACATCAAATTCCTCATCATCGCCCGCGTCATCCAGGGGCTTGCCGGGGCGATGATGACGCCGCAGGTGCTGGCCATCGCCACGGTGACCTTCCCGCCCCATGAGCGGGGTCAGGCCTTTTCGCTGTTCGGCCTGTCCGCCGGCCTCGCCTCGGTCTGCGGCCCGATCCTGGGCGGCGTGCTGATCTCGGCCAATCTGTTCGGCATGGACTGGCAGCCCATCTTCCTCGTCAACATTCCCATCGGCATTGCCGCCATCATCGCCGGCTGGTTCCTCATTCCGCGCCTGCCCGGCCATGGCGCCCTCCGCAACGACTATGTCGGCATCGGCCTCTTCGGCCTGGGCATATTGGCGGTGGTCTTCCCCATCATCGAGGGCCGCGCCTATGGCTGGCCGCTCTGGGCCTTCGCCATGATGGCAGCCGGCCTCGGCCTGCTGGTGGCCTTCGTGCTGTGGACGCGGCGCCGTGCCGCCATCGGCGCCCCGCAATTGCTGAACTTCGACCTGATCACCAATCGTCAGTTCATGTTCGGCGCCTTCGTCATCACCGTCTTCGCCTCGGGCATTCCGGGCATGTTCATGGTGATCTCGCTGCTGCTGCAGGGCGGTTTCGCCTTCACCCCGCTGCAATCGGGGCTGACCAATACACCCTTCTCGGTCGGCGTGCTGATCGCCTCGGTCATCGCCGGACGCTTCGGCGCCCGCTACCTGCGTGCGCGCCTTGCCACCTCTGGCGCTTTGCTGGTCATCGGCATCGGCTGGCTGCATTTCTACATTGCCGGGGTGAGCGACAGCATCGACAGCCTGGCCTTCCTGCTGCCGCTGCTGATTGCCGGTATCGGCCTCGGCCTGGGCTTTTCCTCGCTGTTCCAGCTGGTGCTGGCCAATGTGCCGCCGCGCGATGCGGGCTCGGGCTCGGGCGCGCTGCAGGCCTTCCAGCAGGTGGGCGGCGCGCTCGGCGTGGCCTTTATCGGCGAGATCTTCTTCAGCAACCTGGGCGGGGCCTTCGCCACCGGCGCCAGCCAGCACGCCGCCTTTGCCGGCGCCTCGAGCCTGGCGCTCTGGTATGTGGTGGGCAGTTTCGGCCTCGTGCTGCTGATGGCGCCCCTGTTCAAGCGCCCCGGCGGGCATGGCCCGGGCCGCGCCGTCCCGGTGCAGCCCACCCTGGTCGAGGCCTAGCCTCCGCCCAAAAGCAAAGGCCGCCCGGTGGGCGGCCTTTTTGATTCCGATTGGGTGGAGCCTAGAACTTCCAGGCCAGACCCGCGCGCACCACCGAATTGCTCGGCTCGCTGGTGCGGCCCGCCGGGCCAGGCACCGTGTTGACGCCATAGTGGGTCCAGGTCGCGTTGAGGCGCGCCATCAGGTTCTGGGTGACCATCATGTCGACGCCCAGGCCGAGCTGGAAGCCGCCGGCGGTGAATTCCGAGCCGGCGCCAAGGGCGGGCGACATGTCGAACCGTCCCCAGGAATAACCCACCGTGCCATAGGCCAGCACGTTGCTGGCCACGGGATAGCCCAGCGTGGCGCGCACCGCGGCATCCCACTTCAGCGCGCCATAGTTGAGGCCGTTATACTCGAACTGGGTGGCGACATTGTTCACTTCGGCATCGACGCCCAGCACCAGCCAGTCGTTGAGCTGATAGCGATAGCCGGCAAAGACACCGGCGCTGCCGCCGATATCGCCTAGCAGCTGTTCGGTGGCCGGCGGCGTGGCGATCACGGTGTTGGTTTCATGGCTCTTCATGCCGATCAGGCTGCCCTGCGCACCCACATAAAAGCCGTCCCAGGCCGAATAGCTCGGCTGGTACATGCCGCTGGTGACGACCGGCGCCACCATGGACTGCGCCTGCGCCACTGCGGGGAGGCCAAAGGCAGCGGCGATCAGGCTCGCCGCCAGTGTGATCTTGGAACGCATGCTAAACCCCCGGAAATTACTGTCTAAAATTTGCCACGACTTGTCCGCATCGGGCTATGCCAAATGCGCCACACCCCCGTCAAATCGACGGGAGTGCGGCCTATGGTTAGCGAACGATGAGCGTGCCGGCGCCGAACTCGGTGAAAAGCTCGACCAGCACGACATGCGGCATCTTGCCATTGAGGATAACCACGCCCTCGACGCCGTTTTCCAGCGCTTCGAGACAGGTCTCCACCTTGGGGATCATGCCGCCCGAAATGGTGCCGTCGGCAATCAGCTCCTTGGCCTCGCGCACGCTGAGCTCGGGAATGAGCTTGCCGTCGCGGTCCAGCACGCCGGGCACGTCGGTGAGGAACAGCAGGCGCTTGGCGCCGAGCGAGCCGGCAATGGCGCCGGCAAAGGTGTCGGCATTGATATTGTAGGTATTGCCGTCGCGGCCCGGGGCAACCGGGGCGATGACCGGGATCATCTCCGAGCGGGCCAGCAGGTCGAGCAGGGTGCGATCAACTTCCACCGGCTCGCCGACAAAGCCCAGATCGAGCACTTTCTCGATATTGGAGGTCGGGTCCTTGACCATCTTCACGGCCTTTTTGGCAAAGACCATGTTGCCGTCCTTGCCGCAGAGGCCAATGGCCCATTCGCCTTCGGCATTGATCAGCGCGACGATTTCCTTGTTGATGGAACCGGCCAGCACCATCTCGACGATTTCCATCGTCCGCGCATCGGTGACGCGCAGGCCGCCCTCGAACTTGGATTCGATGCCGAGGTTTTTCAGCATCAGCGCGATCTGCGGCCCGCCGCCATGCACCACGATCGGATTGACCTTGGACTGCTTGAGCAGCGCGATGTCGCGCGCAAAGGCTTGGCCGAGCTTGAGATCGCCCATGGCATGGCCGCCATATTTGACCACGACGGTCTTGCCCTCGTAGCGCTGCATATAGGGCAGCGCCTGCGCGAGGATGCCGGCATCGTGGCTGAACCGGTCGTTCGATGAAGTCTGATCTGTCATGGACGGACCCATTCTGTTGGCAAGGCGGCACTGAGACCGCAACGGGTCTAGAGCATCAATGCGCAAAGGAAAAGGCGGTTCTGGGCAAACGCACTGATCCAATTTGCTTTATGCTGCGTTGTGGACCAGCCATGTATCGCACCGGGCAAGGGCGAGCAGCTGGCGCCGAGGAGATCACCGATAGCCATGTCCGTCATGCAGACGCCGTCCGCAGACATTGCCGACCTGATTGCGCGCTGTGCCTTGCGCGACCGGGCCGCCTTCCGCATTCTCTACGAGCGGACCAGCGCGAAACTCTTCGGGGTAACGCTGCGTATCTTGAAGGACCGCTCGGAAGCCGAGGAAGCCATTCAGGAAGTCTATGTGAAGATCTGGCAGCGCGCCGATCGATATGTTGCCGGCAATACCAGCCCGATCAGCTGGCTGGTGGCCGTGGCGCGCAACCATTCGCTGGATATACTGAGGGCCCGCCGGCCGCCTGCGGACGATATTGATGTGGCGCTGGAAATCCCTGACAGCGGTCCGACCCCCGAACGGGCGACCGAGGACAGCCAGGAACGGGGCCGCATCGAGCACTGCCTGGGCACGCTCGAACCCGATCGTGCCGATGCCGTGCGCGGCGCCTATCTCGATGGCTATAGCTACGAGGAACTGGCCAGCCGTCACGCCGTGCCGTTGAATACGATGCGAACCTGGCTGCGCCGCAGCCTGATCAGATTGAAGGACTGTCTTTCGGCATGAGCATGAGCGACGACAGCAGTAGCGACTATGCCGGACGCAATGCGCTCGTCGCCGAATATGTGCTTGGCCTGCTTTCGGCTGCCGAGCATGAGCGCGTCGGCCGGCTGATCGAGGACGACCAGGCCCTGCGCGCCGAGCGCGATTTCTGGGTGAACCGCTTTGCCGCGCTCAACAGCGAATATGAAGAGACCCCGGTCCCCAGCCATATCTATGCCGCCATCGAGGCCCGCGCCTTTGGCGACCTCGTCAAGCCGCGGCCGGTGCAGTCGCTCTGGAACAGCCTGATGGTGTGGCGCGGCATCGCCGCCGGTGCCCTCGCTGTGGCCGTGGCCGCGGTTGGCTTCAATCTCATGCAGCCCGCGCCCGATGTCGGCGCGCTGACCACCCAGCTCGTCGCCGCGCTGGAAGAAGAGGGCAGCAATGTCAAATTCGTCGCGCTCTATGATGGCAGCGGCAATGTGCGGCTGACCGCGCTGTCGGGCGAAGCCGTGCCGGACAAGGATTTCGAGCTCTGGGCCATCCAGGGCGACAATGCCCCCATTTCCATGGGCGTCATTCCGGTCAACGAGCGCAGCGCGGTGACCATCTCGCCCGAAGTCATGGCCGGCTGGGGCGAGGGCTCGGTCCTTGCCATCACGCTGGAACAGGCCGGCGGCTCGCCCGATGGCAACCCGCATGGCCCCATCGTCGCCAAAGGCGCCGTTACGAAGATCTAGTTCGTCTGGATCACCAAAAAAGAAATAAAAACGCAGACGCCAAAAGCAGCGCCGCAGGCCAGGTAAGGTCTGCGGCGCTGTTCATTAAGTCTATGAAAAATCTAAAGAATCCAAATTTCTCTGGTGCCCGTCGATTATTTTTGGCCGATGCGAAACAATCTGAAACTTTGCCGGAAAGCTGCCGTTCCTTCGCATGTCCCAGCCGAACAATGGGAAAGAAACACAGGAAGGAACTATCCAATGAATCTCTCTCTCCGCGCTCTCTCCGTTGCCGCCATGCTGACCGTCGCCTCGATCGGTGGCGCAATGGCCCAGGACAATCCGATGGTCGGCGGCGCTGCCATGCCTGCAACCAACAACATCATCGAAAACGCCGTGAATTCGGCTGACCACACCACGCTGGTTGCTGCAGTCCAGGCTGCTGGTCTCGTTGAGACGCTGTCGGGCGAAGGCCCGTTCACCGTTTTCGCACCCGTCAATGCCGCGTTCGACGCGCTGCCCGCTGGCACTGTTGAAACGCTGCTGATGCCAGAGAACAAAGACCAGCTCGCTGGCGTGCTGACCTACCACGTCATCGCCGGTGACATTAAGGCCGCTGACCTGGTCAAGGCGATCACCGACAACGGCGGCACCTACACCGCTGCCACCGTGCAGGGCGGCGAGCTGAGCTTCGCGCTCGAGGGTGATGCCGTGAAGATCACCGACGCAGCCGGTGGCGTGGCCACCGTGACCATCGCTGACGTGGACCAGTCCAACGGCGTGATCCACGTCATCGACAAGGTTCTCCTGCCTGCTTCGTAAGCTGGTGCTGTAACCAAACGGGGCGCCGCTTCGAATGACGCCTTGAGAGGGGTCGCGCCCCGCGACCTCTCACCATAACTTGACGTGCCATTGCCTTGCCCGAGGATCTACACTGGCCGTCAAATCCGCCCCGCGCCGCCGCCCGCATTTCCCTCCTGCGGTCCCGGGCGCGGGGCAACTTCTGAAAGGAAGACCACATGGCAATCGACCGTCGCAACGTGCTCCGGGGTGGCTCGGCCATCGCCGCACTCGCAACCTTTGGCCTGCTGCGTCCCATGGCATCCGTAGAGGCTGCCGAAGGCGATTTTCCCTTCAAGCTGACCGACGAAGAGTGGAAGGCCAGGCTCGACCCCGCTGCCTATGACGTGCTGCGGCACGAGGGCACCGAGCGCCCGTTCACCTCCCCGCTCAATGACGAAAAGCGCGCCGGCACCTTCCTATGCGCCGGCTGCGACCAGCCGCTCTTTGCCTCCGAAACCAAATATGACAGCGGTACGGGCTGGCCAAGCTTTTACACCTTCATCGATGGTGCCCTGGGCACCTCGGTCGACAACACGCTGTTCATGCAGCGCACCGAAGTCCACTGCTCCAATTGCGGCGGCCATCAGGGCCACGTCTTCGAAGACGGCCCCCAGCCCACCGGCCTGCGCTATTGCATCAATGGCGTTGCACTGAAGTTCGCGGCGGCGTAACAGCCCGACGCCAGCGGTATTTACCTCTCCCTTCGGGGGAGAGGTCGGCGCGCAGCGCCGGGTGAGCGGGCCTTCCCCTCGCACGGTTCCCGGAGAGGGCCTCCCAAGGGGTCGACCTCTCCCCCGAGGGGAGAGGCGGGGCTCCGCGCGACAATCATGCTTTCGCGGGAACGACGGGGTAGGGTATAGGGGCGTATCGACCTCCCACCCTTGTGTTGTCCTCATGAAACTCACCATCATCCAGACCGGCGAAGTGCCGGCGCCGTTGCGCGGCCGGTTCGGCCCCTATCGCAAGATGTTCGAGACCATGTTCGACGCCACGGGGCAGGGCTTTTCCTATGACATCGTGCCGGTCTCGGACGGCGCGCCCTTTCCTGATCCCGGCCAGCTGGATGGCATTGTCATCACCGGCTCGGCCGCCGGCGTCTATGACGACCTGCCCTGGCTCGATCCGCTGCGCGCCTTCATCCGCAAGGCCTATGGCAGCAATACGCCCATGCTGGGCGTCTGCTTCGGGCACCAGATCATGGCCGATGCGCTGGGCGGGGACGTGCGCAAGTCGGAAAAGGGCTGGGGGCTCGGCCGGCACCGCTATGGTGTTGCCGCCCGGCCCGACTTCATGCGCAGCGCGCCGGGTACGCTGGCCGTGGCCTGTTCGCATCAGGACCAGGTCATCGTGCCGCCGGCGGAGGCGCAGGTGATCCTCAGGTCCGATTTCACGCCCAATGCGGGCCTCGCCTATCGCAATGGCGCGGCGATGAGCGTGCAGCCGCATCCCGAATTCACCGACGACTACACCATTGCCCTGGCCGAGCTGCGGCGTGGCAAGGCGCCGGACAATGTGGTGGAAACTGCCGTCTCCTCCATTGCCACGCCGTCGCAGAGCGCCGACCTTGCTGGCTATATCGGGCAGTTCTTCAAGGGGCGGTGACGTGGGGGTCGTGGCTGAGCAGATTTCAGCGGTCGATTCGTATCTTGATGGTCTCCAGCATGCCCGCAAGCCCGAGATCGAGGCCCTGCGCCGGCTGATCCTGGATGCCGTTCCCGGGCTGGTCGAGCGTATCAAGTGGAATGCACCCAGCTTCGGTCCTGGCGAGGATGACCGCATCACCATGCGGCTCCATCCCGGGGACCGGCTGCAGCTGATCCTGCATCGCGGCGCCAAGGCCGGCGCCGACGACTTCTTCCGTTTCGAAGATCCGGCAAAGCTGATCGCCTGGGCCGCACCGGACCGTGGCGTCCTGACCTTCAGGGACGCGGCCGACCTCCAGGAAAAGTCCGCGGCGCTGCCCGAGATCCTGCGCCGCTGGGTGGCCTGCACGACGCGCTAGGCACTTCACCTCCCCAAAGGGAGAGGCAAGAAAACTCAGCTCTCGAGCAGCATCGCGATTTCGGTCCGCAATTCCCGCAATCCGTCGCCCTTGTGCGACGAGGTCAGAATGACATGGGGATGCGCCGCCGGGCGCTTGGCGATGGCGGCCCTGGTCGCGGCGATGACCTTTTCGAGGTCCTTGGCGAGCGGCTTGTCCGCCTTGGTGAGCACCACCTGGTAGCTCACCGCCGACTTGTCGAGCTCGTTCATCACCGTCAGGTCATTGTCCTTGGGACCATGGCGGCCATCGACCAGCACATAGACCCGGCGCAGGGTGGCGCGGCCGGTGAGATACTGGTGGATCAGCTTGGTCCAGGCGCGCACCTTGTCTTCGGGGGCCTTGGCATAGCCATAGCCGGGCATGTCGACAATGCGCAGGTCTTCGCTCTGGCTCTCGAAGATGTTGAGCTCCTGCGTGCGGCCGGGCGTGTTGGACGTCCGCGCCAGCGCCGAGGTGCCACAAAGGGCATTGATCAGGCTCGACTTGCCCACATTGGAGCGCCCGGCAAAGGCGATCTCGACCTTGTCCATCGGGGGCAGGTCGGCGATGCGCACGCAGCCCTTGATGAAGAGGAACGGCCGCGCGAACAGCAGGCGGCCACGTTCGATCATGTCAGGTGCGTAATCGATGTCGGTCATGCTTGTGCTCGCTTCGAATTGAGCGCTTCCGGGAAAAGTGGGCACCGGTTTTCCGGTTCGGAAGCGCAACCAGACAAATAGTAAGCCCGCCGGAGGTGTCCGGCGGGCAGTAGCATGATTGATCGTTTGTGGCGATCAGGACTTGGTCGGCTCGGCAGCCTTGGGCTTGCGCTTGAAGCTGTCGAGAATATTGCCCAGCAGATTCACCTCGGCGCCATGGCGCTTCATGATGAACCACTGCTGGGTCACCGACAGGGTATTGTTCCAGGCCCAGTAGATCACCAGGCCTGCCGGGAACGTGCCCAGCATGAAGGTGAAGATCACCGGCATCCAGTTGAAGATCATCGCCTGGGTCGGATCGGGCGGCGGCGGATTGAGCTTCATCTGCACCCACATGGTGATGCCCATGATGACCGGCCAGATGCCCAGATGCAGGAAGCTGCCGATGATGGGCAGGACGGTCGGATCCCACGAGATCAGGCCGAACAGGGTGAAGATATTGGTCGGATCGGGCGCCGCCAGATCCTGGATCCAGCCGAAGAACGGCGCATGGCGCATGTCGAGGCTGATGAAGATGACGGTATAGAGCGCGAAGAAGACCGGGATCTGGATCAGGATGGGCCAGCATCCGGACAGCGGATTGATCTTCTCTTTCTTGTAGAGCTCCATCATCGCCTGCTGCTGGGCCGGGCGGTCTTCCTTGAAGCGCTCCTGGATGGCCTTCATCTCCGGCTGTACGCGGCGCATGGCGGCCATCGAGGCATAGGAACGGCTGGCCAGCGGGAAGAACAGCGCCTTGACGATAACGGTCACGGCCAGCACGGCGACGCCGAAATTACCGATAATGCCGTTGAGGAAGGTCAGCAGGTAATACATCGGCTTGGTGATGAAGAAGAGCCAGCCCCAGTCGATCAGCAGGTCGAGGCGGTCAAAGCCATATTGCTGCTGGTAGGAGGCGATGACGGCCTCTTCCTTGGCGCCGGCAAACAGATAGCTCTCGTGGGTCGCCGTCGCGCCGGGAGCGACCACCACTGGCGTCGTTTCCACGAAGCTCGTCTGGTAGTCGTCATAGCTACCGGTATTCTTCCACGAGAACAGCGCATTGATGGTGGCGCTGGGCACGGGCAGCACGGCGGTGGCCCAGTACTTGTCGGAAATGCCCAGCCAGCCCGTGGTGTTGTCGAAGCGGACCTGCTGGTCGTTCTGCAGGTCGCTGTATTTCTTCGAGATCATGTTGTTGCTGCCCAGCACGCCATGCGGGCCTTCATGCTGGATGAAGAAATTGGCGACCTGGGGCGTGCCGTGGCGGGCAACGCGGGCATAGGGGAACAGGGCCACATCGCCTGCGCCGGTATTCTCGACCGTCTGGGTGACGGTGAACAGGTAATGCTCGTCGACCGCAAAGGTGCGGCGGAACACAAGGCCCGCGCCATTGTCCCAGCGCAGGGTGACAGGGGTCGCCTCGGTCAGCGTGGTGGCGTCGCCTTCCGGCGTCCAGACGGTCTGCCCGTTGGGCACGGCAATCGAGACGCCGGCGGCGGGCACCCAGCCCTGCTCGGCGAAATAAGCGCCGGGGGCGCCGGCAGGGGTCAGGAGCGTAATGATCGGGGAATCGGGATCGACCGTCTCGCGATACTGCTTGAGCTCGAGGTCGTCGAGCCGCGCACCAGTGAGATTGATCGAGCCATGCAGGTCGGTGGTGTCGATGGTAACGCGCTGCGTCGCGGCAATGGCGGCGGCCCGGTCGGCATAGACCGCGCTGCCATCGGCGGCGGGCGCCGCGGTGCCATCGGCGCTGACCGTGGCAGCGGGCGTTGCCAGGGCGGCCTCGCTCTGCGCCTGTTCGGCGGCAATCTGGGCCTGCTGCTGGGCGCGTTCCAGCTGCGGGCCGGCGACGAAGAACTGCCAGCCAAACAGCACGACCATGCTGAGCACGATGGCGATGATCACATTGCGATTGTCGGTCATTGTCTGGGTTTCCGTGGGCCGCGGCCGGAAGAGTGTCGCTGGTCTGTCGATCTGGGAGCGTGGACGCGCACGATCAGCGCGCCCAGATCGGCAACCAGCTTGGCGAAGGGTTCGCTCAGCGCTTCCCTCCGTCCGACCAGCACATAGTCATGGTGAGGAGCAAAGTCACGCGCGCATGCTGTCACAGCCGCGCGAAGGCGGCGTTTTATGCGGTTGCGTTCGGGAGAATTGCCGGTTTTCTTGGTGACGGTGAAGCCGACACCCGGCTGCGCGTCCTCGGACGCGATCGCCTGCAGCCCAAACGCAGAGCGCCCGGCGCGATTGCCCCGGGCAGCCCGTTGAAACTGGGAACGCTTGATCAGCCGACGCAGCGCGTCAGGCCTGTGCCCGCTGGCCGTCATCCGGCCACGGCGCCTTAGGCCGTGAGCTTCTTGCGGCCGTCGCGGCGGCGCTTGTTGATGATCGCGCGACCGTCCTTGGTGGCCATACGGGCACGGAAACCGTGACGGCGGGCACGCACGAGCTGGGACGGCTGGTATGTACGCTTCATGACATCAAACCGCGCCGGGCACGGTTCCTCTAGTTTGGCTCTGCACAAGCAGGAATTTCAGACACAAGGGAAGCGTTGCACGCCCCATGTGCGGGTTGGTGGGGTCTATAGGGAAAACTCATCCCCAAGTCAACGCGCCCGCACCCACTTCCTTGCGCGCCATCCCCCGTTGTTTTCGCGACAGTATCACCGCATAAGTCGCCAGCAAGCATTCCATCTGGCCGTTGGCGGTATGGCAGACACTCTCAAACCTGACCTTTGCGTCATCGGCGCCGGCGCACTCGGCATCGGCCTGGCCATCCGGGCCCGCCAGCGCGGCTTCGATGTGGTTCTGGTGCGCCGCGCCAGCGACGAGGCTGGCGATGCAGCCGCGGGCAGCCTGCGCCGCGCTGCCTTTGCCGCCAGCGCCGAGCGCGCCCAGGCCATCCGCACCGCCGGCCAGCTCGGCCTCGACAATGCCGAGCCCGAGCCCAGTTTCCGCACCATAGGCGAACGCGCCGCGGCCATCGCCGACGCCGCCAGCCCCCGCGACGCCGACGAGCGCCTCGCCGGGCTGGGCATTACCGTCCTCGCGGGGGACGCCGCGTTCACCGACCGCCAGACCCTGCGCTGTGGCGAAACCGCCATCCGCGCCCGTCACTTCGCGCTGGCCACTGGTGCAAAGTCCGTGATTCCCGCGCTGCCCGGCCTGGACCAGGTGGCCTATTTCACCCCCGACAGCATTGCCGACAATATCCGCAAGCTCAGCCATCTCATCGTTATCGGCGGCACGCCGGCGGCTCTGCAGCTGGCCCAGGCCTATCGGCGTCTGGGTTCCGCCGTGACGCTGGTGCCTCAGGGCGGCCTGTTGCCGGGCTTTGACAGCGAGCTGGTCGCCATCCTGCTGCGCGAACTGCGCGAGGAGGGTGTCGTCATTCTCGACACGGCGGAAGTGAGCGCCATCCAGCCGCGCAGCCAGGGCACCGGCATCATGTTGGCCGGGGCGGGCGACGAGAGCCTCGACGTCTCCCATATCCTCGTCGCCATGGGCCGCGTGCCTGATCTCGATCCCGGCCTGCTCGACCCGGCCAGGCTCCGCCGCGACCGCCTGCGACCCGACCGACTGCTGCTCGGCCCCAACGGGCAGACCTCCAACTCCCGCATCAGCGCCATTGGCGGCGCCGCCGGGGAAGCCGAACCCCATATCGGCGTTCGGCAGGCCGCTCTCCTCGTCGATCGCCTGCTCGGACAAGGCAAGGGCCAGCTCGACCCGCTCCACGTGCCGCGCCTCGTGCCGGCCCAGCCGGCGCTGGCGCAGGTCGGCCTGCTCGATTCGGATCGGGACCTGCGCCCCGGCCAGACCGTGCTGCGCGCCAACCTTGCCGAAAATGACGCGGCCCTTGCCACAGGCCTCGCCCGGGGCGTGGTCAAGCTGGTTGTCGACCGCCACGGCACCATCCTGGGCGCCGGCGCGGTGGGGCCGGCGGCCGGCGAAACCATCGCCATCCTGGCGCTGGCCATGGCCCGCGGCCTCAATCTGGCCGAACTGGACCGGCTCGCGCTGCCCGAGCCGAGCCTTCTGGCGACGCTGACCGATCTGGCCGACCAGTTCATCGCCCTTCACCCCCCGCGCAGCTGGGCGCAGCGCCTGCCCATGCTCGCGCGATTGCGGCCGTGAAGGCCGCGCCGGGGGCTTACGCAACCGGTGGCTTTGCCTATAATGAATTGACATGACAGCCGAACGCAGCGTCCTGCCCAGCCGGTTCTCCGGCCTCTCGATCAAGCTCATCGCCACCATCATCGCGGTGATACTTCTGGTCGAGATCGTGGTCTATCTGCCCTCCCTCGCCAATTTCCGCGCCAGCTGGATCGACGACCGCCTGCGCGTCGGCGTCGTGGCGGCCCGCGTGCTCGATGCCGTGCCCGACGTCATGGCGCTGCCCCGCAACCTGACCGACCGCCTGCTGACCTCGGCGGGCGCCTATGCCATCGTCTATCGCCGCGAGGGTCAGAGCCAGCTGATCGAGCTGGCCAATCCGGTCACACCCGACGTGGTCGTCACAGCCGACATGCGCCAGCGCGATCTGATGTCGCTGATCATGGGTGCCATGGATACCCTGTTTGCCGGCCCCGGCCGCACCCTGCGCATCGTGGGGGAAGGCGATCTCGACGAGAGCCTCGTCGAGCTGCTGATGTCCGAGCGCCCGCTGCGGCAGGACATGCTGGCCTATTCCCGCCAGATCGGCGTCGTCTCGCTGGCCATTGCCGCCATTACCGCAGTCGCGCTCTATCTCCTGGCCAGCTATCTCTTCATCTATCCCGTCCGCCGCCTGACCCAGAATATCCTCGCCTTCCGCCAGGCGCCGGAAAATGCCAGCCTCGTCATCGTCCCCTCGGCGCGGCGCGACGAGATCGGCATTGTCGAGCGCGAACTGGCGGCGATGGAATCGGACCTTTTCTCCATGCTGCGCCAGCGGCGCCACCTGGCCGATCTGGGCCTGGCCGTCGCCAAGATCAATCATGACCTGCGCAACACGCTGACCTCGGCGCAGCTGCTTTCCGACCAGGTGGCGACGCTGGATGATCCCAAGGTCCAGCGCCTGGCGCCGCGCCTTGTCACGACGCTGGACAAGGCCATCGGCTTTGCCCAGTCCGTGCTCGATTATGGCCGCGAGACCGCCGCGCTGCCGGTGCTGGCGCCGGTGTCGATGCGGGCGCTGCTCGAGGATGCGGCCTTCGAGGCGCGCCTGGTCGGCCATCCCAGCATTGTCTTTGCCGATCAGGTTTCCGAGATGCTGGTGCTCAATGTCGACGCCGCCCAGATGGGGCGGGTATTTCTCAATCTGCTCAAGAACGCCCGCGAGGCGCTGGAAGCGGCCCCGGCCATTGCCGCGCCACAGGTCTCGGTCAGCATGAGCGAGGAGGGTGAGAGCATCATCCTCTCGGTTGCCGACAACGGCCCCGGCCTGCCGCCCCGCGCGCGTGACAATCTCTTTGTCGCCTTCGAGGGATCGGCCCGGGCCGGCGGCACGGGCCTGGGCCTCGCCATCGCCCGCGAAATCACCGAAGCCCATGGCGGCCGGCTGGTGCTGGCCGACCAGCCGGCCGGTACCCGTTTCGACCTCATTCTCCCCGCCAGTCTGCGCATCCGCGCCTAGCCGGTGCGCATTGACGAAAAACTGTCACCTGCGCGCTTGCCAAGCCCGGATCGCCCATGTATGGGTTGCCCCGCTTCAGGCCGAAGAGCACTTGTGCCTCCGCCTGAACCGCCGATCACTCGGCAGTGCGCGCCCTTAGCTCAGCTGGATAGAGCACCAGACTACGAATCTGGGGGTCAGGAGTTCGAATCTCTTAGGGCGCGCCAATTATCTCGAATATATTCAAAGACTTAGACAGTGCGGCGACTCTTCTGGTCTTTGATCCGTCACAGCGGGTCGCCACCGGGTCGCCACGGCTCAGGATTTCACAGGCAGTCTCTAGGCCGTTGAGCCGGACTCACCTACATTGGCTGTGGCAGGGAACAGGTCCGCAATCGCTAAAAGCCGCCCGTCAGTTTGGCGCCCCATTCCAGATGAGGTGGATGGCTCCCGCTCCCGGCATCTGAGTGCCAAAGTGGGTTTGCTATCAGGCAACCCGAGCAAAGGAGCCATCCGCCATGCAGATTACCACCGTGGGCCTAGATCTGGCCAAGAGTGTTTTTCAGGTTCATGCCGTTGATGCGGCTGGAGATGTTGTTGTGCGCAAAACACTCCGGCGATCGCAGGTTCTGCCGTTCTTCACCAGGGTACCGCCCTGTCTGATCGGCATTGAGGCGTGCGGGACATCCCACCATTGGGCTCGAGAGCTGACAAAGCTGGGTCATGAGGTCCGTATCATGCCGCCGGCCTACGTGAAGCCCTATGTGAAGCGCAGCAAGAACGATGCTGTGGACGCCGAAGCGATTTGTGAAGCCGTGACACGCCCGACTATGCGGTTCGTGGCGATGAAGTCGACCGATCAACAGGCAGCCCTATCGTTGCATCGGGTACGCGATCTTCTGGTTAAACAGCGCACACAGCTGGTGAACATGATCCGCGGCCTCTTGGCCGAGTTCGGCATCGACATCCCAGTAGGTTTAGAGCGGGCGCTTGGGCTGGCGCGCCAGATCGCGTCCAATGAATGCGAACCAGATGTACCCGCCGTAGCCAGGCAGATCCTCAATCTTCTCTGTGTTCAGGTCCTCGACACCCATGTCCGTCTGCAGCGATCGACCGCGCGATCATTGCTCTGCAGAGAACCGACGAGGTGGCGCGACGACTATCGACCATTCCTGGCGTCGGTCCTGTTGGCGCCACAGCCCTGGCCGCATCGGTGGCCAATCCGGGACAGTTCCGTTCAGGTCGAGAGTTCGCCGCCTGGCTGGGACTTACACCCTCGCAGAACTCGAGTGGTGGCAAGGACCGGCTCGGTCGCATCACCAAGATGGGTGATCGGTATCTGAGAAAGCTCCTGGTGATCGGCGCGACCTCTCTGGTCCGCCAGGCCAAGTACAAGCCCGAGTCGGCCGATCCCTACCTTCTGGCATTGCTTGCCCGAAAGCCGGCGCGTGTTGCGAGCGTGGCCATGGCCAACAAGATGGCCCGCGTGGTCTGGGCGGTCATGGCCCGCGGCGAAGTCTACCAAGCTCGCCATACCCCCAGCCTTGCAGCGTAAAGCCAGGAAGAGATTGCATCCTAAAGCAATATCCAGTTCGAGCCGATTAACCGGCTCCATGAGGTTGTGAGAGCGAAGCGATGTGATGGCGAAACCGGTCAGGCCGGAAACAGGGACAACCCGTCGAACGACCGAGGCACTATAGCCTGTATTCCAGATTGGGACCCTGTTCGCCGACCCCATCAGGGCCAGCAGTCTCTAATGGCTGCATCAACAGGCCGAACAGAAGACTGCACCCGACCAACGCGCCAGAACGTCGAATTATCTCTTGCAATGCGGGAGCCATCCACAGAGGTCATCCGGAGGCATTGGGAAAGTCCCAATAGCTGCCATTGCTCGCCGGTTTCTTCGTTGGCCATGGGTGGGCTAAATACGCTCGCCCAACAACTTTCGACCGAGCCCCGGGCGCAAGTGAATTACTTTCAATCGCCGATTCGGTCGTCAGTACCTTAGTTTCCAGAAGCATCGTCATGAGCGGATCTCGAAAGCGAACGCTGCATAAAGATTAAGATGCGAGTGTTTCATCGTGCGGGACTTTATGGCGTTGAAATCCAGCGATCGAATCTCCAGCCGTTCTGGGCTACACGGCGCACCAAAGACGCGTCACCGGATCTGTGCCATCAGATTTGGCAGGGAATTTCTTCGCGCTTACGGCGCGGCAAGTTGCCGGTCCAAATAGTCCTGTATTTCGGCGGGCGGTACGTTCGCAGCCGGTCCCACGCCATAGAGATGAATGACGTCGAGATCGACATCCGCCGGAATGCAGGCGGCTATTGACCGCAGATAGGTGGCGGCATGAGCAGCGTGTGAGTGGGGGATATCGACGCCGAAACGCTGCCCCAAGACGAGGCGCAGCCGGCATGCATCCGGTCTCGTCGACCAATCGCGGATCGTCCGGATCAGGGTCGGCGATGGACCATCTGGGGGGAACCTGTAGCTCTGCGCGGGCAGGACGAGCAGGAGCTCCGTCGTATCCGGTGCGATAGGACCGGCGATCGATCCATCGGCGGCCACGATGTGCGCCGATCGGCGCGCCGGCCGAGCAACCATGTGCTTCTCCTCGCCGGCCCCGAAGTCCTCCAACAGAGCGCGTAGCAACACAGTGTCGTAGTGCTGATCGGCCTCTTCGAGATCGTTGAAAGGCACCATGTTTGGGTGCAGACGAGCAGTATTGTCACGTACACCCCTGACAGGCTGCCAACCATCCATGGCGCGATCGACGACCCAGCGACGGTGTTCGGTTTCAGCCAGCTTCGCCATCAGACGATGTTCGGACGGTACTGCAAGGCGCCCGTCGAGGATGGCGGAACTATCGAGGTTTTCTGGCACCGCCGTCAAGGTCAGAGCCGTTTCCGTGTTGATCTTGGGCAGGACCGCTTCACCCATTCCTCGCCACTGCAGGTCGAGATCGATCAGCTTTACATGGGCATGGCGAACCGCGCGGCGATTGGCTTCCTTCATGGTCTGCGGCATGGATGACCAGGCACGCTCGGGCGTTCGCGCACCGGCGCCACCGCGCCGCTTCTGCTCATAAGCCCTGTGCAGCTCGGCGGCCAGCTTGTCCTCGTCATTTACGAGAAAGGTCGCGCCTTCCATGGTTGGCTGGACGGCGCCGAACAGCTTGCAGAAGCCGAGGGGATCACGGTCGTCATAAAGTTCGGTTTCGATCCCAGCTCCCCAAACGGTCAAGAAGATCGTCGCCGGCGGGCAACGGCCGAGGCCCATGGCATTCTCGAGCCGCAATCCCGCCGCCAGATTGGTTGCATCCTCGCCGCAGCAGAAGACATAGGCGGTGACTGGATTGCGGGCGATCTCCAGAGCCTCAAGCTCAGCCACCCGCGAAAAATTCACAGACTGGATATCGAGCGGAACGAACCTGATGATGGGCGCCGCGTCTGTGGGCAGGCCGACGGCCGAAAGACCGGGCCACCGCGCCCAGAAGCGCTTGGCGACGATATCGGCCTCTTTGTCGATGACCGTGATGCGCGGCGGATGGAGATCGTTGGCTATGCCGTCTTGCAGGGCTTCGAGCAGGATCGCCTCCCCCTGATCGCCCATGCCGACGACGACAAGATGGACGCGCTGCTGGTTGCATTCTCGTGCCTTGCGGGCGAGATGCGCGCGGCGCAGCAGGTTGCGCGCACTTTCCCGCTTGACGCTGAAGGTGCGAATGCCTTCGGCCAAGGGGAATCCGTGGTCCGAACTTTCTCTCAGGTCATCGGCGAAGCTGGACGACGCGACATGGGCGTAAATATTGGCGCCCTGCTCCAGTGCATGGGCGGCGGCGGCGATTTCGATATTGGTAACATCATTGCCCGCGGCGACGACGATGATATCGGCCGATGCTAGCCGCCCGCGCTCAAGGCTAGACATATCGGTGAGATCGCCGGCGACTAGCAGAACGCCATTGTTGCGCGCGATTAGCTGCGCCGGTTCCTCGAAGCGCTCGTCGATGGCGGTGATGGCATAATTGCGAGCCTTGAGGCTCTGGGCGACGGCGCGATTGACCGTGCCGAAGCCAAGAAGAACGGCGCGACGGCGCGGCCTGCGCCATTGCTCGGTTTGGCGCAAGACGCCTGGTATTCCGTGCTCGCGCCGCCAAGCCTGCCAACGCAGCAGCACCGGATCGCCGAAGCTCCTCGCGAAAACGGCGATGACGGCGCTCGACGACACCGCCACCGCCGCATAGCTGAGAAAGGTCAGTATGGCGGTCAACCATGTATTGTTCTTGACACCATCGGGCAGGGAAAAGCCCATGACAAACATCTGCAGGCTGCGATAGAGGCTGTCGAACATCGGCAGGCCTTCGGAACTGGGCTGGCGCGCTGCTTCAAAGCCCAGAAGGCCAGCGATCAGCACGATAAGGAAAGCCATCGACAGGCCATACTTGCGCAAAGCCTCGCCATGCTTTGCGAGTCCATCCCTGCGCCTGGTACGTTTTTTCGCCTTGCCCGTCTGCATTGCATCCCCTCCAGCGCGAGCGATATTTTAAGCAGTCCTTCAAGACGACAACAGGTATTTTAAACGCCAAGCTGGAGAGTGTTGTGGTGGCCGGAGCCAAAATCTTCACCATCGGGGTCGTGGGGCATCGCTGGAATCGCATGGACCGGCGCCAGGAACCGCAGCTGACCGCGACCATCGGCGGGCTATTCGCCGCCATCGGCGACACGTTGCAGGCGGCAGTGATACGGCTCGTCACCGGGCTGGCGGAAGGCGCCGATCAGGTCGCAGCCCGAGCCATGCCGTCACGCTGGCACCTCTCGGCGGTACTGCCAATGCCGGTGAACGAGTATGAAAGCCACCTCAAGGTCCATGGCACGGGCGATCCCCAAGAGGCCATCGATCGGCTGAGAGCACTGTTGGCCCGCCCGCATAGCGATCTGGTCGAGACTTCGCTCGCAACGCCGGACGAAGGCTACATATCCGTGCAGAAGGCGATCCTGGCCAATGCCGATCTGCTGGTCGCCATCTGGGACGGTGCGGCGGGCGCCGGGGCCGGTGGCACCAAGGACGGCATAACCAAGGCTCTAGCCGAGGGCACGTTGGTCATCTGGATCGATTCCGATCAAGACAGAAACGGCGGATTACGCCAAATCACCGCCATGTCTTCCGACGGCCAGGCAATAGCGCAGGATATCGGCCCTGCCGAACTCTCAGAAAAGCTGCGTCGTTAACCTGTACTCCCCCTATCCGCATCGCAAAATTCTTGCCTCGCGCAGCTTTCCGGGTCCATCCTGAAGGTGCTGGAGCGGAGGCAAGGTTAATGGCCGGGGGCGATCGGAACAGCAGTGCTGGCGGACGCGACGGGACGGCCAAATGGGTCGGCGCGCCAATCATTCCCGGCGATTGGTTCGACATCCTGCCCGACGAGGCCTCCGAAATTCTCACGATCCTGGGGGAATATCTACGGAGCGCCGAATTGCCCGCCTTTCTGGCCCAGGCACAGCTTCAGGGCATGCGGGCACTGGAACTCGACGCCTACCCCGATTGGCTGCTGATCGAGTGCCAAGCGCAGATCAACAGCGAGTCCGTGGTTCTCTTCAACTACATGTTTGGTCCCACCGGCGCCATTCTGCTCGATGGCCGCGCCGACGCGCTGCATGCCTTCAATAGATTGGCCGGCATTAACATCGTCGGTCCGCAGGCGGCGGGCGAATGTCTGTCTTTTTCTTGCGGCTCCGTCCGCTCGGGCCTTGGGCGTTTCGAGATCATCGGGTCGATCGCCGATCTGTACTTTTCGCAAGGCACAACGCGCCTCCAGAAAACCGCCGTCCGGCGGCAGCTCAAACCCCTAAGGCAAGTGCAAACCGACGAGTCTGGCATAGTGTTCCAGACTACCGTCCGCTACGGGACGTCGCTGTTCCATAGCCTGTTCCGCGTCCCGCCCGCCGGCCATGTCGAAATGCTCGAGGACCACGAGATCGAGTTCGAGGCGACGCTTGAGACAGAATTGTTTGAAGGTCCGTTCCGCATTCCCGCCGCGAGGCCGCTATGAACGACATTCCGAAGGATATCCGAGCCCGTCTGCCCGCCACCATACGCAATCCCGGCCTCCTGGTCGGTTGGTCGCTAGAGCGGGAACATGCGCGCCTGCCAATCGGCTTCTCCTTCGGTAATCCGTGGATCGAACCATGGCGGGTGCCGCTCGCAATGCCGAGCGGACATGACGATTTTCGCGCCATCCAGCTTCTGGACCGTATCCGCAAGCGTCGCGCGGAATCGCGGCAATGACGGCGAGTGAGGGGCGACCGAAGCGCATTCTGGCCATTGACGGCGGTGGCGTAAGGGGCGTGGTCGCCGTCGCTTTCCTCGAAGCGCTGGAGCGCAAACTGGCCCGGGAGACAGGCGGTCCGGTGGCACTGCGCGATCGTTTCGATCTGATCGGGGGTACTTCGACCGGCGCCATCCTGGCAACGGCACTGGCTCTAGGCGTGCCGCTCGAAAAGGTCAGAGACCATTATTTCGACATGGCGCCGGTGGTCTTCAAGCGCACCCTCCGCCGCATCAAGTTCCTGCAGGCGCAGTTTCTGGGTCAGGAGCTGGAGCGCCACGTGGCCACCTTCACCGGCGACAGCACGCTGGAAACGCCCCAACTCAAGCCGGGGGGTCTGGCCATTATCACCAAGCGCTTTGATACTGGGAGCGTCTGGTTCCTCACGAATAATCCGGAAGCACCCTACTGGGAGGACGGCGAGCATGTCGGCAACCGACACTACCGCCTGTCCAGCCTGATCCGCGCCTCCGCCGCCGCGCCGCTCTATTTCGCGCCGCAACGGATCAATGTGATGAACGGTGAGCCACCGGGCCTGTTCATCGACGGCTCGGTTTCCCCGCACAACAATCCAGCCTTGGCGCTGCTGCAGATCGCCACCATTCCGGCCTATGGCTATGGATGGAAGACCGGCGCAGACAGGTTGGAGATCACCTCCATCGGCACCGGTACATATCATGCGCCGCCGGGCAACTCCCTGCTGCTGCGGATCGCCGCCGGCTTCGCCATCAAGAGCCTGCAATCGATGATGGCCGATTGTGACGAGCAGGTTCTGACGATCATGCAGGCCCTGGGTCACAACCGGACGCCGTGGAAAATCAATAGTGAAATTGGCGATCTGTCTGACGTCTGCATCGCTCCCGCGCCGCTCTTCACGTTTCATCGATATAACCTGTTGCTCGACAATGACTGGCTTGAACAGCGGATTGACGGCGTGCCCGGCAAGGACGAGTTGAAGCGCTATTCCAAGATGGACAATGTCGAGACCATGCGGCCGCTCTATAAGCTGGCCGAGCGCGTGGCGGCGCGCGAACTGGGCGTCTGATCAGAGCCGTTCGCGCACCAGCCGGAAGCCCATCTTGTAGTCCCGATCGTCGCAGCCCAGCCGGAAGCGACTGGTCGAGGTGGCAATGTGGTCGACAAAATACCACAACCCACCGCGCATGGTACGCGAGACATTCACCGGTGGACGGGTTTTCGGCTCGTGGCGGGAATAGCGCGAAGGAGAATTGAGCAGTTTTTCTTCACGCGCGTCGTAGAGATTGGCGCTCCATTCCCAGACATTGCCGAGCATATCCCGGAACCCCAGACCATTGGGCTGGGCCTCATAGGGCGCCCGGGTATCGCCGGGAGCACCGCGGGCATGAGCCAAGGCATTGGACAGTGGCTCAGGCTCCATGCTGTCGGGATGCTCATAGAAATTGTGGCCCCACCAATATTCCCAATCCGCATCAACCAGTCGCGGCGTCCCATCGACGAGGCCGTGGCGGCAGGCATATTCCCATTCCGGCTCATGCGGCAGGCGACATCCATAGCTCTGTCCATCCTGCCGCCAATTTGCCCATTGGCAGAAGGCCCAGGCATCGTACCAGCTTACATAGATGACAGGATGATTAGCCGGCGGATGCTGCCTTTCCACCTCGCCCTCACCACTGCCGGCTTGCGACAAGTAGTGCAGAACCGATTGCCTATGTCCCAGCGCGAAGAGCCAGAACCATTCATGCAGCGTCGGAACGTCCTTCATGGTAAAAGCCGCCACGCGCTGCTCCCGCTCGGCGGGCGTTTCGTCGCGACGGCGCCATTTCTCCTCGATTGCCTTGAGGGCAACGGTACGGGCAGCCTTGACGTCACCCTTGGCGCGCACCACCGTCTCGAACGGCCCAAGAACCTCGTCTTGTAGGTCTTCAACGTCCTCCTGGCGCAGCCTCTTGCCCTGCAAGCCGGTGAACCATTCTGGCCGATTGCATTCCTCCGAAATCAGCAAGGCATTTTCGCCATTCTGGATGCGATCGAGCTGGGACTCCCAAAAGGCTTTGGTCTTGCTTGGAAAACCCTGGTGTTCGCTGGGGGCACCCATGGAGAAAGTTCCTGCCTGAACGTCGATCCAACCTTTGTCGGTCAAGTCCGCCGCGATGGCTCTCTGCTCGTCCGTACCAGTTTCACGCAGCTGCTGGAAATTGCCGCGGAACGTATGAAGCGCGGCGCGTGCCAGCGACGGCCCGTCACCGCTCTCGTCGCCTTCGAGCCATGGAGGGACCAGATGTGGCGAATATTGCGCTCGATCTCCGGGACGTGAGCTTGCCAAGGCGTGGTAGGGAATGTCCCACCAATCATCCACGGGCTCGCCGGCAATATCGTGCATGGTCCGCCAAGAGCGATAAAGCATCTCGGACGACCAACGGCGTTCATTGCCGGTCTGAACGACCTCCGGATCATACCAGGCACTGGCGGAGCGGACCCAGGTGGGCTGGTGAATCGCCTCTTCGGGCATTTCAGCGAGGAAACGGTTGAAATCCTCGGTGGCGTCTGTGTTGCGCCCATCGGGATAGAAGATAGCATGACGCAATTGCTGCGTCTCGGTTGTGTCGGCGTAGCGCGCCAACCAGAGCGCCGCCAGGAATTGCTGAATTGTTCGATTGGCCCAGACGACACGCCCAAGCAAGTCTCCGTCCATCCGGCCGCTTTCGAGGATTCCGTTGCCGAGCAGGGTGGAGAAATGCCCCAAAGTTGCCAGATTGTCGTTGAATTGATCCCGCGTATACGCCGTGCCACCATCTCGGCCTCTGGCGCGTTCGCACATGGAAAAGAGACTATCCCGGAACTCTTCAGAAATCGGGATCGCGACTTGTTGGTCCTGCGCTTGTCCAGTGCCTCCATTTTCAACCTTGCGGCCGACACGGTCATAACCGCGCAACTTTTCGGGACCGTTGTAGAGCGTCTTGAAGGCCAGCGCCGATAGAAGACGGCGGATGTTACGCAGGCATTCAGAATCGACCTTACGCCCAAGCGTCTCCATCGCCGTGGTTTCGATGAGGTTGTTGCCAGCCCGCCAGTAGATGGCGGCGATGCTCCTGATATCGCCGAGTTCGGCAACTTTCAGCCCGCGCACATACTCGATCACGCGTGGGACTGAAATGAGATCACCCAATGGCTTAGCTACAAGATCGTAGCGCCAGCGGATCGTATCGTCGGCCAGAGGTTCGCCGCCGAGATAGGCACGGCTCTGGGTCCCATCAAATTGCTTGGGCTCGATGAAGCGCCAAAAACGGGCCTGCATTCGATCGAGATCGGGAGATGAATCAACCCAGTCGAGCAACGGATGCGGACGTCCGGCAATGGCGATCGACGTAAGACTCCAGAGGTGTTCGGTTTGCAGCGCGACCAGCAGGGGCGGTGTGGCCATGCCGAGGTGATCGAGGCCATCGATCAACAACACGAGACGGCCGTCCCTGATATCTTGCCGCACCCACCGACCAATTGTCGTGAGGAGCGCAGTTTCCAGTCTCGCCGCGGCGGCCACTGGATCGGGATCGAGCAAAACCCAATTCGGATTCTCGGCGATCGGAGTTGCCATGAGGATCATTTCGGCGATGCGCGTCACCAGATCGTTGCTGGATGGCGGCAGGTCGCCCGCGTCAATGACCATCGCCCAGATGCCCCTTTCCTCCCCAAGCGCCGAGATATCGCGTTCAAGGCGCGTCATGGTGGTGGATTTGCCGATTCCTCCACCGCTGATGAAATAGAGCCTTGCCGGTGCCTCGCCTCCCAGCCCCATCAGATCCGACAGGATCTGGTCACGCGCGATCGGGTTCCATTCGCCGTTTCCTCGCGCTTTGAGCTCGGCTTCCGTCGCCCGGCCAGCAACGAAACCCGCCGGCTTGAGAAACTGCAGCTGCTGGCCATCAGCCGGCACAGAGAGCATCTCAAACGCCTGATTGAGGATGAAAGGCGGCTGAGTGTTTGCGTAGACCGCTCGCAATTCCGCCTGAGCTTCTGCCTCGGGCGTATCGTCGCCGGCATGAAAATCCTGCCCGAAACGCAGCGCCCATGCGGCATCCAGCGCGGTTCGGCGCGAGGATTTCAGCAATGACCATTGATGCTGCTGGATGCGTTCGAGATAGCCATTGCGGGCGCCGGCCATGCGCTCGAAATTGGCGAACATCCGGCTCGGGTCATTACCGTAAAAGCCGAAGAAATCGGCGCCGAACTCGCCGGTCATCCGCACCTGCTCGCGCTCGTAGAAGGCTTTCTGCCGGGCGGTGTCGGCCTGTTTGTCCGGATCGTCGCTTATGGGCCATTCCGGGTTCTCGCGAAAATAGACCAACAGGCGCCGTTTATCGTTGATGTTCCTCGTCCGAACGCTGTTGAGAGCGGCATAGTACTCCCATTGCGTCCAGGATAGGTCTGCGGCGCTGACGCCATCGGGCAACGGCGGCAGGTGGGCGTGCGTCAGATTCTCCAGCGCCAATGCCTGACCGAAATGGGTACCGACGAGACATATGATGAGGTCGGCGCTCTCGATGCTGTTATGGATTGCGATACCGTCGCTCAGTGTGTTTGGATAGCTCGCTTGGGCATCGACAGTCATTTGCAGCGCCAAAAAGAACGTTGCCAGCCGCGCCCGATGGTCGCCGCCATCGGCGGTGGTTGAACTTATGAAGACGCGCAGCCCCCGCTCCGACATACTCCCCTCCCCTGAGCCAGAGAATTACACATCCACCGACAGGTTCATGATTGATTAACGATTGTCCCCCGTGAGGCTCCCTGTCAATCTCTGCTCGCCCGCATTGCCAAAGAGTGGAGCTGAATTGCCTTGCCTCACGCCCTGGACTTGAACCCGCTGCCCGAGGACTGGACGCATGCAGCCGGGGATGGGCTGCGGCTGGAGCTGACGACCCGCTATGACAGCAGGGTCTTCGACCAATTTTTTGAAGCCTACGACAAGGCCTTCGTGCTGCCGGACGAGAAGGAAGAGCGCAGCGGCTTTGAGGCGGCGCTGGGCCTCAACCGTGGCGAAACCTATCAGCGCCTATCCCGGCTTTTCGCTCCGTTCCGCGAAGTCTGCCTCACGGTCCATGATGGCAAGCAATTTGTCGGCGGCGCCAACTTCTTCGCCACCATCTCGGGCGCAGCAGATGGCGAGCCGGTGCTGACCAGCAATCTCAACTACATATTCATCGAGCAGGGCATGCGCGGAAAGGGCTATCTCAAGCGCATCATCGTCGCAATACAGGTTCTGATCCCACCTCTGTTCAAAGCCGATCGGCCGCTCGCGACGGGACTGATGTTCGTCGAACAAAACGACCCTTTTCGCCTCACGCTGGAACAGTACCGGCTCGATACCGAGGTCAGTGGCCTCGACCAGTTCGAGCGGCTGTCGATCTGGGGACGGGCCGGCGCCCGTATCGTCGACCATGCCTATGTCCAGCCGCCGCTGTCCAAGGATCAGGAGGCAGACGATACACTCGCTCTATCGGTGATCGGCGCTTCCGGCGTCAGCATTTCCGCCTGCGTGCTGCGCGATCATCTGGAGCGCTTCTTCGCCATCTCGGTGCTCAAGGGCGCTGAGGAACTGGACGAGGGTAGCGCCCTTATTCAGCTAAAAGGCCTTTCCACCCACTGCGCGGCTGGGCAGGAGGTCAGGCTATTCGACCAATTACCGATGCTCGCCGAAAACGGCGCCTTTGACGACAAGTTCGAATTCTGGACCGATGAACGACCGCCCTCGCTGGTCGCCGCGCTTGAGCAGTTCAACACGGGCCGCAAGCTGCCTCGGGTTCCGCCAGACGATGGGTCAAAGCAACCGCATTGAAAGCGCGTCCACGATGCGCAGATGTCGCTCGCCGGGTCGGCCAAAAGCTCTTGGTCATCTCCCACAGGATGGCGACTGCCACGCCTCGCAACGGCCGCTCGGCTGCGGCGATGGACCCGGCTGTCAGCGTCTAGTGGCCCCGACCGCTCGCACCTCCCGGCGCCGAAGAGGCTCGCGATCTCGGCCATATGGGGTGCGTCTCGCAAACGCTAGACGCAGATCCAGAGCCTAAAGGCCGAGATCGCCGCTTCACGCAAGGCATCGCCCAAAATAGACTCACTCAAGGAATCTGCAGCTTTGGTTTTGTGGTGGCGCGAGCGTCCGCTCCTACGGACACACCCCTGAAATACGGACGGACTGCTTGCGGCCCCATCTCAGCCGAGTCGGCGATAAGACAAATCTGCTTGGGCGGGGAACCGGTCGGGACAATTCAGAGGGGACAGTGCTTCTCAGCTTGAGTAAGCCCAAAACCTCGGCGATTGTCGCAGTATGGTTGATCTGATGCCCGAGGGCTGCATTACAGTTCCTGCGGCCTTTGACCTGTTCCACGAGATGCTATGGCGTGGTGGAAATCCGGTTGCGGAGTTGCGTCCTCAGATCCTGACTTCCGGTCTATCGCCGTCAGTCGTGACAACGCAAATTTCCGCTCTCGAGCACGTAACCAACCTCCACTTCGCAGAGTTCGTTCGACCCTTTGCCAACGGCGAACTGGACGCCCTTGTCCGCGAACCAAATTCGTCAACGAACTTTGTGATCCAGCCACAGGAGTGGGTTTCAGCTTTTTTCCGGAGCGGTTCTTTCTAGCCTGCGAAGTCGGCCACGGCCACGGGGACTATTGGGACGCCATAGAAGGTCGAACGCCATTCGTTCGCCGAGCCCAGCTGGACGCCTGGCTTGCTCACCTGCATTCAAGGATCGGAAGTCGACGCAATCGCGACATCCCGCCCATGTTTGCCCTGCGCCAGTGCCTCATCGGCCTAGTTATGGACGGCCTCCTCCCAAGCACTGAGGGGGAGGCACTGGCCGAAAAATGGGGACAAGTGTCCTTGGCAACATCGCCACCTCCGTCGAAATTTGACCCCATGCTCGAGCCGGGATGGTCTCTTGCCATGACCATTGCCTGGATCTCAAAGCGCCGCGCTGATGCGGTTCGCGATAGCTGGACAGCGTTTCGAACTGAGTGCTGGGAGTGGTTTCCCACAAAACGCAAGCTGCCGCTGGATGGCGGCGCAACGTGGTGGGCATCCGCCGCATCTTCAAGACAGCCTTTGAAGCGGCGAGGCTGCCGTATTTCAACCCGCACAGCTTCCGCAGCACCTTGGCCCTGCTCGGGCAGCGGATTTGCCGCACGCCTGAGGACTTCAAGGTCTGGAGCCAAAACCTGGGCCATGAGCAGGTGTTGACGACACTGACCAGCTACGGCGCCGTGTCTGCCCACCGCCATGCCGAGATCATGGGCGAACTGTGGACGCATCAGAACGCGCGCCCGGAACCAACCCTATGGCCGGGAGTTCGAGTCCCTCCGAAGGCGCCATGAATGGTCGCGTAGCTCAGTTGGATAGAGCGCCAGATTCCGAATCTGGGGGTCGGGGATTCGAGTTCCTCCGCGATCGCCAACCCTTAGGTGGTTGTGTCAGGCCAAATCCGACGTGGGTCGATTCCAAGGGTTCGTGGGTCGATGGGCAGCTTTTGACGCCGCTTGCCCGTTCAAAAGTCTTCCTTCGGCGAGGCGTTGGTTCTGAACGGATCGGGGAAATCGGATACGCGCATCGACGCATCGAAGCTGGCGATGTCCGCATCCGTTGGGATATCAGTGCGGTCAGCGAGCGCGCGAATGGCATCAGCGACATCCCGGTGACTAAGCGTGCCCAGGATCACTCGCCCGGATTCCAGCTGGTAGTCCAAAGACCCGCACCAAGAATTCACCCTTCCATAACCGGGTGCGTAAGCAATTTGCTTCGGCTTGCCACTGACCTCATGTTTGGCCAGGGAAACTCGCAGGTGTTCAAGTAAGGCAAACTGGATGTGGGTGCGCCGCAAATCCTCTTTTATGGTCTCGATGATTTTTGGATCCGCCGCAATCCGCTCAAGCTGTTTTGCCCGAAGCTGCCGAGTTGGATGCAAGTATCCCTGATCCCTTTTGAGTGCCTCGATCTTGAGGACCAGCCCGCCGGTCTTGGATAGCTTCACCACATCCTTGGCACGTTGACGCCAGGTGCGAAGCAGTTCGTACGCCGAGAATATCCACATTTGCGACTGGGCATTGAGAAATGCCAAGTGCGCGATATCCATCTTGTCGCCGACCCGTTGCAGCGCGTCCTGCTCGATCTCGGTGATGAAGCGATCGACAATTTCAAGGTTGGTGATCTGCAGACTTAAATACGGGTCGTCAAACAACTCCAGTGATGACAGCCCACGACGGAGAGCAGACCAGTCGATCTGGTCAAACCAAACGTATGGGGCTTCTTCGTCAGTGTAACGGTCCTCATCATCCCCATCTGCGTCGTGATTCACTTATCAACGCTCCTTTGGCCGCTTGGGCGGCGTGTTGGTAACTCTCAATCCATATGTCGTCCCTTGATTGAGAATGGCCGATCATTCTGGCCCGAAGCCTGTCCCTCGGCATTACTCGTCATCTTCGTCCAGACGGGACCACTCTGTCGATTGTCCCTGCTTCAGCTTCTCCGACCCACGAACGATTTCCGCGAGTATGGTTCCGGGGTGTCATAGCTCTGCAGACGCAGATTCACGACATCGAGCCAGACCGTGTCGCCGTCGACCACACAGGTGTGGCGATCTTGACCGCACATGCCGATGTTCACGCGCCGTCCCTCGTCCGCCCGCTGACTTGTTACGATTGCTCCCGCGCTGTCGGTCCCATGCAGGAACTGATCGGATGCCACCCAGCCCATGACGCCCACGGCGATAACGGGTGCGGCGGCCAATACAGGCGTGACGATGTCTCGCTGCGCTCTCGCCGAAGAACTGTGCCTGCTCGGACGTCGTTTGGGATCGAAACGGTGAACTGCCATGGCCCAAGTCTATGCCATCACGGCGACCAACGGAAAAGGCCCGGCCGCCGAGGCAGCCGGGCAAGTGGGGTCGATGACCCTGTACAACAAACAAGAGAGATGCGGTCTTCCCCGCTGCCAGCCTTCACCCCGGCCAGCAATGACTAGAGCTCGGCGAAGTGCTCCACCAGCTGGTGAGCTTCTTCCCTCGTCGCCGGATAAAGGCGTACCAGTGGTTTGCCCTTCAGCTCCCGAACACTCAGGTTGGAATTGCGGCTCCTGGACATGGGATAGGGTTCACGGCGGATCGCCGGCAGCAAGGTCTCGGGGACCAGGCGGGTAAGCGTCCAGATGGCATTCTCATCGCCCGAGCTGAGGTCGATGGCGATCACATCGCCCCGGCGGTTCCGGTAGGTCGCGCTCTTCTTGGTGCCATTGGGTTGGTCGGGATGGGGCGTCCAGCGCGGATCCCGGTGCATGCCAGCATTGATGATGTCGTTGATTGTGGGCATCGGCATGTCTCCTGTTCAGATGCGAGCGGTGGCGCCACCGGCATGGTGAGCGACCAAGTCGGCGTAGAGGTCGGGGTCGATGCCGGCGGCGCCGGCCAGGGCGATGGCTTCGTCGATCGAGCCGATCTCCCCACGGGTCCAGGCCCTGACGGTCTTCTTCGGCAGGCCGCTGCGATCGGCCAGGGCATCGGTGGTGATGCGGTTCGTCCACGCATAGATCCCCAGCAGCGCGCCCACGTCCTCGATGGTGTTGGCGCGATCCGCTGCCCATGCGGGCCAGTCGGCGCTGAGGGTGCCGGCGTTGAAGTTGCGCCGGCCTGCCAGCCATTCCAGGGTGTCGAGCGGATCGCCGTAGACGCCGATCTTGAGCTCCGAGGGCATCGACCGGATCGGCTTGGTGCCGTCAGGGCCGACGAAGTTTCGGACCGACGAGATGTTCATCCCGGCCAGCGCCGCGATCTCGAATGGAGCGAACCCCAGGTCAAACTCCGGGTCGCTGGGGAAGCCCTGGAGATAGTCGACAAGGTTCGCCTTGGCGGCGGCGGCGAGCTGCAGGCCCGGCAATGGTGACTCGTCCCCACGGTCTCGGCGCTCCTGGAACCGGTCTGCGTGCACGCCCATCGACGTAGCGTAGGAGTCGCGTGGGATCGCCGACAGGAAATAGGTCATCATGTTGAGCGTGTCAGACTGGAAGTCTCCGGTGTCGATCCGGTCGAGCGGAGTCTCTTTATGGACGAAATCGTAGCAGGCCCGGGCCACCTTCCAGAAAAGGGTGCCGCTCACGTCGAAGACTTGGAGATCCTCAAGGTAGTCGACCTGCTCGGCCGCAGAGCGCTTCGCATCATAGGCATGGCCCAACGCCGCCTTGCCCAGATTGCCCGATGTCGCCGACTGGTCGCCCACCAGGCTCTGAGCGGCAACGGTGATGAGAAAGGCCCCCAGCTTCAAATCGCTCTCTATGTCGTTCCAAATTGCGGTCTGCATCGAACCCTCGCTTTCGTGATATGGATGATATCATATTCGATAGTGGGCGCAAGCGGTAATGTGATAGGTAGCGTATCATTTATTTTTCGCCCTTGTGCGATTCCGGCTTGACCACCGTTTTGATGTTCACTATCTGTTCAGCATCACGACGAGAAACCTCCATGTCGCAGTCCATGCACATCGCCATCTGGAACACCCGCCGCCCGCCCGCGGCCGGTCTCGCTCGTGCATCTCATCACCTCATATCGCTATCGGGCAAACGCGCTTCCTGAGCGCCTGAACCATTTCCCGACATTGCACCCGCAATGGGCATTGAGGACCGGTCCGCCGGGCGCATCCCTGCGCCTTGCCGCCGGCGAAGAGACACATCATGGACGGCATCGACGACGAAATCTGGACCGACGAGGAACCAGAATTCACCCCCGAAGACGAAGAGCAACCACCCAAGCGCATCGGCGCCGGAAAGACGGCGCACGACCTCCTCCCCCAGGCTCTCGTTGAGAGCGCCATCGGCATGGACGGCATCGCCCGCATCATTCGGACCAAGGCATTCTGCCTGGTCGTGCAGGCTCCTTCCGCAGGCTGGGTGGCCCCTCTGTACCGCTACCTCCGGATCGCCGGAAAGCATTGGGACTTCCATCACAGCAAGTCGGTTGCGCCGCGGTCCCGCTCCCAGCAGGACGACATCTCGATGGAGCAATCCATGCGGGCGCTGACCAGTGGCGGCAGGTGCCTCGGCGTTTCCCAACAGCTCACGCTGCTGCCCAGCGCCATGGTGGCATCGGCCGACATGACCATGCTGCTGCCCCAGCCCGATGCGCGCGTTGTCGGGGCCGTCATCAGGGCCGTCACCGGTCGCTTGCCCCGGAAGCTCGAGGATCAGACCATTGCGGCGCTGGACTTCGATGAGATCGCGTCGGCGATCCGCTCAGGCTCGACGGCAAAGGCGTGCGTCGACCGGCTGCGTGCCGCAGCCGCCAAGAAGGTCCACCACGACAAGTCGATCATGGACGCTCCTTTGCTGGAGGACCTGCATGGCTATGGCAAGGCCAAGCACTGGTGCCTGGAGCTTGTTGCCGACCTGGAAGCGTGGCGGCGCGGGGAGATCCCGTTCACCGCGATCTCGGCCAACGTGGTGCTGGCCGGCGCTCCGGGCGTGGGCAAGACCACGTTGATGAAGAGCCTGGCTCGATCGGCAGGCGTGCCACTGATCTCCACGTCGGTCAGTGCGTGGTTCGCCAACTCGCCTGGTTATCTCGACAGCATCATCAAGCAGATCGACGCCATCTTCGCGCAAGCCAGGGACGCGGCGCCAGCCATCCTGTTCCTCGATGAGCTCGACGCTGTCCCGAACCGCGCCACCATTTCGCCGAGGGGAGCCGATTGGTGGCTGCCGGTGGTCACGCATCTCCTGACAACCCTCGATGGCGCCATCTCCGGGGCCACCGAGAACGTCATGGTTATCGCAGCGACCAACCACCCTGAACGCCTCGACAGTGCCCTCACCCGAAGTGGCCGGTTGTCTCGGATCATCAACATTCCCCGGCCCGATGCGGATGCGCTGGCCGGCATCTTCCGACAGCACCTTGGCGCCGATCTGCCGAGCGAGGATCTCAGCCAGGCCGCAGCGATGGCAATGGGCGCCACGGGCGCCGATGTCGTCGAGCTCGTCAAGAACGCCCGGCGCCGTGCCAGGGCAGCCCAGCGGCCGATGGTGCTTGCCGATCTCATGGCCGCAGTTGCCCCAGATGAAACCCGGTCAACGGATCTGTTGCGGCGTATCGCGGTCCATGAGGCAGGGCATGCCGTGATCGCCCATGCCAATGGCATGGGCCGCATCCTCGGCATCTCCATCGTGCAGAACGGGGATACCGGTGGGTTCGCACACATCGACAACGATGGCCGCCTGCCGACCAAGCAGGATGTCGAGAAGCTGGTCATGCAGAGGCTGGGAGGACGCGCGGCCGAAGAGGTCCTGCTCGGTCTGGTGGGAACGGGTTCAGGCGGGTCGAAGGACAGCGATCTTGCCGTCGCCACGCGCCAGGTTGCCCTGATGCATCTTGGGCTCGGAATGGGCGACAGCCTCGTCTACCGAGCCGATGAGGCGGGCGTCGACAATATCCTGTCGTTCGATGCCAGGATGACCGCGCTGGTCGAGGAAGATCTGCAACGCCTCTATGCCGATGCCATTGCTCTTGCCAGGCGGCACGTCGATCTCATCGAGGCGGTAGCCGATGACCTGCAGGTGCGTCGCCACATCGGGCCCGGCCGGTTCCTCGAACTGGTCGACCGGGTGCATGCCGCCCGCCAGATGAAGGAGATCGGCAATAGATGATCTTCTCATTCGCGTGCTGACGCGACTGCTCAGGGTGAATGATGAGCTTGGCGGACGTGCTTTCGAGGATGCGGCCCATCGTGCCCTCGTTGCCATTGCACTGGCAGTCCAGGTTGAAGCCAGTCGAAAGGTCGGTATGGCGGAGCCGGTCGCCGGTGACCAGGTGGTGCCGTTTCCGTTGGACAGGCGGCGCCCGACAGTCAGTGCCTGGAACGACGACATCGCGTGACCGCCGAGGTTGCCGCGCTTTGGCGCGGCAACCAGTCGTTATCCTTATCGCATCAGCATTTCCAAAGACCTTCCGGTCTATCCATTGCCGGGAGACCTCGCATCTTTGCTTCAAACGCAAGGACGCTTCATTGAATCCAGGATGGGTACCAATGGGACGGAACAAGGGTGAGCGCACCAAGAGGATGATCGAAATCGATCGTCTGCGCACATTCGCCCGGATCGAAGAGATGGAGGACGCCGGGCCGATCATCGACTTGATCACGGGCCGGGAGCCGCACGTGGTTGGCACCAAGGTCTGCATCAAGGCCGGCCTGCGCTCGCTTCCCTGGGAATCCTTCAGGGCCGAAAGGCCGATGATCGAGCTCTGCGAAACCGCCTCGCCAGTCATGAGCTCTTCATGAAGGTGACGGGCGAGCCCAAGGAATGGATGTATCGACCCGACCTTCGATTGACCGTCGACGCCTCCTTCGCCGAGACCGTTCTCAATGGAGAGCCGTTCGCCGAGGCGGTGTCGCGGTGGCGACCCAGGCCGGACTCGATCGGGACCAAGACGCTCATCGTGGAGGTCAAGGATGACAACGATCCTCGCTTCGACGACCCCGTTTACCTGCATAAGCTGGATCTGGCGCAGCAGGTCTATGAGGCCATCAACTGGGGCTTCCTGTGGGTGACACGGTCCATCGACATCGAGCACCCCTCGTCCGCCCGTTCGGTTCGAGAAGTCATGCTCGACCACGACGTGTCTCTCACGCCGGCCGATATCACGATCGCGCGCCGTGTATTGGGTAAGGCGGGCAGATCAACCATTGGCGAACTGGTGAACGCCCTGGGCAGCATCGGCAAGTGCTCGGCACTGCACGTCCGCAGGATCATCTCAATGGACATGCGCTCCGGGCGGTGACGGGCCCCGGCGTATCGGCCCTGATCTACATGGCCATCTTTACCCGCGAGATCGTGGCGCCGGCCTATCTGTCCGAACTCGACATCCCGGTTGTGCTGCTCAACTGCTACACCGCCGATCATGCCTTTCCGGCCGTGGTGCCCAGCGAGATCGCGGGCGGCCAGATGTCGACCCGCCATCTCATCGACCACGGCCACCGCCGCATCGCCACCATCACGGGCGAGCCATGGATGGAGGCGGCGCTGCACCGGCTCAAGGGCTATGGTCGCGCGCTGGCCACCGCCGATATCCCCTTTGACCCCGAACTGGTGGTGGAGGGCGACTGGTCCGCAGGGGCCGGCTACCGGGCCACAGTGCAGCTGCTGGCCCTGCCGAACCGGCCCACCGCCATTTTCTGCCAGAATGACCGCACAGCCATCGGCTGCTACGAGGCGCTCAAGGAGGCCGGCCTGTCCATCCCGGAGGACATCTCCGTCGTCGGTTACGACGATGAGGAAATTGCCCGCCACATGAATCCGCCGCTGACCACCTCCATCCTGCCGCACCGGGCCATGGGCATGTGGGCCATGGAGCAGCTCGCGGCCGATCCCAGCGAATCCAAGCGCTATCCCATCACCAAGCTCGAATGCCCCCTGGTCGAGCGTGCCTCGGTCGGGCCGCCGCCGCCGGTTGTCTCCAGGAAGATGGTCGCCGAATAGCCGCTAGGGCTGCTTGGCCGCGCCAGCCCGGGCCTCGATGAAGCGGATGGCGGCTTCTATGCCATTTTCCTGACGGATCGCTGCACCGAGCTCACCCGCCCGTCTTCGCATCTCTGGCGCGTCCATCGCCCTGATGGCAGCCGCAAGCGCGTCGGCCGACAGGCTCTTGCGGTCCAGCGGACGCGGCCCCACGCCAAGCTGTTCGATCCGCCGACCCCAGAACGGCTGGTCGCCAAAGAACGGAACGATTGTCGTCGGCAGGCCGGCGCGCAGCGCGGCACCCGTGGTGCCGGCGCCGCCATGGTGGATTGCCGCGGAAACCAGCGGCAGCAGGCGGTCATGCGGCGCCGCGGCAATGCGGTGCATATGTGCCGGCAGGGCCTGGCCGCCGAGCGCTCCGCCGCCGGTCGCCAGCAGTCCGCGCTTGCCGGTCCTGGCCAGGGCTTCGCCGACCAGTGCGGTCATCGCCTCCGGGTCGATGCCGGGCACGCTGCCAAATCCGACATAGATCGGCTTGTCGCCAGAAGAGAGGAATTCGGCGAGCGCGGCATCGGGCGCCCAGTCTTCGCCATCAAGGAACCAGTAGCCCGAGACCAGGACGTCATCGCCCCAGTCTTTCGGGACCGGGATGACCTCGGGGCTGTAGGCATAGAGCGTCCCGACCGGATTGTTGGGACGCGCCCGCAGGCCGAGCGTCCGATGTCGCCACGCGCCCAGCTCCTTGGCAAACAGCAGCTCGCCTCCCCTGGTGGCCAGCAGGTGACTGACCTTGTTGAGGGGGCCCAGGGAATTGAAGGGCAGGAGAGGGCTCGGAAACGCCGATGTTGGCGTGAAGCCGGGCAGGGGTGACGCAAGGATACTGGGCACCCCGAGCGCCGTCGCCAGATGCGGGGCGGCAAGGGACTTTGGGTGATGCAGGATCAGGTCGGGGCCGAATGACCTGACTGCGGCCGTCTCCGCTTCAAGCAGTTGATCCATCAATGGCCGCATATATTTAAGCAGCTTGAGACCTGCACTGAAGCCCTGGCCGCCGCCAATAGCGGCCTTGCCCTCTTCGGTTTCCATCAGGGCGAGGAACTCGCCGGGAAGGCCGGTAAACGGTATGGCATGCGCCCCGAACAAACTCTCGAACTGCACGGGAGCCGCGATCTGCACGTCGTGGCCTCGGCGGACGAGGCCTATTGCCAGGGCGATATAGGGCTGGACGTCGCCGCGCGTGCCCAATGTCTGGATGGCGATCCGCATTACGATCCCTCCCTGGCCTTCCCCTGGCCGCCTATTCCGCCGGTTGCGCCAGGTAGTTGTCGATGAGCCGTGTGGTGCCCAGATGCGCCGCAACAGCGAATAGCGCACCGGCTGGCCCGATCGTCTCTATGGCAGCAAGGCTCTCCGGGTGGCGAACCTCCCAGTATTGCAGCTTGAGCCGCGGCTCGGCAGCCAGCACCGCCCGCCCGATACCCGCCAGGGTTTCGGCGTTTCTCTCGCCGGCCTCAAAGGCAAGGCGCGCGGCTTCCAGGCTGGCGAAAATGGCCGGCGCTGCCCGGCGGTCGGCTGCATCGAGGTAGATATTGCGCGAGCTCAGCGCCAGGCCGTCCGGCTCCCGCACGATGGGGCCGCGGACAATATCGATCCGCAGGTTGAGATCGCGCACCATGCGCTCGATCACCACGCATTGCTGCGCGTCCTTCTGCCCGAAGACGGCAATATCCGGAGTCACGATGTTGAACAGCTTCAACACCACGGTGGCGACCCCGCGGAAATGGCCGGGCCGAACGGCGCCGCAGAGCGGTAGCGACACGCTCTCCTCAACCACGAAGGTGGATGCATCCTCGGGATAGAGCTCGGCAACCGGCGGCAGGAAGACTGCGTCGATCCCTGCGCCCTCCAGCAGGGCAATGTCTGCTTCGACCGGGCGCGGATATTTGCTGAGGTCCTCGCTCGGCCCGAACTGCAGCGGATTGACGAAAATGCTGGCAATACTCACCTCGGCGCGATCCCGCGCCAGGCCCATCAGGCTCATATGGCCGGCATGCAGCGCGCCCATGGTCGGCACGAGCGCGACCTTCTGGTCCGGCGGCACCTGGTCCCGCCAGGCGCGCACCTCGGCAATGGTCCGCAAAATGATGGTCATGCGATCAGGTCCCAAAGGCGCTTGGCGAGGTCGGTCTTGCTCATCACCGGCAGCGACACGGCGTCTCTTCCGGCCCGAAGCAGGATGCCGCCATTGGTTGGGACGGAAAACCCCGTCGATGTCGTCTCCCCGGTCCGGGCCACCGGATTGGCGAACAGATAGTCGAGCTTCTTGCTCTCGAGCTTGCTGCTGGCATTGGCCTCGATATTGTCGGTTTCCGCAGCAAAGCCGAAAAACCACTGCCTGGTCGCGGCCTGCCGCAAGGCACCGAGCACGTCGACCGACGGCACCATGTCCAGCACCGTGTCCGCGGCGGCGCGCTTGAGCTTGCTGGCGGAGGGCGCTGCCACACGATAGTCCAGCACAGCCGCGGTGGCGATCACGCCGCCCACGTCCGGCAGGAAGGCCAGCGCCGCTTCGGCCATCTCCTCGGCCGTCCGCACCTCGACCAGCGTCAGGCGCTCGGCTGTGCCCCTCGGCGCTACAGGGCGGACCACGCCCTTGTCCACGCCCAGCACATAGCGCACCCGGGCGCCTCGCCGCAGGGCTTCCTCGGCCATGGCCGCACCCATGCGGCCCGTCGAATGGTTGGTGATGTAGCGGACCGCGTCGATCGGGCTGGTGGTGGGGCCGGCGGTGATCAGGACGGTGAGATCGGCCAGGTCGCTGCTTGGCTGGACCAGGCCGGCTTCGATTGCCGCGACAATGGCCGGCACCGGCGCCAGTTTGCCGACACCGACCTCGCCGCAGGCCAGTGTTCCCGCGGCTGGATCCACGATGGCGGCGCCGCGTTGCCGCAACGTCTCGAGATGCCCTTGGGTAGCGGGATGCTCCCACATCACAGTGTTCATTGCCGGCGCGATCAGCAGCGGCGCCGTCGTCGCCAGGGCAATGGTGGTCAGCAGGTCGTCGGCCAGGCCCAGTGCGAGCTTGGCCAGCACATTGGCCGTTGCTGGCGCAACGACGACGATGTCGGCCCAGCGCGCGAGGTCGATATGCTCGGTGCCCGAAATGTCGGCCCCGAACAGGTCGGATTTGACCGGCCGGCCACTCAGCGTTTCCAGCACCAGCGGGGTTACGAATTGCTGCGCACTGGCCGTCAGCACGCACTGCACCTGATGGCCCCGCTTGGTCAGCTCCGACACCACATCGGCCATCTTGTAGGCGGAGATGCTGCCCGTCACGGCGATGAGGATGTTACTTGTCATTGAGCTGTCCATAGCGGAAGAGACCCAGAAGCGTGAGGTCGGGCTCAAGGCGGAAACGCTCGGAGAGCCGGATCAGGCGCGAGCAGCCGCCCGTTGCCACCAGGGTCGCATGGGCAAAGCCCGCATCCCGCAGCAGCCGGTCGGCCATGCCCTCGATCAGCGCCTCATAGCCCTGCAGCACGCCACTCTGGATCTGCGTTTCGGTGGTGTTGCCCACGGCATTGTCCGGCCGGATCAGCTCGACGGCAAAGAGCTTGGCCGCGCGACCCTGCAGCGCCCGCCAGCTGGTTTCGAGACCCGGAACGATCGCCCCCCCGATATAGCCGCGCACGGGGTCCACGAGGCAAAAGGTGGTCGCCGTGCCCGCATCGACGATCAGCAGCGGCGCTGCCGCACGCTGCAGCGCGCCGGCGACATTGCACAGCCGGTCGGCGCCCAGCTGTTCCGGATGCGGAAGGTCCAGTTCAAAATCGCGCGCCAGGCCGGCATTGATGGAGAGGCAGGAGAGGTCGCCGCAGGCCTGGGCCACCACGCGCTCCAGCGCCGGCACCACTGTGGAAAGGATCACCCGATCCACCACGTCCCAGACGCTGCGGCCCAGCGGGTCCTGAAACAATTGCCGCAGCAGCATGCGATATTCGTCGGCAGTGCAATGCGGATCGGTGCGAAAGCGCATCTCGGCGACCGGCCCGCCATCCGCGCGAAAGATGCCGGCAACGGTATGGGTATTGCCGATGTCGAGCAGCAACCAGTGTTCAGACAAGGGGTGGCTCCTCGGAAGGGCTTTTGACATCGGCGATATAGGCGGTCACGGCGTCGCGGACAATCGCGGCGACGTCGGCCTTGGGCTTGGCAAAGCTCGGCGCCGGCTGGATGCCGAGGCCGATAAGGTCGTTGATCACCAGCACCTGTCCCGCGCAGCCAGGACCCGAACCGATACCGATCGTCGGGATGTCGAGGAGCCCGGTGATCTGGGTGGACAGCTCGGGCACCACCATTTCCAGCACAATGGCAAAGGCCCCCGCCGCCTGCAGGGCCTGTGCGGCTTCGATCAGTATGCGCGCCTCGGCATCCGTCTTGCCATGCCGATAATAGCCACCCAGCTGGTGCACCGCCTGCGGCGTCAGCCCGATGTGGGCCATCACGGCAATGCCCTGTCCCACCAGCCTGGCAACAGTGGGCACGGCGGCAGCGCCGCCTTCGATCTTGACGGCCTGGCAGCCGGTTTCCTGCAGCACCGCAACCGCGCTGCGCAGCGCCGTTTCGGGGTCGGTCGCCGTGCCGAAAGGCAGGTCGCAGACCACGATTGCCCTTTTGCTGCCCCTCTGCACCGCTGCGGCGTGACGGATCATGTCGGCAAGGGTCACGGACAGGGTAGTTTCATATCCCAGCACCACATTGCCCAGGCTGTCGCCCACAAGCAGGATATCGATCCCTGACTGGTCGAGCAGGCTCGCCGTGACATGGTCATAGGCTGTGAGCATGGCGATCTTCTCGCCGCGTTGCTTCAATGCCTGGATGTCACGTGTCGTCAGTCGCTTGGTGCCAGTCTGAACAGACATAAGATTCCCTGATTTGGTGCGCTCAGGGGCTTGACCCCTGGCAACAGTTCCGAGCACCGGCTGGGTGGTCTGGCCTGACCACGTTTCGGCAGGGCACGTGGTATCCGTCGCGCCACCTGCCATCAAGACCCGTTGTCCGTGCCTGCCCGTTCCGTCGATATAATGGCCTGCGCGAAGGCGGGCGCCAATGCGGCCATGGTATGACAAGGCAGGCGGCCTATCGCCTGCGCCACAGACGTGGTCTATCGATGACGCAGGCGTGTTTGGGCATCGCCCGACCCAGGCCATAAGGTCACGATGGGGTGCGCACTGGGACTTGGAACAGGCAGGTGACGAGCTTTACTGTCCCCTTGACAATATAGCCGACAATGGCCGCCAGCCCCGGCTCCCAGATCGTGTCGCCGCGCGAAAAGCGGCGGATATGGGCGGGTGGGCCGAATTTTTCGGTCATGAGGCTGCCCGCGCCGGAGGCGTCAGGCTGCTGTTCGACAGGATTCTCGGTGCTGACCACAAAGGGGCATTTCATCGGTCTATCCTGTCATTCCAGATCATGAATACTATTTCTAGACTGGAAAGGCCTCCTCTCACTATTCACATAGGTCCCGCCATTATTCAGACCAATGCAGCAGTTTGCCGAGGACGTTGGTCGCTGACGCAATCAGACCTTGGTCCCTGGATGGCCTCGCCGCCACGATTTCGCCGCGACCCTGACCGGTGAATGAACAGGATCAGCCGGCGATAACCTGCATATAGGCGAGGTTCCGGGCCGCCAGCTGCAGCGGCGTTTCGGCGGCATTTTTCGCCACGTCCTGCTCGACCACGATCGGGCCGGCAAAGCCGCGATCGACAAGCAGTTGCATCACCGCCCTGATGTCGACCACGCCATCGGGCAGGGGGCACATGACGCCCGCGCCATAGGACTCCGCGATCGACAGTTGCCCGTCGAGCACGCGCTGGCGCACCGCGCCATCGACATTCTTGAGATGCATATAGGCGATGCGGGGAAAGACGCGTTCCATATAGGTCAGCGGGTCCTGGTCCCAGAAGGCATGGTGGCCGGTGTCGAAGCAGAGACCGATGTCCGTCTCGTCCAGCAATCGGTCGATCTGGCTTTCGCGCTCGACGGCGGTGCCGATATGGGGATGAAAGCTCAGCTTGAGCCCATGCTCGCCCTCGACCAAAGCCTGGGCGTCGCGCACCATGCGCGTCAGCCCGGCCCAGCCCGCGGCGTCGAGCACGCCTTCCTGGCCCCTGGGATAGAAATTGCTCTCATCCATGATCACGAGGTGCCGCGCGCCGAGCGATACTAGCAGGGGCGCCAGCTCGCCCAGCGTCTGCATCAGGACCGGGCCGGAGGCCGCGTCGCCCAGGGTGTGGACATGGGTGGCCCCGATCATCACCAGATCGCGCCTGGCCAGCTCATCCTGCAGCACGGCCGGATCCTTGGGCAGGAAGCCGAAAGGACCGAGCTCGGTGCCGCGATAGCCGGCCTCGGCCACTTCATCGAGATAGTGCTGCGAGGTGACGGCATTGCCGGTGGGATATGCGACACCCCAGGAGCAGGGCGCATTGGCGATCAGCATGGCTCAGCCCTCGATATAGACGGGATTGCCGAGGGCGCGACGGATCGCCTGGTCGGCCAGGTTGACGCCCCGCAACTGCCAGGGCAGCTCGCGCCCCTCGATCAGGGCGAGGAATTCGGCTCCCAGCCGCTCGCGGCTGGCCTCGGCCACGATCTCGGCCCGGATGAAGCCCTTGGCATGGCCAAGCGCGAAGTCATGCGACCACTCGTCGGCCGCGATCAGCGCCGTGCCGATATTGCCGCTGGCATCGATCCAGACCAGCCGGTCGCCCTTGGCGCCCCTGATCTCGGCGCGCGCCAGGCGCGGTGCTGCGATGGTCGAGCCCATGGGCTGGCCATCCACCGTCATCACCAGCGCCGGGCCGGTGGGGCTTTCGGTGACATAGCCCTGGCCGGCCTTCATGGCGGCAAGGATCGCGTCTTCGGAGAGTTCGGGCAGCCACAGCACGGTGGTCGGCCGCGCCAGCACCAGCGGCCCCTCCGGCATCAGCTGCGCCGGCTGGTGATAATCCGAGCCGCCAATGGCCGAGAGGCGCAGCCCGGCGACGAGGCGCTGCTGCCAGCGCTCCAGCGCGATCCAGTTCCAGGCCATCCAGGTGCTCTGCCAGACTTCCTGGCAATCCGCCTCGGGCAGTTCATATTCCCAGGCAATGGGCGGCTTGTCGTGGTTGATCGAGAGCAGCCCGCCCCTCTCATGCACCAGCCGCGCCAGCGTGTGGGCATCGGCCCGGCGTGTCATGCGGAAATCGATCCAGTCATCCACGCCATAGACATTGGCGTGCCCCTCGGCCGTGGTCACCTCCATGGCGCGCACGAAGACCAGTTCGGGCGAGGATTGCGGGTGGAAATAGCGGCGCTGCGTGGTGGTGTTGTGGTCGGCAATGGCGAGGAAATCGAGACCGGCCTGCCGTGCCGCCGCATGCAGCAGTTCGGGCGAGCCCTTGGCGTCGGAATGGAAGGTGTGGCAGTGCAGGTCGCCGCGATACCAGCCTGCCTGCCGGCGCACCGGTAAGCGCCGTTCCGGCTGCGGCTCCAGTGCGCGCGGCGCCGTATCGAGCGCGATGGTGACGCTGACATCGGTGCCCGCTTCGGGAACCCTGTAGAGCCCCAGGATCACTGTCCACTGTCCCGGCTGGATCACGCCATGCACATAGCCGGGCGTCGCATCGTCGGTGGCGATGAAGAAGCGGTCGCGCGCCCCCCCGCTCCAGCCCCGAAAGCCCTCACGGGTCGGATAGCCCGTGTCGCGCGGATCGAAGGCGCCCAGGTCAATGACGCAGTCCTCGGCCTTTGGGTAGGCGAGGGTGACATCGATCCGCGTCGTGCCTTCGGGCACGTCGAAAGGCACGTAGAAATAGGGATTGGGGGCCTGGTCGGCGCGGGTGATGCGGGCGGTTATGGTGGTCATGTCAGCAATGTCTCACGGGCGCCTACCCCAGGCGCTGAACGGCACCTCCCCTGACGGGCGAGGCTTGGGGGGGTGGCGGTTGGCCCGAATATCCGGCCAACACCCCCCACCCTTGATCCCTCCCGCAAGGGGGAGGGTGTCGACTGCGGCAATTGTGGTCGATCTATATTCAGATTGGCGTTTCCCCATCGGCCGGTATGCGGTTTCCCGCGCCGTCGAACAGATGCACATGCTCGCTCGAAAAGCTCAGCTTCACCGCCTGGTCCAGCGCGATATGGTCATCGGTGAAGATGCGGGCGGTGACGCGCGATCCGTCGGGGCGCTCGATGGTGACGAGGCTTTCAGGGCCCATATTCTCATTGGCGAAGAGCTTGCCCGCAATGGTGTTGGCGGCGCCCGGCTCGGCAATCGACAGATGCTCGGGCCGTATGCCCAGGGTCAGCGTCTTGCCGGCGCCCAGCGCCGTGCCGATGCCCGACGACATGGCGAGGCCCCCCAGCACCAGCCCATCGGCGGACGGGCGCAACTGCCCATCGCCCTGCACCGCCTCGACCGGCACCAGGTTCATCGGCGGGTTGCCGACGAAATTGGCGACGAAGGTGGTGGCCGGCCGGCGATAGATCTCGATGGGCGAGGCATATTGCACGATCTTGCCCTGGTCCATCACCGCAATGCGGGTGGCCAGCGCCATGGCCTCGGCCTGGTCATGGGTCACATAGACGGCCGTCATGCCCATGTCGCGCTGCAGGTGGTTGAGAAAGCCGCGCGCTTCCAGCCGCAGCTTGGCGTCGAGATTGGAGAGCGGCTCGTCGAAGAGATAGACCTGGCTCGGATAGACCAGCGCCCGCGCCAGCGATGTGCGCTGCTGCTGCCCGCCCGAAATCTGGCTGGGCAGGCGGTCGAGGAGATGGCCGATCTTGAGCACGTCGGCGACTTCCTTGGCGCGCCCATGCCGCTCGGTCACCGACTTGCCGCGCACCTTGAGCGGATAGGCGATATTGTCGGCCAGGTTCATATGCGGATAGAGCGCATAATCCTGGAACACCATGGAGATCTGGCGATCCTTGGGGTGGTAGTGGGTCACGTCCTCGCCACCGATCAGCAACTTGCCCGAGGTCGGCGTTTCGAGCCCCGCAATCATGCGCAGGCTCGTGGTCTTGCCGCAGCCCGAGGGGCCGAGCAGGCAGACGAACTCGCCATCGCCAATGGAAAAACTCACATCCGACACGGCGTTGAAATTGCCGAAGATCTTGGTGACGTTGCTGAATTCGACTGATGCCATGACTGGATTAGGCCTTGATGCCGCCAAAGAACCGGAAGCCGAACTTCCAGCTGACGAAGAGATAAAGGGCGATGACGGGAAGCGAGTAGATGAGCGAATAGGCCGCCAGCAGGGTCACGATGGGCGTGCCCGCCTCCGAATAGAAGGAGTAGATGGCCACCGATGCCGGCATCTGGTCGTCGCTGCGCAACAGGATGAAGGGGATGAGAAAGCTCCCCCAGATATTGACGAAACCCCAGACCACCACGACGACGATGCCGGGCCGGATCACCGGCAGGGCCACGTCGAAGAAGGCCTGGACGGGCGAGGCGCCCGCGACCATGGCACTTTCCTCGTAGGATTTGGGGATGGAATCGATGAAGTCGCGCAGGATGAACATGGCGGTGGGCAGCAGCCCGCCGGCAAAGGTCAGGATCACCGCAAGATGGGTGTCGATCAGCCCGGCGGCGGAGACGATGAGGAAGATCGGCACCATGGCCGCCGACCCCGATACGACCGAGGAAAACAGCAGCAGGATATAGGTGACCGCACCCTTGCCCGGCAGCGACGAGCGCGACAGCGCATAGGCCGCCAGCGTTGCCGCGGCACCGACCAGGATCACCCCGCCCACGGACTGGATGAGGCTGTTCCACAGCGCCTGCACGGCAAAGCTGTTGCCGAAGACGGTGACGAAATTGGACAGCGTCCACGGGTCGGGAATGGCCAGCCCCAGCTCGGCCCGCGCATTGAACGGGGCGAACAGGAACCACAGCAGCGGCAGGGCGAAGGCGGCGCCGATCAGTGCGGCCAGGGCCGAGAAGGCGATGCGGCCGATGAAGGCGGGCAGGGTGAGCTTCATGGTCATCGCACCTTTTTCTTGCGGCCGATGCTGAGATAGATCAGCGCAAAGGCGAGGTTGATCAGCATCATGATGACGCCCACGGCCGCGCCCTTGCCGAACTGGAAGTCGTTGAAGGCGACGCGGTAATTGTAGATCGACACCAGTTCCGTGCGGTAGCTCGGCCCGCCATTGGTGAGCAGGAAGGGCGTGAAGGTGTTGAACGTCCACATGGTGATCAGGATGAGATCGGTGACGATATGCCCGCGGATCAGCGGCAGGCCGATATCCTTGAACTTCTGCCATGACGAGGCGCCGGCCACGTCGGCGGCCTGGAAATAGCTGGGCGGGATCGACGAAAAGGCCGAGCTGAACAGCATCATTGAGAAGGCCGCGCCGCGCCAGGTGTTGAACACCACGATGACCCAGAACGGTTGCTGCAGTAGGAAATCGCCCGGCGGCAGGCCGACCGTGCCGAGCAGGGCATTAAGCGTTCCCTGGTCGCGATCGAGAAAGGCGAACCAGGCAAAGCCGATCACCACTTCGGGCAGGATCCATGCGGCGATGACGAAGGTCTCGGTGAGCCGTTTGACGGCGGGCGGCACGGTCTGGATCAGCCAGGCCAGCAACAGGCCCAGCAGAGCCTGGCCGAGCAGGGCCGAAGCCAGCACGAATTGCGTGGTCAGGATCAGCGAGAAGCCGAACTGCCCGCGCTGGAAGAAATTGGAGCCATCGAACAGCGCGAAATAATTGGCCAGCCCGACAAATTCGGGATTGAGCGCCGTACTGCCCAGCAGCGTCCGGTTGGTGAAGGAAACGAAGATGACCCAGAAGAAGGGCACGATGACGAAGACCGAGACCAACAGGCCCGCCGGCGTCAGAAACATAGCGCCCGCCCGGTTGGACAGGAGGGCAAAATTCTTGACCCTGCGCTTGGGTTTGGTCTCGATGATGGGCTCGGTCGTCATGGTGTTCTACTAACCCTCAATGAGCGCAATCTGCCCAAGGCCCCCTCACCCGGCGCTGCGCGCCGACCTCTCCCCCATAGGGAGAGGTGAAGGAAGGTCGAGCCCAGCACTCCCACCTCGCCCTCCGGGAGAGAGTCGGTGAGGGGCCTTCTGCCCGGCCGGTGGTGATGGATGCGCCGGCACCCGGGGCGCCGGCGCGTGACTGGGACGTTACAGCAGGCTGACGGTGTTCTCTTCGCCGACAATGCCGATGACCGAGGCCTTGTACTGGGCCATAGCTTCTTCCGGCGACAGCTCGCCCGAAACCACGGCTTCCGTCATCCGCTGGATTTCCGCCGAGACGACATTGTAGTTCTCGTCATTGGGACGGGCGGTGGTCAGCGGCAGCAGGGTCTGGCTGGTTTCGGTCAGGAACGGGCTGTTGGGGATTTCGATATCCGTGCGGGCCGTGATGCGCGGCTGGATCGCTTGGAAGGCATTCTGCATCTCGGGCTCGTTCATGAACGAGAGCAGGGCCCAGGCTTCCTTGGGTGCATCGGTCGCCGGATTGAGCACGAAGCCCGTGCCGCCCGAAATGGTGACGAAATCCTGGCCGCGAATGCCGGCGCCGGGTTCCTTGGCCGGCACCTTGGCCCAGCCCATGACTTCGTCGCGGTTGGCCACGGCGAATTCGGAGCCTTCCGGCGTCACCGAACGATAGAAATAGTCACCCTCGAACAGCAGGGCCGTCACGCCATCGCGGAAATTGGCGAAGGAGCGGTTGCGGCCATCGGCCAGCAGCTGCGCGCGCTGGTCGCCAAGCTGCTCGTCGACATAGATGGTCTTGTAGAGGTTGAGCGTGTCGAGAATGCCCTGGCTCGAGACGATATACTTGCCGTTCTCGTCCATGACGGTCTCGCCCGTGCCCAGCAGCGCCAGCCAGTAGCCCTGCATGGTGGTGGCTTCGCCCATGGCGACCCCGGCATTGAGCTGGATCGGGAAGCTGTCCGGCTTGATCTTCTTGATGGCGCGGGCGGCATCGAGGATCTCTTCCCACGAGGTGGGCTGCCAGGTGTCGGCGTCGATGCCGGCTTCGGCCAGGATATCCTTGCGCGTATGGATCATGCGCACGTCGGTGCCCAGCGGGATGCCGTAATACTTGTCCTGATACTGCATCAGGGCCTTGGAGCCATCCGACAGCGCGGCCCAGCCCGACCAGTCATTGACTTCGGCTCCGGCCACTTCGTCGAGCGGCTTGAGCAGCCCGCCTTCCACGAAGCTGGGGATCAGGAAGCCGTCAAAGGCGGTGACGTCGGGACCCGCGCCGGTGGAGAAGTCGAGCGCCAGCTGCTGGGTGAGCTGGGCGTCTTCGCCGCCGAACTGGTTGAGATTGACATTGATATCGGGATTGGCGGCTTCGAAAGCCGGGATGACGCTGTTCTCGATCCACTCGGCCGTGCCGCTATTGACCCCGCCGATGACGCAGCGGCAGGTAATGTCCAGGTCGACGGCGAAAGCGGGGCCGACAAAGGCCGTGGCGCCGATCAGGCTGAGCGCAAGGCTGCGCAGACGATTGCTCATCGCAAAATTCCTCCCATGGTATGGCTCCGAATTCTCCGGTAGCCGGCTTTGGCCTCCCCGGGCGGGGAGTAGCCATCAAAGAATGAACACGTTTTCACTTTCCGTCAATGCGGAGAATTCGCGACGGACGGTCTGCACTGAAAATGCGCGCCAGCTTTGCCAGCCTTCTGCAACACTTCTATGACAGATCGGCGGATTTGGTGGACAGTTTGGCCAAAGCGGCGGCTTGACAGTTTGCGGGCTCGGGGTCAGAGATTTGAACACGATTTCACCCGCAGCGGTGACGGGAGGGGCAGTTGAGCGATGACAGCGGCATGACCCGCGGACGCGCCACCGCGGAGATGGTGGCCCAGCGCGCCAATGTCTCGCGCGTGGCGGTATCGCGCGCCTTCAACCCCCATACCTCGCTCAAGCCCGAAAAGCGCGACCTCATCCTGCGCATCGCCCAGGAGCTGAATTATACCCCCGACCGCGCCGCCCGCGCCCTGGTCAGCGGCCGCTCGCATCTGGTGGGCGTCATCGTGCCCGATGTCTGCAGCCACTGGGAAAGCCAGGAAATCGACGCCCTGACCACGGCCTTGCAGAACGAGGGCTTCGCCACGCTGCTGTTCAAGACGCGCACCGACTACAGCATGGACGAAAAGCTGCTCGCCTATATGCGCGGCTTCAATCCGGATTCGGTGATCGCCTTCGTCGAGAACGTCAAGCCGACGACGCTGGCGCGCTTTCTCGACCGGGCCGTGCCGATCTATGTGCACTATCCCTATCCCGGGGAAACTGACGATGCGGAAGCCGGGCCATTGCATGACCGGCTCAACGTGCTGCAGCGCGCCGGCATCGAGCAGGCGGTGGCGCTGCTCCAGGGCTATGGCGCGCAGCGCATCGCCTATGTTTCGGGCCTGGGCAAGTCACGCGCCAATACCGCTCGCGAGCAGATGCTGCGCACGGTAATGGCCGAGCGCGGCCTGCCGCCGCCGGTCATCGCCCCCAGCGACTACAGCTATGACATGGCCTATGCCGCAACGCTCGACCTGTTCCGCATCGGGCAGGGGGCGGATGCCATCTTTGCCGCCAACGACGTCGGCGCCTTCGGCGTGCTCGACGCGCTGCGGCACGAGCTGGGCCTGCGCGTCCCCGAGGACGTCAAGGTCGTCGGCTTCGACGACATCGCCCAGTCGCACTGGAAAAGCTACAACCTCACCACCGTCAAGTTCGACCTCGAGGAGCGCGTGCGCGCCCTAGTCCGGCTGATCCTGCGGCGGCTCAACAATCCCGCTGCGCCCGCGCTGCAGGAAACTCTGCAAACCAGGCTCGTCGTGCGCGGCACGGTGGGCTGACCGGACCTTCCATGACCGACAAGCGCATTCACCTGGTCTTCAAGACCCATCTCGACATCGGCTTTACCGACCATGCGGCGCGGGTGCGCCAGCAATATCATGACCAGTTCATTGCCCAGGCCATCGCCACAGGCGAGCACTTCTTCGCCGAGAATCCGGACCGTCCCGCCTTCATCTGGACCACCGGCGCCTGGTTGATCTGGGATCATCTCAACAGCCAGGATGCCGCGCGCGTCTCGCGGCTGGAGCGGGCCCTCGAACGCGGCCTGATCGCCTGGCACGCGCTGCCCTTCACCACCCATACCGAGCTGATGTCGCCCGCCCTGTTCCGCGCCGGCCTGAGCTATGCGCAGGAGCTCGACCGGCGCTTCGGCAAGACCACCATCGCCGCCAAGATGACCGACGTGCCCGGCCACACCCTGGGCATGGTGCCGCTCATGGCCGAGGCCGGCATCCGCTTCCTGCACCTGGGCGTCAATACCGCCAGCCCGGTCCCCGACGTGCCGCCCATCTTCCGCTGGCAGGCGCCGGACGGCTCCGAACTCGTCGTCATGTACCAGGCCTCCTATGGTGCGACGGACTTTCCCGCCGGCCGTGACCTGGGCCTGAGCTTTGCCCATACCAACGACAATATCGGCCCCCAGAGCGTCGGCCAGACCGTCGAGGCCTTGCGGGCGCTGCGCCACGCCCAGCCCGGGGCCGACATCATCGCCTCGACCCTCGATGCCTTCGGCGCCGAAATGTGGGCGCGCCGCGCGCAGTTTCCGGTGGTGACGCAGGAGATCGGCGACAGCTGGATCCACGGCACTGCCAGCGACCCGCTCAAGCTGGCCCGTTTCAAGGCCCTGCAGCGGCTCTATGACGGCTTCGATAGGCTGACGCCGGAGCGCCAGGCCTTCGGGCGCGGCCTCACCATGGTGGCCGAACACACATGGGGCGTCGACATCAAGACCTATCTGCGCGACGAGACCGCCTGGGACCGCCCCGATGTCGAGGCCGCCCGCCGCAGCGACTATCGCTTTGCCTATGCCGAACAGTCCTGGGCCGAACAGCGGTTCTATCTCGCGACCGCGCTCGAAGCCCTCGCTCCCGCCGACCGCCAGGCGGCGGACGACATGCTGGCCGAACTCACCCCGGCCGCCCCGGCCGCGCCCATGCCCGGCACGACCCTGCGCGACAATGGCTGGACCGCCGAACTCGACGCCGCCAGCGGCGACATCGTCCGCCTCACCGCGCCCGGCGGCCAGACCATTGACGGCGCCTCCGGGTCGCTGCTCGGCTATCGGCATGAGAGCTATGACTGGACCGAACTGCAGCGCCATCTCGACAGCTACCTGCAGCACCGTGACGAATGGGCCATTCTCGACCACGACAAGCCGGGGCTGGCCCAGGCCCGCACCGCCCGGACCGCGGCCTTCACCCCAAGCCATCTCGGGATCGACCCCGCCGGCTGCATCGCCATCGGCGCACTGCCAACCATCGCCCGCGACCAGCTCGGTGCCCCGGCTCGGGCGGAATTGTCCATCACCGGCCTCGATGCACGGCGGGTCGAGATCACCCTGGTGTTGCGCGACAAGCCGGCCAACCGCATGCCCGAGGCCGGCTTTTTGACCCTTACGCCGGCCGGCGCCGAGGCCTGGCAATTGCACAAGCTGGGCCTCTGGCATGATGGCGACAACATCGTCCGGCGCGGGGGCGGCCAGCTGCAGGCCGTCGCGGCCGTGCGCGCAAAGCTGGGCGACAGCCAGCTCACCGCGACCCCGCTCGACGCGGCGCTCGTGGCGCCGGCCGCAGCGCCCTTTATCCCGTTCCAGCCCGCCATTCCAGACTACCGCGCCGGCCTGCGCTTCAACCTCTACAACAACAAATGGGGCACCAATTTCCCCATGTGGTGGGAGGGTACCGTCGCCTTCCGGGTCGTGCTGTCCATCGCCGGCTAGCGCAGCAGCGACTGCCCGCCATCGATATAGATGGGCACGCCCGTCACATGCCGGGCGGCATCGGAGGCGAGGAAGGCGATGACGTTGGCAACGTCCGCGCTGCTGCCCGGCTTGCCGCCGGTGATCGGAATGTCGCCCTCCGGCCATTGGACCGGTACGCGCACGGATTCCACGTTGCGCTTCCTGGTATTGTCCGAAATCTCGGTGTCGATGGCGCCGGGGCAGACCGCATTGACCCTGATGCCATGCTTGCCCAATTCCAGCGCCAATTGCTGCGCCATGGCCACCTGCGCCGCCTTGGTCGCCGAATAGGCGGTGGAGCCGGCCGTGGTGAAGGTGCGGTTGCCATTGATGGAGGAGACGATGATGATCGCGCCGCCCGCCTTGCGCAGATGCGGCACGCTGAGATGCAGCGTCATATAGGTGCCACGCAGGTTGACCTGCATGGTCGTGTCCCATTCATCGGGGGTCAATTCGTCGATCGGCGCCCACATGCCGTTTATGCCGGCATTGGCGACGACGATATCGAGCCGGCCATAGTCGGCCATAGTCTGCTCGATGACGTGGCGCATCTCCGCCTCGTCGGCCACATCGGCATCCAGCGCCAGCGCCTTGCCGCCCGCGGCGATGATCTCGTCGCGTGTCTGCTCGACCTCCTTGAGCGTCCGGCTGATCGCCACGATGCTTGCGCCGCCCGCCGCCAGTCGCAATGCCGTCGCCTTGCCAATGCCCGATCCCGCGCCAGTCACCAGCGCCAACTTGCCTGCAAATTCCATTCTGCTCTCCGATGCTTGGTTCCTTGCCGAACGCAGAGGGCTGCGTTTGGTTACTTCGAACCGGCCGGAGGCAAATCGCTCCGGTGGAGCGATTCTAGGCCAGAAGGCCACGAAGGCTATGCCCGAGTGGCGGGTCGCAGATGGTTGGCTCGGATGATCGAGGCGAATTACCCAGCCCGCTTGCTCCAGCGCACTTCGGGCGTGAAGGCGAAATCCTTGTCGAACGGATATTGCGGGATCGACTTGTGCTTGCGCTCGAGCCGTTCGACGAACTGGTCGACCACGCCGGGCGACAGCGCCATCAGGCTTGGATTGGCGATGGGGCCCAGGTCGGGCGACAGATAGCCCGACTTGACCACGACGATCTTCGCCTTGCGCGGATCGAGCCCGAGCCGGGTGAAGTCCGCGATATTGTGGAACGGCCGGCGCCGCGCCGTCAGCACCAGATCAATGCCGCCGATGCGCACCACAGCCTCGCGCAGCCGTGCATCGTCGGTTTCGAGCAGGAACACCACTTCGGCCGTGGCCTGCACCGGCTTGCTCGACGGATCGAGCGTCGCGCCAATGCTGATATCGATCGACTGGCCGACGCCTGCCGCATAGGCGGCGTCCGTCGCCGGCTTGTCGGCAATGCCGGCAAACACCACGCCCTGCGCGCCGCGCGCGATCAGCTCTGCCAGCACTTCGGCCCGGTCGCCCACGCCGCCGCCGGTCGGATTGTCCCCCGACTCCGCCAGCACGGCCGGCCCGCTCCCGGCCGTCATCGCCCAACTGACACAATCCGCGATCGAGCCGGTCCTGGTGCCAAAGACGAAGCCCTCGCGGATATCCCAGTAATTCTGCGCCAGATGCCGCCCCGCCTCGGTCATCGCCGCGCGGTCGGTGCCGGTGACGACGGCACAAGCGGTGGAGCGGGGCTCGTCGGCCCAGACATAGCCCACCTGGAACGAGGCATCCCAGATGCCGGTCGGGTCCTCGACCCGGCTCAGCTGTGTATAGAATGTCCGCGCCGGTTCGTCCTGCGTGCTGGTCCGCTCGCCCGGCAGCAACACCGGCACCGGCGCCCAGGCCACCACCGGGCGTTGCCCGGTGGTCAGCGCCCGCACCAGCATGGTCACGGCGCGGCGCATCGTATCCGGCACGTCGATATGGGGCGCCGTGCGATAGGTGGAAAAGATGTCGAGGCTGTCGATGATCTGCTGGCTGACATTGCCATGCAGGTCATAGCTGGCGGCGATCAGCACGTCCGGGCCGACCAGGTCGCGCACCGCCGCGATGAAATCGCCCTCCGCATCGAACAGGCCCTCGACGAACATGGCCCCGTGCATGGCAAGGTAAACCCCATCGAGCGGCAAGGCGGCGCGGATGCCATCGAGGATCTCCGCCTTCCAGCGCACATAGAGCGCGCCCTCCACTGGCCCGCCGGCAATGGCGCGGGCATGCAGCACGGTGATGAACTCGGCCGGGAAATGCGTCAGGAAATCAAAATAGGCATCCTTGAGCATGCTCGGCCCGCGCAGCACGCGGAAATCGGCCTCGCGGGCGAGGACGGGATTATAGGTGCTGCATTCAGTATGCAGCCCGGCAACAGCGATGCGCATCAGAGCACTCCGGGAATTTCGGCTTCAGGATTGGCAGAAGAGCGTGGCTTTGCGGTCGCCAGCCGTCCGGTCATCATCAGGCTGACCAGCAGCACCGGCACGAGGAAGGCAATGGCGAGCCGCATATCGGCATGTTCGGCGACAAAGCCGATGACCGGCGGGCCCACAAGAAAGCCCAGCAGGGCAACGAAACTGAGAATGGCGACATTGGCCGAGGCCGTGCGGTCGGTGAGGCTGGCGGCGGCGGTCACTGCCAGCGGAAAGCCCACCGATACCCCGAGCCCGATAATGCCGAAGCCCACAAGCGCCACCGCCGTATTGGGGGCGATATAGAGCAGGGCTGCCCCGGCGAGCGCGAGGCTCCCGCAGATGCGCGCGGTCGTTACGGCGCCAAAGCGCCGCTTGAGGCTGTCGCCGCCAAAGCGGCCCGCCGCGACCATGAAGGCAAAGACGGCATAGCCAAGACCCACCACGCCGCCTTCCGCCCCCAGCGCATCGCGCAGGAAGATCGCCGACCAGTCGGCCATGGCGCCCTCGGTCATGGTGATGCCGAAGACGAAAAAGCAGATGCCCAGCAGCGCCCAGCTCGGCAGGGCCCAGACCGAGCGCTGCTCTTGCCCGCGCGGCGCTTCGGCAGCAATCACCGGCAGGCGATTGGCGACCAGCAGGGCCAGCGGCAGCACTGCGGCGGCAACCAGCGCAATGGCCCAGCGCGCGTCAAGCTGCAGCGCCGCCAGCCCCGAGCCGAGCAGGCTCCCCACCATGATGCCCACCGACCAGAAGCCATGCGACGTCGTCATGATCGTCGCGCCGGTGGCTTTCTCCACCAGGTCCGCCTGCACGTTGAGGCCGAGTTCGACGAAGGACAGCGACGACCCTGCCAGCATCAACGCCACGAAGAGCAGCGCCGGACTGGGCGCCAGGGCCGGCAGGCTGGTGGCGATGGAATAGAGCGCCATGCCGACCAGGATCGCCGTGCGCGGCCCGATCCGCCCCACCAGCGGTCCGGCAAAGGGCAGAGTCAGCAAGGTCCCGCAGGGCAGGCCGAGCAAGGCCAGCGCCAGCCCGGCCGGCCCCAGCCCTAGGGCCTGCTGCACCTCGGGAATGCGCGGCAGCCACGACCCGAAGGCAATCGGCTGCAGGAAGAAGATCAGCATGGTCAGGCGCTGGGGAGTGAGCATGAGGCCTCGGAGTTTTCAGTCGACACCCTCCCCCTTGCGGGGCTTGAGAGCGGCCCCTAGGGGCAAAATCGCTCCGGCGGAGCGATTTTAGTGAACAAGGCCATGAGGGCTATGCCCGAATGGCTGGATCAAGGGTGGGGGGTGTTTGGCCCGAATATCGGGGCCAACCGCCACCCCCTCCCAGCCTCCCCCATCAAGGGGGAGGTGCCGCCCGGTGGTTGCGGCGCGTTCGTGCCATTCGAGCGCAGCTCTCATGGCCTTGTCGGCTCAAATCGCCCCACCGAAGCGACTTGCCTTAGAGGGACGGCGCCAAGCCCATCGGATAGGGCAGATATCCCGCAAAGCCGGTCAGCTTCCACACCCCATCGACCTTGCGGCAGAAGTAGAGCGTCTGCCAGTTGAGGACGTCCCTGCCGCCATCGGCCAGCGCGATGGAGCCGTCGAACTTCTTGTGCGCGATGGCGATGTCGCCATTGATCTCGATCTCGGTGAGGCTGGTGGCGCGGTGGATGCCGGTCAGCACGTCTTCGGCATAGACCAGTTTCTGGCTTTCCTGCGCCTGGCGGATCCAGTCGTCACGATAGGCCTCGAGCGTGGGAAAGCTGATGCGCCAGTCATCGGGATTGCCCGACTTCTTGCCATTGATGCCCAGGAACCCCTCCTTGACGAAATCCCCGTCGACCATCGACCAGTCGGCGGCGACGAAGGCGGCGATGTCGCGCTCCACCAGCATGGTCCAGATGGCGCTGCGGTCGGGATCGTTGGGGAAGGGATTGGTGCTGCTCATCAGGGCTCTCGCGGTTCGCAGGGCGGCGGCGCGGCGCCGCTATCGGCCCTGCGCCAATTGTGTTTCATATTTTCATTGGTGAAATCTGGATGAAACCAACCAGTGGAGCCCAGATGAATACCAATCTGAACATGCTGCCCGTTTCCGGAGAGTTTGTCCACACCCGAGCCGGCATCGAACACGATACAAACGCCCAGATATTCAGCAAAATGGCGCTGCTTTGAGCAAAGTCGGCGGGTGGTTTAAATTGGTATTGAATGTGGACCGGATTCGTGTTGACATTGCTTTCGGAACGATCCTAGTCTTGAAAATCGTTTACAGAATTCCCGACCAATCCGAAAGAGATTGGCGATCTTCAGCAGGGTATGGACAGCATGCGCGTCGGCATTATCGGCCTTGGTTATCGTCTGGGATATCTGGCTCGGGTCTTCTCCCTGGCCAGGCCTGACTTCACGATTGCCGGCTATGTCGATCCCGCTCCCGCCGGCCTGCCCTATGCCACCGAGCACGGCGTATCGGTCGGCAAGTCCTATGGCTCGCTCGAGGCGATGCTCGACAGCGAGGAGCTCGATCTGCTGATGGTGGGCTCGCCCAACCATCTCCATCTCGAGCACATCCGCATTGGTCTGGAGCGTGGCAAAAAGATCTTCACCGAAAAGCCGGTGGTGACCACGGTCGACGAGACCATGGAGCTGGCTAGGCTCATTGCCCAGTATGGCTCGGACAATGTCATGGTGGGCCTCGTGCTGCGCTATGCCCCGCTCTATGTCGACCTGCGGCAGGCCCAGGCCGATGGCCTGCTCGGCGACGTCACCTCCATCGAGGCCTCCGAGCATATCCCGCCCTATCACGGCGCCTTCTTCATGCGCGACTGGCGCCGCTACGAGCGCTATTCGGGCAGCTTCATGCTGGAAAAGTGCTGCCACGACCTCGATCTCTATAACGGGGTCATGGGCTGCCGGCCGCAATATGTCTCGAGCTTTGGCGGCCGCCGCACCTTCGTGCCGGCCAATGCGCCGCAAAATCTCGGCATCAACGACATGGAAGTCTACCATCGCAAGCCGGCCGGCTGGATGGGCAGCGACAAGGTCTTCGACAGCGACGGCGACATCATCGATTTCCAGACCGCCATGGTGCAGTACGAAAACGGTGCCGCCCTGAGCTTTCACACCAATCTCAATGTCCCCGACGATTTCCGCCGCTTTGCCGTGATGGGCGCCAAGGGCATGGCCGAGGGTGACTTCATCCGCAATTTCCTGCGCGTCACCGACAGCCGCACCTCCGATCGCCTGGTCGACACCACCTACAAGACCAGCGGCCTCAGTCAGCACTATGGCGCTGACGAGCAGATGGCCGAGGACATTCTCAAGCATATGCTCGAAGGCGTGCCGCTCCCCGTATCGGTGACCGACGCTCTCGAGGCGGGCCTTCTGGCCCTCACCATGGATCAGGCCATGCGGACCCGATCCGTCATCGACATGACCCCGATCTGGCAGCAATTCGACGCCGCCCTCGGGCGAGCGAACTGAGGGATAGGCCCATGACCAGCAGCCGTAGCGCCGTAATGTTCGCCCTGGCCCTGCTGGCCCCGGCATTGATCTATATCCTGATCATCGTCGCCTATCCGCTGGTCGACACCTTCATCCTCTCCTTCACTAACGCCTCCCTGCGCCCCGATTACGATTTTGTCGGCTGGGCCAATTACCTGCGCATCTTCACCGCCGGCAATTTCACCGAGGTGATCATCCGCACCTTCATCTGGACCATGCTCTCGGTGGGCATGAAGATGGTGATCGGCATGTGCGGCGCCGTGCTGCTCAATGCCGCCATTCCCGGCCAGACGCTGTTCCGCATCCTGATCATGCCGCCCTGGGTCGTGCCCATGGCCATCGGCATCTTCATGTGGGGCTGGATGTATAACGGCCAGTTCGGCATGATTTCCGGCCTGTTGCAGAATTTCGGCGTCATCGATCGCCCGGTCGCCTGGCTGGCCTATGGCGACACCGCCTTCTGGGCCACCATCGTCACCGACGTGTGGATCGGCGTGCCCATGGTCACCATCTATTTCCTGGCCGCCATGCAGTCCATTCCGCGCGATCTGCACGAGGCCGCCTGGACCGACGGGGCAGGGCGCTTCTACCGCTTCCGCCGCATCACCCTGCCGCTGATGATCCCGGCCGTGCTGACCATGAGCCTGCTCTCGCTCATCGCCACCTTCAATTCCTTCGACATCATCTGGATCCTGACCCAGGGCGGGCCCTCGGGCTCCACCACCACGATGATCATCGACACCTACAAGACCGCCATGGGCAGCCGCAAATATGGCGAAGGCGCCGCCCGCGCCGTGGTCATCTGCATCTTCGTCTCGATCTTCTGCATCGTTTACTTCCGCGCCGTGCGCAAACTTTCGCAGGGAGAAGCCAAATGAGCGACGTCGCCCGCACCACCGAAGTGGCAGCCGTTGATAGCCCCGCCATCGTCCGGCCCAAGTTCAAGCTGCGCAGCACCAAGCCGATGATCGACCGCTATCGCTGGTACGAGGCCCTGGGCCTTTATGCCGGGCTGGCCGTCTTCCTGTTCTTCGTGCTGGCGCCCTTCATCGAAGGCTTCCTCGTCTCGCTCAAGCCGCTCGCACTGCTGTTCTCGACGCCCTACAGCTTCTGGCCCAGCAATGGCTCCTTCGACGCCTATATCCGCATGTGGGACAGCGTGCCTCTCCTGGGCCTCTATATCTTCAATTCCTTCTTCATCTCCTCGATCGTGACCATTGTCGTGGTCATCGTCGTGGTGCCCGCCGCCTATGCCTTCGCCCGCTTCCAGTTCAATGGCGCCGGCCTCATGCTGGGCGGGTTCCTCGCGGTCAACATGTTCTCGGGCGCCGTGCTGCTCATCCCGCTGTTCCGCCTGATGCGAAGCCTGGGCCTGCTCAACACCTATTGGGCCATGATCGTCCCCGGCGCCGCCTTCCTCATCCCCTCGTCCATCTGGCTGCTGCGCACCTATATGATCCGCATCCCCAAGGAGCTGGACGAAGCCGCCTGGGTCGATGGCGCATCCCGCCTCTATACCCTGCGCCGGGTCATCCTGCCGCTGGCCATGCCGGGCATCGTCGTGGTCGCCATCATGACCTTCATCGGCGCCTATGCGCAGCAGTTCATCTTCGCCCTGACCTTCAATTCCAAATCCGAATTCATGCCGCTGCCGATCGGGCTCTTCGCCTTCTTCGGCAAGCAGGAGGTGATCTGGAACGAGCTGATGGCCGCCAGTTTCGTGGGCGTGCTGCCGGTCATGGTCGTCATCGTATTCCTGCAACGTTACCTTGTGGCCGGGCTCACGGCCGGGGCAATCAAGCAGTAGGATTTTGGGCACGGGGCCAGCCAGCCCCAGCCCGGAGAAGCGCACCCGATCGGGTCGCACACCAAGGGAGACTAAACGTGATAAAAACTACCGGACTTTTTGCCGTGTCGCTGCTGGCCCTGGCCAGCGCCGCGCCGGCCGCCCTGGCCCAGGACGTCAAGGAAATCACCTTCATCAACTGCGGTGACGAGCTGACCGCCGGCTATGCGGAATACTTTGCCGAATGGGAAGCCGCCAATCCCGGCTTCAAGGTCGCTCCCGAAGTCGTCGGCTGGGGCCAGTGCCAGGACAAGGTGACCACGCTCGCCGCTGCCGGCACGCCGGTCTCGCTGGCCTATGTCGGCTCGCGCACCCTCAAGCAGTTCGCCCAGAACGACCTGATCGTTCCCGTGCCGATGACCGACGAGGAAAAGGCGTCCTACTACAACTTCGTCCCCGAGACCGTCACCTTCGACGGCACCCAGTGGGGCGTGCCGGTGGCTTTCTCCACCAAGGCGCTGTTCTGGAACAAGGACCTGTTCGAAGCCGCCGGCCTCGACCCCGAAGTTCCCCCCGCCACCTGGGAAGAAAAGATCGCTTTCGCCAAGCAGATCACCGAGAACACCGATGCGGCCGGCTATGGCCTTGTCGCCAAGACCTTCGACAACACCATGCACCAGTTCCTCCATTGGGTTTACACCAATGACGGCCTGATCATCGATTCCGATGGCAATATCGTCATGGACAGCCCGCAGGTTCTGGCCGCCCTCACCGCCCTCAAGGACATCGTGCCCTATTCCGAAGAAGGCCCGACCGCCTATGAGCAGAACGAAGTCCGCGCCATCTGGCTCGACGGTGGCGTTGCCATGATCGAAGCCAGCGTCGGTGCTGCCCTGCGCGCTGAAGAAGCCGGCATGAACTGGGGTGTCGCCCCGCTTCCGCTCGGCCCCGATGCCAAGGGTCCCGGCACGCTGCTGATCACCGACTCGCTGGCCATCTTCAAGGGCACCGGCGTTGAAGAGCAGGCCACCAGCCTTGCCAAGTTCATCACCGATGGCGAACGCCAGTGGGATGCTGAAATGGCCCAGGGCCTGACCCCGCTCCGTCCGATCCACTCCGATGAGCTGGTTGCCGAAACCCCGTACTGGAAGCCCTTCCTCGACGGTATCGAATTCGGTGGTCCCGAGCCGCTGCTGACCGACTATATCGGCCTGCAGAACGTGATGATCGAAATGGTCCAGTCCGTCGTGACCGGCGCCGCTGAGCCGCAGGAAGCCCTCACCAAGGCTGCCGGCGAACTCGAGCAGTACAAGTAAGGTCGTCCTCCGACCTCGCCGCCGCCCGCACCAGGGCGGCGGCAATCTTTGACCCCGCCCGCGGGATTGGTCCCGCCGCCCGGAGAGAACCGCCATGTCTCAGCTCAGCCTCAAGCACCTCGAAAAGAGCTTCAACGAAGCCCGTATCATCAAGGGCATCGACCTGGAGGTGACCGAGGGTGAATTCGTGGTCTTTGTCGGCCCATCCGGCTGCGGCAAGTCCACCCTGCTGCGCATGATTGCCGGCCTCGAGGATGTCAGCAGCGGCGAGATCGAGATCGGCGGCCGGGTCGTCAACGACCTGCCTCCCGTCCAGCGCGGCATCGCCATGGTCTTCCAGTCCTATGCGCTCTATCCCCATATGAGCGTCTACGAAAACATCGCCTTCCCGCTGCGCGTCGAGCGGCTGCCCCAGGCCCAGGTCGACGAGCGCGTCGGCGCTGCCGCCAAGGTGCTCCAGCTTGAGTCCCGCCTGCAGCATCGCCCCGGCCAGCTTTCCGGCGGCCAGCGCCAGCGCGTCGCCATCGGCCGCGCCATCGTGCGCCAGCCCAAGATTTTCCTCTTCGACGAGCCGCTGTCCAATCTCGACGCCGCCTTGCGCTCGGAAATGCGCATCGAGCTCATGGAGCTGCACAAGCGCCTTGGCTCCACCATGATCTACGTCACCCATGACCAGGTCGAGGCCATGACCATGGCCGACAAGATCGTGGTGCTCGATGCCGGCACCATTTCGCAGGTCGGTTCGCCCCTCGATCTCTATCACCGTCCCGACAATCTCTTCGTTGCCGGCTTCATCGGTTCGCCCAAGATGAACTTCATCGGTGGCAAGGTGACGGCTGCCGATGGCACCACCGTCACGGTGGATCTGGGCGCCCTGGGCACGATCGCGCTGCCGCGGCAGTCGCGGTCCGTTGCCGGGCAATCGGTCACCGTCGGCATCCGCCCCGAGCACCTGCGCCTGGGCGAGGGCGATTTCGCTCTCACCGTCACGCCCAATATCGTCGAGCATCTGGGCATCCACACCGTGACCTATGCCACCCTGCCGGGTGGCGAGAACTTCATCGGCCTCTTCGAGGGCGATCCGGACGTTCCCGAGGGCACCCCGCTCAAGATCGGCTTCGCCACCGAGCAGGTCCACCTCTTTGACCAGGCCGGTCTGGCGGTCTACTAGCGCCGTAGGACCGCCTGAGGAGGGGCCATGCTGGACATCGTCGGGCTGCTGCAGACCGAGAAGAACGAGTTTACCCGTTCCGAACGCGCGCTGACTGAAATCGTGCTGGCCGATGTCGACAGCGTGCTCAAGATGAGCATTGTCGACCTGGCCTCCCATGCCGAGGTTTCCCCGCCCACCGTCACCCGCTTCTGCCGGCGCCTGGGCTGTGACAGCTATGCCGATTTCAAGGTGCGGCTGGCGCAGTCGCGCTTCGTCGGCCAGCGCTATTTCGCACCCGCCACCGGTCCGTCCAGCGTCCACGAGATCGCCCAGGGTGTCGTCAACGGCATCCAGTCCATCATCTACGAAACCTTCGACCATCTCGATTTCGCCGCCGTCGAGCGGGCCGCCGAAAGCCTCGTCAAATCGAGCTTCGTGCTGGCCTTCGGCTCGGGCGGCGCCTCCTCCATGATGGCGGGGGAAATCGAAACCCGGCTATTCCGCCTCGGCCTCAAGGTCGCCTCCACCGACGATCATCAGCTGCAGATGATGCGCGCCGCCGCCGCCCCGCCGGGCACCGTCATCGTCGCCTTCTCGCTCTCGGGCAACAATGCCCAGCTCGCCAAGACGCTGACCGTGGCGGGGGAATATGGCCTGACGCGCATCGTCATCACCCGCTCGGCCTCCATGGTCTCGGCGCAGTCCGACATCCTGCTGCCGGTCAACTGGCACGAGAACACCGATATCCTGCGGCCGACCCCGGGCCGCTACGCCTTTCTCGCCACCGTCGACGTCCTCGCCCAGACGGTCGCCACTCGCCTCGGCCCCTCCGCCGTGGCCTCCATGCGCCGCATCAAGCACCAGCTCGTCGTCAACCGCGACGGCGACGACGCCCAGCCCTTGGGGGATTGATGTTCCGCGTACTCGAAAAGACCCCCACCTAGCCTCCCCCTGAAGAAGGGGGAGGGACAGCATTGTGGTTGGCGCGTGATCTCGCCCAACACGCGATCAGTTCCTCCCCCTACCAGGGGGAGATTAGGTGGGGGTACGCCACTCACAACTTGTCTTTGCCGGAGCTTTCATGACCACGTCCTTCTCCCTCGTCACCACCTGGACCCCTGCCAAGGATGACGCCCCGCTTGGCTATGGCATCGAGCTGACCAATACGGGCGATAGTCCGGTCAGCGGTTTCCAGCTCGGCTTTTCCGGGCCGGCCCGCATCGATCCGCATGCGACGCTCGAAAACGGCAAGCTGCTCAAGCGCCTCTCCAACCACACGCTGATCGCGCCGCCCGACGGCTTCGTGCTGCAGCCGGGCCAGACCTGGACGTCCACGGCCCGCGGCCTGTCCTATGGCCTGCGCCACTGGAGCGACGGCGCCAATGCCGCCTATGTCGTACTGGCCGACGGCACCATCGTGACGCTGGCCACCACCCCGACCCAGGCCAAGGGACACAATTCGCCGCTGCTCAAGGGCGCGGCCAAATTCCCGGTCCCGGCCAAGGCGCCGGTCGCCGTATCGATCATTCCCTGGCCCAAATCGGTCGCCACCACCGGCGCCCGCATTGCCCCGCCCGGCCTCGACCTCAAGCCCGAGGGCACCGATGCGGGCCGTGCCGCCGCGGCCTTTGCCGGCCTGGTCGATGATCTCTTTGCTGTCGAGGCCATTGTTCGCCCCGCCTCCGAGGCCGGCATGCCGGTCACCATCCGCTACAAGGATGGCCTCGGTGCCGAAGCCTATGAGGTTCATTTCGCCGAGGACGCAGCCATTGTCGAGGCCACGACCCGGCAGGGCATGTTCTATGGCCTCGTGACGCTGGGCCACATCCTGCGCGGCGCCAAGCAGCATCCGCAGACCTTCGTTTTCCCCACCGGCGGCACCATTGCCGACGAGCCGGGCTTTGCCTATCGCGGCTGCCATCTCGATGTGGCGCGCCAGTTCTATACCGGCGCCGAAGTCAGCCGGCTGATCAAGCTGATGGCCTGGAACAAGCTCAACAAGTTCCACTGGCACCTGAGCGAGGACGAGGCCTGGCGGGTCGAGATCGACGCCTATCCCGCCCTGACCGAGATCGGCGCCTGGCGCGGCCATGGCAAGGCCCTGCCGCCGCTGCTCGGCTCCGGCCCGCAGCCGACCGGGGGTTACTATTCCAAGCCCGTCATCCGCCAGATCGTCGCCTTGGCCGATAGCCTCGCCGTCGCCGTGATCCCCGAGATCGACATGCCCGGCCACTTCTATGCGGCCCTGCAGGCCCTGCCGGAACTGCGCGATCCGGCCGAAACCGGGGAATACCAGTCGGTCCAGGGCTTCCCCAACAACAGCCTCAACCCGGCCTATGAGCCGGTCTACAAATTCGTCGAGACCATCGTCGACGAAGTGCTCGAGCTGTTCCCCGCCGGCATCTTCCATCTCGGCGCCGACGAAGTGCCGCTGGCGGCCTGGTCCGGCTCGCCACTAGCGCTCGACATGATCGAAAAGCTGTCCGGCCCGGAAATGCGCAAGAAGCACGAGGCGCAGTATAACCAGCTCGGCAACCATCACGGCGCCGACGAGATCGAGGGCTCGCCCACCGCGCTGATCCAGGCCGCCTTCATCCGCCGCGTGCACGACTATATCGCGTCCAAGGGCGCCATTACCGGCGGCTGGGAAGAGGCCGCGCATGGCGATGCCGTCGACAAGGACAAGGCCTTCGTCATCGGCTGGCGCAATGTCGAGATCAACGCCGCCCTGGCCGAGCGGGGCTATGACATCGTCGTCTCCCCCGGCCAGCGCTATTATCTCGACATGGCCAATGGCGTCGCCTGGGCTGAGCCGGGCGCCGGCTGGGCCGGCTGGTCCGGCCCGCAGGAAACCTACGAATTCGAGGCCCGCGCCGGCTTTTCCGAACAGGGCCTCAAGCACCTGCTCGGCATCCAGGCCTGCATCTGGAGCGAGAGCATGACCGACCGCGCCATCTTCGACCGCCTGGTCTTCCCGCGTCTCTCGGCCATCGCCGAAGCCGGCTGGACCTTGCCCGAGCGCAAGAGCTGGGACCGCTTCAAGGCGCTCGTGGGCACAATGCCGATCATGTATGGGAATTGGGCTGCGGAGTAAGAAGACCCCACCCAACCTCCCCCTGGAAGGGGAGGAGCTGCCCGGCGGTGGGGCAAGATCGAGCCCAAACGCGATCTGTTCCTCCCCCTTTCAGGGGGAGGTTAGGTGGGGGTGTTGAGCCCGCATGGCGCGAAGGTGCCGCAAACTCGGCGCGGGGTGAGCCAATTCACCCCGCCATGCGTAGTCATCCAGCGGCCCGGAGCCGCTGGGAAAATCGACATGCGCAAAAGCCTCTATCTCGCCACCATCATGCTGCTCACCACCGGGCAGGCCATGGCCGTCTCCGTCTGGGAGCTGTCGCAATCCTGCGGCGACGATGCCGAGATCTGGTGTGACGGGGTCGCCTATGGCGAGGCCATGCAGGCCTGCATTGATGCCAATTATGCAGAGCTCACCCAGGAATGCCAGGCCATCGCCGACCGCCTGCGCGCCGGCGAAAAGGTCAGCCTGTTCTAGCCCAGGGATCCTCCACCATAGGCCAGATATCCCGCCGCGCCTTGCGGTAGTCGGTCTCGGCCGGCCGGTTCGGATAGGGCTTGCCCGCCGAGCAATAGACGATCTCGGAGGCAATCCTGGAAAAGCTGTCGTAGAAGTGGTTGGTCGACTTGATCAGCAGGATCTTCCGCGATTTCGGCTCGATCCCCATGGCCGAAAACAGCGACGGATCAAAGCTCTGCGCCCGGGTCGAGTTGAGGATCACGTCGATCCCGTCAAAGCTGATCCATGCCGCATCGCCAAACGGCGCGAAGCTGTCGCCGAAGCGCATTTCCGCGTTGCGGACGAGGCGCTGGACCGTGACGCGCTTGTCGATGGGATTGCCCGTGAAGGGCGCCGATTTGGCGCCGAAGCGCAGCGGGATCTCCGCCCCTTCGCCGGCCGCGAAACAGATCTGCACCGCGATCGGATCCCAGATCGTGCCGACTGCGACATCGGTCACGCCGCGCGCGATCAGTTCGGCCAGGATCACGGTGGCATCGCCCGCCGTGCCGCCGCCGGGATTGTCCCAGACATCGGCGATTACGACCGGCCCCCGCGGCGCGGCAAGGGCGGCATCGACCGCGACCGTCTCGTCCACCTGGCTGACCATGAAGGTGCCGCGCATGGCAAAGAGCTCGCGCCCCAGCGTCTCGGCAAGCGCCGCACCCTTTGCAGCGTCGCCATCGGTGACGGCGATCACCCTGGTGCCCATTTCCGGCACGTCTCCGGCCATGAAGCCGTGGATGACCGATAGCGACAGCAGGCCCGGCTCGGATTTTTCGAGGGCATAGAGCTTGTCGACAAAGCCGCGCATCGGCTGCTTGGAGGTGGGGAACACATCGATCATCCGGCAGTCGAATACCGACATGACGGGCGCGATCTCGTGTTTCAGCGTCCGCACCGCAATGGCCCACAGGTCCCGCGCCCGGTCGACGAAGTCGGTATGGGGAAATTCCTTGAACACCACGAAGAAGTCGGCTGCCGCCACGCGCCGGGCGGTGAGGTGGCTGTGCGGGTCGAGCTCGGCGCAGACCAGCACGTCCGGCCCGACGATGTCGCGGACGCGCGACAGGAAATCCCCCTCGGGGTCGTCATAGCCCTGCGCCACCATCGCACCATGCAGGCCCAGCACCACCCCGTCGACCGGCAGCGCGGCGCGCAACTGGTCGAGGATTTCGTCGCGCAATTCCTCGAACGTGGTGCGGGCGACCAGGCCCGCCGGATCGGCCCAACTCGCACTGCCCTCGATCAGCGTCCAGCCCTCCTGCGCACAGACCTCGCGGCCGACCGTGATCGGCGCGGTGCAGAGCGTCGGCGTCGCGGGGTGCTCGCCGGGCTTGGCGTAAAGCGACGCCTCGAAGGCGCGCTTGTCGATGGCGATGGGCGAAAAGGTATTCGTCTCGGTGGCGAGGGCAGCGGTAAAGACACGCACGAGAAATCTCGCAGCAAATGACACGAAAAGCGGCAGCGTGCTGCAAGCGCAGCCTGATCAGGCTAGCATAGGCTTGGTCGGTCGATCACGTAAGAAATTTACATTTCCGACCGCAATTTGCTGACGAAAAGGCGTTTTGGGCACGGTAAAGTGCCAATTGACGAAACTGGCTTTCAAAAATCACCACAGGAGTATGCCAATGCCGATCAAGCGTTATGGGGCGGAGAAATCCGGTGCTGGTGGCCAGAACCTGCCCTTCGCCCGCGCCGTCGAGGCTGGCGGTTTCCTCTTCGTGTCGGGCCAGGTCGCCATGAAGGATGGTGAGATCATCAATGGCGGCATCGTCGACCAGACCCACCTAACCATCAGAAATCTCATCGCAATTCTCGAAGAGGCCGGCTATGGCCTCGAGCATGTCGTCCGCTGCGGCGTCTGGCTCGACGACCCCCGTGACTTCTGGAGCTTCAACGCCGTCTACAAGAGCTACTTCGGCGACAACCCACCCGCCCGCGCCGCCGTCCAGAGCCACATGATGGTCGACTGCAAGGTCGAAATCGAATGCGTCGCCTACAAGGATCCCTGACATGACCTCGCCCTTCCGCCTCGACGGCAAGACCGTGCTCATCTCCGGCGCCGGTGGCGGCATCGGCCAGTCGCTGGTGCGGAGTTTTCGCGAGGCGGGGGCCGCAGTCATCGGTGCCGACCGCGAGCCCGGAATGCTAGAAGGCCTTGATCTGGCCGGCAAAATTCTCTTCGACCAGGCCGACCCCAAGGGCACGAGGGCGGCCATCGAGCGCCACCTGGCTGAGTTCGGCGCGCCCGATGCGGTAGTCTCCAATGCCGGCTTCACCCGGGCGGAAATCCTCCATCATCTCGACGACGAGGTCTGGGCCTCCGAACTCGCCATCAACCTCTCCGGCGCCTATGCCATGACCGACCCCATCGTCGCCGCCATGGCCCGGCGCGGCAAGGGGAGCCTGGTCTTCATCTCCTCGGTCAATGCGCTGGGCCACTACGGCAACCCGGCCTATTCGGCGGCCAAGGCGGGGCTCGTCGCCTATGCCAAGGCTATCGCCGTGGAACGCGGCGGGCAGGGGGTGCGGGCCAATGTCATCTGCCCCGGCTCGGTGCGTACCCCGGCCTGGGATCATCGGCTGGAAGCCGATCCGACCCTGCTCGACAACGTGCTGCCGCACTATCCGCTCGGGCGCATGGTGCTGCCATCCGAGGTCGCCAATGCAGCCGTCTTCTATTGTTCCGATGCATCCTCGGGTATTACCGGTACTGTATTGCCGGTCGATGCGGGGCTGACCGCCGGCAATCTGCGCTTTGTCGACGACGTGCTGAGGGCCAAATGACCGATATCGCCGCACTCGATACGCCTGCCGTGCTGATCGACCTTGATCGTGTCGAAGCCAATCTGCAGCGCGTGCAGGCCTATGCCGACAAGCATGGCCTCAAGCTGCGCCCGCATATCAAGACCCACAAGCTGCCGCGCTTCGCCAGGCGCGCCATGGAACTGGGCGCCGTCGGCATCACCGTGCAGAAGCTGGGCGAGGCGGAAGTCTTCGCCGATGCCGGCATTACCGAAATCTTCCTGCCCTACAATATCATCGGCGCCGCCAAGCTGGCCCGCCTCAAGGCGCTGCATGAGCGCGTGCATATCAGCGTTACCGCCGACAGTCCCGAAACCGTCGACGGCCTTTCCGCCACCTTTGCCACCGCGCCGGTGCCCCTGACTGTGCTGGTGGAATGCGATACCGGCATGGGCCGCTGCGGCGTGCAGACGCCGGCCCAGGCTTGGGCGCTGGCCGAGAAAATCGCCAAGTCGCCGGGCCTGCGCTTTGGCGGGCTGATGACCTATCCGGCTGCCGGCCAGGTCGAGGCCAATGCCGCCTGGCTGGCGGCCGCCAAGCTGGCACTGACATCGGCGGGCCTTGTGCCCGAGATCGTCTCCAATGGCGGCACGCCCGATATCTGGCGCGCCCATAAGGTGACCGCCGCCACCGAGCACCGGCCGGGCACCTATATCTATATGGACCGCTACCAGGTGGCCAAGGGCGTCGGCACCTTCGACGATTGCGCGTTGACGGTACTGGCCACGGTGGTAAGCCGCCCCACCGAGAACCGCGCCATCATCGATGCCGGCTCCAAGGCGCTGACCAGCGACACGCTGGGCCTGACCGGCTTCGGCCTGATCGAGGCCTATCCCGAAGCGGTGATCGTGGGATTGAGCGAGGAGCATGGCACGATTGATCTCAGCAATTGCGCCAGCAAGCCCAAGATCGGCGACAAGCTCCGCATCATTCCCAACCATGCCTGTGTGGTCAGTAACCTGTTCGACAGGGTGACGCTGATCAGCAAGGATGCAGTGGTGGAAACGGTGACGGTGGAAGCACGGGGCCGGGTGGATTGACGTGACGCGGTTGGTTTGGCGGCTGCGGGACAACACGCGCAGATGTCGATGTTAACGCCCCACTTCTTCGACCGCCCCGTCGCCGATGTCGCGCGTGATCTCATCGGCGTGACCCTGCTCGTCAATGGTGCCGGTGGCCCGCTGGTCGAGGTCGAGGCTTATGATGAGGCCGATCCCGCCTCGCACAGCTTCAACGGGCCCACCCTGCGCAACCAGGCCATGTTCGGGCCGCCCGGCCACGCCTATGTCTACAAGATCTACGGCATTCACTGGTGCCTCAACTTTGTCTGCCAGCCCGGCAGTGCCGTGCTGATCCGGGCGCTGGAGCCCATGCACGGCGTCGAGCTCATGCATGAGCGCCGCGGCGGCGTCGCCGAGCGCCAGCTGTGTTCGGGCCCCGGCAAGCTGTGCCAGGCGCTGGGCATCGATATCGGCCAGAACGGCCTGCCGCTCGATGCGCCGCCGTTCGAGCTGCTGCCGGCGGAGGCAAGCCACGACATCGCGACTGGCCCGCGCATTGGCATCACCAAGGGTGCCGAGACTCCCTGGCGCTTCGTGCGGCGCGGCTCGCCTTTTCTGAGCAAGCCCTTGCGCTGACGTCGCCCCTTCATGGGGAGGCGAAGAAAGGTGAAGGAACCAATCCCTCCCCCCAGCGATTGGCTCTACACGAGGCCGGGATGCGTCAACCGGACATGGTGGCATAGGGAACGGACAGGTTTTTCCGGTTTCCCGTCCGGCCAACGAAATGGCAGCCGAGCCCTTATCCCACCCGTTCCGGCCTCACCCTTTGCTCTCTGGCAAGCAGCGCCAGACAACCACGTGCATGAGGAGCCGCAAGATGGCCGAGTCCGCCGCCAAGAAGATCAATCCACCCCAGGAGCAGGACCATCAGCCAGGCCGGGAAACCGAGATGCATCCCAAGCCTGAATATATGCCGAAATTTCCTGGCAATGGCAGGCTGGACGGCAAGGTCGCCATCATAACCGGTGGCGACAGCGGCATCGGCCGGGCCTGCGCCGTGCTGTTTGCCCGCGAGGGTGCGGAGGTGGCGCTGGTCTATCTCGAGGAGACCGAGGACGCCAAGATCACCGCCGACGCCGTCAAGGCGGAAGGCCGCGAGGCGCTGCTGATCCGTGGCGATATCGGCGAGAAGGCGTTCTGTGACAATGTCGTGGGCAAGGTCATCGAGCAGTTCGGGAAGCTCGACGTGCTGGTCAACAACGCGGCCGAGCAGCATCCGCAGGAGGAGATCACCGACATCTCCGCCGAGCAGCTGCAGCACACCTTCCAGACCAACCTCTTTGGCTATTTCTACCTGACGCAAGCGGCCATGCCGCATCTGGGCAAGGGCGCCTCGATCGTCAACACGACATCGGTTACCGCCTATCGCGGCTCGCCCACGCTGCTGGACTATTCCTCCACCAAGGGCGCCATTGTCGCCTTCACGCGGGCGCTGTCAGCCAACCTGGCCGACAAGGGAATTCGCGTGAACGCCGTGGCGCCGGGTCCGATCTGGACGCCCCTCATTCCGGCGACATTCGACGCCGAAAAGGTTGCCGAATTCGGTTCGACCCAGCCGATGAAGCGGGCAGGCCAGCCCAATGAAGTGGCCACCTGCCACCTGTTCCTCGCCTGTGACGAAAGCTCCTACCTTTCGGGACAGGTCCTGCACCCCAATGGCGGAGAGATCGTCGGTGGATAGCGCCGACACTTGATTTGTGCCGCCTTGCGGCTCACCCCGCCCCTGTGATCCAAGGGCGGGGTGAGCACGCTTGAATCGGCATGGAATCTGTTCAGCAGCGGCGCGCCGGCCATGCCGCGCGATCCGCTTGCGGTGCTGCGCGACGTTTTCGGCCACAAGAGCTTCCGCGGCCAGCAGGCCGAGGTCGTCGATCACCTGGTTGGCGGCGGCGATGCGGTGGTGCTGTTTCCCACCGGCGCCGGCAAATCCATGTGCTACCAGATTCCGGCCATCTGCCGGCCCGGCGTCGGCATCGTCATCTCGCCGCTGATCGCCTTGATGCGCGACCAGGTCGAGGCCCTCCGCCAGGCCGGTGTCGCCGCGGCTGCGCTGAACTCATCGCTGACGGCCGAAGAATCCTCTGAAGTGCGCGGCCAGTTGCGGCGGGGCGAGCTGGACCTGCTCTATGTGGCGCCCGAGCGGGTGGCGACGCCGGGCTTTGCCAATATGCTCTCGGGCATCGATATAGCGCTCTTTGCCATCGACGAGGCCCATTGCGTGAGCCAGTGGGGCCACGACTTCCGCCCCGAATATCGCGAGCTCAGCAAACTCACCGAACTCTTTCCCGGCGTGCCGCGCATCGCGCTGACCGCGACGGCGGACCCGACCACGCGCGACGACATCATCGAGCGGCTGGGGCTGGACGCTGCGGTCGTCTTCACCACCAGTTTCGACCGGCCCAATATTTCCTATTCCATCGTCGAGCGGGACAAGGCACGCGAGCAATTGCTGGCCTTTCTCGCGGCCCACAAGGGCAGCTCGGGCATCGTCTATTGCCTGAGCCGCGCCAAGGTGGAGGACACCGCCGAGTGGCTGAGCGGCAAGGGCATTCCGGCTCTGCCCTATCATGCCGGCCTTTCGGCCGAACGGCGCAATGCCAACCAGGATGCTTTCCTCAAGGAGGAAAACATCTGCATGGTGGCGACGGTGGCCTTCGGCATGGGCATCGACAAGCCCGACGTGCGCTATGTGGCGCATATGGACCTGCCGGCCTCCATCGAGGCCTATTACCAGGAGACCGGCCGCGCCGGGCGCGACGGCCAGCCTGCCGATGCCTGGATGAGCTATGGCATGGCCGATGTGGTGCAGCGTCGGCGCATGATCGACGAAGGCAATGCGCCCGACGAGATCAAGCGGGTCGAACACGGCAAGCTCAATGCTTTGCTCGGCGTTTGCGAGACCGCCGAATGCCGGCGCAAGGCCATCCTCAACCATTTCGGCGAGGCCCATCCCGGCAATTGCGGCAATTGCGATACCTGCCGGTCGCCCGTGGAATCATGGGACGGCACGGAAGCGGCCATCAAGGCGCTGGCGGCGATCTATCGCACCGGCATGCGCTTTGGCGCCGCCCATGTCATCGACGTGCTGATGGGCAAGGCCACCGAAAAGGTCGAGCGCTTCGGCCACCAGAACCAGGCCGTGTTCGGGCAGGGGGCCGATCTCGACGCCAAGGTCTGGCAATCGGTGATCCGGCAACTGACCGCTGCGGGGCTGATCGTGGTCGACCACGCCAATCATGGCGCGCTGACCCTGGGCGAGGGCGCCCGCGCCGTGTTCAAGCGCGAGCGCATTGTGACCCTGCGCAAGGACCGGCCCAAAAAGACCGTCGAGGTCCGCCGCCAGCTCGAGCGCGCCGCCAGCATTCCGCCCCATGCGCTGCCGCTGTTCGAGGCCCTGCGCGAGGAGCGCACGCGCATCGCCAAGGCCCAGGGCGTGCCGCCCTATGTGATCTTCCACGACGCCACCCTGCGCGCCATGGCGCTCGCCGTGCCACGGCACCCGCATGACATGCTCAACCTGCCCGGCGTGGGCCAGGCCAAGCTGGATCGCTATGGCGAGGATTTCCTCGCGGTGGTGGCGAGGGTGGCGGGTTGATGATGTGCCCCCTCACCCGTCTCGGCCTGCGGCCGATCCACCCTCTCCCACGAGGGGAGAGGGTGAGCTCCACTCTTTGGCCATCCACCGAACCCCCTTCTCCCCTCGTGGGAGAAGGGGCCCGAAAGGCGGATGAGGGGGCTTGCGATGAGTGAAACCGTGGGTCGTACTCGCTTCGCCATTGTCGACATCGCCCGCGGCGTTGCCATCATTGCCATGGTGGCCTATCACCTGTGCTGGGACCTCAGCTACTTCCGCTTCATCGCGGCGGACGTGGGCTATGACCCGGCATGGGTGCTGATTGCGCGCAGCATACTGGCGGTCTTCTTGTTCCTGGTCGGCGTCGGGCTGGTGCTGGGGCATGGCCAGGCCATACGCTGGCGCAGCTTCTGGAAACGCTGGGTCTTTGTCGTCCTTGGCGCCGTGGCCATCACCGTCGCGACGTACTTCGCCTTCCCGCAGAGCTTTGTCTATTTCGGCGTGCTGCATGCCATTGCCCTGTTCAGCCTGATGGGCCTGGCCTTTGTGCGCACCCCGCTCTGGCTGGCCATCGGGGTCGCCGCCGTGGTCATCGCGCTGCCGCTGGTCTATTCCGATGCGCTGTTCAACGAAAAGGCCTGGTCCTGGATCGGCTTCTGGCAGGTGCCGCCGCCGACCAATGATCTCGTGCCGGTCTTCCCCTGGTTCGGGGTCGTGCTGCTGGGTGTGATCGCAACGCGGCTGGTGCTGGCTTCGGCATGGGCGCCGAGCCTTGCCGCCATCGCGCCAACCGGGAGACTGCCGGGCGTCCTCGCCTGGCTCGGGCGCTGGAGCCTTTTGATCTATCTGGTGCACCAGCCGATCCTCTTGGGCCTGGTCTATCCCGCCTCGCTCGTGTTCCAGCCGCAGGTCGCCATGCGCAGCGCCGATTTCCTGCGCTCGTGCCAGTCGACCTGCGAGGCGGGTGGCACGGCACCGGGTCTTTGCACCACCTATTGCCAATGCGGGCTGGAAGGCGTCGAGACCAACGGGCTCTGGAACGCCATTGAAACCGGCATGGTGACAGCGGGCGAGCAGGCCCTGCTCGATGCGCAGAACCGGCAATGTTCGGCCGTGATCTATCCCGAGCTCAACGCCCCGCAGTAGCGCCGGGGCGTCATAAGAACGTTATTCTTTGCGTTTTTTGCTCAGATTCAACCTTGAATGGTAGGGCGAACGGGCGTTGATTAGTCGCGCGAGTTTGATTTGTCCGAGCCTGGGCCACGGTTGGCTCCTCGCCCGCTCGGACCCACACATTTATTGAAGTCTGGATACTTCTTTGACCACCGATAAGGCTGGCCGCGTCCATTCACGCGGCGACGCACAGGCGCATGTGGCCGCCGCCCAGGCCGGAAAGGGCCAGGGACCGCTGCTGCGGATCACCCTTTTATCGCTTCGTCACCCCTGGCAGGCCGCCGCTGCCATCGGCGCGACCATCATCGCCTCGGTGCTGCAATTGCTGATTCCGCGGCTGCTCGGCTATTCGGTCGACCAGGCCCAGGGCATCCTGCAGGCCGGTGCCGCCGGTGCCGAACAGGCCTTGTTCTGGAGCGCCATGACCCTGCTGGGCGTCTCGGTTGCGCGCGGCTTTTTCACCCTGATCCAGAACTACTATTCGGAATCGGTGGGCCACCATGTCGGCTATGAGCTGCGGCTGGCCTTCTACGACAAGGTGCAGCGCCTCTCCTATTCCTACCATGACAAGGTCCATACCGGCGACCTGATCACCATGGGCCTGCTCGATCTCGACGGCGTGCGCATGTTCTTTGCCACCGGCCAGGTGCGCATGGTGCTGCTCTCGGTGCTGATCGGGGTCGGCGCCTATATGCTGCTGACCACCGATGTGCTGCTGGGTCTTTTGGCGCTGAGCTTCGTGCCCTTCGTCGCCTGGCGTTCCTCGGTGGCGCAGCTGACCCTGCGCGCCACCTGGGTGACGCTGCAGCAGAAGCTCTCGGCCCTGACCCGGGTGATGGAAGAAAATCTGGGCGGCATCCGCGTCGTCCGCGCCTTTTCGGGGCAGGATTTCGAGCTGGCCAAGTTCGATGCGGCGTCAAAGGATGCCCTGGCCCTGGCGCATGATCGCGTCAATATCCGCGTGCGCAATACCAGCGCCATGACCTTTTCCTTCTTCGCCGCCATGGGGCTGGTGCTCTGGGTGGGCGGCAACAAGGTCATTGCCGGCGAGATGAGCGTCGGCACGCTGGCCAGCTTTCTCACCTTCATGACCATCCTGCAGATGCCGGTGCGCCAGCTTGGCCTCATGGTCAATTCCTTTGCCCGCGCCTCCACCTGCGGCGAACGCTTCTTCGCCTTTCTCGATGAACCCTTGGCCATCGCCGATGCGCCGGGCGTGCCCGACCTCAAGGTGAGCGAGGGCACCCTGCGTTTTGAGGACGTCCACTTCACCTATCCCGGCGCCACCCATCCGACGCTCGATGGCGTCAGCTTCGAGGCCAGAGCCGGCCAGACCATCGGCATTGTCGGCGCCCCGGGCAGCGGCAAGTCGACGCTCGCCCACCTGATTCCGCGCTTCTACGACGTCAGCGGCGGCCGCATCACCATCGATGGCCAGGATGTCAGCAAGGTGAGCCTGCAGTCGCTGCGCCGCGCCGTCGGCGTGGTGCAGCAGGACAGCTTCCTCTTCACCACCACTATCGAGAACAACATCGCCTATGGTGATCCCTGGTCCAAGGAAACCAAGATCGAAAAGGCCGCCGAAAGCGCCCAGCTGCACAATTACATCATGGGCCTGCCGGCCGGATATGACACGGTGGTGGGCGAGCGCGGCGTATCGCTGTCGGGCGGCCAGCGCCAGCGCCTGTCGATTGCGCGCAGCTTGGTGCTCAAGCCTGCCGTGATGGTGTTCGATGATTCCACCGCCGCCATCGATGCGGGCACCGAACACCGCATACGCAGCGCCATCCGCCGCTATGCCAGCAATCGCGTGACCCTGGTCATCAGTCACCGGCTGAGTTCGCTGCTGCATGCCGATACCATTCTGTTCCTCGAAGAGGGCAAGATCATCGAGCAGGGCAGCCATGAGGAGCTGCTGGCGCTGGGCGGCCGCTATCGCGCGCTCTACGACCTGCAGACCCGCCCCACCGAGGATATCGACATCGAGATCGGGAGCGCCGCCCAATGAGCGCCGTCGACGAAGAAGACCGCGAAGTTGCCGCCTTTCCGGGCCAGCGCCCGCCCCGCGCCAGCGTGGGGTCGCATCGCATCGAAGAGGAGATCTTCGGCAAGGCCTATGACCCCAGGACCGTGCGGCGCATCTGGGCCTTCGTGCGCCCCTATCGCCTGCGCATCTATCTGTCGGTGCTGGCCGTGCTGGTCTTCACCGCCACCCAGCTCGCTATTCCCCTGATCATCGGCCGCGCCATCGACAGCGGCATGACCCAGGGCGGCAATTCGACCAACCTGGCCTGGGCCGTCGGCGCCTTTGCCGTGGCGGTCGTCATCAACTACGCGGCCTCCTGGATCCAGGAAAGCCAGGTGGGGCAGGTGGCCGAGAATGTGCTGTTCGACATGCGGCGCGCCATGTTCAACCAGCTGCAGCGCGTATCGCTGAGCTTCATGGACAAGACCGAAGTTGGCCGCCTGATGAGCCGACTGCAGGGCGACGTTAATTCCATGCAGGAATTCCTCGAGACCTCGGTGCTGTCGGTCGGCGACATGGTGCTGCTGGTCGGCATTGTCGTGGTCCTGCTGACGCTCGATTTCCGGCTGGGCCTGCTCACCCTTTCCACCATGCCCATCCTGTTCATCGTGCGCATCTTCTGGCTGCCACCGGCCAAGCGCGCCTTCTGGGCGGCGCATGAAACCAATTCGATCACCGCCGGCGCCATGGCCGAGGGCATCAATGGCGTGCGCACCGTGCAGAACCTCGATCGCCAGAAGGTCAATTTCGACCTCTATGACGACAAGGCCTTCAACAATCTCCAGACCCAGCTCACCGGCTCGCGCTTCGCCCAGGTCATGGTGCCGATCGTCGACAGCCTCACCGGCGTCGCCATGGCCATCGTTGTCGTGGTCGGCGGCTCGCTGGTGCTCAATGGGAGCCTCGAGATCGGCGTCATCGTCGCCTTCATCTTCTATATCCAGCGCTTCTTCGACCCCATCCGCTCGCTGACCATGCAATATTCGATCATGCAGCGCGCCATGACCTCGGGTCGCCGCATTACCGAAGTGCTCGATGTGCCGACCTCGATCAACGACAAGCCCGACGCCGTGACCCTGACGCGCGACATGGACGGCTCGGTCGAGTTCAAGGATGTGGTCTTCGGCTATGCCGCTGACCGGCCGGTGCTCCGCAATGTCAGCTTCAAGGTCAATCCGGGCGAGACGGTTGCCCTGGTCGGCCCGACCGGCTCGGGCAAGACCTCGGCCATGTCGCTGGTCCATCGCTTTTACGAGGTGAGCTCCGGCGCAGTGCTGGTGGGTGGCCACGACGTGCGCGACGTGACCCAGGAATCGCTGGGCGAGCAGGTCGCCATGGTGCTGCAGGAGCCATTCCTCTTCACCGGCAGCGTCTTCGACAATATCCGCTACAACAAGACCTCTGCCACGCTCGACGATGTCATCGCCGCGGCCAAGGCGGTGGGCGCGCATGATTTCATCACCCGCCTGCCCGAGGGCTATGACAGCATTCTCGAACAGCGCGGCTCCAACCTGTCGCTGGGGCAACGGCAATTGCTGAGCTTCGCCCGGGCGCTGGTGGCCGACGCCAAGATCCTTGTGCTCGACGAGGCCACGGCCAATATCGACTCCTATACCGAGCGACAGATCCAGAAGGCGCTGCTGACCCTGCTCAAGGGCCGCACCGGCATGGTCATCGCCCACCGGCTGGCCACCATCCGCGGCGCCGACCGCATCATCGTGCTGCAGAATGGCGAGCTGATCGAGACCGGCAACCACGACCAGCTGATGGAAAAGAACGGCCTCTACGCCAAGCTCTACAACATGAACTATGCCAGCTTCGACGATATCCCCGACGAGCTGGTGGCCCAGGCCAATGCTCGCGCCGCGAGCACGTGAGCAGCAGGCGAACCCCCACCTAACCTCCCCCTGGGAGGGGGAGGGACCGATCCAGTGTATGGCACGGTCCAGCCCCAGGCCCAGTGCGGCTCCTCCCCCTTCAGGGGGAGGCTGGGTGGGGGTCCTCTCCATTCAGGACGCGTTCAGGTGGACATGCTAGAGGAGGCGAAAGGGGGAACCATCCATGCGCCAGCTCATCGTCGCCGCCATCCTGTTGATCACAACGCCCGTCCTGGCCCTCGACGCCATTACCTATAAGGGCACGCTGGGGCGCAGCGACATCATTGTCGAGCTGACCGATCCGGCGGAAGGCATGATGACGGGGCGCTATAGCTATCTGCGGGTGGGCGGCGACATTCCGCTGCACAATCGGGATGGCATCGACAGGATCGAGCTGGCCGAGGAAGCGCCCTGCAGCGAAACAACCTGCATCTTCGATGCCGATGGCGCCGTCACCGAGCCCCCGATCGGCGGGCTGTGGTCGCTCGATATCTCCGCCGATGGCCGCCAGCTGAGTGGCAGCTGGGCACCCGCGGACAAGCCCGGCAAGACACTCGATGTCACTCTGACCGAAATCGGTCGCCGCACCCTGCCGGCCGGCACTGAAGCCAGCCCGATGGGCCTGGCCGATGCCTTCATGCAGATCTATGCCAATTACGCGCCCTTTACGGCTGCGACCTTCCCTTATGATTTCGCCAAGATGGATGTGGCGCTGACCGAAGGCCCGGTGCAGCAGCTCGATGGCTCGAGCTTCCGCTTTGTCAGCGATCCGCGCAGCGTCTTTGCCTTTCCGCGTATCGTGGCCCTGGCTGATGGCAGTTCGCCAGAGACTGTCAACCGAGCCCTCGCCGCGCGCCACGCCACCATCAACCTGGCCGCCTTTTCCTGCCTCAACACCGCCTATGCGGGGTTCAGCTATTCCGGCTACGGCATCAGCATGGATGGTGGCTCGCTGGGCGATTTCGATGGCGAAAATATCGCGCTGGCCTATCTGTCGCCGACCGTGCTCGGCTGGACCGAATCCGGCAGCACCTGGTGCGGCGGCGCCCATCCCGACAACCACTTCAACAGCTTCATAATCGACGTCCGGACCGGCGAGGAACTGGCCTTGGGCAGGGTGTTCAAGGACTGGGTGGCCACGGCCAGGATCGGCGACTACGAGGCGGTGGTCGATCAGGCGGCCGCGCTGGAGGCGCCTGAACTCTACACCTGGGCCGCCGGCCAGAGCCTCGTCGACTATGTGCTGGACAATTATGCCCCCGGCGATGCCGGCTTTGCCGGGGAATGCGACATGGACGAGCTGATTACCACCAATCTTGGCCTGCGCTTTGCCTCGGGCGACACGGTCGTCTTCACGCTCGAAGGCCTGCCCCATGTCATTCACGCCTGCACCGAGGACCTGTTGACGGTCAGCCTTGCCGACATTCCCCAGCTGCTGGCGCCCACCGCGAGCGACTATTTCCCCGCGCTGCTGGAATAGGCCCCTTCACCGCTCCCCCAGGGAGGGGTGAAGAGAGCAAGCCCCCATGCTCAATCCGGCCTAGCGCTGCGGTCCCTCCCGGCGCATCAACGGTTGATTTGGGGAAACACGCATGAGTCTCTGGCTTGCCGCCGTCCTGCTGCTGGCGGTGTTCTGTACCTCCATGCTATCGGGCATTTTCGGCATGGCCGGCGGGCTTGTCCTGCTCGGCATCCTGCTGCTGATCCTGCCGGTCGGCACCGCCATCGCCGTGCAGGGCGCCATCCAGCTCATCGCCAATGGCTCGCGCGCCTGGATGTCACGCGCCTATATCGATTGGCGCGTGCTGGCCATCATGACGCTGGGGCTGGTGACGGCAGCCATCATCCTTTTCATCCTGCGCTATACGCCCGACCTGGCGACGGTCTGCATCGTGCTCGGCGTGATGCCGGTGCTGCTGTGGATTCCCCAGTCCTGGCTGTCGCTCGATGCCAGCAAGCCCCATCACGCCTTCATCTGCGGCCTGCTCGGCGGCGGCATCAACCTGGCGGTCGGGGCGGCCGGACCCACCATCGACATGTTCTTCATCCGCACGCCAATGGACCGGCGCACCATCATTGCCACCAAGGCGGCGGCCCAGGTGGTCAACCATGCCGGCAAGATCGCCTTCTACTGGCATGCCACTTTGATGCTCACCGCGCTCGACTGGGGCATTATCGCGCTGGCGGCGCCCTTCGCCATATTGGGCACCAGCGCCGGCCATTGGGTGCTGCAGCGCCTGACCGATGCCAATTTCAAGGCCTGGACGCGGCTCATCGTCACCGCCATTGGATTTTACTATCTGGCGCGCGGCATTTCCTTGGCATTCGGCTTTTGATTGCTATGGTGCCGATGATCCCGGGAGAGGACATGGCACCCTTCGACAGCGTCACGGCGCGCCTCATTCTGCTATTGGCCGAGACCGGCTCGATCGGCCGCGCCGCCGAGCGGGAGGGTATAGCCTCCTCCGCCGTCAGCCGGCGCGTTTCCGATCTCGAAAGCCGGCTCGGCGTCGTGCTGTTCGATCGCTCGGCCCAGGGCGTGAAGCTGACCAGTGCCGGCGAAGCCTATGCCGAGGGGTGCCGCACCGTGCTGCGCGCCATCGCCGATCTCGACGCCGTCATGGCCGATTTCGGCAGCGGATTGCGCGGCAGCCTGCGGCTGGCCTGTACCAGTTCGGCCCTGACCGGGCGCCTGCCGGAACTGCTCGCGCGCTATTCGGCCAAGCATGCCGGTATCGCGCTAGATATCCAGGAAATGGGGGCGGCCAAGGCGCTGCTGGCTCTGGACGAGGGCCGGGCCGATATCGCCATCGTCTCGGACAACTATGATTTCACTCGCTTCGAGATCAAGGCCTTCGAGGATGATCGCGTCTGGGTGCTGGCGCCGCCCGACCATGCCCTGGCCACCCGGCTCGATCCGCGCAGGGATATCGACTTTGCCAGCGTCATCGAGCATCCGATCGTCGGCATCCACCAGGCCGGCTCGCTCGACCGCCTCGTGGGCGAGGCCGCCCGCAAGGCCGGCAAGCCGCTGGTCGAGACGGTGCGGGTCGAGAGCTTTCCGGCGCTGGTGCGCATGGTGGAAGCCGGCTTTGGCATCGGCTTCCTGCGCTCGACCAGCCTGCACCTGCTGGCGGGCACCGACCTGGTGTGCGCGCCGCTCGCCGAGCCCTGGGCCCTGCGCCAGTTGCTGGTGGCCCGCCGCAGGACTAGCCCGCTCTCGGCGGCGATGAAGAGCTTCATCGCGCTGTGCAGCGAGACCTATGTGCCCAGCAGCTGATTCCTTGACGCCGATCAAACATCCGCGACAAAACGGCCATTGAGCAGCGCCGCGATCGCGCCTAAGGATTGCGCCATGCCCACAATGCGCACCATGAGCAGAGAGATCGGGACGGCCCTGGCCGTGCTGGCCATTTATCTGCTGACGGTGCTGGCGCCGATCCACGAGGCACGCGCCAGCCAGCGCGCCTTCGAAGAGCTGGGCTATACCGCGCTGGATACCGGCTGGGTGCTCTGTACGCCCGCCGGCGCCATGGATGGCGACACCGACGCCACGGTCAGCAAGTGCCCGGCGACGGGCGTGGCCAAGACCGAATTCGTGCTGCCGACGCCGGCGGTCCTGTCGGCCGGCCTCGACCGCGTCGCGCTGGCCGCGCCGGTCCTGCTCACCCTGCCGGCCTTCGTGCCGGCTCTGCTCGCTTCTCCCAGCGGACCACGCGCCCCTCCGGTTCAGGCCTGAACCTCCCGGCCACATGGCCATCCAGACCTCTCAAGAACCGGAATTCCATCATGCTCCGTCTGCTTCGCGCCGCCCTCGCGGCCGCCATTCTCGTCGCTACTCCCGCCTTTGCCCATAATGGCGTCGTCCATCTGGGTCCGATCAACATCTCGCTGCCCTTTACCCGCGCCACGCTGCCAAACGCTCCGGTGGGCGGGGGCTTTCTCACCATCGAGAATACCGGTACCGAAGCGGACCGCCTGATCTCGGCCACCTCCACCGTTGCCGGCGATACCCAGATCCACGAAATGGCGATGGACGGCGATGTCATGAAGATGCGCCAGCTCGTCGACGGGCTGGAAATCCCGGCCGGGGAAACCGCGGTGCTGGCGCCTGGCGGCTTCCACATCATGTTCATGGGCCTCAAGCAGGCCTTTGTCGAAGGCGAGACCGTCGCCGTGACGCTGACCTTCGAAAAGGCCGGTTCGGTCGAGGTGCTGCTGCCGGTCGAGGCGACGGCCGCCGACGCGCCCACTGCCGAGCATGCGCACTGACCACACGATTGCGCGGCCGGAGGGGATGACCTCAGGCCGCTTCGTCGCTAGGTTGCGACAAAAGAGGAAGAGCCCCGTGAAGCCATCGATCTCCATCATCACCATCGGCGTCGACGACCTGGAGCGGGCCTTTGCCTTCTATCGCGCCCTGTTCGACATTGCCGAGGAGCAGATCGGGGCAGGGGAGGACCATGTCGCCTTCTTCTTCGACGATGATTTCTCCTTCGTGCTGTTCCCGCGCGAGCAGATCGCCCAGACAGCGGGCAAGGACGTCGCCATCGCCGGCACGCCCGGCTTCGTGCTGAGCCACCAGGCCGCGAGCCCGGCCGAATTGGACGATATCCTGCGCAAGGTGCTGATCGCCGGCGGCGCCATCATCACCGAGGGCACGCAATCGGAATGGGGCTATTCAGCCTATTTCGAGGATAGCGAAGGCAATGTCTGGGAATTGATGGCGCAGCCGCCCGCCCACTGAGACCAGGCTAGAACCCGCCGCCCGTCTTGAAGCCGCCATGCTTGCGCGTGCCGACCGAGCCGGTGCGCGGGCGGGAAAAGCCGCCGCCGCTGCCAGAACCGCCGCCCCAGCCGCCACCAAAGCCGCCTTTGCTCTTGGGCTTGCTGCCGCCGCCAAAACTGGAATCGGGCCAGTTCATCGTGCCGCCGCCCTCGGGCCAGGGCGAGTTGGAGCGCTGCCGTCCGTTATTGGGCAGGCCCACGCCGCCGCCCCAGTCCGATGTCCCTGCGGTCCAGTTCTGGCTGCGCCGCCACTGCTCCCAATACGAGGCCGCCGAAATGCCGCCGCGCAGGAAGTCGTTGAGCACATCGCCCACCAGCTTGTCGTCGCGGAAGCTCGAGCGGGGATCGTCGAACCGCTGCTTCTTGAACTCCCACTGGATATCTTCCAGTTCGCGCCGGCGGGCCGCCAGCGTCTTGAGCCGGTCATTCTGATCGCGCGTTTCGTTTTCTTCTTCCTTGGCGCGGGCCCGAGCGTCGTCGATCTGGGCGACGATGGTGTCGTCCTGCCCGGTGCGGGTGCGGCGCGCCTCGGCCAGCAGCGTCTGGATATCTTCACGGCCGAGCGCCTTTGCCAAACCGGCCAGGGCATCCTCGAAGGCGGAATCGCCGCCTTGGGACAATAGGCCCAGTGCCTTTGCGGCCTCGTCGCGTCGGTCTTCGGCCGCTACGATCTCCGCGTCGAACGCGTCGATCTGCTTTTGCGCCGCCTCCATGGCCTCGCGGATCGGCTTGCCGCCGGCATTGTCGATGGCCGCCGTCTCCAGCGCATCGACCTCGGCCTCGGCCTGCCGGGCATTTTCGATCTGCCGCTCGGCATGCTCGCGCAGCCGCAGCGGAATTTCGTTCAGCATGGCGAAGTTGGGCCGCGTCTTGTGGAAGCTGACGAGATTGGCGACCAGGCCGTCGAGATAGCGGATCAGGTTGTTGGCCCGGTAGCTGGCCGTGCCGTAGCCGGCCTCCCACAGATACATGAACAGCGCATCGTCGCGGTAGGGTTTGCCCTTTTCCTCGCGGTCCCGCTCGGCCTGTTCGGTCTTGCGCATGGACTGGCCGGCAATTTCCGCCAGTTCGCTCGCCTGCTGCCGCTTGGCGGCAAAGACCGGATCGCGGGCGATCGAGGCTCCCAGGCGGCTGCCCAGCGCCTTGAGCTCGGCCTGGTGCCCCTCATAGACCTTGAGCGCGGCGGCCCGCTCACCCGTCAGCCGGGTCAGCAAGGCATCGCTTTCCGCGACGTCCTTCTCCGCCTTGCTCAGGTTCTTGGCATGGGCCTTGAGCTGTTCGCGCGCCCGGGCTTCGGCGGAAGACAAAGCGCCATCCAGTTCGCCCTGCACCGCAGGATCGAGCCGCAGCTGCGCCAGCTGGCGAAACAGCTCTGTCTCATTCTCGCGAATCTTGCCCAGCTTTTCGGCCGAGCGGGCGAGGCGCTTGGAGATTTCCTCCTCCTCGCGACGGATGTCGCGCATGGCCTCGTCCAGACTGGCCAGGGCTTCGGGTCCGCGGATGCTCATTGCTCTACCACCGCGTCACTGCGCCGCCGAGGACCGGCAGGTTATATTCGACCTCAAGGAAGCCATCCGATTTCCGGCCGACTTCATTGATCTGGATGATGCCGTCGTCAAGCTTGTCCGCGGCCACGCCGTCATAGACATTCTCGGGCACGCGCACGCCCCAGTGGCTGACCACCTCGACTTCCCCATTTTCCTCATTGAGGACGGGCAGGCTCAGCACATTGCCTTCACTGTCGAGCGCCTCGACCACGATGTAGTAATTGGTCGCCGCCGTATTGATCTCGGGAATGGTCCAGAAGCCCGACTGCACGCCCGACCGGTTGACCACGCGCAGCGTATATTCCTGGCGCAGCTGGTCGCGCAGGGCGGTCAGGTCTGCCACCACCTGCTCGGCGCCTTCGCGATTGCCTTCGGCGGCAAAGGTCTTGCCCCGGCTGCGCAGCGCCTCGGCATCGGCCACGGCCTGCTGCACCTTGGTTTCCTCGAATATGGTCTGGTAGAGCGCGTCCATCTGGGCCGGCAGGCCTTCGGCCAGCTCGATCCGCGCCTGTTCGGCCTGGCCGTGCTGATAGGGCTGCCAGACGCCGAAATAGCCCACGCCCAGCAGCAGCAGGGCAGCCAGCACCGCACCCACCGGCTTGCCCCAGCTCTTGCGGGTCACATAGAGCCTGGCCAGACTCGTGCCGAAGCCCGGCTTGGGCGGATCATAGACGAAGCGGCTTTCCTGCAGCGCCGCAACGCCTTCGCGCAGGATATGGTCGGGAACCTCGATGCCCTGGTGGTGATAGATGTCGCGCAGCTTGTCGAGCAGCTGCTTTTCCTTGGCATCCGTGCCCAGCTCACGCACAGCCAGGTCCTGCCGGTGGCGGAGCGTGTCGACCACGTCCATCGCCAGCATGACTTCATCCAGGGGCGCAGCGGGCTTCGCTGTCACGTCACTCATTGTTGGCGTTCACCCGTGGTTACGGCGTCCTCAGTTCCTGGTTTCGAGCAGCAAGGCGTTGCCGTCGGCAGCCAGGGCTGCCAGGCGCCGCTTGCCATCTTCCACGGCATCGCGGATCTCGGCCGAATTCTTGGTCGAGGCGATGCGCATTTCGTTGATGATGGTGCGGCTCTTCTCCTGGAAGTTCACCACCGAATCCACCAGCTTCTTGACCGCATCGGCACGCACGGTCGGGCCGTAGCCGGCGCGGACGGCTTCCTCGGTCACGCGGTCGCCGATTTCGGACAGGGTTTCGAGGCTCTTGCTCATCCCTTCCTTCATGGCATTGAGCGTCTCGGTGGATTCGTGCAGGCCGAACATGCCGGTAAACGACGCGGAAAGGGCGGTCAGCACCGTCTCGTTGGTCGAGAAGAACGAGATCGACTGCTGGTAGACCCGCTCCTTGGCATTGGTCGTCTGCATCAGGCGCGCCATCACCACTTCCGACGTATTGTAGGAAATGGTCAGATTGTCCGAGAGATCCTTGGCGATCTGGTAGCGCTTTTCCTCGTTCTGCATCTCGCGCAGCTTCTCGTCGCGATCCATTTCGAGGCGCGCCCGGTCCGCCGGTACGCTGCCGGCATAACCCGACACGGCGGTCGAGGCGGCATTGAGCGTATTCTTCTTGGTTTCGAGGCGCTGCTCGGCCGTGTGCAGCACTTCGAGCGCCATCACTTCGGCCTGCTTCAGCGCGCCGCGGAAATCGCGATAGGCCTCGAGAATGGTATGCTCGCGATCGATCTGGTCCTTGGTGTCGGCCGAAACCGACAGGTAGATGTCGCGGATCTTGTTGAAGCGGGTGGCAATATCGCCGCGGCTGACCTTCATCCAGACATTGCTGGCGCGCTCGAGCATGTCGAGCTTGTTGTCGGCCAGCTGGTCGACCATGCCCTTGGCATCGTCGCGGATGGAGTCAAAGCCCTTGGTGATGTCTTCGTAGCGCTCGCCGATCTTCATGGCGGCGATCTGCTCGCGCACTACTTCATTGAAGGCGCTGGCCTGGCTCAGCGTCCGGCCGATCAGCACCACCCGGGTTTCGTCGAGTTCGGTGATCTGGCTGAGCAGGCCCGTGATCGGCTGCTCGCCCTGCTGTTCGGGCCAGATGCCCAGGTCGCGGATCGCATTGACGGCCTTGTCCAGGTACTGCAGCGGCTTTTCGGCGACAACGCTCGTCGTTGCGGTTGCCGGTGCTGTGCTCACTTCATTGGCCATTCATTCGCTCCCCGTAATCAGATGCCGAACCGGCGGAATGCGCTTGCTCGCGCTATAGATCGCTGCTGCCCGGTCCCATGACAATTGCATCACGGTGCCGGGGCAACTATTTAGACCATATTGGTGCGAAAAAGCCGCACGTAAAGAGCGGGATGGCACAGTAATGGCAGGGCTTTCTTTCAAGTGGCAACAAGGCGGTAATACGGCGGTGCCACGCCGGTGCGGACGGGGTGTCTGCTGATGGATTTTGGTGGCCGCTACATCATCGCCGCGCCGCGCGTCGCCGTCTGGGCCGCGCTCAACGATACCGAGGCGCTCAAGGCCGCCATCCCGGGCTGCCACAAGATCTCCTGGTCCGGCGAAACCACCCTCGACCTCGAGATCAAGGTCAATCTCGGCGTGGTCCATCCCGTCTTCAAGGGCGAGCTTGCTCTCTCCGACATCGTCCCGGCCGAGCGCTATACCCTGGCGGGCCGCGGCAAGGGCGGCCTGTTGGGCATGGCGGAGGGTTCGGCCGATATCGTGCTGTCCGACAGCGGTGACGACACCATGCTGGTCTTTGCCGCCAATGGTGGCGCGTCGGGCCAGGTGATGAAACTGGGCAAGGCGATTATCGGCAATTCGGCCCAGAAGGTCATCGACGGTTTCTTCGAGCGGTTCGGCGCCGCCATGGGGGCAAAGGTGACGCCGCTCGGTGTCGACCCGGTCGAGCCTTAACCCCGGCTTAACCACGCCGCCAGCTGCCCTCAAAGCATCACAATCGGCGGCCCGGTCCTGGGTTAGGAGAGTGTCACCGCCACTCCTCCAGTTTGAAACAAATACCGATGACCAGCCGCACCCGTGACACCGTCGCCCTCTTTGCCATTGCTTCGCTGGCCATTCTGGCCGTGCTCTATGCCGATGCCGACCTGGGGCAGATATTCGAAGGCATCCTCGCCCACTGGTGAGCTCTGCCCTTGCCGCGGGCAGGGGCTGGCGCGCCGGTAAGCATGCCGGCCAAAATTTGACCATTCGGAAAAATTTCCGCGATTCCCTCTTGCAGGCGCTTCGTTTGCACGATTGTATCCCTTGTTAGCGCACGGAGATTGTCCGTTGGCGTCAAGCGCCAACGCTCCAGTGCGAGACAGGGAGACGTACTCAATGAAATTTTCAACCATCACCAAGGCCATCGCAGGCGGCGTCGCGCTGAGCGCGGTTCTGACCGGTGCTGCCTTCGCTGACCCCGCGATCATCTATGATCTCGGCGGCAAGTTCGACAAGTCGTTCAACGAAGCGGCCTATAACGGCGCCGAGGCCTGGAAGGCCGAGACCGGCGGCACCTATATCGACCTTGAACTGCAGAACGACGCCCAGCGCGAACAGGCGCTCCGCCGCTTTGCCAGCCAGGGTGCCAATCCCATCGTGATGGCCGGCTTCTCCTGGGGCACCGCTCTCGGCACCGTCGCGGCCGAATTCCCTGACACAAACTTCGTCGTCATCGACGCCGTTGTCGACCAGCCCAACGTTCAGTCGATCATCTTCGACGAGCATACCGGCTCCTTCCTCGTCGGCGCCCTGGCGGCGCTGAAGTCGGAAACCGGCACGGTCGGTTTCGTGGGCGGCATGGACGTGCCGATCATCCACAAGTTCTATTGCGGCTATGCCCAGGGCGCCAAGGCTGCCAACCCGGACATCAAGCTGATCGAAAACTACACCGGCACCACCCCGGCCGCCTGGAACGACCCGGTCACCGCCGGCGAACTGACCAAGGCGCAGTTTGACGCCGGCGCCGACGTGGTCTTTGCCGCTGCTGGCGGCTCGGGCCTCGGCGTGCTGCAGGCCGCTGCCGACGCCGGCAAGTTCTCCATCGGCGTGGACAGCAACCAGAACTACCTCCATCCCGGTTCGGTGCTGACCTCGATGCTCAAGCGCGTTGACGTCGCTGTCACCGTTGCCTTCAAGGAAGCTGGCGACGACGCGACCTTCAAGCCCGGCATCTCGGTGCTCGGTCTCGCCGAGGACGGCGTTGGCTATGCACTGGACGAGCACAACGAAGCGCTGGTCGATGCCGACACCAAGGCCAAGGTCGACGAGCTGAGCGCACAGATCCAGTCCGGCGCGATCACGGTGCACGACTACACCGTCGATTCCACCTGCCCGGGCGTCTGAGTTCTATCGTGGCATCCGACACCCATACGGGTAACAGTTCTGCGCAGCGGCCCTCCGGGGCCGCTGCTGCTTCCGAATTCGCCATCGAGCTCATCAAGATCAACAAGAGCTTTGGCCCGGTCCACGCCAACAAGGATATCGACCTCGCCATTCGCCGCGGCAGCGTGCATGGCATTGTCGGCGAAAACGGCGCCGGCAAGTCGACGCTGATGTCGATCCTCTATGGCTTCTACACCGCCGACTCGGGCGAAATCCGCGTCGACGGCACCCCCCATTCCATCACCGATTCCCGCCATGCCCTGGCGCTCGGCATCGGCATGGTGCACCAGCATTTCATGCTGGTCGACAATTTCTCCATCCTCGAAAACGTCGTGCTGGGCGTCGAGGACAATGCCCTGCTGGGCCCCAGCCTCACCCGCGCGCGCAAGGAACTGGTGCGGCTGGCCAAGGAATACCGTCTCGACGTCGATCCAGATGCCATCATCGAGGATGTGTCCGTCGGCACCCAGCAGCGCGTCGAAATCCTGAAAGCCCTCTATCGCGGCGCCGAGGTGTTGATCCTCGACGAGCCCACGGGCGTGCTGACCCCTTCTGAGGCCGATGATCTGTTCCGCGTGCTCAACGAGCTGCGCGACCAGGGCAAGACCATCATCCTGATCACCCACAAGCTGCGCGAGATCATGGCCATTACCGACTATGTGTCGGTCATGCGCCAGGGCGAAATGGTCGCCACGCTCAAGACCGCCGACACCAATCCGGGCGAGATCGCCGAGCTCATGGTCGGCCGCCGCGTGCTGCTGCGCGTCGAAAAGGGCCCGGCCACGCCGGGCGAAGTGTTCCTGTCGGTCGAGAACCTCGTCGTCAAGGACGACCTGGGCATTACCCGCGTCAAGGATGTGAGCTTCACCGTCCGCAGCGGCGAGATCGTCGGCATTGCCGGCGTCGCCGGCAATGGCCAGAGCGAATTGCTGGAATCGGTTTCGGGCATGCGCGACCAGTCGAGCGGCACCGTCCGTCTCAAGGGGCACCCGCTGTCGCTGGAAGGCGATGACGGCGCCCATCGGGCGCGCGAGGCCGGGCTGGCCCACGTCCCCGAAGACCGCCAGCGCATGGGCCTGGTCACCGCCTTCGAGGAGTGGGAAAACGCCATTCTCGGCTACCAGGGCGACGACGCCTACGGCAAGGGCTGGATTCTCGACATCGACGCGGCGCGCGCCATCGCGCGTCAACGCATCGAGCAGTTCGACATCCGTCCGGCCAATGAGCGGCTCAAGACCGCCAATTTCTCCGGTGGCAACCAGCAGAAGATCGTGCTCGCCCGCGAAATGTCGAGCAATCCCGACGTGCTGATCGTCGGCCAGCCGACCCGTGGCGTCGACATCGGCGCCATCGAATTCATCCACAACCAGATCATCAAGATGCGCGACGCGGGCAAGGCCATCCTGCTCGTCTCGGTGGAACTCGATGAGATCCGCTCGCTGGCCGACCGCATCCTCGTGATGTTCGACGGTCACATCGTCGGCGAGGCCGATCCGGCCACCGCCACCGAGGGCGAACTCGGCCTGATGATGGCCGGCATCAGCGACAAGACGGCCGCGGCGCCGGCAGTGGCCGAAGGAAAGACCAAATGAGCGCTTTGCGACCCCTGCCGCGCTGGGCGGACATCCTGCTCCTGCCGATCATCAACCTGGTCCTGGCCTTCGTGATCTCCGGCCTGGTTGTGCTGGCCATCGGCCAGAATCCGCTGGCCGCGCTCGAAGCCATTGTCGGCGGCGCCTTCGGCAGCGGCTACAATATCGGCTATACGCTCTACTACTCGACCAACTTCATCTTCACCGGCCTTGCCGTGGCCGTGGCCGCCCATGCCGGGCTGTTCAATATCGGCGGCAATGGCCAGGCCTACATAGCCGGCCTTGGCGTGATCCTCGTGGCGCTGCCGCTGCAGTTCCTGCCCTGGTGGGTCACCTTCCCGATCGCCATCCTGGCCGGCGCCGCCGTGGGCGGCTTCTGGGCCTTCATCCCCGGCTGGCTGCAGGCCAAGCGGGGCAGCCACGTCGTCATCACCACCATCATGTTCAACTTCATCGCCGCGGCGATCATGGTCTACATGGTGGTCAACGTGCTCAAGCCCGCGGGCGTCTTGGCGCCTGAATCGGCCATGATCGACCCGGCGGGCCGCATGCCGAAGCTGGGCACCTTCATTCCGTGGTTCCGCAATACCGACGTGAACTTCACCCTGCTGCTGGCGCTGCTGTGCCTGGTGGGTGTCTATGTGCTCGTCTGGCACACCCGCTTCGGCTACACCATGCGTGCGCTGGGCCATAATCCGACCGCCACCACCTATGCCGGCATTTCCAATTCGCGCACCATCATGATCGTGATGACCCTGTCGGGCGCCCTGGCCGGCATGGTGGCCGTCAACCAGATCGTGGGCGTGCAGTACCGGCTGGTGCTCGATTATGTCGCTGATGCCGGCTTTGTGGGTATCGCCGTTGCCCTCATGGGCCGCAACCACCCTATCGGCATCCTGTTTGCCGCATTGCTGTTCGGCGCCCTCTATCAGGGCGGCAACGAGCTGCAATATGTGATCCCTGGTCTCTCCAAGGAAATGGTCGTCGTCATCCAGGCCCTGGTCATCCTCTTCACCGGCGCCATGGAGGGCATGTTCCGTCCCGGTCTGCAGCGCGCCTTCATGCTGTTCTCCCCGGCCCAGAAGGCCGAGGCGGAAGCGCGCAACGTCGCCAAGTCGGAGAGCTGAGCCATGGATCTCGCGCTCATTCTCTCGACCCTTGACGCTACCCTCCGGCTTTCGACGCCCCTGCTGCTGGCCTGCCTTGCCGGCCTCTATTCCGAGCGGGCCGGCGTGTTCGATATCGGCCTCGAGGGCAAGATGCTGGCCGCTGCCTTTGGCGCTGCCGCCGTTGCAGCCGTAACGGGCAATGTCTGGCTTGGCCTGTTGGCCGGTGTTGCGGTCTCCATCACCACCGCTGCGGTGCAGGGTGCCGCTGCCATTACCCTCAAGGGCAACCAGCTCATCGCCGGTGTCGCCATCAACATGCTGGCCGCGGGCCTCACTACCTTCCTGGGCATCCAGTGGTTTGCCCAGGGCGGCCGCACCCCACAGCTGGCGCCCGGCGGCCGTTTCCAGAACCTGACGCTGCCCTTCGCCAACGAACTGTCGGGCGTTCCGATCATCGGCCCCATCTATGCCGACCTCATCTCCGGGCATAACCTGCTGGTCTATGTGGCCTTCCTCGCCGTGCCGGTCACCTGGTTCGTGCTGTACCGCACCCGCTTCGGCCTGCGGCTTCGCGCCGTTGGTGAAAACCCCAAGGCCGTCGATACGGCGGGCATTTCGGTCACCCGGCTGCGCTACCAGGCCGTGCTGATCACCGGCCTGCTCTGCGGGCTGGCGGGCGCCTTCTTCTCCATCGCGCAGGGCTCGGGCTTCGGCAACAACATGACCGCCGGCAAGGGCTTCATTGCGCTGGCCGCACTGATCTTTGCCAAGTGGAAGCCGGTGCCGGCCATGCTGACCTGCCTGCTGTTCGGCTTCCTCGATGCGCTGCAAATCCGGCTGCAGAATACCGACATTCTCGGCGTGCAGATTCCGGTCCAGGCCATCCAGGCGCTGCCCTATGTGCTGACCGTCGTTCTGCTCGCCGGTTTCATCGGCAAGGCCGTGGGCCCCAAGGCCGGCGGCGTGCCCTATACCAAGGAGCGCTAGCGGCGACGCTGGCGCAAGGACCGTATGACCAAGACACCGACCGACCAGGCCTTGTTCAAGGCCGCCGAAGCCATTCGCGCCAAGGCCTATGCGCCCTATTCCCGCTTCTCGGTGGGAGCCGCGATCCTGGCCGATGACGGCAAGATCTATTCGGGCTGCAATATCGAGAATGCCGCCTATCCCCAGGGCAATTGCGCCGAGGCCTCGGCCATCGCGGCCATGATTGCCGGTGGGGCCAAGCGCATTACCCGCATCTATGTCACCGGCCCTGGCGCGGCCCCGGTCACGCCCTGCGGTGGCTGCCGCCAGCGCATCCGCGAATTCGCCGATCTCACGGTGGAAGTCATTTCCCACGGCGTCGATGGCGAGCCCCTCATCTGCACGCTCGATCAATTGCTGCCGCATAGCTTCGGCCCGGAGTATCTGCCCAAATGAGCAAGGCAGCCAAAACCATCCAGAAGATTGCCGGCAAGGAGCCCATCGCCGCTGCCCTCGTGCTCGGCTCGGGACTTTCGGCCATCGGGGAACTGCTGGCTGACAAGGTCACCATTCCCTATTCCGAACTGAAGGGTTTTCCCGGCGGTGGCGTCTCCGGCCATGGCCGGGACCTGCTGATCGGCACCATGGGCGGCAAGCGCATCGCCGTCCTCACCGGCCGCGAGCACTATTACGAACACGGCAACGCCGCCGCCATGCGCCCGGCCCTCGAAGCCATGGCCGAACTCGGCGCCTCGACCCTGCTGCTGACCAATTCGGCCGGCTCGCTCGACGAGCGTTTCCGCCCTGGCGATCTGATGCTGATTTCCGATCACATCAACTATGCCGGCATGAACCCGCTGATCGGCGAGCCCACCGACCGGCGCTTTGTCAACATGGTCAACTGCTATGCCCCGGACCTGCGCGCCAAGGCGCAGGGCCTGGCCGAGCGCATGGATATCCGGCTCGGGGAGGGCATCTATCTCTGGTATTCGGGGCCCAGCTTCGAAACCATTGCCGAAATCCAGATGGCAATCCGTCTGGGTGCCAATGCCGTCGGCATGTCGACGGCACCAGAAGTCATCCTGGGGCGTTTCCTGGGGATGAAGGTCTGGGCCTGCTCGTCCATCACCAATATGGGCGCGGGCCTTTCGACCGAAAACATCAGCCATGAGCATACCAAAACCATGGCCGTACAGGGCGCGGAGAAGCTGAAAAGGCTCATTCCCGCGCTGGTGGAGGAGCTATGAACCTACGTGTCGTAGACAACAAAGAGACCCACACGCCCCATAGGCGCAATCCCGGTTTCCCGCTCGATCTCGACTGGGTCGAACGCGTGCGCATGAACCGCTCGGCGCTGGAGCGCCGCGCCGGCTCGATCGGTGCCCGCCGCACCGTCAAGAAGGACTATCAGCTCGCCTGGCTGCTCAAGGCCATCACGCTGATCGACCTGACCACACTCAATTCCGACGATACCGAGGGGCGCGTCGAACGCCTCTGCGCCAAGGCGCGGCACCCGCTGCGCCAGGATATTCTCGACAAGCTCGAGGTCGGCAATCTCCGCATCCTGCCCGGCGCGGTCTGCGTCTACCACAGCTTCGTCAAGACCGCCGTCAACGCGCTCGAAGGCACCGGCATTCCGGTCGCTGCCGTCTCCACCGCCTTCCCGCATGGCCTCGCGCCGATCGAGACCAAGCTGCGGGAAATCGAGATGTCGGTCGCCGACGGGGCCAAGGAAATCGACATCGTCATCGAGCGCGGCATGGTGCTGCGCGGCGACTGGCAGGCGCTCTACGACCAGATCAAGGCCTTCCGCAAGGCCTGCGGCGACGCCCATATCAAGACCATCCTGGGCACGGGCGAACTGGCCACCCAGTCCAACATCGCCAAGGCGAGCCTGGTCTGCATGATGGCCGGCGCCGACTTCATCAAGACCTCGACCGGCAAGGAAAAGGTCAATGCCAACCTCGTCACCTCGCTGACCATGATCCGCATGATCCGCTGGTTTGCCGAAGAGACCGGCATCGAGATCGGCTATAAGCCCGCCGGCGGCATCGCCCACACCAAGGACGCGCTCAACTATATGGCGCTGATGAAGGAAGAGCTGGGGACGCACTGGCTGCAGCCCCACCTGTTCCGCTTCGGGGCGAGCTCCCTGCTGACCGATATCGAGCGGCAGCTGGAACACGGCCTGACCGGGCACTACTCGGCGGACTATCGCCAGCCGATGGTGTGAGTTTCGGAGGTGGGCTTCTGGCCCCCTCATCCGGCGCTACGCGCCACCTTCTCCCACGAGGGGAGAAGGGGTTCCGACTGAAGACTCTCGGCTCCGTTGCCTTCTCCCCTCGTGGGAGAAGGTGCCCGAAGGGGGGATGAGGGGGGTGCGTAACGCCGCACCGAGGAGAATGACATGAACAAGATCGCGCAAATCTTCCAGACCCTCGATTACGGCCCGGCCCCCGAGGGCCCCGAACAGGCCATGGCCTGGCTCGACAGCCATGGCCGCAAGTTCGGCCATTTCATCGATGGCGAATGGACCAAGCCCGGCAAGACCTTCGCCTCCTGGAACCCGGCCAATGGCGAAAGTCTGGCCCAGGTCACCGACGGCACGGCCGAGGATGTGAATGCGGCAGTGGCGGCCGCCCGGGCCGCCTTCAAGCCCTGGAGCACACTCTCCGGCTATGAGCGCGGCAAGTATCTCTATGCTATCGCCCGCGCCATCCAGAAGCACAGCCGGCTCTTCGCCGTGCTCGAAACCCTCGATAACGGCAAGCCGATCCGCGAAAGCCGAGATGTCGATATCCCGCTCGTCGCGCGCCATTTCTACCATCACGCCGGCTGGGCCCAGCACCTCTCCCGCGAATTCCCCGATGCCGTCCCTTACGGCGTCTGCGGCCAGATCATCCCTTGGAACTTCCCGCTGCTGATGCTGGCCTGGAAGATCGCGCCCGCTTTGGCCGCCGGCAACACCGTGGTCCTGAAGCCCGCCGAATTCACCTCGCTGACCGCGCTGCTCTTCGCCGAGATCTGCGATCGCGCCGGCCTGCCCAAGGGCGTGGTCAATATCGTCACCGGCGAGGGCGATACCGGCGCTGCCATCGTCAACCATCCCGATATCGACAAGATCGCCTTCACCGGCTCGACCGAAGTCGGCAAGATCATCCGCGCTGCCACCGCCGGCACCGGCAAGGGGCTAAGCCTCGAGCTGGGTGGCAAGAGCCCCTACATCGTCTTCGAAGACGCCGACATCGACAGCGCCATCGAGGGCCTGGTCGATGCCATCTGGTTCAACCAGGGCCAGGTCTGCTGCGCCGGCTCGCGGCTGCTCGTGCAGGAGAGCATCGAGACCCGCTTCATCACCAAGCTCAAGAAGCGCATGTCCACGCTTCGCGTCGGCGATCCGCTCGACAAGTCCATCGATATCGGCGCGCTGGTTGCCCAGGTGCAGGTGGAACGCATTCGCGACCTGATGAAGCGCGGCACCAAGGAAGGCGCCATCATTTATGAACCCGACGGCGATCTGCCGGGCGGCGGCTGCTTCCTCAAGCCCACCCTGGTCACCAATGTCTCGCCCGCCAATACCCTGGTGGCCGAGGAGATTTTCGGGCCCGTCCTGGTCGCCATGAGCTTCCGCACGCCGGAAGAAGCCGTGGCCCTGGCCAACAATACCAAATACGGCCTGGCTGCCACCGTCTGGAGCGAGAATATCAATCTCGCCCTCGACATCGCCCCCAAGCTCAAGGCCGGCGTGGTCTGGATCAACGGCACCAACAATTTCGACGCTGCAGTCGGTTTCGGCGGCTACAAGGAAAGCGGCTTCGGCCGCGAAGGCGGCCGGGAGGGCATGGGCGCCTATCTCAAGCCAGGCTGGGAGAAGACGCTCAAGGCAGCGCCCGTCGCCAAGGCCGCACCCGCCAAGGATGACAATCCGCTCGACGCCACCCATCTCGACCAGACCGCCAAGATGTATATCGGCGGCAAGCAGGCCCGCCCCGACAGCGGCTATTCCCGCCCCGTGCGTGACCCCGCCGGCAAGCTGGTCGGCGAGGTTGGCGCCGGCAACCGCAAGGATATCCGCAACGCCGTGGAAGCGGCGCGCGGGGCCCTGGCCTGGTCCACCACGGCCGCGCATACCCGCGCCCAGATCCTCTATTTCCTCGCCGAAAACCTCGACTATCGCCGCGCCGAATTTGCCGCCCGCATCAAGGCGCAGACCGGTGATGACGGGGCAGGGGAGGTTGCGCTCGCCGTGGAGCGCCTCTTCGCCTTTGCCGGCTGGGCCGACAAATATGATGGCGCGGTGCACAATCCGCCCCTGCGCGCCGTAGCCGCCGCCATGGTCGAACCGCTCGGCGTCATGGGCGTGGTTGCCCCCGCCGCACTGCCGCTGCTGGGTTCAGTCGCGCTGATCGCTCCGGCCCTGGCCATGGGTAATACGGTCGTTCTCGTGCCCTCCGGCACGTCTCCGCTCTCGGTTACCGACCTCTACCAGGTGATCGAAACTTCGGACGTGCCATCGGGCGTCATCAACATCGTCACCGGCGACAGTGTCTCGCTGGCCAAAACGCTGGCCGAACACGACGGCGTCGATGCCCTGTGGTTCGCCGGCAGCGCCGATGCCTCGACCATGGTGGAGAAAGCCTCCATCACCAATCTCAAGCAGACCTGGACCAGCCGGGGGCTCAACTACGATCTGTCCGACCGGCGCTTCGAAGGGGACTATTTCCTCGGCAAGGCCACCCAGGTCAAGAATGTGTGGATTCCCTACGGGGCGTAAGCCCATCACCCCCTCCTACCTCCCCCATCAAGGGGGAGGTTTCTCTCCACTCTGGTGGCTAGATTTGGTCCAACCCACCGGACAGCACCTCCCCCTTGATGGGGGAGGTTGGGAGGGGGTGGAGTAGCAAGCACCGGCCGCAGAAAGCCCCAATCAATGGTCTTCCTCCCCCAAGAAGTCATCCTCAAGAAGCGCAATGGCGAAACGCTGGCTGCGGACGACATCGCCCAGTTCATCGCCGGCTTTGCCAAGGGCACCGTCTCCCATGCCCAGGCCGCCGCCTTCGCCATGGCGGTCTATTTCCAGGACATGACCATGCCCGAGCGCGTGGCGCTGACCGTGGCCATGCGCGATAGCGGCACCGTGCTCGATTGGTCCGATCTCGATGGCCCGGTGGCGGACAAGCATTCCACCGGCGGCGTCGGCGACAATGTCAGCCTGATGCTCGCGCCGATCCTGGCCGCAATCGGCATCTATGTGCCGATGATTTCCGGCCGCGGCCTCGGCCATACCGGCGGCACGCTCGACAAGTTCGATGCCATACCCGGGTACCAGACCAGCCCGGACAATGCGCTGTTCCGCCAGGTCGTCCGCCAGGCCGGCTGCGCCATCATCGGCCAGACCGCCGATCTCGCGCCCGCCGACAAGACGCTCTACGCCATCCGCGACGTCACCGGCACTGTGGAATCCATTTCGCTGATCACCGCCTCAATCCTCTCCAAGAAGCTCGCCGCCGGGCTCGGCGCGCTGATCCTCGACGTCAAGACAGGCTCGGGCGCCTTCATGCCGACGCTGGAAAAGTCGCGCGATCTGGCGAAAAGTCTCGTCGAAGTGGCCAATGGCGCCGGCCTCAAGACCGGGGCACTGATCACCGACATGAACGAGCCGCTGGCCAGTGCCGCCGGCAATGGCCTCGAAGTCCGCAACGCCGTCGACTTCCTCACCGGCGCCCATCAGGACTGGCGCGTGCGCGAGGTGACGCTGTCGCTCTGCGCCGAACTGGTGTTCATGACGGGCAAGGCGACAACGCGTGACGCCGGCCGCATGCTCGCAGTCGCCGCGCTCGATAGCGGCCGCGCCACCGAACGGTTTTCCACCATGGTGCACGCCCTGGGCGGGCCCGGAGATTTTGTCGAGCGCGTTGACGCCTATCTGGCGCCCGCCCCGATCGTCCGCGACGTCTTTGCCACCGGCCAGGGCACCGTCGCCGCGATCGACACGCGCGGCGTCGGCATGGCGGTGGTGGCGCTTGGCGGCGGTCGGGCCACGCCCACTGACACCATCGATCACACCGTCGGCTTTGATCACCTGCGCGGCATCGGTGCCCAGGTCGATGGCCAGACCCCGATTGCCCGCATCCATGCCCGCGACGAGGCCTCGGCAGCCGACGCGGAGGCCCGCCTCAAGGCCGCCTATCGCCTTGGTGACGCCGGTCCGGCCTTTCCGCTTATCGCCGATACCATTGACCCGACCGCCTGAGGACCATCCCATGCCCCGTGCCATACTCTGCATTCTCGACAGCGTCGGCATTGGCGGCGCGCCGGACGCTGACGCCTATGGCGATGTCGGCTCCAATACCTTCGGCCATATCGCCGAGCACGCAGCGGCGGGAAAGGCCGACCGCGATGGCTTGCGTTCAGGCCCGCTCAATGTCCCCAATCTCGATGCCCTGGGCATCGGCGCCGCCATCCAGCTCTCGACCGGCACCCTGCCGCCCGGTCTCTCGGCCACGGCAAAGGGCGGGCGCTTCGGCGTCGGCCGGGAAGTCAGCAAGGGCAAGGATACCCCATCCGGCCATTGGGAAATCGCCGGCGTGCCGGTGCCCTTCGAATGGGGCTATTTCCCCCAGACCGAGCCGACCTTTCCGCCCGAGCTGATTGCCGAATTCATCAAGCGCGCCAAGCTCCCCGGCATCCTGGGCGACAAGCATGCCTCGGGCACCACTATCATCGCCGAACTGGGCGAGGAGAGCATCCGCACCGGCAAGCCGATCTGCTACACCTCGATCGATAGCGTCTTCCAGATCGCCGCGCATGAGAGCCATTTCGGGCTTGAGCGCCTCTACGAAATCTGCCAGATCGCCTTCGAACTGACCGCGCCGCTGATGATCGGCCGCGTCATCGCCCGCCCCTTCGTGGGCGAGGATGTCGCCAGTTTCAAGCGGACCGGCAATCGCCGCGACTTTGCCATCTCGCCGCCCGAGCCGACCCTGCTCGATCGCAACAAGCAGGCCGGCAACCAGGTCTATGCCATCGGCAAGATTTCCGACATCTATGCCGGTCACGGCGTGACACACAAGATCAAGGGCACCGGCCTCGCCCAGCTCTTCGACAAGACGCTGGATGCCATGGAAATGGCCGCCGACAACGCCTTCGTCATGACCAACTTCGTCGATTTCGACAGCGAGTATGGCCACCGCCGCGACGTGCCAGGCTATGCCGCCGCGCTCGAATATTTTGATTCCCGGCTGCCCGAACTCATCGCCAAGCTGCGGCACGACGATCTTCTGGTGCTGACGGCCGACCACGGCAATGATCCGACCTGGCCGGGCAGCGATCACACGCGTGAACAGGTGCCGATCCTGGTCTTTTCCCCAAGCCTGTCACAAGGCGAGATTGGCATTCGCCCCACCTTCGCTGATATAGGTGAGAGTATTGCCCACTGGCTCGGCCTCGCGCCCGGCCGCCACGGCAAGAGTTTTCTCTAACGCGTCAGGCGGATCCCATGAGCACCAAGGTTGGCAATGTCACGGTCATCGATCACCCGCTGATCCAGCACAAGCTGACCATCATGCGCAACAGGGAGACCTCTATCGCCGGTTTCCGCCGCCTGCTGCGCGAGATTGCGCATTTGATGTGCTACGAGGTGACCCGCGATCTCGAGCTGGAAATGATCCCGATCGAGACGCCGATGTCGCATATGGACAGCCCCGCCATCAAGGGCAAGAAGCTGGTCTTTGCGTCCATCCTGCGCGCCGGCAATGGCCTGCTCGACGGCATGCTCGACCTGGTTCCCGCCGCGCGCGTCGCCCATATCGGCATCTATCGCGATCACGAAACGCTGGAGCCGGTTGAATACTACTTCAAGGCGCCGTCCAACCTCGAGGATCGCCTGATCATCGTGGTCGACCCGATGCTGGCCACCGGCAACTCGGCCACGGCGGCGATCGAAAAGCTCAAGGAGCGCGGCGCCAACAATATCCGCTTCCTCTGCCTGCTCGCCGCACCCGAAGGCATCGCCAACTTCACCGCCGCCCATCCCGACGTGCCGGTCTTCACGGCCTCGATCGACAGCCATCTCAATGAGAAAGGGTATATCGTCCCCGGCCTCGGCGATGCGGGCGACCGCATGTACGGCACCAGGTAGAGGCCCACGCGTATGGCGAAACTTGTTCACACAATGATCCGCGTCGTCGACGAAGCCCGTTCCGTCGGCTTCTATCAGAAGGCCTTTGGCCTTTCGGTCGTTGATCGCCTCGACTTCGAGACTTTTACCCTCGTCTACCTGGCCGGCGATGAAGTTGGCTTTGAGTTGGAACTGACCATCAACAAGGGACGCGCCGAGCCCTATGAGCTGGGCAACGGCTATGGCCACCTCGCTGTCGTGGTCGACGATGTCGATGCCGAGCATGCCCGGTTCACCGCCGAAGGCTTTACCGCGGGCAAGCTGGTCGACTTCAGGAACGGCGAGGTTCTGGTCGCCCGCTTCTTCTTCGCCACCGACCCGGACGGCTACAAGATCGAAGTCATCCAGAAGGGCGGGCGCTTCCGCTAGGCGGCAGACCCACGGGTCAAGCCGGAGGGTAACGATCGTATTGGGCCGGGGCTTACTTCGCCTTGAGCGGAAGCCCCAGTGCGATAAGTTCCTTGCGCAGCATCACCGGATCCTGGAAGTGGATGCCATGCATGCCGAACTTGCGGGCCGCCACGATATTCTGCTCGCTGTCATCGATGAAGACGCAGTTCTCGGCGGCAATGCCATAGCGTTCGCAGAACACCCGATAGAGTCGCGGATCCGGCTTCACCAGCCCCTCGAGCCCTGAAACGATCACCCCATCGAACTTTTCGAGGAAGGGCCATTCAGGCAGGCAGCTCACCCACTTCTCCCAGGAGAAGTTGGTGATGGCAAAGGTCGGGATGTCCTGCTCGATCAGTTCGTTGTGAATGTCGATTGTGCCCTCGATGAAGCCGCCCAGCGTTTCCTTCCAGCGCAGGTCATAGGCCTGGATTTCGCGCCAGTATTTGGGGAAGCGGGTGATCAGCTTGGCGACACCCTCGGAATAGATCTCGCCGGCGTCAAATTCAAGATTCCAGGCCAGCGTGCAGATTTCGTCCTGGAACCACTGTGCGTCCTCCTCGCTCTCGAAGAGCTTGCGGAACAGGTACATCGGGTTCCAGTCGACGAACACGCCGCCAAGGTCGAACACAGGGACAAGCGTATCGTTCATCGTCTACCGCCGGAGAGTGAAGGGTTGCTGGCTTGTGGCATGCGTCCGTGAGCCGCGCAAGCGGGAGAGGCTGCTGCCGTAAGCCGGGAAAGGCCTAGTTCACGGAGATGCTGCCGCCGAAGCGGGGCATGAAGAAATTCTCGCGATAGAGCCGGATCGGCTGATCGAAGGCAAAGCCATACATCGGCAGGTAGGTATTCGTCGCCTCCGCCACGATGAGGAAGTTCCCTGCCGCTATGGTCTGCATGGCCTCTGCCAACTCATAGGTATCCCCCGGCAGGTAGTCGGTCCCCACGCCGTAGTCCCCATCCACATATTGCCGGGACCAGACGACGGTCGCGGTGCCGTCGTCATCCACCTCCAGCTGTGTCACCACCTGGCCCAGCCCATCGGCCGGGTAGGGTGTCATGATCCCGCCGGCGGCGCGGAAATAGTCGGCCAGCGTGGCCGCGGAGATATTGGTGTCGGCCCGGGCAACGAGGTCACCCAGCGTACCCGCCACCGATTGCACGCGGCGGTCCATCGAGATCACCGCGCTGGCCTCCACAGAGCCGATATAGACCAGCAGCATGATCGGCAGGATCAGGGCGAACTCGACGGCCGCCGTCCCTGCTTCGGCCACCCGCAACAGCCGCAGGCGTTGCACCAGACCGTGCCAGGCCATTCTCATGAAAAGGGCTCGTTGCGGAAAACGGCGGCGGCGCCGAGCAGCCTCTTGTTCCCGGGCAGGTTCGCCATCGAGACGTCGCCCAGGCCCAGAACCACAGGCCATTTGTAGTAGACCTGCACCAGGACAATGTTCGACCCCTGGCCTGGCGCATAAACTGGCGTGCGCGTCCAATCCTCTTCTTCGTCGGCCGTCCAGTCGACGGGCGGCGTGATGCTGGTCGCGTTGAAGTTGTTGAGCACCTGCACCTCGACGAACAGCTCCTCCTCGCAGTCCGCGAAGAGCCCGTACAGCCGGCCGCAGATGGTTGCCTTGAAGCTGGCCTCGGTGACATTGGCGGCCTGGGCCTGGCCGGTGCGGATCAGCCGGCTCACATCATGCACGGCGCTTTCGAGGATCTGGCCCGACAGGAAGACGATCGAGGTCTCGAGGATGGCGCCGACAATCGAGAAGAAGGGAACGGCCAGCAGACCGAATTCAACGGCGGTGACACCGCGCTCGTCGCGCGCGAAGCCGCACCGCCGCTTGGGCAGCAAGGCTCGTCCGATCAGCGAGACAAGATTGGTCGCCATTATCCACGCCTGGTTGCAACGAAGCGAACCTAGACCCGCGTGGCTAACCGATGGTTAGTATCCGGGCCGCTGCGCCGGGCGCTTGCGGCTAGGGTTAACCGATGGTCAACGTCAGTTGGCGAGCTGCTGTACCAGCTGGGACGAGGCCACGGCCTGCGACGAGAAGGCGGGATCGTCGCCCATCATGATGACGGACTGGCAGACCGGGGCGCAGGCAAGGCTGGTGCGCGCCTGCCCCTGATACACCGTCACCACGCCGGCCTGCATCTGCACCACTTCGATCAGCGTATCGGCGATGGGGTTGCCGGCACTGTCGAGCACGATCAGGTTGGTCTGGCCAAAGCTCTTGCCGGTCAGGATCAGCGTCTGCGGATCCTGGATGGTGACGTCCGCAATGCCTGGATTGCCGACAATCACGGTCGCCGCCGATGCATTGATGCGCAGGATGCGGGCCATGTTGACATTGACATTGATCGGCGCGCCGTCCTGCGCCACGACCGGGGCGGGGGCGAGGCTTGATGCCAGCGACAGGCTGAATGCGAAGACGGCGGCAAACATGGGGCGCATGGCGGTTCCGGCGGTACTGATACTCGACACCACCATTTTCCGCGTGAATGGTTTATAATTGGCAAACGCTGTGCATGCGGTCACAGCGCTATTCTGCAAGTATGCCCCGAATATATAGCAGTATCTTGCGGACGTGATGCCCGCATCTCACGACGTCGGTAGCAATGACTGCCTGCCTTGTAGTATATCGGGGTCGGGATGACTTGGATAAAATGCCATGTATCTCGTTAACCCTCTGATTAACATAAGGAAATCGGATCTGCGTTTCGCCGGATGAGGTCTTTCGATTAACGCAATCTCAAGGACTCCCCTCTAGCCTCGGTCACTGTTCGATGTGTGACGTGTCGAACGATGGCGTCACTTGGTGACGTAGAAAAATGGAGCCTGGGAATGAACATCTTCGCACGTTTCGCGCAGGACGAGTCTGGCGCGACCGCAATTGAATACGGCCTCATCGCCGCTCTGATCTCCGTCGGCATCATCCTTGCCGCATCTGCTCTGGGTACCAATCTCGGTACACTGTTCAACGGCATCGCTGGCCGCCTGAACGTGACCGTTCCGGGCGGTGCCGCAGCACCCTCGACCCCCTAATACCTTCTCGACGCGCAGATCGAAGGGGGGAGTGCTCGCACTCCTCCCTTTTTATTTGAGCTTTCTTAACCGCCGCTGGGCAATCTCAGCGCACCGGTTGCGCCGGCGGGGAGATCCATCATGTCCACACTTGCAATGCTTCTGTTTCCGCTCGGCATGGCATTTGCGGCATCCTCCGACCTGCTGACCATGCGCATTTCCAACAAGCTGGTCCTGCTGCTGGTCGTCGGCTTCTGTGTCGTGGCCATTTCCATCAATCTGCCGCTGCAGCAATTTGCCATGCATGTGACCTGCGCCCTCGTCGTGCTGGCCGTCGGCTTCGTGCTGTTCGCCCTGCGCTGGATCGGTGGCGGCGACGCCAAGCTGGCTGCCGCGACCACGCTCTGGCTCGGCTTCGGGCTGACTCTGCCCTACCTCGTCTATGCGGCCCTGCTGGGTGGCGTGCTCACCCTGCTCATCCTTGCCTTGCGCAACGTGCCGCTCACTCCATTCCTTGCCCGCTTCCGCTGGCTCGAGCGGCTGCATGACCGCAAATCCGGCGTGCCCTATGGCATCGCCCTGGCCCTGGCAGGCCTGCTCACCTACACCAATTCGACCATATTCGAGCGCCTCACCGCCTGATCAGTCATGGCCAAGAAACGCGAAAGTTCCGCCCGACCTTGACGTCGGCTTGAGCACATTTGTTCTCTGCTCGGGCAAAAGTCCAAAGTTCACATATTGTTAACCGCATTCGAAAAGCTCCGGTTAACCAAACTTTGACCCTTTGCGGTCACAGTTCACCCTGTTGGAATTGGGCCCGTTGCGCCCGCGTACAACCGGAGTGAGTCATGAAGCCGGCGCGTATCATCCTGTTGCTTGTGGCGCTTGTCGCCGGCGGACTGGCGGCCTTTCTGGTGACGCGCGGCGGCAGCCCTGCGCCGCAGCAGGTGGTGACCACTGAGGTCGTGCAGGAGGAGAAGACCCAGATCCTGGTGGCCAAGGCGCCCATCGGCATGGGTGAGCGGCTGAGCCCGGTCGTGCTGGAGTGGCAGGATTGGCCGCAGGGCGCCGTGCGCCCCGAATATGTCACCATCTCCGCCATGCCCGACGCGCCCACGCAATTGACCGATTCCATTGCCCGCTTCGAGTTCTTCCCCGGCGAGCCGATCCGCGAGGCCAAGCTTGTCCGCACCGATCAGGGCTATCTATCGGCCGTGCTGGCCGAAGGCATGCGTGGCGTTTCGGTGGGTGTCACACCCAGCTCGAGCGCCGGCGGCTTCATCGTTCCCAATGATCATGTCGATGTGCTGCTGACCACCCAGACGGAAGCGGGCCAGCAGTCCGAGGCTATCCTCTCCAATGTGCGTGTCCTGGCCATCGGCCACCGGCTGGGCGAGATGGGCACGACGGGCGGTCAGGAAGACCCCAACAGCCCCGCGCCCACGCCCACCGTGTTCGACAGCTCCACCATTGCCACGCTCGAGCTCGACCCGGGCCAGGCCGAAACCCTCATCAATGCCTCCACCATGGGGCAGCTGAGCCTCACCCTGCGTTCGGTGGTCGATTTCAAGCGCGGCGCCGTTGCCGATACCCCCAGTTCAAACCAGACCGTGCGGCTCATCCGCTTCGGCAAGGAACAGTCCGTCATGACCGGCAACACGGTCAGCCTCACAGCGCCGCAGATGGGCGCGGTGGTGCCCGCCGTGCTTCCCCAGCCGCAGGCGCCGAGCGAGCAGACACAGCCTCCTGTCGCAATCGATCCCCAGGCGGTGCCCCGTTAGGGCGGAGATGATCATGAACAAGTTCCTTCCCACGCTCCGCCGCCGCGCCGCCGTCCTGGCTGCCCCGCTGCTCCTCCTCGGCCTCTTCGCCGTGCCCGCCATCGGCACGGCAACGGCCCAGGAAACCCATATCTCGATCTCCCCGGCAGCCTACGGCGCCACGCGCAAGTTCGAGGTCGAAATCAACAAGACCGCGCTCATCGATCTGCCGGCGGGCGCCGCCGAAGTCATCATCAGCCAGCCGAGCGTCGCTGCAGCCATCATGCGCACCCGCACCCGGGCCATCATCCAGGGCATTACCGGCGGCGACACCAACATCTTCTTCCTCGACGATAGTGGCCGCACCATTGCTGTGCTTGACGTCCAGGTCATCGAGGAGCCTTCCCAGGTCGGCAACGCCCTGCAGATCGCGCTGGCGCGCATCATTCCGGGCTCCAATATCCGGGTTGAGTCCGTGACCCTGGGTGAGATCAACCGCGTCGTGCTGACGGGCAATGTGCTTTCGGGTGAAGATCGCGAGCGCGCCACCCAGGTTGCCGTACAGTTTGCCGGTGGCGCGGATAATGTGGCCAACATTCTCGACGTGTCGGGCGCCCAGCAGGTCATGCTGCAGGTCACCGTGTCGGAAGTGAAGCGCTCGATCGCCAAGCAGTTCGGCATCAATCTGGCCGCCGCCTTCAACGTGGGCACGACCAACCTGTTGAACTTCACCAACATCATGAAGGATGGCGAAATCCCCCATGGGGCCAATGCCGGATTCAGCAACAATGCCGCCAATGTCAACGCCGCCATCCGGGCGCTGGAACAGAATGGTGCACTGCGCGTGCTTGCCCAGCCCACGCTGACCGCCATTTCGGGCGAAGCCGCGACATTCCTGGCCGGCGGCGAAATGCCCTATGTCACCTTTGACGAAGACGATACCGGCGGCCTGGTCCGCAAGATCGAGTTCAAGCCCTATGGGGTGGAACTGGCCTTCACGCCGGTGGTCAAGTCCAACGGCAGCATTGGGCTGAAGGTCGAAACCTCGGTCTCCGAACCGCAGGCCGATATGTCGATCACCAAGCGCGAGGCCAGCACCTCTGTCGAATTGCCCAGCGGCACGACGCTGTCCATCGGTGGCCTGCTCGAGGAGCGCACCAGCACGCAGATCGACCAGTTCCCCTGGCTTGGCGATATCCCGATCCTGGGCGCACTATTCCGCTCGCGCGACTATCGCACCGACCAGACCGAGCTGGTGATCCTCGTCACCCCCTATCTGGTTGGCCCCAGCCCGGCCAATTCCATTCCGGTGCCGACCGATCGCACCACCGTGGCCAGCGATGCCGAGGGCATCTTCCTCGGCCGGCTGGAGAACATGTATGGCGTCGGCCAGACCGGCGAGATGCGCGGCAGCTTCAGTGGTTCGGTTGGCTTCGTCCTCGACTGAGGTCGGGCGTCAAGGAGAGTTTGTGTCATGAGTTTCCTGTCATCGGAACCCAGCAAGGCCGAAGAGCCGGCAGCCGAGATCGCCGCCGGCGCGCGCCTGATTCCGCGCATCACCATCCAGGCCTTCTGCGAGCATTCCCAGACCGCCCAGCTGGTGGAAAGCGCCATTCACGATCGCCGCATGTCCAAGGTGGCCATCACCACCCACAATGGCGGCATCGATGGCGCCGTGGAGACCTACAAGTCCAATCCCACGCCCAATCTCATCATCGTCGAGACCACGCTGGCGCCCGAGGAAATCCCCGCGGCGCTCGAGCGCCTCGCCGAAGTCTGCGATGCCTCGACCCGCGTTGTCGTGCTCGGCCATGTCAACGACGTGCTGCTCTATCGCGAGCTGATCCGTTCCGGCATTTCCGAATATGTGGTCCTGCCGGCCACCGCCCAGCAGATCGTCAGCGCCATCACCGATCTCTTCGCCTCGGAAAATTCGGCCCCCATCGGGCGCACCATCGGCTTTGTCTCGGCCAAGGGTGGCGCCGGCGGATCGACTGTCGCGCATAATGTCGCCTGGGCCATCGCCACCATGCTTCGCCAGGATAGCCTGATCCTCGACATGGACCTCGCCTTCGGCACGGTGGGCCTCAATTTCAATCAGGATCCGCCCCATGGCCTGGCCGACGCTCTCTCGGCCAACCAGAAGGTCGACCAGACCATGCTCGACCGCCTGATGAGCAAGGCGGCTACCCATATCAACCTGCTGACCGCGCCCGTCACGCTCGACCGCACCTATGATTTCGACGAGCGCGAATTCGAGCAGATCCTCGAGCTCTGCCAGAACACCATGCCCATGGTCGTGCTGGACATTCCCCACGGCTGGAATGCCTGGATCCGGCACACGCTGGCGACCGTCGATGAAGTGGTGATCGTGGCCGAGCCTGATCTCGCCAATCTGCGCAATGCCAAGAACCTGGCCGATACGATCCGTGCGCTGCGGCCCACCGAAACGGTGCCGTGCCTGGTCCTCAACAAGGTGGGCATGCCGCGCCGGCCCGAAATCGACGCCGCCGAATTTGCCAGCTCGGTCGAATGCCAGCTGCTCGGCCAGGTGCCCTTCGATGCGGCCCTGTTCGGCACCGCCGCCAACAACGGGCAGATGATCGCCGAGGTCGCTGCCAACCACAAGATCAACGACGTCTATCGCGCGGTCAGCCTGCATGTGACCGGGCGGCAGGCGACACATGCCGGGGGCAGGTCATCGGGCCTGATGAAACTGCCCTCGTTCCTCAAGAAGCGGGCCTGAGGGCCGTTCCAGTCGGAACGTCGCGCCCTCTAGAACGGTAGGACGACAATGTTTGGCAAGCGCGTATCTTTTGGCGGCAACACTCCGGGCGTCGGCGAAGTCGCGCGTCCGGTTCCCAGCGTTGTGCGCGCCGAGCCGCCCGCGCAGGCCCGCCGCGCCAGCGACAGCGACGGCATGGCCTCCCGTATCCGCAATGAGGACGTGGTCGATGTCCGCGCGCCCGCCGACGCGGCGCGTGACAAGGAATATTTTCACACCAAATCGGCCATTTTCAACGCGCTGATCGATTCCATCGACCTCAGCCAGCTCGCGACCATGGATCAGGACGCGGCGCGCGAAGAAATCCGCGACATCGTCGCCGAAATCATCGCGCTCAAGTCGATCATCATGTCCATCTCCGAGCAGGAAGACCTGCTCGAGGACATCTGCAACGACGTGCTGGGCTATGGTCCGCTCGAGCCTCTGCTGGCCCGCGACGACATCGCCGACATCATGGTGAACGGGTCGCAGAAATGCTACATCGAAGTCGCCGGCAAGGTGCGCCTCACCAATGTGCGCTTCCGCGACGATGCCCACCTCATGAATGTCTGCCAGCGCATCGTCAGCCAGGTCGGCCGCCGCGTCGATGAAAGCTCCCCCATCTGCGACGCCCGCCTGCCCGACGGCTCCCGCGTCAATGTCATCGCCCCGCCGCTGGCCATCGATGGCGCCGCGCTCACCATCCGCAAGTTCAAGAAGGACAAGCTGACCCTCCAGCAGCTGGTCAAATACAATTCCATTTCGCCCGAAGGCGCCGAAGTGCTGCGCATCCTGGGTCGCGTCCGCGCCAATGTGCTGATCTCGGGCGGTACCGGTTCGGGCAAGACGACGCTGCTCAACTGCCTCACCGCCTTCATCGAGAAGGACGAGCGCGTCATCACCTGCGAGGACTCGGCCGAATTGCAGCTGCAGCAGCCGCATGTGGTCCGTCTCGAAACCCGCCCGCCCAACCTCGAGGGCGAGGGCGAGATCACCATGCGCGATCTCATCAAGAACTGCCTGCGCATGCGCCCCGAACGCATCATCGTCGGCGAAGTCCGCGGACCCGAGAGCTTCGACCTGCTCCAGGCCATGAATACGGGCCACGACGGATCCATGGGCACGCTCCACGCCAACAGCCCGCGCGAGGCGCTGTCGCGTCTTGAATCCATGATCACCATGGGCGGCTATTCGCTGCCCAGCCGCACCATCCGCGAAATGATCACCTCGTCGATCGACGTCGTGGTGCAGGCCGCCCGCCTGCGCGACGGCTCGCGCCGCATCACCCACATCACCGAGATCCTCGGCATGGAAGGCGATGTCATCGTGACCCAGGACATCTTCGTCTATGACATCATGGGCGAAGACGCCAATGGCATGCTGATGGGCAAGCACCGCTCCACCGGCATCACCAAGCCGCAATTTGCCGAGCGCGCCCGTTATTTCAACGAAGAAGCCAACCTCGTCGAAGCGCTCGAAAAGTCCAATACCGAGCAGCACCAGCTGCTGGATTCGTAAATGACCACGATCCTTCTCGTCATCCTGTCCATGATCACCGTCGGTGCCGCGGGCTTTGCCCTCGTGCCTTCGGCCATGGGGAGCGGTCGGGCCGACAAGCGCCGCAAGGCGCTGCAGGGCGACATCCGCGTCAACCGGCTCGAGGTCGATGCTGCCCGCAGCCGCGAGGAGCGTCGCAAGAGCGTGCAGCAGGCGCTCAAGTCGCAGACCGATGCGCTCAACGCCAAGAAGCGCGTCTCCCTGCCGCAGCTGCTGTTTCAGGCCGGCATGACCATCAAGCCGGCCGTCTTCATCCGCAACAGCATCATTTTCGGCATCGTGGTGTTCGTCATCCTCGTGCTGGTCCAGGTGCCGATCTATCTGGCGCCGGTCTTTGCCGTGGCGGCGGGATACCTGCTGCCGCGCATGTATGTCAGCCGCAAGCGCAAGAAATATCAGGACCGCTTTCTCGACGAGTTGCCCAACGCCGTCGAAGCCATCGTGCGTGGCGTCAAGACCGGTCTGCCGCTCAACGATTCCATCCGCGTCGTGGCCAAGGATGCCAAGGAGCCGGTGAAATCGGAATTCGGTCGCGTGCTCGACCAGCAAGCCTTCGGCATGTCGATGACCGAGGCGGTGGGCGTGCTGCTCGATCGCGTGCCGCTGCCCGAGGTCAATTTCTTCGTCGTCGTCATCACCGTGCAGCAGCAGGCCGGCGGCAATCTCAGCGAAGCCCTGAGCAACCTCGCCAAGGTGCTGCGCAACCGCAAGAAGATGAAGCAGAAGATCAAGGCCATGTCGGCCGAAGCGAAGGCCTCCGCCGGCATCATCGGCTCGCTCCCCTTCGTGGTGGGCACGCTGGTGAGCCTGGTGTCCCCGGCCTATCTGGGCCCGCTCTTCTTCACTCCCATCGGGCAGATCTGGCTGGGCGTGGGGATCATCATGCTGGTGGCGGGCATCTTCGTGATGAACCGCATGATCCAGTTCAACTACTGACCGGGAGGAGCCTGCATGGACTTCGTCGCGCTTCTGACCCAGCGGGAATTCCTCATCTCCGTGCTGGCCGCCGTCTCGGCCGCCGCCGTCGTCTTCACCTTCGGCTCCAGCTTCATCGTCAAGTCAGAGATGCGCGATCGCATCAAGCGCGTTGCGCTCGAACGCGAGAAGATGCGCGCCGAGGAAATGGCACGCCTGCGCGGCAATGGCGGCTCCGAGAGCCGCGGCATCAGGCGCGCCAGCGAAACCAAGACCTATATGAAGACCGTGGTCGACCGCTTCGATCTCAAGAAGGCGTTCCAGGATGATGCCACCGTCGACAAGCTGGCCATGGCCGGCTTTCGCGGGCAGGGGCACCTGACCACATTCCTCTTCATGCGCATGGCCGCGCCGATCGCCATCTTCCTGCTGGTGACCTTCTATGTGCTGGTGCTGGCCCCCGGTGGCCGCCCGCTCTATCTCAACCTCACCTATGCCATCGGTGCCGCGCTGGTTGGCGCCTACCTGCCCAACGTGCTGCTCAAGAACACCACCACCAAGCGGCAGGCCTCGATCCGTCGCGCCTGGCCCGATTGCCTCGACCTGATGCTGCTCTGCGTGGAGTCCGGCATGTCGATGGAGCATGCCTTCAAGCGCGTCGCGCGGGAAATCGACCAGCAGAGCCCCGAACTGGCCGAGGAGCTGACCCTGACCACGGCCGAACTCGCTTTCCTCGAGGATCGCGGCCGCGCCTATGACAATCTGGGCCGCCGCACCGGGCTCGACGGCGTCAAGTCGGTGATGACGGCCCTGATCCAGGCCGACCGCTACGGCACCTCCGTCGGCCAGGCGCTGCGCGTCATGGCCGAGGAAGGCCGCGAGCAGCGCATGATGGAGGCCGAGAAGAAAGCCGCCTCCCTGCCGCCCAAGCTCACGGTGCCGCTGATCCTGTTCTTCCTGCCCGTGCTGTTCATCGTCATCCTGTCCCCCGCCATGATCAAGGTCTTCAGCGGCCCGGTCGGCAGCGTCATGGCCAATGGCGGCGCCGGCTGATTACGCCCAAAGCCACCTGCAGAAACGCAAAATCCCCGCTCGCGCGGGGATTTTTGCTTTTGCCGGCGAGAGAACGCTCAGCTCTTCTCGATCATGTCCCAGCGGTTTTGCTGGGTCAGCAGCGCCCGCACATAGGCCATGTTGCTTTCGACCTGTTCGGGGGGGAGTTCGGCGGCGTAGATGGCGCGGCATTCCTCGAACCGGCCCTGCAGGCCAATAACGAGAGCCAGGTTCTGCCGCACGCGGCTGGTGGCGCCGCGCATCTGCACGGCCCGGCGCAGATGCTGTTCGGCGGCGGGCAATTCGTTGGTCATGGCATAGGAGAGGCCGATATTGGCCTCGATCGAGGCCTCGCCCGGGGCATAGACCAGTGCCTGGGCATAGAGCGCCCGCGCTTCCTGGTTGCGGCCGAGCTGGTCGAGTGTCGCGCCCTTGACGAGGAGGGCATTCCAGTCCGGCGCTTCGGGCCGGATGACATTGTCCAGCACCTGCAGCGATTGCTCGAACCGGCCGTCGGCGGTCAGCGCCTTGGCATAGGCGGCGGCAATGTCGGCATCCTGCGGGTAGTGGCTGACGCTGATTTCCAGAACCGCCACGGCCTGCTTGCTCTGGCCCACTGCGCGCAGGGCGGCGGCATAGTGGATGGCGACGCCCTTGTCCTTTGGGTTGGCCTTGTAGCGGGCGGTCAGCTCGGCGAGGGTCTGGTGGCTCTGCCCCGCGGGCAGGCCGGAATAGTCGGTCGCCGACATGCCGCGATTGGAGGCACAGGCGCCGAGCGCCACCACGGCCACGCCGGCCAGCAGCAGCATCCGCATTGGTCTGAAAAAGCGGTCCAGCGACGTCACGTGCAACTCCTCGGGCCCGGCGGCACCCTCCTTATTTCAATAGGTCATTAACCCTAACGCCCCGTTAAAGTGGCCCGATTGGCAGCGTTGCCGCCCCCGGGCTGGCCCGCTACAAGAGCGGTCAGCACACCCTGGAGTTCGTCATGGCCAAGGCTTCCATCATCCCCGTCATCTGCGTCGAAGAGGGGAGCCTTGCGGCCGCCGAGCTGCCGCCCAAGCACGGCGCCTGGGCCGCAGCCAATGGCTTTACCGGCCAGCGCGGGCGCCTCTTGGCGCTGCCCGAGGCGGATGGCGGCCTGGCGGCCTATCTCTTCGGTCTGGGCAAGCCGGCCAATCGGCCCGCTCTGGTCACCGGCCTTGCCGGGGCGGCCCTGGCCGCGGGCCGCTACCGGCTGGAAGGCGCCTATGGCGATCCGACGCTGGCCGCAATCGGCTTCCGCCTCGGCGCCTATCGCTACGATCGCTACCGCGAGGGCAAGCCGGCTCCCGAGCTGGCCGGCCCGGGCCGCGCCGACGCGGCCGAGGTCGATCGGCTGGTCGAGGCAGCCGTCCTGGCGCGCGACCTGATCAACACGCCGCCCAACGATCTCGGGCCCGACGCTTTCGAAGCCGAGATCCGTGGCTTTGCCGCGGCACGCAAGATGAAGATCAAGGTCATTGCCGGCGATGAATTGCTGCGCGCCAACTTCCCCATGATCCACGCCGTCGGCCGCGCCAGCACCCAGGCGCCGCGTCTCATCGATCTCTCCTGGGGCAATGCGCGCGATCCCAAGGTGACGCTGGTCGGCAAGGGCGTCACCTTCGATACCGGCGGGCTCGACATCAAGAATCCGGCCGGCATGCTGATCATGAAGAAGGATATGGGCGGCGCCGCCAATGTGCTTGGCCTGGCTCATGCCATCGTCTCGGCCAGGCTGCGCGTTCGGCTGCGCGTGCTGATCCCGGTGGTCGAAAACGCCATTGCCGGCGCGGCCTTCCGCCCCGGTGACGTGCTTAAGTCCCGCAAGGGTATCACCGTCGAGATTGGCAATACCGATGCCGAGGGCCGCCTCATCCTGGCCGATGCGCTGGCGCTGGCCGATGAGGAACATCCCGATCTGCTGATCGATCTGGCGACCCTCACAGGCGCCGCCCGCGTCGCACTGGGCCCCGATCTGCCCCCGCTCTATTCAACGGACGATGCCCTGGCGCGTGAGCTGATGGACAAGGGCTCCGCATCCGACGATCCGCTATGGCAGATGCCGCTGTGGTCGCCCTATGACGCCATGATGAATTCCAAGATTGCCGATGTGAACAACGCCGGCAGTGGGGGCTTCGCCGGCTCGGTGACAGCCGCCCTGTTCCTGCGACGCTTCGTCAGCGAGGCCACGACCTGGGCCCATCTCGATATCTATGGCTGGGCACCCGAAGCGCGGCCCGGTCGCAGCCATGGCGGCACCGATCAGGGGATTCGCGCCATCTATGGTGTGCTGAAGCAGCGTTACCCGGCATAGTTGACTCTGACAACTAACCGGTTGATTATGTCAACGATCAACCGGAGCCGGATCATGCCTGTCAGCCCCGCCGATATTGCGCAGGTTCGCGCCTTCAATCGCTTCTACACCAAGGTCATCGGCCTGCTCGAAGAGGGCATGCATGAAAGCCCCTATAGCCTGGCCGAGGCGCGCGTGATCTACGAGCTTGGCAGGCATGGCAGCTCCACCGCGGCGCTCATCGCCCATGCGCTTGAGATGGATCGCGGCCAGATGAGCCGCCTGGTCTGGCGGCTGATGGATCAGGGCATTGTCGCCACGCTGCCGCGCAGCGGCGACAAACGCCTGGTCCCGTTGGCCCTGACGCCCGAAGGCGACGAACTTTTCCGCCGCTTCAACGAAATGAGTGATGCCGCTGCTGCAACCAGCCTGCTTGAACCGCTCGACGAGTTCGGGCGGCGCGATCTCGTCGGGGCCATGCGGCGTATCGAGGCGCTGTTGGGCGAGCCGGGTGACGAGCCGCTGATCCTTCGCCCCCACCGTATCGGCGAGCTCGGCTGGCTGATCCATCGCCAGGGCCTGCTCTACCATCTCGAACAGGGCTGGAACGGCGAATTCGAGGCGCTGATCGCGCGCCTCTATAGCGACTACGAGGCCGCGCCAGCCAATCCGCCCAAGTCGCTATGGGTGGCCGAGCAGGGGGGCGAGATCGCCGGCTCCGTCTATGTCATCCCCGCAGCCGAGGGCTCTACCAACACGGCCCAGCTCCGCATGCTCTATGTCGAGCCGGCCTTTCGCGGCATGGGCATCGGCAAGCGCCTTGTCGAGGAAGCCGTCCGCTTCTCGCGCGCGTCAGGCTACCGGCGCGTCATCCTGTGGACCCAGGATTGCCTCGTCTCGGCCCGCCGCATCTATCAGGGCGCCGGCTTCTCCCTGGAGCGGGAAGAACCGCACCATTCCTTCGGCGTCGATCTCAACGGTCAATACTGGTCGCTGGAGTTGTGACCTTTTTCCTCTCCCTTGGGGAGAGGTCGGCGCGCAGCGCCCGGTGAGGGGACCTTCCCGCGGGCAATGCAGGAGCCGCACAAGCTCCCCCTCAATATCCTCTGCCGCGATCCACCACATTGACCAGCGGCTTGCCCGCCTCATGCTCGCGGATGATCTGGGAGAAATAGCTCACGCCCGACTTTTCGTTGGAGATCGCCGCGATATGGGGCGTGATGTAGCAGTTCTCGATGTCCCAGAGCGGGCTGCTGGCGGGCAGTGGCTCGGTCTCGAACACATCAAGACTTGCCGCGCCCAGCGTCCCGTCCGCCAGCGCCCGCGCGATATCGGCCTCGCGCTGATGCCCGCCCCGCGCTGCGTTGACGATGACCGGCCCGCCATCCAGCTGGCCGCGCCGCAGCTTGCCAAAGGTGTCATAGTTGAGAATGCCGGTCGTCTCTGGCGTCAGCGGCAGCAGGTTCACCAGAATGTCGGTGCCAGCCAGGAATGTGTCGAACTGCTCGTCTCCGGCGAACCCCTCGACGCCCTCGATCGCCTTTGGCGTCCGGCTCCAGCTGCGCAGGGCAAAGCCCAGCGGCTTGAGGCGGCTCACCGCATCCTGCCCCAACACGCCCATGCCCATGATCCCGACGCTGGTTTCCGATGCGGCGGGCGGATAGAGCTGGGTCCAGCGCCGCGCCTTCTGGTCGGCACGGAACCGCGTATAGAGACGGTGATGCATGGTGACATGGGCCACCACATAGTCGCTCATGCGCTGGCTGAGATCGGCATCGACAAACCGCACGATCGGCACGTCCGGCAGGCTGGGATGCTTGAGCAGCGCGTCCACCCCGGCGCCAAGCGACAGCATGGCTTTGAGCCCCGTCAGCCCGTCGAAGGCATCCGGCTTGGGCTTCCAGACAAACACATAGCGCACATCGGCAGGGTCGAAATCGTCGCCGCGCCGCACCACGGGGTAGGGCGCCAGCGCTGCCGCGAGCTTTTCGGCCCAGCTCGCCTCGTTGACGTCGGACAAATGCAACAGCAGCATGCGAATCTCCCAGAAAAAAGCCGCGCCGTTTGACGGGCGCGGCCTGAATAATTGCAGGAACCAGCCGGACCTACTGCGCCGGCGGCGCTGGCTCGGTCGGGTTTTCGCTGCTCGTACCAGCGGGCGAGCCGCTGCCGGTTGCCGTACCCTGGACCGGGCTTTCGCTCTGCGTGGTGGTCGGGGTGTCCACGACCTCGGCAGGCGCTGCCGGTTCGGCGGCATCATCGGGGCTGGCAGCAGCCGGATCGGCAGGCGCAGTCGCGTCGGGCTGCGGCGTTGCGGCAGCATCGGTCGGTGCGGCCTCGGACGGCTCGGCGCCGGCAACAGGTTCGGTCGGGGCCACGTCGGCGGCCGGGAACGGCACCGGGCTGGCCGACAGCGTCTGCAGATAGGCCAGGATGTCGGCGCGCTCTTCGGCGGTGCGGATACCGGCGAAGTTCATCTTGGTGCCGGGCGCATAGTCGCTCGGCTTGATCAGGAAGGCGTTGAGATTCTCGTAGCTCCAGACATCCCCGGCGGCATTGTGGGCCATGAGGGCATCCGAATAGGCAAAGCCCTCGTGGCTGCCCTCAAGACGGCCAACGATGTCATAGAGGCCCGGACCCTGCTTGTTGGGTTCGCCCTCGCCGAAATTGTGGCACGACTGGCACTTGCGGGCCGCCGCAGCGCCGCGTTCGGCGCTGGCACTGGCCAGCAGCACGCCCAGCGGCACTTCCGGCGCAGCTTCGACCGCTTCGCCGCCCTCGGCAACTTCGGGCTCCGGCAGGGCATAGCCCGGGCCGCGGCCTTCAATGGGATGGTAGATGGCTTCAGCGACAAAGCCGGCGCCCATGACGAACAACAGCGTGCCCAGCACGGCGCCCATGATCTTGTTAAGCTCGAACGAATCCATTTGGTCTCTCTGCCAGTCCATCCCCTGTGGACGATAGTCGAACGCGGCCCAACTTTCGATATCCCAAGGGAAAATCGCCTCAACGAGGGGCTCGGCGCGCGCGGAAGATAGTCGCAAAGGGCCGCGCTGCGCAACCGTGCAAAGCGGTCCTGCGACACTTCGAGCCGGGCCGCAGGGCAAAATTGCTCCGGTGGAGCAATTTTAGGCGAGAAGGCCATGAGAGCTTTGCTCGAATGGCACTCCCACCGCCGCCAGTGCGTTGCTCATTGGAGCGGTTGAATTGACTCCGCATCCTGCCGGGTTCAAAAGCCTCTCGCCTACCAGATACGGACCTCCTCGATGACCAAGAAGATCGCTTTCCAGGGTGAACCCGGCGCCTTCAGCCATGCCGCCGCCACCAATTTCTTCCCCGGCGAAGAGGCGATCGGCTGCGTCACCTTTGAGGAGACCATCAATGCCGTGCAGTCCGGCCGCGCCGATTTCGCCGTCGTGCCGGTCGAGAACTCGCTCTACGGGCGCATTACCGACATCCACCACCTGCTGCCCGAAAGCGGTCTCTACATCATTGGCGAGACCTTCCTGCGCGTCGAGATGAACCTGCTGGGCGTGCCCGGCGCTACCCTGGACGACATCAAGGCGGTCCAGTCGCTGTCGGTTGCCCTGGGCCAGTGCCGCAAGTTCATCGCCGATCACGGCTTCCGCACCATCAATGCGGTCGATACGGCCGGCTCGGCTCGCGAAGTGGCGCAGAAGGCCGACAAGTCGGTGGCCGCTATTGCTTCCAAGTTCGCCGCCGAAATCTATGGCCTGACCGTGCTCGCCTCCAACATCGAGGATGCCGCGCACAATACGACGCGCTTTCTCGTGCTCTCGCGCGACCAGAAGGAAGCCCCGGCCGGCAATGGCAAGGTCAAGACCACCTTCGTCTTCCGCGTGCGCAACGTTCCGGCGGCGCTCTACAAGGCCATGGGCGGCTTTGCCACCAACGGCATCAACATGACCAAGCTGGAAAGCTACATGGTCGGCGGCGCCTTCACGGCCACCCAGTTCTATGCCGACATCGAAGGCCATCCCTCCGACATCGGCGTGCAGCATGCCTTCGAGGAACTCGGCTTCTTCACCGACTATTTCCGCGTGCTGGGCGTCTATCCCGCCGCCGACAACAGCTAGGGCAGGGCGGGGGACTCAGTCGCCCCGCAGCACTTCATCGACGGCCGGCAGGTTGTAGAACTGCCGTATCACGTCCCAGCCCTGCTGGGCGGTATCGACCACGTGGAACAGCTTGGTGTCGTCCGGGGCGATGGTGCCGGCCTCGGCCAGCGCCTCGAAATTGATCACCTTGCTCCAGAACGCCGCCCCGAACAGCAGCAGCGGTACGCGATCCATGCGCCCGGTCTGGATCAGGGTCAGCGTCTCGAAGAACTCGTCAAGCGTGCCGAAGCCGCCCGGAAACACCGCCACCGCCTTGGCTCGCATCAGGAAGTGGATCTTGCGGGTGGCGAAATAGTGGAAGTTGAAGCTGAGCTCCGGCGTCACATAGAGATTGGGCGCCTGCTCATGCGGCAAGACGATATTGAGCCCGATCGAGGGTGCGCCCACATCGGCCGCGCCACGATTGCCCGCCTCCATCACGCCCGGTCCGCCCCCGGTCACCACCACATAGTCCTTGAAGTCGAGCGCCTTGGAGGTGAATGAGGCAAGCTGGGCGAAGCGCCGCGCCTCATCATAATAATGCGACGCCGCTTCGAGGTTCTTCTTCTGCACTTCGTTCTTGGCCGCCCAGGCCGGCTGCCCCGGCGCCGGGATGCGCGCGCCGCCGAACAGCACCACGGTCGAATTGATGCCGCGCTCGCGCAGGCGGAATTCGGGCTTGAGATATTCGAGCTGGAACCTGATGCCGCGGGTATCTTCCGAGGTCATGAATTCGTCGTCGGCAAAGGCCAGCCGGAACGCTGCCGACTGGGTCTGCGGCGTCTGCGGCGCCCGTTTGGAGGCGGCGACATCCTCAACCGAGGTGCGCAACGATGTGGGGCGACGTCTGGCCATATGCCGGCTTCTCCGATGGTCGGCTCCGAAGCGGCGGGGCCGCCACAATTCGGAGATTTTCAACAGGGCATAACCACACCGGGCCGGCGGAGCAAGGGCGGGGCGCTTGAACCAGTTCACGAGTTTGGAGGCGCGCATCGATGCGCTGGCGCATCTGGTGCTGCAACGCCTGCCGCGCGGACGCTTTGCCGACGGCCTCGTCGAGTTCGTGGTCTTCGGCCTCAAGCAGGCCTGGGCATGCCTGTTTGGCGGGCTGATGCTGGCCATGATTCTGCTGACCGGCCTTTGGTGGCCCGATCTTGATCTTGCCCGTTACGATGCCTGGTTCATCGCCGCCCTGCTCATCCAGGCCGCCATGCTGGCCTTCCGTCTCGAAACGCTCAGCGAAGCCAAGGTGATCCTGATCTTCCACCTCGTCGGCACCGGCATGGAACTGTTCAAGACCGCCGCCGGCTCATGGATCTACCCCGAAGAAGCGATCTTCCGCCTGGGCGGCGTGCCGCTGTTTTCCGGCTTCATGTATGCCTGTGTTGGCTCCTACATGGCCCGCATCCAGCGCATTTTCGACATCACCTTCAGCCGCTATCCTCCGGTCTGGATGACGGCGCTGCTGGCCCTGGCCATCTATGTCAATTTCTTCAGCCACCATTTCTTCATGGACTTCCGCTGGCTGCTTTTTGCCGGCGTTGCGCTGCTCTATTGGCCCGCCACCATGCACTACCGAGTGTTCCGTTTCCGCCACCGCATGCCCATGCTGCTGGCCTTCGTGCTGGTCGCGCTGTTCATCTGGATTGCCGAGAATATCGGCACCTGGTCGCGCGCCTGGATCTATCCCGATCAGCGCGATGGCTGGTCCATGGTCAGCTGGAGCAAGCTCGGCTCCTGGTATCTGCTGATGCTGATCTCGGTGGTGCTGGTGACGCTGGTGCATCCGCCACGGCCGCACCTGCCGGAACGCTAGGCGCTCAGTCGCGCGCCAGCACCATCACGCGCAGCTGCGCCAGCCACTTGCCGATGATCGCGACCGGCCCCGGCGGGTCTTCGTAGCCCGCCAGCATCCGCTCCGCCAGCCGGTAGCCTTCGCGCACGATCCGGCGTTCGTCGAGCGGCAGTCCGATGGATGGAATACGCATGGCAACCTCCCGCCTATGGTTGACGAAACCTTAACGCGGCCAGCGCCGGCCGTCCGGCCCGATCTGGACTTATGGTTTACGCGGGGGCGGGGGATGCGGCTTGACCGGGGAGCACTCATGTAACATTGTAAGTTACAATAACAGCAAAAAGGTCCCCCGCATGTCATCCGTTTTCACCGAACAGGCTGCCGCTTCCTATGCCGAAGGCACGCCGCGCAAGGTCCCCGGCTATGCAGGCCTCCTCCGCATGACCGCGCTGCTGCTGGCCGAACGCATGCCGCCGCAAGGCCGGGTCCTGGTGCTGGGCGCCGGTGGTGGCCTCGAGCTCCGGGCCCTCGCCGATGCCCATGCCGGCTGGACCTTCGATGGCGTCGACCCGTCCCCCGCCATGCTGGCTCTGGCCACGGAAACCGCCTCTGCCCATCTCGACCGTATTTCCCTCCATGAGGGCTATATCGACATCGCCCCCGATGGCCCCTTCGATGCCGCCACCTGCCTGCTGACGCTGCATTTCGTGCCGCGCGACCAGCGCCTCGACACCCTGAGCCAGATTCGCCGCCGCCTCCGGCCCGGCGCCCCCTTTGTCGCCGCCCATATCAGCGTGCCCCGGACCGAACCCGAACGATCCCTGTGGATCGGCCGCCATATCGCCTATGGCTCGCCCGACGGCACCCCGCCGGCCCAGCTGGAGCCCTCGGTTCAGGCCATGATCGAAAAGCTCTCCTTCGTATCGCCCGAGGAGGATGAGGCCCTGCTCCGCCAGACGGGTTTTTCCGATGCAAGCCTGTTCTATCTGGGCTTCGCCGTCCGCGGCTGGGTGGCCTATGCCGACGAGTTTGCCCCCTGAGGCCTTGCGCTCGCCCCATTTTCTTCGCATATAGCGCGTCGGGAGGTTGGCGCGGACGTGTTCCTCGCCAACCGGGTCAGGTCCGGAAGGAAGCAGCCCCAACGAGACCTTCACGGGTCGTTGCCAGCCTCCTACTTAATCTGTTCACAGTTGGCATTCGACACTCCGCGAGACGGCTTGAGGCTTTTGCGGATGGGCGCCATTGCCTTAAGGTCGGAACATGATCTCAGGCAGATTCCCCACCACGCAAGCGACAGAAGGGCTCGATGGCTGACGCACCGACCTCGCCCTATCTCGTCCTCGCCCGCAAATACCGGCCGCGCGATTTCACCACCCTGGTCGGACAGGATGCCATGGTGCAGACGCTGGGCAATGCCTTCGCGCAGAACCGCATCCACCACGCCTTCATCCTCACGGGCGTGCGCGGCGTCGGCAAGACCACCACCGCCCGCATCCTCGCCCGCGCCTTCAACTATGAAGACGCCTCCGGCCCCCATCCCACGCTTGATCTGAGCGTCGAGGGCGAGCATTGCCGCGCCATCATCGAGGGTCGTCATGTCGACGTCATCGAGATGGACGCCGCCAGCAATACCGGCATCAACGATATCCGCGAGATCATCGACTCGGTGAAATATGCGCCCTCCTCGGCGCCCTACAAAGTCTATGTCATCGACGAAGTGCACATGCTCTCGACGGCCGCCTTCAACGGGCTGCTCAAGACGCTTGAAGAGCCGCCCCCCTATGTGAAGTTCATCTTCGCCACCACCGAGATCCGCAAGGTGCCGGTGACGATCCTCAGCCGCTGCATGCGCTTCGACCTGCGCCGCATCACGCCCGAGATCATGACGGCCTATCTCGAATCCATCCTGGGGCAGGAAGGCATTTCCTTCGAGCCCGAGGCGCTGGCCATGATTGTCCGCGCCGGTGAAGGCTCGGCCCGCGACAACCTCTCCCTGCTCGATCAGGCCATCGCCCATGGCAATGGCACGGTCACCGCCGCCACCGTCAAGGCCATGCTGGGCCTCGGCGATCGCGCCCGCATCATCGATCTCTTCGAGGAACTGATGGGCGGCCAGATCGGCCCGGCCATCGAAACCATGCGCGCCCTCTATGACATGGGCGCTGATCCGCAGACCCTGGTTGCCGACCTGGCCGATTTCACCCATCTGGTAACCCGCATCAAGGTTGTCCCCGCCGCTGCCGATGACGTCTCGCTGACGCCCGACGAACGCCGGCGCGGCGCCGAGCTGGCCGGCAAGCTGCCCATGCGCGCGCTTACCCGCGCCTGGCAAATTTTGTTCAAGGGCCATGACGAGGTCGCCCGCGCCAATAATGGCCTGCAGGCCGCCGAAATGGCGCTGATCCGCCTGGCCTATGCCGCCGACCTGCCCAGCCCTGATGATCTGATCGCCCGGCTGTCCAACCAGCCCGCTCCGGCGCCCGGCCTTCCGCCCAGCGCGCCGATCGCGCGCGGGCCATCCAATGGTGGTGGTGGCGCCTCAGCCATGCGCGTCGAAGCGCCCCGGCCGGTGATGACCGAGGCGGTCGCCGCCCAGCCATCCGCGCCCCAGCCCCAGGCGGCCCTCGCCACGGTCGCCAGCTACAAGGAACTCATCGCCCTGGCCGCCGCCAAGCGCGACGTTCTGGTCAAGCTGGCCCTTGAAGGGCAGATGCGGCCGATTTCCTTCGAGCAGGGCCGTATCGAGGTCGCACTTGCCGATGGCGCCGATCCGGGCATGATCGCCACCCTGTCCGCGCGCCTCCAACTCTGGACGGGCCAGCGCTGGCTGATCACCGTCTCCAGCAAGCCGCCCGAGGGCATGACCATGCGCCAGGAAGCGGCGCAGCGTCAGCAGGCCGCCCAGCAGGCGGCGCACGAAGACCCGCTGGTCAAGGCCATTCTCGAAACATTTCCCGGCGCCAAGGTGGTCAATGTGACGGTGCGCGACGACGCCACTGCCGCGCTGCCCGAGGCGCCCCCGCCCCCACCTGAAGAGGACGACGAATGAAAGACATCATGGGTATGATGAAGGCCGCAGGCGAGATGAAGGGCAAGATGGAGGCCATGCAGGCCGAGCTTGCCAATCTCGTGGTCGAAGGCCGCTCCGGCGGTGGCATGGTCACCGTGTCGCTCAGCGGCAAGGGCGACCTCAAGGGCGTCAAGATCGACCCGTCCCTGTTCAAGGAAGACGATGTCGAGGTCCTCGAAGACCTGATCATCGCCGCGCATGCCGACGCCAAGGCCAAGTCCGAAGCCGAAATGCAGAAGAAGATGGCCGAAGTCACGGCTGGGCTCCCCATACCGCCGGGCATGAAGTTCCCGTTCTAGCTTCGAACCGTCCCATAAGGGCCCATCGCTCCCGCGGAGCGATTTGAGGTGAGAAGGCCATGAGAGCTGTGCTCGAATGGCCGTTCATTGAGAAGAAGAAACATGGCCTCCGGCGGACCGGAAATTGAACAGCTGATCCAGCTCCTGGCGCGCCTTCCGGGACTTGGACCACGTTCGGCTCGCCGCGCCGTGCTGCACCTGGTCAAGAAGAAGGATCAGCTGATGATCCCGCTCTCGGCGGCGCTCGACCGCGCTGTCGTGGCCGTCCGCACCTGCGAGGTTTGCGGCAATATCGACACCATGAGCCCCTGTTCCATCTGCGCCGACCCACGCCGCGACAGCGGCATGCTCATCGTGGTGGAAGACGTTGCCGATCTCTGGGCGCTTGAGCGTGCCGGCGTCGGCCCCGTCAAATACCATGTCCTGGGCGGCGTCCTCTCGCCGCTCGATGGCGTCGGCCCCGACGACATTTCCGTCGATTCCCTGCTGGCGCGTGCGCCCCAGTTCAAGGAAGTGGTGCTGGCCGTCAACGCCACCGTGGAGGGGCAGACAACCGCCCACTACATCACCGACCGCCTGGTCGGTTCCGGCGCCAAGGTCACCCGTCTCGCCCACGGCGTCCCCGTGGGCGGCGAGCTCGATTATCTCGACGAAGGCACCCTCAGCCAGGCCCTCAGGGCCCGTACCGAGATCTAGCCGGACAGCGTTTCCTTGAACAGCGCGATGGTGCGCGACCAGGCCAGGTCTGCCGCCGCCTTGTCATAGCGGGCCGCACTGGTCTCGTTGTTGAAGGCGTGGTTCACCCCGTCATACATGAACAGCTGGTAGTCTGTGCCCGCCGCCTCCAGCGCGTCTTCGAAGGCGGGAATGCCGGCATTGATCCGGTCGTCCAGCCCGGCATAATGCAGCATCAGCCGGGCCCGGATCTGGGGCACGCCCTCCGCTGCAGGCTGGCCGCCATAATAGGCCACGGCCGCCGCCAGGTCGGGCGATGCCACGGCCAGGTTGTTGACCGTGCCGCCACCCCAGCAAAAGCCCATTGCGCCCACCTTGCCGGTCACATTGGGCAGGGACTGGAGATAGGCGATGGTGGCCACGCCATTGGCTGCAACATCGGCTGCCGACAGGTCCCCGAACATTGCCCGCGCCGCTTCTTCATCGGCTGGTGTTCCGCCGGCGTCGGAGAGAAAGTCTGGCGCCAGCGCCACGAAGCCCTCCAGCGCAACACGCCGGGCAACATCCTTGATATGGGCATTAAGGCCCCGATTCTCGTGCACCACGATCACGGCGCCATGCGGTCCGCCACTCGCGGGGACGACGAGGTAGCCCTTCATCTCGCCCTGGGCGCCTGGATAGGTCACATCGGAAATAGTCAGATTGGCGTCCGTCTCGGACGTCAGCCCCTGCGCCTGCACATTGGAGGCCATCAGCGCTGCTGCGGCCGTGGCCGCTGTCATGGAACCGGCGAGCTTGGCCAGATTGTCCATGAAGGCCCGGCGGTCGAGCGAGAGGTGGGTATATTCGTCAAAGAGGTTGATCATGTCCTGCGTGATCGCAGGACGGTCGTCGCCATTATGCTCCGTCATCTATCGTTTCCTCCGCTTCAGGCTGAGGACGATAGGGCGCGCCGCGTGGCGCGCCCATGGGCATAACGGCAAATTGAAATCGCTAGTGGAAGTCCTTGTCGGTGCGGAACTCGTCGCCGCCATCCCATTGCGGTTCCTCCAGCAGGGCCGCCTCGTCTTCCTCGTCCAGCACCTCGTCATCGCCCTCGATGGCGTGGCGCCCGTCCTCGTCGTCGGGCGACAGGGCATCGAGCCGGTCGGCCGGGTCGTTGTCGAAATTGGTGGCCAAGCCTGCATAGGCCTCCCCGTCATCGCCATTGGCGATCATCGCGCTGAGCTCATCGATGGCGCGGTCGAGTTCGTCCAGCATGGCGGCCGGATCCTGCCCGCCCCAGTCGCCGCTTTCGCGGATGGCGCTTTCGTCCCGCAGCTCCCGCAGGCGCGCCAGGCGCTCGCTGGCCGGGCGGTCATCGCCATAGAGCAGTTCTTCGACTTCGCTCTGGGTATAGGGCTGGGCAATGCCCGGCTGGTCGGCATTATCGAAATTGGTATCCTGTGGCACCATTGTGCCACGGTGGTCGTGATGCTGCGCCATTCTCGCCTCCCTTGCTGGATGAGCACGGGATCAACGCGGCGGCAGCCAACTGGTTCGATCCAGGGCCTCGAACGTGAACGTCCCTAGGCGAGGTCGCCCGGCTCATCCTTGCCCACGATGCGCAAAGTGGGCATCTCGTCGCTGCCGCCATCCCAGCCCGAGGGCAGGCTGCGATTGGTCTTGGCTCCAAGCTCGCGCAGCATTTCCACCTGCCGCAGCACATTGCCCCGGCCGCTCGATAGCTGCCCCTTGGCCTCGTCAAAGCTCTGCCGCGCCTTGTCCAGCTGCCCGTCGAGCTTGTCCATGCTGGCGAGGAACCCGGCCACCTTTTCGTAAAGCGCGCCCGCCCGCTCGGCAATTTCGTCGGCATTGCGATGGCGCTTTTCGATATCCCAGACATTGCGCACTGTGCGCAGCACGGTCATCAGCGTCGTCGGCGTGGTCAGCATCACGCCCTGGCTCATGCCATATTCGAACAGCTTGGCATCGGCCTGCATCGCCGTGGCCAGCGCCGCCTCGATCGGCACGAACATCATCACATAGTCGAGGCTGCTGCGCGCATGCCGCTGATAGGCCTTCTCGCCCAGCGTGCGGATATGGGCCCTGACGGAGGTGACATGGGCCTGCAGGTGCACGGCCCGCGTCTCGTCCTCGCAATTGGTATAGGCCTCGAAAGCCGTCAGCGAGACCTTGGAATCGATCACCAGCCGGTCGTCATTGGGCATCAGCACTTCGACATCCGTGCGCAGGCGCGATCCAGCTTCGCCGGCATGGCTCTGCTGCGTCACATATTGCTCGCCCTCGCGCAGGCCGCTTCGTTCGAGGATGGTCGAGAGGATCATCTCCCCCCAGGCCCCCTGCGTCTGCGAATTGCCCTTGAGCGCCCGCGTCAGATTATTGGCCTCGGTGGTGATCTGCACATTGCTTTCCAGCAGCGCGCGGATCTGTTCGCCCATCGTCGCCCGGTCCTTGATCAGCCCGACGTGAAATTCGCCGATCTTCTCCTGCAGCGGCTTGAGCAGCGTATCGACCTGCTCGCGGTTCTGCTTGGTGAAGGTCTCGCTCTGGTTCTTCAGCACGTCGCCGGCAATGGCCTTGAACTCGTCGGTCATCTGCTGCCGGGCAGCGAGGAACCGCGCCTCGCTGGCCTGGGCCTGCGCCACCTGTTCGGCCATCCGCGCCCGCAAGGCCGAAACCTCGGCCAATAGCTCGGAATTCCTTTCCTGCAGCCGCTCCACCTGCTCGCTGCCGCGCTCCCGCTCGACCCGGACCTGGTGGTCCAGCTCCTGGATGCGCAGGTCGCGCTCGCCCAGCTGGGCGACAAAGCCCTCGCGCAGCTGCGCCACCAGCTGCGCCCCGGCCTCGGCCGCGCGGCTGGCACTGGCGCGCATCACGGCGATCGTCACCACCACCAGCAGCAGGGCGGCCAGCGTCACGCCGCCGATCAGCGCCATGGCCTGCGTTACGGGGAAATCGCCGATGACAAAGAGCACATTATCCATCTGCGTTTCTTACCGCGATTCGTCTGTTCGCAGAATGTTCTCTTGCGCAAGGGCCACAAGAGTTGACCGCAGCGCGACAAATACCATATCGAAAGGCAAATCCCTTTCCGCCGGACCTCTACCCATGGCCATCCGCCCCATTCTTGTCATTCCCGATGCGCGCCTGCGAGCCGTCACCGATCCCATCATCGAGATCGACGACGAGATCAAGGCGCTGGCCAAGGACATGCTCGACACCATGTATGATGCCCCCGGCATCGGCCTCGCCGCGCCCCAGATCGGCGTGATGAAGCGCATCGTGGTGATGGACCTGGCCCCCGAGGGCGAAACCCCCGAGCCCATGGTGCTGGTCAATCCCGAAATCACCCATTTCGGCGAGCAGATGCAGGTCACCGAAGAAGGATGCCTCTCCATCCCCGAGCTCTATTACGAGGTCGAGCGCCCCAACGAGGTCACGGTGAAATACACCGATCTCGATGGCAATGAAGTGGTCCGGCAGGCCGAAGGCAAGCTCGCCGTGTGCATCCAGCACGAGCTCGATCACCTCGATGGCGTGCTCTATATCGACTATCTGAGCCGCCTCAAGCGCGACCGCGTCATCAAGAAATTCGACAAGGCCGCCAAGCGGGCGGCGGGCTAGGCGCCGTCCCACAGGGCAAATCGCTCCGGTGGAGCGATTTGAGGCGACTAGGCCAGGAGGCCTATGGCCGAATGGCACGAATTCCAGAGACCTAGGAAGAAGAGAGCCCTGCCAATGCGCGTCGTCTTCATGGGCACGCCCGATTTTTCCGTCCCCACCCTGACCGAAATCGTCTCGTCCGGCCATGAGGTCGTCGCGGTCTATACCCGTGCGCCCAAGCCCGCCGGCCGCGGCCAGGAGGAGCGCAAGTCGCCCGTCCACCTGGCGGCCGAAGGCTTCGGCATTCCGGTCTTCACCCCGCGCTCGCTCAAGGGCGAGGCCGAGCAGATCGTCTTTGCCAGCCACCAGGCCGACGTCGCCATCGTCGTCGCCTATGGCCTGCTGCTGCCCAGGCCCATCCTCGAGGCGCCGGCCCTCGGCTGCCTCAACCTGCATGGGTCCCTGCTGCCACGCTGGCGCGGCGCCGCCCCCATCCAGCGCGCCATCATGGCCGGCGACACCCAGACCGGCGTCATGGTCATGCAGATGGACGAGGGGCTCGATACCGGCCCCGTCGCCATCGGCGAGGTCATGCCCATCGGCCCGGACATGACGGCGGGCGAGCTGCACGACACCATGATGCGCACCGGCGCCGACCTCATGGGCCGCGCCCTCGCCGCCCTCGAACGCGGCAGCCTCGATTTCACCCCCCAGCCCGAAACCGGCGCCGTCTACGCCAAGAAGATCGAAAAGGCCGAAGCCCGCATCGATTGGTCCCGCCCCGCCGCCGAGGTGCATAACCACATTCGCGGCCTCGCGCCTTTCCCCGGCGCCTGGTTCGAGCTCGAGCTGGCCCGCAAGCCCGTCCGCATCAAGGCCCTGCGCTCCATCCTGGCCGAAGGCTCCGGCGCGCCCGGCACCCTGCTCGATGGCCTCACCATCGCCTGCGGCTCCGGCGCCGTCCGCCTCACCCAGCTGCAGCGCGAGGGCAAGGGCGCCATGGACGCCGCCACCTTCCTGCGCGGGGCAGGGGCCTTGCCGCCGACCGTGCGCTAGATGCCACGCTACCGCCTCACCATCGAATATGACGGAACCCCCTTTTCCGGCTGGCAGCGCCAGCCGGATCGTCCCAGCGTGCAGCAGGCGCTCGAGGAGGCCATTGCCGCCATGTCGGGCGAAACCGTCACCACCCAGGCCGCCGGCCGCACCGATGCGGGCGTGCATGCCCTCGGCCAGGTCGCCCATTTCGACCTGGGCAAGAGCTGGGACCCGTTCCGCATCCGCGAGGCGCTGAACTATCACCTGCGCCCCCAGCCGGTCGCCATCATCGCCGCCGACGCGGTGGACGACAGCTTCGAGGCCCGCTTCTCCGCCAGGGCGCGCCACTACGAATATCGCATCCTCAATCGCCGCGCCCCGCCGGTCATCGAGCGCAATCATGTCTGGCACCTGCCCATGCCGCTCGATGCCGATGCCATGGACCATGCCGCCGGACTGATCCTGGGCACGCATGATTTCACCACCTTCCGCTCGGCCGAATGCCAGGCCAAGTCGCCCCTGCGCACGCTCGACGCCTTCGCGGTGCGGCGCGAGCTCGATCATATCGTCATCACGGCCAGCGCCCGCAGCTTCCTGCATCATCAGGTGCGCTCCATGGTGGGCTCGCTCAAGATGGTGGGGGAGGGCAAGTGGAGCCCGGCCGAGTTCCGCGCCGCGCTCGATGCACGCGATCGCCGGCGCTGCGGCGCCATGGCCCCGTCAGCCGGTCTCTATCTGACGCGTGTTGATTATTAGCAGAGGCTCAGAGCAGCGCGCCCAATAGCGGCTGCATCACGAAGGCCGTGGTCAGCTGGGCAATGACGAACAGCGCGACATGCAGCGGGCGCAGCGTCAGGATCAGGCGGGCGATATTGATGGAAATCGCAAAGGCCGCAATGCCGAGCGCCACGAAGGGAATGCTGCCCGTCGTCAGCTGGGCCATTTCCCCGCCCGGCTCCATGGCAATGGGCTCGCCGAAGATCGCGATCATCGCCACCGCGATTATGCCCTGGAACATGGTCGCCCAGTTCTGCACCACGACGAAAGGCACGAAGCCGTCGCTGCGGCCGAACTGGCGCAGCACCACATAGGCGACGCCGAACTGGATGCCGACCACCAGCGCGCCCAGGATCACCACCGTGCTGGCCACGCCGGACGGCGCCGGGTTTCCCAGCAGCTGCGGGCCGAAGGCCTGCACGGCCAGCCCGATCACCAGCGCAATGAATGAGCCGACAAGCCCGGTCTGGCGGAAATCGAAATAGGTGGAGGCCTGCCGGTTGCCGATGACGAGGGCAAAGCACCCGCGTGCAGCGGCCACCAGTTCATCGAGGAAAGTCGTGGTCGGTTGGGCCAATGGCTGGTCTCGATGCTTAAAGGGGTGAACCGGCTTGCGTGCTCAGCATGTAGAGCGCTACGCGCATCGCGACAAGCAGCACGACCGTCAAAACTGCAAAACCCGCCGAAACCCCGATCGTCCACGCGGTCGCGGCGCGCGCCAGCGCAAACAGCAGATAGGCCAGTCCCAGCCAGCTCAGCAGCACGACTGGTCCGCCGATCATGGCCAGCAGCCCCTCGATGATGAGGAAGGCCGTGGCCGCATAGATGCCGGGCACCAGCATGTCATGGACCGGCTCGGCGCTCTTGAGCATCAGGCGCGTACCCAGCAGCGTCACCACCAGCGAGGTCACCGGCAGTGCCAGCACGAACATGGCGGTGAGCACGCCGCCAAGGCTGGGCATGCCGATGCTCATCGACGCCACGGCCACCGCCAGGAACGCCGCGAAGACGAAGACGATCAGCGCGGTGGCCAGCCCGGGCGTCGTCAGCGAAAAGCGCTGCCGCCAGTCGGTCTCCCCGCGCAGGATCATCATCCAGCCGGCAATGGCATTGGATAGCGCGGCCCAGAGCTTCATGCTTTTCCTCCGAAGAACCGCACCATGAAGCCCCGATAGATCTCGGTCAGCCCGATCAGGTCGGCTATCGCAATATGCTCATCCGCCTTGTGCATGCTGGGACCTACGAGGCCGCATTCCACGACCGGCCCATATTGCGCGATAAAGCGCGCATCCGATGTTCCGCCCCCGGTCGACAGCCCCGGCCGCCTGCCGGTGGTTGCCGCGATGGCGTCGGCCAGCGTGTCGACATCCCCGCTCAGCGGTGACAGGAAGGAGCGCGATGGCGCTCCGGCAACCGCGAAGTCCACCCGGGCGCCGCCCGCGTCCACGCCGGCAATGCGCTTGCGCACCCAGTCGGCCAGCGTCTGCGGCGTCCACAGATCGTTGTAGCGGATATTGAAGCGGATCGTCCCGGAAGCCGGAATGACATTGGAAATGGCATTGCCGACATCGATCGAGGTGACTTCGAGATTGCTCGCCGGAAAATGCTCGGTGCCGGTATCGATCTGGCTGTCCAGCGCCGTCACGATCCGCGCCAGCGCGGGCAGGGGGTTGTTGGCCTTTTCGGGATAGGCCACATGGCCCTGTGATCCGGTTACCGTGATGCTACCCGACAGCGAACCGCGCCGCCCGATCTTGATGCTGTCGCCCAAAAGGCTCGCCGAACTCGGCTCCCCCACAATGGCAAAGTCGAAATGGTGCTGCTGTTCCTGTGCCCAGGCCATCAGCTTGTCGGTGCCGTTGATGGCGTCGGCTTCCTCGTCATTGGTAATGGCCAGCATCACCGTGCCGGCCTCGGCCGGAATAGTGGCGGCCGCGGCGACGAAGGCTGCAATGCCCGATTTCATGTCGGCAGCGCCGCGCCCGTAAAGCTTGCCGTCGGCTTCGCGGGGGGTAAAGGGATCGGCCGTCCAGTTGGCCAGCTCGCCCGGCGGCACCACGTCCGTATGCCCGGCAAACAGCAGCCGGCGGCCACCCGTGCCGCGAATGGCGAAGAGGTTGTCCACCGGGTAGGAGCCGTCGCCCTCGAAGCGCAGCCGCGTCACGGTGAAGCCGATGGCGCTCAGCGCGCCATCGAGCAGGTCCAGGGCCCCCGCCTCTTCGGGTGTCACCGAAGCGCAGGCAATGAGGCGCTTGAGCAGTCGGACGGGATCGTCCGGTCGTTCATTGGTCACGAGCAATCCCGTCCTTGTCGATCATGCGGCGGCATAGCCCAGCGGATCGGGCCCATAGCTGTTGGGGCCTGGCGTGCCCCGCAGGAAGCCGAGCTGCACCAGCATGTAGATGCCGAATATGCCCAGCAGCAGATAGAGCACCGACATCCACATGTCGGGCGTCGGCATCACTATGCCATTGCCCATGTCGGTCATGGTCACGCCGATGCCGAAGGCCTGCAGCAGTGTCAGCAGGCCCGAGAGCCCCATCAGTACCTTGAAGTCGGTGGCATTGTTGTCGCGGTCCTGCCGGCGTTTGATGCCGATGCACCAGCCCGGATAGAACAGGATCACATAGGCGATCAGCTGCCCCCAGCCCGATGCGCCGCCCAGCCCCACCATCCCCAGGATGATGCTGAGCACGATGCTGGCAATGATCAGGCCGACGACGCCGATCCACCACTCCTTGCGCGACAGGCGCCCCTCGGTGGTGGTGTAGAGTACTTTGAGTTTGTCCATGATTTTCCCCCTCGGAAATCAAACGTGCCGGGACCCATCCGGCACGCCGATACCTTAGGTGACTCGCGGGTTTCCCGCCAGTCCGGCTCAGTCGCGCAGCAGTTCGTTGATGCCCGTCTTGCTGCGCGTCTGCGCGTCCACGGTCTTGACGATCACGGCGCAGTAGAGGTTCGGGCCCGGATTGCCGTTCGGCAGCGGCTTGCCGGGCAGGGAGCCCGACACGACCACCGAATAGGGCGGCACCTTGCCGATATGGATTTCCCCGGTATTGCGGTCGACGATCTTGGTCGATGCCCCGATGAACACGCCCATCGAGATCACCGAGCCTTCGCCCACCACCACGCCCTCGACCACTTCCGAGCGCGCGCCGATAAAGCAGTTGTCCTCGATGATCACCGGGCCGGCCTGCAGCGGCTCGAGCACGCCGCCAATACCCACGCCGCCCGAAATATGCACATTCTTGCCGATCTGCGCGCAGGAGCCGACGGTGACCCAGGTGTCCACCATCGTGCCCTCGTCGACATAGGCGCCCACATTGACGAAGCTGGGCATCAAGACGACGTTGCGCCCGATAAAGGCCGGGCTGCGCACCACGGCGCCCGGCACGGCGCGGAAGCCGGCTTCGCGGAACGTGTTCTCGCTCCAGCCCTCGAACTTGGTCGCCACCTTGTCCCAATAGTGCGAACCGCCCGGTGCGCCTTCGATCAGGTGGTTGTCGTTGAGCCGGAAATTGAGCAGCACGGCCTTCTTGAGCCACTGGTTGACCTGCCAGGCGCCATCGATCTTCTCGGCCACGCGCGCTTCGCCCGTGTCGAGCAGGCGCAGCGCCTCTTCCACGGCCTCGCGCACCGGACCTTTTGTGTCGAAGCGGATCTCGGCGCGGGCCTCGAAGGCGTCATCGATGGTCTTGGCGAGATCGGCGTAGGACATGGAAGATTTCCTTGGGTGAATGCGGAGCGGACCATAGCGGGGAGGGGCACGGAGTCAATTGTGTTGCGCCGTCATGTGACCATCCGGCCGGCATGGGCGTTAACCAGCCGGTGGCGATCGCCTGTGGGCATAAGCCAATCCACTGGCGCCATCACCGGCCCCGCCATAAACTCGGCGGCGATTTGGGGGTGCAAAACCATGTCAGAGAAATTCGATGCCATCATTATCGGGGCCGGCCAGTCCGGGCCTTTCCTCGCCGCCAGGCTTGCCGGGGCGGGCAGGAAGGTCGCGCTGATCGAGCGCGAGCATCTGGGCGGGACCTGCGTCAACGATGGCTGCACGCCCACCAAGACGCTGGTGGCCAGCGCACGCGCCGCCTGGGCAGCGCGCCAGGCCGGCGCCTTCGGTGTCGTGGTCAAGGGGCCGGTCACCGTCGACATGAAGGCAGTCAAGGCCCGCAAGGATGCCGTGGTGGGCGCCTCGGTCAAGAGCCTCACCGAATGGCTGGGCGGCCTCAAGACGCTCGAATACATCAAGGGCTCGGGCAGTTTCGTCTCGCCCAGCGAGGTGAGCGTCGGCAAGCGGGTACTCACCGCGCCGCAGATCTTCATCAATAGCGGCGCCAGCGCCAGCGTGCCGGACTGGCCGGGGCTGAATGAGGTCAGCTACCTCACCAATACCTCGATGATGAACCTCGACATCCTGCCGGGGCATCTGATCATTGCCGGAGCCAGCTATATCGGGCTCGAATTCGCCCAGATGTATGCCCGCTTCGGCGCCAAGGTCACCGTCATCGAGCGCGGCGCCCGCCCGGCCTCGCGCGAAGATGCCGATATCTCCGCCGCCATCCGGTCCATTCTCGAAGCCGAAGGCGTGACCTTCCTCTTCAACACCACGATCGAGGCCGTCGCCCGCGCGGGCCATGGCGTGCTGCTCTCGCTCAAATCGGGCGAACGCCGCGCCTCGGTGGAAGGCAGCCATCTCCTGCTGGCCATGGGCCGCAAGCCCAATACGGCCGACCTCAACCTCGCCGCCGCCGGCATCGCAACCGATGAGCGCGGCTATATTCCGGTCGATGATCACCTGCGCACCAAGGTCAAGGGCATCTGGGCCATGGGCGACATCAATGGCCGCGGCGCCTTCACCCACACCTCCTACAATGATTTCGAGATTGTGGCCGACAATGTCGTCGATGGCGGCAAGCGCTCCATTCAGGGCCGCGTGCCGGTCTATGGCCTCTTCATCGATCCGCCCTTGGGCCGCATCGGCATGAGCGAAACCGAAGTCCGCAAGTCAGGCCGCAAGGCCCTGATGGCCATCATGCCCATGTCCCGGGTCAGTCGCGCCAAGGAGCGCGGCGAGACCCAGGGCCTGATGAAAGTGCTGGTCGATGCCGAGAGCAAGCAGATCCTGGGCGCCGCCATCCTGGGCATAGGCGGAGACGAGGTCGTCCAGTCCCTGCTGCAGCTCATGGCCGCCGGCACGCCCTACACCACCATGATGCACACCATGCACATCCACCCCACCGTGACCGAGCTACTCCCGACCCTGCTTGCAGATCTCAAGCCGCTGGAGTAACCCGCCGCGCCGCAATGTCGCCCACGCACCGAACGGCCCCTCCCCCTCCCAGGGGGAGGCTGGGTGGGGGTGCCCCTCAGATATCCCCGAATGCCACGGCTGTCCCGCGCCCGCGCGCCTTGGCGGCATAGCAGGCCGCGTCGGCCTCGCCCATGAAACCCAGCGGCGAGGCAGGCACCTCGGTGACCACGGTCATCCCGATGCTGGCGCCGATGTGATAGGTGCGGCCCGCCCAGCTGAAGGCCAATGCCGCGATGGCGCGCACGATCTTGTCGGCAATGCGCTGGCCGCCCTCGGCGGGGCAGTCCGCCAGCAGCACGGCAAATTCGTCGCCCCCGATCCGCGCCGCCACGTCATGGCTGCGGCAGGAGCCGCGGATGGTCTGCGCCACCTGCTTGAGCAGCGCGTCGCCGGCGGCGTGTCCGGCATTGTCGTTGACCGGCTTGAAGCGGTCGAGGTCGATATAGAGCAGGCAATGGTGTCGGCCATGGCGCGCGGCCGCGATGGCCGAGTTCAGCGCCCGCTCGAAGGCCGGGCGGTTGGGCAGGCCCGTCAGGTCGTCATGCGTGGCCGAATGGGCCAGCTCACGCTGCATGGCCCGGCTCTGCGTCACGTCCTGGAACACCAGCACAGCGCCGCTCACCCTGCCCGCCGTGCTGCGCACGGGCGCTGCCGTGCAGCGAATGTCGCGCTCGGAGCCGCTCTTGGCCACCAGGATAACGTCGTCATCGAGCTGGACCGGCATGCCCCGGGCGATACTGGCGGCGACCGGGCAGTCCTGACGCTCGTTCGTGGTTCCGTCGCGTACTGCGAAGATGGCCTCCACCGGCTGGCCGATGGCCTCGCCCGAACGGTAGCCGGTCAAGAGTTCCGCTGCCGGATTCATCAGCACGACCCGGCCGGCCTCGTCGGTCGAGATCATGCCGTCCGCGATGGAGTCGAGCGTGACCCGCAGGCGTTCCTTCTCCGCCGCCAGTTCCTGCTCGATGGTCTTGAGCCGGGTAATGTCCGTATCGGTGCCCAGCGTGCGCACCGGATTGCCCTCGTCGTCCCATTCCACCGGCTTGCCGCGGCTCAGGATCCAGATGTAGCTGCCATCCCGCGTGCGCTCGCGATATTCCAGCGCGTCGAAATCCGCCGCGCCCATGTCCTGCCGCTCGACATTGTCCATCACATGCTGCCGGTCATCGGGATGGATGCGGGCCATCCATTTCTGCTGGTCCCCATCCACCTCTTCGTCCGGCGGAATGCCGCGCATGATGCGCCACATGCGCGAATAGAACATGCTGTCGGTGCGGATATCGTGGTCCCACACGCCCTGGCGCGCGCTTTCCAGCGCAAAGTTCCACCGGCTCTCCGAATAGGCCAGCGCCTCCTCGGCCTTCTTCTGCAGCTCGATATTGGTGACCTGGACGACGAGGTATTTCCGCTCCCCGCTCCGCTCGTCGCGCAAGACCGATGCGGCGACCATCACCCAGAGCGGCTGCCCATCGGCATGGCGGAAGCGGCACTCGCCGCGATATTCGTCCGCCTCGCCCCGCATCAGCCGCATCAGCCGCAGCGGCGCCGTGGGCCGGTCTTCCTCATGCACCAGGTCGAGAATGCCGAGCCCCGCCTCGGCGCTGTGTCCCAGCATGGCCCCCAGCGCGCGGTTGGCATAGAGCAGCCTTCCCTCCATGTCGCTGACCAGCATGCCGACGGCCGCATTGTCCACGATGCGCGCCAGCATCGAGCCGATCCGCTCGAAGCGGACCAGCGGCGCGGCCAGCGATTTTGGCGTGCGAGTGGGCATCGGCCCAGCCTATGTCACACTCCCTTAAGATCTGGCTTAGATCGCCTCATACATCCAGCGCCGTGATGAAATCGCGCTCGGTGGCCAGCCCGTGCCACTCTCCCGGAATCTCGCTGTCGAAGATCAGCGTATAGGGCCCCTTGTAGCCGGCCTCCTCGGCCAGCCTGACGCAGGCGCCGTAATCGGCTTCGTCGAGGTCACCATCGATGAAGCTGGCCTTGGCATGGCACAGCTCGGCCCGCCCGAAGATCGACTTGAGATCGCTATACTTGTTCGGCCCGCCCCAATTGCCGAAATCGCCCAGCAGCCCGATCCGCCCATCCAGCTTGTCGAGCAGGAAATGCACATGTGCCGGCTCGGCCAGCAGGTCGAACCAGTTCTCGGTCACCAGCCGCACCGGCGACCCCGCATTGCCGTCCGCCAGCGCCGTCAGCGCCTTGACCGAGCGGTCGAGCGCATCGCGCGTCGGCTTCTGCTTGCCGGCGATGATGCGGGCATTTTCCGCCCCCAGCTCGTTGGCGATCTCGATCCAGCCGGCAATCCACTTCTGGTCGCGCGCGCCATGCTCGGGATGGCTGATGTCGCCGGCATCGATCAGCAGCGTCTGCAGCCGCACATTGGCAATCTTGAGCTGGTCGCGCAGTTCCGCCAGATAGATCGGGTCGCGGCTACGCAGGTGGAACGATACGATTTCGAGCCGGTGATAACCGTGATTGGCCAGCACGGAGGGCAGGCCCAGCAGCGATTCCTCGCCCTCGCCATAGGTCTCCTGCATCGGCCCGATCTCATTGGTCGTCAGGTCATGCGGATAGGTCATGCCGAGCAGGCGGTGCAGTGACCAGGTGGAAACGGCGATACGGTCGGCGGCGATCTGGGCCATGATGAGGCTCTCCATTTTGCTGGCGAGCCTTCCATGCCAAGGGGTTGGATTCAACCGGTATTATCGCTCAAACCGGCTGGCTTCGCCGTTGCGCCAGGTAGATATGGTCGCAGGCGAGCACGGTTTCGCCGCGCTGGTTCAGCACGCGCACCTGCTCGGTGATCCGCCCGTGGTCGCTCCGTTTGGCATCCGGCTCAAGCCCGGTAATGGTCAGCTCGGTATGGATCGTGTCGCCGATGAACACCGGCTTGGGAAAGCGCAGCCGTTCATAGCCATAGGAAAAGGCCAGCGGATTGATCTCGCTGGCGGTCAGGCCAATGCCGATGGCAAAGGTCATCGTGCCATGGGCGATGCGCTGCCCCCAGGGGCTGTCCTTCATTGCCTCGGCATCCATGTGGTGCGGAAAGAAATCCCCGGTATGGCCGGCATGCACCACGAAGTCGGTCTCGGTTATGGTGCGGCCATAGGTTTTGCGCGCCTCGCCCAGCACATAATCCTCGAAATGGCGTGGTCGCTCCATCAGAAGCTCTCCTTGAACAGGGCGTTGAGTTCCGTCACGATCCGGCCGGCATCCTCGCTGGCCAGCAGGCCCTGGTTGAGCCGTTGCGCGGCGGCATCCTGGAAATCCATGTAGCCGTCATGGCGCGGCCTGAGCCACCCGCCCTCCAGCGTTGCCCGCGTATCGCGATAGAACCCGTCGACCGGCGCATTGACGACGTCGTCCTCCCAGGCCAGTCCGTGCCCGACCTGCCCGCCCGCCTCGGCATAGAGCGTCTTCTGGATCTCGGCGCTCGCCACCCAATAGGCATAGTCGATGGCCGCGTCGCGATTGGCTGAAAAGGCCGAGACCGCAATCCCCGTGCCGCCAATCGCCGAGCCCACCGGCCCTCGTGTGCCTGCGGCCGGAATATCGGCAAATTTCAGCCGCCGGGGCCGAAAGCCCGCCAGCGCATAGCTGAGATACCCATAGCCCAGCGGCATCAGCGCAAACCGTTCGGTGCTGGCCATCAGCTCCGAGGCAGCAATCGGGTCCATCTCGAACTGCTCTTTGTCGATATGCGTGCTCACCTGCCGCAGTGTCTCGATCACGCGCACGCCTGCCGCCATGCCGATCAGTTCGGGTCCGTCATGGTTGCAGGGCGTGCCGAGATTCGCCGCCAGCGTAAAAAAGCTCATCAGTGAATGCGGCGCCCGCATCGGCAGGATGACGCGGCCCGCCTGCGCCAATGCCGCAGCCTCCGCCCATGTGCTGACCGGCTCGGGCAGGAGGTCCGGGCGATAGACCTGCACCTGCGCCGCCGCGTCGATGGGAAAGGCCCATTGGTGCCCGGCATAGAAATAGCTGGGATAGGACTGGCCTACGCTGTGCGCAGCCATCTCGCCGCGCTCGGCCATCCGCCCGGCCACATCGAGCGGCGCCAGGCACCCCTCCTTGGTGATCTGGCCGACATGGGGGTGATCGATGACGATCAGGTCATATTCCCGGGCCAGTTCCTCGACCGGAAAGGTCTCGAAATCCTGCAGGCTCCTCTGGTCCCACGCGATGGCGACACCGGTTTCGGCCAGCCAGCGCGCCGAGGTGGCCACCATCGGGTCATAGCCCCGCGGATGCCGCCACGTCATGCCCTTCAAATGAATGCGGTCAGCCAAGGTGGCCTCCGGTCTGGCGGTTCGGCCGCACGAAGATCAAAGGACCGACACTCAAAGCCCGAACTCCGCGCGGATCTTCGCGCTCTGCTCGCCCACCAGCGGCGCCGCCCGCTGGGTACGGGCGCGTACCCCGTTCACCCGCAATGGGGAGCGGGTGGTGGTGATCGAAACATTGTCCTCGCGCGTCACGGTCTGCAGCATGTCCAGCGCGCGGAAGCCCTCGCTGGCCATCAGCTCGGCCCAGTCCAGCACCTTGGCACACCAGATATCGGCCGGCTCGAGTATGGCAAGCCAATGCGCGGTCGGCTGGCTCGCCAGCTTCTCGGCAAGGATGCGCTTGATCGCGTCGCGCTGCGCAAACCAGCTCTTGGGGTCGGCGAACTGCGCCAGTTCGGCCAGCCCGAGCAGGCTTTCCAGCCTGGGCAGCGGCGTCATGGCAATGGCGATATAGCCATCAGCCGTCGGATAGACCCCATAGGGCGCCGAGAGATAGGCATGCGCCGAGCGGAATTCACTGCGCTTGGGCACGCGCCTGCCGTCATTGAGATGGGTGGTCAGCACTTCGAACTGGAAGTCCACCAGCACTTCGAGCAGACTTGTTTCGATATGCGCGCCCTGGCCGGACAGGCCGCGCCGCACCAGGGCCGCCAGCACGCCCTGTGCAATGGCGGCTCCGGCCAGCATGTCGGCAATGGCGAGGCCAAATGGCACCGGCCCCTGGTCATGGTCGCCATTGAGCCACATCACGCCCGAGCGGGCCTGCGCCAGCAGGTCCTGGCCCGGCCGGTCGACCCAGGGGCCCTCGCTGCCATAGCCGGTGATCGAGGCATAGACGATGCCCGGATTGATCGCCTTGACCGCCTCGTAGTCCAGCCCCAGCCGTTCGATCACCCCGGGGCGAAAATTCTGCAGCACCACGTCCGCCTTGGTCAAAAGCTTGCGCAGGGCGGCCACGTCATCCGGATTCTTGAGGTCGAGCGCCAGGCTTTCCTTGGATCGGTTGATGGCGTGGAAGATCGTTGAATCCCCGCCGATCTCGGTATCGCTGAGATAGAGCCTGCGGCTGAGGTCTCCGCCATCCGGCCGCTCGATCTTGATCACCCGAGCCCCCAGGTCCTGCAGCCGCAGGCTGGCATAGGGCCCCGAGAGAAACTGGCACAGGTCGACGACGACGAGGCCGTCGAGCAGGGGAGTGCTATTGTCAGTCATGAACCCACCGGGTCATTCCCGCGAAAGCGGGAACCTCTGTTTGTGTGATGCAGGAAACGGAGGTCTCCGCTTCCGCGGGGATCGCTCCGTGGCAGGAGTTGCTTCTGTCCACCCGTCTGCCGCGGAACAGTCCGGGGTGGGGCTCGTGGGAATCTGCTGGACGCAGGCCGATCCCCACCCCGTCTCGCTCCACAGGGAGGAGGCTGTGGCGCAGCTCACCGTGCATCGATGAGCTCCGCAAAATCGTCCGGCCGGCGATACTTCACCGTCTGGATATGCTCGCAATACAGCACCAGCTCGCCTTCGCCCTTGAACACTTCATAGGACGCCCGGCACAGGCCGAGCTTCTCGTATTTCGGGCGTTTCTCGAGATTGGTGCGGATGGTGTAGATCGTGTCGCCGATAAAGGTCGGCTTGATGAAGCGCAGCTTGTCATAGCCATAGCTGAACGCATTGATGCAGTTGGTGGCCACCAGCCCCAGCCCCGCCGAAAAGACGAAGGCCCCGGCCACCAGCCTCTTGCCGAACTGCCCTTCGGTGGCCGCGAAGATCTCGTCGGCCACGTAGGGGTGCATGTCGGTCACCAGCGCATTGAAGGTCATGCTCTCGCCTTCCGAAATGGTGCGGCGCAGCGAGCGGATACTGTGCCCCACTTCCCAGTCCTCATAGAACCAGTTCTCGCTGTTCCACACCGGGATCGCGGCATGGTCCTCGGGCATGGTCTTGGGATTGGTCGAAGATGTACCGATTGTGCTCATGATGTCTTCCCCACCACTGGCCTGCACCTCCCCCTTGAAGGGGGAGGCTGGGAGGGGGTGTCGTTTGGCCCGAATGGATCAGATTGCGGCCCGCATCCGGGCCAGCCGTCCCCCACCCTTGATCCCTCCCCACAAGGGGGAGGGAGACGATGAACATGGACCGTTGAGCTGGCGCCTCCCTCCCCTTGATGGGGAGGGATCGAGGGTGGGGTGGTGGGAGCCGCGATGAACCGGTTCATGGCTTCCCCTCCAGCGACGTTGCGGGCCGGTTCGCCGACACGAACGCCGCCTCGACCAGTGCCATCGTGTGCCAGGCATCCTCTACCGAGGTCACCAGCACCGTGTCCTCGCCCGCCGCAAAGCGCTGCAGGTTGCTCATCGTCCCGATGAAGGCATGCGGAAACCAGCTGCCCTTGAGCGCGACCTGCTGCCAGGGCTCACCCTTCTTGGCGATCCACAGCTCATCGGGCTCGCCTTCGGGATAGTTGAGCAGCAGCCCGAGCTTGACCATGGCAGCGCCGTCGCTGCCCTCGAAGCGGAAGCTGGCATCCTGGAACTGCCGGCCGAAATCGTGATTGTGGTTGATCGACAGCGTCGTGCGCACGCCATCGTCGAAATCGATCAGGGCGCTGGTGCGCGTCTGGGCCAGGTCGGTTACAGGATGCCCCATCGTGCGGGCATGCACCCCGGTCGGATTGCCGAGAAAGGCCCGGATCAGGTCGAGATAGTGGATGGAATGCACCGCGATCTCGACGCGCGGCATGCCCTTGAGAAAGGGAAAGAGGTGCCAGGGCGTCACGAGGTTCAGGTGCACCTCGGTATCGATCAGCTTGCCCAGCCAGCCGCGCTCCAGCGCATCGCCGACGGCCAGCATCATGGCCGAAAAGCGCAGCTGGAAATTCACCGCCGCTACCAGCTTCTTCTCGCGGCACAGTTTGAGAATGGCGCTGGCTTCGCCCAGGTCCCGGCCCATCGGCTTCTGCAGCAGTACGGTGGCGCCATCCGGCAGCGTCGGCAGCACGCTCAGATGCGCCGCCGGCGGCAGGGCAAGATCATAGACGGCACCGGGAGTGGCAATCGCTTCTTCGAGCGTGACGAAGGCGGGAATGTCCCATTTGGCGGCCAGGGAACGCGCCTTGTCCGCATCGATGTCGAATACGCCCGCCACCGGAAAGCCGGCCAGCCGATAGGCGGGCAGATGGGCATCGTTGACGATGCCGCCCGCCCCGATGATCACGATCGGGCGCGGCCTGGCCGGCAGCGGCCAGCTTTGCCGCAAACTGCTCACCTCTAGGGGCACGCTGCCTTCCTCCATCACACCGCATTCGCGTCATTCTTATGTGAATAATCTTTTCACAGACGAGCGAGTGAGGCAAGGGGCGCCGTCGGCAAGGCGTTGAAAATCCAACGGCGTGGCGTTCATTCACCGGTCAGGCTTGTGACCAAAAGCAGGCAAACCGCCAGCATGCTTGCAGCATTCCGTCAGCAGGCTTGCAGCATCCGCCCCTCTGCTGTCAGCCTAGTCGAGGTGGAAGACTTCTTCCGTGCCAGCCCACCATTCGCCGTCCTTACGGGTGGCGAGGGGCGATTGCATGGGCATGCAGACCGCCCACCATTCCTGCGTGCGCGGATCGGCGGCCATGCGGGCCATGTCGGCATCGTGGTCGCTGCCGGTATATTCGTAATAGGCAAACAGGAGGTTCTCCGGCTCGCGCAGGAAGATCGAGTAGTTGGCAATATTGCTCGCCTTGATCTGCCGCAGCACATCCGGCCAGACGGCGGCATGGACGCGCTTGTATTCGGCAATCTGCTCGGGCTTGAGGCCGATCACGGCGCCGTATCGTTGCATGGCAGGCACTCCTTGGTTAGTTACCCCCACCCATCCTCCCCCTGACAGGGGGAGGGGCCGATCCAGTGTGGGGCTCGATCTCGCCCAAACCACCGGCCAGGTTCCTCCCCCTTCAGGGGGAGGCTAGGTGGGGGTGCCTCTCTAAATCTCTGTCAAACCCTGTAAATCCGCTCCGCATTGCGATGCAGCAGCCGCGCCTTTTCGTCTTCGCTGGCGCCGCTGATGATCGCATGCGTCGCCTCGACCCAGCGGGTCAGGCTGCCTGTCAGCGTCACCACCGGATGATCGCTCCCCCACACCACGCGGTCCCAGCCGAAGCATTCGATCAGGTGTTCGATATAGGGCCGGATGGTTTCGACGGTCCAGTCGGGGCCGGAATAGGCGACGATGCCGGAAATCTTGGCGTTGAGATTGGGCAGTTTGGCGATGCGCCGGATATTGTCGCGCCACGGATCAAGCCCCGCACCGGTCACGTCCGGTACCCCGCAATGGTCGAGGATGAAGGTCACGTCCGGCGCGCGTTCGACGAGCATCTGGCCGATCGGCAACTGGTCGGCGCGCACGCAAAGGTCAAAGCTCAGGTCGTAGTCCGGCAGGTGGCGGATATTCTCGACAAACAGGTCCGACTGGCTGAGATCGTCCGGCGCCTGGTGCAGGATCCGGCGCACGCCCTTGATATGGGCATGCTCGCTCAGCCGTTCGATCTGGTCGACAAAAGCCATGTTTTCCGGGCGACAGGCGGCGATGGCGCCGGCAATGCGGGGCAGGGTGAGCACGAATTCGCTCTCGGCCAGCATGTCCGCCTCGGCGGTATCGACCTCCATATGCAGCGCCGATTCGATCCCCAGCGGCACCGCCTCGGCGAAATAGTCGGCAATGTGCCAGGGCCGGTCGAGGGTCGGATAGTTCGAGAGCCAGGGATAGGAAAACCTGTCCGGATAGATCAGGTGCAGATGGGTATCGAGAATGCGCATGCGGCTTTCCTCCGGTGGTCAGGCGCCTTCTGGCGAGCGCTGTGAAATTTCCTGGCCAGCCCGCTGCAACAGCCTGAGCACGCTCGGCATATTGGGGGCGTCGAGCTTGTCGAGGCGCTGGGTATAGGGGCAGGTGAGCACGGCGATCACCGAGCCGAGCGGCCCGAAGATCGGCACCGAGAGGTTGGAAACTCCCGAAACCTGGGCGCTCGGCATCATTTCATAGCCCTGTTCGCGCACGCCTTCGAGGCGGGCCTCGAGGCCCTTGGGCATCTTTTCCGGGCTCCCCATATCCTGCTCCTCGAGCATCAGCAGCCGCTCCTCGGGGCTGGCAAAGGCCAGGAAAACATGGCCAGAGCCGGTATTGACGAGGCTGATGCGGCTGCCGACGCGGATCGAGACATTCCAGTAGCCGGGGCCATCGACCTGGGCGATCACCACCAGGATATTGCGGTCCTGCACCACCAGATGCACCGCCTGTTCGGCCTTGAGCGCGAAGTTGCGCAGCACCGGCATGGCCTGGCTGATCATGCGATGCATGGGCGGCCTGGCATGGCCCAGTTCGAACAGCTTGAGGGTGATTTCGTAGCGGTCTTCCGGGGTGCGGCGGACATAGTTGCGGCGCACCAGCCGGTCGAGCATGCGGTAGATTTCGTTGGGCGTGCGGTCCAGCGCCTTGGCGATTTCCGCCTGGCTCAGCCCGTCCGCCGTGGATGCCAGGAGCTCGATAATGTCGAGCCCCTTGTCCAGCGCCGGCGCGCGATAGCGATCGTCCTCTTCCATCGTCACCGTCATTCCCCTCGCAGCAATCACCAGCATGCGCGCCCTACGCTAGCAGCATGCTTGCAGTTTTCATGCGCTTTTCCTGCAGTTTTCCAACCACCCCATCAGCCCCAACCCACCACCAGCATGCTTGCACCATCCCAACCCCACCACCCCGGTTGACGAGCCATTCAGGTTTATGCTTACCTACGAATAGACTTTTCACATATGGATGATCAAGCTCCAAACGGGGCTGCTCCGAAAAGTCCGTGGAGGAAAAAATGGCAACCAAGTATTTGGCCAGGGCGCTCCTGGCCTCTTGCGCGTTGACTGCCCTGGTGGGTTCGGTCGCGGCACAGGAATTCGATTACGGCTCGTTCCCCGGCTACACCCTGCAGGTGAAACTGATCGGCGGCACGCAGTACGAGAAGCTCTATACCCGCATTCCCGAGTGGGAGGCGCTGACCGGTGCCAAGGTCGAGATCGTCTCGTCCAAGAACCACTTCGATCTCGATCGCGAGATCAAGCAGGATATCGCCACTGGCCAGATCACCTGGTGTCTTGGTTCGAACCACACCAGCTTCGCCCCACAGTATGGCGACCTCTATATTGACCTGACCAGCATGATCCCGGGTGAGGAACTGGCCAAATACGTGCCGGGGACCCTGGCCTCCGCCATGGTCGATGGGCGCCTCGTGCAGCTGCCGCGCGTCACCGACGTGTCCAACCTCTATTATCGCAAGGACCTCTATGAGGATCCGGCCAAGATGGAGGCCTACAAGGCCGAGTTCGGTACCGACCTGGCTCCGCCCAAGACCTTTGACGAGCTCAAGCAGCAGATCATTTTCTTTGCCGATCCCCCGAACCTCTACGGCACCGCGTTTGCCGGCAAGGACGAAGGCATGTCCGGCCGCTTCATGGAAATCCTGCGCGCCAATGGCGGCGACCTGTTCGACGAGAACTGGAACCCGATCTTCAATTCCCCCGAAGGCGTGGCGGCCCTGCAGTGGTTCAAGGACATCTATGATGCCGGCGCCGTGCCGGCCGGCACTGTCAACTATACCTGGGACGATATCGGCCAGGCCATGGCGGCGGGCCAGCTGGCCGTCGATCTCGACTGGCCCGGCTTTGCCGGCTTCTACAGCGATCCCGCCGCGTCCAAGATATCAGACGTGCTCGGCTTTGCCGTGTCTCCGGTCGGCTCGGCCGGCGTGCGCGGCGGCTGGTCCGGCTCGCATTCCTTCTCGGTGACGGAAGCCTGCGACAACAAGGAAGCCGCTGTTTCGCTCGCCGTGTTCCTGACCAATGACGAAAGCGCGATGATGGAAGCCCAGGCCGGCAATCTGCCGACCCGTTCGGCCACCTTCGGCGAGGTCGTGCAGTACTTCAACGAGAACGGCAAGACCGCGCTGGCCGAGATGTTCCCGATCTGGGAAGCCAGCCTTGCCGATGCCCGCACGCCGCCATTGATCCCGCAGTGGATCGAGGTGTCCAACGTGCTCTGGCCGCAGCTGCAGGCCGCGATCGTGGGTGAAAAGACCCCGCAGGAAGCCCTGGACCAGGCGGCCGACGATGCTCGCGTGATCCTTGAGGATGCGGGCATCCTTTAGGCACGCCGCCGCCGCCGCAGGTGATGCGGCGGCACCCCCACCCGACCCCCTTCGGGGGCCACCCTCCCCACAAGGGGGAGGGAGGGCAAGAGCATTGGCTTGAGTGATCGGGGCAGGATAGTTTCAGTCGACTCCCTCCCCCTTGTGGGGAGGGATCAAGGGTGGGGGTCCTTAGTGGCTACCGACGTCCAAGTTCTGCAGCGGCCAACGCTGAGCGAAGGCATCACCGCCTTTTTCCGCTCGCCGCGCGCCGTGCCCTATCTGCTGCTCATGCCCGCCATGATCGTCATCCTGGCGGTGGTGCTCGTGCCGCTGCTCGTCTCGTTCTGGACCAGCTTCACCAGCTACAACCTGACCCGGCCGGACACGCTCTACAACTTTGTCGGGCTGCGCAATTATCAGCGGCTGCTCGGCAATGACGAATTCTGGTGGGCCTTTGGCCGCACCTTCCTCTTCGTCACCATCACGCTCAACGTCGAGATGATGCTGGGGCTGGGCCTGGCCCTGCTGGTCAACAAGATCACTTACGGGCAGCGGGCTTTGCGCACCATCATGATGTTTCCCATGATGTTCTCGCCGATCCTCGTCGGCTTCCAGTTCAAGTATATCTTCAATGACTCGATCGGGCTGGTGAACAATGCCCTGTTCGACCTGGGCCTGATCACCCAGCCCATTCCCTGGCTGGTGGATGGCACCCTGGCCAATTTCTCCATCATGTTTGCCGAAGTCTGGATGTCGACATCGATCTTCGCCATCCTGCTGCTCGCAGGCCTGATGGCTCTGCCCAAGGAGCCGATCGAGGCGGCAAAGGTCGATGGCTGCAATCCCTGGCAGGTCTTTCGCCACATCACGCTGCCCTTCCTCATGCCCTTCGTCTACATCGCCATGACCATCCGCAGCCTCGATGTGGCTCGCGCCTATGACATGATCCGCATCATGACCAATGGCGGCCCGGCCGGCCGCACCGAGCTGATCTGGACGCTGATGACGCGCACCGGCTACCAGAACAGCCAGATGGGCGCGGCCAATGCCATGGGCTATGTGTCGATCATCCTCTCGATCGTCTTCACCTTCTATTTCTACCGCAAGCTCACCGCGGCGCGCACCTTCATGGGAGGCGCACAATGAGCCGGCTGAGCATCGAGAAACCCTGGCAGCGCTGGCTGATCCGCTTCGGCGTCTTCGTCGCCATGGCCATCCTCTGCGTGCCGGGCCTGTGGGTCGTGCTGACGGCGTTCCGGCCCAATATCGAAGTGCTGGCGCGGCCGGCAGTGTGGATCCCGCAGAACCCGACGCTGGACAATTTTGCCCGCCTGTTCGGGCTGAGCTCGGCGCAGCAGGGCCTGCCGGTGGCACAGTACTTCGTCAACTCGCTGGTGATCTCGATCACCTCGACGCTGGTTGCCGTAGTCATCGGCATGGCGGGTGGCTATGCCTTTGCCCGCTACCGCTTCAAGGGCAAGGCCACCCTGTTCCTGGCCTTCATGCTGAGCCGCACCGTGCCCGGCGTGGCGCTGAGCCTGCCGCTCTTCATTATCTGGGCGCGGCTGGGGATCATCGACACGAGCTTTGGGCTGATCGTGGTCTATATGGCCATCAACATTCCCTTCACCATCTGGCTGACCGACGGCTTTTTCCGGCAGATCCCCGTCGATCTGAGCGAAGCTGCCCAGATCGATGGCTGCACGCCCTGGCAGGCCTTCTGGAGGATCGAATTCCCGCTGGCCCGCTCGGGGCTGGCCTCGGCGGCGATCTTCGCCTTCCTCACCAGCTGGAACGAATATGCGCTGGCCAGCCAGCTCACCCGCACCACGGCGAGCAAGACCATGCCGGTCGGGCTCATGGATTTTACCGCCCAGTTCACCGTGGACTGGACCGGCATGAGCGCCATGGCGGTGCTCATCATCATTCCCGCGCTGGTTTTGACCTTCATCGTGCAAAAGCACCTGATTGCCGGTCTCACCTTCGGCGGCGTCAAATAGGAAGATCCGATGGCACAGGTACGCCTCGAAAAAGTCAGCAAGAGCTACGGCAAGCTGGAGACGGTGCACGGCATCGACCTCGAGATCGCCCATAACGAATTCGTCGTGCTGGTCGGCCCCTCGGGCTGCGGAAAATCCACCACACTGCGCATGATCGCCGGGCTGGAGGAGATCACCGGCGGCACGATTTCCATTGGTGACCGGGTGGTCAACGACCTGCCGCCACGGGCCCGCAACATTTCCATGGTGTTCCAGAGCTACGCGCTCTATCCGCATATGACGGTCCGCGACAATCTCGGCTTCGGGCTCAAGATCGCCAATATGCCCGAGACCGAGATCAAGACGCGCGTCGACGAGGCGGCCGAGATCCTGGGTCTGGGCCCCTATATGGACCGCCTGCCGGCCAACCTCTCGGGCGGCCAGCGCCAGCGTGTCGCCATGGGCCGCGCCATCGTGCGCAACCCCGATGTATTCCTGTTCGACGAACCGCTCTCCAACCTTGACGCCAAGCTGCGCGGACAGATGCGCGTCGAGATCAAGAAGCTGCACCAGCGGGTGCAGACCACGGTGATCTACGTCACCCACGACCAAGTTGAGGCCATGACCCTGGCCGACCGCATCGTCATCATGCGCGATGGCAATATCGAGCAGATCGGCACGCCCAGCGAGGTGTTCGAGCACCCCGTCAATGTCTTCGTCGCCGGCTTCATCGGCTCGCCGCCAATGAACCTGCTCGATGCCAGCGTGACGGGCGACAAGGCGGTGCTGGACGATGGCGTGGAAGTTCCCTTGCCCGCCGGCTGCAATGTCCGCGAGGGACAGCAGATCGTGCTCGGCTTCCGTCCGGAGAGCTTTGCCCCCAAGGGTCATTCGCTGCATGGCGATGCCGGCGCGCTGACGCTGCGTCGCGTGGTGGCCATTGCCGAGCCGCTGGGCACCGAGACCATTCTCTATGTTTCTCTCGGCGGCATGGATGTGCAGGGCAAGATGCTCAATCCGCGCGTCGTTCATCCGGGGGAGGAGCTGGACTTCACCCTCGACCTGACGCGGCTGCATGTATTCGACAAGGCGTTCGGGCGGAGTGTGCGGGCATGAATATCGTGCTTCTGCGAAAGAGCTCCACTCTTGCCCAGCTACCGGATCCCCCTTCTCCCCTTGTGGGAGAAGGGGCCCGAAGGGCGGATGAGGGGGCATTGTCATGGCCCGCATAGTCCGCGTCGACCTCGTCATGGTCGACCTCAAGCCCAAGGTGAAGCGGGTCGATGCGATCCAGAGCTTTGTCAGCCAGGAAACGCCGATCGTGCGCATCACCGATGCCGATGGCGTGGTCGGCACCGGCTACAGCTATACGATCGGCACGGGTGGGCATTCGGTCATGGCGCTGCTGCAGCGCACGCTGGCACCGGCCATCATCGGGCGCGATGCCTATGATATCGAAGCCATCTGGCGCGACCTGCTGTTCCTGACGCACGCGACCACAGTCGGCGCCATCACGGCCATCGCCATGGCGGCGATCGATACGGCGCTATGGGATCTCAAATGCCGCAAGCTCGGCCTGCCGCTGCACAGGCTGGCCGGCGGCGCGCAGAAGGATGTGCCGCTCTACACCACCGAAGGCGGCTGGCTGCATCTCGAACAGTCGGCGCTGGTCGAGGATGCGCTGCGGGCCAAGCAAGAGGGCTTCGGCGGCTGCAAGCTCAAGGTGGGGCGGCCCATCCATGAGGACGTCGCGCGCATCGCCGCGGTCCGCGACGCGGTCGGCCCGGGCTTCGAGATATTCACGGACGCCAACCAGGCCTTTGCCGTGGACGAAGCCATCCGTCGCGCCCGCGCCTATGAGCCGCTCGATATCGGCTGGCTCGAGGAGCCGCTGCCGGCCGACGATATTTCCGGGCACGAACGGCTGAGCCAGCATACCAGCCTGCCCATTGCGGTGGGCGAGAGCCTCTATTCGGTCAGCCATTTCCGGGAATACCTGCAACGCCATGCCGCCAGCGTCATCCAGGTGGATGTCGGCCGCATCGGCGGCATCACGCCCTGGCTCAAGGTGGCGCATATGGCCGAGGCCTTCAACGTGGCGGTCTGCCCGCATTTCCTCATGGAACTGCATGTCAGCCTCTGCGCCGCAGTGCCCAATGCGCGCTGGGTGGAGTATATCCCCCAGCTCGATGAGCTCACCACCGAGCGCATGCGCATAGAACAGGGCCGTGCCCGCCCCTCCGACGCACCGGGCCTGGGCATTGAATGGGACTTCGCTGCGATCGATCGCCTGGCGGTCGAGGGCAGCCGGTCCACTATCCAGTAGGAAGCAGAACCATGGCCGATCTCACCGGTAAAATCGTCCTCATCACCGCCGCCGCCCAGGGCATCGGCCGCGCCTCGGTCGACGCCTTCGTCGCCGCCGGCTGCACAGTGATCGCCACTGACATCAACGCGGCCAAGCTGGCTGAACTCGATGGCGTGGCGGGCGTCACCACGCGGCTGCTCGACGTGCTCTCGGCCGAGGCGGTCAGGCAGGCCGTTGCCGAGATCGGCCGTATCGACGTGCTCTTCAACTGCGCCGGCGTGGTCCATAACGGCACTGTGCTGGAGATGAGCGACCAGAATCTCGACTTCGCGCTGGACCTCAATGTGAAGGCGCAGATCCGCACGGTTCAGGCCGTGCTTCCGCAGATGCTGGAGCGCCGGGACGGCGCCATCATCAACATGGCGACGGTGGCCTCTTCGATCAAAGGCGTGCCGAACCGGGCGGCCTATACCATCTCCAAGGCGGCGGTGATCGGTCTCACCAAGTCCATTGCCGGCGACTATACCACGCAGGGCATTCGGGTGAACGCCATCTGCCCCGGTACAGTGGACAGTCCAAGCCTGCATGAGCGCTGGCACGCCACGGGCGATTTCGAAGCGGCGAAAAAGGCCTTCATCGCGCGCCAGCCGATCGGCCGCATTGCCCGGCCCGAGGAAGTGGCGGACCTCGCCGTATACCTCGCCGGCGCGACCTATACGACGGGTCAAATCCACATCATCGACGGCGGCTGGACGGCCTGACCTTCCGGAATCTTCATGACCAAGATCACCTCCCTTTCGACCCACGACCTGCGCTTCCCCACCTCGGCCTCGCTCGATGGGTCCGACGCGATGAATCCGGACCCCGACTACTCGGCCGCTTATGTGGTCCTGGGCACCGACGGGGCATATGAGGGACATGGGCTGACCTTCACCATCGGGCGCGGCAACGAGGTTGTCGTGGCGGCCATTCGCGCGCTGGAGAGCCGCGTCCTCGGGCTCGAGCTGGACTGGATCGCCGAAAATCCCGGCCGCTTCTGGCGGCATGTGACCGGCGACAGCCAGCTGCGCTGGATCGGTCCGGACAAGGGCGCCATGCATCTGGCGACCGGCGCCGTGGTCAATGCCGTCTGGGACCTGCTGGCCAAGACCGCGGGCAAGCCCGTCTGGCAGTTCGTCGCCGACATGACGCCCGAGCAGCTCGTCTCCATCATCGATTTCCGCTACCTCACCGACGCCATCACGCACGACGAGGCGCTGGCCATTTTCCGCAAGGCCGAGGCAGGCAAAGCCGATCGCATGGCCACGCTCCGGGCCGAGGGCTACCAGTGCTACACCACCTCGGCGGGGTGGCTGGGCTATTCCAACGAGAAGCTGACGCGGCTTGCCAGCGAGGCGGTGGCGCAGGGTTTCCAGCACATCAAGATGAAGGTCGGCCGCGACCTCGATGATGACATCCGCCGGCTCGAGATTGTCCGCTCGATCATGGGGCCGGACCGGTTCCTGATGATCGACGCCAACCAGGTCTGGGAGGTCGACCAGGCCATCGACTGGGTCAAGGCGCTGAGCCGCTTCAACCCCTATTTCATCGAGGAGCCGACCAGCCCCGATGACGTCTCTGGCCATCGGGCGATCCGCCAGGCCATCGACCCGATCAAGGTGGCGACCGGCGAGATGTGCCAGAACCGGATCCTGTTCAAGCAGTTCATCAAGGATGGGGCGATCGACATCGTCCAGATCGATGCCTGCCGGATCGGCGGCCTCAACGAAGTGCTGAGCGTGCTGCTGATGGCGGCCAAGTATGACCTGCCGGTCTGGCCGCATGCCGGCGGCGTCGGCCTCTGCGAATATGTGCAGCATCTCAGCATGATCGACTATCTGGTCGTATCGGGCACCAAGCAGGGCCGGGTGATCGAATATGTCGACCACCTGCACGAGCACTTCCTCGAGCCCTGCGAGATCCGGAACGCGGCCTATATGCCGCCCCGCCAGCCGGGGTTCTCGATCCAGATGAAGCCGGAGTCGATCGCGGCGAATGAATTTCGGGGGTAGCGCCCCCCACCGCCTCCCCTGTCAGGGGAGGGTTGGGCGGGGGGTAACGCTCAATACGTCATGCGGGCGGTGACACTGCCCCAGTCGCCCATCCTGCCTTCGATGCTGGAGGCCTTGCCATGCGGGGCGAGGACGCGCGACCCGGTGATGATCACCTGGCCGGCCTTGAGCGGCAGGCCTCGGGTGTTGGCGTGGCGGGCGAGCCAGGTGACGGCGTCGAAGATGGCCGTCCAGCTGGCGCCGGTGGACGTGGTCTTGGCCTCGACACCGTCGAACAGCAGGCTCACCGGCAGGGTGGCCAGTTCGGCCTTGATGGCCGGGTCGAAGGCCGGCCCGACCACGACGGCGCCGTTGCTCTGCAGGTCGCCCAGCTTGACATTGGCATGGATGGCGTCGCGGTCGACAAAGGGGCTGCCGATCATCTCGAGCACCGGATGCAGGCTCGCAATGGCCGCTTCAACCGCGGCGGCATCGGCATCCGCAGGCAGGTCTTGCCCAAGTTTGACCGCCACTTCGACCTCCGGAAAGACGAAGCGGTAGCGCGTGGAATCGATGCTGGCACCATTGTCGAAATAGCGGTTGGCCGGGATCGGCGCGCAGACGGGCTCCCCCTGGCCGCCGGCCATGATCTTCCAGCCGCCAACCGGGCCGAGCCGGCTGATGACCATGTCCTGCAGCGCATAGACGGCAGCCATATCCGCGGGGGTCAGGCTGTCCGGCACGCTGTCGATAAGCGGGCCGCCATCGTGGCCGGCATTGAAGGCATCGGCGAGATCGCTGAGCGAATTGATCATGGTCATGGTGCTCAGTTCGCCCACTCGCCGCCGCGCATCACCGGCTCGGTGCTGCCATCGGCATGCACGCCGTCAATGTCGATCTTGTCCGAGCCGATCATCCAGTCGATGTGGATGTTGGATGTATTGCCACCCTGCGCGGAAATCTGCGCCTGGCTGAGATCCTTGCCGCCCACGAAGCAATCCGAATAGCACTGGCCCTGCGCGATATGGCAGGAGGCGTTTTCGTCGTAGAGCGTGTTGAAGAACAGGATGCCCGACGCCGAGATGGGCGAGGAATGGGGCACCAGCGCCACTTCGCCGAGGCGGCGGCCACCTTCGTCGGTATCGAGCACCTTGTTGAACAGGTCCTGGTTCTTGGAGGCCTTGAACTCGACGAGCCGGCCGCCTTCGAAACGCGCCTGCATGTCCTCGATCAGCGCGCCATTGTGGCTGAGCGGCTTGGTGCCGGCGACATAGCCTTCGACGCGCAGCTTGTGCGGCGTGGTGAAGACTTCCTCGGTCGGGATGTTGGGGTTGCAGGTAATGCCATTCTTGGCTTCCGAGGCGCCGCCTTTCCAGCGGTGGCCATCGGCAAGACCTACGGTGAGGTCCGTGCCCGGACCGGTATATTTGAGGGAGGCAAAGGACTTGCCGTTGAGCCAGGTCCAGCGCTTCTTGAGATTGGCATTGTGCTCCGCCCAGGCGGCGATGGGATCGTCCTGATCGACGCGGGACGCCTTGAAGATGGCGTCGGCCAGCTTGGTGACGGCTTCTTCCTCGCTGTCATTGGGAAAGACCAGCTTGGCCCAGGCGGCGCTTGGATAGGAGACGATGTTCCAGTTGATATCGAAGCCGGTGATGAGCTGGAGCGCTGGCTTGTAGGCAGCCGAATTGGCCCGCATGGCGCGGGTCACCTTGTCGGGATCCTGGCCGGCCAGCATCATCGGATTGTCCCCGGCAATGGCGAGGCGCGCCGCATTGTTCTTGAAGGCTTCCGCCATGCCCGAATAGAGCCAGCCGGCGGCCTTGTCGAAACTGGCGCTATTGGCATGCTTGTAGCGGGCGAGGGTGGCTTCCTCGTCGGAGTAAATGGTGGTGACGAGACCCGCGCCGGCCTTGTAGGCATGCTCGGTGATGCGGCGGACCAGGGGCGCCGCCGTCATCGGCGCGGTCATGATCAGGTCCTGGCCCTCGGCGAGCTGCAAGCCCACCTTGATGGCAACCTGGGCGAGCTTGTCGAGCTTGACGGGATCGATAGTCATTGGGGCGAATGCCTCTGTTCTGAATCGGTTGGGTGAACCCTAGACCCGGCATGAGGCGAGCGCCACCCGGCCAAATCGGAAAATATCTTGACCTGAATCAAGGGTGAATTTGCCCAGCATGGCAATGCTCCGGCAGTCATCACAGGAGCTGAGAAATGGCTGCCAACCTGCATCTGGTCATCATTGCCGTCTTGTCGCTGTTCGGGGTATTCATGGCCGGCCTGGCCTATGCGCAAATGGCAACGCGGGGCATCGAGGTTTACCGCAAGGCCGACCATACCTGACCAAATGGTAATCCGGCTGGGGCTTGCGTCATTGGCTGGGGCAGGCCATCTCGGGGGGCCACGAACTCCGGATCTCCATGTCAGCCCTGCCCACCCGCCGCCGTGCCCTGATGCTCGTCAATCCGAACTCGCGCCGGGGCACCGCAGCGCTTGATCCCGTCGTCGCGCGGTTGCACGCGGGCGGGATTGATGCGGTGATCGAGCGGTTCAATTCGCCCGATGAGGTATCGGCGGATATCGCCCGGCGCCGCCACGAGGCGGACCTGGTCATCGTCTGCGGCGGCGACGGCACCATCAACTCCGCTGCCAAGGGTGTGCTCGAAACCGGCCTTCCCATGGGCATCATGCCGATGGGAACGGCCAATGACCTGGCCAGGACGCTGGCCATTCCCGACGATCTGCTCAAGGCCGCGGATGTCATCCTGGCCGGTCATACCAGCCGGGTGGACCTCGGCGAGGTCAACGGGCATCCCTTTTTCAACGTCGCGAGCCTGGGCCTCTCCGTCGACCTGGCCAAGGGCCTGACGCCGGAGGCCAAGCGGCGCTGGGGCAAATTTGGCTATGCTCTGGCTGCGCTCAAGGTGTTGCTGAAGGCGCAGCCCTTCCGGGCCGAGATCATCAGCGACACGGGCAGGGCCAGCGTCAAGACGCTGCAGATCGCAGTGGGCAACGGTGTGCACTATGGTGGCGGCACGGTGATCCATGCCGATGCCACCATCGAGGATGGGCATCTCGATCTCTACAGCCTGGAACTCAAGAATGTCTGGAAGTTCGGGCTGATGCTGGGCGCCTTCCGCCGGGGCGAACACGGGGCATGGGACGAGGTCCGCACTGCCAAGAGCACGGAATTCGATATCCGGACGAAGGAGCCGATGGCCATCAATACGGACGGCGATATCGTGACCCAGACGCCGGCGCATTTTGTCATTCGACCAAGCGCCGTGACCGTGTTCTCGCCGGCCTGAGGCTGCGCAGGGCGACAGAGCCTCTCAGCATCGCATCGTTGCATTTCCGCATCATCTCTTGTGACGTTGCAAATTACCCCGTTGGCAAGCCCGAACCGTTTCGCTACAAAACGTCTACCGCTTCAGATCTCGAACCAGGGAGGCGTTGTATGGCAGTGACATTCTTCGAACTCCCCCTCGGCGACAATCGACGTTAGGTCGTTGCCATCCGCGGCCCGCCGTAGAGGCCCGCCGCTCGCGGTTTTTCTCATCACAGCCCAATTGATCTGACGGGATCATTTCGTCTCCCGTTCCGGCTGTGCCTTTCATTCCCTGCTTTTGAGGGCCGGTCGCCGGAGAACGGGACCGGGCTGCCATTATGAGTCGCAAGAAACTCGACTTCCGCGCCGATGCCTATCGCAACGTGCTCGGCTTCACCTTCCGTCACTGGTCGGGCCGTCCGGGTCTGATCGCGCTGATCTGTGTCCTGGTCATCACCAGCACGCTGGCCGAGGTCATGGTGCCGGTCTTTTCCGGCCAGATCGTCGACGCGATTGCCGGTGGCACCGCTTCTGGCGCCGACGCGGCTTTGCGCGCCTTTGCCATCGTGGTGGGGCTTGGCCTGGCCAGCGTCGTGCTGCGCTGGTTCATCTTCCAGGGCATTATCCGGCTGACGCTGCGGATGATGGCCGACATCGTCAATAACGGCTTTCACCGGGTGCAGCGCTTCTCGACCGACTGGCATGCCAACAGCTTTGCCGGCTCCACGGTGCGCAAGATCACCCGCGGCATGTGGGCGCTCGACTCGCTCAATGACGTGCTGCTGATCGCGCTGTTGCCATCCATCGTCATGCTGGTCGGCGCCACGGTCATCCTGGGCTCCTACTGGCCGGTCATGGGCCTCGTCGTGGGCCTCGGCTCGGTGATCTACATCGGCGTCACCGTGGCCCTGTCCATGGGCTTCGTCTCGCCGGCAGCCAGCCTTGCCAACGCCTGGGACACCCGGCTTGGCGGCGCTCTGGCCGATGCGGTGAGCTGCAACTCCGTGGTCAAGGCCTTCGGCGCCGAGGACCGGGAAGAGCAGCGGCTGCGCCATGTGCTGGGCAAGTGGGACATCCGCACCCGCCGTACCTGGAAGCGCGGCACGCTGAGCGGCACCATCCAGGGCTTCATGATGGTGACCATGCAGGCCGGCATCCTGGGTACGGGCCTGCTGATGTGGCAGCGCGGCCTGGCGACGCCGGGCGATATCACGTTCGTGCTCGCCATGTTCTTCGTGCTGCAGGGCTATCTACGGGACGTGGGTCAGCACATCCGCAACCTGCAGCGCGCGGTGAACGACATGGAAGAGCTGGTGGCGCTCGACCGGACGCCGCTGGGCATCGACGACAAGCCGGGCGCGAAGGCCATTGCCATCGGCAAGGGCGAGATCGCCTTCGACCATGTCACCTTCCAGTATGGCGCCCATCCGACGCCACTCTATCGCGACTTCTCGGTGCATATCGCGCCGGGCGAGCGCGTCGGGCTGGTCGGCCATTCAGGCTCGGGCAAGACGACCTTCGTCAAGCTGATCCAGCGTCTCTACGACGTGAAGGATGGCGCCATCCGCATTGACGGGCAGAACATCGCCGAGGTGAAACAGGCCAGCCTGCGCGGGCAGATCGCCATCGTGCAGCAGGAGCCCATCCTGTTCCACCGCACGCTGGCCGAGAACATCGCCTATGCCCGCCCCGACGCCACGCGCGCCGAGATCGAACTGGCGGCCCAGCAGGCCAATGCGCATGACTTCATCCTCGACCTGCCCAAGGGCTACGAAACCCTGGTCGGCGAGCGAGGGGTGAAGCTGTCGGGTGGCGAGCGCCAGCGTGTCGCCATCGCCCGGGCCTTCCTTGCCGATGCGCGGGTCTTGATCCTGGACGAGGCAACGTCGAGCCTCGACAGCGAAAGCGAGGTGCAGATCCAGCAGGCCATGGAACGGCTCATGGTGGGCCGCACCACGCTGGTCATCGCGCACCGGCTCTCGACCGTTCGCGCCCTCGATCGCCTCTTGGTGTTCGACAAGGGCCGGATCGTCGAAGAGGGCACGCATGAGGCGCTCATCCGCCTCAACGGCGGCATCTATCGCCGGCTGTTCGAGCGCCAGGCGCTGGAGCTGACCAAGGGGCTGGTTGCCTGAAACGAAAACGCCGGGGTGTGAGCCCCGGCGTCTTGCATTCTGGTGCAGTGATATCAGGCCGCGCGGGCCATGCTGCGCCGGACCGGGCCGGCGTCGCTCACCTTGAAGATGTCGACAATGGCGTCGAGCTGGGTCGCCTGGTTCTCGGTCTGCTCGATGGCGGCGTTCATTTCTTCGACCAGCGCCGCATTGTGCTGGGTCATCTCGTCCATCTGGCGGACGGCGATGCTCACCTCTGTAATGCCGGTGGACTGCTCCTGGCTGTCACGGGAAATGCCTTCCATCAGCGTCGAGCTGGAGCGTACGCCTTCGAGCATGCCATTGATGCGTTCGGCGGCGTCGGCGACGAGGCGGCTGCCGTCGCTGACTTCCTTGGCGCTCTGCTCGATCAGCACCTTGACGTCGGCGGAAGCACTTGCTGCCGACTGCGCCAGGCGCCGCACTTCCACGGCCACCACAGCAAAGCCCTTGCCGGCATCGCCCGCACGGGCCGCTTCAACGGAGGCGTTGAGCGCCAGGAGGTTGGTCTGGAAGGCGATGTCGTCGATGAGGCCGATGATGTTGGAAATCTTGGACGAGGAGGTGGTGATGCGCTCCATGGCGCCAGTCGCCTGGGCCATGACCTCGCCGCTCATTTCGGCCGTTGCCGTAACGCGGGTGGCATTGCCATTGGCATCCTGCGCGCGCTTGGCATTTTCGAGCACCGTGCCGGCCAGCTGCTCCATGGCGGCCGAGGTTTCCTCGATGGTGGCAGCCTGGCGGGTGGTGCGCTCGGACAGATCGTTGGCGCCGGCCAGGATTTCGCTGGTGGCTGTCTTGAGCGACCGCGAGGTGCCCTTGAGCTGGGCGACGATGTCGGCCAGCTTTTCCGCCACCGCATTGGTATTGTCCTTGAGCGCGCCGAAGGCACCCTGATACTGGCCGGTCACACGCTGCGTCAGGTCGGTATTGGCGATGGCGGACAGCACGGTGCCGGTTTCGGCCAGGCCCCGGTCGACCGTTTCGACCAGGCCATTGACGCTGGCGGCGAGGCCGTTGAGCTTATCGTCGGTGAAATCGGTGGGCACGCGCTGGGCGAAGTCGCCGGCGCTGGCGGCCCGCATCACCGAGCCGAGCTCGGCCTGCAGCAGCGCCATCATGTCGGCGCGTTCGACGATGGAGAGATTGCGCGCGGCTTCCTCGGCACTGAGCGCGGCGACGCGCTTGCCATTCTGGCGGAACACCTCGACGGCTCGGGCCATGGCGCCGATCTCGTCCTTGGCATCGGAATTGGAGATGGTGACGTCGAGCTTGCCATCTGCCAGTTCGATCATGGTGTGGGTAAGGTCGCGCACCGGATTGACGATGGTGCGGCGGCCCACGAGCAGGCTGACCCCCAGGCCGACGACGATACCGGCGCCTGCCGAGATGGCCAGCGTCAGCATGGCGTTGAAGGCCGAGGTTTCCGCGGCGTCGCGCATGCTGGCCATCAGCTCGCCCGAATAGGTGCTGTAGAGCTTGATCGTATCGGTGACGACCAGCTGGGCGGCAAGGGCCTCGGCCAGGGCCGCATCAAGCGCGGCCTGATCGAAGGGCTGGGCCGCGGCGACCGTGAGCATGTCGTTGATCTTGCCGAAATAGGCGTCCATCACCGGCTTGACGGCTTCGAGCTGGCCCAGCTCGGTTTCATCGGCGGCAGCTTCGATGATTGGGAAGCGCCCCTTCATCTCGGTCATGCGCCGGTCGGCCTGGGTCACGAAGTCCGCGACGCCGGCCGGGTTCAGCACCAGCTGGTAGGTCATGCGGCTGATGGCGATCACGTCCATGCGCAGGTCCATGGCTTCGCGGGCCGCGACTTCCTTGGCGCCGACCCGGTCCATGACATCGCGCAGCGAACCCAGCTCGCGCCAGCCGATGGCGGCGATGGCGGTGGCGACCACACCCATCAGCAGCACCGTGAGAACCAGCTTTTGCAGGATTGGAATATTGCGAAAATTCATGGCAGTGCGACCCTGATGCCCGAGTGGTGTCCTGGCCGATCAGCCTTCAGACAGTGCAACACTCATCTGCGAAACTGCTTAAGTTTGGATGAAACTGGCCGCTTCCGGGGCATGTCGCATGGCTCATATGCGTCAACAGCGACCAAGCACCAGGTCATTGCCCCGGCTTTGGCGAACAATGCCTTCGCCGCAGTGCCGATGGTCCCATGACCCCGCCGGGCCTATATGCTGACCAACACCAAATTCAGGAGCCTCGCCATGATCGATGCATCCGTGCAGACCAATGTTAAGTCCAAGCCCATCCTGCCGCTGAACACGGCGCTGGGGCCTGTCCATATTGCCGTCACCGACCGGGCCAAGGCGCTGGCCATCTGGCAGGATGTCGTGGGTCTCGAACTCATTGCCGAAGCCGGCAACGAAGTGACGCTGGGGGCTGGCGGCAAGCCGCTGATCGTGCTCGAAACCGGCGCGGTGCGTCCGGTTGTGCCGCGGACCATCGGGCTCTATCACGTCGCCATCCATGTGCCCAACCGCGTCGACCTGGCGCAGATGGCCGTGCGGGCGCTGCAGCGCAACGTGCGGATCTCGCCGACCGATCACCTGGTGAGCGAAGCGATCTATCTCTGGGACCTTGACGGCAACGGCATCGAGATCACCTTCGAGACGCCCTGGCGCGGCACCCTGGGCGACCCTGACAAGGGCCAGACCTATGCGGTGACCGCCGAGGGCAAGCCGCATTCGGGTCGCGACCCGATCGACCTCGATGGGCTGCTGGCCGAACTGGGGCAAAACCCGGTTCTGGCTGCACGCATGCCGGCCGGAACCCGCATCGGCCACGTGCATGTGCATGTTAACGACCTGGGACTGGCGATGGATTTCTATCGCGACGTCATCGGCTTTGCCGGCTTCCTGATGATCCATTCCTTCGGCATGGGAGATGTGGGGCTCGACTATATGCCGCATACGATCGCCTTCAACATCTGGTCCGGCCCCAATGCCGGGCTGCCCTCGGCAGGCGCAGCCGGCCTGCGCTGGTTCACCATTGTCGTGCCCGACGCGGCTACACTCGAGGGCGTCAAGCTACGGCTGGTCACCGCCAAGGCACCGGTCTCGCCGGTCGACGGTGGTATCGAAACCGAAGACCCGTTCGGCAACCGCATCAGGGTCTTGCTGAAATAAGTTTGCCCGTCTCAGGGTCATGAGGCGGGTGCCTTCCTAACCGGAAGCTAACATGTTAGTCCTCCCGCTGTGATAGAGGGAGGACTTTCGCATGCGCGCCATACGTTGTGAGACACCCGGCGAATTGCGGCTGGTCGAGGTCGAGCGGCCTGACCTGAAGGCGGGCTGGGTCCGCGTCGGTATCCGCCATATCGGCATTTGCGGCACCGATTATCACATCTACGAAGGCAAGCACCCCTTCCTGAAATATCCCCGCATCATGGGCCACGAACTGAGTGGCGTGGTGCTCGACGCCAATGGCGCAGCTGGGCTTGCGGGAGGCGACCCCGTGGTCATCAACCCCTATCTGCCCTGCTATCAGTGCCCTGCCTGCCGCGAGGGAAAGACCAACTGTTGCGAGACGCTGACCGTGATCGGCGTGCATGGCGATGGTGGCATGACCGAAGAACTCGTCATGCCCGAAGCCAATCTCTACAAGGCCGAGGGCCTGAGCCTGCGCGACGCGGCCATGGTGGAATTCCTCGCCATCGGCGCCCATGCCGTGCGGCGCACCGAGCTCAAGCCCGGCTGGCGCGTGCTGGTTGTCGGCGGCGGACCCATCGGGCTTGGCGTCGCCTTCTTCGCCCGCATCGCGGGTGCGGAGGTGACCGTTCTCGATGCTGCAGCCGACAAGCTAGCCTCCGCGCGCAGCTTCGGTTTTGGCGCTGCGACACTGGACGAGCGCGATGGCGCCCCCTTCAAGGCCGCGATGGGCACCGGGTTCGACGCGGTGTTCGACGCTACAGGCGCCATCCCTGCGATGAACCAGGCCGTCGGCTATTGCCGCAATGGTGGGTCGCTGACCCTGGTCGGCGTGGTCAAGGGCACCCTCTCTTGGGAAGACCCCGAAATTCACCGACGCGAGCTGACCATCCGCGCGTCACGCAATGCGACGCGAGAGGATTTCGACCATGTCATGGCGTCGATCCGCAATGGCAGCGTACCAACCGATCGCCTGGCCACGCATGCGACGAGCTTTGAAGATGTTCCGGTCAACCTGCCGATATGGGCGCATGACCGAAGCGGGCTGATCAAGGCGATCATCACGATCTAGGAGAAGGCATATGCGCACAGCCGAAGACGTCATCCGGTTCTGGTTCGTTGAACATGGCAGGGACGACTGGTTCGGGGGCAAGGCCGAGTTCGACGCTGAACTTGCGGAACAGTTCGCCGAGACGCATCTGCGCGTCGCCCAGGGCGAGGCGTGGCAATGGCGAGCCACGCCGAAGGGACGCCTCGCCGAGATCATCGTGCTCGACCAGTTCTCCAGGCAACTGCATCGCGGCTCGCCCCTGGCCTTCGCACAGGACAGAATGGCCCTGGTGCTTGCGCAGGAGATGATCGCACAAGGGCTCGACCTGGCGCTGTCCACCGATGAGCGGATGTTCATCCTGCTGCCGTTCATGCATTCGGAGTCCCGGGTCATCCAGGCCGAATCCATGCGCCTGCACAAGGCGCTGGGCGACGAGAAGGGCCTCGATTTTGCCGCCAAGCATCACGACTGCATCATGCGCTTCGGCCGCTATCCGTTCCGCAACAAGGCACTGGGACGGGACAGCACAGCGGAGGAGGTCGCCTATATGGAAGAGGCCGGAAACCGGGGTTTCTGACATTCCACGATGGGCAGGTGGCGTGCCTACTGCACCAGCTTGGGGTCGACCAGCGCGCCCTTCTGCCCGATGACGACCGCGGCCACGCGATGCGCGTCCTCGGCCGCCTCCCGCAGTGACTTGCCGGCCAGCCGGGCGGAGAGGTAAGCGCCATTGAAGCTGTCGCCCGCACCGGTGGCGTCGACCACCGTGGCGCCCGGCTTCGGCGCAACGCGGACGCGTTCGCTGGCGGTGGCGATCAGCGCTTCGCCTGCGCCGTCCTTGACCACCACTTCCTCGACGCCCAGCTCCAGATACCTATCGGCCGTGTCCTCGACCGACTTGTCGCCGAACAGGGATGCTTCGTCGCCATGGGTGGGCAAGACGACATCGCACATGGTGGCGGCGGCCGTCAGCACGGCTGTCATGACACGCGGGCTGGTCCAGAGGGCAGGGCGGATATTGGTGTCGAACACTATCCGGGCGCCCGCATCGCGCGCCTTGACAATAGCGCCGAGCAGGCGGCCGCGCGCGCGCGGCGCCAGGATGGCAAGGGTGATGCCGGAGAAATAGACCATGCTGGCGCCGTCCAGCGCCTTGGCCATTGCCTCCTTGTCATCGGCGAGCAGCTTGGCGGCGGAGGTATCGCGCCAATAGGTGAAGTGGCGGTCGCCCTTTTCCTGGTGGATCAGGTAAAGGCCCGGGCGCCGGCCGGGCACGGTGCGGATATGACCGGTGCCGATATCATTGCTGTCGAGGAAGGCGCGGATATCGGCGGAATACTTGTCCTCACCCAGGCCTGTAAAATAGTCCACCGACCAGTCCTTGCCGAGCAAGGCGCGCATATACCAGGCGGTGTTGAGGGTATCGCCGGCATAACCGAGGCGGTATTGGCGATCTTCACCACCGCTCATTTCGATCATGCATTCCCCGATGCTGACGACGCGCTGCTGTGCCAAACCCTGCTCCTCCCTTGCGTGCTTGAGGCTTATGCCGGTAAAGCCCAAGAACCCGCAAGCCAGTATCTTCCATACAAGATGAGAAGGCACTATGCTGCAGCTGATTTTACCCGGAGACGTCCATGACGCGCCTCAGCGCCGCCATCCTCGCCAATGCCCCAGCCGGGGTGCGCGTGCCTGACTATGATCGCAGCAAGGTCACCCCCGGGATCGTGCATCTGGGGATCGGCGCCTTTCACCGGGCGCATATGGCGGTCTATGTCGACGATCTGCTCAAGGACAGTCCTGCCTGGGGTATTGTCGGCGCCAGCCTGCGCCGGCCTGACACCAAGGAAGCGCTGGCGCCCCAGGATGGGCTCTATACCGTTGCCATTCGCGACGCGGCGGGGACCCATCCGCGCATCATCGGCTCGATCCTCAAGGTGCTCGATGCCAATACCGAGCGCGAGGACCTGCTGGCGCTGATGGCGAGCCCCCAGATCCGCATCGTCTCGCTGACCGTCACCGAAAAGGGCTATTGCCACGATCCGGCGACGGGTGAACTGGATCAGCGCCACCCCGATATCGTCCATGACCTGGCCAATCACGCCGCGCCGAAATCGGCCCCGGGCATGCTGGTCGAGGCGCTGGCCCGGCGCATCGCGGCGGGCATTGCGCCATTCGCGGTGATGAGCTGCGATAATCTCCCGTCCAATGGCGCGACGGTGAAGCGCATCGTCACCAAATTCGCCGCCCTGCGCGACGCAGCCCTCGGCGAGTGGGTTGCCAAGGTTGCCTTCCCCGGCACCATGGTGGATCGCATCGTTCCCTCGACCACCGATGCCGACCGCGCCATGGTCGCCGGACTGATCGGCGCGGAGGATGCCTGGCCGATCATGACCGAGCCGTTTACCCAATGGGTCATCGAGGACCACTTCCCCGAGGGACGTCCGGCCTTTGAAAAGGCGGGAGCGCAACTGGTCGAGGATGTCGAGCCTTTCGAGCGCATGAAGCTGCGCATGCTCAATGGCAGCCATTCGACCATGGCCTATCTCGGCTACCTGGCCGGCTATGAGTTCATCTCCGACGTCATGGGCGATCCCGATTTCGTCAAGCTGATCCACGGCTTGATGACCGAGGAGGCCATGCCGACTCTGGATATGCCGGGCATCGACCTTGGCGCCTATCGCGACCAGCTGCTCGACCGCTTCCGCAATCCGGCGCTGCAGCATCGCACCTGGCAGATCGCCATGGATGGCAGCCAGAAGCTGCCGCAGCGCCTGCTCGGCACCATCCGCGACCGGCTCAAGGCGGGCGAGCCGTTCGAACGTCTCGGGCTCGGCGTCGCGGCGTGGATGCGCTACGTCACGGGGATCGACGAAAAGGGCGAGACCATCGATGTCCGCGATCCGCTGGCCATGCGCATGATGGCGATTGCCGCCGATGCCGGCGATGATGCTGAGGCGCTCTATGTCGGGCTGGCCGGGCTTACGGAAGTGTTCGGAACCGATCTCGCCGAAAACCAGGCTTTTGGCGAGACGGTGGCGACCCATCTCGACAGCCTCTTCGAGGTCGGCGTGAAGGAGACGGTAGCGGAGGTGGTGGGCTGAGCCTGCAGTCTACACCCCCTGCAAGGGGAGGGTGTAGACTGAGCACTCTGGGTTCTAAACCCGCCCTTCCATCGCCCTGTCAAAGATCTCCAATGCGCGGGCCTTGGTGAGTTCGAGCGGATTGCCAACTGCGGTGGGATCGACGATCGCCATGTCGCCGATCAGCTCGCGCCTGGTCCCATCCACCTTGAACTCCGCCAGCGTGTGCGGCACGTCGAGGCGGAGGCGCAAGGCGAGGACGGCGTGCTGGAAGGCCTCGAAGCTGGGGGCCAGGCCCAGATAGGCGGCGAGGCGCGCGATGCGGGCTTCGATGGCCGCCTGGTTGACTGCGAGCACATAGGGCATGAACACCGCATTGGTCATGCCGTGGTGGGTGTCATAGAGCGCGCCGACCGGATGGCTGAGCGCATGAATGGCGCCGAGGCCCTTCTGGAAGGCGGTGGCGCCCATGGCGGCAGCGCTCATCATGTGGCCGCGGGCGTCCACATCATTGGGGTCGGCATAGACCTTGGGCAGGTTTTCGAAGACGAGGCGAATGCCTTCGACGGCGATGCCGTCGGCCAGCGGGTGATAACCCGGTGCGCAATAGGCTTCGAGGCAATGCGCCAGCGCGTCCATACCGGTACCGACAGTGATGAACCTGGGCATGCCTACGGTGAGTTCAGGGTCGGCGATCACCACCTTGGGCATCATCAGCGGGTGGAAGATGACCTTCTTTGTATGGGTTGTCTCATCGGTGATGACGCCGGCGCGGCCGACTTCCGAGCCGGTGCCGGCCGTGGTCGGCACGGCGACGATGGGGAAAATGCCTTTGGGATCGGCGCGGGTCCACCAGTCGCCGATATCCTCGAAATCCCACATCGGCCGGGTCTGCCCGGCCATGAAGGCGATGACTTTGCCGACATCGAGCCCCGAGCCCCCGCCAAAGGCGATGACGCCGTCATGGCCGCCCTCGCGCAACACCTTTATGCCGGCCTCCACATTGGCCGAGACGGGATTGGGCTTCACATCGGCAAAGACGCCGACGGGAATGCCCGCATCCTTGAGGATCTGGATGGTCTTCTGCGTGACTGGCAGGTTGACCAGCCCGGCATCGGTGACCAGCAGGGGCCGCGTGATGCCGGCGGCCTTCAGCGCCTCGGGGAGTTCGGTGATGCGGCCGGGGCCGAACTTGATCGCTGTGGGGTAGTTCCAATTGGCTTTGGTCATGAGGTCATACCCGCTTCAGGTGATAGCTTTTGGGCTGCGTCAGGTTGGCATAGCCGATCTCACTCAATGCGCCGCCCTTGCCCGTGTCCTTGACCCCGGTCCAGACCAGAGCCGGATCGAGATAGTCGCAGCGATTGGCAAAGACCGTGCCGGTCTCGATGCTGGCGCCCAGCTTGGCAGCTGTATCCAGGTCTTCGGTCCAGATCGAGGCGGTGAGGCCATAGGGGCTGTCATTCATCAGCGTGACGGCCTCGGCGTCGTCGGCGACCTTCATGATGCCGACGACGGGGCCGAAGCTCTCCTCGCGCATGACGCTCATCTGGTGGTTGACGTTGGTCAGCACCTCGGGCGCCAGATAGGGCGAACCGGGCTTGTCGAGATCGTGCCTGGTATTGAGGTGGCGTGTGGCGCCGCCGCGCAGGGCTTCTTCGGTCTGCTGGCGCACATGATCGGCGAAATTGCCGCGCGCCATGGGGCCGACAATGGTATTCGAATCGAGCGGGTTGCCCAGCGTCCAACCCTTGGCGTTTTCGATGAAGCGGGTGACGAAGGTGTCGTAGACGGTCTCGTGCACGTAGATGCGTTCGACGCCGCAGCAGCTTTGGCCCGAATTGAAGAACGAGCCATCGACCAGGTTTTCGACCGCATTGTCGAGATTGGCGTCGGCGCGGACATAGGCGGGGTCCTTGCCGCCCAGTTCGAGGCCGAGCGTGGCGAAGGTGCCGGCGGCGGCCTTCTCGATGCGGCGGCCACCCTCGACCGAGCCGGTGAAGTTGATGTGGTCGATGGCGCCCGAAGCGATGAGCTTTTCGGTATCGGCGTGACCCGGTACGAGATTCTGGAACAGGCCTGCCGGCAATCCGGCGCTTTCGGCGGCCATGGCGAAACGCTCGCCGGCCAGCAAAGTCTGGCTGGCATGCTTGAGCATGACGGCGTTGCCGGCCATCAACCCCGGCACGATGGAATTGACCGCGGTGAGGAAGGGGTAGTTCCACGGCGCGATCACCATCACCGTGCCCAGCGGCTCTCGGGTAATGTAGCGGGTGAAGCCGTCTTTTTCGGGCTTGATCGATGGCGCCAGCGCCTCGGCGGCCAGCGCGATCATGTAACGGCTGCGTTCTTCCACGCCGCGCTTCTCGCCGCCAAAGCGGATGGGTCGGCCCATCTGCCAGGCCAGCTCGGGCACGATCTCGTCATTCATCAGCAGCAGGGCATCGACGAAGTGGCTGAGGATCTTCTGCCGCTCGGGAATGGTGACCTCGCCCCAGGCGCGCCGGGCGGCCTTGGCCCTGACGACAGCGGAGTCGATTTCGGTAGCGCTGGCGAGCGGACGCTCGGCATAGACGCTGCCGTCGATGGGGGAGATGATTTTTACAGTATCAGTCATGTGTTCCGAACTCGTGCAACCCACTATGTCATCCCGGCCTCTAGGCCAGGGTGACATCGAGTATGTGTAGCCTTCTGTGGCGACAAGGAGACTTAGCTCCGCTCGAAGCCGCGCTTGAGCTCCCAGTCGGTGACGCGCCGGTCATATTCGAACTGCTCCCACTCTGCCGTGTGCACATAGTGGCTGATGACCTGCTCGCCGAAGGCGGCCTTGAGCATGGTCGAGCGCCGGAGCCAGTCGGTGGCATCGCGCAGCGTCTTGGGGATCTCGCGCAGCTGTTCACTGATATAGGCGTCGCCGACGAAAGCCGGTTCCAGGTCGAGCTTGTCCTCGATGCCCTTGATGCCGGCGGCGATCAAAGCCGCAATGGCCAGATAGGGGTTGAGGTCGGCGCCGCCCATGCGGCACTCGACACGGATGGACTTGGAATGCTCGCCGCAGAGGCGGAAGCCGGCGGTGCGGTTATCGGGCGACCAGATCGCCTTGGTGGGGGCGAAGGTGCCGGCCTGGAAGCGCTTGTAGCTGTTGATATAGGGCGCCAGGAAATAGGTGATGTCGCGGGCATAGGCGAGCTGCCCGGCCATGAACTGCTTCATGAGCTCGCTCATGCCTCGCTCGTCATTGCCGTCGACGAAGAGCGGCTTGCCGGCCTTGTCGGCCAGCGACATGTGGATGTGGCTGGAGGACCCGGCGAGGGTATAGTCCCACTTGGCCATGAAGGTCACGGCCTTGCCCTGCGCCCAGGCGATTTCCTTGGTGGCATTCTTGAGCACCACATGGCGGTCGGCCATGGTCAGCGCATCGGCATACTTGACGTTGATCTCTTCCTGGCCCGGGCCCCATTCGCCCTTTGAGGATTCCACGGGAATTCCGGAGGCCTGGAGGTGTTTGCGCAGGGCGCGCATTACGCCCTCTTCCTTGGTGGTCTGGAAGATATTGTAGTCCTGGATGTAGTCGCCCGCCGTCTGGGCGGTGCGGTAGCCCTTCTGACTGATCGTGCGGTAATCGTCGTCGAACAGGTAGAATTCGAGCTCTGTCGCGGCATTGGCCGTGTAGCCCATGGCGGCGAGGCGTTCGATCTGCCCCTTGAGAATGGCGCGCGGGCTGTGCGGAATGGGCTCGTGGTGGTGGTGATCGGACAGATCGCAGAGCACGATCGCCGTACCCTCGAGCCAGGTGGCCTTCATCAGCGTCGTCAGATCGGGCTTCATGACGAAATCGCCATAGCCCTTGCCCCAATTGGCCGCCTCGTAGCCGGGCACCGGCTCCATGTCGATATCGTCGGCCAGCAGATAGTCGCAGCCATGCGTCTCGTCATTGGCGGTCTCAAGGAAGTATTCCGCCTGCAAGCGCTTGCCGATCATCCGCCCCTGCATATCGGGAAAGGCGACAAGCACGGTGTCGATGCTGCCCGCAGCGACGTCTTTGCGCAGTTCGGCAAGGGTATAGGACATTGCGGCGGCTCCTTGTTCAGACCGGTGGGGCCGCGCCGGCGCGCGACCCCGATGCGCATTACGCCTTGTGCTCGAGCGCGAACTCTTCCTCGGGCGACAGGATCAGCTTGTGCCGGCCGACGATGGCGAAGTAACCGATGAACACCGCAAACCAGATCGCCACGCCGATGATCCCGGCACGATAGGCAGCGTCGCCAGTCACCTGGAAGTAGATGGTGACAGCGGCGATGATGACCGTGAGGGCCGCGCCGGGAATGCCGAACGGATTGCGGAACGGCCGCTCCATATTCGGCTGGTTCTGCCGCAGCAGGATGAAGCTGAGGCCCTGCATGATGTAGCTGAGCATGGCGCCGAACACGGCCATGTTGAGCAGGGTGAACCCGATCACCGAGCCCCGGTTTTCCTCGCCGGCCAGGAACCAGACAGACATGATGACGGCCAGGCCCAGGAGGGCACCGGCGACCATGGCGACATGCGGGGTCTTGCGCGTGTCATGGGTCACCGACAGGAAGGTCGGGAAGTAGCCTGCACGGCTCAGCGAGAAGATCTGCCGCCCCTGGGCGAAGATGATGGTGTGGAACGAGGCGATCAGCCCCAGCACCGCCACCAGGGCCAGGCCTTTGGCAATGCCATCGCCATAGATGGCCCGGAAACCATCCAGCAGCGGCTCGCCGGACGAACCCAGCGCGAAGGAGCCGATGCCGACCACCGATGGGTTGAGTGTCAGGATGGCCAGCGCCGAAACCACCAGCGTCAGGAAGCCGGCGATGATGCCGCGCGGCATGTCACGCTTGGGATCCATGGATTCCTCAGCCGCCAGCGGCAGTTGCTCGATGGCAAGGAACAGCCAGACGGCGAAGGGCAGGGCGAAGAAGACGCCCATGATGCCGTTGGGCAGGAAGGGGCCATTGCCTTCGGCCAGTTCGACGCCGCCTTCACCGATATTGAGCGCCCAGCGCGAGAAATCCATGTTGGGAATGGCCGAGACCCAGAACACCAGCAGGCACGCCAGCGCCAGCAGGGTCACGATCAGCGTCACGCGGAAGCTGAGCGCCACGCCCCAGACATTGAGCCCGACAAAGGCGATATAGGCCAGCACCCACCAGACTGGCTGGAAGCTGTCCGGCGTCTCGAAAATGCCGGTGAGATAGGAGCCGATGAAGAAGACGATCACCGCCGGGGTGAGCACATATTCGACATTCTCGGCCAGACCAGTCAGGAACCCGCCCCATGGCCCCATGGCGGTGCGGGCGAAGGAATAGGCGGCGCCGGTATGCGGCAGGGCGGGGCTCATCTCGGCGATGGCGAAGGTCAGGCCAAGATACATGATGCCGATAATGACGGTGGCGATGAACATACCGCCCCAGCCGCCCTGCAGCAGCCCGCCATTCCAGCCGGAGAAATGTCCCGAGATGACGGCGCCGACCCCCAGCGCCCACAAATGCCAGACATTGGCGTGCCGGATCAGCCCGCGTTTTGCGAAGTAGTTCTGGTCGCGTGTCGCATATGCGACACTACCGACCTTTCTCGTCTCAGCCATTGTCACGTCCCCCTGAAAATGAGCCCACGAATAGATCTAGACTGCCATTGCCCCTTTGCGCGCCTGGCGCGCCGCTTCGAGGCAACGGGCCAGCCGGGTCGACCATAGGGCCACCCCGGCGGGTTCGAGAATTTCGTCGTTGCGGATTTCGATCATGGTGGCATCGAGCCCCCGCCCGTCGCCATGCTTTTCCAGCGTCAGCGTCACGCCATTCAGGGCGGCATAGGGCTCGTTCCAACCCACATTGAGGCTCGGGTCCTCGGCCTTGAGCGCATCGAACAGCGCCTTGGTATAGCCCGTGTCAACGCCATGGATCAGCCCGATCGGCCAGGGCCGGGCGACGCCGTTATAGACCGGCGTGAAGGAGTGCATGCAGACCAGGATGGTCTCGCGACCCGCATGTCGCCGGGCTTCCAGCAGGGTCTCGATCGAGGCGTGATAGGGGCGGTGAAAATGGTCGATCCGGTATTGCCGTTCGGCTGGATCGAGGTTTTCGTTGGCCGCGATATGCGTGGATTCCGACAGCGTCCAGATCAGGTCGGGGGCATCGAGCTCGCGATTGCAGTCTATGATGAGGCGCGACACCGTCGATTGTACCAGGGGCGCATCGAGCAGATCCGAGAGCGCATGGCTGACGGCGAGCGCGCCGGGGTCCCAGGCGATGTGGGTCAACCGCTGGCTGGGCGTCAGGCCCAGATCGCCATATTTTGCGGGAATGCGGTTGCTGGCGTGGTCGCAGACGATGACGAAGGGCGAACGCCCCCGCGCATTGGAAACCAGCACCGCTTTTTGCCCGCTAACGTCCACTTAGCCCTACGCATTGTCGATTAACTTCTGTATCAGTAGTTTCATACTTAGAAGAACTGTCAATCCTGAATTCCTGAAATCAGAGGGGCGCATGGAGGGAAAGTCGGTTGCGGGGCGCATCCATGAAGCGATTCACCGGCTGACGGCAGCCGAGAAACGCGCGGCGCGCGGGCTGCTTGGCTCCTATCCGACGTTGGGCCTGGCGCCCGTCGCCGAATTCGCCCAGCAGGCGGGAGCCAGCTCGGCCACCGTGCTGCGCTTCGTTTCCCAGCTCGGCTACAAATCCTATCCCGACTTCCAGCGCGCCCTGCGCGAGGAACTGGAGGAACGCTCCAAATCGCCCCTGCAACGCAGCCATTCTGCGGCCGCGCAGGAGCGGGGGGACAGCAATTTTCTCGATCGCTTCGTGACCCAGGAAGTGGACAATCTCCGCAGTTCCGCCGCGCTCATCCCGGCCTCCGAATTCGAGGCAGTCTGCGCCCGGCTCGCCGAAAACAAGGGCAGCTGCTATCTCGCCGGCGGCCGCTTTACCGATTTCCTCGCCGGCTATATGGAGGCCCACCTGCGGCTGATCCGCCAGGGCGTGCGCCGGCTCGACGGCCGGCCGGCGACACGGGCGGACCAACTGATCGACGTCAGGGCGGGGGACCTGGCCATCATCTTCGACGTGCGCCGATATGATGCCAGCCTCCTGGACGTGGCGACCGAACTGACCGCAAGGCGGGCGCAGATCGTGCTCATCACCGACGAGTGGATGAGCCCGGTGGCGCGCTTTGCCAAGCTGGTCCTGCCCTGCCGCACCGAGATGGGCCGTACCTGGGACGCCAATGGCTCGCTCTTCACCCTGGTCGAAGCCGTCATTGCGCGGACGACGGAGCTGAGCTGGCCGACGGCCAGCAAGCGCATGGGCTCGATCGAGGGCAAGTAGGCGCTCAGTCCGCCTTGTTCAGCTTGAGGAAGGCCTGGGCGCCGAGGGTAATGTTGCGGTCGATCTCGCCGATCGCCTCAAGATCCTTGCCGGGGAAATCCATGCGATGCAGCACCGACTGGATCAGGTTGATGCGGCCGCGGCGCTTGTCATTGGTGCGGACCACCGTCCAGGGGGCATGGGCGCAGTCGGTGCGCTTGAGCATTTCGTCGCGCGCCGCAGTATAGGCATCCCAGCGCGCCAGCGCTTCGAGATCGATCGGCGACAGCTTCCAGATCTTCAGCGGATCGTGCCGCCGGTCATGGAAGCGCTTGAGCTGCATTTCGCGCCCGATCGACAGCCAGAACTTGAACAGGTGGATGCCGTCATTGGTGATGCGCTTCTCGAATTCCGGCGCTTCCTCGAGAAAATGCTCGGTCTGTTCGGGCGTGGAAAAGCCCATTACTGGCTCGACGCCGGCCCGGTTATACCAGGAGCGGTCGAACAGCACGGTTTCCCCGGCCGCCGGCAGCCAGTCGACATAGCGCTGGAAGTACCATTGCGTGCGTTCGCGGTCGTTCGGCTTGGGCAGGGCGGCGATCAGGTTGTAGCGCGGATTGAGATTTTCCAGATAGGTCTTGATGGTGCCGCCCTTGCCGGCGGCATCGCGCCCTTCGAACACGATCATCACGCGCTCGCCCGAACTGGCCAGATGCGCCTGCAGCAGCACCAGTTGCAGCTGCAGCTGATACATCCGGGTTTCATAGATGTCCTTATCCAGCTTATCCTCGTAAGGATAACCCCCGGAGGTCATGGCGTGCTTCTTGACCGCCTTGGGCAGTTCGGGATTTTCGAGGTCGAAGCCGTCGAGAGGATCGGTCATTGCGTGTCGCTCCGTTGTCATGTTCACCGTGCTATGAAGGCGCCCTTGCGCGCAAGAGGCGCTGCAACTGACTGATTCTCAGAAACAAAACATGGACGAGCCCCAGTTCCACGAGCCCATGTCGCCGCTGACCGTGGCGCGCGCCCGCGTCGTGGCGCAAGGTGGCCTGCTGGCCGGAATAGCGGGTGTCTTCGCGGCCCTGGTGCTGTTCGGCGAGATCGGCATCGTTGCGGCCCTTGTCAGTTTTGCTGTCGTGGTGGCCGGCGTCGCCATGCTGCCCGCTGGACGGATAACGGTGACCCGGACCGTCGAGCTGCCGCAGCCCCAGGTGTCGGCCGACCCTGACGCCGTCTTCGCCTTTGCCGATGCGCTGGCTGATCCCTGCCTCGTGCTGGATCGCCGCTCAGTGGTGCTGCATGCCAATGCGGCAGCGGGCCGGCAGTTCCCTGCCGTGGTTGCGGGCAATCCCATCACCTTCTCGCTGCGCAATCCGCAGCTGGTAGGGGCCATCGATGCCGCCATGCGCGGGGGCAGCGTGCGCAGCATCGAGCTGCACGAGACGGTGCCCTCCGAGACCTGGGACAAGGTCGTGGTCTCCCCCCTGCGCCGGCCGGGCCGGGACTGGCTCGAGGACGAGAACCGCCAGCTCGTTGTCACCTTCCAGAGCCTGACCGAGCTCAAGCGGGTCGACGCGCTGCGATCCGACTTCATCGCCAATGCCAGCCACGAATTGCGCACCCCGCTGGCCTCCCTGCTGGGCTTCATCGATACGCTGCTGGGACCGGCCGCCAAGGATGCCGCGGCACGGGAGAAGTTTCTCGGCATCATGCGCGGCCAGGCCGAGCGCATGAGCAAGCTGATCGACGACCTGCTGAGCCTGTCCCGCATCGAGATGCACCAGCATGTGCGCCCCACCGGCAGCATCGACCTGGCCGCCTTGCTCCGCGAAGTGCGCGAGGGCCTGATGATGCAGGCCAAGGCGGCAGACGTCGAGATCCGGCTGAGCCTTTTCGAGGGCCCGAGCACGACGATGGGCGATCGCGGCCAGCTCTATGAAGTGTTCGAAAATCTCATGGACAATGCCATCAAATATGGCGCCGGCGGCAAGTTCGTCGAGGTGAGCCTGGCGCCTTCGGGCCGCCCGGGCCTGCCGCATATGGTAACGGTGATCGATCACGGCCCCGGCGTCGAGCCCGAGCATGTGCCGCGGCTGACCGAGCGCTTCTACCGCATCGACGCCGATGCCAGCCGCAAGAAGAAGGGCACGGGCCTCGGACTGGCAATCGTCAAGCACATCGTTACGCGCCATCGCGGCCAGCTCTCCATCAAGAGCAAGCCGGGCGAAGGCCTGCGGGTGGATGTGTTCCTGCCCTAGGGACGTGCCAAAGCGCCGCCTGCAGCGCGGTTGTCGTGGGTTCGCTTTGCTCACCGAGTGAGCCGTGATGGCGAGGCGACTGCCTCGAAGGGTAGTTTGGATAG
>JAHJWO010000046.1 GCA_018828145.1 Alphaproteobacteria bacterium | reverse complement strand
TGACCCGAGGGCTCTTCACTTGCCGGGCGAAGGCTGAAGTATAGACCCCTCGGGTCAAGCCCGAGGGTGACGACCGCTGGGTGTAAAGGCTCTAGGGCCGGCTCGCCCATTCGAGCAAACTTGCCAGCCCCACAAACGGCACCCCGGCATGCTCGCTCAGTCCCGAGGCACAGGTGCTCACCGTCGACACCCCCAGCGTGCAGCCTGTCGGAATATCTGCCTTCACAAACCGGGTCGCATGCGCGTTGAGCTCGGGGAAGAACAGCCCCTTGTCCCCGGCATAACCACAGCAGGTCACCGAACTCAGCACCGCCACCTCGTCCGCACAGGCCCGCGCGATGGCCTCGGTCATCGGCTGTTCGGCCAGCCTCTGCGCCGAGCAGTTGTGATGCACCGCCACCACCGGCAGTTTGCGGGTGATGGTCAGCCGCGGCAGCACCTGGCTCAACAGGAACTGGCTGGAATCGAGCACCGGCGCATCGCCCGGAAATTCCCGCAAATGCTTGGCGCAGGGCGAGGCGTCGGTAACGACGCTCAGCCGCCCGGCATCCGACAGCGCCGATAGTTCGCGCTTCAGTTCACCGCCGACGCTGGCCGCCTGCTCGGGAAAGCCCTTGGACTGGAACGGCTGGCCACAGCATTGGCCATTCAGATGCTCGGGCACGATCACATCGAACCCGGCCCGCTCCAGCAGCGCCAGCATGGCCTCGGGCACCGCCTTGAGGTCATGCTCGGTTTGCGGCGCGCCGAACATGCGCGTGGCGCAACTGGGGAAGTAGACGATGGACTGTCGCCCGGTCTGCGCGATCGGCACCGGAAAGCCGGTCCTGCGGGGGTCCTGCCGCGTCTCGGCGACCTTGGGTACCCCCGAGCCATGGTGCAGCGCCCGCGACACGCGCGGCACGCGCTCGCCGGTCAGCCGGCGGGCCCCATCGGTAATGGCCTCTATGGCCGCTGCCGGGATCACCTTGCGCGCCGCATCGGCCAGGGCCACCCCGCCGCGCATCATGGTCTCGACCGCGCCGCGATGGTCGGCGGCAAAGCCCGCCACGGCACGCGCCGTGGAACCACGCCTTTGCGTGCGCTGGCCGATGATCATCGTGCCCGTTTCGATGCCGACCGGGCAGCGGATCGAGCACAGGTTGCACGCCGCGCAGGTATCGAGCCCGGGATACTGGAAATCGTCGTCGAGCCGCTTGAGACGCGCCGGGTCCTCGCCGCTGGCCCGCAGCCTTTCGCGCTCGCGCGTCACCGCGATGCGCTGGCGCGGCGACAGCGTCATCTGGTGGCTGGGGCAGGCCGGCTCGCAGAAGCCGCATTCGATGCACATGTCCACCAGCTCGTCCGCCAATGGCATGACCTTGAGATGCTTGATATGCACCTTGTCGTCGGCATTGAGCAGCACGCCCGGATTGAGCAGCCCTTCGGGGTCGAACAGGGCCTTGATCCGATGCATCAGCCCATAGGCCTTGCTCCCCCATTCCGCCTCGACAAAGGGCGCGATGGCCCGTCCGGTGCCATGCTCGGCCTTGAGCGAGCCGCCGTATTGCACCGAGACCAGCTCGCTCAGAGCCTTGGAGAACATGTCGAACTTCTCCGCCGCGCCGGGCAGCGAGAAATCGTCGCTCATCTGGAAATGCAGGTTTCCAGCCAGGGCGTGCCCGAAGATGATGGCATCCTCATAGCCGTGCTCATCCAGCAGGGCGCGCATGTCGGTGACGAATTCGGCGAGGCGCTCGATCGGGGCCGCCACATCCTCGGTCAGCATGGACGTGCCCTTGGGCCGCGCCGCGCCGCCCGAGGCGAAGAACCCCTTGCGGATGTCCCACAGCGCATGGCTGCGCGCTTCGTCGGTGGAAAAATCGATATGGGTCGCATCCTCGCTGGCGAGGATCGCCACCGCTTTCGCCACTTCGACGTCGAGCGTCGCCGCGTCGGGGGCGGTGACGTCGATCAGCACGGCCGGGGAATTGTCCGTCAGCCAGGGCAGCAGCGGGGCCATGGGCGGCAGGTGTTCCACCGTCGCCAGCGCCCGCCGCTCGATATATTCGGCAGCCGTGACGCCCGTCGTCACCTGCACGCCGCCATTGGCCAGCTTGATGATGGCGCGTCCTGCCGATTGCGGATCGGGGAAGGGCACCAAAGCCGTCGATTTGAACGGATGCTCGGGCACCGTGTTGTAGGTCACCTCGGAAACAAAGCCGAGCGTGCCCTCCGAGCCCACCATCAGGTGGATCAGGATGTCGAGCGGGTCGTGGTAGTCGACCAGCGCATTGAGCGAGTAGCCCACCGTATTCTTGATGGCATATTTCCGCCGGATCAGCGCGACGAGTTCCGGGTCGGCCATCACAGCGTGATGCAGCTGGTGCAGCCCGTCCAGCATCGCCCCATGGCTGGCGCGGAACGCATCGCGGCTGGCCGTGTCGCCGCTGTCCAGCATGGTCCCGTCGGTCAGCACGATCCGCAGGCGCGCCATGGTATGATAGGTGTTCTGCGTCACCCCGCAGCACATGCCGGATGAATTGTTGTTGACCACGCCACCGATCTTGCAGGTGGCCTGGCTGGCGGGATCCGGCCCGATCTTCTTGTTGAATTTCTTGAGCGCCGCATTGGCATGGGCGACGATGATCGCCGGCCCCAGCGTGATCTGCTCGGCCCCCGGATGGATTTCAAGCTTGCGCCAGCCATCGCCCAGCACCGCCAGCACGCCGTCGGTCACCGCCTGACCCGACAGCGACGTACCCGCCGCCCGGAAGGTAATGGGCAGGCCCTCTGCCCGCGCCGCCGCCATCACCGCGCGCACCTCATCTTCGGAGTTGATGAAGACCACGGCTGCCGGAATCAGCCGGTAGGAACTGGCATCCCCGCTCCAGGCATAGGTCATCAGCGGATCGGTATACATCCGACCATTGACCGTGCCTTTGAGCCGGGCAACCAGCCGCTCTCCGGCTGCCTGCCGGTCAGGTGTAACGTGATGGACGGGGGAGGGGGCGATACTGGCTTGCTGCATGCGCCAGCACTAACATGTTAGTTCGAGACTGCGAAGGGCCTTGTCAGGCGCCTCGCCCAGGGATTTGCTTGCGGCCATGGGTGCGGCGCGAAGTCCAGCTGGAAGCGTGCGCCTAAGGGAGGACAGACAATGCCAATGGTCAACTGGCCGGCCGTGATCGCCGCGGCGCTTTCAATGTTCGTGATCGGGGGGCTCTGGTACTCGCCCCTGCTGTTCGACAAGGCCTGGCGGCGCGCCGGCAATATCAGCGACGCCGATATGGCGCGGGGGAATCCGGCGGTGATTTTCGGCGTGGCCTTCGTGCTGACGCTGATCATGGCGGCCAACCTGGCCTTTTTCATCGCCGGCCCGGAGACGACGCTGAGCTTTGCCATCGGCGCGGCCGTTGCAGCCGGTTTCGGCTGGGCGGCGCTGAGCGTCGGCGTCATCACCCTCTTCGAACGCCGCCCGTTGAGCTACTTCCTGATCAATGGCGGCTACCTCACCATCGGCTTTGCCGTCATGGGCCTGATTCTGGGTCTCTGGCGCTAAGAGGCCATATCCCACCCAGCCTCCCCCCTGAGGGGAAGGGGCACGAGCCCTCGAGAGCCACCAGCCAGTCCCTCCCCCTCTTCAGGGGGAGGCCAGATGGGGGGCTATCGTTCAGATATCCACATCGTCTTCGCTAAGCGCCTCGATCTCGGCCGCTGCGCGCTTGAGGATTTCGGCAGCGTGGCGCTGCTGGTCCTCGGAGGTGCGCCGCGCCTTCTTGATCGCCGCCTTGAGGTCGCGCCTGGCCTGGTTGAGCTCGGGCACCACGTCCTTGAGGTCGCGGTCGGTGTCCGGCGCCGGGCCGGGGCCCCAGCCGGGACCATGCCCGCGATGCGGAGGATGTTCGCCCGCTTCGCCCTCGCGGCCAAACGGCCAGTCCGCCTTGGCGAATTCGCGGAAGCGATTCATCTGCTCGCCCGCCTTGGCCAGGAATGCCAGGGTGGATTCGATCGCCTCGCGATTGTCGCTGAGATGTGCGCGTCCCTCGTCGTTGATCGTATAGAGCTTCTTGTTGCCGTCGGTCTGCGACGTCACATAGCCGGCTTCCTCGAGAAAGGTCAGCGCCGGATAGACGATGCCGGGGCTGGGCGTATAGAAGCCCGCCGATTTTTCCTCGATCGCCTTGATCAGGTCATAGCCGTGCCGCGGCTGCTGCTCGATCAGGTAGAGCGCCACCAGCCGCAGGTCGCCCGAGGCCAGCATGCGGCCGATGCGGAAATTGCCGCCCATATTGCCCCAGCCCTCGCCGCTTTCGATGCCGGCGGCAAACCGACCCCAGCCGCGGCGGGCCATGGCTTCCATGCGGCGCCAGTTGGGCTCGCCGTCTCTCCAGTTATTTCCCATGATGTGTCTCCGATATATCTTGAACTGCATTGGCTCAGAAGATCGGGGCGCCTCATGGCATTTTCAAGATATATCTTAAGATAGTGATCAACGCGTCATGCAACCTTCGGCCGCGCGCCGCGTTGACATGCGGGTCAGTCCATCGATGGAGGAGACGATGCGCGTGAACCAGTCCGAGCCGGACAGAAAAAAGCCCGAGCGACCCAAGGGTCTGCCCGGACTGTTGCTTTACGGGATACTGACCATTCTCGGCGCTCTGGCGCTGGTCGTGGTCGCCGAATAGACGCCTAGAGAATCGGCGCCGGTGCGTTGTCGCGGTCGAACTGCCCGTATTTGCGGAAGCGGTACATGTAGCTGGGCAGGATGGCATCCATTGCCGTCGGCGTGATGCCGAAAGCCGCCAGCGTGCGCTTGTCCCGGCTCGCCGCCTCGGACACCACATTGTCCACCCCAAGCAGCTCCACCTGGTCGGCGGTGATCAGCGGCGTGCCCGGCAGGATGGACAGCGGCAGGGCCAGCAGCTTGGCAATGCCCGGCGACAGCGGCAGCATCGGCCGCTTGCGCGCCGCTTCCCGCTGCACCCGCTCCATCAGTGCGCGATAGGTTTCCACCTGCGGCCCGCCCAGTTCGTAAATACGCCCGCCCTTGACCTTGCCCTCGGCAGCCAGCGCGAAGGCCTCGGCCACGTCGCCGACATAGACCGGCTGGAACTTGGTGTCACCGCCGATCAGCGGCAGCACCGGGAAGAAGCGGGCCAGCGCGCCCATCAGGTTGAAAAAGCCATCGCCCGGCCCGAAGATGATCGAGGGCCGCATGATGACGGCATTGGGAAAGGCCTCAAGCACGGCGGCCTCGCCATCCAGCTTGCTGGCGGCATAACGGCTGACTTCGGCCGCCTTGTCGACGCCCAGCGCCGACATATGCACCAGCGTCGAGGCGCCGGCCGCCCTGGCCGCTTCGGCAACATTGCGGGCGCCATCGACATGCACCGCCTCAAAGCTCTGCTTGCCGGCCGAATGGCCGATGCCGACCAGGTTGATGACGATATCGGCGCCCTGCACCGCATGGCGCACGGAGGCGGCATTGCGCAGATTGGCCTGGATCGGCTGGATCTGCCCGACGCTGCCATACATTTTCACATGCCCGGCCAGCTCCGGCCGGCGCACCGCCACGCGGATGCGATGGCCGCGCCGCGCCAGCAATTGCACGATCTGGGTGCCGACAAAGCCCGCGCCGCCGAAAATGGTGACGAGTTTGGGTTCGAGGCGATCCATCTTGGGCTCCGGCAAACAGGCATGAAACGTTCCCGCTTCTATCCCAAGGCCGCCGCCGCTGTCGAGGGCCGGAGCGGGGAATCGGCTTGACTCCGGCCGGCATTTGTTCTTGTTTTGTTCACTAAAGACACAGGAGGGGTGCCCCATGCCCGAAACCAGAACCTATCACGGCCAGTGCCATTGCGGCGCCGTGCGCTATACCGCCACCACCGATCTGTCCACGATGGGCGACTGCAACTGCTCGCGCTGCCGGCGCCTGGGCTGGGTCATGCAGTCGCTGCCCGCTGCCGATTTCACGCTGGAGAGCGGCGAGGATCAGCTGTCCATCTTCCAGTTCAGCACCGAGACCATCGATCACCTGTTCTGCCGCACCTGCGGCATAGAGTCCTTCGCCCGCGGTTCGGACGGCAAGGGCAACGAGCTGGTGATGATCAATGTCAACTGTCTCGAGGATGCGCCGCCCATCGATCGCGCCGCGATCAAGCATTGGGATGGCGCCAACTGGTGAGCGTCGCGAATAGGTGATTGACATCGGTCGGCGCGCCCCCTAGTTACACCACCGCTTGCCCAGATGGCGGAATTGGTAGACGCGCACGGTTCAGGTCCGTGTACCGCAAGGTGTGGAGGTTCGAGTCCTCTTCTGGGCACCAATTTTCAAAACCCCGGTCCCGACGAAAGTCGCGGCCGGGGTTTTTCTTTGGCCAATGTGGATTTCGCAGTCGGGGCGATCGAGGGGAGGGGTCGACGATCCCCCGCAGGCCGCCTCCGCCTTCCCATCGCCCCGATGCTGTGTCATCAGGGAAGACCACCGAATTCTTGCGAGACTCCCATGGCCATTCGATTGCACCGCGGCGACCTGCCGGACCTGTCCCGTTATGGCCGCGAAGTCGCGATTGATACGGAGACCATGGGCCTGCACCCCCATCGCGACCGGCTCTGCGTCGTCCAGCTCTCGCCCGGCGATGGCAGCGCCGACGTGGTGCAGATCCCCCAGGATGCCACCGAGGCGCCCAATCTGGTCAGCCTGCTGGCTGACCCGGCCGTCACCAAGATCTTCCACTATGCCCGCTTCGACGTTGCCGCCCTCCAGAACCGCTTCGGCGTGGTGACCGGCCCGATCTATTGCACCAAGATCGCCTCCAAGCTGGTCCGCACCTATACCGACCGGCATGGCCTCAAGGACCTGGTGCGCGAGCTGCTCAATGTCGATCTCTCCAAGCATCAGCAGAGCTCGGACTGGGGCGCCGAAAAGATCAGCGACGCCCAGCTCGATTATGCCGCCTCCGACGTGCTCTACCTGCACGATCTCAAGCGCCATCTCGATCGCATGCTCAAGCGCGAGGGCCGCATGGAGCTGGCCCAGTCCTGCTTCGATTTCCTCAAGACGCGCTGCGAACTCGATCTGCTGGGCTGGGGCGAAACCGACATCTTCGCCCATAGCTGACCTTTGGGGGCAAGCATGACCCTGCATGGTGACTCTGCCCAGCGCCTTCAAACCTATCGGCGGCTTGAGGCGCGCAACCGCATCGTATCGATCCTGCGCATCGGCGTGCCGGCCCTGGGCGTCCTGGCTCTGGTTTCGCTGGTCGGGCAGATCTATATTTCGAGCCTGGGCAGCCGCTTCGGCGTCGGCCAGATTGCCGTCACGCCCGACAATGTCATGGTCGAGGCCCCCGAATATACCGGCCTGCTCGATGACGGCACCGCCTATCGCATCTCGGCCAGCGCCGCGAGGGCCGCGACCGAAACCATCGACCAGATCGGCCTCAGCGATGCCGCGCTCACCATGACGCGCCCCGACGGCGTCGTCATGACGGTCGATGCCGCCGCCGCCGTGCTCGATACGACCCGCCAGCTGGTTTTGGTCGAAGAGGAGGCCGACATCGCCAATTCCCTGGGAACCAAAGGCATTATCGGCGATTCGGTGTTCGACTATGCCACCCAGCAACTGGTGGGCAATGGCGCGGTCACCATCGACTATGCCGACGGTACCCATCTGGTGGCCGAAGGCATGACCTATGATGCCGTCAGCCTGGTCTGGACATTCACCCGCGCCACCGTCACCCTGCCCGATACGCCCGGAGCCAAGAAGACCGAGATGCAGACCCAAACCGAGATGCAGACCCCATGATCAAGCGCCTCCTGCTGGTTCTCGCTCTGGCATTCGCGGCCCATCCCGCTCTGGCCCAGCAACCGGTCGAGATCACCGCCGATCTCTTCACCGTCGATGAAAACACCCAGGAAGCGGTGTTTACCGGCAATGTCGTGGTCATCCATCCCAGCGTGAAGGTCTGGGCCGAAAAGGTCGTCGCCACCTATGGCGAGGGCGGCACCACCGATATCGAGACCTTCGAGGCCACCGGTTCGGTGCGGCTCGAGACCCCCGAGCAGAATGCCACCGGCGATCGCGCCGTCTTCACCCCCGGCGACCAGCTGTTGCGGCTCACCGGCAATGTCCAGGTGATCAATTCGGGTGGCACCATCGATGCCGCCGAACTGGTGGTGAACCTCGAGACCAATGTCTCCACCTTCACCAGCAGTGGCGGCGGTCGCGTCACCGGGGTTTTCACCTCGCAATGACGCCCGCCACCGACAAGCCCCGCATCGACCAGACCGGCTGGCTGGTGGCTCACGGCCTCGCCAAGAGCTTCGGCAAGCGGGCCGTCGTCCGCGATGTCTCCATCGCCGTGCGGCGGGGCGAGGCCGTCGGCCTGCTCGGCCCCAATGGCGCCGGCAAGACCACCGTCTTCACCATGATCATGGGCCTGCTCAAGCCCGATGCGGGCCTCATCAGCCTCGATGGCCGCGACATTACCCGCCTGCCGCTGTTCCAGCGCGGCCAGCTCGGCATCGGCTATCTGCCCCAGGAGCCCTCGATTTTCCGCGGCCTCACTGTGCGCGGCAATATCATGGCGGTGCTCGAAAACCACGTGAAGGGCCGCGGCGAGCGCCAGGCCCGGCTCGAGGCCCTGCTTGAGGAATTTTCCATCCAGCACCTGGCCAAGGCCAATGCCCTGGCGCTCTCGGGTGGCGAGCGGCGCCGCGTCGAAATCGCCCGGGCCCTGGCGGCCGATCCGGTCTTCATGCTGCTCGACGAGCCCTTTGCCGGCGTCGATCCCATCGCGGTCAGCGAGGTCAAGGGCCTCGTTCACCAGCTCACCCGCCGCGGCATCGGCGTGCTGATCACCGATCATGCCGTCCGCGAAACGCTGGGCCTGGTCGATCGCGCCTATGTCATCCATGGCGGCAAGGTGATGATCCAGGGCAAGCCCGAAACCATCAGCGCCGACCCGGACGCCCGCCGGGTCTATCTGGGTGAAGGGTTTGAGCTCTAGGCGCCGACCCGACGGGCAAATCGCTCTAGTGGAGCGATTTGAGGCGACTAGGCCATGAGGCCTATGGCCAATGGCGAAGGCTTTTCCCTCCTTTGACGGGGTGCTGGGAGCCCCGATATCCCGGCCAAACCACCCCCACCCTTGATCCCTCCCCACAAGGGGGAGGGAGACGATGAACACCGAAAGCGGAGCCGACGCCTCCCTCCCCTTGATGGGGAGGGACCGAGGGTGGGGTGGAGTCGCGCGCACCCATGAAGCAGAAGAACCACTTGGCACGGAACTTGCCCTCCCGCTTGCCCGCTGCCCAAAAATGAGTCATGGTCCGCCCGGGAAGAAGCCGGAAACGGCATGGATTAGGGTCGAGGGTCACTAGCTCAATGGCACTTTCGCCGCGTCTCGAATTCCGCCAGGCCCAGAGCCTGACGCTGACGCCGCAACTGATGCAGTCGATTCGCCTGCTGCAGCTCAGTCATCTTGAACTCAACGATTTCGTCGATGCCGAACTGATGCGCAACCCGCTGCTCGAGCGCGAGGATGGCGCCGAGCCCGGCGATGCCGAACCGGCCGAAATCCCCGAGCGCAGCCAGGAAATCAGCGCCTATGAGGATACGGTGGATCGCGGCGACCGCATCCAGGATGCCAATTCCATAGCCGACGGCTACGATACGGCCGTCGAGAATGTCTTTCCCGACCAGGGCGCGCAGGACCAGCTCAATCCCGCCAGCCGGCTCGACCGCAATGGCTCGAGCGAGGCGGGCGAAGCGCCCGATATCGACCAGTTCATCGCCGGCCGCCCGCTTCTCAGCGAGCATCTGGAAAACCAGTCCAACATGATCCTGCGCACGGTGGCCGATCGCCTGATCGCCCGCCACCTGATCGACGGGCTCAACGAGGCCGGCTATCTCACAACCGATCTCACCGCGCTCGCCGAACAGCTGGGCGCCGAACTGGCCGATGTCGAAGCCGTTCTCGAAGCGCTGCAGGGCTGCGATCCGGTGGGGGTCTTTGCCCGCTCGGTGCCGGAATGCCTCGCCATCCAGCTGCGCGAGCGCGACCGGCTCGACCCGATGATGATGGCTTTGCTCGACAATATCGGCATGCTGGCCGAGCACAACATGGCCGGCCTGATGCGCGCCGTGGGCTGCGACCGCGAAGACCTCTCCGACATGCTGGCCGAAATCCGCCAGCTCGATCCCAAGCCGGGCCTCGCCTTTGATTCCGGCCCCGTCGAATCCGTGGTGCCCGACGTCTTCGTGCGCCGCGGCCCCGATGGCGCCTGGCAGATCGAGCTCAATACCGAAGTGCTGCCGCGCGTGCTGGTCAACCGCGTCTACTACGCAACCGTGACCAAGAAGGCGCGCGACGCCGGCGAAAAGAGCTTCCTGTCCGATTGTCTCGCCACCGCCAACTGGCTCACCAAGAGCCTCGACCAGCGGGCGCAGACCATCCTCAAGGTCGCCGCCGAGATCGTGCGCCAGCAGGATGGCTTCCTCACCCACGGCATCGCCCATCTCAAGCCCATGACGCTCAAGATGGTGGCCGAGACCATCGACATGCACGAATCCACCGTCAGCCGCGTCACCTCCAACAAATATATGGCGACGCCGCGCGGCCTCTACGAGATGAAATACTTCTTCACCACCGCCATCGCCTCCAGCGACGGTGGCAGCGACCATTCGGCCGAAGCGGTGCGCCACCGCATTCGCCAGCTCATCGATGCCGAAGCGCTCAGCGACATTCTGTCAGACGACACTATTGCCGACCTGCTCAAGCAGGAGCAGGGCATCGACGTGGCTCGCCGCACCGTGGCCAAATACCGCGAGGGCATGAATATCCCCTCCTCGGTCATCCGGCGCAGACAAAAGAAGAATCTCGAAAAAGTCTGAGAGTGGGGGTGTGGGACGTCCACCTGGCCTCCCCTGGAAGACGGAGGAACCGCGCGGTGGTCGAGGCACAATGCTGCACATCACCAGATCTGTCCCTCCCCCTTCCAGGGGGAGGTTAGGTGGGGGTGCTCCAACCCGGTCAAATCACCCGCTTTCCCATCCGCCCGCGAAGGCTAAGGCCATTCTATGGCGAAGTCCAAGCGATAAACGAACCGGTCGGGGCAGTTGCGCATTGCTTCCCTGGCGCGGGCGGGTCTAGCATCGAGTTCGCCGGATACCCATCTTGGGTAAGCGGCAGCGTGATCCCGAAAATCCGGGAGTCCGGCTTTTCGAGAACCTCGCGTCGAACCAAGCGACAGAAGGAAGAGGAAGCCATGACTTTACGCGTTTCAGGAAAGAACATGGACGTTGGCGATGCCCTGCGCGGCAAGGCGCAGGATCATTTCGCCGCAGTGGTCGGCAAGTATTTTGACGGCGGCTATGACGGTCATCTCACCCTCACCCCCGATGGCATCGGCTTCCGCGCCGATTGCGTCGTGCACCTCGATACCGGTGCCACCCTGCAGGCCAGCGCCCAGGGCGGCGACGCCACCAGCGCCTATGAGGTCATGGCGGTCAATATCGAGAAGCGCCTGCGCCGCTACAACCGCAAGCTCCGGCAGCGTCCGCGTGGTGCCAATGGCGATGCCGAAACCACCGCGCAATATACCGTTCTGGGCGCCGGCAGCGAGTTCGACGAGCTCGACGAGGACTATGCACCCCCGGTGATCGCCGAGACCACCAAGAACCTGCGTCAGCTCAGCGTCGAGGAGGCCGTGATGGAGCTTGATCTCACCGGTGGTCAGGTTGTGATGTTCCGCCATGCTGGACATGGCGGGCTGAATGTGGTTTACCGCCGCTCCGACGGCAATATTGGCTGGATTGACCCAGCCCTCGGGGCCAATTGAGCGCCCCCGGCGCCACATCAAGCGAAGTTGATCCAAGGCAGATTTATGGAATTGGCCGATATCCTGGCTGACCGCGCTGTGCTTTGCTGCACGGACGTAAAAACAAAACGCCAGTTATTTGAAGAACTTGCCGCGCGAGCGGCGGAGATCAGTGGGCACCCTGCCGACGACATCCTCAATTCGATCACCAGCCGTGAAGAATTGGGATCGACGGGGCTGGGCAATGGTATCGCCATTCCCCACGGCAAGATTGCCGGCCTCAAGCAGGTCATTGCCCTGTTTGCCCGGCTGGACCAGCCGATCGAATATGATTCGGTCGACGACCAGCCGGTCGATCTCGTGGTCATGCTGCTGGCCCCCGCCGGCGCTGGCGCCGATCATCTCAAGGCCCTCTCGCGCGTGGCCCGCCTGCTGCGCACCGAGGCGGTTGTCGATGAACTGCGCCGGCTCGACGATCCAGCCCAGCTGCGGGCGGTGCTCACCGCCCCCTTCGAAACCTACTACGCGGCCTGATTTCATCTGCTCATGACAAAGCCCCCGGACCGTAAAGTCCGGGGGCTTTGCATTTCAGGCATGGCCGCCGCTGCTAGTGCAGCGTCGCCAGCCCCAGATTCTTGTCGCCGAGCCAGTCCAGCACGGCATCTTCCGTATCGGTGACCAGCAGCGGCGTGCCGTCGGCGGACATGACCAGCTGGTAATCGGCCTCGTCCTCGAACGGGGTGTCCTGGATCATGGTCGACAGCATGGCGCCGCTCACCGGCCGCACATAGGCGACGGCATCCCCGCCCAGCGCAGCGAACTGCGCCTCGGTCAACGACTTGAGCGGGTGGATCAGCGCTTCGGCCGCAGCTTCGTTATTGCGTTTCTCATACATGTGTCGGCCCTTTCCTCAAACTGAGCGAATTTCGATACGTCGGGCGATCTTGGGCGTCCGGGGACGCTCTACAACAATAACGAGCATACCATGCCCTAAAGTTGCGTCCTTCACGATCATGCCATCGGCCAGAAGAAAAGCGCGCTGGAACTGCCGTGCGGCAATGCCGCGATGCAGGAAGTCCCGTCCGGGCTCGTCCTTCTGCTTGCCGCGGACCACGATCTGGTTGTCCTCGGCCAGCACATCGAGCTCGCTGACCCCAAAACCGGCGACGGCAATGGAAATCAGGAAGCGCTCCGTGCCTTCGGCATCGGTCGTGCGCTCGATATTGTAGGGCGGGTAGCCATCGGCGGACTTGGTCAGCCGATCGACACGCTCCTCGAAACTGTCGAAGCCGAGGAGAAAGGGTGCTGAAAACACCGAAATACGCGACATCCACGCCGTCCTTGATATCAAGCAACGTATCGGCGCGGACCCATCAACTCTTGGCATCACACGCTTGCAGCAGATATGGGACAAGCCATTGTCCCATTCAAGTGCATCGGCAGGACCCATGGATCAGACCGTCGCCGTCATCACGCCCGCCTGGAAGGCCCAGGACACTATCGTCACCACGGTGCAGAGCGTCCTCGACCAGACCTGGCCCCATTGGGAACTCTGGCTCATCGCCGATGATGGCGCCGATTACGCGGCTTTCCTCGCAGAGGCCGGCATCAGCGATCCCCGCATCCGTTTTCTCTCCAGCGGCGGCACCGGCCGCGGCGCCTCCAATACCCGCAATGTGGCGCTCGAGCAGATCACCGCCCCCTATGCCGCCATTCTCGATGCCGATGATCGCCTCAAGCCATCCAAGCTCGAACGCGCCGTCGCGGCCCTGGCCGATCACGCCATCGTCACCACCGCGCTCGATGTGATGACTGACAGCTTCGCCCATCTCCGCCATGTCGGCGACGGGCCAGATCGCCTGCTGACGCCGGGGGAGCATAAATGGGTCAGCCTCTCGATGGATTCCATGCTGGTCTGGGATCGCCGCCGCGCCGATGGCCGCTACGATCCCACCATGAGCAACATGACCGATCTCGAATTCCTGCTCCAGCTCTACCGCACGGCGCCCGCCTCCTTCCATCTGGGCACCCCGCTGCATGACTACATCAAGCGCTCGAGCTCGATGAGCAATGGCAGCAATGTCGCCGCCGGCATGATCCGCTCCAAGACCGAAATCCTGCGCCGCCTCCAAACCGGCCACTATGGCCTCCCCGCCCGGGATGTGGAGGGTCTCGTCGCCTTCCTCACCATTTCCCTCGCCGCCGAGGCGCGCTACGCGGCTGCCCTCGCCGCGCAGCCGGGCCTGCTGTTTGAAGATCACCTCCAGCCCATGCTCGCGGCCGCTGCACACTAGGCCGCCTTCTGTCGCGCCAGGCGTGCAGGAAAATGCATGCCATGTGTCGCGCAGGCGCACCGTCGCTCGTCTAGCTTGAAGCAGCCTCGCAAAGGAGACGACGATGCTCAAGAAGGATGGTGTCATCTGGCACACCGCGATCAGCCTCGACGGCTTTGCCGCCGACGTGAACGACAGCCTTGCTTTCATGATGGGTGATGATGTGGGGCCGCCGCCCGACAATCCGTTGGTCGAAGAGGTCATGGCCAGTCTGGGCTGCACCCTCGGTGGCCGCCGAGGGTATGACATTTCACAGGATTGGGACGAGGTGCCCAAGGCCTATGGCATGGACGATATCCCCGAATATGTGGTCACCCGCCGCCCCTTTCCCGATGATCCGCGATACAGGTTTGCCGATGGCAATGACCTGCCTGCCGCCGTCGCCATGGCCAAGGCCACCGCCAATGGCAAGATGGTCGTCATTCTCGGCCCTACTCTGGGTTCGTCCCTGCTGCGCGCCGGTCTTGTCGACCAGATCCTGCTGCAGGTGGCGCCCGTGCTGATCGGTGCCGGCGTTCCGATCTTCGCCGATACGGGCGAGCCTCCGGTGCAGCTTGAACTGATTCATTCCAGCCAGTCGGGGCAGGGCGTCAACCTGCTCTACCAGCCGCGACTGATTTAGCCCTGCGAGGACTTGCCACTCGGGCTCTTTCCCCCTATAGAGCCCACTTCTCCGGACCGCCCGGCCAAAAGGCATGCCGTGGCGGTTCTTGAATGCGATGGGCCCAAATCCATCCACTTACTCTAAGGACCCGCAAAATGCCCAAGATGAAGACGAAGTCTGGCGCCAAAAAGCGCTTCAGCTTCACAGCGACCGGTCGTGTCAAGGCAGGCGTCGCCGGCAAGCGCCACCGCCTGATCAACCACAACGCCAAGTACATCCGCACCAACCGCGGCACCAAGATCCTGTCCAAGGGCGACGAGGGTCTGGTCAAGTGGTACATGCCGTACAACCGCTAACGCTGAAAGGAAGCTGACACATGTCACGCGTTAAAAGAGGCGTTACCAATCACGCCCGTCACAAGAAGGTCTTGAAGGCTGCGGAGGGCTATTATGGCCGCCGCAAGTCCACGATCCGTATCGCCAAGCAGGCCGTCGAAAAGGCCGGCCAGTACGCGTACCGCGATCGTCGCGTCAAGAAGCGCAATTTCCGCGCGCTCTGGATCCAGCGTATCAACGCTGCCGTGCGCGATTACGGGCTGACCTATGGTCGATTTATCGACGGCCTCAGCAAGGCTGAGGTTGCCGTTGACCGCAAGGTGCTGAGCGATCTCGCGATCACCCAGCCCGAAGCGTTCGGCGTGCTGGTCGCCAAGGCCAAGGCAGCACTCGCGTATCTCGAAAAGGTCGATGCTACGACCCACGCGCGCGTCACCGCCTAACACTCCCCAGCTCTGCTGAGGTCAAAATAGCGCCTTGCGCCGCCTGTGAAGGCTGGCGCGGGGCGTTTTTTTTGCTCTTCGAGCCGGCCGTAGGCAAAATCGCTCCGGTGGAGCGATTTAGGTGAGAAGGCCACGAGGGCTATGCCCGAGTGGCCCAGCCATGGTTTAGGCACGAGACGACACTTGCTGCATTTTGGGCCTGACTCCCGTCACCCAAAAATGCTCTAACGCAGCCAACACGACCCAACGAGACCGCCATGTCCCTCGATACCCAGATCGCCACCCTTCGCGCCGACCTCTCGGCTGCCATTGCCGCCGCTGGTGACGAGGCCGCGCTCGACGCCGTGCGCGTCGCCGCCCTGGGCAAGAAGGGCAGCGTCTCGGCGCTCCTCGCCTCGCTCGGCTCCATGGCCCCCGAAGAGCGCAAGAGCGCCGGCCCCGCCATCAACGGCCTCAAGGTCGAGATCGCGGGCCTGATCGAAGCCAAGAGCAGCCAGCTCAAATCCGCCGCGCTCGACGCCCGCCTCAAGGCCGAAACCGTCGATATCACCCTGCCGCTGCAGCCAGCCCCCACCGCCCGCGGCCGCATCCACCCGATCTCCCAGACTATCGACGAGATCACCGCCATCTTCTCGGATATGGGCTTCTCCATCGCCGAAGGCCCCGATATCGAGACCGACTATTTCAATTTCACTGCGCTGAACTTCCCCGAAGGTCACCCCGCGCGCGAAATGCACGACACCTTCTTCATGAAGCCCGGCGCCGACGGGGTGAAGAAGGTGCTGCGCACCCACACCTCGCCGGTGCAGATGCGCGTCATGCAGAAGACCAATGAAAAGCCGGCCGCCGGCTACATCACCCCGGCCATGGATCCGCCCATCCGCGTGGTCATGCCCGGCCGCACCTATCGCAATGACAGTGACCAGACCCATACCCCGATGTTCCATCAGGTCGAGGGCCTCGTCATCGACAAGTCGAGCCATATCGGCCAGCTGCGCTGGGTGCTCGAGGAATTCCTCAAGGCCTATTTCGAGGTGCCCAACGTTACGCTGCGCTTCCGCCCCAGCTTCTTCCCCTTCACCGAGCCATCGATGGAAGTCGACGTGCAATGTGATCGCTCGGGCAATGAGGTCAAGATCGGCGAAGGCAGCGACTGGCTCGAAATCCTCGGCTGCGGCATGGTCCACCCCAATGTGATCCGCAATGCCGGCCTCGACCCCGATATCTACCAGGGCTTCGCCTGGGGCATGGGCATCGATCGCATCGCCATGCTCAAATACGGCATGCCCGACCTGCGCGCCTTCTTTGATGCCGACCAGCGCTGGCTCGACCACTACGGGTTCAGGCCGCTGGACTTGCCGACGCTGTTCGGGGGGCTGAGCAGCTAGCATGCTTGGCTTTTCGGAAGTGATCTCTCAGTCGACACCCTCCCCCATCAAGGGGGAGGTGCCGCGCTGTGGTCGGGATGCGCTTCGTGGTGATGAGGCTACCTCGTGACCACCCTCCCGCCCCAATACGCCGACGCCATCCAGTTCAGCTTCGGCGACTCGCCCGAGCTGGCCGATGAGCTGCTCGCCCTCGTCCTCGCCGGCAAGAAGACCGCGACCTGCGGCGCCCTGCGCGATTACGGTGCGGGCGGCGAGCCCATGCCCGAAGTCGGCCGCCGCGACGTCGTCCTCAATGGCGCGGGCGAGCCGGCCTGCGTCATCGAAACCCTCTCGGTCGAAACCCTGCGCTTCGACGATGTCGATCCCGCTTTCACCGATCGGGAAGGGGAGGGCGACTACGCTGCCTGGCGCGCCGGCCACGAGGCCTATTTCGCCCGCAATGGCGGTTTCTCGCCCGCTATGGAGCTGGTCTGCGAAACCTTCCGCCTCGTCACGGTGCTGCCGGCCGGCCGCGATGTCTATAACCGCGTCGCCTCGCCCATCTTCATCGTCACCGATATCGAAAGCGACGGCCCGACGCCCTTGCACAATTCCATGCTGAGCTTCGCCTCGGTGGCCATCGAGGCCGATGGCACGGCCCATGGCGAATTCGAAGCCGTGCTCAGGCCGCGCCCCGATCGCACCACCAACGAAACCACCATGGCCTGGTGGCAGACCCAGCCCGAAGCCTGGGAAGCCGCGACCAATGGCGCGGAAGATCCTGCCGTGGTCATGCCGCGCTTTGCCGATTGGGTCGAAAGCCTGCCCGGCCCCAAGGTCTTCGTCGCCGCGCCGATGATTTTCGACGGGCTTTGGATGGACCACTATCTCGACGAATATGCCGGCACGCGCGCTTTGTCCGGTCCCTTCAAGGGCCGCCAGATCTTCCGCGGCGGCGGCGTCTGCCTCTACACCATGGCCGGCACCCTGCGCGGCGCGCCCTATCTCGATTGGGGCATGAGCAAGCTGCCCGCCGAATTCTACGGCCACATCGCCCACACCCACAAAGCCATCGACGATGCCCGCGGATTTGCCAACGTCCTCGTCGAACTGATGAAAATTTCCCGTGCCCTGCCGCCGATCAACGGCAGCAAGTCCGATTTCCGCTAAGGTGCCAAACACATGAAATTCACCCTCGACTGGCTCAAGGAGCACCTCGATACCGATGCGTCCCCCGACGAGATCGGCAAGACGCTGACCCTGGTCGGCCTCGAACTCGAGGGCATGGAAGATCAGGGCAAGGCGCTCGCGGCCTTCGTCACCGCCCATATCGTCTCGGCCGAACAGCACCCCAATGCCGACAAGCTCCGCGTCTGCAAGGTCGATGCCGGCACCGGCGAGTTGATCGATGTGGTCTGCGGCGCCCCCAATGCGCGCACTGGCCTCAAGTCGGTCTTCGCCTTCCCCGGCACCTATATCCCGGGCAAGGACATGACCATCGGCAAGGGCAATATCCGCGGGCAGGTCAGCAACGGCATGCTCTGCTCCAATGCCGAGCTGGAACTGTCCAACGACCATGACGGCATTATCGAGCTGCCCGCCGATGCGCCCATCGGCGTCAGATATACCGATTATGCCGGCATCAACGGCGTGGTCTTCGACATTTCCATCACGCCCAATCGCGGCGACGCCACCGGCGTCTATGGCATAGCCCGCGATCTGGCCGCCTTTGGCTTGGGCACGCTCAAGGCCACTGACATGTCCCCGGTCCCCTCGAACGGCCCGAGTCCTATCGCGCCGCTGCCGCACCAGTTCGGCGCCGATGAGCCCAAGGCCATCCGCAAGTTCGCCGGCCGCTATATCAAGGGAATCAAGAACGGCCCGTCCCCCGCCTGGCTGCAGCAGCGCCTGCGCGCGGTGGGCCTGCGCCCCATCAATACCATCGTCGATATCACCAACCTGGTCTCGCTCGGCTGGGGCCGCCCGCTGCATGCCTATGATGCCGACAAGCTCAATGGCCAGCCGGTGCTGCGCAATGCCCGCAACGAGGCCTTCGACGCCCTCGACAACAAGGTCTATACGCTCGACGAGACCATGACCGTCATCGCCGACGATACCGGCCCGCTATGCCTGGGCGGCATCATGGGCGGCATCCGCTCCGGCGTCACGGATGCGACCACCAATGTCTTCATGGAATGCGCCAGCTGGGATCCCGAACTGATCGCCCGCAGCGGACGCAAGACCGGCATTGTTTCGGACGCCCGCTATCGCCTCGAGCGCCATGTCGATCCGGCCCTGACCGAACCGGGCCTCGAACTCGCCACCCGCCTCGTGCTCCAGCTCTGCGGCGGCACCCCGCTTGAGCCCGCCATTTCTGGCGAGGATGTCTTCCCCGACACCGTGGTCGAATTCCCCCTCTCCGAGGTTCGCCGCCTCACCGGGCTCGACGTCGAGCCCATGGTGGCCACCGCCATTCTCTCCCGCCTCGGCTTCGAGATGACCGGCAAGGGCGACACGTTCACCGTCAAGGTGCCCTCCTGGCGCCCCGACGTGACGCAGAAGGCTGATCTGGTGGAAGAGGTCATGCGCATGGTTGGCGTCGACAACGTCCCGGTCGAGCCGCTCCCGCGTCTCAACCACGTCGCGCCGCGCATGCTAACCACCATACAGAACCGCCGCCGCATCGCCCGCCGCGCTCTTGCTGCCCGAGGTCTCGATGAGGCCGTGACCTGGTCCTTCATTTCCCATGACGAGGCCACCCGCTTCGGTGGCGGCCAGGAAGGCCTGCAGCTGACCAATGCCATTGCCTCCGACATGACCGACATGCGCCCCTCGCTGCTGCCCGGCCTGCTCGCCGCCGCCCGCCGCAATGCCAATCGCGGCCTGGCGAACCTGGCCCTGTTCGAAGTCGGCCAGGTCTTCCTCTCCGACGCGCCCGAGGGGCAGCACACCTATGCCACCGGCATCCGCACCGGCACGGCCAGGCTCGATGGGTCGGGCCGCCATTGGTCCGGCAAGGCCGAGCCGGTCACCGTCTTCGACGCCAAGGCCGATCTGGCTGCCGTGCTCGATGCGCTGGGCTATGACATCGACAAGGTGCAGCTCTTTGCCGAGCCGGCGCCCTGGAGCCATCCCGGTCGCGGTGGTCGCATCGCGCAGGGTCCCAAGACCCTGGGCTGGTTCGGCGAACTGCATCCCGCCTGGGCCACCGAGCTCGATCTCGATTTCCCCGTTGCGGCCTTCGAGCTCGACCTCGATGCCCTGCCTGAGCCGCGCAAGAAACCGACGAAAACCAAGCCGGCGCTCGATCTCTCGGCGCTGATGCCGCTGACCCGCGATTTCGCCTTCGTCGTCGACAAGGCCGTCACCGCCGGCGCCATCCTCAAGGCCGCCCGCGGCGCCGACAAGGCGCTGATCCGCGACGTCAATGTCTTCGACGTCTTCGAAGGCAGCCACGTTGGCGAGGGCAAGAAGTCTGTCGCCATCGCGGTGACGCTCCAGCCCACCGACAAGACGCTGACCGAGGAAGAAATCGACAAGATTTCCGCCAGCATAATTGCAGCAGTCACCAAGCAATCTGGCGGCGTGCTGCGCACCTGATCTATTTCTGACCTCTCCCTTCGGGGGAGAGGTCGGCGCGTAGCGCCGGGTGAGGGGGCCCGCGATTTGGCGCTGGCTCCCTCTATTCTTCCGCCGTCAGTACGTTACTCTGCTTCCTGCAAAGCGGCCCGGTCGCGGGCCGCTCCTGAGGAGGGCCAGCGTCATGGCGCATAAGTTCAAGATCACCGCCGCCGCCAACGATCAGTTCAAATTCGCCTTTGTTTACAATGCCGAACCCATCGTCTGGTCGGAAAACTACCAGCAGAAGGCCAGCGCCAAGTCGGCCATCGAATCGGTCAAGAAGAACGCCCCCGGCGCCGCCACGGTCGATCTGACCAAGGGCGAGGCAGGCAAGGGCTATCGCTTCGAAATCGATGCCTCCAAGGACGAACAGTTCTTCGTCCGCTTCGTCGCCTCCAATGGCGAAACCATGGTCCGCTCCGAGCGCTACAAGCAGAAGGCCAGCGCGGTCAACGCCATCGAATCCGTCAAGGAGAACGGCCCGGAGGCCGAAGTCGTCGACGAGAGCTGACAAGCGGGAAATCCCCGTTTCCAACCCCTCTCCGTCTGGTCTAGTCTCCCGGCAAACCTATGCACCGGGAGACTGCTGCCTCATGCCAAACCTGAACAAGCTGCTTGCCGCCGCCGCGGCCATTCTCGCCCTGGGCGTCGCTGCCCCGCAGGCGCAGGACCTGCCCGATCTGGCCGGCCGCGAGATCGTCGCCGTCACCGAAAATGCCTATGTCCCGCTCAACTTCGCCGATCCGGCCACCGGCGAGGGCATCGGCTTTGAATATGATCTCTTCAACGAGATCGCCAAGCGCCTCAATGCCGGCGTCCGCTGGGAGCTGACCTCCTGGGATGTGATGATCCAGTCGGTGCGCGATGGCCAGTTCGATGTCGGCATGGACGGCATCACCATCAATGACGAGCGCAAGGGCCAGGTCGATTTCTCCGACTCCTACCTCACCTCCCAGCAGCTCATGCTGGTGCGGGCCGATGAGAGCCGCTTCACCGACGCCGAGAGCTTTGCCGCCGATGCCAGCTTCCTGGTCGGCGCCCAGGCCGGCACCACCAACTTCTACGTCGCGGTCTATAATGTGCTGGATGGCGACGAAGCCAATCCGCGCATCAAGCTGTTCGACACTTTCGGCGCCTCGGTCCAGGCGTTGCTGTCCGGCGACATCGATACCGTGCTGATGGACCAGACCTCGGCCAATGGCTATATCGGCGCCAATCCGGGTGCCTTCAAAGTCGTCGGCACCCCGCTCGGCACCGAGGATTTCGGCTTCATCTTCCCGCCCGGCTCCGACCTCGTCGCCCCGGTCAACGCCGCCCTCGCCCAGATCAAGGCCGACGGCACCATGGATGCCCTGCAGCAGAAGTGGTTCTACGAATACAATTCCGCGCAGTAGTTGAGGCGCTGAATTCCCACTCGACACCCTCCCCTCGCGGGGAGGGGAGACGATGAACCCCAATACCCGCGCTGGCGCCTCCCTCCCACTTGATGGGGAGGGATAAAGGGTGGGGTGGGGCCACACACGCCGGATGCGGACTTCGCCCACGCCGGCGCCGGAAAACACATGACCTACACCCCCCGCAAGCCCTCCATCCTCTCCCGCATCCCGTGGTGGCTGCTCGCCATCACGCTGCTCTTCGTGCTCGGCCTGTGGGGCATAACCGGCGATACCGGCTATTCCCAGATCTTCCGCGCCCTGTCCGGCGGCATTGCCACCACGCTTTGGGTCACCGCCGTCGCCTTCTTTGCCGCCACCATTCTCGGTCTGCTCATCGCCCTGGCGCGCACCTCCGGCAATCGGATCCTCGTCGAACTCGCCACCTTCTATGTCGAGATCATCCGCGGCATTCCCGTATTGGTCTTCCTGTTCTACGTCGCCTTTGTCGGCGCCCCGGCCATGGTGGGCGGCGTCAATTGGCTGCTGCAGCCCTTCGATACCGCCATCACCGTCCGCCAGTTCGATTTCGTCTGGCGCGCCATCGTGGCGCTCACCATCTGCTACTCCGCCTTCATCGCCGAAATCTTCCGCGCCGGCATCGAGGCTGTGGACCGCGGCCAGATCGAGGCGGCCCGGGCGCTCGGCTTTTCGCGCTGGAAATGCTTCCGCCTCATCATCTTCCCCCAGGCCCTGCGCACCATCCTGCCGCCTCTGGCCAATGACTTTGTCTCCATGATCAAGGACAGCGCGCTGGTCTCGGCGCTCGGGGTGCAGGACATTACCCAGCTCGGCAAGGTCTATTCCTCGGGCACCTTCCTGTTCTTCGAGACCTATAATGTCGTGGCCTTCCTCTACCTCACCATGACCATTTCGCTGTCCCTGCTGGTCCGCTGGCTGGAGCGGCATCTGCGCCAGAAGCGCTACTGAGCCCGTCCGCCCTTGCGGTGGTGGCACCGAAGGGCCATCTATGCCCCGACCTACAGGAGCCCCGCTGATGCACCGTCTCGCCGCCCTCGCCATGACCGCCACTCTCGCCGTCACGCTTGCCGCCTGCGGCGATAGCCGCGAGGTGGGCAGCGTCGGGGTAGACTGGACCGGCAATGACATCGCCATCGATGCCGTCGCCGATCCCGAAGTCGATGGCGTCACCTGCCACCTGGCCTATTTCAACCGCTCCTTCATCGATCGCCTGCAGCAGGGCAACTGGTTCGAGGACCCCTCCTATTCCGCGCTCGATTGCTCGGTCACCGGCCCCATCACCATCGGCGACATCGCCACCCGCTCGGGCGGCGAGGAAATCTTCCGCGAAGGGCGCTCGCTGATCTGGAAGTCGCTGCGCGTCAGCCGCATCTATGACGCCGCCAATGACTCGCTGATCTACCTGGCCCATGCCCGCGAAATCCAGCAGGGCAGCGGCAAGATGAGCCTGTCGGTCATTCCGCTCGCCGGCGAGCAGGTCACCTGGAGCAACGGCGCCCCCGCTTCCACCCGCTGACAACTTTAGCCAAATGCGAGTTCATTCCGCCATGGAATGAAAACATCCCGCGCCCACCCTGAATGGACGGGCGCATCTGGGAGGGTCGCTATGGGACGGTTGATGGCACTGCTGGCCGACAATGCGGCCAACCTGCTTTTTGCCTCGGCGGCCTTTCTCATCGTCTATCTCATCGCCCGGCTACTCAATGCATCCCCGCTGGTGGCGATGTGCTTCGGTGTGCTGCCGCCGCTGCTGGCCTATATGGTCGGCAATCCCCGCAGCCCGGTCAGCCTGCTCGCGCTGCTGAGCTAGGCGCTGTTCTCCCAAGGCTGCGCCGTTTGGAACGCCATGGCGCTGCCCTCGCTCACAACATAAAAGCATTTCGCCCGCGACCGCTGCTTTTGGCGGCGCGGCAGCCGATATTCAAGTCAACCGCATAAGGGCCTTTAGGCCCAACAAGGAACAGGCAAAAAGATGGCAATTCTGATTGGCGATACCGCCCCCGATTTTACCCTCGATTCCACCGAAGGCCCGATCCATTTCCACGACTATATCGATGGCGCCTGGGCGGTGCTGTTCAGCCACCCCAAGAATTTCACCCCGGTCTGCACCACCGAGCTGGGCTATACCGCCAAGCTCAAGCCCGAATTCGAAAAGCGCGGCGTCAAGGTGCTGGGCCTTTCCGTCGACAGGCTCGAAGATCATGCCGGCTGGGCCAAGGACATTGTCGAAACCCAGGGCACCGCGCTGAACTTTCCGCTCCTGGCCGATACCAGGGGCGAGGTGGCGCGCCTCTATGACATGATCCATCCCAATGCCGACAACACCCTGACCGTGCGCTCGGTCTTCGTCATCGGCCCCGACAAGAAGGTCAAGCTCAAGATCGAGTATCCCGCCTCCACCGGCCGCAATTTCGATGAGGTCATCCGCGTCATCGACAGCCTCCAGCTCACCGCCAAGCACCAGGTGGCGACCCCGGTAAACTGGAAGAATGGCGAGGATGTCATCATCGTGCCCGCCGTCACCAACGAGGCGGCCAAGGCCAAGTACCCCGAAGGCTGGAAGGAACTGAAGCCCTATCTCCGCATTGTTCCCCAGCCCCGCGCATAGCGCGAAAAGAGCGTTTTCTCCCTGACGAAACTGGGCGACAGCAGAAGCTGCCGCCCTTTCTTTTGCGCCCTGCCCAGCTCGCGAGCCAGAGATCACCCCGCCGCAAAGCTGGAGGCGGGGTCCTGCGGGCGCACTAGGCGAACCGTTTGCCAGGCCGCAGCAAAGGCCAGTGCGGCCATGGCGGCGCCCAGCAGATAGACCGGGATGATGGCGCTCCGGATCTCACCCGTCGAGGCGGCGGTGGCCAGGCCCGCCGAATTGGCGGCGACGCCCGCCAGGGCCGCGCCTATGGCATTGCCGGCCGATTGCGTCGTGGGCATCAGCGCCGAGGTGCGGTCCCGCTCCCCGTCGCTGGCCGCTTCCATCATGGCGAGGTTGAGATAGCCGTTGCAGCTGCCAAAGCCGCCCCCGATGATCAATTGCCCGATCACCACCACGGCCACCTGGTCCAGCTGCAACCCGGCTAGGACCAGGATCAGCCCCGTGCCGATCATGGCCGGCCCGAGCTTGATCAATATCTTCCGCGTTTCCTTCTGCCGCACATTGGCCACGGCAACGGCAGAGATGCTCCAGGCCACCGCCAATACGGCCGCGATGACGCCGGCCATGGTCGGGCCGAAGCCCCACATCTGCTGCACCACCAGCACCAGATAGACCGCCGACCCGGCCCCCGCCACGTTGATGAGCAGCGTCATCCACAGCCCCGTTCCCACCACCGAGATCGGCCGGAACGCATCCAGCGGCATCAAGCGGTCGCGGCTGCGCCCGTCAAACCAGACCGCGCCAGTCAGCAGCAGACCCGCGCCCAGCAGGAGGCCCGTCGCCTGCCAGGGGCCGGTCACCGCCGCCAGCGCCACCAGCATGATGCCAATGCCGATGGCCAGCAGCCGCAGCCCGGGAAACTGTACTGGCTTGGCAGCCCCCGCGTCCTTGGCCGGCACTACGAAGGCCACCATGGCGCCAAAGATCAGCACCAGCGGCACGCTGAACAGGAACGCCGCCCGCCATGACACCATCTCGGTCAGCAGGCCCGCCACCGCCGGCCCGCCAAACGCCGCCACGGCCCAGATCATCGCATTGAGCCCAAACACCTTGGGCACCAGCCGCGAGGGAAACAGCTCGGGGATCAGCGCAAAGCAGATCGAGGCGACCACGCCCTCGCCCAGACCCTGCAGCGCCCGCCCCACCAGCACCTGCGGCATGTCCCCGGCACCGGCCGCAATCAGCGTCCCCGCCAGGAAGACGCTTGCCGAAACCAGCAGGCCAAGCCGTGCGCCCAGCCGCTGCTTGAGCAGCGCCGCCCCCGACCCGCCCACAATGGCAAAGACCAGATAGAGCGTGATGGCCCAGGAGATCAGCGCGACGCCGCCCATTTCCTGCACCGCCGTGGGCAGCGACACCGTCGCCACGAAGGAGTTGAATGCCAGCAGGGCCACGCCCAGCCCGATGATCAGCGTCACCGGCGCAAAGCGCGGCGTGAAGATCTCGGCCCAGCTGCCGCTTTGCGAATCCGACATGATCCAGCCCATAATTAAAAAAGGACAATCTTGGTATATTCAGTCCGAGGCAAAAGCAATGCGCTTGTTTGGGCGGTTTGGCAAAGCGGTCATCGCCGCTCATCGGTTTCCACCCCGTCTTAACCCGTCTAGGGTCATCCTGCCGCCGCCCCAGCCCAGGACATCCCCTTGATCGGCCAGACTTCCGCCCGCCGCGGCATTGATCTCCACCTCTTTGCCCTGGTCTTCCTGGCAGCGGTGACCATCCTGCTGGTCCGCACGCTCTACGGCCGCGCCGGCCTGCCCTTTTTCGCCGATACCGACGATGCCATGCGCATGGTCATGGTGCGCGATTTTCTCGGCGGGCAGGGCTGGTACGACCTCACGGCCCATCGCCTCAATACGCCCTGGGGCGCCGAGCTGCACTGGTCGCGCCTGGTAGACCTGCCCTTGGCCATTCTGGTCATGATCTTCACCCCGCTCCTGGGCACGGATGGCGCTCTGGTCGCTGCCGGTTCGGTCTGGCCCATGCTGCTGCTGGCCCTGCTGCTCTGGGTCAGTGCCCGACTGGCCCAGCGCCTCGTCGGTCCCGAGGGCGTGTTGCCCGCTCTCGTCCTGCCGGTGCTGAGCCCCGCCATCACGGCCGAATTCATGCCCGGCCGGGTCGATCATCACAACGTCATCATTCTGCTCACCCTCATCATGGTCTGGACCGGCATCGAGGCCCTGCGCCGGCCGCGCTGTGCCCTGCTCTGCGGGCTTTGCGCCGCCACCGCTCTTGCCATTGCCACCGAGGCGCTGCCCACCATTGCCGCGGCCATTCTCGTCATGGGTCTGGCCTGGACCCTCGACACCGCCCGCGCCGCCGCCATGCGCGGCTTCGGCCTCGCCTTTGCCGCCGGCGCCATCATCCACCTCGCCATCTTCCGCCCGCCCGCCCGCTGGCTCGAGGCGGCCTGCGATGTCATCTCCCCGGTCTATGTCGCGGTCGCCCTGGTCGTGGGCACCGTCTTCACCCTTGCCAGCCTGCTGCCGCCGCCGCGCGCGGCCTGGCAGCGCTTCCTGCTGCTGGCAGGGCTGGGCCTCGCAGGTCTGGCGCTGGTTGTCGCCGCCTATCCGCAATGCCTGGGTGGCCCCTATGGCAATCTCGATCCCTGGCTGCAGGCCAACTGGATCGGCGCCATCGTCGAGGCGCGCCCCTGGTTCACCAACCTGTTCGACCTGCCGGCCTATGCCGTGGCCGTCGGCGTGCCGGCCTTGCTCGGCACCATTGTCGTGCTCTGGCGGCTGTGGTTCGTGCGCGAGGGCCGGGCCGAGTGGGCCGCCCTGCTGGTCTTCCTGGCGCTCACCGCCATCGTCATGCTGGCCCAGGTGCGTGGCGCCCGTCTTGCCGTCATGCCCGCCATGCCGGCCGCCGCCTGGCTCATCGTCTCTGCCCGCCATCGCTACCTTGCCGCCCCGCGCGCGCCCGCCATTGCCGGCCTGGTGCTGAGCTGGCTGGCCTTTTCCGGGGTGGTGCTGTCGCTGCTGGTGACGGCGGTGGTCAATGTCGTGCCCAGCCGCGCCCAGACCGTGTCCGAGGTCCGCGCCAGCAAGGAGCCATGCCTTGTTCCCGCGGCCTTCGCCGATCTGGCGGCGCTGCCGCCCGAGCGCATCATGAGCCCCATCGATCTGGGCGCCCACCTCCTGCTCTATACCCCGCACGAAGTGGTTGCGGCCCCCTATCACCGCAACGAGAAGGGCGTCCTCGACGCCTTCCGCTTCTTCAACGAGCCGATTGCCGAGGCCCGCGCCATTCTCGATGCCCGCGGCATTGGCCTCGTCGTCCTCTGCCCCGCCATGCCGGAACTGCAGGGCATTCCCGGAGCTGCTGAGGACAGCTTCGTCAAGCTCCATGCCGCCGGCACGCTGCCACCCTGGCTCGCTGATGTCAGTCTGCCCGGCACCCCGCTCCAGGTCTTCGCGGTCATGCCCAACTAGCTTCACATTGGCGCCATACCGCCCCACCCACCGGCCGGCTCCTCGCCCTTCCAGGGGGCGGCCGGTTGGAGGTCTCTCAGCGCGAGATGACCGCCTGGTCCAGCCCCAGCTCGGCCCGCACCTTCCGGCTCAGCTTACCAGCCACCAGACGATGCGCCTCCCTGATATAGGCTTCCACCTCATCGCCGCTGAGCGGGCTGGCGGCCGAAATCGCCACCCACCCCGCCCGCGCGAAATATGGCGCCGGCCGCACGCCATCGAGTTCGGTCAGCATTGGGTAGGCCAGCTCCGACACCTTGAGCCACACCTCGCCGGGGTCTTGGTCGAGCAGCGCGAAGATCTTGCCGCCCACCTTGGCAACGGAATCGTCGCGCCACTGGCGCACCAGGGTGGCCTTCGGCAGCGTCAGGATGAACGCCTCGAAACCGTCGCGATGCATGATGGGGGGATAGCTGTTGGCCAAGGAAATGGTCCGGCAAAACGAAAAACGCCGACCCGGTGTCCGGATCGGCGTTCAGTCTATTCATTCATCGTTAACAGTGGTGACTATTCTGCGGCAGCCGTCACGCCCAGCCCGATCGGGCAGGACACTCCGGTGCCGGCCAGCCCGCAATAGCCGCGCGGATTCTTGGCCAGGTACTGCTGGTGATAGGTCTCGGCATAGAAGAACTCGGCCGCCGGGGATATCTCGGTGGTGATTCGCCCCAGCCCCTTGGCGTTCAGCGCTGCCTGATAGGCCTGCCGGCTCTGCTCCACCACCGCCGCCTGTTCGGGCGTGGTCGTATAGATGGCCGAGCGATACTGCGTGCCCACATCATTGCCCTGGCGCATGCCCTGGGTCGGGTCATGTTCTTCCCAGAAGGTCTTGAGCAGCATCTCGAGGCTGATCGCCTTGGGGTCATAGACCACCTTCACCGCCTCGGTATGGCCGGTGCGGCCCGAGCAGACTTCCTCATAGCTCGGATTGGGCGTCGCCCCGCCCTGGTAGCCGACCGCGGTGACGATCACCCCCGGCAATTGCCAGAACAGGCGCTCGGCGCCCCAGAAGCAGCCCAGGCCGAAATAGATCGTCTCGGCGCCTTCGGGATAGGGGCCCTTGAGCGCCTGGCCGTTGACGAAATGCTCAGCCGCCACAGGCATTTGCATGTCGCGGCCCGGCAGCGCCTCGGCCGCATTGGGGATCGTCGTCGGTTTGGATTTGAAGAACATGATATCTTCCTTTCACAGCCCTATTCGCTCGCGCCGGCGTCCAGGTTACAGCCCGGCTCAGATCTGGTCCTGCCGCAGGAAACGCTCCCGCCGCGGTGCGCGCCCGGCTAGCGCCAGCGCAATTCCGGGCAGCCCGAACACCGCAAAAGCCGGATAATCCAGCACCGCCTTGAGTGCGGCATCGAGCAGCGCGGCAAAGAACCGGCTCTCGAAAAACCCGGCCACTGCATCGAGGCTTGGCGGATGCACCTGCATCCACAGATCCGCCAGGCTCGTGAACACCACCGCATTGGCGGCCAGCGATTTGGTGCCGTCAACGACAAGCAGAACCAGCGCCAGGCCGATCAGCCAAGTGCCCAATATTCTCAGGATCAGCCGCATTCCCATCCCCTGTGCTGACGGGGATAAGTTGGGGCTGGCCCACCCGTTCCACCCCGTGCACAAGTTTGTTTGTGCCATGGCGGGCCGCTCGCTCACAAGATGGCAGGCCCCTGCGACAAAAACAATTGTCATCCCGGCGTCGTGATCCCTTGCGCCCCCGCCCGCGATAAGTATATTGCGCCTCGCTCGCGCCGGCTAACCCCGGCCCCTCCGGCCTTCCAGACCGGAGACAAGGCGATGCGGAGAGATGGCCGAGTGGTCGAAGGCGCACGCCTGGAAAGTGTGTAGGCGGGGAACCGTCTCAAGGGTTCGAATCCCTTTCTCTCCGCCATTTTCCACCTCCTACCTCATCGGCAAAGTCCACACCTGGTCCGACATTCAGCGCTGATTGAATGCAGCGGCAGGTCGCATCGATCCTTCCGACGCTGCGGGGCACAGATCCAGAGCCGCATCGCGATACGCAAATGGTCGATCAAGGCTTTGGCGCTGTGGCGGGAAACGCGATGTTGACCACGCCAGCCGCCGTTTGATTCCCGGCGGTTTCCGGAATTATCAACGGGTGTCAGTTGACAAATGGAATGTGTGCGGTAACGTTCCCATGACGTCTTGGAGCTGTTGCGGCCGACGTCATGGGATGGATCATGGGACAGAGCCGGACACGTCGGCCCACCATTATTGATGTTGCCGAGCGCGCAGGGGTGTCCAAGAGCACCGCGGCGCGGGCCCTGGCCGGTTCGTCCAATATTACTGACGAGACGCGGGAGCGTGTGGTCGCTGCGGCGACTTCGGTGGGCTACGAGCGCAATCACCTCGCCGTGGGCATGCGTTCGGGGCGCAGCGGCATGCTTGGCCTCGTGATTCCCGATATTGCCAATCCGTTCTGGGCCGATGTGGCGCGCGGTGCCCAGGATCGGGCGGCTCGGGCAGGGGCGTCTCTGCTGGTGTTTTCGTCTGATTGGGACCCCAAGGCCGAGGCAACGCACCTCAAGACGCTGCGCCGGGCGCGGGTCGATGGCGCCATCGTCAATCCGGTGTCCGACAATTTTGACGATCTGGACCGGTTCGGTTTGCCCTGCGTTTTCATCGGCTCGAGCGCCGAGCGCTTTCCCGATATTTCGAGCGTCGGATCGGACATTGCCCAGGCTGTGCGACTGGGGCTGGACCATCTTGTGGCCAAGGGACACAGGGCGCCAGCACTGATCCTGGGGCCCAAGTCGCGTCTGGCGCGGGCCCGCTTCCTGCGGGCGGTGCATGAGCACTGCATCGAGCGCGATGTCGATCCGGCCATCCTTGCGATAGAAGACGGCGAATATACCGTCGAAGGTGGTCGCCAGGCGATGCGCCGTTTGCTCGACCGGCCGCGGGTCGGCCATCTTGCAGTGTTCGCCGCGAACGACCTGATGGCGCTGGGCGCGATGATGGCGGTGCGCGATGCCGGCCTCGATTGCCCGCGCGACGTTTCCATTCTGGGCTTCGACGGCATTCCATCTGGCGAATTCGCCTGGCCGGGTTTGACCACGGTGGCAAAGCCTGGCCGGGATATCGGCGAGAAGGCCGTTGAAAGTCTGTTCGACGAAATACAACACAAGCCGGAACACCGGCGCATCTACATGCCGTGTCGACTGATGGAGCGAGGCTCACTCGCCGATCTGTCGATCGCGGCACCCCAGCGCGTTGCGGGGGCAGGGAGGGTCTGACCATGGTTGCCAGTGACGGACAACGGGTTACTGCTGCGCTACCTGATGGGAACGTTCCCGCAGATGGCATGCAACGCGGTCAGCATGCTGGCGGTTTGCCTGCAGGTAGCTTGCAGCAAGCTGGTGGTTTTCTGCGTGCTGTCCGCCAATGGTGGCCGTACTACGCCATGATGGCGCCAGGCCTGCTGTTCTTCTTCATCTGGCACTATGTGCCGATCTGGGAAGCCAAGATGGCCTTCGAGCAGGTCCGCATCATTCCGCCCAATATCTGGGTCGGGCTGAAGAACTTTCAGCAGCTGTTCTCGTCGCCGATCTTCTACCAGGTGCTGGCCAACACCCTGATCATTTCGGGCATGAAGATTCTCTTCGTCTTCCCGGTGCCGATCATGGTGGCGCTGCTGCTCAACGAGGTGCGCAATGGCAAGCTGCGCGGCGTGATCCAGTCAGCGATCTACCTGCCGCACTTCCTGTCCTGGGTGGTGATTGCCGGCGTGTTCATCGCGCTGCTGTCGCCGACCGATGGCGCCGTCAATCAGGTGCAGCAGGCGATGGGCTTCGGCACCACCAATTACCTGACCAATACCGGCACGATCCGCTGGGTGCTGGTGATCTCGGAGATCTGGCGCTCGGCTGGATGGGACAGCCTGCTGTATCTTGCAGCCATCTTTGCCATCGATCCGGCGCTCTACGAGGCCGCCGAGATGGATGGCGCCAGTCGCTGGCAGAAGATCTGGCACGTCACCATTCCGGGCATCATCCCCACCATTGCGACGCTGTTCATCCTCAACATGGGCATGTTCCTGAGCGCCGACCTCAACCAGGTCATCAACTTCCAGAACGACGTCAACGCTTCGGCCATCGATATCCTCGACACCTATGTCTACCGGATGGGGCTGTCGACGGGCGAATACGCGCTGGCCACGGCCGCGGGCCTGTTCAAGGCGGTGATCGGCATGATCCTCGTCGTTACCTCCCATCTCGTCAGCAAGCGCCTGACCGGCAAGGGAGTGTGGTGATGGCCAGCCAATCGCGCCGGACGCCGCTCGAGCGGGTCGAATATGTGCTGATCGTCTCGACGCTGCTGCTGCTGGTGGTGTTCACCCTGCAGCCACTGCTCAATCTGCTGGCCCTGTCATTCACCGACCCCAGCAAGGTCGCCGGCTTCTCGGGTCTGTCGATCATTCCCGACGGGTTTTCGATCGATGTCTGGGCCCTGTTGCTGCAGCATCCCAACGTGCAGCGCGGTCTGTTCAACTCGATCTGGATGACCGCCACCAGCGTGTGCATCGGGGTCTTCGGCACGGCGCTGATGGCCTGGGGCATGTCGCGACCCGGTCTGCCGGGGCGCCGGCTGATCTTTATCCTGGTGCTGGTGACCATCGTCTTCGAGCCCGGCATTATCCCGGACTACTTCCTCATGAAGCGCCTGGGCCTGCTCAACACGCCCTGGTCGGTGATCATGTATAAGGCGATCAGCGCCTGGTACCTGATCATCCTGATCCGCTTCTTCGAGGAAATTCCCAAGGAATTGCTGGAAGCGGCCGAACTCGATGGCGCCAACCCGTTCCAGACCTTCTGGATGGTCGTGCTGCCGCTGGCCAAGCCGGCGCTCGCCACCATCGCGCTGTTTTATCTCGTACTGCACTGGAACGAGTTCTTCCGCTCGATGATCTACCTCAACGACCAGACCAAATGGCCGCTGCAGGTCGTACTCCGGCAGTTCGTCATCGAAGGCGACAAGATCGCCATCGTGGGCGCCAACAATGCCAACAACAATATCGGCCTGGCCCAGATCAACATCCGCGCGCTCAAGGCCGGGATGATCTTCATCACCATCCTGCCGATCCTGGCGATCTACCCGCTGATCCTGAAGTTCTTCACCAAGGGAACGATGTCGGGAGCGCTCAAGGGATGAGAGCGCAGACGACCACCCCAACGGGGTGAACAAGAATTCCGCGCAAGCGGTGAACGACCAAGACCAAGAAACCAAGGAGGAGACTAAAATGACGCTGAAGAAACTGCTGCTGGCGACAACCGCCATCGCCACGCTGGGGGCGCTTGCCGCACCGGCCTTCGCCCAGACCACGATCCGGCTGGTCAGCAAGGACCTGCTCACCACCAACCCTGACGATGTCAAGGAGATCGAGGCCATCGAGGCCGCGCTCAAGGCCCAGGGCCACGACATCGACATCCAGACCATCGACCTGCCCGGCGGCACGTCGGCCTATGTCGATGCGCTCGGCGTGATGCTGCTGTCGGGCGATATTCCCGACATCATCTACTTCCAGGGGGGCGACCAGAAGATGGCCGAGCAGGGCATCCTCGAAGACCTCAATCCCTGGATCGAAAAGTCCGAGCACATCAAGGCGGCGCTGTGGCCGCATAACGTGGAGCGCCTCGCCAACTATCCCTACCTGCTCTATGTCTATCCGCCGCGTGCGCCCCAGCCGGTGATGCGCCAGGATTGGCTGGACCAGCTGGGTCTTGCGGCCCCGACCACGGTGGAAGAATACGAGGCCCTGTTCCAGGCCATCCACGACGCCGACCTCGATGGCGACGGCACGCCCGGCAACACGCTTGGCCTCACCGGCTTTGGCAACACCACCGAGCTCGACTCCGTCTTCAACCAGGCCTTCGGCATCACCGGCACCTGGATGAAGAATGCCGATGGAGCCTGGGTCAATGCCCGCGTCACGGATGCGGAAAAGGCCAAGATCGAGTTTTACGCCCGGTTGGCCGAGAAGGGTCTCTACGACAGGGAATATGTGACCAACACGTTCGACGTGAAGGAAGACAAGTTCTACACCGGCAAGGCTGGGGTGATCTTCGGCTCGTCGCCGGAAGTCATTGACATCTATGCCGGCAAGATGCGTCAGGCCCATCCCGGCGAAAACATCGAGCTGGCCCTGCTGCCTGTTCCCTCCGGCCCTGGTGGCCAGGGGCTCGCAGCCGTCGACGTATCCAAGGAAGCCCGCGGCTGGGCGATGTCGTCGCTCTCCGAGCACAAGGAAGAGGCCTTTGCCGTTCTCGATTTCATGGCCTCCAAGGAAGGCCAGGATATCGACCGCATGGGTTTTGCGGATGTGCACCACACGGTGGGCGCTGATGGCGCGGTAACCTTCACCGACCAGATCTCGACCTGGTATGCGCGCTTCTTCAATGCCGCCAACTGGACTCCGCCGACGGCTCTGCTGTCGCCCACGGCGCAGTCTGCGCTCGACACGATCAAGGCTGACTTCACCGCCGACAATGCCTTCGTCTGGCCGGCCGACTATGCAGCCGATGTGGACGCGGCCGAGCAGGTCTATCGCTCCTGGGTCGCCCGGTTCATCACCGGCGAGGCTTCGCTCGACCAGTGGGACACATTCGTGAGCGAGTACAACGCCGCTGGTGGCCAGCGCATGGCTGAATACGCGGCGACAGTGCTGGGCGACTAGGAACAAGTGCCCAGAACCCCTCCTTCGGGAGGGGGTGGGTGGGGGTTCTGAACCATCCACGATCTCCCAACGGTGGAGAAGCCGGAACCCCCAACCCCCAGATCCCTCCCTGCAATGGGGAGGGTATCGACTGAACCATCGTCCATAGGCCCGATGGCACAACCGGAATGAAAGTCGAAGCGTCATGACCCAATCCCTCCAATCTCGCATTCGCGGCATGCTGCATGGCATTGCATTGGGCGATGCGCTCGGTGCGCCGGTGGAAAAGCTCTCCGCCGCCCAGATCCGCGAGCGCTACGGTCGGGTGACCTCCGTGATGACGCGCTGGCACAAGATGGACCTGCCGCCCGAGCAGCGAAACCACCGCGTACGGGGCGACGGCATCGTCACCGACGACACGCTGATGACGCTGGCGATGATGGACATATATGCCGATACGCGCCGGCATCTTGACGCCTGGGACATGGCCGACGGCATGGTGCGCCAGATCGCCTGGATCAAGCGGTGGGTACCCGAGCTGCAACGCGAAGCGATGCTGATCGACCGCCTGTTCTACCCCGAAAAATGGATTTTCCAGCGCCACCAGCTTTCCAGTTGCGACCCCCGCCAGGGCGGTATCGGCAACATGGTCAACTGCGGGGCTGCGATGTATATCGCTCCGGTCGGCGTAGTGAACGCCGCCGATCCGAAGGCGGCCTATGACGAGGCCATCGCCTTTGCCGCCGGCCATCAGGAGAGCTATGGCCTCGAGGCCGCCGGCGTAATGGCCGCAGCCGTTGCCGCGGCCTTCGTGCCTGGCGCAACGATCGACGCCATCGTCGACACCGTCATCGGGCTCGCCAAGGACGGTACGCGCACGGCCATCATAGCCATAGCCGAAACGGCGCGTGCCCTGCGCGCCAGCGGCACCGACCATGCCGGCGCCTGCGACGCCTTCCACAGCGTGATCGCCCGCTATTCTGTGATGGGCGACGACGTCAATCACATGCCCGAAAAGGTCGGGCGACCCACCGATGCCTATCGCCCGAGCCGCTTGCAGGCCATCGAAGAACTGCCTCTCGCGCTGGGCTTCTGCTTGCTCAATGACGGGAATTTCCGGCGTTCCATCGAGGACGGCATCAATTCGGGCCGGGACACCGATTCCATCGGGGTGATGGCTGGCGCAATCCTGGGGGCGCTGCATGGCGAGAGTGTCATCGATGCCGCTGATCGCGCCCAGATCGACGCTGCCAACCGCCTCGATCTGCTGGCTTCCGCCGATGCCTTTACGCGCACGGTAACCGCCATCTTCGCGACCGACCGCGCGATTGCCACCAAGCGCGACGCCGCCCGCGCCGCCCTGATCGTACCAGCCCAGGCGCTGGTTTCCTGACCACCTTTGCCGAGAAAGACGGACTATGCTCTCCGAAATCCAAATCCTCGAAAAGATCTATGCCGGCTTTATCGGCAAGGCGATCGGCGTGCGCCTGGGCGCTCCCGTCGAGCCGACCATCTGGAACTATGAGCGCATCCAGAAGACCTATGGCGAGGTGACGCAGTACCTGCGCGATTTCAAGAACTTTGCCGCTGACGACGACACCAACGGGCCGGTCTACTTCATCCGCGCGCTGCGCGACTACGGGCTGGATGCAACCGCCGAGGACGTGGGCAGGACCTGGCTCAACTACGCCGCCGAAGAGCATGGCATGTATTGGTGGGGCGGCTTCGGCGTCTCGACCGAGCACACCGCCTATCGCAACCTGCGCGCCGGCATACCGGCACCGCAGTCCGGCTCGATCGCCCAGAACGGCACCACCGTGGCCGAGCAGATCGGCGGGCAGATCTTCATCGACAGCTGGGGCTGGGTGAACCCGGGCAATCCGCAGCGGGCCGCGGACATGTCGGCCATGGCCGCCAGCGTCGCCCACGATGGTGATGGCCTCAACGGCGCGCGCTTCTGCGCCGCGGCGATTGCCGCCGCGTTTGAAGCCAAGAGCATAGACGAGATCATCAAGACGGCGATGGGCACCATCGACGCAGCCTCGACCTATGCCAGGGTCTGCCGCGCGGTGATCGATTTCTACACGGCCAACCCGGACGACTGGCGCGCCTGCCGCGACATGCTGGAAGCGGAGTGGGGCTATGACCGCTATCCGGGCGTCTGCCACATCATCCCCAATGCAGGGGTGACCATCATGGCTATCCTTTATGGCAAGGGCGACCTGCCAAGGACGGCAGAAATCGCCACCATGGCGGGCTGGGACACCGACTGCAACGCGGGCAACGCTGCGGCCATCGTCGCGACGTTCCAGGGCCTGCATGAAGGCTGGGACAAGTATCGCAAGCCGATCAACGATTTCCTCGTGGCCTCGGGCATCGTGGGGTCGATCAACATTGTCGACATTCCCAGCTTTGCCCGCGAACTGACGGTGCTGGCGCTGCAACTGGCGGGGCGTGACGTGCCACAGCTCTGGCTGGAGGATTTTACCCGGCGCGGGCTGCGGTTCGATTTTGACCTGCCGGGTTCCACCCATGGTTTCCGTACCGAGGGCTTCAACCAGATTTCACTGCGCCACTCCGCCGAGCGCCATGTCGAGGGCTCGCGCGGGTCGCTGGAAATCCAGCTCGACCGGCTGGAGCGCGGGCAGGGCGGACGGGTGTTCTGGAAGCCGTTCTACCGCCGCAGCGATTTTGACGACGAACGCTACCGGCCCATGTTCACCCCGGTGGTGGATGGTGGGCAGACCGTGAGCTTCAAGCTGTGGCTCGACCCCTGGAACGGCGACGGCAACCTGCGCGTCGCGCCCTATGTGCGGCGGACCATGAGCGGGGCCATCGAGGAGACCGGGGCGTGGGATGTGCCCTCGGCGGCGGGATGGCAGGATTACAGCTTCGTCGTGCCGGCGGGCGATGAAGCGATCGACGAGGTCGGCATCTCCATCGAGTATTTCGGGCGGCTGAAGTTTCTCGGGCGGCTGTTCCTGGCGGACTTCAGGGTCAAGGGCGCCGGTCATACGGTGATCGAGCCCAAGACCGAGACGCAGGAATGGGGCGCGATCACGCGGTTCACCTACAATCGCGGGCACTGGACGAAACAGGATAGCCGCATCCACGGACATACGGCGGGCGATGCCGACATGTGGACCGGCCATTACTATGCGCGAAACGTGGTGGTGAAGGCCGATATGCGGCGGCTGGCGGGGGCGTCGCAATTGGTGACGGCGCGGGTGCAGGGCACCGGGCGGTTCTATGCGGCGGGCTTTGAGGGCGACGAGGTCGTGATCCTCAGGGAGGATTTCGGCAGCACGGTACTGGCGCGGGCGCCGTTCAGGGTGGAGACGGGCAAGAGCTACCAGCTCGCATTCAGCGTCACGGGCGATGCTCTCAGCCTGGCCGTCGACGGCGTGCCCCTGTTGAACACCACCGATGCCAGCTATGCCCATGGCATGGCCGGCATTCGCCTGGCCGCCGCGGGGCGCATGAGCGTGGGGCGTATCGAGATCGTCGAAACGGTTTAGGCCACCAAGGAGACCAGCATGTCGGAAATCGAACTCGCCCATGTCGGCAAGCGCTATGGTGCGGTGACCGTGCTCAACGACATCTCGCTGCAGATGGGAGATGGAGAATTCGTTGTGCTGGTCGGCCCCTCGGGCTGTGGCAAGTCGACCCTCCTGCGCATGATTGCCGGTCTCGAGGACATCACCTCAGGCCAGATCACAATCGGCGGCAAGGTGGTCAACAACATGCCGGCCAAGGAGCGGGACATCGCCATGGTGTTCCAGAGCTATGCGCTCTATCCGCAGATGAAGGTGGCCGACAATATGAGCTTCTCGCTGCGTCTGGCGGGCACCCCCAAGGCCGAGATCAAGCGACGCGTCGGCGAGGCGGCGGATATCCTGGGGCTTGAAGACCTGCTCGACCGGCTGCCCCGCGAACTTTCGGGCGGCCAGCGCCAGCGCGTCGCCATGGGGCGCGCGATCGTGCGCAACCCTCGGGCCTTCCTGTTCGACGAGCCGCTGAGCAACCTGGACGCCAAGCTGCGGGTCAAGATGCGCGGCGAGATCAAGCGGCTGCACCAGCGACTGGGCAAGACCATGATCTACGTGACGCATGACCAGACCGAGGCCATGACCATGGCCGACAAGATCGTCGTGCTCAGTGGCGGCCGCATCGAGCAGGCTGGCGCCCCGCTCGAGCTCTACAACAACCCGGCCAACCTCTTTGTCGCCAGCTTCATAGGTTCACCCGAGATGAACCTGTTCGACGCGCGCTATCAAGGAGGCACCGATGTGCAGGTGAAAGGCGGGCAGACCCTGCCGCTGGGGGCCACCCTGGATATCCCGGCGGGCACCGAGATCGTCTATGGCGTGCGGCCGCAGCACATCACGCTGGGCGAGGTCGGCGTGCCGTCCAGGGTGCTGGTGGTGGAGCCGACTGGCGATGCGCAGGAGGTCCTGGCCCGGATTGGAGAAGAGGATATTTCCGTGGTCGTGCGCGATCATGCGCCGTTGCGCCCGGATGACACCATCCATCTGGTGATCGATCCAGCCAAGCTCTTCGTGTTCGACAAGGCAACCGGGCTGCGCCTGCGATGAACCACGCCCGCAAGTCCTTCGACCCTGCCGAGACCGGGCCGCTCGAGGGCATCCGGGTGCTCGATCTTTCGCGCCTCATGGCGGGCAACATGCTGAGCCTGCAACTGGCCGATTTCGGCGCCGATGTGATCAAGATCGAGCCGCCCGAGGGCGATCCGTTGCGCGACTGGAAGGATGACGGGCATTCCCTGTTCTGGAAAACCTATGGCCGGAACAAGCGCTCGGTGGTGTTGAACCTGCGGCAGGCGCCGGCAATGGCGGCGCTGTGGGCGCTGATCGAGACGGCTGATGTGTTCATCGAGAACTACCGGCCCGGGACGCTGGAGGCGATGGGGCTGGCGCCCGAAAGGTTGCTCGAACGCAATCCGGACCTGATCGTGGTGCGAATATCCGGCTTCGGGCAGACCGGCCCCTATGCACAGTTTCCGGGGTTTGGCACCATTGTCGAGGCGATGAGCGGCTTTGCCGATCGCACTGGGTTTCCAGATCGCGAGCCGGTGCTGCCGCCCTTGGCGCTTGCCGACATGATTGCGGGCATCTATGGCGCCTCGGCCACGATGATGGCGCTGTTCGCGCGCCAGACGGGCAGGGCACGCGGGCAGGTGATCGACTTGTCGCTGCTTGAGCCGATGTTTTCGGTGTTGGGACCGGAAGCATCAATCCACGCGATCACCGGAAAGGTCAAACAGCGCGTCGGCAGCGCTTCCAATACCGCCTCGCCGCGCAATGTCTACAAGTGCGCCGATGGCAAGTTCCTGGCACTGTCCGGCTCGACCCCGGCCGTGGCGCGCCGTATCTTCGAGGTCATCGGACGTTCGGACATGAATGAGGACCCGCGCTTTGCCACCAATTCCGACCGGGTGAAGCACCGCGCGCTGGTCGACGAGGCGGTGGGTGCCTGGTTTGCCCGCCACGACAGCGCAGAAGCTCTGGAAACCATGCGCAAATCCGGCGCAACGGTGGGCCCGATCTTCAACATTGCCGACGCCATGGCCGATCCACATTTCGAGGCGCGCCAGATCATCGTCGATGTCGAAGACGAGACCTTCGGTACCCTGCCGATGCACGATATCGTGCCGCGCCTTTCCGCCACGCCCGGAGCATGGCGGCTGCCGGCGCCCGAACTTGGCCAGCACAATGACGAAGTGCTGCTGGCAGCCGGGATCGATCCCCAGTCCATCAGGATCGGGGCCACTTGATGCGCTCTCTCCTCTACGTTCCCGCGCATTCCGAACGTTTCCTTGCCAAGGCGCATGAGCGCGGGGCGGACGCCATTATCCTTGATCTCGAGGACTCGGTACCCGAAGACGCCAAAGATCAGGCGCGCCTGGGCCTTGCCGAAGCGGTGACCATGGTGCGCCGGGGCGGCGCGACAGTGATGGTCCGCGTCAATAGCGGCGATCGGCAGCACGACGATGCGCTTGCTGCCTGCCGCGCCGGCGCCGACGCGCTCTATGTGCCCAAAGTCCGGAGCGCAGAAGAGCTCGGCACACTGGCGTCAGTGCTGGAAGGTGTGGAGACACAGGCGGGCAGGGCGCCAATGGGCTTTGTCGCCTTGATCGAGGACCCGGCAGCCGTGCTCAGCGCCAGTGAAATAGCGAAGGCACCGCGCCTTGTCGCGCTCTCTCTGGGTGGCGAAGACCTGGCGCTGGCGCTCGGTGCCCAGCCAACTCCGGACGTGCTGCACCTGCCCAAGCTGCTGGTGCACTACGCGGCAAAGGCCGCGGGGCTGCTCTCGTTTGGCCTGCTGCGCAGCGTGGCTGACTACTCCGACTTGGCCGGCATCACCGCGGCTGCCCGCGAGGCAAGGGCGCATGGCTTCGACGGGGCCACCTGCGTTCATCCAGCCGTTGTGCCGCTGCTCAACGCCGCCTTTGCGCCAAGCGCGGAGGAGCAGGCCTGGGCCAAGCGCGTGTTGGAACGTGCCGCTGCCGGCGACGGGGCCTTTCAATTGGACGGCAAGATGATCGACGCTCCAATTATCGCCCGAGCCCAGGCAATCATGTCCCCAGACCGGACCTTGCCCCGGCGATAGTCTGGGCCACTACGCCCGAGCCGGGTCCCGCATCGTGGTTTCCACGTTTGCCTAGCTGTCACTGACTTCCAGGCCATCGCGGAAGTCATTCAGACCGGCGTCAACCGAAGATGGTGCGTCGATCCAGTGCTGCATGGGAGCTCCCGTTGCCGGGTCACGTCCAGGGATGGGGAGCATCATGATGCGTTTGGCAGCATCGCGGCGCAGATCTTCGGTCAGGTGGTCATGACGCATGTTATCCCAGTCGCGACCGTCAGCATATCCGCCCGCCATGCTGACGTCCTCGGAGTGCCCAACCATCATATGTGAGACACCGGCCGGCATCACGATGACGTCGCCGGCGCTGACCCGCAAGATGGGGCCGCCTTCACCGAATATTTCCACCTGCATCCAGCCGCGCGCAACGCCCAGGCATTCATGCGTGGTGGAGTGGAAATGGCGGTAGGTATAGACGCCAGGATAGTGCCAGTTGTTCAACCAGACATTTTCCCTGAACCGCGCGACCACCAGGTCCTCGCCGCCGCCCGGCACGGCTGAGCGGTGGACCAGGAGTGGGTAGCGGCTGTTCGGGATCATGCCGTTCGGTTTGGACCAGAATTGCTCGGTTTCGCTGGTACTCATCACTGTCCCTCCCTGGGGTCCGGCAACAGGTGACCGGCAATGGCGCTGGCCACCAGACCGTGGTCTTCCACATCGGGCAGGCCACTCACCGCAGCGGCGCCCACCACGCCGACACCCCGCACCACGATGGGCACGCCGCCGCCGCTGGCCGCAAAATCGACCTGCGGCAGGCGAAAACGATCATGGAAGTCCCAGCCATGCTGCTCGCACAGCAAACGCATGTAGAGCGAACTCTTGTGGTAGCGCAAAGCGACAGCCCGCTTTCGCCGCGTCCAGTCCGGATTGTCGGGCGTGGCTCCCGGCAGAAGGGCGAAAAACACCACAGTATTGCCGTGGCTGACTTCTATCGCGACCGGCAAAGACCGCGCGCTCGCCTCAAGCTGCATCCTGAGCCCCAGGGTCCACGCCGTCGCATAGTCGAAGCTCGGGAGTTCGAGCTGGCTCTGCTCATTGTCGAGATCAGCCAGGCTTGGTGGTGTCATGGCTAGACCCCCAAGGCCCTGATATGGTCGATGGAACGCCGTGCGAAACGCTGCCAGTCGCTGGGATTGTCATGTTCGGTGACGATGTGATCGGCTCTGGTCTGGCGGAACAGCGGCACCAGGGCGGACCAGTCGATGATGCCGTCGCCCGTCGCGGTCCAGCCATCATCGGCCAGCGTACCCTGGGGCGCGGTGTCCTTGGTCTGGATGGCGATGATGCGGTCGGCGTAGCGCTTCAGTTCGGCGGCCGGGTCGGCACCGGCACGGGTGATCCAGCCGCAGTCGATTTCGAACCAGACATCGGGCCCGCCTCCCTCGAAGATATGGTCGATGGGCCGGGTGCCATCGGGCAGCCGAACATATTCGAAATCGTGGTTGTGCCAGGCGACCTTGAGGCCGTGGGGGGCTGCCAGGTCCGCGCCTTGCCCCAGCTTGTGTCCCAGACCTCGCCAGTAGTCGGATGTATTGCGGCGCTCCTCCGCCGTGACATAGGGCGGTATCATCACCGTGGCGCCCAGCGTCAGCGCAATGTCGATGAAGCGGTTCGGCTCCTGCACCAGCCCGGCCAGCGGCATGTGAAAGCCGTAGCAGGCCAGGCCCGCGTCATCGAGCTGGCGGCGGAACAGTCTTGGATCAGCCTCGTAGGCCGGCAGCCACGGCTCGATTGCGTCATAGCCCATGGCCTTGAGCAGGGGCAATTGGCCTGCCAGTGGTGGAAAATTGCGCGAGGAATAGAGCTGGTAGGCGATGGGATAGGACATGGTGCCTTCAGATGGTTGGCGCGCGCCTGCCGCCCCGACGGGCGGAGGCGCATGGGGCGCTAGGGCTGGGCTTCCTTGTCCTTGTCGAACTCGAGCAGCTCGATCATCACGCCCAGCTCCTTGACCGTGTCGTAATAGGCGTAGCGCCCATGGCTGCCGTCGAATTCGCCGCGCTGCAAAAGTCTGTGGCCCTTGGATTCAAGATACGCGTCGCGCTTGGTCAGGTTGCGGGTGCGGAAGGCGATGTGGTGGCAGCCAGGGCCCTTTTGCTCCAGCAGGTCGCGCCAGGCGCTCTTTTCCGGGCCCGGCTGCAGGAACTCCACATCGATATTGCCGAACTTGAACATCATGATGCGGCAGCCGACATCGGCCGGCTGGCCCATGTAGATGGCCTGAGCCTCTGCCGGCTCGGCTGCACGCCCTTCCTTGGGCAGGGGCTTGCCGGTGAGGTCCGCGAACCATTGCGCGGATTTCACCACATCGTCGGTGACGAAGCAGATCTGCATCACTTCGTCTTCATCAAGCAGGCGCTTGTCCATTTCAAACGGTCCATTTCAGCTTCTGGGAGAGGCCGGCGGCCACGGTGGTCGCCGGCCCGGGGAGGGACTCGTGTCAGCCCAGGATGGTCTCGTAGTTCTCATGCATCTGGGCGATGGCGTCTTCCACGCTCATGTCGGGATCGCTCCAGAAGTTGAAGACAACGTTCCAGATCGAATCCTGCCAGTCGGCGTCGGCGGTGTTATGCGGGTTCTGCACCTGCTGGGATGGGTCATCGAGAATGCGCAGCACCTCGGTCGAGCAGGCATCGAGGCTTTCGGCCGGCGCGTCCAGGCGCACCGGGGTCGAGCCCTTGGCGGCAGCGAACTTGGCCTGGCCAGCCGGATCGAGCACCTCGGCGGCAAAGTCGAGTTCGGCCGTCTTGACGTCCTCGGCGGTGCCGCCGAGCAGGCCCCAGGCATCCACCGTCACCACCACGGCCTGTGCGCCGGGGATTTCAATGCAGCCGAAATCGGTGCCGGCAACCTTGCCTGCGCCAAGCCATTCCCCCTTCATCCAGTCGCCATGGATCTGCATTAGTGCCTTGCCGGTGATCACCTCGTTGGTGGTCTCGTTCCAGGGGCGGTTCTGTGCTTCCGGACCCGCTTCATTGGCGAACAGGCGCAGGGTTTCGAGCGTCTTGGCAAAAGCCGGGTCGTCCAGCGCCGTCGGATCGACCTCTTCGCCATAAAGCTTCTTGTAGATGTCTGGGCCGGCAATTGCCGCGACCAGGGCATGGGTGAGATAGCCCACCTGGAAGGGCTGGCTCCCCACGGCGAGCGGCGCATAGCCGGCGTCGCGGATCTTCTGGAAGTCGGCAAACATGGCGTCGACCGATGTCCAGGCGGCAGGATCGACCCCGGCCGCCTTGGCCACTTCCATATTGTAGTAGACCATGCCGTCGATATGCAGCGCCTGCGGCACCTTGACGATCTCGCCATCGACCGAGATCGACGCGGCAACCGCAGCCGGCAGCTTTTCGACGATCCCCTGCTCGTTGAACCACTGCGTCAGCGGAAAGCCCATACCCATGCCGGCAATGTCGCGATAGACGCCTGGATTGGATTCCATGAACACATTGGGTGGCTGGCCGCCGGTGATCAGGCTCATCAGGTTCACGTTGGAGCCGGTATCGTGCGGAATGGCGATATCTGACCAGGCGTGGCCCTTGGCCTCGAGGCCGGACTTGAGGACGTTAAGGGCAGCGATTTCCGGCGGGGCAGACCAGCTATGGTAGATGACCAGGTCGGTGGCCATGGCACCAAACGAAGCGGTGCTGAGCATGAGACCGGCAATTATGCCGGCAAGCCTCTTGGTAGACATCGTTCTCTCTCCCTAGTTTATCTTCTTACATTCGCTGCCCGGTCCGGGCGTCGAACAGGTTGGCCTTGCCTTTGCTGAAGCTCACCGTCACCGATTGGCCGGGCGTCAGCCGCGCGGCGGAGTCAGGCTCCACGCGCAGGGCAAGCAGATCGTCTTCGAACATGAAGTAGGCGCTGGCATCGGGCCCGGTGCGCTCGGCATATTGCACCGGGACGGTGAAGCTGGCCGCGACCGGCCCGCTCGCCGCCAGCACGAAATGTTCCGGACGCAGGCCGGCAATCACCGCTGCGCCGTCCTGCGGCGAGGCGGCAAAGGGATAGTCCGACACGTCCAGGCGCACGCCCGAGGCGAACACTGCCTCGACCTTTCCGGCCGCCACGCTGAGCCTGGCCTGGCGCAGGTTCATCGCCGGCGAGCCGATGAAGCCGGCGACGAACAGGTTGGCCGGCCGCTCGTAGATTTCGTCGGGCGTGCCGAACTGCTGGATGACGCCGCCATTCATTACCGCGATCTTGGTGGCCATGGTCATGGCCTCGATCTGGTCATGCGTGACATAGACGATGGTGGACTTGAGCTGGTCATGCAGCTTCTTGATCTCGAGCCGCATCTCGGTGCGCAGCTTTGCGTCCAGGTTGGACAGCGGCTCGTCGAACAGGAACACGGCGACATTCTTGACCAGCGCCCGGCCGATGGCGACGCGCTGACGCTGGCCGCCCGAGAGCTGACCCGGCTTGCGATGCAGCAACGGCTCGATCTGCAGCAGTCTGGCCGCCCAGGCGATGCGCTTCTCGATCTCCTCGCGCGGCAGCTTGCTGGCCGATAGCCCGAATTTGAGGTTCCCGTGCACGGTCTTGGTCGGATAGAGCGCATAGGACTGGAACACCATGGCCAGCCCCCGGTCCTTGGGGTCAAGATCGGTCACGTCGCGTTCCCCGATCATGATGCGACCGTCGGTAATGTCGAGCAGGCCGGCCAGCAGGTTCAGCAGGGTGGTCTTGCCGCAGCCCGATGGGCCGAGCAGGACGAGGAAGTCACCGTCGTCTATGGCCAGGTTGAGGTCGTCGAGAACCTTCATCGCGCCGTAATTCTTGGTGATGTGCTCGAAGCTGACACGGGGCATGTCGATCAACCCTTGATGGCGCCGGCGGTAATGCCCTGGACGAAGAGCTTGCCGACGAGGAAATAGATGACGAGGGGGGGAATGGCGGTGAGCAGGGCCGCCGCCATGTTGTCGTTGTAGCGAACCGTGCCGGTCGAGATGGTGATGAGATTGGCCAGGTTGACCGTCATTGGCTGGGCGCCCATGCCCCCGAAGGTCACCCCGATCAGGTAGTCGTTCCAGATCGAGGTGATCTGCAGGATGAGCACCACAATCAGGATATTGCCGCTCATGGGCAGGATGATCTCGACGAAGATCTTCCAGAACGAACCGCTATCCATCACGGCCGCGCTCATGATCTCCTGGGGAATGTCCTTGTAGTAATTGCGGAAGATCAGCGTCAGCACCGGCATGGCCAGGACGGCATGGATGATCGCCACGCCCCAGATGCTGCCATAGACCTTGAGCGTTGCCGTCATCGAGATCAGCGGGAACATGATGATCTGGAAGGGCACGAAGGCGCAGATGAACAGCACGAAGAGGAAGGGTCCCGCCCATTTGACGTTCCACAGCGCCAGCGCATAGCCGGTAACGATGGACAGCCCGATCGACAGGATCAGCGAGGGAACGAGGATGAAGACCGAGTTCCAGAACCCGACCTTGAGCCCCTCGCATCGCGTTCCCGAGCAGGCCGAGTTCCAGGCATGGTCCCAGGCTTCCAGCGTCCACACATTGGGCAGGGCGAACATGGCGCCTTCGCGGATCTGGTCCATCGTCTTGAACGAGGTGACGACCACCACATAGAGCGGTACGCAGAAGAACAGCGCACAGACGGACAGAAAGGCGATGATGGCGATGGACCGGCCGGTAATGGCCTTTTTCCGGCGCGGAAAATAGGGCGCGCTGCGCACCGCGATATCGGCCCCGACGGCCTTTTGGGCATTGCTCAGATCGTTCATGCGCGCGCTCCCGAGCGGCGTTGCTGCCAGGCGGTGAGCAGGACCAGCGGCAGGAAGATGACCGCGGTCAGCACCAGCATCATCACCGCGGCGGCGGAGGCAAAGCCGAGATTGCCCTTGGCCGACAGGGCCTGGATGGTGAAATAGGCCGGCACATAGGTCGACTGGCCCGGTCCGCCATTGGTCATGGCGACGATGACGTCATAGGCCTTGATCACGCCCAGCGAGAGCAGGATGGCGCAGGTGACGAAGGTGAACTTCATCATCGGGATGATGATCTCGGTATAGAGCTTGAACATGCCCACGCCATCGAGGCGGGCGGCGCTCCAGATTTCCGAATTGATCGACTTCAGGCCGGCCAGCATCAGCGCCATGTAGAATCCGGCGCTCTGCCAGACCGAGGCGAGAATGACGCCATACATGGCGGTTTCCGGCCGGGCCAGCCAGCTGGCATTGACCCAGGTCAGGCCGATGGAATGGATGAAATGCTCGGCCCCCAGTTCGGGATTGAAGATCCAGCGCCAGGCTGCGCCCGTCACGATCAGCGAAATGGCCAGGGGATAGAGAAACACCGTGCGAAACAGGCTCTCGCCGCGTTTTTCCCGATCGATCATCGCGGCCAGCACAAAGCCGAAGACAATTGCCAGGGCGCTGCCCAGGCCGAGTACGATCAGGTTTTGCAACGAGATCATCCAGGCGTCGTCCTTGAACAGACGCTCGTATTGCCGGCCCCATTCGGACCAGTCGATCGCATATTCCGGCAGCCGGCGACTGCGCGTCAGCGACAGGTAGATGGTCCACAGGATGGCGCCAATGAAGGCAACCAGAGTCACCAGTCCAGCCGGCACCAGGGCCAGTTGGGGTGACCATCGGCTCCACCGAAAGGTCATGCTCGTCCTCCCTTGCACGTCGCGACGGATTTTTCCGCTCTTCGTCGTGTCAGCTCTTGCGGGCAGTATTATCGTTAAACTAGGTTCATGCAGAACGATCCGTCAATAGACATTTCGCTTGCCCGATGGATGTTTTGATCGACCAATGATGGGAGCGGGTCGCCAGCGATCCTCTCGATGTGGGGGAAAATGATGAAAAATCAATATGATATACCTGCCATGGGTTTCGGAACCTATGGCCGGACCGGGGAGGCGGGTACTGCCGCAATGCTGGTGGCGCTGGAGACCGGCTACCGCCATCTCGACACGGCGCAGGACTACGGCACGGAAAAGGAGGTCGGCCAGGCCGTGCGGCGCTCGGGCCTGGATCGTGGCGAGATCTTCATCACGACGAAGATCGCCACCGGCAACCTGGGCGCAGGCGCGCTGCTTCCCTCGCTGCGGCAAAGCCTCGACAACCTGCAGACCGACCGGCCGGACCTGACGCTGATCCATTGGCCATCGCCAGACAATGCCGTGCCCCTGCCGGTCTATATCGAGCAGCTGGCCGAGGCCCATGCCCTCGGCCTGACCGGGCTGATCGGCGTTTCCAATTTCACCATAGCCATGCTCGACCAGGCTCGGACGATCCTCGGCAATCTGCCGATCGCCAATAATCAGGTCGAGCTCAACCCGCTCCTGCAGAACAAAAAGCTTGCAAGCTATTGTGTAAAAAACGGAATTTCTGTCACGTGCTACCTGCCCATCGCGCGCGGCATTCTCGGTGACGTACCGGTCATCGCTGAAATCGCCGGCCGCCACGGCGCGACGCCGGAGCAGGTGGCCTTGGCTTTCGAGTTCGCCAAGGGCTACATCGCTATCCCCACATCGGGCCAGCCCGAGCGCATCCGGTCCAACTTTCTGGCAACCAAGCTGGTCCTTTCCGATGACGATATTGCTGCTATCGAGGCGATTGATCGCGGTCAGCGCGTCATCGATCCAGCTTGGGGGCCGGACTGGGATTGAGATCATTGGCGGCAGTTGACAACGTCGCGGCTTGGGATAATAGCTGTCGTATTAACGTTCCTACTTGGTCGCCCTTGCTGTCATGTCAGGGCGGTCCGCTGGCCTGTCGCCAGCGGAAACGATCAGTCATGCCGCAAGGTCGGCGGGAGGAATTATGAAGGGCATTACCAGTCTCGGGCATGTGGCGATCAACGTGATCGATCTCGAAAAATCACTCGACTACTACGTCAACAAGCTGGGCTTTCCCGAAATGCTGCGGCTCAAGCGCGATGACGGTCAAACCTGGCTGGTCTATCTGCGCATCACCGACGAGCAGTACCTGGAGATCTTCCCGGGCGCCGAAAACGACCGTGCACCCGCCAGCTGGCACACCAATGGCATGACGCATATGTGCTGGACCATCGATGATCTCGACGCCACCTGCGACCGCATCAAGGCTGCTGGCATCACCCTGCTTTCCGAACCCAAGGCCGGGCTGGATGGCAATCGCCAGGCGTGGCTCGAGGATCCCGATGGCAACCGCATCGAACTGATGGAAATGCACCCCGACTGCCTGCAGTATCAGGCCATCCGGCGCCTTCACGCAGAAGGTGTCTAGTTTGCAGAAGATGTCTAGTTTACGGCCGCTTCTGATGTGTATGGTCGCCCATGATTTTTATCCTTCCATTTCGGCCCCGTAAACGCGCCCGTGGGGCGGCCTGCGCCGCCTCCCTGCCGCCTTGGGCATGTTGAGACCATGGGCAAGTCCACCATCCGCCTGAAGGATATCGCCGACCGCACCGGCTTTTCGGTCAATACGGTGTCGCTGGCGCTGCGACAGAGTCCGCGCATCCCCGAAGAGACCTCGATTCGCATTCGCGAGGCGGCCGAGGCGCTCAACTATTTGCCAAACCACGTGGCCAAATCGCTCGTTAGTCGCGAGACCAAGACCATCGGCCTGGTGTTGACCGATATTACCAACCCGGCTTTGACGCAGGTGGCCCAGGCCATCGAGATGGCGCTCTCCGAGCGGGGTTATTCCACGCTCTTTGCCACCTCCAACAATGATCTCGACGAGGAAAAGCGCGTCATCGAGATGTTCCGCTCCCGGCAGGTGGACGGGATGCTGATCTATCCGCGCAGCCACCGCGAACTGGCTCATATCCGCCGGCTTCGCGAGGCCAATTATCCGGTGGTGCTGCTGGTGGGCGATCCCGATGCCGGAATCGACGCCGTCTGTGTCGACGAGCGGCGCGGTGCCTATCGCGCGGTGCGCCACCTCATCGATATTGGCCACCGCCGGATTGGCATCATCGATACCTCCAATGCCAAGGGGAACCTCGAAAAGCGCGACGGCTACCTCCAGGCCCATCAGGAGGCAGGCATCGCGGTCGACATGGAATTGCTGGCCGATCCGCTCGGCAATTCGGTGATCCGGGGCTATTGGGCCATGGATCGCCTGATGAGCATGCCTGTTCGGCCGAGCGCGGTATTCGCCGCCAACGATTCCCTCGCCATCGGCGCCCTGCGCTGGACCCAGAAGAACAGTCTGCGCGTCCCCCGGGATGTCGCCATCATAGGCTTCGACAATATCGAATTCGCCGAACATGCGGCCACGCCGATCTCTTCGGTCAAGTATGAAGTCGACATGGTGACCGAGCTGGCGGTGGAGCGGCTGCTGCAACTGATCGCGGCGCCCGATGGCCTCCCCGAGCCGCGGGTCACTCTGATCGATCCCGAACTGATCGTGCGCGACAGCACTGCGGGCAGGGGAGACTAGGCACGGGCCGGCTTTGGTTTTCTGAGGAGGAAGCGAAATTCTAAGCGTGGAAATAACAGGCGCGCGCCAGGCTCTGGTATCGCAGCAACCCGAGCCGCAGGCCGCGGGGGATGTCGTCAAGATCGAGGTGCTCGTGGCGCCGATGTGCACCGAGTGGCAGTCCTGGCGTGCCGGCAAGCTGGGCGGCGGCGAGCTCGGGCATGAGGCCGTCGGCGTCGTGGTGGATGCTGCCGCCTCGACGCGGCTCAAGGTCGGCGATCGCGTCATCGCCATGCCGCATTGGGGCTGTGGCCAGTGCCCTTCTTGTCTCGCGGGTGACCACATCCACTGCACCGAGCAGCGCGATCTGCTCGCCGAGACTGGCTCGAGCTGCGGCCTGGGTGGCTATGCGCAATATCTGCTCAAGCCCGACTATCTGCTCTATCCGGTTCCCGACGACATCGACACCGATCATGCGGCCATGGCGCTTTGCGCTCTCGGTCCCAGCTTCACGGCCATGGAGCGCATGCAGCTGTCGCCTGCCGATACGATCGTGGTTTCGGGTTGTGGCGCAGTCGGGCTTGGGGCCATCGTCAATGCCCGCACTATCGGGGCGCGCGTCATCGCGCTCGAACTCCAGCCCTTCCGGGCCGACCTCGCCCACGCGCTTGGCGCCGAGCATGTGCTTGATCCCCGCGCGCCCGATCTGGCCGAGCAGGTCCGGGCCTTGACCGGGGGCCATGGCGCCAACGCCGCCATCGAGACCAGCAATAACGAGGCTGCGCCACCGGTCGTGCTCGAGCTGGTGCGGGCGCGGGGCCGCCTCGCTTTCGTCACCTGGAGCGGGGCGCTGCCGGTCAATCGCATCACCGGCAAGGGCGTCGACATCTTCGGCTGCTGGCACTGGAACCACGACCAGGCGGGCGAGCGCATGATGCAGCGGGTGCGCGATGCCCGCCCGATGCTCGACAGGCTGACGACGCATCGCTTCGCCCTGGCCGATGTCAACGAGGCCTTTGCGCTGCAGGAAACCGGCCAATGCGGCAAGGTCCTGCTTTACCCGGGCCAGCCCGCACAGGAAGACCGCGCATGACCCTCAGACTCGGCGGCTACGGCATCGACTATACCGGCGACCCCGAGGCCTATGCCCGGGCGCATGTCGCCTTTGGCTATAACGCGGCCTATATGCCCAATATCAGCATCGACAGTCGCGACGAGATCGCCGCCCTGGTCAAGGCCATGGCGGATGCCGACGTGGTGATTGCCGAGGGCGGCGCCTGGAAGAACCTGATTGCCCATGACCCCGACCAGCGTCAGGCCAATCTCGACTATGCCGTCCACCAGCTGGCCCTGGCCGACGAGCTGGGCGCCCGCGCCTGCGTCGCCTTTCACGGCACGGTCGGGTACGCCGGCGATCCCTGGCAGCTCAGCGACAACTATGATTACGGCCCCCATCCCGACAACCAGAGCGAGGCCGGTTTCCAGCGCGCGGTGGAGACCGCCCGCTATGTCATCGATGCGGTCAAGCCAAGGCGCGCCAAGTTCTCGCTCGAAATGGTGCCCTGGCTGGTCACCGATACGGCCGAGAACTACCTCAAGCTGCTCAAGGCCATCGATCGCCCGCAATTCGGCGCCCATATCGATGCGGTCAATATGGTGATCACCCCGCGCCTCTACTTCAATACCGGGCGCATGATCCGCGAGGCCTTTGCGCTGCTGGGTCCCTGGATTGTCTCCTGCCACGCCAAGGATATCGTCATGCAGGGCGGGCCAGGCACGATCTCCTTCCACTTCGACGAAGTGCCCCCCGGCCAGGGCAATCTCGACTATGGCGCCTATATCGCCGAGATCGAAAAACTGGGGCGCGACGTGCCCCTGATGCTCGAACATTTCGATGTTCCCGGATACCGGCGCGGCCTAGCCCATATCAAGGCAGTTGCCGGTGCGGCAGCCTAGCCGCATCCATCATTCCTGTCCGACTTCGAGGTTACTGCAATGGCTATGACGGTTCTATTCATCGGCGGCACCGGTCAGATTTCCCATCCCTGCGTCGAGGATGCCGTCGCGCAGGGGCACAGCGTCAGTGTCTATAACCGCGGCAAGCGGCCCGATGCGCTGCCCAGGGGCGTGACCTCGATTGTCGGCGATCTGGGCGGGCCCGAATATGCCGAGCTGGCCAAGGCGAAATACGACGTTGTCTGCCAGTTCATCGCCTTCACGCCTGATCAGGTGGCGCGCGATATCGAGGTGTTTTCCGGCCATTGCGGCCAGTACATCTTCATCTCGTCCGCCTCGGTCTACGAAAAGCCGGCCCGCCACTACGTCATCACCGAGGCGACGCCGGCCATCAATCCCTACTGGCCCTATAGCCAGGCCAAGATCGCCTGCGAAGACCTGCTGGCCGGTTCGGCGGGCCTGCCCTGGACCATCGTGCGGCCCAGCCACACGGTACGCACCGGCCTGCCCGTCATGATCGGCGACAGCGACATCATGGCGCGACGCATGCTCGAGGGCGAACCCACCATCGTGGCCGGCGACGGCAACACCCCCTGGACCCTGACCCGGTCGGCGGATTTCGCCGTGCCCTTCGTCCGGCTGTTCGGCAAACCGGCAGCACTCAACGACATCTTCCACATCACCAATGATCGCGCCCATATCTGGGATGACATCCAGAACGCCATCGCCCGCCTGCTCGGCGTCGAAGCCAGGATCGTGCATGTCCCCACCGATACCTTGGTGCGCTACAATCCCGAATGGGTCGGCCCGCTGCTGGGCGACAAGTCATGGACAGCGATCTTCGACAATTCCAAGGTAAAGGGTGTCGTCGGCGATTTTTCCTGCGCCCAGCAGCTCGATGAGATCCTTGCCGAGCCCATCATGCATCTCAAGCAGCGCCTCGCGGCACACCGCCCGCCCAGGGGCGACCTCGACGCCCTCGTCGACCGCATCTGCGTGGCGCAGGCAGGGTTGGGCTGAATTGGAGGATAGTCGATCGAGCCTGCTGCGTGATCCGCCCTGTCCGCTTTGGGAATAGCGGATGTTGATCGTGCGGCCGAAGGGGCGCCACGCCGCCCGGCAGGGCAGGGGCGCCAGCAGACTTCCAGCGTCTCGCGGATGCAAGCGATGAGCCGGCGCCCTGCTATTTTGGCTTAGATGCTGGTTCGCTTCCCCGCGTTGAAGACGTGCAACTGTCCCTCGCGTGGAGAAAGGTAGACCAGCTGGTTCGGCGCCACGGAGACCTCGCCCTCGGTCTTGACCGTCATGGAGCCGACCCCTTCCACATCCACATAGCTCAAGGTCTCCGAGCCCAGATGCTCGGCGTGGCGCAGACGGCCCTGCCAAAGTCCCGATGCAGCCGAAATATCCAGATGCTCCGGGCGGATACCGACCAGGTCCCCGCCCAGGGCCTTCGCCGCCTGGCCCTCGAGGAAGTTCATGCGCGGCGAGCCGATGAAGCCGGCGACAAACGGGGTGGCTGGAGCCCGATAAAGGTCCATGGGTGCCCCCGCCTGTTCGATGCGACCGCCATTGAGCACCACGATCCGATCGGCCATGGTCATGGCCTCGACCTGGTCGTGAGTCACGTAGACCATGGTGGCCCCGATGCGGGTGTGCAGCTCTGCCAGCTCGACGCGCATCTGCGCGCGCAAAGCGGCATCGAGGTTGCTGAGCGGTTCATCGAACAGGAAGACCTTTGGCTTGCGCACGATGGCGCGACCGATCGCAACGCGCTGGCGCTGGCCGCCCGAAAGCTGCCTCGGCTTGCGCTCGAGCAGCTTGTCGAGTTGCAGGATCGCTGCTGCATCGGCGACGCGCTTGGCCACCTCGTCCTTGGGCAGACCCGACAGCTTGAGGCCGAAGCCGATATTGTCGGCCACCGTCATATGCGGGTAGAGCGCGTAGCTCTGGAACACCATGGCAATGCCGCGTTCGGACGGATCGCGATGCGTCACGTCCTCGCCGCCGATGGTGATGGTGCCAGCCGTAACCTCTTCAAGGCCCGCAATCATGCGCAGCAGCGTGGACTTGCCGCAGCCGGAAGGGCCCACCAGCACGGTGAATGAGCCATCCTCGATGGTGAGATCGAGTTCGGGAATGACCTCCACCGCACCATAGCCCTTGCGAACGGATGAAAAACGCACGTCAGCCATTGTTGGCCTCCTCGGTGTCGCGACTGCGGGTGAAGACCGTGCCCTCAAGCGCGGTAAACCCGGTGTCGGAGAATAGGGACAGATCGGCGGCGCCGACCTTGTAGTAGCGGAAGCTCAGCGCGCGGAAATCGTTGATGTAGAGGATGCCGAGCCCCAGCACGGGATCGATGACGAGATCGAGCCGATACTGGCCGTCCTCGGGCACGGGATAGCGCACCGAGGGCGCAAAGTTGGTGTCCCCGTTGTAGAGGAAGCTGGCCACGCCGCGGGCATCATCCAGCTCGATGGAGCTGACACGGCCGCTATTGGCAGCGGTCAGCGCAATGCCGAAATGGTCACCCTCGGCGATGTCGAGCGAAGCCGTGATCAGCAGGGGCGTATCGGCCAGGCCGAGGTCGGCTTCATCAGGTCCGATCGCCTGCCGTTCGCTGTCGAACTGGGAGCGGATCATGTCGGGCAGGTGCACGCCAAGCGTTCCGTCGCCGGTGCGCTCCAGTTCATGCACCACGAGGTCCCCGCCCCAGACGAAGTCCATGGCGTCCTTGCGCAGCTGCTTGTGTGGCACCCAGCCGAACAGCAGCCGCTCATCCTCGCCTCCGGCGGATTTGCCGGCATAGAACGCCTTGCCGTCCAGGGCGTCGAATGGGCCGTAGGCATAGGGGCCATCGCTGCTGGCGGCGCTCAGATAGCGGACCTGCCGGGAATCGCCGCGCTGGTCCGAATAGAGCAGGAACCAGTCGTCGCCCACCGGGAACAGGTCTGGTACCTCCAGGTTGAGGTCTGAGACCTCGCTGTAGATTGGAGCATCCGCCACCCAGTTTTCGAGATCGGGCGACGTGTAGAGGCCGACGGCTGCCTTGCCCTCGTGGCGGGTGGTCATCAGCATCCACCAGGCTTCTGCCTCGGAATTCCAGAACACGAAGGGGTCGCGAAAGTCCCATTCGTCGTATGTCGGCAGGCCCGAAAAGGTGTTCGCCTCATGCTTTTGCCACGGGCCGTCCAGGGCGGACGCAGTGGCATGCATGGTGACTTCCTTGGGCTGCGCCTCAGGGTCATGGCCGGTATAGAAGATGTGGTACTGCCCGTCGTCGGCGCGCACCACGCTGCCCGAGCCCGTCCAGTAGTCTGGCGCGCCAGGCTCGCCCACCGGAATGACTTCGACAGGCGCGGAATAGCTGGAGAGATCAGTTGTTTGGGTCAGCCACCAGGGATGGCGCCCCTTGTTCTGCAGGTAGAACACCGAATAGACGCCGTCCTCCGCATAGGGGTTGGGGTCGCCCACCCCCGCCGTTTCGCCGGCAAAGTAGACCGCCTGCTGCCCATGGCCGGCTGGGCCAAATAGGGTCGTGGCGAGCAGTGCCGCGATCAACCGGACCTTCGCCCTAGGCATTTTCCGTCTCTTCCCGGGTCACGATCGCAACCTCGCCGGCCGGATGTTCGGGGAAGAACAGGTTGGTGATCCAGACCAGTCCATCGCTTGACCCCAGTTCGACCAGGCCGCGATCAACATAGAGTTCGAGCGCTAGCGGTCCCTCGGCGGGATAGGCAAGATCGACGGTATAGTCGTGCGCGAAGTCGGGCATGCCGGTAACACCGGCACGGATGGTCCTGATGGTCGCGCTGGCGCCGGATATTCGCTGCACAATGAAATGGGGCGCCCGCTCGCCAAACAGGGCGATGGCGGCCTGCTGGCCGATGGCCAGATCGACTGCGATATCCTGCCGATAGGTGCCGGTCGGCCCGGCGAGCGCCGCAAATGCCTGTTTCACGGACGCCGGAACGCGCTGGGCAAGGCGGAGACCTTGTGCCGTCTCGACGAGGTGCATCTCCTTAGGCAGGGACATGACGCCCCGAAAGGCTTGGGTTGGGGTAGCGCGGGCATAGGTCCAGTTGCTGGCCCAGGCGATGCTGACCGGCGCAGCGCCCATTCGGTCGAAGAAGGTCTGGGCGGCATAGGAGTCTCGCCCGTAGTCGAGCCACAGCTCTGTCTCGGGCGTATTGGCATTGACGAAGCGGTGGCCATCGAACTGGCCGAGGAAATACTGGCCGCCCGAACCATGGCCATAGGCGCCGGAGCCGATACCGACCAGCAGGATCCAGTGTTCGGATCCATCTGGAGCCCGCATGGCGACGAGGTCGGGGCATTCCCACGGACCGTCGCTGTGCCGACCGTCTGTCTCGCCGAAGGCGCTTTCGAAGGTCCAGTCGATCAGGTCCGTCGAAGAGTAAAAGCCGATGCTCTGGCCCTGGGTCACAGCCATGATCCAGCGGGCGGTGCCCGCATGCCAGATCACTTTGGGATCCCGGAAGCACTCGATCCCCGGATTGGCGACGACAGGATTGCCCGGTTCCAAGGCGAAGGTGGTCAGAGCCCGGTCGGCATGCACCAGGCACTGCGTCTGGAAGTCCCGGTCGCCGTGCCTCTGATGCGCGGTATAGAACAGCTTCAATTCGCCATTGCCTGTCTCGATCGCGCTGCCGGAAAAGCAGGTGCCCAGTTCGGTTGGATAGAGCGCCACCGGAAGTTCTTCCCAGTTGACCAGGTCGGTGCTGCGGGCGTGGCCCCAATGCATCGGCCCATGCAGCGTGCTGTCCGGATCATGCTGAAAGAACAGGTGATAGGCGCCATCGACCCGGATCATGCCGTTTGGATCGTTCATCCAGCCGGCGCGCGGCGCGAAGTGGAACTTTGGACGGAATTTTTCGGACACGGCGGACTAACCTTTGACACCCGAGCTCATCACCGAAGCGATGAACTGGCGCTGCATGATGAGGAAGAAAAGAATGACGGGTATGGCCATCGAAACCGCGAAGGCCATGATGTTGCCCCAGGCAGCCTGGTTGGTGCCGAAATAGGCGGACATCGCCACCGAGAGCGGCCGGTATTCCGGCCCGCGCGTGACCATGACCGGCCAGAGATAAGCATTCCAGATTTCGAGGAACTGCAGCACGGCAATCGCCGAGATCACCGGCTTGGATAGCGGCATGGCGACGTAGCGGTAGATCTGGAAGAACGAAAAACCGTCGATCCGCGCCGCCTCGATCAGCTCCTTGGGCAGGCGCGAGAAGAATTGGTAGAAGAGGAATATGGACATGGCGTTGGCGACGCCGGGAATGATCTGCACCTGATAGCTGTCGATCAGTCCTGCCCAGCTCGCCAGCATGAGCTGCGGCAGCACCAAGCTTTCGCCGGGGACGGCGAGGGTCGCCAGGATCAGGATCATGACCAGCTTGCGCACCTTGAGCGTGCCCTGCGCCAGAACGAATGCCGCCATGGAATTGAAGAGGATCGACAGCAACAGCGTTGATCCGGTGATCAGCAGCGTGTTCCACAGATAGCGGGGAAACGGATGCACGGGATCGGTCCACACCTGCACATAGTTCTCAAGCGAGAAGACCTGGGGAATGAAGGAGCGGATCGAGCCCATGGACACCATGATGTCCTGCTCGTTGGGATTGAGGCTGATGGTCACCATCATCAGCAGCGGCAGAAGCACGCCCAGAGCCAGAATGCCGGCAAAGAGCAGCGGCAGCACGGCGCCGCGCGGAATGCGTAACGTGGTCATCACGCCTCTCCCTCGTTCTTGAGGAACCTGCGCTGCAGCAGGGCGATGGCGGTGACGGCCAGGAAGAAGAACACCGCCACGGCCGAGGCATAGCCGACCTTCTGGGTCGCGTAGCCCTGTTGGAACAGGTACTGGATGATGGTCGTCGTCGCCCCGTTGGGTCCGCCCTTGGTCAGGATATTGACCTGGGTGAACAGCTTGAGCGCCCCGATGGTGGTGATGATGAGCAGGAAGATGTTGACGTTGCGCAGCCCGGGCCAGGTGACATAGCGGAACCGCTGCCAGCTCTTGGCGCCGTCCAGTTTGGCGGCCTCATAGAGGTCCTGGGGAATGTCCTGGAGGCCCGCGAGGTAGATCAGCATCTGGTAGGGGAACGTGGCCCAGGCCGAGAGCACGACGATCGAAACCATGGCGGTGGAAGGGTTGCCGATCCAGTCGACATAGTTCCCCGACCCCGCAAACCATTGGTAGGCCGCATTAAGCGGGCCATTGGGGATGCGGAACAGTACCGCCCAGATGGCGACGATAACGGTCATCGGCAGCAGTAGCGGCAGGATGGCAATCGCTCGGAACACGCTGCGGAAGGGAATTGCGGCATTGAGGATCAGTGCGGCACCCAGGGATATGGCGAGCTGGAACGGCACGACCAGCAGCGCGAACAGGACCGTGTTCCAGATTGCCTGCCAGAACAGCGGATCATCGAACATGCGGAGGTAATTGGTGAAGCCGATCACCTTGGTGGGGATCGGACGGGGCACCAGTCGCTGGTCGGTGAAGGAGAACCAGATCGAGAGCGCGAATGGCACCACGATCAGCGCGATGAGAAAGATCACGGCGGGCAGGAGCATGGCCAGTTCCTGGCGCTGGCTGCGGGACTTGATCGACATGGGGGCTCCTCCGGTCCGACTTTGCGTCTGGACGAATGGGACGCGGCGATGGCGCCGCGTCCCGCTGGGTTACTCGCCGAAGGGCGGGTAGCCGTCGTTGTCGGCAATGTCCTGATCGATGGTCTGTGCCGCGCGATCGAGTTCGGCCTTCACGTCGACATCGCCGGAGAGAATGTTGACGACGGCCTGCGACCAGGCCGAGGTGATCACCGGATAGGCCGGATGCACCGGGCGCACCACGGCGCAACAGTCGGCGAGCTTGGCGAAAATCTCGCCTTCACCGCCCTCGCCATAGGTGGCCGAGAGCGGGATGGCCGAGGTGCGGGAGGGCACATAGCCGGTCGTATCGGCATAGGCGGCGACCTGCTCGCTCGACATGGCGTAGTTGAGGAACAGCTTGACGTCCTCGAGGTTGGTCGAGCTCGTCGGCACGGCCCAGCCCCAGCCGCCATTAGCCGAGACAGGTCCGGCAGCACCGAAATTGGGCGGCGGGATCAGCACGAGATCGTCACCGAGCCCTTCGCGATGGGCGGGCCACATCCAGTTGCCGACCCATGACAGGGCCGCAGTCTTTTCGCCGTAGAACTTGTTGTCGCCAGCGCTGGCCGGAACGATCCACTCGTTCTTGTTCCAGGTCTGGATCTCCGTCAGCGTCTCGACATTAGCCGCCGAATTGATCGTGCCTTCGGCCACCCAGGTGGTGCGGTCGATGATGTCGCCGCCATTGGACTGGGCCAGCGGCGAGAAGCCGTAGGTCATCCACTCGCCGGCGCCGTAGTTCATCTTGACGTCCAGCGGCCATTCGACCTCGGGCAGGGCGGCGAGCTTCTCCAGCGCGTCGCGCATCTCCTCGCGTGTCCAGGCATCCTCGACGGTGGTCGGGATACGGACGCCGGCCTTCTCGAGAAGTGCCTTGTTGCCCCAAAGGATAGTGCCGGAATCATAGGGGCTGACGAAGTAGAATTCGCCGGCCGGGCCATAGGTCCCCTGGTCCTTGATGGCGGGCAGCAGGTCGGCCACGATTTCAGGATCGATCAAATCGCCGATCGGCTGGATCGTGCCGGCCCAGGCGACGCTGGCCATGTTGGGACCATCGAGCATGATGATGTCGGGCAGGTCGTTGGCGAGCGTCGCGGCCTGGATGGCCTCATTGTAGCTCGGGATCGGCACGACATCGAGCGTGGTTCCCTGCGCGCCATACTTGGCGTTGAACGTCTCTTCGAGCTGCGTGAAGTAGGGCTTCTCGCTCTCGCCATCGATTACCCAGGCCGTGAGCTGACCGGCCAGGGCATGCGAAGACGTCAGGCATGCGGCCAGGGCCACCCCGGCATAGAGAGTTTGCTTCATGGTATTTCTCCTCCCAATTGCAGTTTGTCGCCTTATGACAACGTGAGACAATTGCTAGAGCAGATTGTCTCACGTTGTCAATAGCGCATGGCTGCTGTGCAAAATCGGAGGCTAGAGGGAGCTTCGCTCGATGAATTTGCCTTTGAGACGAAGCACTTGATTATGCGTCGCCCCATCGATTGCCAGGTTCATCGCGGCTCTGCCCATCTCGTAATAAGGCAGTTCCATGGTGGAGAGACCTGGCTGCAACAGGCCGGCAATGGGATCGAGATTGTCAAAACTCGCCACCGCTACGTCCTTGCCCACCTTGAGCCCCAGCTCGGCCAGTTCGAAATAGACATTCATCGCCATGATGTCCTGCCCGCAGAGCACAAGATCGGGCCGATCCCCTCCGGAGAACAGGTCGGCCAGGATGCGGCGGGTGCCGAACTCGGTGGGCGCGCCGGCGGCGGACTTCACGGCGATATGGACGCGGGCGGACGCGTCGAGGCCCGCCGCGGCGGCGCCTTCGATAAAGCCTTTCCCGCGCAGGTGACTGGCGACGATGTCGGTGTTGAGGTTGAGAAAGACGGGTCTGCGATAGCCGCGCTCGAAGATGATGCGCGTGATGTCCCGAGCCAGTTGATAATCGTCCGGCAGGATTGAGGGGTGGCGCCCACCCCCATCGAAACAGTTGAGCAGGATGTGCGGCACGCTGGTCGGTTCGATGTCGACCTGCTGGTGAAACGTTGCCGCGTAAATGATCGCCTCGGCCCGGAACGCGGCCAGTTGGCTGTCCGCCATTGCAGAACTGGGCCTGCCGCGCTCGATGTTGAACAGCATCATCTGCTTGCCGCGCTCCCAGGCAACATCCTGCGCGCCACGCACAAGATCGATGGAAGACGGATAGGTTGCGACACCGTCGGCGAGAAACCCGATGATATTGCTCTTCTGCGAGCGCATCATCCTTGCCGCCTGGTGGGGCTCGTAGCCCACTTCGGCGATGATGGCTTCGATGCGCGCACGCGTTTCCGCGTTCACCAGTGGATCGTTGTTGATGACGCGTGACACCGTCTTCAGTGATGTCTTGGCGCGACGAGCGACCTCGCGTTGGGTGGCCGGCATGGAGATTTCGATCCCGTTCAACACTCAGACGGTACTGACATGGCCTCGCCATTCCCACAACAGCAATTGATCACGTGAGACAACGGCTGCGGATTGTTCCCGTTATTCCGTTGCTGGTCGTGCCGATCACAGAATGGGCCCGCTGCCCTCGCTAGAGGGCCTGATCATGACATGACCCGTCGCAACGTGGTCGCCAGTTGCTCCCGGCTATAGGGCTTGCTCAGGAGCTCGACGCCGGGATCGAGGCGCCCGTCATGGGTGATGGCGTCTTCCGTGTAACCGGAGGTAAATAGCACACGGAGGCCGGGACGGATTTCCAGTGCCTTTCTCGCGAACTCCGCGCCGTTCAAGGCTCCGGGCATGACGATGTCCGTGAAAAGCAGCGTGACGTCGGGGTCGGCCGCGAGCAGTTCTAGGGCGGGGGCGCCTGCATTGGCCTCCAGCACGCGATAGCCCAGTCTCTCGAGCTGGCGCGAGAGGTTGGCACGGACCAGGGAATCGTCCTCAACGACCAGGATCAGCTCGTTCCCGCCCTTGGGCGCCCCCCGAGGCGTGGTCTCCGGCGAAGCCTGGGCGGTCTTGAGGGAACGCGAGAAATAGAGCCTGACGGTGGTTCCGTGCCCCAGCTCGGAGCGGATGCGGATATGACCGCCCGATTGCTTGACGAAGCCATAGACCATGCTCAACCCCAGACCCGATCCCTTGCCCGCCTCCTTGGTGGTGAAAAAGGGCTCGAAGACCTTGGCAAGGACGTCGGGAGCGATGCCCTGGCCGGTGTCGGATACCGTCAGCACCACATATTGGCCAGGGGCGATATCCTCCTCCGCGGCCCGCTCGGCATCGAGCGTGGCATTGGAGGTCTCGATGATCAGGCGGCCGCCCTTGCCCATGGCGTCACGGGCGTTGATGGCAAGGTTGAGGATCGCGCTTTCGAGCAAGGCGGGATCGATCTCGGCGGTCCAGGGAATCGCTGGGCGGATGACCCGGATTTCGATGTGCTCCCCCAGGGTTCGATGCAGCATGGCTTCCATGCCGGCGACGAGGCCGCCCAGGTCGAGTAGTCGCGGTTGCAGGGGCTGTTTTCGACCGAAGGCCAGTAGGCGGCTGGTCAGGTCCGCCCCCCGCTGCGCGGCGGTCGCGATCATTTTGGCAAGGAGGTACGGCTGCTGGCCGCTCTCCAGTTCGTCGCATAACAGCTCGGTACTACCCAGGATCACCGTCAGGAGGTTATTGAAATCATGCGCGATTCCACCGGTGAGCTGGCCCATCGCCTCCAGCTTCTGCGCCTGCCGCAACCGCCCCTCAAGCTCACGCTGCGGGGAGACATCCAGCATGCTGCCAACCATCCGGATAGCCCTGCCACTCTCGTCGCGTATTACTGAGCCGCGATCAATGATCGTGAGGGCATGCCCGTCATGGTGCAGGAAGCGGTATTCGCTGACCCAGGACTTCTCGTTGCCGTCAATGACTGCATGGATGCTGTCAATGACCCGGTCGGCGTCTTCCGGATGGATGCGGTTTATCCACGCTTCAGGGCCCGGTTCCACGTCCGCGGCGTCGTAGCCGAAAAGGGTCTTGAAGTTTTCGTTCCACCAGAGGGAACTGTCGACCAGGTCCCAGTCCCAGATCACATCATTGGTGGCCTGCGCGACCAGCAGAAACCGCTCGTTGCTGATCCGGACCTCTTCCTGGGACCGCTTGCGGCGGGATATGTCGCGGAAATAGACCGCCAGCCCCTCCGGTGTGGGATAGGCATCGACGTCGAACCAGGCTTGGAGCGGTGGAAAATACTCCTGGAACCGCACGGCATGGCCATCCCGGACAGCCTCCCGATAGCTGGTCTCGAAGCTGCTGCCCATCGCCTGGGGAAACTCGGTCCAGATCGTCCGCCCCTCGAGCTCGTCCCGCTGGCGCCCCAGGAGTCTTTCGGCCTAGCCGTTGAGGAAGGAGAACCGCCACTCCTTGTCCAGCAGGAAGAAGGCATCGCTGATGCTCTCCAGTGTCTGCCGCAGGCGACGGGAGAGCGTATTGGCTTCATCGCGCATCGCGACGAGGTGGGAGATGTCCTGGAATGCCCCCTCTAGGGCCACGATGCTTCCGGCGTCGTCGCGGACGGCCTCGCCGATCGAGCGGACCCAGATGCGGTTCCCTCGGGCGGTGACCAGTTGCAGCACCTCGTCGAAGGATCGGCCATTTTCGACACAGTCGGCGACTGCCGTGCGGATCCTCAGCTGGTGCTCGGGCGCATAGTAGCTCAATCCCTGCTCGACATTGGGCGAGACATCGGGGGCCTCTTCGTGGATTTCGGTTGTTTCCGGGCTCCAGGTCAACCGGGTCGGCCGGAGATCGAGGCGCCAGCCGCCCAGGCGCGCCATGCGGCCGGCCATGCGCCGCAGGTGGTCGGTCTCCGCTGGCTCGAGCGGCGTTGAGGCATCGCCGCCAAAGTCCCCGTTGCCTGGGTTCGGATTCAGGCCGAGCAAGGACTGGAATGGATCGGAGGATGCCATCGTGGGTTTTCCTTTTGCGAGCCCGGCAGAGTGGGATCCAGCCGCCTCGGCTGGTCGCGACATGCCCACCCTGTCCGATGCTTCACGTTATGTCGGACCAGGCAACCGCGCGAGCCGATGCCATGGGACGGCCGATGAAGTATCCCTGAGCGGCATGGCACCCCATGTCCCGGAGCCGCATATAGGTCTCAAGATCCTCCACCCCTTCGGCGACCGTGGTCATGCCGAGCCCGTCACTCATGCCGATGATGGCGGCGATAATGGCCTGCGCTTCGCAGGAATGGCACAGCTCGGCCACGAAACTGCGGTCGATCTTGATTTCCGAAAACGGCATCCGGGCCAGTTGCACCAATGACGAATAGCCGACGCCAAAATCGTCAATTGAGAGCTTCATGCCCAAGAGTCGCGCCCGGGTCAGAACGTCCAGCGCGCCGGAATCGGGGTCGATGGCGCCACTTTCGGTTACCTCCAGCACCACCCGCTCCGGCGCGATATCGTAACGCGAACAGGCGTCGGCAACCATCCGCACGGTCTGATCGTCCCGCAGGCATTGCGCCGGGATGTTGATCGCCACCGTATGCGGCAGTGTGGCAAAATTGGTCCCGAGCCAGGCAAGCGAACGATCCGCAATGATCTCCGTGAGCCTGGCCGCCTGTCCCGTCCGCTCCGCCAGCGGAACGAACACATCCGGCCCGCAGATGTGTGTCTCTTCGCGCGTCCAGCGCGCCAGCGCCTCGTAGCCGATCAGGCTGCCGTCGCTGCATCTGACCTTGGGCTGAAACACCGGGCCGATTTCACCCACCGACAGGGCGTGCGCCAGTTCATCGCCGGATGGATTCGATTTTGGCGAGGCGGCAACCAGTTGCGGCTTCGGGGCCGAGTCGCCGGTTTCCAGCAGGGTGGCCAGCGCGCTGCGGCTGAACGGCTTGGACAGGGCGCCCGCCAGCGGCAGGCGGTGCTGTCTTGCGGATCGCTGGGCGGCATCCAGCACCCGACGGTCGACGCCACTGACAATGATCAGTGTCGCCTGGCAGCCCAGCTCCGATAGACGCTGGATCACCTCCACTCCGTCAACGCCGGGCATCACCAGATCGAGAAGGATGTGGCTCGGCGCCCAGTCCGAGACCTGGGTGAAAAATTCGCTGGCGGTTCGACAATAGACACTTTCTGCGCCGATGGACGCTGCCATCATCCGCACCATCTCCCCAACCAGCGGGTCATCGTCGAGGATCAGCAGACGCAGCGGGGAACCAGAATCCCGTCCCGGGGGTGCGGCGCGCAGGTCAATCATGGACAACGGTCTCCGCCGAAATGTTCATGGCATTCATCCCGAGATGCGTTTGGGAAAAGTCAGGGGGTGCAGGCGCGAGGGCGCGCGGGGCGTATCCTGAGAGAGATGGATTGCCGTGCCGCTGACATAATCGAAACCGCTGTCGACAGCGGCCAGTGCCAGGCCGATTGTATTGGCGCCATGCGCCATGGTGCGAAGGCCATTGTCTCTGGCAAATTCCATGAATGCCGGCGCCACGGTCCGCTGCGTCGGGTCGCGCAATTGTCCGGCGGAGAGATTGCATGACAGGCCCCAAAGCGGTGCGGCATCCAGCGCCGAAAGATATCCGGCGTTGGCGTTGACCTGCAGCGTCAGGTCGCGACGTATGGCACTGACCGTAAACAGAAGAGTGTTTAGCTGATCAACATTGGGACGTGCCGGCACGTTCGTGACTTCGAGCTTCACAAAGGGCGAATAGACATCCGGCACGCTGGATAGCAGCTTGAGGTACTCACGCCGGGTCGAACTGCGGGCCAGCGTCTGATAGCCCACCGGGACAAGTATGGCGGCAACGTTGCTCGCCTTCCCGTAGCGGTGCAGCACTTCCAGCGTGCGGGTCAGGGCGAGGCAGTCCATGTCAGCGAGCGTGTCGACCATCTGGTCGGGATCGGCAATGGCCTGGAACTGGGACAGCGTGGTGCAGCCCAGGGAGAGATCCAGCACGCAGCGGTTGAGGTCGACGATGGCGCGCTCGGGATCCCACAGCGGGGCAAAGAGCACCTGGAAGTCCTTGAGCAGTAGGCGGCGGTAATTCAGAATCGCCCGATCCGCTTCGAGCCGCATGCGGCGCAGGGTCAGCACCAGCCGATCGGCCAGGCTGCCGGTATCGCCGGCAAGGTTCTTGATTTCGATTTCGGCGACATACTGCTTGACGGTGACGCTCGAGGAAAATTCGGGAAGTTCGGCGAAGATCTCCTGCTTGATCTCGCGCGATATCTGCTTGGCGCGCTCGACCGCTGCCTTCCGGTCGAGCCTGGCAAAGCAGATCGAGAACTCCGTCTCGCTGAGCACCTGCAGGATGTCGCGGTCGGCAAGCCGTCGCCTGATGCCTTGTTCGGCCAGATCGCTTGCGCGGGCTGCCAGGTCGGGCCACCTCGCGCCCAAGGCCTCCTTGATTTCGTCCAGCCCGACAAGTTCGAAGCTGCCAGCCACTACTGATTGCGATGTCTCGCCCTGCCGGCTGATCAGATATTCGAGGCGATCATCGTCCGGGGCAGGAGGTCGTATCGGGGGGGGGCCACGCGTGCCCCCATGGGTATGGCACGTGCTGGTTTGGCAAGGAAATGCGGCGGCGAAGTCTCTTTCGTGAAGAACGTCTTTATGATGCTAAACACGGTCATTGGAGACGCACTCAACGCTGGCCTTGCCAGCACCCTGAGTAGAATAGCTTAAGGAAGCTCTATCTTCGCCCGTGCAGAATGAGGGTGTTGGCCCGCTTGGCGACGGATACCCGCTATTGGGTAGCATCTGAGGTCTTGGCGGAGGCCATCGTCTGCACACTGTCAATGATGGCCCTGGGGGCGGGCAAGTGCCAGATCACCTGATACGCCTCAATGACATCGCCCGGCGTGACCTCCCGTCCGGCCAGGGCCACCCATGGTGGGACCGGCAGTCCGAGCAAGGCAGCTAGGGTCACGCGCGCCGCGGCGCTGCCCTGGTCGTAGGGCAACTGGGCGCCCACCCCCTTGATCATGCCATGACGAGCCATATCGAGCGCGACTTCGTTGCCGAGGTCCACCGTGGTAATCGGAATGTCGATGCCCTGCTCGGCGAGTGCCCGAACCGCCTTCATCGCGGGGACATCCCAGACAGCAAAAATTCCTGATAGCCCGGGGGTCTTGTCGACCATGGCCAGGGCGGCTGGCCCGGCCCCTTCCAGTTCGGCAAAACGTTCACGCACGAGAGTGACATCGGGCCGGTGGGTGGCCATCCACTTGCGAAAGGCGATCTCGCGTTCGTGGGTGGCAAAGAAGTCGATGCCATAGCCGAGAATGCCGGCAGCGCCATTGGCCGGAATGTGGGCCGACAGCATCGAGGCGCAGCTCTGTCCCAGCCCGAAATTGTCGGTCGAGACAACGCTGGCATAGTCGGCACCCGGCAGCATGCCGGTCGGAGCATTGTCGAGCAGTACCAGCTTGCATCCGCTCTGCGTCAGGGCGCTATGGGCCGCTGCCACTCGGGCGTTGCCAATGGGGATGGAGATCACCGCATCTACAGGCCGGCGTGCCAGTCTGGCCAAAGCGGCAATTTGCAGATCGACATCGAAATTGCAGTCGACCACTTCCACCAGTGCCGCCGAGTGAAGACCCAGTGTGGCGGCAATGCCGGCCAGTTCCTGCTTGGACCAGTCGCTGGTCGTCGTGTGCAGGACCACAGCTACCGAAAATCGGCGGGCCCGGGCATTGATGGCGTCGGTTTCCGATAGCTGGATCTGGTCCGCGGGAACGGCGCGCTCGCCGTGGGGGCCGAGGCCTGCGATCGACATGGCCGTCTCCCCTGGCATCCTGCCCAAAGTCTTGCTGTTCATGGCGCGACGCGCTCCGCTGGGGGGGCAGCTCTGCTTGCCAGGGTTGCGGCCACGTGCTCGCGGCTCTTCTGGAAATCGGGATGGCGCAGCGGTGTCCCCTGTCCCACCCAGCCCTGCAGGATGGTTGGCGCAAACAGTTCCTCCACCACCACCTGGGCGGCTCCGACCAGGCCGGAGGAGGCGCCCATCTGGGAGCGGATGATCTGCAGGTCGCGCGATACCATGGGATGGGACTGGCGATAGACCGCTTCGCGAATACCGGCCAGGAGACTGTCGCCGCCCGACTCTGAGACGACGCCGCCGATAACGATCAGCGCGGGATTGACCAGATTGGTCAATGGGGCAAGCGCCTCGCCCACCAGGCGGCCGCAGCGGCCAAGCAAGTCCACGCAGAACAGGTCGCCCAGCTGGGCCGCATGCCCGATGTCCACGACCGAAAGTTCGCCTTGCCGCGCCCATGCCTGCGCCAGGTAGGGGCTGCGCCCGTCTTCGGCTGCGATCATTCCCTCCCGCGCGATGGCGTCGGCGCCGACCACGGCCTCGAGCAGATCCTCGCCAACCCGGCTGTGCCCAATCATGCCGGCGGCGCCTTGGGCGCCCCGGTGCAGATGCCCCTCGGAAATCAGTCCGGCGCTGATCGATCGGCCCAGCTTGACGTAGATCATGTCGCTCAGGCCGCGGCCGCCACCCGCCTTGGCCTCGCCCATGGTCATGGTCTGAACGCCGCTGCGGGCGAAAACCGGCACGCCGAACCGCATTGACATGCGTTCCAGGAACGGAAAGTCCTGCCACGACTGCACCGTCTGCAGCACGGGCACCGCCTCGAAGTCAGATACCGGCTTCTCGATCGGTCCGGGCAGCGCCAGGCCGATCCCCCACGGCGCCGGCTTCTCGGTTTCCTTGAGCAGCCAGTCGAAAATGGTCGCCAGCCGGTCGAGAATGGCCTCGGGTCCAGCGTCGAGTTGGGCTGCTTCGTGATGTTCCACCAGCATCTGGCCGTTGAGATCGGCAATGCCAAGGGCGATGGAGCTCTGGTCGATCACTGACACCAGCAGCGAGCCGGCATCCTGGCGGAACTGCATCTGCCGGGGCGCCCGGCCGCCGGTGGCCTGACCTAGTTCGCCTTCCTTGAGCAGGCCCAGGTCGATCATCGTCGCTAGTCTGTCGGCGACGACCGCCCTCCCCAGTTCGGAGCGGCGTTCGAGTTCCTGCCGCGTGGTCGCCGTGCCGGTTCGCACAAGATTGAGTAACAGCGCCAGGCTTGCTTGGGCAGCCTCGACACTGCGGGGGCGGCCAACCGACCGCTGCGCTGTCTTCTCCTCGGCCACGAATCCATCCCTTGCCGGCTGCATTTCGGAACCTAACCCGGGTAGTTCTCCGCATCAAGAAGGATCTTTTGCTTATTTTCCAGCAAAAGATACGAACCTTATGCTGATTTAATGTTGACTTCGTGTTTTCAAGCTGCGTAACCTTGATCAACAGCCGGGGCAACGGACCCCATTTCGGCGCACGCCGATCTGTACTGAGGAGGAATGCATGGCGGTCAAATTTGCCTATCACGCCAATTGCTGGGGCCCGCTCGGCGGCAATGCCGTCGGGGTCACGTCGATCACGCAGCTGACCTACCGGACCTTTGCCGACATGGATCGCGCCTTCGCCGACATCGCGCGGGCCGGCTATGCGGGTGTGGAAATCTTCGATGGCAATCTGCTCGACCAGACGCCCGCGGACCTTCGCCGCAAGCTCGCCGATGCCGGCCTTGAACTGGTCTCGACCTATTCGGGCGGCAACTTCATCTTTCCGGACATTCTCCCCGAGGAACTGGCCCGGATCGAGCGCGTAGCAGCGGCGGCTGCCGAGGCTGGAGCCAGCCACTATGTGATCGGCGGCGGCGCCAAGCGGGCCGACGGCATCCAGGCGGACGACTACCAGCGTCTGGGCGAAGCACTTGATAGGGTCGGCGAGATCGCCCGACGCGCCGGACTACGCGCCCACTACCATCCGCATCTCTCCACCATCGTGGAAGGTCCGGCTGAGGTGACCAGGATTTTCGGCCTTACCGGCCTCGATTTCTGCCCCGATACCGCCCACCTGGCAGCAGCTGGCGGCGACCCTGCGGCGCAGGTTCGCGAATTTGCGGGGCGCATCAGCCTGGTGCACCTCAAGGGCCTGCAGCGTGAGCCGTTCGGCTTCACCCCGCTCGACACCGGCGACCTCGACAACGGCGCGGTCATCCAGGCGCTCAAGGACACCAAGTATTCGGGCTGGGTCATGGCCGAGCTCGATAGCTGGCCCGATCCCCACGAGGGGGCGGCGCGCAGCCACGCATACCTGCAACGGCACTTTGCCTGACCAGGCCAACACCAAAAAAGTCACCACAGGGAGGATACCATGGGACATCTGAAGACCACCGCGCTGCTGACCGCAGCCTTGCTGGCCGGCACCATCGCCGGGACTGCCATCGCACAGAGCCCGGACGAGGCGCTGGCTGCACTCGCCAACCAGACGCTGAGCACCGGCCCGGGGGGCGAGAGCCCCGTCTCGGCCTCCGAGATCACGCTGTCCGATGACGAACTGGCCCAGATAAAGGCCATGGGCGCCACAGCCGCCATCGTCATGCACTACGGCGGCGACGACTGGAGCCAGGCCCAGATCAATGGTCTCGAGACCCAGTTCGAGGCCATGGGCATCGAGGTGATCGCCACCACCGACGCCGGCTTCAACTCGGCCAAGCAGGTTTCCGACATCGAAACCATCATGGCACAGAGCCCCGACATCATCGTCTCGATCCCGACCGATCCAACGGCCACGGCCGCAGCCTACCGCCAGGCCGCCGAAGCCGGTGTCAAACTGGTCTTCATGGACAATGTCCCGGCCGGGTTCGTGGCCGGCACCGACTATGTCAGCGTGGTCTCTGCCGACAATTACGGCAATGGCGTCGCCTCGGCGCATCTGATGGCCAAGGCGCTGAACGGCGAAGGCCAGATCGGCATCGTCTTCCATGCTGCCGACTTTTTCGTGACGCGCCAGCGCTACGATGCGTTCAAGGCGACCATCGAGCAGAACTACCCCGAGATCGAGATTGTCGCCGAACAGGGCATCGGCGGGCCGGACTTTACCGGTGACGCCGACCGTGCCGCATCGGCAATGATGGTGGGCAATGCCAATATCGACGGCATCTGGGCGGTCTGGGACGTGCCGGCCGAAGGCGTGATCGCCGCCGCCCGCGCCAACGGCCGCGACGACTTGGTCATCACCACCATCGACCTGGGCGAGAACGTCGCCATCGACATGGCGCGTGGCGGCTTCATCAAGGGTCTGGGCGCGCAGCGGCCGTTCGACCAGGGCGTGACCGAGGCAAAGCTCGCCGGCTACGGCCTGCTCGGCAAGGATGCGCCTCCCTATGTTGCCCTGCCAGCCCTCCCGGTGGAGAAGAGCAACCTGCTCGACGCCTGGCAGGCGGTCTACTCAACCGAAGCGCCGGCCACGGTCAGCGATTCCATGAACTAGGCGCTCCTCCCGGCGCCTTAGCGGGGACGGCCCTCCCTCGACCGTCCCCGCACATCATTTCAAAAGCGAGACAGCAAATGCAGAAGCTCAATGTTGCCATGATCGGCGGCGGTTTCATGGGCAAGGCCCACGCCATGGCCTATGCCGCTATGCCGATGTTCTTCTGGCCGGCGCCCGCCATCCCGGTGCGCAAGGTCGTCGTGGACATCAACCAGGAAATGGCCGAAACGGCGCGCGATCGCTTCGGCTTCGAAGAGGCCTCCGCCGACTGGCGTGCAGTGATCGCTCGGCCGGACATCGACATCATCGACATCTGCACGCCCAACAATTCCCACGCCGAGATCGCCATCGCCGCCGCTAAGGCGGGCAAGCACATCATCTGCGAGAAGCCACTGGCGCGAACAGGCGCTGAATCCCTGACCATGCTCGATGCGGTCCAGGCGTCCGGCTCCATCCACATGGTCGCCTTCAATTACCGTCGCACGCCCGCCGTGGCGATGGCCAAGAAGCTCATCGAGGAAGGCCGCATAGGCGACATCCTCAACTTCCGCGGTACCTATCTGCAGGACTGGTCCGCCGACCCCGACAGCCCGCTGTCCTGGCGCTTCCAGAAGTCGGTCGCAGGGTCAGGAACGGTCGGGGATATCGGCACACATGTGGTCGACTTTGCCCGCTACCTCGTCGGCGAAATCGCCTCGGTCAATGCCCTGGTCAAGACGCATATCCCCACCCGTCCCAAGCAGGCCGGTGGTATCGACAAGCTGGGCGTCGGCGGTGGTGACCGCAATGCCGAACGCGGTCCGGTCGACGTCGATGACGAGATGCTGACCATGCTCAAGTTTGCCAACGGCGCGATCGGCTCGATCGAAGCAACTCGGAACGCCTATGGCCGCAACAACTTCCTCACCTTCGAAATCCACGGCACCAAGGGATCGCTGGCCTTCAACTACGAGCGACGCGACGAGCTGCAGGTCATGTTCGCCGACGACGTCGGTGACGCCCGGGGTTTCCGCACGGTCTATACCGGTCCGGCCCATCCCTATGGATCGGGGCTCTGGCCCATCCCGGCCCTTGGCATCGGCTATGGTGAGACCAAGATCGTCGAATGCTTCGATCTCTGCACCGCCATCGTCACCGGCAAGCAGCCCTCGCCGAATTTCGAGGATGGCTATCGCATCGCCCTCATCGCCGACGCCATCCTGACCTCGGGCGAGACCGGCCAATGGGTGGACATTCCGTGATCGAGATGGCGGAAAAGCCAGTCGCGGTGGAAATGAATGCCATTTCCAAGCGCTTTGGCGGCGTCCATGCCCTGCGGGACGTCAGCCTCAGCGTGCGGCGTGGCGAAATCCATGCCCTTCTGGGCGAGAACGGCGCCGGCAAGTCCACCATTCTCAAGATCCTGCGGGGCGTCCAGGCGCCCGATAGCGGCAGCATCGTCATCGGGAGAGGGGCGTTCGATCGCCTCTCGCCGCAGCTGGCCCGGCAACAGGGCATCGGCATGATCTTCCAGGAAATGAGCCTGGTGCCGACGCTGAGCGTGGCGCAGAACGTGTTTCTTGCCAACGAACCCCTGACCCCGGCGGGGCTGATCGATGACCGGGTGATGGAACGGCGCAGTGCCGAGATATTCACCTCGATGGGGGTGAGCGTGGATCCGGCTGCTCTGGTGGCTGACCTTTCCACCGGTCAGCAGCAACTGACCGAGATCGCCAAGGCCCTTTCGCAGAATGCCGAGGTGTTGGTGCTTGATGAGCCGACTTCCGCCCTGACCGCGGGTGAGGTCGATATCCTCTTCGATCTACTGCGGCGCCTTCGGAGCGAGGGCAAGGCCATCATCTATGTCAGCCACCGCATGGATGAAATCTTCCGCATCGCCGACCATGCGACCGTACTGCGCGACGGCCGGCTGATCGACAGCCGTCCTATCGCTGAGTACACGCTGGCGACGTTGATCGCCGACATCATGGGCAAGGAAACCCGCGACCTATCCGAATTCACGACGGATTCTGCGGCGCAGGATGACATCATCCTCAAGGTCGAGCATCTGTCGAGCAAGCTGCGGCGCAGCGGTGATGTCAGTTTCTCGCTGCGGCGCGGTGAAGTGCTGGGAATTGCCGGCCTGCTGGGGGCAGGGCGCAGCCGGCTGGCCCGCATGCTGTTCGGGCTCGAGCCAATTGCCGGCGGCACCATTACGCTGCGCGGCCAGACGATTTCCATCGGTTCGGCGCGGCAGGCCACCGAACTCGGCCTGGCCCTCGTGCCGGAAGACCGTCGCCGGCAGGGCCTGGTGCTCAACCATTCCATCCAGGACAATATCGAGCTGCCGATCCTCAAGCGCCTCGGCTCGACCCCCTTTGTCGATCGCCTCAAGTCGCGCAACACGACGGACGACCTGATCAAGCGCCTCGCCATCAAGACGGCGTCGCGCGAGGCGCCGGCCAATTCCCTGTCCGGCGGCAACCAGCAGAAGATCGTCATCGGCAAGTGGCTGGCGACTGATCCGGACATTCTCATCCTGGATGAACCTACGGCCGGTATCGACATCGGCTCCAAGGGCGAAGTGCTGCGCCTCGTGCGCGCCCTGGCGGCCGAGGGCAAGTCCATCATCTTCATCTCGTCCGAACTCGCCGAACTGGCGGCCGTCAGCGACCGCATCGCGGTGATGTCGGGCGGCCGGCTGGTCGAAACGATCGACAAGTCTGACCTTTTGAACAGCACCGGCGATGCAGACGAACTGCGCGCCGAACAGAAGCTGCAATTGATCGTGCAGCGGGGAGGAAATCATGTCTGAAACTATGGCAACCGCGGGTCGCGAAACGCCCTGGGGCTATTTCAAGCGCACCTGGCGGCAGAACATCATCTATATCGGCTTCGTCGTCGTGTTCCTGTTCTTCGCCCTGACGCTCCACGACAAGGGCTTCCTGACCCCCAACAACATCCTCAATATCACCCGGCAGACCGCGGTGATTGCCGTCATGGCGGTGGCGATGACGCTGGTGCTGTCGTCCGGCGAGATCGACCTGTCTGTTGGTGCAGTGGCGGGTCTCGCCTCGGTGACCACGGCAATGGCGGTCGCCTGGGGTGGACTGCCCGCCGGCATCGCGGCGGGTATCATGACCGGTGTTACCGTCGGGCTGATCAACGGCTTCCTGTCGACGCGACTGATGATCCCGACGTTTCTCACCACGCTGGCCATGATGGGCATCGCCAAGGGCACGGCTATGTGGATTTCGGGAACCGCCGCCATTCCTGTGCTCGACCGCACCTATCCGGCGATTTTCGGCGGCGGCAATATCGGGCCGGTGCCCACCCTGCTGGTCTGGATGCTGGTCATCGGCGTCATCGGCCATGTCGTGTTGCGGCGCACCAAGTTCGGCCGCCAGGTGCTGGCGGTCGGCGGCAATGTTGTGGCGGCGCGCTACAGCGGCATCAATACCGCCCAGATCAAGCTTTGGGTCATCGTTATCTCCGCGGTGACCGCCGCGATCGCCGGCATGCTCTATGCCGGCCGGCTGCAGACCGGGCGCTTCCAACTCGGCGAAGGCGACGAACTGTCGGTGATCGCAGCCGTCGTGCTAGGCGGCACCAGCCTCTTCGGCGGCAAGGGCACGGTGGTCGGTTCGATCATCGGCGCGCTGATGATCGGCGTCATCAACAACGGTCTGATCCTGATGGGCCTCGAATATTCCCAGCAACTCATCGCCCGTGGGGGGATCATCATCCTCGCCGTGGCCCTGAGCCAGGCGGGCACACGTCCCGCCTGACGACCGGGCGACCGGCCATCATGCCGTGAAAGGTGAGCCAGCAGTGGCCAGACCGTCTCGACCCCGTAGAGCCGATAAGGCGGTGACCTGCCTGAAGGTCCCTACGGGGCCGCTGCGGCATCTCCGATCCGCTCGGCCTCGAATGCCGCCATGCTGGAGACCATCGCCTTCGTCGAAGCCCTGCGTCTTGCCTCGACGTCCCCACCGCCACCTATCTCAAGCGCGCGACGCCTGTCGAAGAACTGCCTGCGCCTGGTCCTTCGGGCATCTCAGGTCGATTTTGGCACAGCCAAAGCTTCACAAACTCTGCGGCGTCGTCGGCGCGCAGCAGAATTACGTGGCCAAGGTGCGTGCGCCGACCGACGAACTTCTTGCAGATGGGTGGCTGCTTCCTGAAGATGCCGAGCGTATCGTACCGAAGCTGAACTCCGGCCACCGCCGACTGTCGGGGCACGGCCCAAATCAGGTGCAATCCGTGGCGATAAACCGCAAGCGCCGGAAGTCTGAAACGGCCGAAGGACTCCCGGAAGGGCCCTATGAGGCAGATTCGTCGCATATCCAGTTGGCGTCGAATGCCGCCATGCTGGAAACCATCGAGTTCATCGCTGCCCTGCGCGGCAAAGGCAGCGATAGCCTGAGCATCGATCCCCGGAACCTGGGCATCGTGCTCCATCTGATGCGCAATCACGTCAGCGGCCGGCTGACCACTATGTCGTCCCTGGCAACGGCATCCGGGCTCAGCTACGGCACGGCCTTCCGCGCTATCGAGGGGTTGGTCGAGGATGGCCTCATTGTCAGGCGTCCCCGCACCACCACGGGCCGCTCCTTTTCCATGCACCCCTCTTCCGAACTGCTGCGTCGGTGGCAGCTTTTCAATGGCCATACCCACCGCCTGATCGAGCAGATGACCGGTCGTGGCGCGCAGCCGGTGCGGAAGCCGGCAGACAACATGTCGGCAGTGATTGCCCCGCCGACCGTGTTGGAAAGCAAGCTCGCACTGCCACGCGGTCTGCGCCTGCTGGTTCACGCCGACCCGACGTTCATGGCCATGAACGCGCTCAAACAGCAGTTTGAGATGATCCTGGGCGTTCCGATCCGCTCCAAGGCCTTGTCCATCGACCGGTTACGGGACGAAATCGTCCAAAACGGACATCGCCTGGCCTCGGCATACGATCTCATCGCCTGCGACCTGCCCTGGTTCGGCGACATGGTTCGAAGGAACCGGCTACGCCCCCTCGATGACCTGATCGCCGGGTCGAAAATGGACATGGCCGACTTCCTGCCGGACGCTGTAGCGAGCACACGCCGCCGGAGCCGTCAGTATGGCATTCCGCTGCTGAGCACGGCGGAGCTGCTCGCCTACCGGACGGACCTGCTGAAGGATGCCGGCCTGACGCCCCCGCAAACAACGGCCGAGACGCTTGAGGTCGCCCGGGCCCTCCATGCGCCCGAGCATGGCCGTTTCGGCATCGCCTGGAATGGTGGCAGGGGGACGGCACTGGGCCACACCTTCATGGTCGTAATGGCCGCGCACGGCCAGCCCATCGTGAACCTTGGTCGAACGCCGGACGGCTTCATGCCGGAGGACACCACCGCAGAACATCTGCGCCCGATGTTCGACAGCGAAGCTGCCCAGGCCGCCGCCGACTATCTGACCGAACTGCTGCCAGTATCGCCGCCCAATATCCTCACCATGACCTGGTACGATCGTGCCCGTGCCTATGCAGGCGGCCATGCAGCGCTTGCCTATGCCCACACCTTGCTCGTCAACCTGTTCGAGCGCGACCCCGCTTCTCCGGCCTACGGCAGGACGGGCTATGTGCCTCAGCCCACGGGACTGAGCGGCAGGCCGATTTCCCCGCTTGGCGGCTACGCTCTCGCCATCCCGGGCAACATTGCCGAGGAGAGGGTAGCACCCGCCTGGGCGGCGCTTACGGCATTGACATCGGCTGGCGCGGCCAAGCTGTTCATGGCCAATGGCAGCCTTGCCAGTCCGCGCTTCAGCGTCAACCGGGATCCCGAGGTGCAGGCGCTTTCGCCGGTCATCGGCATCGTCGATGCCATCGCGCGCCAGGGTGTGCTGCGCGCCTGGCCACGTCCGCCAGTACCGGGCATTTCTGCCCTGATCGGCATTGCCGGAGAAGAAATTCACGACATGCTCAGCGGGCAGAAGAGCCGTGCCGCCGCGTTGGCGGCGGCGCAGAGTCGCGCCGAAACCGTCATGCGCGAACTCGATCTCTCCTAGCGTCGAATCTGCGCGAAATTTATCCATTCTGGACATCTTTTCGGGTGTTGCCGGCCGGCGCAGTACCCTAAGCCATACGGACCAACACAAACACTTTTCGGCGCGCAGAAAGCTGACGCCCTCCCTTGGAATCTCCCGATTCCCAAGTCGGAGCCGCTTTGCCTGAAGGAGGAGGAACCTTTGAAACTGGCGTTCAATACCTGGGTCTATTCGAGCTTTCCGGTATGGGTGCCGGCCTATCCGCTTGAAGAGGTCATCAAGCGCATCGCCAGCATCGGCTATGACGGCATCGAGATCGGCGCGGCCAGTCCGCACGCTTATCCCGAATATCTCACCAAGGAACGCCGCCGCGAGATCCGGCAGGTGCTGGACGACAACGGGCTGGCCGTGTCGAGCATGCTGCCCGCCCCCGGCGGCGGCCCCGGCTTCAACGTCGCCTCGGCCAATCCCCTGGAGCGTGCCGGCGCCATCGATCAGTACAAGCAGGTGGCCGAGCTCTGCGCTGAATGGGGCGGCAAGACACTGCTCTATGTTGCCGGCTGGCAGGTCTACGGCACCAGCCGCGACCAGGCCTGGGCCTGGAGCCGCGAGGCGTTGATGGAAATCGCTGACTTCGCGCGTCCGCTGGGCATCACCGTTGCCGTCGAGCCGACTGCGTCCGACAGCAACCTGGTCGACGATTGCGACGACCTGATCACCATGCTGGCGGAAGTCGACCGCCCCAACGTCAAGGCAATGTTCGACACCTTCCACACGCTCTATCGCAACGAAGTGCCCACCGACTACGTGCATCGCCTGGGCCGTGACCTGACCCACATCCATCTCGCCGACGTCAACCGCGAGCCGCCTGGCAGCGGCGTGGTCGACTACCGCAGCCTGCTCGACGCCCTCAAGACCGAGGGCTTCGATGGCTACCTGACGATGGAGATCGGCTTCAATCGCCGCAACGTCGAGCCTGACGACCTGGCCCGACGCGCTCACGACTACATCCGCTCACTGCTGGCCTGAAACGGCACGCTACCCAATTCCCGTTCATAGAAGGAGGAAACTATGACACTTTCGACCCAGCGGCACCTGCCGTTACTGCTTGCTGCCGGCATCGCCGCCAGCGTCTCGATCCAGACGGCATCCGCCCAGACTGTGGTAACGCAGTGGGACCAGTTTGCGATGGCGGGCATTACCGCCGCCGGGCCCGCGATGGACGAGCTGATCGGCACCTGCGAGCCTGATCTCAACGGCGCTACGGTGCTGCGCACCATTGCGCCCTCGATCGGCATCCGCGACAGCTATCGACTTGCTGTTTCAGCCAACAAGACGCCGGACCTCGCCTATACCTGGCCGGCCGCGTCGGTGCTGGCGGGCTATGCCCGGGTCGGCGCCCTTGCCCCGCTCGATGACTACTACACGCAGTATGGCTGGGAGGGCATCAACGACTTCTACCGTGGTCGCAACAGCTTCGAGGGCGCCATCTATGGCGTGCCGATGGAGCAGGATCTGATGGGGGTCTACTACAACCCGGCTCTGTTCGAGGAGAACGGCATCGCCGTCCCCACCACCTATGCCGAGTTCCAGGCGGCGGTGGAGGCCTTCAAGGAAAAGGGCATCACCCCCATCGCCTTCGGCAATCGCGATCGCTGGCCGGCCACCAATACGCTGAGCCTGCTGCTGGGCCTGAGCGCCGGCAAGGCTGCCGAGGAGGCGGTGCTGTTCGGCGATACGCCATGGGCCAACGATCAGTTCAAGCTTGCCGCCGAGACGTTCCAATCCTGGGCTGAGAACGGCTACTTCCCCAACGGATTCAACGGCATCGGTTATGATGAAGCCAATGCGCTGTTCCTGGCCGGCCGGGCCGCCATGACCATCACCGGCTCCTGGGTATTGCAGGACATGGCGCGGGGAGCCTCGTTCGACCTCGGCGTCTTCATGCTGCCTCCGATCGGGGAGGGCGTAGCGCCCGGCACGATGTGGGGTGAAGGCTCGCAGTGGCAGGTCTCCGCCAACGCCAGCCAGGACGTCAAGGATGCTGCGGCAGCCTACATCAACTGCCTGATCTCGCCGGCGAGCCGCGAAGTCTGGGTGGAGAAGGGCTTCCTCGTCCCGATCGGCACGACCCCCGAGGAGCTCGAGCAGTGGGATGCGCTGCCCATCGTCAAGTCGTTCTACACCCAAGGCCTGGCGACGCCGGATACCAACTTCTACGACCTGCATACCACGCTCCCCGAAAGCATGACGCAGGTGCTCTATGCCGAACTGCAGCGGCTCATCGGTGGCGACGTCACCGTCGATGAATTCCTGGCCGCCATGGATACGGCCTGGCAGACCGCCATCGACAATGGCGAGCGCTGGGTGCCCTGACACCCTTCGCTGCCGGTGGGCTCCACGGGAGCCCACCGCTTCAAGCCCCAATGGGAGTGCGCCATGCTGACCACCCGATCCGCCTACCTGTTTCTGGCGCCTTCACTGGCCCTTTACCTGCTCTTCGTCGGCCTGCCGATCCTGCAGGTCTTCGGCTTCAGCTTTTTTGACTGGGACAACGGCATTGCCGGCGATTTCATCGGCCTTGCCAACTATCAGCGACTGCTCGGTGACGGCGTGTTCTGGGTAGCGCTCTGGCACAATGCCATCTGGGTGGTGCTGACGTTGGCCTTTCCACTGCTGGCCGGGCTGGTGATTGCCGCCATTCTGGCCGAGCGCAATGCCAATGTGGTGCGCTGGCTGGCGGCGATCTACTTCATCCCGCGCACCATTCCCCTGGTCGTCGCCGGAATCATCTGGGGCTGGATCTACAATCCGATCTTCGGCCTGCTCAATTTCGGGCTGGAAGCAATCGGGCTGGGCGGGCTGGGCGGCGCCTGGCTGGCGCAGGAAGACACCGCGCTGCTGTCGCTCAATGTGGTGGGCGCGTGGACCTTCTTCGGCTTCTGCGTGATCATCTATCTCGCCGCCATCCAGTCCATCGACCCGGCCCTCTACGAGGCCGCCTCAATCGACGGAGCGAGCTGGTGGCGCAAATTCCGGGACCTCACGGTGCCCCTGCTGCGCGGCTCCACGCTCTTTCTCGGGCTCTATGCCGCCATCGAGGCGATGCGCTTCTTCGACCTGGTCTGGGTCACGACCCAGGGCGGCCCCGGCTATGCGACCGAGGTGCTGACGACCCACATCTACAAGACCTTTTTCCTGGTCGGTGACTTCGGCTACGCGGCCACCCTCTCTGTGGTGCTGCTCATCATCGTCCTCAGCATCAGCGCCGGCGCCTTTGCACTCCTGAGGAAGCCATGACCAAAAAAACCCGTCTCATCCAGAACCTCATCCTCCTGGTATTTGTGCTCTATGCGCTGGTGCCGGTCTATCTCGTCTTCCTGGCCGCCATCCGCAGCGAGGCCGACCTGTTTTCCGGGCCGCTGACGCTGAGCTGGCCGATCAATTTCGCCAATTTCGGCCGGATCTGGAATGAAGCGGGCTTTGCCACCTACTTCATGAACAGCGTCATCACTGCGGTCAGCGTCACCATCCTGGTGCTGCTGACGGCGCCATTGGCGGGCTTTGCCTTTGCCAAGCTGCGCTTTCCGGGCAAGGAAATCTTGTTCGCACTGTTCCTGGCCGGCCTCGTGGTGCCGGCGCCTTCGGTGATCGTGGCGCTCTACGGCAACCTGCAGGCGGCCGGGCTCATCGACAACCGTATCGGGGTTATCCTGCCCCAGGCGGCGCTGCTGATGCCGTTCTCGGTCTTCATGATGCGCACGGTGATGCAGGACGTGCCCGATGAACTGGTCGAAGCCGCCGTCATGGATGGCGCTGGCCTGCTCAAGATTTTCCTCACCATCGTCGTACCGGTGGTCAAGCCCGGGCTCATGTCCCTGGGACTGATCGTCTTTCTGTTCGCCTGGCAGGAATACCTGCTGCCGCTGGTGGTGTTCCAGACGGAAACCCTCAAGCCGTTGACCGTGGGGGCGGCAAGCCTGCAGGGCCGCTACGGCGTCGACTATGGCGGCATCGCTGCCGCCGGACTGATCGCTTTCGCGCCGCTCGTCGTGCTGTTCCTCGCCATGCAGCGATCCTTCGTGCGCGGCCTCACGGCCGGCGCCGTCAAATAACAGGAGAGATTCCGTGTCCCAGATGCAAGCCGTCTTCCTTCCCGGCAACAAGCAGGTGGAAATCCGTTCGATCCCCGTACCCGAGGTCGGTCCCGACGATGTGCTGGTCGAGATGCATGCCTCATGCATCTGCCGCAGCGACCTGAGCCTCTACTATGGCAATGCCGTGGTCGGGGGCGGGGAGGCAACGGGCGGTTTCGTCTGCGGCCACGAACCGGCAGGCACCGTGGTGGCGACCGGCGAGGCGGTTACCGAGTTCGCCGTCGGCGATCGCGTCGCTGTCTATCTCGCTGTCGGTTGCGGCGTCTGCGCCCACTGCCGGCGGGGCGACATGCACCTCTGCGCCAAGTGGAAATGCCTCGGCTTCACCATGGATGGCGGCAATGCCGAATTCCTCAAAGTGCCGGGGCGCAACCTGTTGAAGGTCCCGGAGCACATGTCTGCGGTGGCCGCCGCCATCTCCACCGATGCCTTCGGCACGCTGTTCTCCGCCTGCCGCAAGGTGGGCGTCAACGGCTTGTCGCGCATCGGCATCTGGGGCCTGGGGCCGATGGGGTCGAGCGGAGTGCTCGCGGCCAAGGCGCTGGGTGGCCAGGTGGTGGCGCTCGACCCGATTGCCGAAAGAAGGGAGTTCGCCGAAAGGCTCGGTGCCGACCTGGTGCTTGACCCCACCGATCCCCAGGCGGTTGAGGCCATCCGGGAGTTCTCGGGCGGAGAGGGCCTCACCGGCGCCATCGATTGCTCGGGCAACACCGTCGCGCACAATATGGCGCTCGATGCGCTCGCCCCGCTCGGCCGCATGGCCTTTGTCGGAGAAAATGCCCAGACCACCATCCGCCCCAGCGACCAGCTCATCCGTAAACAGCTGACCGTGTTCGGCTCCTGGTATTTCGGCATCAACGAATACCAGGACATCCTGACGACCATCGGCACGCACAAGATCGACCTGGAACGGCTTGCCACCCATACCTTCCGGCTCGACGAGGCCGAAACCGCCTTCCGTCTCTTCGATCAACGCGAAACCGAAAAGGCCGTGTTCGTCCGTTAGGACGACACGGAATTGCATCCATGGCCAAGCTCACGATCACCAATCTCGACAAGCGCTTCGGCGCCTTCGACATCCTCACGAATGTGAATCTGGAAATCCCGTCCGGCGAATTCGTGGTTTTCGTCGGTCCCTCGGGCTGCGGCAAGTCCACCCTGCTGCGGTGCATTTCGGGACTGGAGACGGTCAGCGGCGGCACGCTGAGCATCGACGGCGTGGATATGACCAAGGTGCCGCCATCGCAGCGCGGCATCGCCATGGTGTTCCAGTCCTATGCGCTCTATCCCCATATGAGCGTCTTCGACAACATGGCCTACGCTCTCAAGATCCAGAAGCTCGGCAAGGCCGAGATCGAGGCCAAGGTGCGCGATGCTGCCCGCAAGCTGCAGCTAGAGCCCCTGCTCGAGCGCCTGCCGCGGCAGCTTTCGGGCGGTCAGCGCCAGCGCGTCGCCATCGGCCGTGCCATTGTGCGGGATCCCAAGGTCTTCCTGTTCGACGAGCCGCTGAGCAACCTGGACGCGGCCCTGCGCGTGCAGACCCGCCTCGAAATCGCGACGCTGAAGCAGTCGCTGCCCGACACGACCATGATCTATGTGACGCATGATCAGGTCGAAGCCATGACCCTGGCCGATCGCATCGTTGTGCTCAATGCGGGTCGGGTCGAGCAGGTCGGCAAGCCACTGGACCTTTACGAACGACCCGCTTCCCTGTTCGTGGCCGGGTTCATCGGCTCGCCGAAGATGAACCTGCTGGCCGGCGAGCATGCGGCACGGTTTGGTGCCACAACAATCGGCGTGCGTCCGGAACACCTGACCGTCAGCGCCAGTGGCGAAGGCTGGGCGGGCAGGGTGCTGCGCACCGAACATCTCGGTTCCGAATCCTACGTCTATGTCGACATCGGCGCAGACGAACCGATGATTGTCCGCACGCCCGGCACGTCCGCTTTCGTGCATGGCAACGCGGTCGTGCTGCAGGCCAGCGATGCGGACGTCCTCCGCTTTGACGCTAATGGCGCCAGAATGGAAAGGGCGCTGTGAGCTTCGGAGTGACGTGGTCAGGTCCGTGCTTGCCTTGAGAGGCAGGTGAACTCTGTTTAGGCATCACAAATGCCAATGGATGGTGGGATCTGCGTGGCCGAGCGATCAATCGTTAAGCTGTGCAGATTACGATCCAATCAGATGCAGAGGAGGTGCTGTTGTCCAGCGATACAAACGAGGATCTGCGTCTGCAGGTCCTCCGCCGATACGATATTCTCGACACAGCACCAGAGGAGACCTTCGACCGCCTCACGCGGATCGTTGCAGCGGCCCTGCGGGTGCCGATTGCCGCGGTGACGTTGGTTGATGACCATCGGCAGTGGTTCAAGTCTCGCATAGGTCTGGCAGCTACAGAGACCCCTCGGAGCGCGTCGTTTTGTGCCCACACCATGCTGGAACATGGCGCGATGGTTGTGACCGATGCAACGCAGGACTTGCGCTTCGACAGCAACCCTCTGGTTGTCGGCGATCCCCATATCAGATTCTATGCGGGCTATCCTGTCGTATCGTCGGACGGGGCTGCCCTTGGCGCCGTTTGCGCCATCGACACTGCACCGAGGGACATCAGCCAGCAGGAATTGGGGCTGTTGAAAGACCTGGCCGCCCTCGTCAACGAGCAGCTTGAGTTGCGGCACCTGGCGTCGATTGATGGCCTGACAGGCGCACTGAGGCGCAAGACATTTTTCGACATGTGCGAGCGGGAGCTACTGTTGGGCCGCCGGAGTAAGTCGGCGAGCAGTTGCCTCATGATTGATGCCGACCACTTCAAGTCTATCAATGACAAATATGGCCACGACGTTGGCGATCAGGTGCTCAAGGCCTTGGTGGATACGCTGAAATCGGGGCTGCGCGCTACCGACATCGTAGGTCGCCTGGGCGGGGAAGAGTTCGGCATTTTCCTGCCGTGCACCGACCTGGCGGGCTGCGTCGACGTCGCCGAGCGATTACGTGGCATGGTGGAAGGCCTCGCGATTGCTACTGCGCGCGTGCCCGTCACTATCAGCATGGGTGCTGCCGAAGCGATGAGCGGTGAGGACGTACTCAGCGTGTTCCACCGCGCAGATACGGCCTTGCTCAACGCGAAGCGCTCGGGTCGAAACCGCATCGTCACCGACTGCATTTCAACCACGCGGGCCGCCGTGTAGATCACCCTCTGGCCAACCAAAATGGCCTACGAGCTGGCCGACGCTCTGCCGTCCCAATGTGTCCCGTTCTGACCTGCCAGTAGCGAAACCCCGCAGCGCATTCCTGGTCAGGTTTCGGCCGCGATGTGTCAGGCAAGGTGGACGTTCCTGCGTGGCTCCTGCAGAGGGCGCGCAGCCGAGCCGTGCATTGTTCCCACTTGCAGTTGCGGTTCACGGTGATCCTGTGCCCATTGCGAGGCGTGCCCAATGACATCTGCAGGAGCGTCATCCTGACAAGTCCGGTCGATACGAATACGCGCATTGACTTTGGCGACACTCCATTCGGCACTATGGTCATACAAGCGCTGTGATGAGGGGATGACCGCATGGATTATGGTAGTGTTCCGGACTGGGTTGTTGCGATTGCTGCCGCGCTTGCTGCCTGGCAGGGGATCAAAAGTCTATCGGCATGGCGGAACGAGGAAGCCGGCCGGCGACGTATGGAGTTGGCGGAGATCGCGCTGAGTGAATTCTACGAGGCGCGCGATATCTTCAAATGGGTTCGCTCCCCTGCGCGTGCCGACGAGGATGACGAGCCGCAGCCGACGCAATCGGGGCATGACATCTATTCACCAATCCTGCGCCGGCTAGCCGAGGATGGCGATTTCTTCGGACGGATGCGCGCACGGCGCTATCGGGTCCATGCCCTGCTCGGTGCCGGCGCTGTCGAGCCCTACGACATCATAAGCGGCGTGCACGGGGATGTGACACAGGCGGCAAAGATGCTTATCCAGACGCGCCAGGGCGCGCAGGGGCCCTCGGACCGCAGGCGCAGCGCCCAGTGGGAGGACACGGTGTGGGACGATGCCGAGGGCGAAGATGAAATCAATGCCCGCATCGAAATGGCGGTTCGCAAGGCCGAGGCAGTGTTCCGGCCCCAGATCGACATGACCGAGGTCGGCATTCCCCGGCCCAAGCCGCCTGTATCGCGGTGATCCAGGCGCCTTTCCCGAAAGCTGCCGGTCTGCTGAGTGGGCGGCTGACTGCCAGCGAGGCCAACAGGTGCAGCCAATCCGGGCCGGGGCGACGCTCCCCGTGTCCTAGCCGCCGATGGCGTCCAGCGTCCGCAGGGCTTCAAGACAGGCAGCGGCGGCTTCCCGGCCCTTGTTGTGCTCGTCCCTGCGGCTGCGCAGGATGGCCTGCTCGTCCGTATAGGTCGTCAATATGCCGAAGGTGATGGGCTTGCCGGTTTCAAGCCCGGCCTGCATCAGGCCATGGGCGGCAGCCTCGCTGATATATTCGAAATGCGCTGTATCGCCCTTGATGACGCAACCGAGACAGATCACGCCGTCAAAGCCTGATTGCGCCAGCCGCTTGGCGATGAGCGGAATTTCGAAGGCGCCCGGGGCCGGGTAGATATCGTCCGGCGCAATCGCGACGCCGTTCTCGCTGAGATAGGCCAGCGCTCCATCGCGCAGGCCATGGGTGACCTCGGGGTTGAACTGGCTGACGATGATGGCGAGGCGGGGTGTGGTTTCAGACATTCTGGCTCTCTGGAGACTGGGGGGTGAAGGTGTGGCCGAACTTGTCTCGCTTGGTGGCGAGATAGCGCCAGTTATGGGGATTGGCGGGGATTTCGAGCGGCAGGCGCGCGACGACGTCGATGCCGAACTGCTCAAGCGATAGGGCCTTGTCCGGATTGTTCGACAACAGCCGCAGCCGCGCGATGCCGAGCCCCCGCAGGATCTGTCCGGCAATGCCGTAGTCGCGGGCATCGGGCGCAAAGCCCAGCGCGGTATTGGCCTCGACTGTATCGTGACCCTGATCCTGCAGGGCATAGGCCCTTATCTTGTTTGCCAGCCCGATGCCCCGGCCCTCCTGCCCCCGCATATAGATAAGGGCGCCGCCGTCGCCGGTGGCGATCTGGCGCAGCGATTCCTGCAATTGCGGCCCGCAATCGCAACGCAGCGACCCGAGCGCATCGCCGGTAAGGCACTCCGAATGCAGCCGCACCAGCGGGCTGCTGCCCAGGGGATTGCGGATCAGGGCCAGATGTTCGGTGCCGTCCAGGCGGCTGCGGAAGGCGCGAACCTCCAGCGGGATGGGCGAATACTGGGTGGGCAGCTCGGACCGCGCCACCTCGTCCACCAGCGTTTCGCTTGCCAGGCGATGGGCGATGATGTCCCGGATCGTCAGGACGGGAAGATTGTGTTCCCGGGCGATGATATCGAGATCGGGGCGGCGCGCCATCTGCCCGTCGTCGCGCATGATCTCGCAGATCACGCCGGCGGGCCGCAGGCCGGCCAGAAGCATGAGGTCGATGGCCCCTTCGGTATGGCCATCGCGCGCCAGCACGCCGCCCTCGGCTGCCCGCAGCGGGAAGACATGGCCGGGGGAGGCAATGTCGGCAGCCCTCGCATCGGGGTCGCTCGCAACCTGCACGGTTCTGGCCCGGTCATGGGCCGATATGCCGGTCGTGATACCCTCGACGGCCTCGATGGAAACCGTGAAGGCCGTTGAACGGCGCGCGCGATTATTGGCCACCATCGGGGCAAGGCCAAGCCGGTCCACCTGCGCGCCGGTCAGCGCCAGGCAGATCAGGCCGCGACCGTAGCGGGCCATGAAGTTGATGGCGTCCGGTGTCGCATATTCGGCGGCAATGACGAGATCGCCCTCGTTCTCGCGATCCTCGTCGTCGACCAGGATGACCATGCCGCCATTTCGCAACTGGGTCAGGGCCTGAGATAGGGCAGACATAGGCGCTCCACATATTTGGCCATGACGTCGACCTCGACATTGAGGTCGTCGCCGGTGGCGAGGGCGTGCAGATTGGTATGGTTCCAGGTATGCGGGATGATGGTCACCAGCACGGCAACACCATCCTCCCGGTCCTCGAGGCCATTGATGGTCAGGCTGATGCCGTTGAGCGCGATCGAGCCCTTTTCGACGCAATAGCGTCCCAGTGCGGCGGGCAGCAGGAAGACGTGTCGCCAGGCGCCGTCGGCCTCGACCCGCTCCACCAGCCGCGCCAGCCCATCGACATGCCCCTGAACCAGGTGTCCCGAGAGGCGGGTATCGAGGGTGACTGCCCGTTCGAGATTGGCCTTGTCGCCCGCGGCAAGACGACCAAGGGTGGTGCGGGCCAGGGATTCGGGGCTGATGAAGAACCGGGCCCGGCCCGTTTCATCGAACCGGGTCACGGTCAGGCACACGCCGTTGACCGCAATGCTTTCGCCCAGCGACAGGTCGCGCCAACCGCTTTCGAGTTCGATTTCCAGCGACCCGCCGCTGGGCGCGGCCAGCGTCACAGGCGCCAGTGTTTCAATGATGCCCGAGAACATCTCTTTCCTTTCCCGTTAAAAAAGAAGTGGCGGCCCGATTGCTGCGCAACGTCACCCGGTCGGTGCCGTCCGCGCTGGCGGCCTGTTCGATCAGCACGTGCTCGTCCCACAGGCCCGTTTCAAGCATATGCGCGGTCAGGGTTGGGCCGGCTTCGACGAGCACTTCCATCCCGCCGGCAGCCCCGATCATGTCCTGCGCCTGATCCAGATCATCGGCGAGATGCACGGCGAAGCCGCGCTGCCGGGCGGCGTCCGGATAGTCCGCGGAAACGCGCCGCCGCCGGTCGAGAATGACCAGCATGCGCTGCTTGTCGCTGTGGTCGGGCACATGCCGCACGGTGAACAGCGGGTTGTCCGCCAAAATCGTCCCGGAGCCGGTGAGGATGGCGTCGGCTCGGCGGCGCAGGCGATGAGCCAGTTCAAGTGAGGATGCGCTGGTGAAGGTCTTCTGTCCCGCCGCCGGTAGCATGAGCCCCGATGTGGAGATGGCCTGCTTGATGGTGATGAAGGGCCGGCCGGTGCAGCTTCGTTTTGAGAACGGCGCAAGCAACCGCTCGGCATCAGCAAGAAGCGGGGCGGCTCCTGGATGACGCAGATCGGACAAGAAGTGCACATCGAGCCCTGCAGCATGCAGCCGCTCGGCGCCGCCACCTTTCACTTGGGGGTTGGGATCGCGGCACGCGATCCACACCTGGCGTGCGCCGGTGCTCAGGATGGCCTCCGCGCAAGGCGGCGTGCGGCCCTGGTGATTGCAGGGCTCGAGCGTCACCACGACGCTGTCGATCTTGTCGGCAAGGCCGGCCGCGCGGGCCAGCGCGATGGCCCCAGCTTCGGCGTGAGCCTGCCCCGCTCGCCTATGCGCGCCGACGGCCAGTTCCCGCCCCGCCGCGTCGAGCAACACGCAGCCGACCGGCGGGTTGGGCGCCGTGGCCCCTTCATTGGCCCGCGCCGCATCCAGCGCGCGCGCGAAGGCGCGCAGGATCGGCTGCGGCAAGATATCCGGATTGAAAATGCCTATGGCTGTGTTCATGCCCGTTCCGTCGTCACTACAGACGCGTTCCAGGGCAAATGACGACGAACACGCGCTGTCCGGTGAACGGAAAGCGCGCGTGCACAATCATCGGTTCTCTTCCATCCGGACTATACCGTCGGCCCCGGAATTACACCGGGTCTGCTGACCCCATCCCAAGGGATGGGCGCTCGCGGGCTGATGTGCCGAAAGACACAATTACCGCCGGTGGGGAATTTCACCCCGCCCTGAGAACACTGATGTTGGAATAGGGAGTGAGGCCGACGAGATCAAGTGGGCACAAAGGCGTAACCGGTGAAGCCATCTCAGCTATGACAGCTGTTCGAAAAGCCCGGATGAGCAGGCCTTCCCCAACGCGGTACTCATTCTACCCCGGCCAGGGCAGCGACAGGTCCGCAGGTCAAGCAGCAGGGTTGTTTCCCTTGAGGGCAAAGGTGCCCATAGCCAGCTTGTGGATATGATCGGCGATGGGCAGCGCCGAGGTCGCCGCCGGGGATGGGGCATTGCAGATGTGGATAGTGCGCGCGGTGTTTCTGATGAGGAAATCGTGGACCAGTGTGCCATCCCGCATCACCGCCTGTGCCCGGATACCTGCTGGATGCGGCATTAGATCTCCTAGCTCCAGTGACGGACAATAGCGTTGGCAGGCCTTGAGATAGCGGTGCTTGAACGCTGAATTGGCCGCTTCGGCCAGGCCGGAACGCAGATTGTTCCGCATGACCCGCCAGAAGCCGGGAGACCGGGCCATGTCGGCGACATCGCCGGGATTCACCGCCAGCTTGCCGTAGTTCTCGCGGGCCAGCGACAGGACGGCGTTGGGCCCGACGGTGACGTAGCCACCGATCATCCGCGTCAGATGGATGCCCAGAAACGGCAGCTCGGGATCGGGCACCGGATAGATGAGGTGGCTGACGACGGCGTCGTGGCGCGGCGCCAACCGGTAATACTCGCCCTTGAACGGCACGATGGAGAAGTCCTCGGCCAGGCCGCACATGGCCGCAAGCCGGTCCGCATTGAGCCCGGCACAGGCAATGACATGCCGCGCCCGCAGCTCCTGGCCGTCGCCGAGCTCCACGCGGACCTCGTTGGGGGTTTCGGTGATACTCGTCACCTCGGCACCAAACCGGATGTCGCCGCCCAAAGCTACGACTTCCGCCGCCATCGAGCGCACCATGCCCGGATAATCGACAATGCCGGTTGCAGGACTCAACAGGGCGCCCAGCCCCACGATATTGGGTTCCAGCTCGCGCAGCTCGGCGGCCGTTACGTCGCGCACCTCCAGCTCGTTCTGCTCTGCCCGCGCCTTCAGCGCCGCCAGTCGCTGCATCTCGGTCGGGCTGGTGGCGACCAGCAGCTTGCCGGGCCGCTCCAGGGCAATGCCACGCTCGGTACAATAGGCGAAAGTCGCTGCCAGGCCGCGCCGGCAGAACTCGGCCTTTAGGCTTCCCGGGGCGTAGTAGATGCCGGCATGGACAACCCCACTATTGCGACCGGTCTGGTGGCGGGAAAGGCTGTCTTCTTTTTCCAGCACGGTGACGCTGATCCCGGGATGCCGGTTCAGCAGCGTGTGCGCGGTTGCGACACCGACGATACCCCCTCCAATGATTGCGATGTCAGTCACGGTGCGCTCCAGGCCTATGCGATCGGCGTAATCCGCTGGGCGCCATTGCGGCGCTCCCAATCGGCCCATTCGTCATGTGTGTTGATGTCGCGGACGATGCTGGGCTCACTCAGGGCAAAGGCTGCGATCTCATCTTTGCGCAGGCAGACGACGCCCTTGTGCTTGAGGGCGTAATTGAGGAAACGATCGAGCGAGCGCACCCTGAAGGGCCGGCCCTGCACTCGGTCATGAGTCGAGATCGACATCATCCGCCGACGGTTGGCCGCCTCTTCGTAGAGCACGTCGAACTCGTCCTGGAGCTGGCGCTCGTACTCGGTATTGGTGAACTTGTAGCCTTCGAACTGGATGATGTCGTTGAGCGTCACCGAATAGGGCACCACGGCAAAATCGCGGCCTCGCACCGGGATGACAAAGGGCTCGTCGCGGCTCACGTCGTCGATGTGATAATTGAAGCCCTCTTCCTGCAGGATCTTGAGCGTGTTGATGGTGCCCCGCATGGCCGCGCCATTGTAACCGGTCGGCGCCACGCCGGTGGCCCGGCGGATCGAGTCGACATTGTCGCGGATGAACTTGCGTTCCTCGGGCTCCTGCAGATTGACCTGCATTATCCAGTCACGCCCATGGGCCGCCGCTTCGTGTCCGCGTTCGACGATTTCCTTGGCCACCGCCGGGCTGCGATCGACGGCGGACCCGACCATATGCGAAGTGACCTTGACCCTGTGCTTGTCCCACAGGTCCATCATGCGCTGCAGGCCCTCGACATAGCCGTAGCGATACCAGCTCTTGGTGGGGAAATCGGGATAGGTAGGATCCATGTCGATAAAGCCCGAAAATGGCCCGCCCGGCCCGTACGGCGCCTCGCCGCCCGCTTCGAACTGCATGGATATCGAAATGACAAGTCGAATATCATCTGGCCAGAATGCGCCGGGCATTTGGAACTTCTCCTGTGGCAATTTGGGAAGGTCGGCGCACGGGCGTGCCGTGCGCCGGTATCGGGTGGCTAGCTGACGCCCCAGATCGCCTTGTAGGCGTCGCGGTAGCCGTTGTCGGGATCGAAGACGAAGTTGGCGCCGCCGTCTTCGTTCACATTCTGGGGCAGGAAAAGATGAACCGGCACGACATAGCCGGAATCGGCCTCGCCGGCGAAGGCGCGGTTGAGTTCATCGACTGCCTGCCAGCCGTGCAGGTTCAGCGGCTCGGCCACTGTGCCCCACTGATAGTAATTCTGATGGATGCGCTGGAAGGCGGCCTCCGAGCCATCGCCAGCCGAGACGTTTCGGGGGAAACCATCGGGAGCCCTGCCGGCTGATTGCAGCACAGGCGCCATGAAGTCGAGCGGCAGGTCGTTGATGGTCAGCGAATGGGTCCAGCTCTCGCCGTAGCGCTGCAACAGGGCGTTGGTGAGCGGCGGCATGCGGGTCGAGGCCTCGGCCAGTGGCGTGTCCTCGGTGGTCAGCAGCGTGCAGGTGTCGCAGGCCCTGATCACCTCGGCCATGGCGTCGGACTTGGCGATGGCGATTTCGTAGACGCTGTCGGTAAAGATCACTACACCGGCCTTGCCCTCGCTGTCCGCGACCACGAATGATGCGGCGGCACGCGAGATTTCCAGCGGATCGGTGGTGATGTTGGTGAAGATGGGCAGCGAGTCCGACGGGCCGGTGGTGGCGGTTGAATGCCAGCCGACGACCTTGATGCCGTCGGCATCGGCCTGGCGAATGCCCTCGGCCTGTTCATTGCCGTCGACCGAACCCAGGATGATCCCGTCCGGGGCCAGCGCGATGGCCTGTTGGATGGCTGCCGAGCGACCCGAAACCGTGCCGCCGCCGTCAATGACGCGCACGTCCCAGCCGATGGCCGCAGCGGCCTCCTCGACCCCCCTGACCACCCCCAGCACGCCGCCATTGCGCAGGTCGGCGGCCACATAGACGATGGTCTTGCCGGCCTGGGCGACCGGTCCGGTGGTCGGTCCGGTCCAGGGCGGATTGGGCTTGGTGATCTCGGCCACATAGGCCTTGGCGTCGCTCACCGCATCGGCCCGGGCGGGCGATACCATCGGCATGGCCAGCAGCAGGCTGGCAAGCGCCGTTGTCTGAAGCAGTCTCTTCATGTCTTCTTTCCTCCTTGAAGACGGGTCGTTAGGACTTGGATGTCTGGTCGGCCGCCGCTTCGGGCTGTGCCGGTGTCCGGGCATGGCGCACCGAGCCGCGGCGGCGCTGGGCATAGCCGGCGATACCGATGGCCACGAGCAGCGTCGCGCCGTTGAACAGGGGTTCGATAAAGAAGGCGCCACCCATCTGCTGGATGCCGGATATGCCCACTGCCAGGATGATCACGGCCACCATGGTGCCCCAGACATTGACGCGCCCGGGTTTGATCGTCGTCGAGCCCAGAAATGCGCCAACCAGGGCCGGCAGCAGGAATTCGAGGCCCACACTGGCCTGGCCGATGCGCAGCTTGGCGGCGAGCACGATGCCGGCCAGTGCCCCCAGCACCCCCGAGGCGACGAAAGCGCCGATGACGAAACGCTGGGTCCGGATGCCGTTGAGTTCGGCCGCGCGGGAATTGGCACCGATGGCATAGAGGTAGCGCCCGATCGGCAGGAAGTCCGAGACGATCCACAGCACCAGCGCAATGGCCAGCACATAGAAGGCCGAGATCGGCAGACCCAACAGGTTGGTGGTGTGGATGGCGGTAAATTCGGGCGGCAGCATGCCGATCACCTGCCGTCCGTCTGTATGCCAAAGTGCGATGGCGTAGATCACGGTGCCGGTGCCCAGCGTGGCGATGAAGCTGTCGATACGGGCGATTTCCACCAGGAGGCCATTGATGGCCCCCAGCAAGGCGCCCCCGCATAGCACGATGAACACCGAGACATGCCAGGGCAGCCCGTAGACGGTTTGCAGGCTGATCGCCAGGATGTGCCAGATGACGATGCCGTAGCCCACTGTGAGGTCGATACGGCCCGTCATCATCGGGATCATCGCCGCCAGCGACAGCAGTGCAATGACTGACTTCTCCCCCAGTATGGCGCGCAGATTGAGCACCGTGGGAAAGGTGTCGGGGAGCAGCAGCGAAAAGAACAGGATCAGCAGCACCGTCAGCAGGGGCAGGCCATAGACCGGCACGATGCGCGCCAGACGGGCACCCGGTTTGAGGTGTGAGAGTTCTCCGGCGGTCGGCTCAAGCGCCGTCGATCGCAAGGATTCCATCAGGCGTACTCCTGCCTTGTCGTTGTTTCTAGGGATGCAGCGCTCAAGAGCGTTTCGACGGATAGCCGCTCGGACTCGAGTTCGGTTGTGATGCTGCCATTGCGGAACACGCAGGCCCGGTGGCTGAGCGCCGCCACCTCTTCGAAATCCGTGGAGATCAGGAGAACGGCAAGCCCATCCTCCAGTGCCTTGGCCAGCAGGGCATAGATTTCCGCCTTGGACCCGACATCGACCCCGGCAGTGGGATCCTCAAGGATCAGCACGTCGGCGTCGAGTTGCATCCAGCGCGCGATCACCACCTTCTGCTGGTTTCCGCCCGAAAGGGTCTCGATCGGCGCCGACGGGTCATTGGGGCGGATATCGAAGGTGCGACCGATCTGGGCTGCCTTGGCGGCCTCCGCTTCCGGCGCTGCAAAATCCACAATCCGTCGCCCGGTGAGCGACGGATTGAGGAAGAGGTTTTCCGCCACAGTGAGGCCACGGGCCACCGATTCCTCGTAGCGGTCGCCCGCCACCATGACTATGCCGGCGCGGATGGCCTCGAGCGGATTGCGGCAATCAATTGCCGGACCGCCCCGCAAGCGCACCTCGCCCGCGCCGATGGACGCGCGGCCGAAGAGTGCGCGCCCCACTGCCTCTTGACCCGCGCCCCGAAGCCCGACCAGACCGAGCACCTCGCCGCGATGCAGTGCAAAGCTGACGGGACCAACGTCCTGGACGACAAGTCCGTCCACGCTCAGTACGACTTCGGTGCCTTGCGGGCGTGGTGGACGAACGAATACGTCCTTCGCCATGCCGCCGATGATCAGTTCGACCAGGCGCTCGCCATCCAGACCGGCAATAGGTTCGTCGGCGACGAGATAGCCGTCGCGGAGCACCACGGCGCGATCCGCTATGGCAAAGACTTCGTCGAGCCGGTGCGACACGTAGATGATCGCAACGCCGCGTGCCCGCAGCGATCTGAGAACCTTGTGCAGTATCTCGACATCGGCCTGGGGCAGGCTGGCAGTAGGCTCATCGAGCACGATCAGTTGCACGTCGTGAACCAGGGCGCGCGCGATGGCGACGAGCGACTTTTCCGTGCGCGTCAGGTCCCGCACTCGTGTCTCGGGGTCGATATCCGCCGAAACGATGGCAAGGGCTGCCCGCGCTGCCTTGCTCGACTGCCGCCAGTCGATGAGGCCGAAGCGGCGCGGGTAATTGCCCCGCATCAGGCAGATGTTCTCGGCCACCGTCATCCATTCAATAAGCCCGAGATCCTGATGGATGAAGGCAATGCCGGCATGGCCGTCACGGGGATCGAAGGCAGCGCCGCGGAACAGGAAGCGACCGCTGTCGGCCGCATGAACCCCGGCCAGCATCTTGATCAGGGTCGACTTGCCGGCGCCATTTTCGCCGAGCAGCGCCACGATCTCGCCGCCCGCCAGGGAGAAACCGACATTGCGTACGGCATGGGTGCCGCCAAAGCGCTTGTTCAGTTGCGCCAGTGTCAGCACCGGGGCCTGTGAACTGGCCATTTTCAATCTGGTTCTCCTCCGTCAACCGCGGACCATTCGCGTTGGCCTCTAATATGCGATCTGCCAGGATATTGCCGATATCGGACTTGTCCTGCATTCGATATTCGGACAATTATAAGCGAAGTTCGGACAAGCGGGGATTCCAATGAAAGTTCAGGTGACGGAGAATTGGTTTGCGGTGCGATCTGATATGTCGAGCCATTCCCAGCCCTTCGAGGGCCGCTTCGACTTCGAGACCGAGGCAGAGGCCGGAGGGCAGCTTGTACGCTGCCTGACGGGTGAGCTTGAGCTTTTCGGCCATGCCGGCGAGTGGGTCATTCCTCCCGATCACATGGTCTATATTCCACCCGGGCGCATGTTTCGCCTTCGCGCCCGCGTCCTCTCGACGGGTCTCGTCGCCAAGTTCTGCCATGAAGAAGTCAGCTGGCATCACGATGGCTGCTGGGTCGGCCCGGTCGGCGACTTTGCGGCCACCTTGTTGCAGCATTCCCTGCGTTGGGGCCCCGACACCGGCACGCGCGACCGCAAGGCTCGTTCGTTCTACATCACGCTTGGTGACATGGTCCCCGAGTGGTTCCGCCACGAACGCATCCTGTGGACACCCTATGCGGAAAACTCCAACCTTCAGAAGGTGATCGACTTCGCCACCCGTCGCGGACCGAGCGTGACACTGCCGGAAGCGGCCCAGTTCGCAGGCATGTCCGAGCGCACCCTGCGGCGGCACATGCAAGTCGAACTGGGCCAGACCTGGCGGGACTTTGTCCGGGAGCTGCGGATGAACCGCGCAATGGAACTGCTGCGCAAGGAACGACTGTCGGTTACCCAGACCGCCTTTGAAGTTGGCTTTTCATCCAGTTCGGCCTTTTCCAGCGCCTTCTTTCAATATGTCGGCAAGACGCCGTCAAACTACGCTAGATCATTCCCATCGGGCGGTCAGGCGAGGCCGCCAGCGGACGGTCCGACACGCGAGACCCTGCAGGAGGTCCGCCACCACCCAAATTCTGATGTTCCTCCAAAGATTGGCGGGATGCACTGAAAGACAGATCAGGCGTCACCCGCTATTTGTGCCAGCGTGGGCGCTAAGCTGCTTCGAGCCCGGTGATCATCGAAACGATCTCGTTCTTGTCCGTCTCGGCCGTTTTGCGGATGCCGATCTGCTTGCCGCGACGCAGCACGCAAATGCGGTCGGACAGGCGGAAAACCTGGTCGAGGCTGTGGCTGATGATCAGCACGCCGATATTGCGGGCCTTGAGCGAGGCAACGATGTTTTCGACCCGTGCCGTTTCGGCGACACCGAGGGCAGCCGTGGGCTCATCGAGCAGGATCAGCTTCTTTGCCCAGCGGGTGGCGCGCGCAATGGCTATGCCTTGGCGCTGGCCGCCGGACAGGTCCCGGATCGCAGCATGCGGCGAGGGAATACGAACGTCGAGTTCATCAACCAGCCGCTGCGTTTCGGCCACCATGGTATTTCGGTCAAGTTGCCCGAAGGGCCCCCTGGTGAGCTCGCGGCCGAGGAACAGGTTCATGTAGACCGACTGCTGGTCGGCCAGCGCCAGGTCCTGATAGACGACTTCGATGCCGTGCTCGCGCGCCTTGGTGGCGCTCGACATGGCGACGCTTTCACCCTCGATCACGATGCTGCCTGACGTCGGGGCATGGACGCCCGAGATGATCTTGATCAGCGTGGACTTGCCGGCACCATTGTCGCCCACCAGCGCGACGATCTCGCCGGGGTGGACGGTGAGGCTGAAATCCTCGATGGCGACGACGCCACCGAAGCTCTTGCGGATATTGTTGAGCGCGAGCACGGGCTGGTTCATCGCATGCCTCCTAGAGTGGCCAGGCTTCGGGCTGGCCGAAGCTGTTTTCGATGGTCTCGACTTTGGGATTGCCGGTGGAAATGCCCGACACGCCCACCACATAGGCACGGGTGACAAAAGCCTGGCCGCGGAAGCCGAACACTGCCGTGTCTCCTGGGCGCGGCGCGGCCGGGCCAGTGGCGTCGATCATGGCGTAGTAATCGATGGCGGCAGGCGGAGGGATTTCGACTTCTCGCAGGGCGTCAGCAGCGGTGGTCGGCTCGGGCGAAACGATCGCTTTGGCGGGGTAGTCCGGGAAGATCGGGTCGATATAGAACCCGCCGCCAAAGCAATAGGCCTTGCCGCCCGAGAGATGCGACACCTCGGTGAGGTAAAGCACGGCGGGCAGTTCGGGCAGGTCTTCCACCACGTGCAGCGCCGTTGTGCCATGCAGGCCATTGCCCGGTTCACACTGGGTTGCGCCGGCTTCGGCCAGGGCCGCCAGCAGCACTGAGGATGTGGTGCCCGGTGCATTGACCGCGATGTCGGTGCGCCCGGCCCGGCGCAGTGCCTCGGCGGTGCGGGTGAGCGTGGCAAGGTTCGGCGTGGGCTTCACCTTGCGGCTGCTGTGGTCGAACAGCAAAGCCGGGAACGTGGTGATGCCGGCAAAGCGTCCGCCGTCGAGCGCGTCGATCGCGTCGGCCACCGCGAGGATGTCTTCGGCATCGAAACCGCCCTCATGGCCGCGATAGAAGGTGTCGCCCTCGGCCTTGATGCGGGCGAGCAGGTTCTGGATCCGGCCGGCCTTGTTGGCGCCGGAGGCGGCTTCTTGGGCCTTGGTGTCGTTGAACACGGTCCAGTAGTCCGGACGTAGAACTGCGGCGGCGGCATCGGCTTCGTGGCGGGCAATCTGGGAGAGATGACCCAGATGGCCAACCTGCATGCCGGCATTGTGGGTGGCGCGGGCGCAGGCCATGTCCACGGCCACCGACTTTTCGATTCCTCCCGCCATTACGGCGCGGCAGAAGCTCGATGAACGGCCGACCTGCTTGGTCATGGCATAGATGGTGAGGCCATGGCGGTCCGACTCGGTCTTGAGCACCCGCGCATTGGCCGTGACGGCGTCGAGATCAAGCACATAGGCATTGGCCGGGATCCGCCCTGCCTGGTGCAGGGCCATTGCGGCGGTGATGAAGTCCGGGTTGCGGCGGCGAAGAACGTCGAGAAACATGATTGGCTCCTATCGTGCCGTTTCGCGCAGCGAGACGGCAACCGCAACGAGGATGATGAGGCCGCGCACGATCATCTGGTCGGAAACGGAAAGGCCCATCAAGATCAGGCCGTTGTTGAGCATGCCCATCATCAGCGAGCCCACCAGCGCCCCGATGATGGAGCCCTTGCCGCCATTGAGCAGCGTGCCGCCGACGATCACTGCGGCAATCACCGTCATCAGATCGGTTTCGCCCAGCGTGTACTTGGCGGCCTGCAGGCGCCCCGAATAGAGCAGGCCCGCCAAACCCGCCATTGCGCCACTGATCAGAAAGACGGCAAGCCGGATGCGCGGCACCTTGATGCCGGTGACCATGGCGGCGCGGGCATTGTCGCCAGTCGCCAGCACATGAGCGCCGAAGCGGGTCTGGCGGAAGGCAAAGTGGCCGATGGCAATGGCGGCTATGGTCCAGATGACCAGCGAAGGAATACCGAACACCGCCCCCGAGCCAAAGATGCCGGTGAACATGGGGTCGGTGACGGGGATGGAGCGCAGCTGGGTCAGCGAGCGCGCCACCCCGGCAATGAGGCCCATCGTCGCCAGCGTCACGAGGAAGCTGGGCAGGCGTAGCCAGGCCACCAATGCGCCATTGACGAAGCCGACCGCCAGGCCGGCGCCAAGCCCAGCCGCGATGCCCACCGGCAGCGCCACCTGAGGCATGGCCGCCATGGCCATGGCAGCGCAGAGCGCCGAGACCGCGACGGTCGAGCCGATCGACAGGTCGATCTCGCCGGCCGAGAGGGCAAAGACCAGGCCAATGGCCATAATGGTCACGGGGGCCGTCTGCAGGATGATGTTGACCAGGTTCCGCTGGGTGAGGAAGCCGCTGTCGCGCAGCACCACCGCGAAGAAGATGAAAATGGCGATGAAGCCGACATAGACCACATATTGCTGCAGGTTGGCCCCGGTCAGGCGGTCAAGCAGCGAGGGGGCTGCGGATGCGGTGTCAGGGGTGGCCATGACTGCCTCCTGGAAGTGAAGTGGGGCGGGTGCACCATTGCCCCCGCCCCCGGGAGGATTACTGTGCCGCGAGCACCGATTCCGGTGCCTCGCGATGCAGGGACTGCTGCCAGCCTTCGGCGACGCTGTCGGCGGTGACGGTTAGGGCAGGGGCAACCACAAATTCGGGGGTTTCCTGGCCCAGCAGTGCCTTGAGGCCGACGGCTGCCATGGCGCGCCCCAGTTCATAGGCTTCGTCGGCCACGATGCCGGCGACATTGCCGCCCTTGACCATGTCGAGTGCAATCGGCTCGGAGAGATCGAGCGTCACGATCTTGGTCGTGGTATTGCCGGCGCTGCGCAGGGCAGCAAGCACACCATCTGCAGGTTCGGCCCAGGTGACGTAGATACCGTCGAGCTCGGGGTTCTGCAGCAGCATGGCGCTGGCCAGTTCCTCGGCACGGGCCGGGTCGGAGATACCCTGTTCGGCGACGATCGCAATGCCGGGATAATCGGCTTCGATCGTGGTCTTGAAGGCCCGGTCGCGCTGGTTGGTCACGTAGTAGGCGGCATCGTGGAAGATATACCCCACCTGGCCCTCGCCGCCGATGGCGTCGGCCAGCACATCCGCAGCCTGCTTGCCCATCTGGAACAGGTCGTCGGTGACGATGGCGGCGTAGTCCGTGCCATGTACATAGCCAGCCGGCAGGTTCGAGAGGAACACCAGTTCCACGCCCGAGGCGACAGCCTCCTTGAAGGCCTCGGCGGAGGTGACCGGATCAAGCGGCAGTGAGAGGATGACATTGGGACCGGCGGCCAGGGCGGTCTCGATGTCGGAGCGCTGCTTGGCGGCATCAAAGCCGGCATCGGTGGTGACGACGACATCGACACCAGCGCGGGCGAATTCGTCATTGGCGCCGGCAGCCACGGCATTGATAAAGTCTGATGAGGTGTGCCAAAGCAGGGCGGCCTTGTAGCCCTTGCCGGCGAGGGCCGCGATATCCTCGTCGCCCAGCACGACATCGGAGGACGGGGTGGCGCTTTCGCCATTGGGGCCGACCGTCTGCGCGAAGGCGGCGGGACTGAGCAGCGTGGCGGCCAGAAGGGCCGATATCAGCAGTTTGGTGGTCTTCATTGTGCAGTCTCCCTTGAATTGACGTCCCTATAATGGGTCTTCCACGCCGCAATAGCGGGCGATGAAACTGGCGAAGGCGACCACGCCGGCGAGGTACTCCTCAACGCTGACGCGCTCCTCGAAGGTGTGGCAGTTGCGGATATCGCCCGGCGCGCAATAGACGGTGGGCACGCCCAGCCGGTTCGCGAAGAATGGGCTTTCCGACCAGAATGGCGCTCCCTCGATGCCGCCGCGCCCCGCCATCGCTTCCGCCACTGTGTCGCTGAGCAATTGCACGGCGGGGTGGGCAGGGTCGGTCTCGGTGGCCGAGCCACCCAGTGCATGGTCCCGACCGGCGGGAAAGGCGATCTCGATGGTGATCGCCGGATCGGCGACGGCAGCCCGGATGACCGCTTCGAGTTCCACCGCGGCAGCATCGAGCGATTCCCCGGGCAGGAGCTTGCGGATCAGCGACAGCGTGCAGGCTTCGGGCACTGCGATGAAGCCTCCACCGGCCAGGGTGGTGATCAGCAGGAATCCCTTGCCGACGAGCGGGTGTTCGGCGCGCGCCGATATGGCATCGGAATGCGCCCAAAGCGCCGCCATTACCGCATGACTGGCCTTGAGTGCATCATGGCCGAGTTCGGGCACGCCGAAATAGGCGGACTTGCCGGTGATGGAAATGTCGGCGATGAAAAAGCCCATCTGGGCCGGATAGACCGCCAGCCGGGTCGGCTCGACATAGATGCAGAAATCGGGCCGGGCGACCGAGCCAGCTTCGATGCGCGCGAGGTGATGCTTGATCCCGGCAGAGACGCCGGTACCAGGCTGGCCGCTTTCCTCATCGCCGACAAAGGCGTAGGCCACGTCACCCTTCAGGCGAATGCCGGCGCGGTCGAGCAGGCTCAGCGCCGCCAGGCTGGTACAGATGCCGGCCTTGAGATCACCCGCTCCGCGACCCCAGATCTCGCCCTCGAGAATCGGTGCGCCGAACGGATTTTCGCGCGCATCGCCGGCCCAGTGCTCCTGCCAGCCATCGACATGGACGGTGTCGGTATGGCCGACGAACTGCAGGCGCGGCCCACCGCCTGTGCCACGACGTTCGCCCCAGACATTGGGGCGACCGGGCAGGAAGTCCGCGGTTTCGATATCGTCCACGCCTCGGGACCGCATCTGGCCGACGAGGTAGGAGACCATATTGGCTTCGTTGCCGGTGATGCTGTCGCAACCGATGGCGCCGCGCAGCAGCGCTATCGCATCGTCGCGATCCAGGGCAGCACCAAGCCGTGCCTCAAGGTTCGCGCTCATAGCAATGCCTCGCGCAGCGAGACGGCATTGGCCGGCGGCAGGGAAATCCGCGATTCCGGGGTTTCGGTCCCGAACAATGTATTGTGCAGATGGCTGAGCCCGATAGCGGCTGCCCCGACCAGCGCAGCATGATTGCCCAGGACGCTGGCCGCGATCTCGACGGGGTAGGGAAAGCAGAGCGGCAACATGTGGCGAACCCGCTCGACCAGTTCCGGCCGGGCACCGATGGACCCGCCAAGAATGACCTTTTCCGGATTGGCCACCGCGGCGATGGCGCCTATGCCGCGTGCCAGATAGCGCGCTGTCTCGTCCAGCACCGCAACTGCCGCCGTTTCTCCGGCATTGGCGCGCTCGAATATGGCAGGCACGGTGGCGTCATGCCCCGCTGCATCGCGGTAGCGAGCCATGATTCCGACCGAGGCGACCTTGCGTTCATAGGCGCCGGCGCGCAGCGATTCCGGCTCGAAGGGATCGGCGCCGAAGGGCAGAAAGCCCAGCTCTCCGGCGGCGTTGGTGGCGCCGCGCACCAATTGACCATTGAGGATCAGTCCGCTGCCAACGCCAGTGCCCAGCGCGATGAAGGCCAGATTGTCGATGCCCTGCCCGGCCCCCAGCCAGCTCTCACCCAGAACGGCCAGGTTGACATCGTTTTCCAGCATCACCTCAAAGCCGAGTGCCTGTTCCAGCGCGCCGGCCACGTCCATCTGGTCGAAGCCGGCAATGTTTGGTGCCAGCAGCACGCGGCCGGTCTCAGGCTGCGGCGCGCCCGGCGCGCCGACCACGGCAATGCGCAGCTTGTTGCGCGCGACGCCGCCCTTGTCGGCAGTCTTCCAGCACAGGGCCGCGATCTGGGCGACGATGGCCTGACCGCCGGCAGGGTGGGTCGGCTCGGTTTCCTCGGCAAAGACGTGGCTGGAAAGATCGCAGATGGCAACGCGGACCTTGGTGCCCCCGAGATCGACCGCCACGATATAGGCCGCGGAGGGGACCAGTTCATAGGTAACGGCGGTACGGCCGACGTGACCGCTGGTGCGTCCGGTTTCCTGCACCCAGCCTTCTTCCTCGAGCTGGCGTACGATTTCGGAAATGGTCTGCTTGGAGAGTCCCGTCTGCTTGGCGATGGAGGCGCGGGATACCGAACCACCCTGCACGATCACCTCCATGACGGAGCGAAGGGAAAACTGCCGCGAAATACGAGTGGTCTGAGACACGCCGTACGCCTTCAATTAGTTCGGTGACTGATCGAACTAATTACGGATGCGAGGAGAAGTCAAGCATGTTGTCCCGGCCGGCCGGGGCGGGAATGTGCTGGTTTCGCAGGTTTGAAGATGCTGAAGGCAACGACCTGTCGGCCCGCTGGCGACCCGGATAGCGACCGCCGGAGGAGGTGCCAGGAACTCAGATGGTCAGGGCTGCAAAGAGCCAAGCGGTTAGGTCCGACACCCAACAGGCCGGGCAACCACCAGCGAATGCAACTCCGACAGGTCGAGGCGGTTGGACGGCTAATTTGGGCCCGGCCGCATTAGCCCGGACTCAATGCGCTTGACTGTGCCACTGGGGGGCAAGGGCCCAATCTTGTTGACCTGCCGCCGCGCAGCCTTAGCGCAGGATGCGTTTTCCAGTGTCGTTGTCGAACAGGTGCAGCAGGCTCTTGTCGAAGGCGATGCCGATGGATTGGCCGGGTTGCGCGCTGATGCGCTCCCGGAACACCCCGACAAGGTCCTGCCCGCCCAGGCTCAGCGTCACCTGCGTTTCCGAGCCGGTCGGCTCGATGACGACGACCTCGGCCATGATGCCCTTGGGGTCGAGACGCAGATGTTCGGGGCGCACGCCCATGGTGATCGGGCCGTCCTTGACGCCCTTGGGCAGGGCGCCCAGGTCGATGCTTGTGCCATCGGCAAAGCGGAACGCCGATCCGGCAACAGTGCCGCCGATGATATTCATGGCGGGCGAGCCGATAAAGCCCGCCACGAACAGGTTTGCCGGGTGATCGTAAAGCTCGAGCGGCGTGCCGATCTGTTCGATATTGCCTGAATGCATCACCACGATGCGGTCGGCCATGGTCATGGCTTCGACCTGGTCATGCGTTACATAGACCGTGGTGGTTTTCAGCCGCTGGTGATTGAGCTTGATCTCGCTGCGCATCTGCACCCGCAGCTTGGCGTCCAGATTGCTCAGCGGCTCGTCGAACAGGAACACCCGCGGATTGCGCACGATGGCGCGCCCCATGGCGACGCGCTGCCGCTGCCCGCCCGACAGGTGGCGCGGATAGCGCTCGAGATAGGGGTCAAGCCCCAGCACCACTGCGGCGCTGGCGACACGGCGCTTGATCTCGTCCTTCGGCACCCGGGCGAGGCGGAGCGAGAACGCCATGTTCTCCTCCACCGTCATGTGCGGATAAAGCGCGTAGGACTGGAACACCATGGCGATGTCCCGGTCCTTGGGCGCCAGGTCGTTGACCACCATCCCGGCGATCTCGATCTCGCCGCCGGTAATGTCCTCGAGGCCGGCGATCATCCGCAGCAGCGTCGATTTCCCGCAGCCGGAGGGGCCGACCAGGATCACGAACTCCCCGTCCGCAATGTCGATGGATACCCCGTGCAGCACTTCCACGCTGCCATAGTTCTTGCGAACGTCTCGGATTGTCACGGCACCCATCTTTTCCTCCCCAGGTCGATGGTGGGCGCTCGCCCGCCTTGGCGCGGCCGGCAAGCTCAACAACAGATAACGCAATCACCACTGTGGCCCGCTGCCCTCCCCGGCAGCTGGGCGCAGGTCATCGCATCCCACCTCGTGTCTAATGCGGCCGCAAAATCGCATCAAGTCTTTTGTGGGACAAACGGTTGACTCCTTGCCCATTGTTCTCCTAATTCTTGTCTATTCGCTGCCAATGATGGGACAAAAGACCCGCGTGGCGGTGGAAACGCGTGACGGAGCGGGAGGCTCGGTCACCCGGGGAGGACGAGGCGCATTGCGATAGTTTTTCACGCCACCCGATGGGTTCGCGAGCGCTCAGCCATGTTTCAACAGGAGGAGACGGAAGCATGACGTCGAATAAGTTTAATCGCCGTGACGTGTTGAGGACCGGCGGGGCGGCCGGTATCGGCCTATGGGCTGCCAGCAACGGCCTGCCCGCCTTTGCGCAGGACGCCGCCCCGGAAATGGACCTGCCCCAGGGCGCCGCCGGCAAGCTGACCGTCATTCACCGCACCGAATATTTCGAAGCGGCCCAGAACCTGTTCCGCGACACCGTCACCAAATTCGCCACCGCCAATGGTGCGGAGCTGGATATCTCGACCACCAATCCGGAATCCTTCGGCGACTTCCTGGGCAAGATGTCGGCCGCCGTTAAGGCCGGCAATCCCCCCGATCTGGCCTATACCAGCAACGTCTCGGTGCCCCAGATGCACCTGCTGGGCCTGCTCGAGGACGTCAATGACGTGGTCGAGGAAGCCATCAGCCGCTACGGCAATGTCATGCGCGGCATCAATGCCGAAAGCATCGGCAAGATCGATGGCAAGTGGATGGCCATCCCCTTCATCGCCAACACCACCGGTACCTTCTTCCGCGGCGACAAGCTGGCCGAAAAGGGCATCGATCCGGCGAGCCTGGATACCTGGGAAAAGCGGCGCGAGGCGGCTCTGGCCATCTCCGACCCGGACAACGAGTTCTGGGGCTGGGGCCTCACCGTCAACCAGTCCGGCGACGGCTGGGGCGTGGCCTCGGGCATTCTCAATGCCTTTGGCGGCCACTTCACCGACGCCACCGGCACCAAGGTGGAATTCGATTCCCCCGAAACCGTCGCGGCCTATGAATTCGTCCGCGAGACCTATGATCGCAACGGCAAATACGCCGCCATGCTGCCGCCGGGCGTCGAAAGCTGGGGCGATATCTCCAACAACGAGGCCTATCTCGCCGGCAGCGTCGGCTATACGCACAACGCCTTCTCGGTCTATGCGGCGGCCAAGCGCGACAACAACCCGGTCTTCCCGGGCACGGTCCTGCTGCGTCAGCCAAATGCCAATAACGGTGACAGCCGCGATGGCGGTGCCGTGGGCGGCTGGCTGACCGTCTTCAAGGGCGCGCCCAATGTCGAGCTCGCCAAGCAGTTGGCCCTCGACCTGCTCGACCCGGCCAACTTCACCCCGATGTCGGCGGTTGCCGGCGGCCTGTTCATGCCCGCCTATGAAAACCTCTGGACCGACGAGCTGATCGCGGCCGACCCGAACTACGCGATCATCAAGGACCAGGTCAGCGTGCCGGAGCCGTTCATCGGCCCGTCCTGGCCGGCCCAGCCGGCCGCGCAGATCGACGCCATCCGCGCCCAGGGCGTGCTGGAACAGTCGATGGGCAACGTGATTGCCGGTCGCATGACCTCGCAGGAGGCCGTGACCGACGCCCACAACAAGATCGTCCAGATCTTCGAAGAAGGCGGCATCATGTAGCCCATCTGGGGCCGCGCGACGGGGCAGTCTGCTGCCCCGTCGCGTCTATCGACTGACCGGTGCCTGCGCTGCCTGTGAGCCGCGCGGCTGCTTTCTCTTTCGACAGGGGTTCAGGGCCCCGATGGAGCATAGGCATGGAAGATCGGATGATCTTGACGACGATGGGTTCGGCTCAGGCCCGTCCGACGCTGCGCAAGCGTCTGGAAAACCTCTTCGGTCGCGACTGGAAGGTCGGCTACCTGTTTGTATTGCCCATGGTGCTCATCATGGCGCTGCTGATCTTCTGGCCCTTTGTCAGCGCCATCTTCATCAGCACGACATCGCTCAATTTCCTGACCGGCGAAACCACCAGCGTGGGGTTCCGCAACTATCAGCGCCTGTGGACCAGCAGCGACTTCCTGCAGTCCATGCAGAACACCATCCAGTTCACCTTCTGGTCGCTCCTGCTCAAATTCGTCATCGGCATGACCGTGGCGCTCATCCTCAACAGCCGCCTGCCGTTCCGCAGCCTGCTCAGCGGCATCATGCTGCTGCCCTGGATCGTGCCGGAAATCGTCACCGCCCTGGCCTGGAAGAGCATCTACGATCCCATGTTCGGCGGCCTCAATCCCATCCTGCAGGGTGTGGGCGTCATCGATCGTCCGCTCGGCTGGCTGTCCGATCCCGGCATGGCCATGGGCAGCATCATTTCGGTCAATGTCTGGAAAGGCATTCCCTTCTTCGTCCTGCTGCTGCTGGCCGGCCTCAAGGCGGTCGATCGCGAACAGCTCGAGGCCGCGCAGGTCGATGGCGCCAATGCCGTGCAGCGCTTCCGCAATGTCACGCTGCCCGGCCTGCGCTATGTCATCGTCGTCACCCTGCTGCTGTCTTTCATCTCCACCTTCAACCAGTTCGGTCTGCCCTTCCTGATGACCGGCGGCGGGCCCAGCGGCGCCACCAAGCTCTATTCCATCCTGGCCTATGAAAAGGCGCTCGGCTCCCTGCAATATGGTCCGGGCATCGCCATCGCCTTCAGCGTTGCGCCCCTGATGGCCATCCTGATCTGGCTGCTGGCGCGCTTCATGCGCCACGATGACCGGCGCGATGGCGCCTCCGAGCGTGGTCCGGGCTTTGCCGACCGCCTGCTCGCGGGCGGCACCTGGCTGGTCAACATCATCATCGACCTGTTCTTCCTGCCCATTCAGCTGGTCTTCGCCGCCATGGAATGGGTGGTGCGCCGGGTGCGCGTGGCCACCGGCCGGTCCCCGCTGCAGCCCATCTTCCGGCAGCAGGCGCGTTCCAATGCCGGCCCGCTGGCGCGCCTCCTGGTGCTGACCCCGCTGCTGGTCTTCGTGCTGTTCCCCTTCTACTGGATCATCACGACCTCGCTGAAGACCACGACGCAGATCAGCGAGCGGCGCTCCATCTTCTGGCCCGAGCCGGCCACCACCGAGCAATATACCTCGCTCCTGCGCGATACGCCTTTCCTGACCTGGCTGATGAACTCGGTCTTCGTTGCGGCCCTGAGCACGCTGGTCTCGGTGGCCCTGGCCTCGCTGGCCGCCTATGCTCTGTCGCGCCTTCGGTTCCGCGGCGCGGGCCTGCTGACCACGCTGCTGCTCATCACCTATCTGCTGCCCGGCACGCTGCTGTTCATCCCGCTCTACCAGACGCTGACCACCATGGGCGTCATCAACAGCCACACCGCGCTGATCATCACCTATCCGACATTTCTGTTGCCCTTCGCCACCTGGGTGCTAATGGGATATTTCCGATCCATCCCGATCGAACTCGAGGAAGCGGCGCGCATCGATGGCGCAAGTCAGCTCTACATCTTCTGGCGCATCACCCTGCCGCTCGCCGCGCCTGCCATCCTGTCGGTGACCCTCTTTGCCTTTACCAATGCCTGGAACGAATTCCTGTTCGCCTTTGTCTTCATCACCAGTGAGTCCCTGCGCACCCTGCCGATCGGGCTGCAATCGCTGGTGGTCGGCGACATCCTGCCCTGGGGCAAGCTGATGGCGGCGTCGCTCCTGACGGCCATTCCGGTCGCCGTGCTCTATGTCTATGCCCAGCGCTTCCTCTCGGAAGGTCTCACCGTCGGGGCCGTCAAGGGATGAACGATCCGTCTCGGATGGGGGCAGCCGGCAGCGCGCTGAACGCCTCCATTGTGCGCAGCTCTATCCCCTCGGCGGTGGATGCCATGGTGGCCAACATCCGTGGCCTCATCTCCGACGGGGGGCTCGGCGTGGGCGACAGCCTGCCCACCGAGCGGGAATTGTGCGAGCGCTTTCAGGCCAGCCGCAACACGGTGCGCGAGGCCATGCGCATCATGAAGGCCTATGGCATCGTCTCTGTGCGCCCCAAGGTGGGCGCCATCATCGTCGATGACCGCATGGAGCGCGCGCTCGACCTGTTCTCGTTCAATACGCTCGACATCTCGCGCCGCACGTTCAACGACATCCAGGGCTTCCGCAAGCTGATCGAGGTCGGCTCTGTCGATGCCATCTTCGATCAGATGCGGCCCGACGATATCGCGGCCATGCGGTCCATCAATGCACAGCTGCGCGCCGCCGGCTCCATTGCGGAAGCCTCCGAGATGGATTTCCGCTTCCATCTCCGCCTGGTCTCGATCCTCGATAATCGGGCAGTGCGCGACGTTTATCGCATCATGAAACCGGTCATCATCCGCATCATGGAACGCGGCAAGGAGCTGCATAACTTCACGGACGACACCTACGAGCAGCATGCTGCCGTGGTGGACGCCTTGGAGCTGAGAGATCGGATTCGCTACCAATACGCCCTGCAGTCTCACCTGCATGTCGGCGTCACGGCATTCGCGGATCCGGCAGAGGAGGTCCTGGCGTAACGCAGTGTCCGGTGGCGCCCATGGCGGGCATATCGGGCTAGCGCCAGGGTGGGGATATCAGGTTCTGAGGGGAGCCAAGTGAAGATCACAGCAGTCAAGACGGCCGCGACCAGTGGCCATTGCATGCATCTCTGGGTGCGGATCGAAACCGATGCCGGCATTACCGGCCTGGGCGAATGCGTGCATGGCGGCCACCAGGCCATAGCCATCATCGAAAAGGAACTGGCCGAAAAACTGATCGGCCGCGATCCCTTCGCCATCGATGCGCTCTTCGAGGAAATCCGCCGCAGCCTCGTCTTCGAGGGCGGCTTTGCCGGCGCGCTGATCACCGCCTTGACGGGCATCGAGATCGCGCTCTGGGATCTCAAGGGCAAGGCACTCAAGGTGCCGATCTACGAGCTCATGGGCGGCAAGTTCCGCGACGACATCCGCGTCTATTGCGATTGCGAAGTCTCGCCCGGCATGAATATGGACGAGGTGCAGGCCGAGGTGGATCAGGTCCTGGCGGCCGGGTTCACCGCACTCAAGGTCGACTTGGACATTCGCGCCTATGGCCATACCGGCTCGGAAACCGGCTGGTACGAAAAGGACAAGTTCAACATGACTCCCAACAAGTGGGAGCATGACCGCATGGTGCAGCTGGCCGAGATGGTGGTGAAAGCCGCCGGCAAGGGTGTGGAGGTGGCGTGCGACCTGCATACGCGTCTCGACAAGCACAGCGCCATTCGCCTCGCGCGTGATCTCGAGCATCTCCAGCTGATGTGGCTCGAAGAGCCCGTGCCGCCCGAAAATATCGACGTCATGGCCGAGATCACCCGCTCGACCTCGACCCCGATCTGCGCCGGCGAAAACCTCTATCTGCGCCACGGTTTCCGCAAGCTGCTCGAGCAGCAGGCCGTCGACATCATCATGCCCGATATCCCCAAATGCGGCGGGCTGTCGGAATGCCGCAAGATCGCGGAGCTGGCCGATCTCTATTCGATCCCCTTCGCGCCGCACAATGTGTCCTCGCCGATCGGCACCATGGCATCGGCCCATGTCTGCGCCACCATCCCCAATTTCCTGGTGCTGGAGTTCCACTGGTTCCACCGCGACTACTGGTCGACGATCACCGATGGCGGCGACATCATCAAGAACGGCAAGATCACCCTGAGCGACCGGCCGGGCATTGGGCTGGAGCTGAATGAAGAAGTGGCCAAGGCCCACCAATATCCCGGAACCACCTGGTTCGAGTAAACCGGCCGGCGCCGACCACTCGGCGCCGCGCCCCTCTCGTGGGATCCGCCCACCATCTCACCATCCGAACCACTGGCTGTGCAGCAATTGCCCCGGCTCCGCCAAGACGCGGCATGGCACTTTCCGGCAGACGGAAAGCCAGGAGCGTCTCCATGCGCCACACCGGGCTAGCTGCCAAACGGTATAAGTGCCAAAAAAACGCACTGGGAGGTGAGTGATGAACATGTATGCGGGTTTGACCATTGCGGCGGCCATGACACTGACGGCGGCCAGCCCCGCCTGGGCGCAGGGGACCTATCCTGTCGACACGGTGACCATGGTTGTGCCCTACGCGGCGGGCGGCGCGGGCGACACCGTTGGGCGTCTGGTCGCCGATGAGCTGAGCCGGCGTCTGGGCGTCAACTTCGTGGTGGAGAATGTGGGCGGCGCCAGTGGCGCCATCGGCGCCGAGCAGGTGTCGCGCGCACCGGCCGATGGCTCGACCCTCCTTCTGGCAGGCAATGCCATCTTCACCACCGCGCCGCATCTGGCCGATGTCGGCTTTGACCCCTTTGTCGATTTCACTGCCATCGCCAATGTCAGTGAAGCGGTCCGCATGCTCGTCGCCTCCAAGTCGCTTGAGGTCAGCAACCTCGAAGAATTTGTCGCCTATGGCAAAGCCCATCCCGGCGAGATGAACTACGGCTCGGTTGGCGTCGGCTCCACTGGCCACGTCGCCACCGTGGATATGCTCAACGTCATGGGCATCGAGGCCGCCCACATTCCCTATAAGGGTGCTGCCGAAGTCGTGCAGGCCGTCCTGGCCGGCGACGTGCAGTTCATGATGGATGCCGCGGCCATTCCGCAGGTGCGCCAGGATACGGTCACGCCACTGGCCGTGCCGGGCGCCGACCGCATCGCCGAATTCCCCGACGTGCCGGCCCTGCTCGAAAGCGGCTATGACAGCATCACCGGCACCGGCTGGCAGATGGTCATGGGTCCCGCCGGCATGCCCGCCGACGTCGTTGCGGCCATCGAGGCGGCGCTGGAAGAGGCCAATGCCGATCCGGCCTTCGTCGAAAGGCTCGGCAAGGCCGGCGTGTCGCCGCGCTTCATGACCGGCTCCATGCTCGATTCGGCCCTGCGCTCCGACTATGAGCGCTTCGAGACCCTGCTTACCGGGCTCGGCCTCGCCAAATAATCGCACGACACCCTGGCGGCCGGCAGCGCATATGACCAAGCTGCCGGCCGCCGCTTTCTGAGATCCGCGTCCCGATCGGGGCGCCACTGTAGCAGGGATGCCCATGACTGGTGTGAGTTCGCAGCTGGCCGATTGGGCGATCGGCTTTTCGCTGGATGCCGCCCCCGCCGAGGTGGTCCACAACACCAAGCTCCGGCTGCTCGACGTGATCGGCGTGATGATTGCCTCCAATGGCCACGACAATGTCGAGGCCGCCCGGCGCGCCGTTGCCGATGCGGATGCCGGGGGGCGCGGCGCCCATAGCCTGATGGATGCCCGCGCGACCTCGCCGGCCAATGCCGCCTTCGTCAATGGCGTCGCCGCGGCCGTGCTGGAATTCGACGACACCCATCTCGCCACCAATATCCACGCCACCTGCGCCATCGCCGCCGCCATCCTGCCCGTCGCGCAGTCCGCCCGCCTTTCCGGTCGCCAATTGCTCGAGGCCCTGCTGGTCGGCTCCGAAATCGTCTGCCGCCTCGGCATGGTCACCCCGGTGCGCATGCACGAAATGGGCTTTCATCCCACCGGCGTCTATGGCGTCTTTGCCGCCGCCTATGCCGTCGCCCGCCTGCGCGGCCTGCCGCACAGCCAGATGGTCGATGCCGTCGGCACCGCCGCCAGCCTCTCCTCGGGCTCCATCGCCTCCTTCGAGGATGGCACCTCCACCAAGACCATGCATGTCGGCTTCGCCGCCGCCGCCGCCCTGCGCGCCGTCGCTTTGGCCAGGCATGGCATTACCGGTCCGGACCTGGTGTTCGAGGGCCGCTTCGGCTGGTACCGCAGCCACGTCCAGGCCGAGACCGACTTCAACTTCGCCGCGCTGACCGACGAACTCGGCTCGCGCTGGGAGGTGCTCAACATCGCCCCCAAGCTCTATCCCTGCGCCTATACCCTGATGCCCTTCATCTCCGCCGCGCTGGCATTGCGCCAGCAAAACGCCATCATGCTTGCAGAAATCCGCGAGATTTCTTGCGCCATCATGCCGCGTTCCTTCCGTACCGTCTGCGAGCCGGTCGAGGACAAGCGCCGGCCCCGCAGCTCCTGGCATGGCCGCATCAGCCTGCAGCACACGGTGGCCGAAGCCCTGGCCCTGGGCCGCTTCGACAAGTCCGCCTATGCCCCCTCCAGCCTGCACGACCCGGTGATCAATGCCTTGGCGGATAAGGTGATTCACGTGCCCGACCCGGTTGCCGCCGCCGATACCAGCCGCTCCCGCGCAGTGGTGTCGATCACCATGAATGACGGCCGCGTACTCAGCCACACTGTCGAGGACATGCTCGGCACAAGCCGCAATCCCGCGCCCGACGCGGTCTATCTCGACAAGTTCCGCGCCAATGTGGACGGCGTCATCGCGCCCCAGCTACGCGACGAACTCATCGACCGCCTGATGACCCTGGAAGCGGCAGACGATGTCGATGCCGTCTTCTCCCGGCTGCGGCACTAGCGCCATGGCCGCCCGTTTTCTTGAAGATTTCGTCGTCGGCGAGACCTGGATCAGCCCCGCTATCATCCTGACCGAACAGGACATTATCGCTTTCGCCCAGGTCAACGACCCCCAGCCCATGCACACCGATCCGGCCGCGGCAGCGGCGGGGCGCTTCGGCGGTCTCATCGCCAGCGGTTGGCAGGTGGCGGCCCTGTCCATGCGCCTCTTCATCCAGTCCGGCGGCTACGGCGAAACCCCGATTGTCGGCATGGGCGTCGACGAACTGCGCTGGAAAAAGCCGGTGCGCCCCGGCGACAGCCTTCACGTCACCCGCGAAGTGGTCGATGCCCAGCGCTCGACCCGCCCCGGCTACGGCGTCATCCGCACGCGCGTCTCGGTCATCAACCAGGCTGGCGAGACGGTGATGACCATGGTGTCGATCGGCCAGATCCCGGCGCGTCGGGCCTGATCAGCCCGCCCGCGCCGTGTCCCAATAGGGTTTCTTGAGTTCCGGCTTCAGCAGCTTGCCTGCCGGCGAACGGGGCAGTGTCGGACGCAGCTCGATCGCACTCAGTCGCTGCAGCTTGCCGACCCGGCCATTGGCCCATTCCAGCAGCGCCGGCCCATCCGTGGCCGAGCCCGGCCGCATGACCACGAGGCCAAGCGGCGTCTCGCCCCATTGCGCGCTGGGCACGGCGATCACGGCGGCATCCTCGACCTCGGGGTGGTCGAGCAGCGTCCGCTCGAGATCGGTCGCATAGATGTTGAAGCCGCCCGAAATGATCATGTCCTTCTTGCGATCGAGCAGGACCAGAAATCCATCCTTGTCGAAGGCCCCGATATCGCCGGTTCGGTGAAACACCTCTCCCGCCGCGTCGCGCCAATAGAAGGCTTCCGTCGCCGTCGGATTGCGGAAATAGCGCGACATCATCGCCGGCGAGCGCCCCACCACCTCGCCGGCCTGCCCCACCGGGAGCAGGTTGCCGGCCTCGTCGATGATACGGATGTCATTGTTGGTGCCGGGCCGGCCCACCGTATGGGCCTTGTCCGGCCAGGTCGCCACGTCGAGAATGCAGGTGCAGCCGCCCTCGGTCAGGCCATAGATTTCGAACAGCCCGCCCGGCCAACGCGCGATCACCGCCTGCTTGAGCCCCGCGGTCAGCGGCGCGCCCGTGCATTGCTTGAGCACGAAGGCGGAGAGATCATGCGCGTCGAAATCCGGTTCAGCCAGGATGCGCTGATACTGCACCGGCACCAGCATTGTATGCGTCGCCCCATGCTGCACGGCGAGCGCCAGATAGGCCGAAGCACTGAATTTGCGAATCAGCACCACATGGCCCCCATGCACCAGCGTCGCCAGCAGCGGCATGATAGTGGTGTTGGAATAGAACGGCGTCGCCAGCAGCATCGTGCTGGCCGGCCCGATCCGGAACACGCCGCGCGTCGCCTGCCGGTAGCGCATGGCATGGGAATGCACGATGCCCTTGGGCCTGGCCGTCGTGCCTGAACTGTAGATGATGTTGAAGTCGGTGCTGCCGCCGACGTCCACGGGCGCAGCGAGTCGCGTGCCGCGCGCCAGGAAGTCGCCCAGCGCGACTGCGCCACCGGCTTGCGGCTCCAGTGCGATCACCCGGCCCGCCGCCCGGTCCCCGATCAGGGCAAGGCCTGCCGCATCGGCAAAGACCAGCGCGGGATCGCAATCATCGATCATTCCCGTCACGGTCTCGGCAGTGGCAGAGACGGGCAGGGGCACCGCGCAGCGGCCCGCGGCAATGATGGCCAGATAGGCGATGACCAGATCGAGCGAGTTGAGCCCGATCAGCCCGATCGGGCGATCCCCGTCACCAGGCGCCGCGGCGATCGCTCCCGCCAGGTCAAGCACGCGCGGCGCCAGTTCAGCCCAGGACACACTCTCGCCCTCGCAGCTGATCGCCGGGCGCTCGCCGCCATCGGCTGCATTGGCCAGAATGCGGTGCAGCAGCCGCCCCTCTTCGTCTCCGGTCATCACGATCAGTCTTTCAGCAGAAGGATGTTGTTGGCCACCAGTGCGGGCTTGTCGCGGCCCTCGATCTCGATGGTCGCCTCGGTGAGCAGACGCGTCCCCTGCGCATGGGCCTGCACGCCGATCAGCGTCATGGCCAGCCGCACCCGGCTATCAACCAGCACCGGGCTGACGAAACGGACCCGGTCATAGCCATAGTTGAGCCCGGCCCCCCGGCGCGTCACCGCATAGATCTCATGCTGCAGGTTGGGGATCAGCGATAGCAGCAGCAGCCCATGGGCAATGGTGCGCCCCTCAGGCATCTCCTGGGCAGCACGCGCCGTATCGACATGGATCCAGTGCCGGTCGCCCGTCAGGTTGGCGAAGGCATCGATCATCGTCTGGTCGATGCTGACCCAGTCTGACCGGCCGAGCAGCTGGCCGGCATGGGCCGCCAGGTCCGCGGCCTTCTCGACGGTCAGCATGCTCCCGCCCTCATTCCGTCACCTCGGCCCGGCCGCGCCGCACAAACGATGTCGTCGTCGCCAGCAGCACCGCCACGCCCATCAGTACGAAGGTGAGGCTGATCGGACGCTCGAGGAACACCATCGGGTCGCCGCGCGACAGCGTCATCGCCCGCCGGAAATTCTCCTCGAACATCGGTCCGAGAATGAAGCCCAGGATGAACAGGGCCGGGTTGCAGCCGGCCGCCTTGAGCAGGTAGCCAAGCGCGCCGAAGAATACGAGCGAGTAGATGTCGAAATGCGACGAGCTCATGGTGAAGACGCCGACACAGGCAAAGCCCAGCACGAACACATAGAGCCAGTGATAGGGCACGCGCAGCAGCCGGACCCAGAGCCCGATCAGTGGCAGGTTGAGCACCACCAGCAGCAGGTTGCCCACCCACATCGAGACGATGAGGCCCCAGAACAGTTGCGGATGGTCGCCCATCATGCGCGGTCCCGGCTGCACGCCATGGATCATGAAGGCGCCCAGCATCAGGGCCATGGTCGGGCTGCCGGGAACGCCCAGCAGCAGCGTGGGGATGAAGGCGGTCTGCGACGCCGCGTTGTTGGCCGATTCCGGTCCGGCGACACCCTCGACCGCGCCCTGGCCGAAGCGGTCCGGTTCCTTGGCAATGCTCTTTTCCACCATATAGGCCGAGAAGGAACTCATCGCGAGGCCGGCTCCGGGCAGGACGCCGAGCAGCGAGCCGAGCCCCGTGCCGCGCAGCACTGCCGGCCAGGACCGGCGGAAGTCGTCGCGCGTGGGCCAAAGCCGTCCGATATTCTTGGCCGAGACGGCCTCGCCCTGGGGCGAACCGATATTGCTGATGATCTCGGCCACGGCAAACAGGCCCACGGCCAGCACGGCGAAGTCCACGCCGTCCCGCATTTCGGCCATGCCGAAGGTGAAGCGGAACATGCCTGTCGACACATCCGAGCCGGCCGTGCCGAACACCATGCCCAACAGGGCCACGCCGATCCCCTTGATCACCCCGCCCCGCGTCATCGCCGCAGTGCTCAGCAGCGCCACAAAGACCAGTGCGGCATATTCCGCCGCGCCAAAGCGCATGGCGATGGAGGCGAGCGGCGGCCCGGCCAGTGCAATGATCAGCGTGCCCACCGTGCCGGCAAAGAACGAGCCGAGCGCCGCCACGGCCAGCGCCGCGCCCGCCCGGCCCTTGCGGGCCATCTGGTGCCCGTCGATGCAGGTCACGGCCGAGGAGGCCTCGCCGGGCAGGTTGACCAGGATGGATGTGGTCGAGCCGCCATAGGCCGCGCCATAGAAGATGCCGGCCAGCATGATGATCGAGGCTTCCGGGGAGAGCCCGAAGGTCAGCGGCAGCAGCAGCGAGATCGTGATGATCGGCCCCACGCCCGGCAGCACGCCGATGGCGGTGCCCAGGGTCACGCCCATAAGGCAATAGAGCAGGTTGATCGGCGTGACGGCGACCTGCAGGCCCATGGCCAGGGATGCGAACAGATCCATCCTCAGAACCTCCAGGCGACGAGGCGGAACGGAATGCCCAGCCCGAAATAGAAGATGGCAACGATCAGCGTCACCACGGCCAGCAGCACCAGGGCCAGCTCCCGCCAGCGCCCGCCCGTCTCGGCGAACCAGCTGATGGCGATGAGCGCGGTGAGGGCGGGGATCAGCCCCACCCGGTCGATCAGCAGGCCAAAGGCCAGGATAGCGGCCAGAATGATCAGCAAGGGCCGCAGTTCGGTGCTGGGAAAGGCACTGGCCAGGCGCTCGCCGGCGCGGTGGGCGGCACGCGTGCGCAACAGCTGGGCCGTGCCCAGGATCACCAGCGCACCACCCGCCAGCACCGGCATGGCGCCGGAGCCCAGCGCCGAGGGATCGCCAAGGCCATAACCCCAGCCGACCACCACCGCGACGGCGCCAAAAAAGAGAAAGATCAGTGCGGTGAGCAGTTCTGAATTCATTGTCATGAGGGGCCCCCTCCCGGTTGGCGCGGTGTTCTCATTGCGAAGCGACACCCAGCCCGATTGACCTGCGCGAAACTCGCCGTTGGGCGGTTGCGGAACAATATCGGCCGGGGTGGTTTCCGCCAGGCGGAAAGTCGTGGTTACTTCTGGTGTGCGGTCAGCCGGTCGACCTCGGCGCCGATCCCCTCGGCGGCCCGCTTCAGCGCTGCCACCAGCGCATCGCGCGAGCCGAACGCATTGGTGGCCGCCCGGAAATAGGTCATGCCGATGCTCGCCTGCACCACGCCGCGCGCAAAGATCGGCACGGCAATCGTGTCCGAGGTGCGCGGCTCCACATTGGGGTCGCGCATGGCAAAGCCGCGATCGCGCGTGGTGCGCACCATGCGCCACACCCGGTCATGCTCCCTGGCTTCCGCGCTTTCGAGGGAATCGCCCGATCCGGCGCGCGCGATCATGGTGTCGACCTGCTCGTCGCTGCACGAGGCGAGGTAAGCCCGTCCCAATGCCCGGGTGAAGAGGCTCAGCCGCATGTTGATGGTCGCGTGAAAGGGCGAGATCGGGCTGTCATAGACCGTCGAATAGCGCACGACGACCGCATCGCGGTCAAAGGCGGCGATCGCCACCGGCCACTTGAATTCCGCACTGAGCCCGATGGCCCAGGCGCGCCCGGCCTCCACCACCAGCGGGTCGCCATGAAAGCCGCTGCTGAGCGAGGTGACCAGCGAGGTGATCTGATATCCCGCATGCCGCGGATCACTGCTCACATAGCCGTCGGCTGTCAGCGTCTTCAGCAGCCGCACCAGCGTGGATTTGGGCAGGCCGGTCGCCCCATGCAGCGAATGCAGCGTCGAATGCGGCTCCCGGTTCATCGCCTGCAACACCGCCAGAACCCGGCTCGCGGCCCGCACCGCATCCTCGTCACGCTCAGCCATTCTCGGTCACTTTCCGCCTGCCGGAAACGAAATAGAGTGGATTTGTCCGTCACACGCAAGGGTGGATAGGTCGGCGCAGTCCAGCAGGGAGCGCCGTGAAAGATGGCTGAGAACGACGACAACAGAGCCGAAGCCAGGCAGATCATCGCCGGCATCGACCCCGCCACCATCGACCGTCTGCTGCAGGGCGCCGTCGATCTGCATGTCCATTCCGGCCCGTCCACCATGGCCCGCCAGCTCGATCATTTCGAGGCGGTCGAACAGGCGGCCGCGGCTGGCCTGCGCGGCATCCTGTTCAAGGATCACCACTATTCGGTCGGCCCGTTCCTGCCCATCATGGAGCGGCTCCTCTCGCACTATGGCGTGGCCATGTATGGCTCGCTGGTGCTCAACAATTCCACCGGCGGCTTCAATCCGGCCGTGGTCGATTTCCATCTCAAGAGCGGCACGAAGATGGTCTTCATGCCCACCGCCCATGCCGCCAACCACATCCGGTCCAACCACCGGGGCGGCAAGCTCAAGTCCAATATCCAGCTCCGCAAGCCACGGCCCCTCACCGTCCTCGATGACAATGGCGACCTGCTCGACACGGTCCGCGAAATCCTCGATATGATCGCCGCCCATGACGCCATCCTGTCGTCGGGCCATCTGCATGTCGCCGAAATCTGGGTCCTGTTCGACGAGGCCCGCAAGCGCGGCGTCAAGCGTCTGGTCATCAACCACCCGATGTATGGGCTCCACTTCACCCATGCCGATACGGCCGAGCTGGCGGCGCTTGGCGCCGTGGTCGAGCAGTCCGCCTGTCTCTATGTGGACTCGCGCTTCAACACCTATTCGCCCGCCGAACTCAAGCAGCATATCGAGGCCGCCGGCGTCGCCAATTCCTCGATCGGCTCCGATCTCGGCCAGGTCGACAATCCGAGCCCGGTCGAGGGCCTGCGCCAGGCCGTCGCCCTCTTGCTGGGCCTCGGCTTCACCGAAACCGATGTCACCACCATGGTGCGCGACAATCCCGCAAAACTGGTTGGCCTGGAGGCCCGCATATGAAACTCGGAACCGTCATTCTCGATGGCCGCAAGACCCTGATCGCCAAGGTCGGCGAGCAGGCCGCCACGCTCGAAGCCCTCTATCGCCATGCCGGCCTCGGCGCCGCGCCGATGAGCCTCAATGACTTCATCGAAGCGGGCAAGCCGGAGCTGGAACGCGCCGCCAGGGCGCTGGCCGCTGCGACCGGGGTGGACTTGCTCGATCCGGCCAGGCTCGACTGGCTCCCGCCGCAGCCCAATCCCAGCAAGATCGTCGGCGTCGCCTTCAACAATATGGGCATCCGCAAGGCCGCCCATAAGGATCCGGGCGTGCCCAACTTCTTCTTCAAGGCGCCTTCGAGCCTGGTCGGGCACGGCAAGGCCATCATCATGAAGCAGCACTATGGCGAAACCATTCCCGAGCTCGAGCTGGCCGGCATTGTCGGCCGCCGCTGCAAGGACCTCACCGACGAGGAGGCACGCACCGCGCTCTTCGGCTACACCATCGTCAACGATGTCACCTCGCATGGCATGAAGTTCGGCATGGATTCCATTGCCACCACGCGCGAGCCACACCTGATGCGCGACCATCACCTGTCTTGGCGCAATCGCCATGGCCCCGACGACAACGACGTCTATTTCGTCTATCACGCCCGCTCCAAGGCCACCGACACCTTCGGCCCGATGGGACCCTGGATCACCACCGCCGATGAAGTGGCCGATCCCAATGCGCTCAAGGTCGAAGGCTGGCTCGATGGCGAGCCCTTCGCCGTCGACTCCACCGCCAGCTACCGCTTCAAGATCGAGCAGGTGGTGGCCGAGGCCAGCCGCTACTTTACGCTGGAGCCCGGCGACGTGATCTGCTTCGGTACCTCCGCCAAGGGCGTCGGCAAGTTCCCCGATGGCCACCGCTCGGTCAACATGCACCAGATCGATGGCACCATGGATATCGAGATCGAAGGCCTGGGGCGCCTGACCAGCACCATTCGCCACGACTGGAAGGATTGAACCAGCCTTGCGTGTTGTCGAGATAACCCGGCCGGGCGGGCCCGAAGTCCTGGCGATCGTCGATCGGCCGATGCCGGTACCCGGCCCGGGTGAAGTCCTGCTGGAGATCTACGCCGCCAGCGTCAACCGGCCCGATATCCAGCAGCGCCGCGGTCTCTATCCGCCGCCGCCCGGCACGACCGACATTCCCGGCCTCGACGCTGCCGGCCGCATCGCGGCTGTGGGGGCGGGCGTCGAGGCCTTTGCCGTGGGGGACGCTGTCTGCGTCCTCACCAATGGCGGCGCCTATGCCGATTATGTCGTCGTCCCGGCGCTGCAATGCATGCCGGTGCCCACCGGCCTCAGCTTCGTCGAGGCCGCCTCGCTCCCCGAGGCCTTCTTCACGGCCTGGAACAACATCATCTGGCTCGGCCGGCTGGGGCAGGGCGAAACCCTCCTGGTGCAGGGCGGCAGCAGCGGCGTTGGCCTCGCCGGCATCCAGATGGCCAAGCAGCTCCGCGGCGCCCGCGTCTTCGCCACGGCCGGCAGTCCCGAAAAGCGCGCGGTCTGCCAGGCCGCCGGCGCCGACGCCGTCTTCAGCTATCGCGATGACTGGGCCGCGCAGATTCGCGCCACGGCCGGCGAGCATTGCATCGACGTTGCCCTCGACGCCCAGGCCGGCCCCAATATCCAGACCCAGCTCGACCTGCTGGCCTATGATGGCCGCCTGGTCCTGATCGCCAGCCACCAGTCTCCGGTGTCCGAGGTCAATACGCGCGATCTCGTGCGTCGCCGCTTGACCCTGACCGGCTCGACTTTGCGCCCGCGCCCGCCCGAATATAAGGGCCGGATTGCCGCCGCGCTGGTCGCCAATGTCTGGCCCCTGCTGTCCGATGGCCGCATGACCACCCGCATTCATGCCGAGTTTGCCCTGGAGGAGGTCCAGGCCGCCCATGCCATGCTCGATGCCAATGCCCAGATCGGCAAGGTCGTCCTGCTCATGCGCCCGGACCTGGCCGGGGAGCGGCCGGTTCGCTAGGGCTCAGGTCAGGGGCTTGGAAAGGAAGCTGCGGCTGCGGCCCGGCGGAAAGTCCGCCAGCGTGCCGAACACCGTATAGCCGGCCTTCTGGTAGGCACGAAGGGCCTGCGGGTTGAACGTATCGATATAGGCGCCGTGGCAGCCGCGCCGTCGGGCTTCCGCCTCCGCCTCGGCCAGCATCCTCCCGGAAAGGCCCTGTCCGCGCTGCATCTCGGCGATCCAGAGCCATTGCACATAGAGCCAGCCCCAGGCGGTATAGCCCGAAAGGCCCGCCACCAGCGCTCCCTCTGCATGCACCAGCACGGCAATGGCCTGGCGCCCGGCGGGCCCGACATCGCTCTCGTTGAAGCTGGCCAGGTTGTCGCCGATCTGCGCCAGCTCAGCCGCATCGGGCTGGCTGGTGACGGTGACGGCCAGCTCAGCCATGGCTCAGCTGGCCGCCCGTCATCGGATGCGGCGCGCCGGTCGTGGTGGGAAAGCTGATCGGCATTCCGCGCAGCACGCGCACCGCAAGAAAGGCGAAGCACTCCGCCTCCACCGCATCCCCGCGCAGGCCCAGCGTGTCGGCCGAAACGGCCTCGACCCCCGCCCGTTTTGCGAGCATGGCCATGATGGCCGGGTTGTGCCGCCCGCCGCCGCACACCACCAGCCGCTCGGGTCGGCTGGGCAACAGGTCGAGCGCCTTGCCGACCGCGCCGGTGGTAAAGGCCGTCAGCGTCGCCGCGCCGTCCTCCGGCCCGAGCCCGTCGGCCATGCGCGCCGAAAAGTCGAAGCGGTCGAGCGATTTGGGATAGGGCGCGCTGAGATAGGGATGGGTCAGCAGCCGTTCCAGCCGCGCTTCGTCGACAGTGCCGCGCAGCGCCATCTGCCCGTCGCGATCCATGTCGCCCAGGCCCAGGCCCCGGATAAAGTCGTTGATCGGCGCATTGGCCGGCCCGACATCGAAGGCGATGAGCTGGTCAGCGCCATCCCACCAGGTGATATTGGCCACCCCGCCCAGATTGAGCACGGCGGTGCGGCCATCGACATAGCCGAGCCGGCGCAGCAGCGCCTGGTGATAGAGCGCGGCGAGCGGCGCGCCCTGGCCTCCGGCCCGCACATCGGCAGAGCGGAAGTCATAGGCGACGCGGATGCCCAGCAGGTCCGCCATCAGCTGGCCATTGCCCAATTGCCGCGTCGCGCCGATGCGGCCCGGCTGCGGTGCCCGATGCAGCACCGACTGGCCGTGAAAGCCGACAATGCCGATATCGGCCGGTTCAAGCCCCGCCGCGCGGACGAGGTCGGCCACGGCGGCGGACTGGGCCCGGGTAATGGCCTCCTCGGCCTCGGCAAAGATGGCGGGCTCGGGCCCCTCGAACTGCCAGGCCAGGCCCTGGCGCAGGGTTTCCTCGAGCAGGCTGCGAATCGATTGCGGATAGGGCGCGAGGGTATAGGGACCGAACTCTTCTATGGTCTCGCCATCGGTGCGCAGCAGGGCCACGTCGATATAGCCATCCAGCACGGTTCCCGTCATCAATCCGACGGCCCAGATCGGCTCCATCCTGCGTCTCCTACTTGCTGTTGATCAGGTCGCCCACCGCGCGCCGCAGCACCACGATGCCGCTGTCGAAGTGGCGGGTGGGGTGCACGCGATTGGTGAGCAGCGTCCAGGCATGGCCGCGCGCAAAGTCGATCCACAGGCCCGTGCCGGTAAAACCGGTATGGCCGATCGTGCTGTCCGAGCAGTGCTCCCCGCCCGACCAGCCCTCATAGGGCCGTTCCCAGCCATGCGTGCGCCGCGCCGAAAGCGGCGTGCGGATCAGCGCGTTGGCATCGCTATCGCCGAGCCGCGCCGCGGCAAAATCGAGGATCGCGTCCGCAGTGCCGAACAGCCCCGCATGGCCGGCGCCTTCCAGCGCCGAGCAATTGTCGTCATGCACCTCGCCCACCAGCACGCGATGCCGCCAGGTGCAGTCCTCGGTTGCCGCCGACTGCGCCGGATCGGCCGCCCACGCAAAACCGGGACCCGGATCGAAGGCGCGGATGGTGCGGCCCTCGATCCGCTCCAGCACGAGGCCGAGCAGGAGAAAGTTGAGGTCGGAATAGACCGAGGGGCCGGCTTTCCATTCGTGCTGCAGCAGGAAGGTGCGCAGCAGGTCCGGATCGCGGCCATAGGTATAGAGCGGAAACACTGCCGGAAACGGCGTCTGGTGTCCCAGGCATTGGCGGAAGGTGATCCGTCGCTCCCAATTGTCCGGATTATACTGCCGGAAGTCGGGCAGCACGCTGATCAGCGGCGCATCGAGATCGATCCGTCCATCTGCTGCCAGCGCCAGGATGCGTTCTGTGGTGAACAGCACCTTGGTCAGCGAGGCGAGGTCGAACCAGGTCTCCTCCGTCATCGGCCGCCGCTCGGGCGCCAGTTGCGCCGCGCCCATGGCACGAACCGCCCGATTGCCCTGTGCATCCACCACGCCCAGCACGCCGCCGGGGATGCGGCCCGTCTCGATCGAGGCGGCAAGCGGCGCAAAGGCCCGCTCGAACTGTTCAACAAGACTCATGTCACGGTTTCCAGTCGCACCTGATGATCGCCACCGGCCTGCCGCCATACCGCTTCGGGTGGTTCGTAGCCTGGCGGGCGCACCAGCGAAGGCACTTGGGTGGCATCGAGCGAAAAATGCTGGTTGCGCCGCTCGATGGCTGGCACGGCGGCAATCAGGCGCTTGGTATAACTATGCTGCGGATCGGACAGCACCGCTTGGGCATTGCCGATCTCGACGATCTGCCCGGCAAACATCACCGCAATGCGGTGCGCGATGCGTTCCACCACAGCCATGTCATGCGAGATGAAGAGATAGGCGAGCCCGAATTCGCGCTGCAGGTCGATCAGCAGGTCCAGCACCTTGGCCTGCACCGATACGTCCAGCGCCGATACCGCCTCGTCCAGCACCACAACATCCGGATTGAGCATCAGTGCCCGGGCAATGCACAGCCGCTGCCGCTGGCCGCCCGAAAACTGGTGCGGATAGCGTGTCAGCGCATCGGCGGGCAGGCCCACCCGGTCGAGCAGGAATGTCATGCGCTCCAGCAGCGCCGCGTCCTTGCGCTGCCCATTGGCGATGGCCGGTTCGGCCAGCAGCGCCTCGACATTGAGCCGTGGATTGAGCGAGGCGAAGGGGTCCTGGAACACCATCTGGATCGGCCGGCGCGACCGGCTGGAGGAGACGGTGAGCCGCCCCCGCTTCCGCTCGGTCAATTCGAGTATGGCGCGGGCCGTGGTCGACTTGCCCGAGCCGCTCTCGCCCACGATCCCCAGCGTTTCCCCGGGCATCAGGTCAAAATCCACGCCATCCACGGCATGCACGGCGCCCGCTGGGCGGAACGGATTGCGGCCCACCGGAAAGCGCACCACGAGGTCATCGACCACGACAACGGGTTTGGTTTCCGTGCCGCGCGGCCCATCGCTGCGCGCCGCCTTGCCGGCGGTAAAATGCGGCACCGCGCTGAGCAGGTGCCTCGTATAATCATGCTGCGGCCGGTCGAGCACGGCGTCGGTCTCGTCCTGCTCGACGGCGAGGCCCCCCTGCATGACCATGATGCGGTCGGCAATGCCGGCCACAAGCCCGATATCATGGGTGATGAAGATCATCGCCATGCCGGTCTCTTCGCGCAGTTCGGCCAGTAGCGCCATGATTTGCGCCTGCACGGTCACGTCCAGCGCCGTGGTCGGTTCGTCCGCAATCAGCAGGCGCGGGCTGCTGGCCAGCGCCATGGCGATCATCACGCGCTGCCGCATCCCGCCCGACAGCTGGTGCGGATAATAGCCCAGGCGCGATTTCGCATCGGGAATGCGGACGCGGTCGAGCATGTCCAGCGCGCCGCTCCGCGCCGCCTGGCCGGTGAGGTCCCGATTGAGCCGCAGCGCCTCCTCGATCTGCGCGCCGATCGTATGCACCGGGTTGAGCGAGGTCATCGGCTCCTGAAAGATCATGCCGATATCGCGGCCACGCACCTGCCTCAGGGTCTTTTCGGTGGCCCCGGTAATGTCCAGGGCACTGCCATCGGCGCGCTGCAGCGTGATCGAGCCGCCCGTGATGCGCCCGCCGCCAAAATCGACGAGCCGGTTGATCGAAAGGGCCGTAACCGACTTGCCCGACCCGCTCTCGCCCACGATCGCCAGCGTCTGGCCGGCGGAAAGGTCGAAGCTGACGCCCCGCACCACTTCATTGGCCTTGGGGGCGCGGCCGAAGCCGACATGCAGGTCGCGGACAGCCAGCAACGGGCTCATGCGCTCCTCCCCTGCGTGCGCGGATCAAGAATGTCGCGCAGCGCATCGCCGGTCAGGTTGAAGCCCAGAATGCCCAGCATGATGGTCAGCGCCGGGAACAGCATCAGCCAGGGCGCCTGCTGCATCAGGTTCTTGCTCTCGGACAGCATCAGGCCCAGCGACGGCGTCGGCGGCTGGGTCCCCAGGCCCAGGAACGACAGCCCCGCCTCGGTCAGCAAGGCCCAGGCCAGCGCCAGCGTCACCTGCACGGCCAAGGGCGCCACGAGGTTGAGCAGCAGGTGCCGGGTCAGCACATAGAATTGCGAACTGCCGAAGGTCCGCGCCGCATCGACGAAGTCGCGGCGCTTGAGCGACAGGGCCGGGCCGCGCACCACCCGGGCAAAGATCGGCGTATAGACGATGGCGATGGCGGTGACGCTGGTAAAGGTCCCCGGGCCGACAATGGCGATGATGAGCAGCGCCAACAGGATCGCCGGGAAGGCCAGCAGTACGTCCATCAGCCGCATCAGGATGCCGTCCCAAAGCGAGCCCCACCAGGCCGCGAGGAGCCCGATCACCGAGCCGGCAATGGTCGCGCAGGCCACGGCCGCAAAGGCAATGTTCAGCGACTGGCCGATGCCCAGCATCAACCGGCTCAGCGTGTCGCGACCCAGCAGGTCCGTGCCCATCCAGAAGGTCGGGCTTGGCGGCTTGAGCCGGTCGATCGTATACATCTTGAGCGCGTCATGCGGCGTGAGGCCAATGGCGGCCAGCAGTGCCGCCAGCAGGTAGACGACGATGATCGCCATGCCGATGCGGCCGGAGGGATGGCGGAACAAGGCGCTGATGATGGCCATCACTTGCCTCCCAGCCGGATACGCGGATCGAGCGCGGCATAGGCCAGGTCGACCAGCAGGTTGACCACCAGGAAGTTGAAGGCGATGAAGATCACCGTGCCCTGCACCAGCGCATAGTCGCGCTGGCTGATGGCATCGAGCACCAGCCGCCCCAGACCGGGCAGGGCAAAGATCTGCTCGACGATCACCGCACCACCCAGGAGGTAACCGAACTCGACGCCCGACAGCGTCACCACCGGGATCAGCGCATTGGGCAGCGCATGGTGCCAGACGACGCTCAGCGCCGGGACGCCCTTGGAGCGGGCGGTGCGCACATAGTCCTCGCTCAGCACGTCGAGCATGGCCGAGCGGGAAATGCGGGTGACGGACGCGGCAAAGGCAAAGCCCAGCGTAATGGCGGGAAAGATCAGCTGGCTGAGATTGGCAAGCGGGTCCTGCCAGAGCGGGGTGAATATCCCCATCGGCGGCACGACGCCGAACGCCACCGACAGCACGAAAATGATCATGATGCCCAGCACGAAGCTGGGGGTCGATTGCCCCAGCATGGCCAGGAGGCGCACGCCTAGGTCGCTGGGCCGTCCATTGCGGGTGGCCGCCAGCACGCCCAGCGGAATGCCGATGCTGAGCGCGATCAGCATGGCCAGCAGCGCCAGCTCCAGCGTCAGGGGAAAGCGTTCGAGGATGATGCTGAAGATCGGGCGGGCATAGATGGTCGAAATGCCCAGGTCCCCCTGCAGCAGGCCGCCCAGCCAGCGCAGATATTGCGACCAGACCGGTTGGTCGATGCCGAAATAGCTGGCCAGCGCCGCCCGCTGGTCAGGGGTCAGCATGCCGGCCTCGGTGCCGAGCATGGCGGTGATGGCGTCGCCGGGGATCAGCCGGATCGACACGAAGACCAGGACCGATACGCCAAGCAGGATCAGCGGAAATGTCAGCAGGCGCTGTGCCAGATAGTGCATCGGACCGGGGTCTCTGAAGGAGTGGGGGCTGGCCGCCGGCCAGCCCCGGTAAACGCTACTGGATGGCGACCTTGGTGAGGCCGAACAGCGTGCCGGTGGGCGAAGGTTCAAAGCCGGTCACGGTCTTGAGCTGCGCCGTATAGGTGTAGGAGGTCGACAGCCACAGCCAGGGTGCCTGCTCGGCCAGGTGACGCTCGAATTCCTGGAAGATTTCGACGCGCTTGGCCGGATCGGTTTCGGCCTGGCCCTGCTTCATCAGGCTGTCGAGCGTGTCGTCGACGAAGTTCGACACACCCAGCAGATTGCCTTCCTTGGTGAAGTAGCGGTTATACATCGGATAGGGATCCGGGCGGCCGCCATTCTGGGCCACGGCCATGTCGAAATCACCCTTGAGCCAGGTGTCGACATAGACATTGAGCTCCATCATCTCGATCTCGAGCGTGACGCCGATTTCGGCCAGCTGGGCCTGCAGCACCTGCGCTTCCGATGCCGCAACCGGCGGCTCGCCCGTCGCGGCGATCACCGTGGCGGTGAAGCCCTCGGCCATCCCGGCCTCTTCCATCAGCTGCTTGGCCTTTTCCACGTCCTGCTCGTAGCAGAACAGTGAATTGGGATCCTGTGCGAAGGCCGGCACGGTCATCGGCCCGGTCACGACGCCTTCACCCACGAGGGCCGCATCGATGATTTCCTGGCGGTTGATCGCGCAGGACATGGCCTGGCGGACCAGCAGGTTGTCCATCGGCGGGCGCGACGGGTTGAGCTGCAGCACGTTATAGGCCAGCCCGCCCACCCGGTTGAGCTGCAGGTTGGGCTCGTTGGGCACCAGCGTGGCAATCAGCGGGTCGTTGATCAGCGCGAAATCGATCTGCCCGGCCCGCAGCGAGGCCAGAATGGCGGTTTCGTCCGGCAACACGGTCACGTCGATGCCGTCGATGGCCAGCTCCCCGCCGGCCCATTCGGTGTTGGCGCTCAGCACTTCCTTGGCATTGGGCTCCCAGCTGTCGAGCTTGAACGGGCCCGAGCCCAGGGCCGTCGTGCCGATCGAACCGGCCGCGATCTCGCTGGCCGGCACGATGGCGGCGTTGATATTGGCCATGGCGGCCAGGATCGGCACGTCAGCCGTGCTGAGGTTGAACACCACCGTTTCGTCGTCAGGCGTATCGATGCTGGCAATGGAGAGGAAGTTCGAGCGTGCCGCGGCCGAGGTGGCTTCATCGAGCACGCGCTCGAACGACGCCTTGACGTCGGCTGGCGTCACCGTCTCGCCATTGGAGAATTTGGCATTGGGGTCGAGCTTGAAGGTCAGCGTCTTGGCATCGGGCGCAAATTCCCAGCTCGCTGCAATGGCCGGCACGATGTTGAGCTCGGGGTCGAGCCGCACCAGCGGCTCATAGATGAGTTCGAGCAGGCGCAGCGACGAAAAGGCCGTCTGCTTGTGCGGGTCGAGCCCCGTCGCGTCCTGCGACCAGGCCATGCGCAGGGTTGCGGCCTGGGCCGGCAGGGCGACAGCGACACTCGACAGGGCGGTCGCGATGGCGAGCCCCGCGGCCAGTTTGCGTGAATTGGTCCAGATCATTTCATTCCCTCCAGGTCCATGTCAGCCTTTGGCGGCGGACATTTCAATTGATTGTGCGCCCTTGCCCTCGATGGCGCGGCGTAAAAAGCCGCCCGCCGATTGCAGCGTATTGCGTGCCGCCGTGACGTCGAGCCCCGTCAGCCGCACCAAGATGGCCAGCTTGACGTCATTGTCGGTCAGTTCGAGCGCGGCTTCCGCCTGTTGCGGCGTGCAGTCGGTCGCCTGCATCACGATGCGGACCGCCCGTGCCAGCAGCTTTTCATTGCTGGCATTCACGTCCACCATCAGGTTTTGATAGGTCTTGCCGATGCGGATCATGCTGGCCGTGGTCAGCATGTTGAGCACCAGCTTCTGCGCCGTGCCCGACTTGAGCCGCGTCGAGCCGGTCAGCGCCTCCGGCCCCACCACCGGCGAAATGGCGATATCGGCGAGGCGCGCAATGGTGGAGTCCGGGTTGCAGGACAGCGCCACCGTCGTGGCTCCGACCGCCTTGGCATGCTCCAGCGCGCCGATCACATAGGGCGTGCGGCCGCTGACGGCGATGCCCACCACGACGTCCTGCGCCGTCAGCGCAATGCGCTCGAGATCTTTCTGGCCTTCGTTGCGATCGTCCTCGGCCCCCTCGATCGGGTGGCGCAGGGCCCGGTCGCCGCCGGCAATCAGGCCGATCACCATGCCCTCGGGCACGCCGAAAGTGGGCGGACATTCCGAAGCATCCAGTACGCCGAGCCGTCCGCTGGTGCCCGCGCCCATATAGATCAGCCGCGCACCGGCCTGGAAGGCCGCCACGATCCGGTCCACGGCCGTGGCAATCTGCGGCAGCTCGCGTTTGACGGCCTCGGCGACCTTGGTGTCCTCGCTGTTCATGGCAGCCAGGATCTCGGTGGTCGACATCAGGTCGATCTGCATCGTGGCGGGGTTGCGAGCCTCCGAGACGAGCTGGTCGAGCTCTGCCATCAAGATGCTTCTTGCCATAGTGCCCTCACTCAAATCTGGTAGGAATGCTATGAGCCAATATTCCGGATGTCAATCAATCTTGGAATATTGTATTCCAAATGCGCGTGCAGTGCGACACACTGGCTACCGGCGCCGGGCGGGATTTGCCGGGCCCCGGCATTGCATTGCCGGGCGCTTCGGCCCTAGTCGTGCCGGCCGGCTCGTCTCGACTGAAATGCGGTATGGGGGAAACATGTCCATCCTGAAGGTACTTGGCGCCAAGCTGGAGTCCATGACCCAGGCCGACCGGCAGATCGCGCAGTTCATCATCGATCATCCCGAGCGCATGCTGGCTTTGTCCTCCCAGGGGCTGGCCGAAGCGACGGGCCGCAGCCAGTCCAGCGTGGTCAAGTTCAGCCAGAAGATGGGTTATGCCGGCTATCAGCAGCTCAAGCTGGCGGTGAACCAGGCCAGGGCCCTCGAATGGCAGGCGCCGGGCGGCATCATCCACGGCTCCATCGACAGCAGCGACAGCTATATGACGATCCTGCAGAAGCTGATTGGCAGCAAGCTGCTCTCCATGCGCGAAACCACCGCCGCCAACAACGAGCAGACCATTGACCGGGCGCTCGATGCCCTGGCCCGGGCGCGCAAGATCCAGCTTGCCGGCGTCGGCGCCTCCTCCCTTGTGGCGAGGGATTTCTCCTACAAGCTGCTCAAGATCGGCCGCACCGTGCTGATCGAAAGCGATACCCATATCCAGGTGGCCAATGCCTCGGGCCTAGGCCCCGACGATGCCTTGCTGGCTCTGTCCCATTCCGGGCGGAGCCTTGAAACCCTGCGCATTGCCGAGGTCGCCAAGCAGCGCGGCGCGGCCGTCATTTCCGTCACCGGCCTGCAGCCCAATCCGCTGCTCGACCTCGCCGATATCCATCTCTTCACCGTCGCCGACGAGGAGCGGGTGCGCTCCTCCGCCATCACCTCGCGCGACGCCCAGCTCATGCTGATGGATATGCTGTTCATCCTTCTGGTGCGCCGCCAGGCCGACGCGCCCGACTACATCCACAATAGCGAGACCGCGGTCACCGTGCTCAAGACCCGCTGAACCGGCGCAGGCCTGGTCCTTCCGAATTTCGCGCGCCCTGTGCAAAATATAATATTCTTGACACTATCAAAAATAGGAATTTAGTATTCCATGTTGGCGCTCTTGAGGGAGAGCTTCGGCGAGGGACCCGCATGGCGCGGGAGCATTCGGAGGGCATAGTGGCTCAGCTTTCGCTGCGCGGTATCAGGAAGCGCTTTCGCACCACCGATGTGCTGCATGGCATCGATCTGGAAATCGGTGACCGCGAATTCGTCGTCTTTGTCGGCCCGTCCGGTTGCGGCAAGTCGACCTTGCTTCGCCTGATTGCCGGGCTCGACCCGATCAGCGAGGGCGAGTTCTTCCTCAATGGCCACCGCATGAACGATGTGGCGCCCTCGCGCCGCGGCATTGCCATGGTGTTCCAGTCCTATGCGCTCTACCCGCATATGGATGTCTACGAAAACATGGCCTTCGGCGCCCGCCTGATGGGCCTCGACAAGGCCGAGGTCGAAAGCCGCATTGCCGAGACGTCGCGCATGCTCCGCCTCGAGCCGCTGATGCAGCGCAAGCCGCGCGAGCTCTCCGGCGGCCAGCGCCAGCGCGTCGCCATCGGCCGCGCTCTGGTGCGCAAGCCCGACGTGTTCCTGCTCGATGAGCCGCTGTCCAATCTCGACGCTGCGCTCCGCTCCGATGTGCGGCTGGAGATCGCCAAGCTCCACCGCGATATCGGCGGCACCATGATCTACGTCACCCACGATCAGGTCGAGGCCATGACCCTGGCCGACAAGATCGTGGTGATGAATGCCGGCCGCATCGAGCAGGTGGGTTCGCCCCGCCAGCTCTATGAAACCCCGGCCAATACCTTCGTCGCCACCTTCATCGGCTCGCCGCGCATGACGCTGGTCGATGTCACGCGCGATGGTGATCGCCTCGGCGTCGCCAATGGCGGCTCGGTGGCGACGGGTGCCCTGCCGCCTGGCTCGGCCTTCAAATTGGGCCTGCGGCCCGATGCGGTGCAGCTGCAGCGCGGGCAGGGGGGCGAGGGGCTCACCGCCACCGTGGTCTATACCGAATATCTGGGCGACAACGCCTATGTCTATGCGCGCCTCGCCGACAACACCCTGCTGTCGGCCCGCACCACCCCCAACGATCTGTTTGCGCCCGATGAACTGGTCACCATCACGGTGGCGCCGGGCGCGGCTCATTACTTTTCCGCCGCTGATGGCCGGCGGCTGGAGCCCTAGGGCACCGGCACAGTCCATGAAAAACAAAGTCACAAGGAGAGGGAACACCATGAAGACCAAACTGATCCGCATCGGCGCTGCGCTATGCGCCGTGCTCGTCGCGGCCCCGGCACTCGCCCAGGACCTGACATTCTGGAGCTGGCGCCAGGAAGACCGTGCCGCCTATGAAACCTTCATCGACACGTTCGAAGCCGCCAATCCCGGCATCACCGTGAAGTTCGAGACCTTCGAAGCCGCCAACTACAATACCATCCTCTCGACCGCCCTGGCCGGTGGCACCGGTCCTGACGTCATGATGGTGCGCGCCTATGGCGGCCTCGAAAACGTCGCGGCCGCTGGCTATCTCGAGCCGCTGAGCACCGAAACCGTCCCGGCTCTGGCCGAATTCGCCGAGCCCGCGCTTGCCGCCGAAAGCATGCGCTCGGACGGCGTGGTCTATGCCGTGCCCTTTGCCAGCCAGACCCAGCTGGTGATCTACAACAAGGCCATCTTCGACGCCAACGGCCTTGCCGAACCCCAGACCTGGGATGAACTGGTTGCCGCGAGCCAGACGCTCAAGGATGCCGGCGTCATCCCCTTTGCCAACGGCACCGCAACCGCCTGGCAGAATGAGACCGTCACCTTCGGTCTCGGCTCGTCGCTGATGGGCAAGGCTTTCTACGACGAGCTGATGGCCGGCACCGCCGATTTCACCGACCCGCGCTTCACCGGCGCGCTGGGCGAGGTTGCCGCAGTCGCTGCGGAGTACTTCCCGGATGGCTTCATCGGCCTCGACTACCCCTCCGCCCAGCAGCTCTTTGCCTCGGGCATGGCCGGCATGTTCATCGGCGGCTCCTATGAGGTCGCCAATTTCAAGGCCCAGAACCCCGATATCGAACTGGGCGTCTTCGCGGCCCCCGGCAAGACGGCCGAGGATGACAAGCTGGTTGGTCTCTACTTCGACGGCGGCTATGCAGCCAATGCCGCCGGCGCCAACAAGGAAGCTTCGATCAAGTTCCTCAACTACCTGGCCAGCCAGGAATTCGGCCAGGCCTTCGCCAATACGCTGAGCAATATCTCGACCATTCCGGGCGTCACCTTCGACAATCCCCTGCTGGCCGAGGTCAACGAGCTCAACCAGTCTTCCATCCCCTATCTGATGCTGGCGCACTTCCGTTATGGCGAGCCCTCCGGCTCGGTGCTGATCCAGGGCGAAATGCAGAAGCTCTTCGCCGGCGAAACCACGCCCGAAGCCATTGGTGAAGCCCTCACCACCGGCCTCGCCGCCTGGTACGAGCCCTTCCAGAAGTAAGGCGGCCCTCCCTCCGCCCTCGGGGTGGAGCCTCGGGTCCAGTGCTCGCTGCTCCACCCACCCTCATTCCCTCCCCATCAGGGGAGAGAGGCGCAGACCGGGATTCCGGTGTTCATCGTCTCCCTCCCCCCTGTGGGGAGGGACCAAGGGTGGGGGTGCCCCACGCCGAAAGCCAAGCGAGACCCCAATGCCCCACCTTCGGATGACCGGCCGCGGCCTCTGGATCACGGTGCTCATTGTGCCACCGCTGGCCTTTGTCGCCCTGTTCATCGTCTATCCGATCATTTCGGCCTTCGCCTATGCCTTCTTCGACTGGCAGGGCCTGCGTCGGGGCGATTTCGTCGGGCTGGAAAACTTCCACACCGTGCTTTTCGTCGAGCCCTATCGCAGCTGGACGATCAATGCCTTCACCCACAATGTCATCGTCTTCTTTGCGCTGATGGTGCTGCAGAACGGGCTGGGCTTCCTGCTCGCCTATGCCCTCTGGCGCGAGCTGCCCGGCGCCCGCTTCCACCGCATCGCGGTCTTCCTGCCGGTGGTCCTCTCGACCATCATCGTCGCCTACCTGTTCAAGCTCTTCCTTCATCCCCTGTTCGGCGTGGTCAATATCAGCCTGCGCGGCATTGGCCTCGACTGGCTGGCCCAGCCCTGGCTGGGGCAGGGCTCCACCGCCCTCTGGGCGCTGATCGCGGCCCAGGCCTGGCACATGGTGGGCTTTCCCACCCTGGTCTTCCTCGCCGGCATGCAGCGCATTCCGGGTGAAATCCTCGACGCGGCGCGCATGGAAACCGAAAGCGAATGGGTCAAGATTTCCAAGATCGTCTGGCCGCTGGTCGCCCCCAGCGCCACCATCGTCTTCACCCTGCTCTTCGTGGGCGCCTTCAACTGGTTTGAGCTGCCCTACATCATGGCGGGCCTCGATGGCTCGCCCTATGGCTCCACCGACGTGCTGGGCCTTTATTTCTATCGCACCGCCTTCGGCAACGTGTCGGCCGGCCAGCAGGATTTCGGCCTGGGCAGCGCGCTGGCCGTCTTGATCTTCATCTTCATCGCCGCCTTCGCCACCGTCATGACCCTGCGGCTGCGCGCCCGGGAGATTCAGGTATGAGCACGGCACAGGCGAGCTACTACGACCGCCGCGGCATCATGGGCACCTTGGGCCGCGATGGCCTGCTGCAGATCATCCTGATCGCCAACACGGTCCTGATGCTGGCGCCCATCATCATCATGGTCTTCTCGGCCTTCAAGACCACGCCGCAGATCTTCCAGTCGCCCTTCGCCATTCCCGATTTCACCCAGGTGGCGAACTTCCTCAAGATCTGGAACGAGACCAATTTCCTGCGCTACCTGCTCAATTCCTTCGTCGTCACCGGCGCCTCCATGGTGCTGATCCTGACGTTGGGAACCATGGCGGCCTATGCGCTGGGGCGCTACGCCTTTACCGGTGCGAACTTCATCCTGATGTTCTTCCTGGCCGGCCTGACGCTCCCCCTCAAGCTCGCCATCATCCCGCTCTTCATGCTGATGCGGGACCTCTCGATCCTCAACAACCAGCTTTCGCTGATCTTCGTCTATACGGCCATGGGCCTGCCCACGACGGTCTTCATCATGACCGGCTTCATCCGCAGCCTGCCCAGCGAGCTCGAAGATGCCGCCCGCATGGATGGTGCCAGCGAGGCCCGCATCATGTGGTCCATCATGCTGCCCCTGGTGCGCCCGGCCATGGTCATTGCCGGCATCCAGAATGTCGTGCCGATATGGAACGACTTCTTCTTCCCGCTGGTCTTCATCCAGAATGATGACCTCAAGACCCTGCCGCAGGGCCTGACCAATTTCATGGGCGAATACACCACCGATTGGGGCGTGCTATTCTCCGGGCTCACGCTTTCGGCTGCGCCCATCATCATCATCTATATCGTGCTCTCGAAGCAATTCATCGCCGGCATGACTTCGGGCGCCGTCAAGTGAGGCTGCCTCGCGGACTCGTCGTCTCCTGCCAGGCGCGGGCGGACAATCCCCTGCATGGCCCCCTCTTCATGGGTGCCATGGCGCTCGCCGCCCGCGATGGCGGCGCCGTGGCCATCCGCGCCAATGGGCCTGACGATATCGCCGCGGTCCGGGCCGCAGGCCTGCCGGTCATCGGCATCCACAAGGTCTTTTCGGATCGCTACCCGGTCTATATCACGCCCGATTTTGCCGCCGCCGAGGCTATCGTCGCGGCCGGCGCCGACATTGTCGCGCTCGACTGCACCCCGCGCCCCCGCGATGGCGAGCCCCCTGGGCGCTTGATCCGCCGCGTCCGCGAGGAACTGGGCGCCGAGGTCTTTGCCGATATCTCGACCGTCGACGAGGGCCTTGCCGCCGCCGATTGGGGCGCCACCTATGTCGCCACCACGCTTTCGGGTTATATCGACGTGACCCAGCCCCGGCCGGAGGCACCCGATTTGCATTTGCTCGAAACGCTGGCCTCGCGCCTCTCCGTGCCGGTTGTGGCCGAGGGCCGCTACAATACCCCGCAACTGGTGCGGCAGGCCTTTGATGCCGGCGCCCATGCCGTTGTTGTGGGCACCATGATCACCAATCCGCGCGAAATCACCCGTCTCTTCGTTCAGGCCGGCGTTCCGGCATGAGCCGGCCCGTCCATCTCGGGCTCGATATTGGCGGCACGGCCAGCCGCTGGGTCGCCTGCACGCCCGATGGCGAAATCCTGGGCCGCGGCAAGGTCTCCGGCGCCACCGGCCACATCTTCAACCCGGCCGAGAAGGACCGCCTCGATGCCGTGCTGCGCGCCGTCCGGCAGGCGCTTGGCGATGCCGGCCTGGAGCCCGTCAGCATCACGGCAGGCATCACCGGCTACGGCTCGGCTGTCGCCACCGAGGTCACGGCGCTGGTCGAGACCATCTTCGCCATCGACGCTGCCGCCATCCTTCTCATCGACGATATCGTCCTTGCCTATGTCGCCCATTTCGAGCCCGGCCAGGGGCATCTCGTCTCCGCCGGCACCGGCTCGATCGGCATTCATGTCACGGCCGCTGGCGACACGGTTCGCGTCGGCGGCCGCGGCATCCTGATCGATGATGCCGGCTCGGGCAGCTGGATCGCCCTTGAGGCGCTCGACCGCCTCTATCGCATCCTCGACCGCGACGGCAGCTTCGCCGCAGCCCAGCCCCTCGCCGACCATCTCTTCGCACTGGTCGGCGGCCGCGAATGGCACGATGTCCGCCAGTTCGTCTATGGCGGCGATCGGGGCCGCATCGGCACCCTGGCCGTCGCCGTCGGCCGGGCGGCCGAAGAAGGCGATGAACTGGCCCTGGCCATCCTGCGCCAGGCCGGCGTCGAACTCGCCCAGCTGGGCTCCGCGCTGCTGTCGCGCGCCGGTGACCACCCCCTCCGCTTCGTGGGTGGCGTGCTCGACCTGCATCCTGCCATTTTCGCCGAAATCGCCGCCAGCCTCGCCGGCCATGATGTCAGCCGGGCCGAAGGCGATGCCGCTCTGGCGGCTGCCCAATTGCAGGCGGGCAGGCACCGCGCCTGGATGGCCCTGCTGACCAGGCAATTGCCTGCAAACTAGCAGCATTCGGCCAGCATGCTGGCGGCAATTGCTGGCGCCAACACCTGACAATTGAGCCCTTTTTCAGGCATGCACTGACCGCAGTTCAGTTGCCCGCCCGCCCGCATTGACGGTGCGCCCCTCACGGTTCCTACTTGCGCGGACGACATGTGAGCGTCCCTGGAGGCAGGGCGCCGCAACACCAACAGCCCCTGGCTGTGCCCTGTTCGCGAGCAATTGCGAGCAACCCGCTACACACCGCCACAAGCCGGGCCACCGCTTGCGACAGGAGACGCGTCGTTGCTGAAAGTGCTTTATCTCGTCCCCAATCTGGCGGACCCCGCCACTGCACGGCGGATCGACATGTTGCGCCTCGGCGGCGCCACCATCGATGTGGTCGGCTTCCGCCGGGCCGGCACGGCTGTGCCACGCCTCGATGTGGGCACCTATCTCGAACTCGACGAGACCTTCGATGCGCGCTTCGTCCAGCGGCTGACGGCAACCGTGCGCGCCTCGGCCGGCCTGCGCCGCTGGGTCACCCGGCTGCAGGAGCCCGATCTGATCATCGCGCGGAACCTCGAAATGCTGGCCCTGGCCAGCCGCCTGCAGGACCATTGGGCCGGCTCCCCGGCCCTGGTCTACGAGTGCCTCGATATCCACCGGCTGATGCTGCGCCAGGATGCCGTCGGCACGGCCATGCGCGCCGCCGAGCAGCACTGGAGCAAGAAGGCGTCGCTCCTCATCACCAGTTCGCCCGCCTTTCTGCGCAACTACTTCGACATCCACGGCGCGCCCCCGGCGCAGGTCGTCGAAAACAAGGTGCTGTGGGATGGTAGTGCCCGGGGCGTCAATCCAGCGCTTGCCGCGTCTGCCGCCGGCTCACCCCTGCGCATCGGCTGGTTCGGCGCCCTGCGCTGTGCCCGCTCGCTTGCCGCGCTCAATGGCCTTGCCACGGCGATGCAGGGCAAGGTCGAGGTCGTGCTGCGCGGCCGGCCGGCGCTCAATGAATTTGACGATTTTCCCGCCGCGGTGGCAGGCCGTCCGCACCTGCACTTCGAGGGGCCCTACCGGAATCCGGACGATCTGCCCGCCATCTATTCCGACGTCCACCTCGCCTGGGCCATCGACTTCTTCGAGGCCGGGCAGAACTCGCAATGGCTGCTGCCCAACCGCATCTATGAAGGGTGCATGCATGGCGCCATTCCCGTGGCGCTGGCCGGCACCGAGACCGCTGCCTTCATCGAACGCCACGGCATCGGCATCGTCCTGCCCGACATCGCGCCCGAGACGCTGCGCGCCATGCTGGGCGGGCTCACCCCCGAACGCCTCGCCACCTTGGCTCGCGCGATCGCAGCGCTGCCGCCCGAACATTTCGCCGCAACGGCCGACAATTGCCGGACCCTTGTTGACCAGCTCGCCAGCCTCAAGACAGCCAGGCAATCGCTGACGGAGGCCGCATGACCAATACCTGTCTCATCGTCGTGCCAACGCTCAACGAGGCGCGCCATATCGGCCGCCTGCTCGATGATCTGCTTGTCGAGGCCGAGGCAATGGACGCCCGGATCGTGGTTGCCGATGGTGGCAGCACTGACGGCACCCAGGCCATCGCCGCCGACGTGGCGGCGCGCCATAGCCGCGTCACCCTGCTGCACAATCCCCGGCGCATCCAGAGCGCCGCGATGAACCTGGCCGTTGCCGAGCATGGCGGCGACGCCAGATACGTCATCCGCATCGACGCCCATGGCAAATACCCGCCCGACTATTGCCGCGTCCTGGTGGCAGAGGCCGAACGGCTGGGCGTCGACAGCATCGTCGTGCCCATGACCACGGTGGGCCGCAGCACCTTCCAGCGCGCCGTGGCCACGGCGCAGAACTCGCTGGTCGGCACCGGCGGCTCCGCCCATCGCACCGGCAAGTCCGCCCAGCACGTGGACCACGGCCACCACGCCCTGATGAGCATTGCGGCCTATCGCGCCGTGGGCGGCTATGACGAAACCTTCCGCTTCAACGAGGATGCCGAGCTCGACTATCGCCTCGGCCAGGCGGGCTATCGCGTCTGGCTGACCGATGCGACGTCGATGACCTATTTCCCGCGCGCCACCGCTTCCGGCCTGTTCCGGCAGTATTTCGGCTATGGCGGGGGCAGGGCGCGCAATATCCTCAAGCACCGCATGCGGCCGCGGGCGCGCCAGATGCTGCCGCTGGTCATCCTGCCGGCAGTGCTGCTTGCCGTGCTGTCCGTCTTCCACTGGGGTTTCCTGCTGCCGATGGCGGCCTGGGGCCTCGCCTGCTTTGCCCTCGGCGCCGTGGCGACGCGCCAGCATTTCGCCGAATATGGCCTTCCCATCGTGCTGGCGCCGCTGGTTGGCGTCGCGGCCATGATCATGCATTTCGCCTGGTCTGCCGGCTTCTGGCTGCATCTGGCGCGCACCGCCACTGCCCGGCCCCGCATGGGAGTGGCATGATGGCCTCTGTCGATATCTGCATCTGCACCTTCCGCCGGCCCTTCCTCGCCGAGACGCTGCACTCGCTGGCGGCGCTGGCCATTGGCGATGTCGCCATCCGCGTCATCATCGCCGACAATGATGCCTCGCCCTCGGCCCAGGACCTGGTCGAGACCATGGCGCGCGATTTCCGCTGGCCCATCACCTATCTGCACGCCCCCGCTGCCAATATCTGCATTGCCCGCAATGCCTGTCTCGATGCCGCCTCGGCCGACTATGTGGCCTTTATCGACGATGACGAAACCGTCTCGCCGCAATGGCTCGGCGAGCTGCTGGACACCGCCCGCCTCACCCGCGCCGATGCCGTGCTCGGGCCGGTTCGCGCCGTCTATGACACAAGAACGCCCGCCTGGATGGTCGAGGGCGATTTCCATTCCACCTTGCCCGTAAGGGTCAATGGCGCCATCCGCACCGGCTATACCTGCAATGTGCTGATCCGTCGTGCAGCCCCCTTCGCCGCACTGCGCTTCGATCTGGCCCTGGGCCAGTCCGGCGGCGAAGACACCGACTACTTCCACCGCCTGACCGCCCTGGGCGGCACCATTGCCGAGGCCCCCGGGGCGCTGGTCTATGAACCCGTGCCGGCCGAGCGGGCCGCCATGACATGGCTGATCCGCCGGCGGCTGCGCATGGGCCAGACCCACGGCATGCTGCTGCGCGGCGCGCGCCTACCGGCTGCGGCCATCGCCATGGCCAAGGCCAGCTATTGCGTGGCCATGGCCGGAGCGACCGCATTTTCGCCCATCGGCCGGCGCAAGAACCTGCTGCGCGCCGTGCTCCATATGGGGGTCGTCGGCGGCATCATGGGCGTCCGCCAGGCCGTCCACTATGGCGATGGCGCCGCGCGCCAGGCGCCCCACTCACCCTGATTGACGCCGCGGAGGCGAGAGATGCTTGAACGAGGCTACAATCCCGAATCGATGGCGCCGCAACCATCGGACCTGAAGTTCATCGACCTCGACCGGGTCTTTGCCCTGCTGCGCCGGCAAGCGCGGGTCATCACCCTCTGCCTTGGCATCGCCCTGGCGCTGGCCGCGCTCTATCTGGTGCTGGCCCCCCGCAGCTATGTCTCCGCCGGGCAGATCCTGATCGACAAGAATCTCGAGCAGGTCGTGGATGACGCCGCCGTCTCGGTCAGCGCTGTCGAGCTCGAATCGCAGGTGCTCAACCAGATCGAGGTGCTGCGCTCGAGCCGCATTGCCACGGCCGTGGCCGAAGCCGAAAATCTCACCACCGATGCGGAATTCCTCAGCCCGCCGCCCTCCTTCACCGGGCGGCTGCGCGGCATTGTTGCCGGGCTGCTCTCTCCCATTCTGGGCGGCAGCGAGGTGGCCAATGCCGCGCCCCCGCAGGCGAGCGTCGATGACGTGGCCGGCATGTTGCGGGCCAATGTTCAGGTCGATCGCATGGGGCGCAGTTCCATTATCCGCGTCGGTTACGAGGCGGCCTCGCCCGAGCTCGCCCAGCGCATTGCCCGGGCCTATGCCAATGCCGTGGTGCAGGATCAGCTCAATGCCGATCTCGACGCCACACGGGCCTCGGCGGACTGGCTGCAGCAGCGGCTGGCCGAGATCGGTGCCAGCCAGCGCGAGGCCAACCAGGCCATCCAGCAGTTCCGCGAGGAAAGCGGCCTTTCGGTCGATCAGGACCGCGCCCTGAGCAATCAGCGTATCGAGGCCCTGTCCGATCAGCTCGCCGAAGCGCAGGCCGAGACGGCCCGCATCCGCGCGCAGTCCAACCAGCTGCAGGCTGTCATCGCCGCCGGCCCCGAGGCGGCGGCCAACAGCGTCGCCCTGCTGACCCAGTCCGAGGAGGTGAGCGCCGAGAGCGCAAATCTGCGCACCCAGCATGCCAATCTCGTCAGCCGCATCGCCCAGGTCACCAGCGCCTTCGGCTCCGACCACCCGCAACTGGTAGCCCTCAATGCCGAACTGGCCGCCCTCAACAGCCAGATCTTCGCGCAGCTCCAGGGCCTCAATGAACAATATCTCACCCGGCTCGAAATTGCCCAGCAGCAGGAAATCGGCCTGCGACGGGACATTACCAGCGAAGGCCAGGCGGTCGGCGACATCGGCCAGGCCCAGGTCGAGCTGACCGAACTGCAGCAGCGCTCGACCGCGCTGGGCATCCTCTACAATTCCTTCCTCAGCCGCTACGAACAGGCCGTCCAGCAGCAGTCCTTCCCCATCCCCGCCGTCCGGGTGATCACCGAAGCCCTGCTGCCCGAATCGCCCTCCAGCCCGCGCACCATGATCGTACTGGCAGCTGCACTGCTCGCAGGCCTCTTCATGGGACTGGGCTTTGGCGCCATCAACGAGCTGCGCGAGCGCGCCTTCCGCACCGGCGCCCAGGTCAGCAGGGAACTGGGCCTGCGCTTCCTGGGCTATCTGCCGGCGCTCGATCTGGGCAAGTCGGGGCGCGACAGCAGGCGGCGCGCCGGTCTCATCCACCGCTTCCTGCGCAACCAGGTCGCCGGGCGCGGCGGCAACATGCCGTCCACCCCGTTCCTCGAAACCCTGAAATCCGCTAAGCTGGCGCTGCGTTCCTCCCGCAAGGGCGGCGGTGGTGTCGTCGGCATCGTCTCGGTCCTGCCGGGCGAGGGCAAGTCCACCTTCGCGGTGTCCTTCGCTGAAATGCTGGTGGGCAGCGGCAGCAAGGTCCTGCTGGTCGATGCCGACCTGCGCCAGCCCGGTGCCAGCCGGCTGATCGGCAGTGCCGGAGAGTTCGGCCTGATGGATCTGGCCGAAGGCAAGGCCTGGCGCGACATCGCCATCACCGATGAGCAGACCGGCCTCGTCACCATCCCGGCCAACACCTCCGGTGTCGTCGGGCGGACCAACGACTTCCTCGCCTCCTCGGCCATGCAGGCCTTCCTGGCCGAAACCCGCCGCGAATTCGACTATGTGGTGATCGACCTGCCCCCGCTTGGTCCGGTGGTGGATGCCATGTCCGTGCTCCCCTGGACCGACGGTTTCATCCTGCTGGCCGAATGGGGCAAGACCCCGCGGCGCCTCGTCCGCACGCTCATCGAGCGCGAGCCGGGCCTGTCGGGCGAAGTGCTCGGCGTCGTGCTCAACAAGGTCGATTTCAAGAAGCTGCCCCGCTACAGCGAGGTGGGCGGCGTCGAACGCTTCGTCGACGTCTATCAGCGCTATTACCAGGTGGAAACCGCGGTCGAACCCGCTCCCCGCTAAGCACAGCGCACAGGCAAAAAACAACGGCGCGCCCTGATCTGAGCGCGCCGTTTGTTCATGGGGGAGGTCGGCTATTCGGCTGCGTGGCGCAGGCCATCCGACAGCGCCGCGTCGAGCCGCAGCTTTGACAGGGCCGCCAGGAAATCACCGGCAATGTCCTCACGGCCCAGCGCATAGGCGACATTGGCGGTGAGAAAGCCGATCTTGGAGCCGCAGTCAAAGCTCTGCCCCTCATACTGCACGCCCACAAAGGGCTGCTGCTGCATCAGCGTCTGCATGGCGTCGGTCAGCTGAATCTCGCCCCCCGCGCCGCGCGGCTGGTCGGCCAGCAGGGTGAAGATATCCGGCTGCAGGATATAGCGGCCGGAGATGATCAGATTGGATGGCGCCTCTTCGCGCTTGGGCTTTTCCACCATCCCGGTGATGCGGAACCCCGCGTCAGGGCCTTCGCCGCGTGCGACCACGCCATAGGACGAGATTTCGGCCGGCGGCACCTGCTCGACGGCAATCACGTTGCCCCCGGTCTCCTCATAGGTCTCCATCATCTGTTTGAGCACGCCGCGCTTGCCGCGGAACAGCATGTCCGGCAGCAGCAGCGCAAAGGGTTCGTTACCCACGATCTCGCGTGCGCACCACACCGCATGGCCCAGGCCCAGCGGCTCCTGCTGCCGGGTAAAGCTGGTGCGGCCGGCCGAGGGCAGGTCCTTGCGCAGTTCGGACAGCGCCGCGACCTTGCCGCGGACCTCCAGGGTCGTCTCCAGTTCGAACTGGCGATCGAAATGGTCCTCGATCACGCCCTTGTTGCGGCCCGTGACGAAGACGAAGTGGTCGATACCGGCCTCGCGGGCTTCGTCCACGGCATATTGGATGAGGGGACGGTCAACGACCGTCAGCATTTCTTTCGGCAAGGCCTTGGTCGCCGGAAGGAACCGGGTACCAAGCCCCGCGACCGGAAACACTGCTGTTCTGACGCGCTTAACCACGGCAAACTCCTGATTGAGCATAGAAACAGCAAAAGGGCACCACAGATCGCATAGGCAAGTCCAACGAAAATCCCCGTTTGAAATGCATGGCTATGATGCGCTGAAGGGGTAGTTTAATTTCCAATTCGAACTGATCACGCGACACAAAAGTGCCCCATTTCGGGCCCGGCGCTGCCATCTATATTGATTGGAGTCCATGTTGCGTTCTATATGGCGGCTTTGACATACCACTCTGCTCGGAAGTATAAGTCGCAGCGTTTTCTTGGCGTCACGGCCGATCCTGTTCGATCCGCAAAAAACCGTGATGGCTCGCGCATTGTGCCGCCGCAGTGGACATTGTATTGACGGAGGCAAGGGCAGTGTTCACGCAAGATGGACACTTGAGCCTTGGCCGCGAGCCTTGCGGCCGCATGTCGGCAGTCGCATGCGCAGAGACTGCTGGGCCTGGGCGGAGGCCCGAGAACGTCTTCCACATGTGACCTGTCGTTAAGCTTTTCGGTCAACAGTGGGAGCGCATTTGGACCTAGGCAGAAGCCTTTGGGGAGGGGACGACATGAGGAAAGACGGGCCAGATGAGCCGGTCGTCCAGAAGACAGGCCAGCAATTGCCTGTGGAGCGCGCGGCCTTCGCATGGCCTTGGGGCGTTGTCGCTCTGCTTGTGCTCGCGCTGGGCTGGGTTGGCGCCTACCTGCTGTGGAACGGCGTCGTTTTCCTTTTTCAGCTCTAGTCGCGCCCTTTCAAGAATACATTCAGCTTCTGCAATATGATTGCAGTCGTTCTTCGTTTGACCAGAAGCGTCTTCGATCTATTGCCCGTCGCTTGAGTCACGCCCGGGCCCGACGCAGCGCATTGTGGCGATCAGCGGTAAATTGGCCGATTTTGCGGCATTCCAGGCGCATCGCAGATATGCAGCCCCGGGGTTGCTAGCCTGAGGGCAATCATGTTCCCCTCCTCCTGACGATGGTCGAGCGGCGCGTCCAGTCTCATGCCCCAGGCATTGATGAATCGCGTCTCCTTGGCATTTCCAAGTCTTGTTTGGAAAAACAGCGTCAGATATATTGTGCTAGCCAATGGTGCTTCGTACGTTTTGTAAAAAACGCGTACATTTTTACTTATGCACCAGGAAAGAATGGTTCGGACAGCGAAATTGTAACCTTCCAGGCACCCCTTTAGTGAGATAGCGACATGTCGATCGTAAATGCCGAACTTGATGTATCGAGCCAGACATCCAAGACGAAAGTGCCGAAAGGAGGGGTTTCCAAGCGGGCCTTCGATGTGATTGCCGCATCGACAATGCTGCTGTTTGCATTGCCGGCCATGTTCTTCATCGCGGTCATCATGTTCTCGACCGACCGCGGCCCCATCTTCTTTGGCCATGAGCGCATCGGCCACAATGGCAAGCGCTTTCGCTGCCTGAAATTCCGCTCCATGGTCGTCGATTCCCAGCAGGCACTGGCGCGACACCTCGAAATGTTTCCGCAGGCCCGCGCCGAGTGGGAGGCGACCCAGAAGCTGCGCAACGATCCGCGCGTGACCCGGCTTGGTCGCTTCCTGCGGGTGACTAGCCTCGATGAACTCCCCCAGCTGATCAATGTCATTCGTGGCGAGATGAGTCTGGTCGGTCCGCGTCCGATCGTGCATGATGAAGTTGTGCGCTATGCAGGCGAGATCGAGGCCTATGCCGCAACGCGACCAGGCATTACCGGCCTATGGCAGGTGAGCGGTCGCAGCGATGTGGACTACGATCAGCGCGTTCGCCTTGATAGCCAGTATGTTCGGGAATGGACTTTTGCGGGCGATCTGATCATCTTGGTCAAGACGGTCAAGGTGGTGATTTCTCGCACCGGCAGTCGCTGAGGATCATAATGGCACGCATTCCGGCCCTGCCGCCCAAGTTGTTCCGCACCCGCAATTCCCAGCGCGATGCCAATACCGATCTGGATCGCCTGATGCGGGTTCGGCGCACGATAGCGGCAGCGATCGAGGATGCGACGCGGGAACGGCTGGGGTTGCAGCAGCGGCTGGATGCCTATCACGCCCAGGCAGCAAGCCTGCTGGACAATTCCGGTGAATATGCCGAACGCCGCAGCGAGGACGAACAGTCGATCCGCGAGGCAGAGGACAATGCTGCCCTTGCCACCAAGCGGATCGGGCAGATCGATACGCAGATCGCCAGGCTTGGCGACATGCTGACCGAACTCGACCGCACCCTGGGCGGCGGCACGGCCTAGCTTCGGCTGGTCGAACCAACAAATGGTGACATCATGAGATCGACCGGCCCTCAAACGGCACGGGCCGCGGCGCCATTGGTTTCGGTGGTCATGGCCAATTATCAGGCGGGCGACAAGCTGGTTCCGGCCATCGAATCGGTGCTGGGCCAGACCCTTGTCGATATCGAGCTGATCGTTTGCGACGACGCCTCGGGCGATCAAAGTGTGGCGCTGGTGGAGCAGTTCATGCGCGCCGACCCGCGCGTCAGCCTGATCAAGGCTCCCGCCAATGGCGGGCCTGCGCGCTGCCGCAATCGCGGGCTTGCTGCGGCGCGCGGGCAGTGGATCGCGGTCGTCGACGCCGATGACATCATCCACCCGGAGCGTTTCGAGCGCTTGCTCGCCGCCGCCGCCCATAGCGGTGCCGATATCGTCGCCGACGACCTGCTGCATTTCTACGAAGATGGCTCGCCGGTCAGCCTGCTGCTGGGTGCCGAACAGGACAGCCTCTTTAGCGTTACGACCGAACAGTGGATCGGCGCGGGCCTCGATGGCTCTGCACCCCTGGGTTATCTCAAGCCGCTCATCCGGGCCGATATGCTGGGCGCCCTGCGCTATGACGAGAGCCTGCGCATCGGCGAGGATTTTGACCTGGTGCTGCGCCTGCTATTGGCCGGGGCCACCATGGTTGTGCTGCCCGAGCCCTATTATCTCTATCGCCGCCACAGCGGCTCGATTTCCCATCGCCTCTCGGTCACCGATCTGGCCGCCATGCTCGACAGCCAGCATGCCATGACCCGCCGGCTCGGCGCCCTGTCGCCACCGCTGGCGGCTGCTTTCGCGGCCCGGCATGCGCAGCTGCAGCACGGTCTGGCCTTCGAACGTCTCGTCGCCGCCATCAAGGGTCGCAAGCCCGCCCAGGCACTGTCACTGCTGGCGCGCCACCCGCGCCTCGCAATGCGGCTTGGGCGTGCCTTCATCGAGGGCCGGCGGCGGTCGGTTGCCGCGCCCGGCCTGTCACCGGTCAATGCGCTGCAGCTCGGCCCATCCGGGCTCCGCGTGCCCGACTATATTCCCGTCGCTGACATGGATTGGACAGCGCCACGCCCCAGGCAAGCCTGGCGCGACCTTGCCGATCTGGGGCGCGGCCACCCCATTGATGTCGTCTGCCCGGACAAGGCCTCGCGCTACGCGGCGGGCTTCATCCCCCTGGCGCGCCTGCGCGAGCCCGTTTCGCGTGTCCATCTGCGGGCCAAAGTCTCATGATGGCGCCCATGCCCGCTCGCGGCCACTATCTCACCATCAACCTCGCGGCCGTGCTCACCTTCGCGGCCCTGGCCGCCCTGGTGCTCAATGCCATGCTGGGCTCTCTCGCGGCCCTCGTCTTCATCGCCTGCGGCGGCCTCCTGGTCGTCACCAACATCCCCCAGAGCATCGACAGCGTCATGCGCTGGTGGATCGTCCTGCTTCTACCGGCCTATTGCCTGCTGACCGCGCTCTGGTCGCAATATCCCGACAACAGCCTGCGCTACGGGCTGCAACTGGCCTTCACCCTGGTCGTGGCCGTCGTCATCACTGGACGCATTTCCACCACGACGCTGATGCGCGGGCTCTTTGTGGTCTACGCCATTGGCGTGGTGGCCAGCGTGGTGATCGGCCGCAATGGCGGGGCCGCCTGGCTGGGCATCTTCGGCAGCAAAAACGCCTTTGCCGCCCATATCGCCGTCTTCGCCCTCATCGCCATGGCCATGACAGCCGATCGCGGCGCCCATCCCCTGCTGCGGCTTGCCGCGCTCGGGGGGCTGCTCGTCTCGGGGCCGCTGCTGGTCCTGGCGCAATCGGCCGGGGCCATCCTCATGGTCGTGCCCTGCGTCGCGATCATCGGGCTGGTCATGCTGACCGGCCGCCTGAGCCCCCATCAGAAGCTCTTCCTCGCCGGACTCCTCGCCATCGCGCTGGCGGCGCTGGCTCTGCTCGTCCTCACCATGGGCGATGCCCTGCTCGCCGATGTGCTGGAAGGCTCGGGCAAGGATCCAACCCTTACCGGCCGCACCGAGCTCTGGGCCACCGGCCTCAGCTTCATTGCCGAGCGCCCGCTGCAGGGGCTGGGCTACCGGGCCTTCTGGGTCAGCGGCTTTGCCCCGGCCGAGGAATTGTGGGCCATGTTCCTGGTCCCCTCCGGCGCCGGTTTCAATTTCCACAACACCTATATTTCCAATGCCGTGGAGATCGGGCTCGTCGGCCTCTTGCTGCAGATCCTCATCATCTATGGCGGCGGCGCCATGATCACCGCCTATGCCCTGCTGCGACCCAATGCGCCCAATGCCATGCTGCTGGGCCTGCAGCTGCTGATGATCCTGCGCAGCTTCATCGAGGTCGAGGTCTTCTTCGAATTTTCCGTGCGCTCCATCCTGGCGGTCGCGACCTTCATCTATGCCGCCCAGGGCCTCCTGGCGCTGCGCGCCCAGGCGCAGGCCCGGCTCCGTGCCGCTTCTCCCCTCTCCCACCATCATAAGGGACTGATCGATGCGTGAACTCGCCGCCGGCCTGGTCCATATCCGCACCCCGACCTACAAGCGCCCCGCCGCCCTCAAGCGGGCCCTGCAATCCATGATCGACCAGACCTGGCAAAACTGGATCTGCGACGTCTATGACGACGATCCCGCCCAATCGGGCCGCGCCGTCTGCGAAGCCATGGGCGATGCCCGCATCCGCTACACGCACAATGCGCCGCAGCTCTTTGCCTCGCGCAATATCGATGCCTGCTTCACCGCCGCAAATCCTCATCGTGCCGATTACTTCTGCGTGGTCGAGGACGACAATTTCATCCTGCCCACCTTCTGCGCGGAAAACATCGCGCTGTGCCGGACCCATGACATCGAGATCGTGCTGCGCAACCAGCTGGTCGAATATGCCAGTGCAACCGACAGGGCCCATCTGAGCGAAAAGGGCGTGCTCGACGACCTCTTCCTTGAGGGCCTTTATGAGGCGCACAATTTCCGCCTCTCGCTGCTGATCGGTATCGGCGTCTCCAATGGCGGCCTGTTCTGGTCGCGCAATGCCCGCAGCCAGCTGGAAATCCAGTATGCCTGCACCGCCACCCTGCAGGAATACCTGCGCACCTTCGCCATTGCCGAACCCGTCTATGTCGCCATGACGCCCCTGGCGGTCTGGGCGGAAAATGCCGAGCAGACCACCCGCAATGCCGAACTCAAGAGTTCCTACCTGCGGCGCGAGCTTGATCTCAAGCGCTCCATCCAGGCCCTGCAGCGCCAGGTCTGGCATGACGCGACCCCCGCCCAGCGCGCCGGCTTTCTCACCAACCCGCTCTTTGCCGCCTCCGCCCAGGCGCGCGCCCAGGGCATCACCAAGGCCCTCCTGGCGCCGGGCATTGCCGGCCACCTGCCGCCACGCGATGCTTGGCGGCTGCGCAGTCGTGGCCTGGCCATCCGCCTGCTCGGCCGTGTGACCCCCGAATTCAACAGCTTCGTGCGTGAGCGCGGCGAAGCCAGCCATCCGGGGCACTGACGATCGGTTCAACCATGACCACCATGAACGGCCTTGCCGCCGGGCCGGACCTCGGTCACGTCAAGACCGGCCGCGCCGCCGCCGCCCTGCGGGGCGCGCTGTGGTCCATGCTGTCGAGCTTCGCCCCGGCTGCCTTCGGCATCATCGTCTTCATGGCCACCTCGCGCGTGCTCGGCCCGGCCGAATTCGGCATTGTCGCCTTCGCCGCCAGCATCGCCACTGTCGGCATGGCCGTCGCCCCCGCCGGCTTCCGCGATGCGCTGATCCAGCGCGACACCATCACCCCGCGCCATCTCGATGCCGTCTTCTGGCTCTGCGTCGGCGCGGCGCTGGTGATCTATGCCATCATCGTCGCTGCTGCCGGCCCGCTTGCCGCAAGCTTTGCCGAGCCGGACCTGGCCCTGCTCATCCCCTTCATCGGGCTGCGCGTCGTCTTCGACATGGCCGCCGCCGTGCCCAATGGGCTGCTGGTCCGCAGCATGTCCTTCCGCAAGATCGCCCTGCGCACCACCATGGCGTCACTGGTCGCAGCCATCGGCTGCCTCACCCTGCTGTGGTTCGGCTTCGGCCTCTGGGCGCTGGCCTTCTCGCAACTGGCCACCTCCATCGTCACCTGTATCGGCGCCCTTGTCGCCGCGCGCTGGCGCCCGGGCCTGACCTTTGATCTCAAGGCGCTCAAAGACCTGCGCGCCTTCGGCCTTTTCTCCACCGGCAATCACTTCATCACCACGATCAGCATCGACCAGCTGCTGATCGGTGCGCTCCTGGGGCCCGCCGGGCTCGGCATCTACAGCTTTGCCCGCCGCATCTTCCAGATCCTCACCGATCTCATCACCGGCGCGCTCAACCTGGTCTCCTATTCGCTGCTCTCCTCGATGCAGCGCGAGCCCGACAAGCTGCGCGATGCCTATCTCTTCGGCACCTTCGCCTCCTCGATCATTGCCTTTCCCGTCTTTGCCGGCCTGGCGCTGATCGCCGCCGACCTCATCCCCTTCGCCTTCGGCCCGCAATGGACCGAGGCCGTGCCGGTGGTGCAGGCGCTCTGCGCGCTGGGGTTGCTGACCGCGGTGGGCGTGCTGCAGGCCTCGCTGGTCAAGAGCCAGGGCCAGGCCGACCTCTGGTTCTACTACATGGCCGGCAAGCAGGCCGTGACCGTGCTCTACGTCTTCCTGTTCAGCGGCTGGGGTGTCAGCGCGCTGACCAATGCGCTGGTCATCCAGAATTTCATCATGTGGCTGCCCACCGTCTACATGGTGGTGCGCCTGCTCGGCATCTCGCCTTGGGCTTACCTTGCCAGCTTCGCGCTGCCGGTCTTTGCCACCAGTGTCATGCTCGGGGCGGGCCTCCTGGTCCAGGCGCAATTGCCCGCGGCAGAGCCGCTGCTGCGGCTGGGCGCCACCATAGCGGCCTGCGGCCTCGTCTATGGGGCGCTCGTGCTGCTGCTCGGCCGACGCCGGATCATGCAGATCCGGGCGACGCTGGTGCGCCGCCCCTAGGCGCTAGCTGACCGAAACCCGGCTCTGCACGAAGCGCGCCACCGCGTCCTGCGCCCGCTCGGTCGCCCGCGCAATGGCGCTGTCGGCGCTCAGCTGGGGCGCCAGCTTGGCCATGTCCTGCAGATGCCGCGCCGCCGCCTGGGTCAGCATGGAATTGGGCAGCCGCGCCAGCGGCGAGCGGCTCAGCCTGCCGACCTTGCCCTGGCCCCCGCCGCGCCCGGTGCGGCCGATATAGTATTCCAGCACGCTGGTGGGCTTGAGCAGGTTCATCCGCAGATCGATATCCAGCGCCCCGGCCCAGTCGAGCCACTTCATGTGATGCCCGCCATAGATCGGCTTGGCGGCGATCCAGGGCGTGCGCAGCGCATCGGCAACGATGGCGCCATGCATGGCCTCGGTGATCAGCAGTTTCGCGCCGCGCAGCTGGCCCAGCACCTTGTCCACCGGCTCGGTGGCGTCGATCAGCGTCATTCCCGCCAGCCGGCAGGCCTCGGCCCAGTTGCCCCGCTCGAGGCTCTCGTAATGCGGCATGAAGGCAATGCCGACATCCTTTGCGGGCTTCGGCAGCTCCATGGCCCGCAGCAGCACGGCGCTGTCGCAGATCGCCAGGTCAGGGGAAATATTGAGCTTTTTGGCGGTCTGCGGCCCCCGCACGAAGCGGATGTCCCAGCTGCCGTCATGCACGTCCGGCAGGCCCATATAGCCGGCATAGCCCGAGCCCATGACGAATTTGCGCGCCTTGGGGTCGAGCTGGGTGCCGATGATCGAGCCGATGCCGACAAACAGCTCGCTCTCGTCCTCGTCGAGAAAGCCCTTGGGCAGCAAAGCCGGCCAGACATGCAGGTTCAGCTCGTCGCCGAAATTGGGCACCTTGCCGCGGAAGAACACCAGTTTCATCTATAGGCCCTCGTTACATTCGGGATGGTCGCGCTCGACGCCACGTTCAGTCCGCGCACAGCACGGATTCGGGAAAGGCACAGCTCTCGCCCTGCGCCGTGAAGGCGACCCAGTCGACCTCCATGGCAATCGGGCCGCTTGGTGGCGTCATCACGCCCATCCAGTCGGTCAGCGTGTCCGTGCCCCAGAGGCTGAAAAAGATGCGTTGCGGATGGCTCGGGATCATGACCGGATCGGTCAATGTCCGCACCAGTTCGCCATTGATGTAATAGCGGATCTCGTCCGGCTCCCAGGTCATCGCATATGTGATGAAGTCGCTGTCGGACGGGTAGGGCAGGGTGTGCTTCTGCCCCGCGCCCACCGCGCCATCGCCGCTCTTGCCGTTGACGAAAGTGGTGGTCTCGACGATCGAGGTGTCCTTGAGCAGGATTTCGAAGTCGATCTCGTCATGCGGCTTGCCCTGCTGGGGCCCGATATAGGTGAAGAAGGCGGCGTTCAGCCCCGATCCGGCCGGCGTCTTGAGGCGCGCCTCATAGGTGCCATAGCCATAGGCCTGCTTGGTCTGGATTTCCCCGCAGCTATATTGCCGCTCGCCCTTGGGCACCGGGGCAAAGCCCACCTTGAGCAGGTCGTTGCTGGCCGTCACCTGGCCGCTCGACCAGGTGCAGTTCTGGTGCGCCCCGTTGGACCAGCCATCCGAAACATACCAGCGGCCGCCGTCGAGGCGGGCGAAATCATCGTGGAAGCTCGTGCCCTGCGCCAGGGCAGCGACCGGCAGTAGCACCAGGCCCGCCACCAGCGGCGCGGTAGCCCGCATTCGTCCATGCATCACATCGGTCATGACAACGCCTTTACGCTGGTAGGGGGAGCGGGTTGTTTGCTGCCTCATGGGGAAAGGGTGAGCCGGGCGACGATGACGTCCCCCGCCTGCACTGCCGTGTTCATCTCCGCGGCGACTTCCTCGCCCTCGCGGATGATCGTGTATTGGTAGCTCGGCTGCGTTCCGCCGGTAGCCACTGAGACGCCCGAATAGAGCGCCGCTTCCTGCAGCAGCTTTTCCTGGCTGGAAATCTTCAGTGCCAGCGCGGCAATCTGCCCATCCACGGTCTGGCGTTCCAGCGACAGATCCGAAATGCGCCTGTCGCCCAGCTCGGCCCGCTCGCGTTCCGCCGCGCCGATATCCTGGCGGGCCTGCAGGCTCGCCGTATCGATGTCGAGCAGCCGGCCTTCGTGGTCTGCCACATTGGTTTCCAGCGCCGTGACGCGCGAGGCCAGCGCCAGCCCGTCATCGGAGAGCTGGGTAATCTTGCCCAGCTGCTCGCGCGCCTGCTCCAGCTGGCGCTCCATTGCTGCCCGCTTCTGCTCGAAAGTCTCGATTTCGCGCGTCAGCAGCGCCACTTCCTCGTCAAGCGAGGTGGTCTGCGCCGCCATCTGGCGCTGCCGGGCCAACAGGATGGCCTCTTCGGCAGTCACCAGCGATTGACCGCCCTCAACCTTGGCCAGCTCTGGCGGCAGCGTCACGGTCTCGGCGCCGGCCAGCTCTGCGTCGAGCCGCGCCCGCCGCACCAGGAGGCGCACATGTTCGTCCTTGAGTACGTCGAGCGCGCCCGACGTGGTCAGCAATTCCCGCTCGGGCCGGCCGGCCGCATCGGCGGCCCGGCGTTCGCCACCGGCCAGGCTCAGCGCCTTGATCACGGTGAGGCCCGGGGCAAACGGATATTCACCAGGCGTGCTGACATCGCCGCTGACATAGATCGGGCCATATTCGGCAATCTCGATCGTGACATCGGGTGCCACCGGCAGGCCCAGGGCCTGCTGCAGCTCGCTGCCCAGTGCGGCGGCCAGGTCCGTCGTTGTCTTGCCGGCCCCCTGCGTCGCGCCGACAAACGGGAACGACGCCTGGCCATCGGCACCGATGACATATTCGCCACCAAGCGCGGTGAGCTCTTCGAATGTCGCTTCGCCGGCTTTCCACGCGACCACCTTGACGGCAATCTTGTCGGAAACCGACAGCAAGTAGGGCTCGCTCGCTGTCGCCCCACCCACCAGGATCAGGCTGAGTGCCAGCCAGCCACAGTGACCGATGGCGCGTCGCATCCGCATCGAGTCGTTTCGCATGGGCAAGTCCTTGCTGCTCTGCATCAACAAGGATGGTTGACGCAGATGGTGCCCGCAATGGGGCAGCCCTGCACCTAATCCCGTGCCGGGCCATGCGAGCCCGCATCGCAAAAACCCTTGTTTCCTGCGGCTTTCGCGGGCGAATTGGTCATGCTGCCCGCAAGGCTCAAGGCAGACATGCGCTCTGCCAGCCGGTGCGGCAGGCCGTTTGGGGCCGCCAAGCGAGCCATATCCGTCCGGCCCGGCGTGCTGTAGACTCGTCTGCAGAATCGGCAATGGCGGCGCCACCCGCGCTCACCGCCGACTGGTTGGACACTCCTCCTGCATGTGGGCGCGCTGAGCGGCATCGATGATGCCCGCACCCTCCGTCACTCCATCTCCATCTCGATCAAGCGAGCCTCGGCTCGTTCCCTCGTTCATCAAGGAACCTGCCATGTCGACTGCCTATCTGGTCCAGGGATTTACCCTCAAGGGCTCAAAACTGATTGCCGACGTTGTCCGGCCCTGCAAGACGGAGGCCCTGGCCATCGCCACGGCGGAACGGCTCGGGCCCATGCGCGCGGGCGTGGTCGCCTTCTCCCAGGAGGTCGACATCGAGACCGATGCCTATGACACCCCGATTGTCCTGCTGGAAATCGGCCGCATTCCGCCCGGCCTGTTCGAATAGGCCACCTTCCGCAGGAGAAACCAATGCGCCAGGGCAAGAAGCCGAAAGCTGTCTCGTTTCACGCCGAGGACGAGTTCGAACTGGCCCGCGGGATCTTCCTGCCCGCCGGTCGCTATGAAGGCTGGGAACGCGCCTCCGCCTTCAGCACGATGCAGTCGGGGCGCAAGTCCCCGCCGCGCTATGAACTCGAATTCACCGGCGAACAGCTGCGGGAGCTGGGCGCTTTCGCGGCGCGCGAAGAGGCGCCGGCGACCTATGACGTGACCCAGCAGGTGGCCGAGGGCATGCTCGTTCTGCTCTAGAATGGACGGGCGTGGCGCACCGGGATTCGCTGCGCCCTTGTTATCTGCGCCAATAGCCCCTATATAGCCCTCATACGTTTGAGCTCACATGGCTATCTGATCCCGGTTTTCCGGTTTTCGCTACCCCCCTGTTTTTGAGAGCGTGTTAGACCTGCCCCACATGTTGTGGTGCAGCAATGATGCTTTCTGGCCATTTGATTTGGCCGGGGCACGATAAGATAGGCCTTTAGCCATGATCACCGGCACCGTTAAGTTTTTCAATTCCACCAAGGGCTTCGGCTTCATTTCGCCCGAAGATGGCAGCAAGGACGCTTTCGTCCATGTTTCCGCCGTCGAGCGTTCGGGCCTCAATGGCCTCTATGAAGGCGACAAGGTTACCTATGAGCTCGAGACCGGCCGTGATGGCAAGGCCTCGGCTGCAAACCTGACGCTCGTTCAGTAAGAAACTGCCGGGCCCGCCCCGTGCGGGCCCGATCTCTCCGGCAGGTTGCCGGAGCACTAGAAAGAGATCCGTGCGCATTGCCGGATCGCCAGAGAAAATATGACATATCCAGACTTCCAGGCTCGCGCCGAGCTTTATCTCGGCAGCGACTGGCAAACCGCGTCGGCGCAGGGAGCGCGTAGCTTCCACACCGCCGCCCAGGCAATTCGCTTCGCTCTAGAGGAAGCCGCTCCCGTAAGCCTTCATGGCGCCCGTCTCACCATCGGCGACACGACGTTTTCGAGTGAGCAGCTGTCCTGGCTGTATCGCAGCCCCGACTATCCGCTTCCCCGCAAGCACCAGGACACCCCGTCCCGCTTGCGTCGCCGCCCGGCGATTCACTCCAAAGGAGATTCCAATGGTGGACATCGACTACAACGCCAGAGCCGAACTTTTCGTCGCCAAGCGCTACGCCAAGACGGCGTCAGCGCAGTATCGGCGCTTCGCCAAGGCGTCTGAGGCCGTTCAGTACTGCATCGAGGAACTGCCAGAGAATGCTCTGGCGGGCTCCTTCCTTGAGGTCGACGAACGCCGCTTTGAAGGCAAGGCCATCAGGGCCCTTTACGAGGCGGGCGCTTATCCCCTCTCGCGCGCCAAGCAGGCGACGACGCGGGCATCTGCCCATGCCGCGCCGACCCAGGCCGCTGTCGGCATGTAGCCACATCCTTCCACGCGCCAGCCAGTCTGGCGCGTGGCTTCAGCCTGCCATTGGCCTGGCTTGTCCGCCTCCGGTCGCACCCGTCGCCTTGGCCGCCAGCATTCTCTCCAGATCCACCGGCGTCATCGGCTTGGCCAGCAGGTAACCCTGCAGTTGGTTGCATCCCATCTCGCCCAGCAGCATCCGCTGCGCCTCGGTCTCGACACCCTCGGCCGTAACGCCCATATGCATCGCCCGACCCAGGTCGATGATCGAGCGCACAATGCCGTCGATCTCGCTGTTCCTGCCCAGTTGTGCCGTGAATGACTGATCGATCTTGAGCTTGTCCACGCCATGGTTGCGCAGATAGCTGATCGAGGAATAGCCCGTTCCGAAATCGTCGAGCGCAATCCGGATGCCCCGCGCCCGCAGCCGCATCAGCGTGTCCTGAACCATGGGCGAATTCTGCAGCAACAATCCTTCGGTGATCTCGATCTCGAGGCGCCTGGCCTCCAGCCCGGTCTCGTCCAGCACGGCAAAGACCCGGTCGGCAAATCGCTCGTCGCGAAACTGCAGCGGAGAGGCATTGACGGCCACCCAGGGCACTTGCGAGCTGACGGCATAGCGGCAGGCCTCGCCCAGCACCCACATGCCCAGCTGCCCGATGAGGCCGCGCTCTTCGGCCAATCCGATAAAGCTGGCCGGCGGCAGCGGCCCGCGCTCGCGATGCGCCCATCGCACCAGCGCCTCTGCCCCCACCACCGCGCCCGAATGCGTGCTGAAGATGGGCTGATAAACCAGGTGCAGCCCGCCATCCGATTTCAGGGCGGCCCGCAGGTCCATTTCCAGCGCCCGCTTTTCGCGCACCGCATCATCGAGTTCGCCGGCAAACAGCTGGCAGCGCGCCCTGCCATTGTCCTTGGCCTCATAGAGGGCGATATCGGCCTGTCGCATCAGGTCCTCGGCCGTGGTGGCGGAATCCGACGCCACTGCCACCCCCACGCTGGCGCCAACGCGCGCCTCCGATCCGGCGATGTCGAAGGGTGGTTCGAACGCCGCCACGATCTTCTGGCCCAGGGCCAGCGCCGCCTGCACGTCCGCCACCTCGAACTGGATGATCGCAAATTCGTCGCCGCCGAGCCTGGCGACCGTATCGACCTCGTCGACCAGCGCCGCGAGCCGTTTGGCGCCGCGCCGGATCAGCTCGTCGCCGGCCGGGTGGCCCAACGTATCGTTCACATGTTTGAACCGGTCCAGGTCGATATAGTGCAGCGCAAGGCTTGCGCCCGTGCGGCGCCGGTTTGCCAGCGCCTGCTCCAGACGGTCCTCGAACAGCGCCCGGTTTGGAATGCCCGTCAGCGCGTCGTGAAAGGCCAGGAACGAGGCCTGCGCCTTGCTGTCTTCCAGCAGGGTCGAGGTTCGCCGCAGCCGGCCGAGTAGCATGATCACGGCCAGCGCCCCGATGGCGACACCGCCCCCGACTGCCGGCGCGGTGTCCCGGATCAGCTCGTAGGCGGGCTCGTCGGGCACCCAGGTGAAAAAACCGACAATCCGGTTCTGTGCATTGAGCAGGGGCGCAGCGATCCGCTCGTCCGTCGCCTCGGCGCTGCTTTCGAAGGCCAGGTCCCGCACTTCGAACCTCTCGCCGATTTCCGCGGCGACGGACTGGCCCACCAGGCGCAGCGATATATGCAGGAATTCCGAACCCGGCGCCTGCTGCACCTCTGCGCTGGACGGAACGATCGGGCGTACGCTGACAAGCGCCGGCCGGTTGCCCGGAAGCACCACGAGGTCGCGCACGCCCAGCCCGGTCACCGCCTCCGTCGAATCCGTCAATCCGCTTGCGGCATCCGCCATCTGTTCGCGCAGCGCCGTCACCAGGGGGGCGAGCACGGTCCGGTCCTGCTGGTAGAGGCCCTCGACCGCCATGCCGTTCTCGACGGCGCGGACTGGCAGGTTCTGGGCGTCGAGGATGTAGACGCGATCATGCCCGAAATAGCTGCTCATCCAGTCGGCGAGATTGTCGGCGATCCACGGCTGGTTGCCGGCCCGCAGATTGGTCACCGCATCGTCCCAGATGGCCGCCGTGTCCTGATCGACCGGCAGCTGCTGGGCGATCTCGGCCAGGCCAACATTCACCGCCCGCGCTTCCCGCGCGATCGAGCGATCATCGATATTGGAGGCCGCCCACCAACCAAATCCGGCCAGGCTCGCGATCAGCACCGTGGCCAGTGCGAAGGAGAGGTAGGTGATCTGCTTGGACAGCGAGGTCGTCTGGATCGTCGAGCTGGTCAACTGCGCACACCGGTTGGGTCCTGCAGTATACCCGCCGATCACTAACGATGGCTGACTCGGCGCCGGTAAAAATGCACGCTTCGCCCTAGCTGCGCCAGTTGGCCTGTGGCTCCGCCATGGTCTGCAGCTCGGCGATATCGGCGCCCTCGATGCGCTTGAGCAGCAGCCGCGTCAGCTCCCCGCCGGCGGCAAACACATCCTCGCGGATGCTGTCCAGCGAGGGAAACAGCGTCGGCAATATGCCCGAGGTCTGCTTGTAGACCAGGTGCACGTCCCGCCCCAGCACCAGCCCGCCCTCCTGCAGCCCGCCCACCAGCGCGATGGTGCGCATCTCGCTGTCGCAGATAATGCCATCCGGCCGCCCGGCGCCCGTCGCCAGGTCGAGCCCGATCTTGCGCATCTCGGCCGGCGTGATGCCCATCGTGCCTTCCAGCACCTGCCCGCCCATGCCCGCCCGCGCCGTCGCCCGGTGAAAGGCGGTGACGATATTGTGGTAATTGGTCGTGCTGTCGTCCCCGATCACCAGCATGGTCTGCCGGCATCCCTTGCTCGCCAGCCGCTCCACCGCCATGGTGGCGAACACCTCGGAGTGGAAGTCGTGATAGGGGTGCGGCGTGAAGAATTCCGTCCGCCCATGGCTGACAAAGGGAAAGTCGGCGTCGATCATCATCTGCACGCGTTTGTCGCGCGGCCCGGTATGGGTGATGATGACCCCGTCCGCCGTGCGGTTGTCCAGAATGTAGCGGATCGTGTCGGCGCTGAGGTTCCGCTCGAATTCGGGGATCACCGTCAGGTGGTAGCGCGTACCGCGGATCGCCTGGCCGATCCCCTGGATCATCTGCCGCGCGAAATCGATCGAATCCTCGGCCCCGTCCAGCACCAGCGCGATGACATTGGTCTTGCCCGTACGCAGCCGCACCCCGGCGCGATCGGGAATATAGCCCAGCGCCTTGGCGGCCTCCGCCACCTTGTCGCGCGTCTCCTGCTTGAGCGTTGTGCCCCCGCGCAGCGACAGCGACACCGTCGACAGGCTCAGCCCCGTCACCTCCGCAATGGTGCGCAGCGTGACCCGCTGTCCGCTCCGGCCCTTGCTGCCTGCAATCGTCTTCTGGCTCATGCGCTCAACGTCCCCATGCCTCGCTTTTACACCGGCGGAGGCGGAAACCAAACTACCCAAATTTTGCAACGATACACACGCCAGCGCGGCAGGACTGAAACGATTGCACAAATCTTATAGTACTGAAAAACATAAGCTTTATCCGAAAAATGTCACCTATCCTGTCCCAATGCGATTTCCAATTGCAACGTTGCATATCCTGTGGTTACCTGACGGCGCGCTGAACGAGGTTCCGCGTGAGGCCGCTCACAGAGGCGGCGCGAGCAGCAGAGGAGGAGTTGGATGCTCAAGCAAGGTTTTCTGACCACGGTGGCCGCAGTGTCGCTGCTGGCCGCCGCAGCGATCCCCGCCAGGGCCGAAGTGTCGTTCATGTATGCCGAATGGATCGCCGCACTGGTGGAGCCAGGCATCGAGGCCTTCGAGGCCGAAACCGGCGAAACCGTCAACGCCATCAAGCTGCCCGGCCAGGGCTATGACCAGCGTATCGCGCTCGATCTGAGCGCCGGCACTGCCGCCGACGTCAATCTGGTCGATAGCTTCATGGTCTCCGAGCTGGCCTCGGCCGGCTATCTCCACCCGCTCAACGAGCTCGCCGCCGGCTGGGACCAGTACCAGTATTACCTGCCCGGCCTGCTCGAAGTCGCCTCCTACCAGGGCAATGTCTATGCCCTGCCCACCGATACCGATGTGCGCATGCTCTGGTACGACAAGTCCAATTTTGAAAAGGCCGGCATTGCCATGCCCTGGGAGCCCAAGAGCTGGGCCGACATTCTCGATGCCGCCACCAAGCTCAAGGAAGCGGGCGTGCAATATCCGTTCCAGCTGCCGGCCGGCACCAAACAGGCCGAAGCCGCCACCATGCAGGGCGTCTATATGGCCCTGCTCGGCGCTGACGTGCCCGAGGGCGATCGCAATCGCCTGCTCAACCGCGAGACCAATCAGTGGATCGGCGACAGCCCGGCTTTGCGCCGCACCTTTGATCTCTATCACCAGGTCTATGTCGCCCAGGAACTGAACCCGGCCGATCTCAACTACGCCACCGATATCGGCGCCGCCGTTCGCCAGGCCCTGGCCGATGACAATCTGGGCATTCTCGCCTCCGGCTCCTGGGAAGATGCATGCCTCTGGGACTGCAACAATCCACCCAGCCGCGAAGAGCGCGACGCCCAGGTGGGCTGGACCCCATGGCCGGGTTCGGGCGAGCCGGGCACCAAGGAAACCACCAATATCTCGGGCGGCTGGACCATCGGCATCAATGCCGCCGCCGCTGACAAGGAAATGGCCTTCAAGCTGATCACCTCGATCTTCGATGAAGCCAATTTCAAGGCCTGGACCCTGGCCAATCACCGCATGGCGGTGCGCACCGATATTTCGGAAAGCCCGGAATATACCGCCGATCCGTTCCTGGCCGAAGCGACGGCGCTCGCCGCCGATACCACCGGCCGCGACACGGTCCCCGGCTACCAGACGGTCTCCGCGCTGATCCAGCAGGCCACGTCCGACCTGCTCGATGGCGTCGAGGTCGAGGAAGTCGTCCAGAACTACCACGATGCCCTGGTCGACGAATTCGGCGAAGAGAAGGTCATCACCTACGAGTAAGGCAGTCCCCTCCCGACGCGGCGGCGCCCGACTGTCCTCCGGGCGTCGCCGTGACGGGGGAGTGGGGCTGGATCGGAACTCCGGCGTCGCCCCACCCACAGTGTCACCCCGGCCTTGAGCCGGGGCCCATCCTGAGATGGTGCAGCGCCCGGCGCGCGGCACCTCCCCCTTGATGGGCTCCGACCTGTCCCGAAGGGCAAATCGATCCGGTGGAGCGATTTGAAGCGAGGAGGCTGGGAGGGGGTGTCGGTTAGCCCCAGTTGTGCCACCCCCCTCCCCACAGAGGGGGAGGGTGCCTATCGAGTTTGCGGAGCCTGCATGTCCAAGCGAGTATCGCCATGAAAAACCAGGCCAATCCCTGGCTCACCAGCAATCTCCTGGTTCTTGGTCTCGGCATGCTGCCGGCCGCATTGCTGATCGGCGCGCTGCTCTACTTCACCGCCTGGGCCTTCGCCTTCAGCTTTACCGATCTGGCCCTGGTGGGCCGCAAGTCGGTGGAGTGGAGCTGGGTCGGCCTGCAGAATTTCGAGCGCCTGTTCACCCGCCGTGGCTTCCTGGAGTCGCTCTGGACCACGGTCATCTTCGTCTTCTTCTCGGCCATTGTCGGCCAGTCCGTGCTCGGCTTCCTCCTGGCCGCCTTGCTGCGCGGCAGCCAGTCGACCATTCGCACCGTGGTGGAAGTCTGCATCATGCTGGGCTGGCTGCTGCCCGATATCGTCGCGGCCTTTCTCTGGTCGGCCACCACGGCCCAGACCGGATTGATCAACCAGCTGATCGTCGTGCCGCTCGGCTTTGCACCGATCAATTTCATCAACGAATACGCCCTGCCCATCGTCACCATCGCCAATGTCTGGAAAGGCACGGCCTGGTCCTACCTGCTGTTCTCGGCCGCGCTGGATTCGGTGTCCCGCGAAGTGGTCGAGGCGGCCAAGGTCGATGGCGCCACCCCGTTCCAGCGCATTTGGATGGTGCAGCTGCCGATCATCCGGCCGCATATCGCCACCAATATGCTGTTCATCACCATCTGGACCTTCACCTATTTCCCGCTGATCTACGCCATGACCGGCGGTGGTCCCGGCCGGCAGACCGAAACGCTGGCGGTGTTTCTCTACAATCAGAGCTTTTCACGCGGCAATCTGGGCTTTGGCAGCGCGATTTCCGTCGCCATGCTGGTCATTGTCGGCCTCTTGTCGCTGGTCTATCTGCGCATGCTGCGGGAGCCGAAATAATGGAATCCAATCCCGCCACCTCGCGCCTCACCGCCATTGCGCTGAGCTTCATGGCCGTCATCTGGGTCAGCCCCTTTTCCTGGCTCATCCTCAATGCCTTCAATCCGCTCTCGACCGGCCAGCTCGAAATTCCGCGCAGCATCGGGCTCGACAATTTCGCCCTGGCGGTCAGCGGCAATGCCGGGCGGCAATTCCTCAATTCCATGCTGATCGCCGCCGGCACGGCCACACTCAGCGTCGTGGTCGGCATCTCGGCGGCCTATCCGCTGTCGCGGCTGCGCATTCCGGGGCGCAATGCCTTCCTCTGGACGCTGGTGCTGCTGCGCATGCTGCCCTCGGCCGGCGTCCTGGTGCCGCTATATTTCGCCGCCCAGCGCGGCGGGCTGCTCAACCAGTTCGGCGTCATCATCGCGCTGACCATTCTCAATCTCCCCTTCACCCTGCTGCTGCTCAAGAACTTCTTCGACACCGTGCCGATCGAGCTTGAGGAAGCCGCCTATGTGGAAGGGGCGAGCCTGTTCCAGATCGTCACCCGCATCGTGCTGCCCATGTCGCGGGCCGGCATTGCCGTGGTCTGGTTCTTCAGCTTCACCGGCGCCTGGAACGAGTTCCTGTTGCCGCTGATCTTTGCGCGGGTGCAGGATGCCTTTCCCATGTCGGTGGGGCTCTACGCGGCCTTCGGCCAGCAGGGCGCCATCAACTATGGCTTCCTGACCGCCTTTTCCATCATCTACGCAGCGCCGGCGATCGGCGTCTATTTCTTGTTGCGGCGAAACATGAACACAGGGTTCGCCGGTGTCGGAGTCAAAGGATGACCTATTCCAACCCCCTTTCGTCCAAGCTCGCTCTGCTGGACGATGACCTCAAGATGGAAGGCAAGCTCCTGCGGCTCTGCGCCGATCTGGAGCAGAAGATCCTGACGCCCATTCCCGACGCGCCCTTCCAGTGGCATGTCCAGCGCGCCGATGTGACCGCGGAGGCGGCCCTGGCTGCCGACTGGCGCAAGTGGGAGCAGTTCGGCCCCCATTCGGTCTGGGCCAAGAATCAGGGCCATACCTGGTTTGCCGCCGAGGTCACCGTGCCCGAAGCGGCGCGCGGCCAGACCCTGGTGCTCAAGTTCACCAGCCAGTGGCAGGATCGCCCCGGCTCGACCGACCCGCAGTGCCTCGCCTATCTCGATGGCAAGATCGCCCAGGCGCTTGATGGCAACCACACCGAACTGGTGATCGAGCGCAAGGCCAAGCCGGGCAGCAAGCATACCCTTTTGGTCAATGCCTTCACCTTCTTCGATCGGCCCCTCGTCGGCTTCACCGTCGAGTTCTTCACGCGCAACGAGCGCGCCGAAAAGCTCTATTACGACCTGCAGACCCCGCTCGACGTTGCCATCCGCCTGCATCAGTCCGACTCGCGCCGCCACGCCATCCTGACCATTGTCGACCGCGCCCTGCGCGCCCTCGATCGCCGCGATGGCCATGCCGAAGGCCTGGCCGCCTCGCTCGGGGCCGCCGAAAAGATCGCTGCCGAAATCTACAGGCTGGTCGATACCGAGACCCAGCCGCAGGTCACCGCGGTCGGCTCCACCCATCTCGATGTGGGCTGGCTCTGGCGTGTCATGCATACCCGCGACAAGACCGGGCGCAGCTTTGCCACGGTGCTCAACCTCATGGAGGAGTATCCCGAATTCATCTTCATGTATAACCAGTCGGTGCTCTTCGACTTCCTCAAGCAGGACTATCCCGAGCTCTGGACCCGCCTCAAGAAGCGGGTCAAGTCTGGCCAGTTCGAGATCGAAGGCGCCATGTGGGTGGAGCCAGACGTCAATATCGTCTCGGGCGAGTCACTCGTCCGCCAGATCATGCGCGGCCGCCGCTTCCACCTCGAGGAATTCGGCGTCGACCCCAAGACGGTCTGGCTGCCCGACACCTTCGGCTATTCCGCCAACCTGCCCCAGGTCATGGAAAAGTCGGGGCTCAAATATTTCGTCACGTCCAAGCTCAGCTGGAACGATACCGACCGCTTTCCCTACGACACATTCTTCTGGCGCGGCATCGACGGCACCGTCACCAAGGCCCAGCTCATCACCGCCCAGCGCTACGAGAGCGAGGAGATTTTCACCACCTATAATGGCGATCTCTCCGTCTCCGAGACCATGGGCGCCTGGAAGCGCTACGAGCCCAAGGCCGTCAACAACGAAGTCGTCATGTCCTATGGCTATGGCGATGGCGGCGGCGGCCCCACCCGCGGCATGATCGAGCGCGGCATCCGCCTCGAGCGCGGCATTCCCGGCGCCCCGCGTGTCAAGCTCGAAGGCATCGTTCCCTTCCTCGATCGCCTCGGCAAGCGCATGGACGCGGCCGGCAGCAAGTTCCCCACCTGGAATGGCGAGCTCTACCTGCAATACCATCGCGGCACGCTGACCTCGGTGGCCAAGAACAAGGCCAATAACCGCAAGGCCGAGCGCCTCCTGCGCGAGCTGGAATTCCTGGGCGCCATGGCGCTGACCCAGGCGGGCGCGCCCTATCCGGCTGACACGCTGGCCGAGTTCTGGGAGCTGGTCCTCATCAACCAGTTCCACGACATCCTGCCCGGCACCTCCATCCCCGAGGTCTATGTCGACAGCGACAATGAATATGGTCAGATCTTTTCGACCCTGGGGTCCGAAAACGGTCCCTGGCATTCTGCCGCCCAGGCTTTCGCCAAGCCCGGCGCCGATCAGCTGCGCCTGTTCAATTTCACCGGCCAGACCCGTTCATTCATCGTTCATCTCGGTGACGAAACTGTGCTGGAAGGCGCCTCGCTCGCCACGGCCGAGGGCATCCAGCCCATCCAGAAACTCGCCTTTGCCGACGGTTCAAGCGGCTATGGCGCCCCGGTATCCAACATTGCTCCCCTCGGCTGGACAGGGGGACAAGTTATTGCCGGCGGCGCCGCCAACCACACGACGCCCCTGTCGGTCTCGACCACCCATCTCGAAAACGAACTGCTCAAGGTCACCTTCGACAAGGCCGGCGAGATCACCTCGGTCTTCGACAAGACGCGCAATCGCGAGACCCTTGCCAAGGGCGAAAAGGCCAATCGCCTGATCGCCTATGAAGACAAGCCCATGCAGTGGGACGCCTGGGATATCGACCGCTACTTCGAGGAACAGTTCTGGCCCCTGGCCGACGCCAAGGCCACCATCTCGGTGGTCGAGACCGGCCCGCATCGCGCCGCTATCCGCGTCGAGCGCACCTATCAGGCCTCCACCGTCGTCCAGGTCATCTCGCTTGCCGCCGGCGCGCGCCAGGTCGAGTTCGATACCTTCATCGACTGGCAGGAGCGGCATACCGTCCTCAAGGCGCAGTTCCCCTTCGACCTCAATACTTCGGAGATCCGCTCGGAAATCCAGTTCGGTCACGTCAAGCGGCCGACCCATCGCAATACCAGCTGGGACAAGGCGCGCTTCGAGGCTTCGATGCATCGCTGGGTCGATCTCAGCGAGAGCGACTTCGGTGTCGCCCTGCTCAACGACTGCAAGTATGCCTATGATTGTCTTGAACAATCCGTCCGGCTGACGCTGGTGCGCGGCTCGGTTTTCCCCGATCCGCAGGCCGATCTGGGCGAGCATCGCCTGCGCTACGCGCTCTTCGTGCATGATGGCGTGGCCGATCTGGCCGACGTGCATCGGGCCGCCGAACGCTTCAATAACCCGGTGGCCGTCATCGGCTCGCGCCAGCACGCTGCCCATCCGGCCGCGGAATTTTCGAGCTTCAGCTTTGCCAGCGTCGACCAGTCCAACGTCACGCTCGAGACGGTCAAGAAGGCGGAAAAGTCCGATGCCGTGGTGCTGCGCATCTTCGAACACGCCAATATCCGCGCCGAGGCCACCATCACTTTTGGCATCCCCGTCAAGTCGGTGCGCAGCGTCAACCTGATGGAAGAGGGCGACAGCAAGCCGCTCAAGCTCAAAGACAATGGCGTGACTTTGTCCCTGCGCCCCTTCGAGATCGCCACGCTGCTGATCGAAACCTGAGGAGACCACCATGGCCGATGTTTCGCTGCGGGGCGTCCGCAAGTCCTATGGCTCGGTCGAGGTCGTCCACGGCGTCGACCTCGAAATCAAGTCCGGCGAGTTCGTGGTTTTTGTCGGCCCATCGGGCTGCGGCAAGTCCACTTTGCTGCGCATGATCGCCGGGCTCGAACCGATTTCGGGCGGGGATATCTCGATCGGCGGCAAAGTTGTCAACGACATACCCTCGCCTCAGCGGGGCATCGCCATGGTGTTCCAGAGCTATGCGCTCTACCCCCATATGTCCGTCTACGACAACATGGCCTTCGGCCTCAAGCTCGCCAAGACACCAAAAGATGAGATAGATCAAAGGGTTAGAGAGGCGGCAAGGATCCTGCAGATCGAAGGATATCTCGATCGCATGCCCAAGGCCCTGTCCGGCGGCCAGCGCCAGCGCGTCGCCATCGGCCGCGCCATCGTGCGTGATCCCAGGGTATTTTTGTTCGACGAACCGCTCTCCAACCTCGACGCTTCGCTGCGCGCCCAGACCCGGATCGAGATCGCCAAGCTGCACGATACGCTAACGGCGACAATGATTTACGTCACCCACGACCAGGTCGAAGCCATGACCCTGGCCGACCGCATCGTCGTGCTCAATGCGGGTAGGATTGAACAGGTCGGCACCCCGCTCGAACTCTACCGCAACCCCGTCAACACCTTCGTCGCCGGCTTCATCGCCAGCCAACGCATGAACTTCACCCCAGTAACCATCGAAGCCGGAAAACTGGTCCTTCCCGGCAACAAAAGCCTCACCCTGACCCACCCGCGGCTGGCCAATGTGCGCACCATCGGCATCCGGCCCGAGCACCTGGTGCTGGCCGATGCGGCCAATGCGGACCTGACGGGGACCCTGTCGGTGATCGAGCAGTTCGGCGAATATGCCCTGGCCTATGTCGAGCTGCCGAGCGGTGACCTCGTGACGGTCAAGCTCGATGGTGCCCCCGACCTGCAGCTGCATCAGACGGTTCACATCGGTGTGCCGCCCGACGCAGTTCATCTCTTTGACGAGGCCGGCCGCGCGCTGCGCTAGCGCTCGACCTACCATGCCGGTCACCCCCGGTGGCTTCTGATGATCTTACCGATCACCACCAGTGACGACAGCACGATCGCCGCCGCCATGGCCGGATGCAGCATGGAGGAAAGCCTGGCTTCGGCATCGGCCCGAAACAGCTAGCCGATGAAGGGGATGGCAAAGAGACCAGCCGTGAGCCCGACCCACCAGCGCAGTGCCCTGACCCGCGCATCGCGCAACACCGCGTAGCTCAGCAAGACGACAGGAATTGTGGTGACGAGGCCGAAGCCGCTGAGGATCAATACAGGGATGGCATAGGCGGACCAGGAAAAGTAACGCGGCGCGATTCTGCCGGCCTTGCGGTTCGATTGGGCCGTGTATTCGAGGGTGGTCATGTTCAGTTTCCTTTGAAAATGGTCAGCCGGCGCACCATTGCGCCGGCTGCAGGGTCAGCGGACCGTCCTCGGTCCAAGTGCGGCGGTAGTGGCAGCGGCGAGCAGGGCAAGGCCCGCAGCGGTGAGAAAGCCCCAGCTGTGACCGGCGCTCAGCGCCTCGACTGGCGGCATGCCGGCGTCGGCCAGTGCGGTCGCGCGTGTGGCCGAGATGGTGAAGATCACCGCCAGGCCAATGGCCGCCCCGATCTGCTGGCTGGTATTGACCAGGCCACTGGCAAGGCCGGCATCGCCTTCGCTGACGCCCGAAACGGAGAGTTCCGTGCCGGCAACGAAGGCGCCGCCGAGGCCGGTGCCGATGAGCAGGCTCGGCCCCAGCAGATGGACGAGGAAGCTCGCATCGGTCGGCGCGAAGGAAAGCCAGACAAGGCCCGCGGCAAAGATCAACAGGGAGGCGACCAGGGTGTCGCGCGAACCGAGGCGTGCGATGGCGGCAGGAGCCAGGCCGGCAACCACAACCAGCGTCATAGCCAGCGGCAACTGGCTGAGGCCGGCCGTCATCGCGTCATAGGCCAGCACGTCCTGCATATAGAGCGAGAGGGCAAAGAACAGACCCGTCACGGCGCCGCCGATCAGCACCACGGCCACATTGCCGGTGCTGACGGCGCGGTTGGCGAGGATGCGGAAATCGACCAGCGGTGCCTTCGACTTGATCTCGATGACGACGAAAGCAATCAGCAGGGTGATGCCTGCAGCAAGCAGGCCCAGGGTCAGCGGCGCAAGAAAGCCGATTTCCAGCACCACCGAGAGCGCGGTGACGATGGCGACAAGGCCGGCCGTAACGGTAAGGGCGCCCGGAATATCGAGGGGCGCCGGGGTCGCCGCGACCTGATCACGGCCAATCAGGAACGGAATGCTGGCGAGGACGAACAGGCCCACTGGCACGTTGATGAAGAAGATCGACGCCCAGCCGAACTGTGCGGTCAGGACGCCGCCGAGCAGCACCCCGGCAACGCTGCCCAGACCGGCCACGGCGCCCCAGATGCCCAGTGCCTTGTCTCGGCCATGGCCCGTAGGAAATAGCTGCATGAGCAGCGAAAGCGCGCCGGGGGCGAGGAGTGCAGCCGAAGCGCCCTGCACGGCGCGCGCCGCCAGCAGCAAGCCGCCATTGGGGGACAGTCCGGCTGCCAGCGAGGCGGCGATAAAGCCGCCCGTCCCGACGAGAAAAATGGTGCGGTGGCCAATGCGGTCAGCAAGACGCCCGCCCAGCAGAAGCAGGCCGCCAAACGGCAGTACATAGGCGGTAATGACCCAGCTCAGCAGCAACGGATCGAGGCCCAGTCCCTGGCCGAGCCGGGGCAGGGCGATATTGACGATGGAGGCGTCCAGTACCACGAGAAACTGGGCCAGGGCGAGGACAGCGAGCGCCAGCCATCGACTGGCGCTACGGGAAGCGGGAAGGGATTGAGCAAGCGTTGTCATGATCGAGTTCTCATAATTTGAGTGATTAATCACTCACTAAATTGACGATGAATGGGCTGCGTTTGGCGGCTTGGCCTGGATTGTTTCCATGCGTGCGGGCGAAACGGGTGGTCTTATCGTGGTCGGCGGGGCTGCCCAGCGGGCCGCGCGGTGCGTTCTCAGTAGTGGCTCATCCCCTTCCATAGTGTTTGTGCCCAGTCGTCGTTGAGCTCGGTCAGGTCGGTGGTGACGATAAGGTGGCAGAGCTGGCCGAAGGCGATGAAGCTTTGTACGGCCGCGTCGCTGGCCCCCGAGCGCGCCTTGGCGAGGCGCACCAGCGTGGCAAGCCCCCGCCGCACCACGGCCTTGACCGCGGGGATATCGGCAGCGCTCTGGGCGTGAACCTGGATCATCAGGATGTCCCGGTCGACTATCAGCCGGGCATACGCCTCACCCATGGCCTCCAGAATGCCCTCGGGACTGCCGTCAGGGGCTGTATCAGCTGCAGCCGTCAGCGTTTCGAGGATGATCTCGTAGCAGCGCTCCATGGCCGCCACGAACAGCACTTCCTTGGTTGGATAGAGCTTGAACACATAGGCCTGCGAAATGCCGGCCTTGGCCGCAACAGCGGCGACCGGCGTCGAGCCATAGCCCGACTGGGCAAAGACCGAGAGGGCCGCTGCAATGATGCTGGCGCGACGGGTATCGGCATCGGAGAGTTTAAGGTTCGTGCTCATAAATAGAGTGTGTAGTCACTCACCATGCAGAAGTCAAGTGTGCTGGCATTTCCTCAATGCCTCAAGCAAGGAACGGCTCAAACCGGCTCAATGTCAGCTCGGTCAATCAGTCGGCTATGTGTCAGTTGAGGATACCCCAGCGTCGGCGCGGCCCCATTGGCCGCACCCACTCGGAACCGTCAACCTAGTAGGGCCGCCATCATGCGCTGGGCTGCCCGGGCATCCTCGAGAACCGGGGTCAGGTCGGTCACCTGATCCAGAGAACCGACAACTGGCAGGGCCCGAACGATCGGATCCTCGATTTCCGCCACCGTAGCCTGGATGAGATCATCCGAATTGATCGTGGCAAAAGGGCGCTCGTGATAGGGGCCGATTAAGGGCTCCACCCCGGCGCCAATTCCCTCGGCCAGTTGCCGATGCGCCAATGCAAGATAGGCCGAGGCCAGGGCATTGCCGCGTTCTTGCCATTGGGGGGCCTCCAGGACGTTGTTCAGGAGCGGCGCTAGCGTCGCCGACAGCGGGAGCTTTGCAAAGGCGCTGCCCAGCCATTTCGCATATGGCGCGTAGCGCCGCTCCAGCAGAAAAGCCATCCGCATGACGTCGCGCACCAGCCGGCTCGCGATGACGCGGGAGCCCAGATCGTCTCCCACCTGACCAGCCCGGCCAACGAAGGCCTGCTCCTCGGCAATACGCCGCCACTGACAGGCAATCTTGTAGAGCCACACATCCCGCGGAAAATAAGACAGTGCCGCCCGCGCCTGGGTCAGGCGGTTGTCATCGTCGTGGAAGACCGCGCCTGCGGTAAAGGCGAGCAGCCGCTGCTCGGACAGGCCAAGCCATTGCAGCGGACCAAGCCCATCCAGGGATTGGATTGCTAATGCGCCGTCCAGCCGGCTCTCAAGGGTGTGGATTTCAAGACCATGATCGGCGGCGCCAACGGCCTCCGATCCACTTGCCGGGGGATGGGGCCGGCTCCGCCAGCCAATCGGTTCCCCGAGAAACTCGGCTGGGGCAACGGTCGAGAACTCCTCCACCAGGCGGTGGGCATGGGCAGTGAAATCCTCACGCGAAACAAGGAGATGAACCCTTGGTCCCCAGTTGTGATCCTTGGATATCTCGTCATCAAAGCCCAGCAGTTCAGATCCATAGCCGATCAGCGCCGCGGAATGTTTGAGTCCGGGGCCTGCGCCGTCCAGCCATGGGCGGATAGCTTCGAAATAAAAGCGGCGCGAAAGCTCGATGCCCTGCAAAACTCACCCCCAAAGGGCCCGGAATTCTCCCCAGACTGCGCATTGTGAGGCAGGGCCTGACCGGTTGGAAGACCATATCCTTGCACAGTCAGATCGCACCGGAAAATCTCCCAATAGACAACACAGCCGCTGTTACCGATCCATTCGCCACGGGAACCAGTGCGGCGGACCCTTTTCGGCGGCTGCCGAACACGATTTCGAATCCTTTTCGCGGCGTTTGCGGCGCCGTGGATACTTTCATTTTGATCAGGCCAGATCGCGCGGGCGCACCCGCGCGCTGGACGTCGGGCATTACGCCGACTTTGGGATGCGCAGATGACGTTCGAACCGGTGCGTGACGTGTTCGATGCCGGAGGGCGCGGGTTGCAGCATCACGGGCTGCGCCGGGCCAATGAGCGTGCCGTGCTGACAGTGATTGCCTTCAATGCCGGCGTATCCAATGCCGAGATTGCGCGCCTGACCGGCCTGGCACCACAGACGGTCTCGGCCATTCTGACAGACCTGGAACAGGCTGGGCTGACGTCCCGTGGCGACGTGCTGCGGGGGCGTCGCGGGCAGCCCGCAACCCCGATCTTCCTGCGTGCCGACGGCGCCTATGCCTTGGGCGTCGAAATCGGCTGGCGTCATGTCGAGGCGGTACTGGTCGACCTGCATGGACAGGTGCTGGCGCGCCAGCATCGCGACCATGCCTTCCCCGATGCCAGCAGACTGGCGACCGACATCGCCAGCATGATCAACACCATAGGGGTGGACCTGCCGGACCCGCAGCGCGAGCGACTGCGCGATCTTGGCGTGGCCATGCCCACCAATATCGCCGGCAATCTGCATCTGGTCGACGCTCCGCAGGCGCAGCGTATGCTTTGGGACAAGCTGGAAATAGCCGATGAACTGGGGCGCCGTACCGGATTGGCGGTGACGACAGTCAATGACGGCAATGCCGCCTGCTGGGCCGAGCTCATCGCATCCCCCCGGCCACGACCTGCCGATTTCATCTATTTTCTGATCTCGCGCTATATCGCGGCCGGCATTGTGGGGCAGGGGACCCTGTGGGAGGGGCCGAGCGGCAATTCTGCCAATCTGGGATCCATGCTGGTGAGCGACGACGGCGGGCGCCTGCAGGCCGCCCATTTCGTTGCCTCGCTGACCGCCCTCGAACAGCGCCTCGCGGAAGCGGGCTTTGCGGTCGATTCCACGCGGATCGAGGAATGGGACTGGGCGGGCTTCGGCCGCGTGCTCGACCAGTGGATTGCCGACAGCGCAAGAGCACTCGCCAGAGTGGCGTTCAACACTACGACGGTGATCGAAAGCGGCTTGGTGGTCGTGGACGGCATCATGCCGGCATCAATCACCGCACGGCTGGTGACGCAGCTGAAAGCCGAGTTGCAGCGACTGCCCGTTGCCGCCTTTGTCCCGCCCCAGGTGTTGCCGGGCCATCTTGGCGCCTTGGCACCAGCAATGGGGGCCGCTCAACTGACGCTCTATCGTCGCTACTTCTCACGCACGCTGGCGGACCTGACTGGTTGATGCAGCGCGGTCAAGACTGTCCCGCAGGTGCCCGCTTGGCGTGAAAACCACCGTATGCCTGGGCAGGATGCGATGCTCGGTTCCGGTGCGCGGATTGCGTCCCAGCCGCTCGGCCCGCGAGCGGACCTGAAGTGAACCGAAAGCGGTGAGTTTGACGGTTTCGGCCCGCATCAGGGCTGCGCCGATCATTGCAAACATTGCGTCACAGACCGCGGCAGCATCGGCCTTGCTGACGCCTGCGCGACGAGCGGCAACGTCACTGAGCATGGCTCGCGTGATTGTTTTGTTCAAAGCTATGTCCCCCAGCTCTTAAATTCATAGGTGGAAGTTAAGCTCCTGTCGAGTCGAGGTCACAGCGCGCCGAAAGATGAACCTTAATCTCAAGTTAAATTGACATTTTTTAGAATGGTTATAAGCTGGCGGTCATTCTATGAAGCGGCAAAGCCCTATTTGAGGGGCATCGCCCTTCACGCCCACCCCAAGAGAGGTCCGCAGTGAGACTGACGCGTCAATCCAACTATGCGATCCGTACCCTGGTCTATTGCGCCGTCAATGAGCCGGGCCTGAGCCGGGTCGCCGATATCGCCCGGGCTTACAACATATCCGAGCTTTTCCTGTTCAAGCTGATCAAGCCGCTCGTGGAGAACGGGCTGCTGGCCACGGTGCGCGGCCGCCATGGCGGCATCCGCCTCGGCAAGAAGGCGGAAGACATCACCTTGCTCGACACCATAAAGCTCACCGAAGAGAGCTTTGCCATGGCCGAGTGTTTTGAGGATGGCGCCGATTGCCCGCTGATCGGGGAATGCGACCTCAACGGGGCGCTGCGCGAAGCTCTGGGCGCCTTTTTCGAGGTGCTGGCCAGCTACACTATTGCCGACCTTGCCAGCAAGAAACGCTCCATCCGTGACCGGCTCGGGCTCAGCACGCTCGAAGCGGTGATGGAGCCCGCGCACTAGGGACCTGTTCCACGGAGCGAGACGCCTGCGAAAATAACATGAGTTTGACACTCATGTTATTTTATGGTTTTCTCCCGTCATAGCGCGGTGCTGATCGGTCCTGGGGGGCTCGACGATCATCGCCGCGCCGAGACGACGGGGCTTGCTGCTACCGTCTCCCCGGGCAGGTCAGGGTCCTCAACGCCCTGACCTGCCTTTTCTTTGTCCGCTAGCTATGCTCTATCCGCGCCATGGCCGCAGCACCCCTTCTTTCGCTACAGAATATCCAACTGACCTTTGGCGGCACGCGGCTGCTGGAGAGCGCCGAGCTTATCGTGTCGCCCGGCCAGCGCATCGCGCTGGTGGGCCGCAATGGCTCTGGAAAATCAACCCTGCTCAAGATCGCCGCCGGCGATGTGACGCATGACAGTGGCGTTCGCTTCGTCGAGCCTAGCGCCACCTTGCGCTACCTGCCGCAGGAGCCGGACCTTTCCGCCTATGCAACGACGCTGGAATACGTCGAAGCGGGGCTTGGGCCTGGCGACGACGAGTATCGCGCGCAGTATCTGCTGAGCTCGCTGGGTCTGACCGGCGCCGAGAATCCAAGAAACCTTTCGGGCGGCGAAGGCCGCCGCGCCGCGCTGGCCCGGGTGCTGGCGCCCAAGCCCGACATCTTGCTGCTGGACGAACCCACCAACCATCTCGATCTGCCGGCCATCGAATGGCTGCAGGCTGAACTCGATTCGCTGCGCTCGGCCATGGTGCTGATCAGCCACGACCGTCGCTTCCTTTCCGACCTGACGCGGGCCACCGTCTGGCTTGATCGCGGCGTTACCAGGCGCCTCGACAAGGGTTTTTCTGCCTTCGAAGCCTGGCGCGACGATGTGCTCGAAGAAGAAGAGCGCGACCGTCACAAGCTCGACCGCCAGATTGTGCGTGAGGAGCACTGGTTGCGCTACGGCGTCACCGCGCGGCGCAAGCGCAATGTGGGGCGACTTGAGCGCTTGGGCAACCTACGGCAGGAGCGGCGCGAGCAGCGTCGCGTCACCGGTTCGGTCAATATGCAGGTTTCCGAGGGCCGCACCTCCGGCGCCTTGGTGGTGGAAGCCGAAAATATCTCCAAGAGCTATGGCGACCGCACCGTGGTGGGCGACTTCTCGACCCGCGTGCTGCGCGGCGATCGTATCGGCATTGTCGGCCCCAACGGTGCTGGCAAGACCACACTGATCAAGATGCTGACCGGCCTGCTGCAGCCCGACAGCGGCACTATCAAGCTCGGCTCGGCCTTGGAACTGGCCATGCTCGACCAGGGCCGCGCCAAGCTCGACCCTGATACGCGGCTCAAGGACGCGCTGACCGGTGGCGGTTCGGATACGCTCCAGATCAACGGCCAGCCCAAGCATGTCGTGGGCTACATGAAGGACTTCCTGTTCAGCCCCGAACAGGCCAATACGCCGATCGGCAAGCTTTCGGGTGGCGAGCGCGCCCGCGTGGCGCTGGCGCGGGCCCTGTCATTGCCGTCCAACTTCCTGGTGCTGGACGAGCCGACCAACGATCTTGATCTCGAAACCCTCGACCTTCTCGAGGAAATGGTCAGCGACTATGCGGGGACGGTGATCGTGGTCAGCCATGACCGCGACTTTCTCGACCGCGTCGCCACCTCGGTGATCATCGCCGAGGGCGAGGGCGTCTGGATCGAATATGCCGGTGGCTATTCCGATATGGTCATCCAGCGTGGCGAAGGCGTTACCGCGCGCGGCAGTGCCAAGGCGCATCGCGCCGGCAAGACCAGCCTGGCGCAAACCGCGGCTGCCCCGGCGGCCAGTGCCAAGCGCAAGCTCAGCTTCAAGGAAAAGCATGCGCTCGAAACCCTGCCCAAGGAGCTTGAGCGGATCGAGGCCGAGATCAAGGCGATCAACGCTGCGCTGACGGCCCCCGATTTCTACACGCGCGACCCGTCCGGCTTCGCCGCCAAGTCCAAGGCGCTGATCGAGGCCGAGGCCAAACGGGCTGCGGCAGAAGAGCAGTGGATGGAACTCGAACTACTGCGGGAAGAGCTGGAAGGCTAGGCGCCGTCAAGCCTTTCAGCTCGCCCAGTCGAATTTCGGCTTGGCCAGATAATGCAGGTTCTCGGGCGCTTCGCCGCCGATGCGGCGCAGCAGCAACGCGCCCATGTGGCGGCCGGCATCGACGAAATCCTCGAACACGGTCTCGGCGCCGGGCTGGAACTGGGCGAACATTTCCGACGATTGCTTGGACACGACGTGAGCGGTCTGGCCCACCTGCTTACCGCTGTCGTTGAGCGCGCCAATCACTGCCAGGGCAGAGACTTCCGAAGCGCAGACCCAGCCATCGGGGCCGTCCGGACGCTTGGTGCGCTTCATCACATAGGTGCGGATGGCGTCTGTCGGGCTGCCCAGATTGACGTCGGCTGCGAACTCATAGTCAACGCCTGCCTCCCGGGCGGCTCGCGTGAGGCCAGACTTCAGGTGGTCGGTATAGGTCAGCGCGCTGTCGGGCAGGATGATCGATATCTTCCTGCAACCCTTGCTGACCAGCCGCATCGTGGCGCCGTAAGCATAGGCTTCATTGTCGAAATCGACGGACGGATGGGCCTCCGGCCAATTGGTGCGGCCGTGGCTGACAAAGGGAAAGTCATTGTCGATGAGAAAGCGGATACGCTCGTCGAAACTCTCTGCCTTGGAGAAGATGACGCCATCGGCCATGCGGTTGCGCACGATGTGTCGGATCGGCTCGAGCGGCTGCACATTGCGGAACAGGGGCGTGATGACGATGTGGTAGGCCGTATCGCGTACCGCTTCGGTCAGCCCGGTGACGATGGATGAGCCGAAGCCATAGATCTGCTCGTCCGGCTCAAGCACCAGGGCGATGACATTGGTGCGGCCGGTCTTGAGGCGAAGCGCGGCCCGGTCGGGCAGATAGCCAATCTCCGCTGCTATCTTCTGCACCCGGTCGCGCGTTTCCTGGGCCAGTTCCGGCGCATTGTTTAGGGCGCGGGAAATGGTGGTTACGGCAAAGCCGGTCATCTGCGCGATCGTCTTGAGCGTCGGCTTGCCGGATGGCTTGACGCCGCGCTTGCCCTTGCTGGCAGCCGGCACGTCGTCTTCGGACAATTTATCTACCCCTCGGACCCACCTTCATCGGGTGGTGACGCTTGTTGAGCAGGGACAACACCAGATTGTCCCTCCCACTTCAAGCGTCCCATTTGCTCTGCAAGGCAGACGAGCGCCAAATCGGTAACATGATATCAATGCTCAGATTTGCTGGCATACAACCAATGTCGAGCAGTCTTTTCTCGAAATTCTGCATTCTCTGGCGGTGGCCACACTAGCAATCGCGCCCAAACGCTCCTATCTTGCCGTCACTGCATCGGCACATGCCGATGTTTGCCGTTCAACCAGCGGGAAAGGAATGAAGATGACTACATCGATTACCTTCACCATCCATGCAGGTTGCTCGTACGTACGCTCCGACCTCCACGCCAAACGCTGGCAAGGGACCTGTCGCTCGAAACGAATGTGACCTCCGTCACGCCTTCGTCTCACTCTTCCGATAGAACCCCAGCGTTGCCGGCCACGATGGTGCGAGCTCCTTCGCTCACCAATTCAATGGCCTGTGCAATGCGCAAGTGGAGAATCCACCCATGCAGGAACGCAGTCTCGACCGGGCCAAGGCCCACAAGCCCATAGTGATCGAAGTCGCCGGCGAACCGCTCGGCGTCGTGGTGCCCCATGCCGATGGATATCGGTTTCTTGCCGTTAAGCTGCCCGCCTTTGCCATCGATGGCCAGCATTTCGAAACGGTTGAAAAGGCCCACTTTGCCGTGTCGCAGGCCGTTCGCAACGGTACGCTCGACCCAGCAGCATGAAAAAGGCGAGGCTGGTGCCTCGCCTTTGCATTCCCGAAGTGGCCACGTGGCCTAGTCGTCGTTCGTCGCGTTGAGCTCTTGCGGGCGCTTGCCCTCACTCACGGGAGGCACGGGATCCAGCGCAATATCGATCGCTTCAGCCAGGGCCTCGATATCGACACGGGTCGCGCCCTCGCGCGCCTGACGGTCCAACTCTGCCGCTATGGCTGTTGCGATGGCCTGGCGACGAACGCCCTCATCGCTATCCATTGCCATCGATTGACACTCCCTGCTCGTCGATGCGCACCTCCACGCCGGGGCGTGCTTGCTGCTGCTGGTACGAGTAGATGCCAAAACCGACGATCGCGACCAGCAGGATGGCGATCACGGCATACAATCCATTGCGACTCATAGAAAACTCCTGACGCTTGCATCCCATGCAACGCGCCAGCGCGGTACAGGTTCACACGGAGCCCTATTCTTGTGCAGCAATGCTGCGCAGGGCCATGACGAAGGCTGTGATGCTGATCGCCAGCGGGCCCGAATTGTCGATGATGATCGGAGTAATGCCGGCCGGCACCGGGGCGCTTTCCCGCGCCAGCCGCGCCGTGATCTGGTCGGCATTCTCGCGACCGCGGCGCACCAGGCGCTCGGCGCGCCGGGAAATCTCGGCGGTGATCAACGCCACGGCGCAGGCGGGATACTTGGCACGTGCCTCCGCCACGACATGGCGCGACACATTGGCCACCACCACCTTGCCCAGGGCCAGATCCGTGTCGACGCTCAGAGGCAGGGCATAGCGCAGGTTGTGCGCGTCCCAGGAGAGTGCAAAGCGGCCAGCCGCCTCCATCTGCCGAAACGCCTCGGGATCGACGCTGTCATGCTCCTCGCCACCGGCATCAGCCGGACGCGTCACGAGCCGCCTGACAAAGACGAAACGCTTGTCATTCTCCAGGGCCTGGCGGGCGCCCCCGATCAGCGTGTCCTTGCCAACCCCGGAGGGCCCCACGACCAGGACAAGTGATCCGAGCGATTGCACCATGCCGTCAGCTTACCCTCTTGCCCTGTCGCCAGACGCCGCGCACCACCGGCATGCCGCCAATCACCTGCACGCGCACCAGATCGGCCCGCTTGCCCATGGCGATTTCGCCACGGTCATCCAATCCGGCGGCCCTGGCCGGATTGCGCGTCACCGTTGCGAGGGCGGCGGCCAGTGAGAGGCCTTCAACCCGTTCGGGCAGGATGAAAGCGGCCTGCATCAGGGCGAACGGCACATAATCCGAGCTCAAAATGTCCAACAGTCCTGCCCGCACCAGATCAGTCGCCGAGATATTGCCCGAATGCGAGCGCCCACGCACCACATTTGGCGCGCCCATCAGGATTGCGAGCCCTGCATCATGGGCGGCAGCGGCCGCTTCCAGTGTGGTGGGGAATTCGGCGATGGCGACGCCATCGCGGGCAGCCTCCTCGATATGGGCGAGAGTCGCATCATCATGGCTGGCCAGCGACAGGCCCAGTTCCCCGGCACGGCGCACGATATGGGTGCGGTGCGGCTCCGAATAGCGGGCATGGTCAGCAAGGCGGTCGGCAATGAAGCGTTCAAGCTCCTCTGGCGAGCGCCTGGCGCCATAGAAGCGCTTGTAGTCGTCCAGCGAGCGGAACTGCCGCTGCCCGGGCGTATGGTCCATCATCGAAGCCAGCCGGACTTCGGGATGGGTGGCATGGGTCTCGAACTGCTCGATCACGTCGTGGCTCGGCAATTCGCAGCGCAGATGGATCAGGTGATCGGCACGCAGCCAGCCATCGCCCAGCCCGCTCGCAATGGCGCCGGTCAGCGCCTCCACATGCCTGCCCATTTCGGGCATGTCGCTGTCCGAGCCGATGCGCACGGCATCGAATACGGTGGTGATGCCGGAGCCGGCAATCTGCACGTCATGCGCATGCAGGGCCGCCCGCGCATCCCAGAACACGCCGGGGCGGGGACGATAGTGGTTTTCAAGATGGTCGGTATGTAACTCGACCAGGCCGGGGATCAGGTAGTCGCCATCGAGATCCTCGCCCGCCTGCGATGGCCCTACGGCAAGGCCGGCAATCAGCCCGTCCTCGACCGCGAGGCTACCATCGATCACCTCGTTGCCAAGGACGATACGGCCATTGCGGAAAGCGATGCTGCTCATGCGCCCAGCCTGAAATCGCCGACCCGGCGGAATGGCTTGCCGGCGTCGGGCTCGTGAAACAGGCTAAGCCGGTCCAGGATGACCTCGTCTTCCAGTACGGGTCCAAACCATGTGGCGGCGGCCTGCGCGATGTCCTGCGCGTCCTCATCCCCGAGCCGGTCGGTCAACGTCATGTGGAAACGGAACTGCTCGAATACATAGGGGTAGCCATAGGCGCCGAGCAGTTCGATCTGCCGCTCGTTGAGCCCCTTGGACGCGCGGGCGGCATAATCCTTGGTCGACATCGGCGCGCGGAAGGGATCGAAATCCTCCACCACATGCGCCGCGAAATCGGCCAGTGCCTCGTTCTCGCCATCGACCATCAGGGCGAGGAAACCCTGCAGGGAGGCGAGCCTGAGCTTGCCCAGGTTGACCGGCCGGTGCCGCGCAGCAAACTCGTCCAGCGCGGCACGCAGGTCGGCCTCGTTGTAGCCATCGGCCAGCGCCATGGGCGCCTTGAGCGTGGCGTGGAAGCCATAGCGATTGGCGGACTGGGTGAGGTTGAGTAGCCGGTCCCGGTCGATGCCGGCCACGGGTCCGTTGAACAGGTCGCCATCGTTGGCGTCCCGCCCCAGCCAGGTGGCAGCCCGTTCCCAGAGGTTGCTGGTGGCGGATGGGGCAAAATAGATCGCGAAACGTTCGGTCATGGAAACTCCTCACCCCAGCCGCTAGGCGTACTCTGTGTCGGTGGTTTGACACCTGTGCACGCAGCCTCATGCTGGCTACCCTTGCCCGCAGCGAATCGCAAGCCGAGAGAAACGATGGATCGCGCCCTGCTTGAACAGATGTTTCACCGTGCCGTGGCGCAGGCGCAACCCGCCCTGGGCGTGCGCCTGCACCTGCCGGAACGGCCGGCGGGTCGCACCGTGGTGATCGGGGCCGGTAAAGCCTCGGCCCAGATGGCGCGGGCTTTCGAGGAGGCCTGGGATGGCCCGCTCACCGGGCTGGTGGTGACCCGCTATGGCTATGCCGAGGCCTGTTCACGGATCGAAATTGTCGAGGCCGCTCATCCGGTGCCCGACGAGGCCGGGTTTCTCGCGGCCCGGCGCATCCTGGAGACAGTATCGGGCTTGAGTCCGGACGATCTTGTCGTCGCGCTGATTTCGGGCGGCGGCTCGTCGCTGTTGCCAGCGCCGGCCCCGGGCCTGACGCTCGACGATGAGCAGGCGATCAACCGCGCGCTGCTGGCCTCGGGCGCGCCGATCTCGGTGATGAACCTGATCCGCAACCAGTTTTCCGCCATCAAGGGCGGGCGCTTGGCAGCCCATTGTGCCCCGGCGCGTGTCGCGACGCTGGTCGTCTCCGATGTCCCGGGCGACGACCCGGCAGTGGTGGCTTCCGGCCCGACCATTCCCATGGCCGGCACGCGCGAGCTGGCGCGCAAATATGCCAATCTCTACCGGCTCGACCTGCCGCCTCATGCCCACGCCCTCCTGGCGGGGGACGACAATCTCGCGCCCTTGCCGGGCGATCCGGTCTTTGCCCGCAACAGCGTGCGCACCATCGCCTCCGCCGCGCTCTCGCTCGAGGCAGCGGCCGAGCTGGCGCGCCAGCATGGGATCGAGGCGGCGATCCTTTCCGATTCCATTGAGGGGGAATCGCGTGACGTGGCGCAGGTCCTGGCGGCCATGGCGCGCGAGGTGTCGCAGCGCAACCGTCCCTTCAAGAAACCGGTCGTGCTGCTCTCGGGTGGGGAAACCACGGTGACGCTGCGCGGCCGGGGCAGGGGCGGTCGCAATGCCGAATTCCTGCTTGCCCTTGCCATCGCTATTGATGGTGTAGAGGGCATCAGTGCCCTGGCAGCCGATACCGATGGCATCGATGGCTCCGAAGACAATGCCGGCGCCTTTGTCGATGGCGGAACGGCAACGCGCCTGCGCAAGGCGGGCCTCGATCCGCTGGCTGCGCTGGCCGCCAATGACGCCTGGGGCGCCTTCAATGCCATAGGCGACCTGCTGGTGACCGGGCCGACCGGCACCAATGTGAACGACTTCCGTGCCATCGTGATCCGCTAAACGTTGGTGCGCTCTGTGAGGCGCGCTAGGCTGTAGCGGACGCCGGGAAGCCAGAGGAGGGGCACGTGGCAAAGGCAGTTGGCATTGGTGGCGTCTTCTTCCGCGCACGGGACCCGGCGGCGCTCGAGGCTTGGTATGAGACCCATCTTGGCATCGCCGGCTTCTGGAACCAGCAGGCGGGCCCCACGGTCTTCGCACCCTTCAAGTCCGATACCGACTATTTTCCCGCCGACCGCCAGACCATGCTCAATTTCCGGGTCGACGACCTTGATGGCTTGATCGCCCAACTGACAGATGCGGGCATTGCCGTCGAAACACGCCCCCAAGAGTGGGATACGGCCGAAACAGGTCGCTTCGGACGGATCATCGATCCGGAAGGCAACCATATCGAGCTGTGGCAGCCACCCGCCACCTGACAACAAAAATCATACAATTCCACGCTCGGCCCCTTGGCAGGGATGGGGTCGCTCTGTTCTATACGCGGCACTTTCAAGGAGAGCCGTCTCATGGCCAAGCGCAGGATCGCCGTTATCGGCGTGGGCAAGATCGCACAGGACCAGCACCTGCCAGTGATCGACGCATCCGACGATTTCGAACTGGCGGCGACGGTGTCGATGCGCGGGCTGAGTCACAATGGCCTGCCGGTCTTCAAGACACCGGCCGAGCTCTATGCGGCCCTGCCCGATATCGGGCTTGTATCGATCTGCACCCCACCGGGCATCCGCCATCAATATGTCCGCGAGGCGCTCGACGCCGGCAAGGACGTGATGATGGAAAAGCCCCCCACCACGACCATTTCCGAGCTCGACGACCTGATTGCCCATGCGCAGCGGCTTGACCGCGTGCTCTACCAGACTTGGCATTCCCAGTATAATGCGGCGGTCGATCGGGCCAAGGCGATCATCGCCGAGCAGGGCGTCAAATCGGTCCGCATTGACTGGCGCGAGAGCGTGCGCAAATGGCATCCCGGTCAGGACTGGGTCTGGGAGCCCGGCGGCTTCGGCGTGTGCGACCCCGGGATCAATGCCCTGTCCATCTTCACCAAGGTGATGCCGTTCCCGGTCTTTGTGGAAAGCGCCAAACTCACTTTCCCGGCTAACAGGCAGACCCCGATCGATGTCGAGATCGCATTCAAATCCGGCCAGTTGCACCAGCCCAGGATGTCGGCTGGCTTCAACTGGCTGGAAGAGAGCGGCGAGATCTGGACCATCCGCTTCGAGACCGGCACGGGCAACGTGGTCAAGCTCGAAGGCGGCGGGCGGCGGCTATTGGTCAATGATCAGCTGGTGCTCGAGCATGGCGATGCCGAATACGCCGCCATGTACGATCATTTTGCTGACCTGCTTGACCGCCACCAAAGCGACGTGGACGCCGCGCCGCTGCGCTTGATGAGCGACGTCTTCCTGATGGGCGCCCGCGAGAACGGTCCGGATTTCGAGTGGTAGGTTGAAACGCCTACTGCCCAGCCTCGGTCAGCGCCTTGAGGTCGTCTTCGCTGAGCTTGAGCCGCACGCCATTGGCAAGGCTCTTTACCTGCTCGACCGAGGTTGCTGAAGCAATGGGCGCGGTGACACCCGGTTGAGCCACCAGCCAGGCCAGGGAAACCTCGGCGGGCGTTGCGCTATTGGCCTTGGCGACCCGATCGAGCGCGGCGAGAATGCGCTCGCCTTTGGCATCGAGATATTTCTCGGCGCCGCCACCCCGCGGCGATTTGCCGAAGTCGGCCCTGCTGCGATACTTTCCGGTGAGAAAGCCTGCGGCGAGGCTGTAATAGACGATCGTGCCGAGGTTTTCTTCCAGCACCACGTCGCGCAGCGCGTCGAATTCGGCGCGGTCATAGAGATTATAGCGCGGCTGCAGCACCTCGTAGCGCGGCAGCGATTTGATCACCGCGGTGTCATTGGCCTCTTTGACCATGGCGGCGGTGTAGTTCGAGGCGCCGATAACCCGCACCTTGCCCGAGCGCACCAGGGGGTCATAGGCGCCGAGCGTTTCCTCGTGGCTGGTCTCGGCATCGGGCCAGTGGCTGAAATAGAGATCGATATAGTCGGTCTGGAGCCGCTTGAGCGACGCTTCGACGGACGTGCGGATCGCCTCGGCGCCAAGCCCGCCCGGGCTTTTTCCCGAATTGACCTTGGTGAAGATATGCACGGCGTCGCGGTTGCCGCGCGCCTTGAGCCACTTGCCGATAATCGTCTCGCTCATGCCGGGTGGGTTTCCGGGCACCCAGTTCGGATAACCTTCGGCCGTGTCGATGGCGGTGAAGCCCGCCTCGACATAGGCATCGAGAATGTCGAAGCCCTGCTTCTCGTCGACGGTCCAGCCGAAGACGTTGCCGCCCAGGACCAGGGGTTCGATGACAAGTTCACTGCGTCCGAGCGGGCGGCGATCCATGGTGCTTCTCCAGTTGTGTGTGCAGGCTAAACGCCTGCGCCATCATTCGGTTCGCTTGGCGCGGGAACACGCGGCGCGCAGTAGGCCAGAGCCCTGTTGATAGCACGGAGCGATCCCGTCAGGTCGATATAGGCAAAGCTGCCCGCCTCATCATCGACATGGCGCAGGTAGACGAAAGTGCCCTGCTCAATGCGCTCCAGCAGCCAGTCCGAATCCTTGAACCGCCCGCCATAAGGGGCGTCGGACGGTTCGGTTGCCAGGCTTGCATTCTCCCGGTCGAGCGTCATCTCCCATAGGCCCAGTTTTCCCGGTCGGCTGGTGTGCACATGCACGCCGGTGGTGAAGTCGTCCTCGCAACGTACCGCGAGACAGACAAAGTCATCTTGTGTCGCATGGCGATCGCAGCCCAGGGCAGCGCGATCCCCTTCGCCGGGAAGTGGCGAATAGTGCCAGCCTGGCTGCTGGGCGGCAACGGGCGTGGCCGCTATGCACAATGCCATGATCAGGGCTTTTTGGGTTCGATAAGGTCCCATTTGTTCCCGTAAAGGTCCTCGAATACCGCCACCGAGCCATAGGCTTCATGCCGTGGCGTCTCAAGGAAGCGGACCCCCTGCTTGACTAGTGCAGCATGGTCGCGCGCAAAACTGGTCGTGTTGAGGAAGAACATCACGCGCCCGCCGCCCTGCTTGCCGATCGCGGCGCGCTGCGTGTCACCGTCGGCTTTGGCCAGCAGCAATTGCGCGCCATTCTGGCCCGGTGGTGCAACGAGCACCCAGCGCTTGCCGCCTCCCAGGTCAGTATCGGTGACGAGATTGAATCCAAGGCGGTCGCAGTAAAACGTGATGGCATCATCGTAGTCGGCGACGAGAAGTGCGACAGTGGCGAGAGATTGGGTCATGCCGTGCATGGATCACCAGCCGGTCCGCCGGGTCAAGCCGTCGCAGAGCCGCCGAACGGATCATTTCAAAACCGTCCAATCCTGTGGAATGACGTTCCGCCTGTCATCATATTGACCAAATGGTCAAACTCAACCATTGCGCTCCCGTAGAATCTACGCTTTGTTGGCGCCCAAGCCCCGGTTGGCAAGCCGGGTGCGCATAATAAGTTTCGGGAGACAACAATCATGAAATTGATGAAAACCCTGCTTGCGGCATCGGCGGTTATTGCGCTGACCGCTGGCGCGGCACAGGCCAAGACCCTGGTCTATTGCTCGGAAGGTTCGCCGGAAGGCTTCGATCCGGCGCCCTATACCGCTGGCACCACCTTCGACGCTTCCAGCCGGCCGATCTACAACCGCCTGGTGCAGTTCACCAAGGGCGCTTCGACCACCGAGCCCGGCCTGGCCGAGAGCTATGAAGTGTCCGAGGATGGCCTGGAATATACGTTCAAGCTCCGCCAGGGCGTGAAATTCCACACCACCGACTATTTCACCCCGACCCGCGACTTCAACGCTGATGACGTCCTGTTCAGCTTCGAGCGCCAGTGGAAGTCCGATCACCCGTGGTATGCCTATTCGACCGGCATCACCTGGGAATATTTCAACTCCATGTCGATGGGGGACCTGCTGACCAGCATCGAAAAGGTCGATGACTACACGGTCAAGTTCACCCTCTCGCGCCCGGAAGCCCCGTTCATTGCCAACCTGGCGATGGATTTTGCCTCGATCCTGTCGGCTGAATATGCCGCACAGCTCGAAGCTGCCGGCACGCTCGACATGCTCAACCAGCAGCCGATCGGCACCGGTCCGTTCCAGTTCGTCAACTACCAGCAGGATGCGGCCATCCGCTATGCCAGCTTCGACGAATACTGGAATGGCGTGCAGCCCATCGACGACCTGGTCTTTGCCATCACGACCGATCCGGCCGTCCGTCTGCAGAAGCTGCAGGCCGGCGAATGCCACATCATGCCCTATCCGAACCCGGCCGACCTTGAAGTCATCAAGGCCGATCCGAACCTGCAGATGATGGAGCAGGAAGGCCTCAATATCGGCTTCCTCGCCTACAACACCCAGCAGGCCCCGTTCGACAACGCCGCCGTCCGCAAGGCCCTCAACATGGCCATCGACAAGCAGGCCATCATCGACGCCGTGTTTGAAGGCAATGCCGAAATCGCCAAGAACCCGATCCCGCCGACCATGTGGTCCTATGACGAAGCCACCGTCGACGATGCCTATGATCCGGAAGCCGCCAAGGCCGCGCTGGCTGAAGCCGGTGTCGAGAATCTCTCGATGAAGGTCTGGGCAATGCCGGTGTCGCGTCCGTATAACCCGGATGCCCGCCGCATGGCTGAACTGATCCAGGCTGACTTTGCTGAAGTCGGTGTCACCGTCGAGATCGTCTCGATGGAATGGGCCGAATACCTGGAACAGTCGTCGCAGGTCGATCGTGACGGCGCCGTGCTGCTTGGCTGGACCGGCGACAATGGTGATCCGGACAACTTCCTGGCCGTGCTGCTTGGTTGTGACGCCGTTGGCGGCGCCAACCGGGCTCAGTGGTGCAACGAGGAATTCGATGCCCTCGTCCAGGAAGCCAAGACCATTTCCGATCAGGCCGCTCGCACCGAGCTCTATGTGAAGGCCCAGGAAGTGTTCAAGCGCGAAGCCCCGTGGGCAACCATTGCCCATTCGCTGGTCTTCATGCCGATGAGCACCAAGGTCACCGGTTATGTCATGGACCCCAAGGGCACGCATGCCTTTGACGGTGTCGACATCACCGAGTAATCGGGACTAAGTCCGGGGGCGGCGCTGCTGCCCCCGGCATCCCCAAAAACACATGATCCGATTCCTCCTCAATCGCCTGCTGCTGATCATACCGACCTTCATCGGTATCACGATCGTGGCTTTCGCCTTCGTCCGGGTCCTGCCCGGCGATCCCATTCTCATGATCGCTGGCGAGCGCAGCGTTTCGCCCGAGCGCTACCAGGCGCTCCTTGCCCAGTTCGGCTATGACCGGCCGATCTGGGTGCAGTACTGGGACTACCTCTCCGGCATCTTCCAGGGCGACTTCGGCACCTCGATCTCGACCAAGCGTCCGGTCATCCGCGACTTCCTGACCCTGTTCCCAGCCACCGTGGAGCTGGCCTTCTGCGCCACCATCTTTGCCGTCGTGCTCGGCATTCCCGCCGGCATTATCGCCGCGGTCAAGCGCGGCACCTGGTTCGATCAGACGCTGATGGGCACCGCTCTTGTTGGCTATTCCATGCCCATCTTCTGGCTGGGCCTGCTGTTGATCATCTTCTTTTCCGGCTATCTCGGCTGGACGCCCGTCTCGGGCCGTATCGATCTGCTGTATTTCTTCCCGGCAGTCACCGGCTTCATGACCATCGACTCCCTGCTCTCGGGGCAGGATGGCGCCTTCGTCTCAGCCCTGCGGCACCTCATCCTGCCCACGATCACATTGGGCACGATCCCGCTCGCCGTGATCGCCCGGCAGACCCGTTCGGCCATGCTCGAAGTGCTGGGTGACGACTATGTCCGCACTGCCCGCGCCAAGGGCTTGTCGCCTGGACAGGTCATCGGCGTGCATGCCCTGCGCAATGCGCTGATCCCCGTGGTGACCACGATCGGCCTGCAGGTCGGGGTGATGATGGCCGGCGCCATTCTCACCGAGACGATCTTCTCCTGGCCCGGCATCGGCAAGTGGATGATCGACGCCATCTCGCGCCGCGATTACCCCGTGGTGCAGGCCGGTCTGTTGCTGATCGCGCTCATCGTCATGGCGGTCAACCTCATCGTCGATGTGCTCTACGGGCTCATCAATCCCCGTATCCGGCATAACTAGGAGGCGACATGTCCAATCCCGTTACCGTCGCCGACCCCAACGCCGCGCCCAAGATCAGTCCGCTGATCCAGCTGCGCGAGTTCTGGTTCTACTTCTCCGTCAACCGCGGCGCCGTCATCGGCCTCGTCGTGTTCATCCTGCTGGTGCTGACGGCGATCTTTGCCCACTGGATCGCGCCCCATTCGCCCATCCAGCAATATCGCGATGCGCTGCTGGTGCCCCCCGCCTGGCTCGAAGGCGGCCGTCCGGAATTCCTGCTCGGCACCGATGCCGTGGGTCGCGACATTCTTTCGCGCCTCATCCATGGCTCGCAATATTCCATGCTGATCGGTACCGTCGTGGTGGTGATCGCGCTGGTCACCGGCATCGCGGTGGGCCTGCTGGCCGGCTATGCCGGCGGCTGGGTGGATACGCTGCTGATGCGCATCATGGACCTGATCCTGGCCTTCCCCTCGCTGCTGCTGGCGCTAGTCCTGGTGGCCATTCTCGGCCCGGGCCTCATCAACATGATGATCGCCATCGCGCTCGTGCTGCAGCCCCATTTCGTGCGCCTGACGCGCTCGGCCGTGCTGGGGGAGATGGGCAAGGACTATGTGACCTCCGCCCGCGTGGCCGGTGCGGGCCATCTGCGGCTGATGTTCAAGACCATCCTGCCAAATTGCCTGGCGCCACTGATTGTCCAGGCGACGCTGAGCTTTTCCAGCGCCATCCTCGACGCGGCGGCCCTTGGCTTCCTCGGCCTTGGCGCCCAGCCGCCGACCCCCGAATGGGGCACCATGCTCGCCGAAGCCCGCCAGTTCATCCTGCGGGCCTGGTGGGTGGTGACCCTGCCGGGTCTGGCCATTCTCATCACGGTGCTGGCGATCAATCTCGTCGGCGACGGCCTGCGCGATGCGCTTGATCCCAAGCTCAAGAGGAGCTGATCCATGCCCCTGCTTGAAATCAAGAATCTGTCTGTGGCCTTCGACACCTCCATTGGCCTGTTCAAGGCCGTGGACGGCATCGATGTCTCCGTGGACGCGCGTGAAGTTCTGGCCATTGTGGGCGAATCCGGCTCCGGTAAATCGGTGGCCATGCTGGCGGTAATGGGCCTGCTGCCCAATACCGCGACTGTTACCGCAGACAAGATGGAGTTCGAGGGGCGCGACCTCTTGCGGATGGACCCCAACGAAAAGCGCAAGATCATCGGCAAGGAAATCGCCATGATCTTCCAGGAGCCTGTGGCCAGCCTCAATCCCTGCTTCACCATCGGCTTCCAGATCGAGGAAGTGCTCAACCGCCATATGGGCCTTCGCGGCCGTGCGGCACGCCAGCGGACAATCGAGCTGCTGCAACTGGTCGGCATCAAGGATGGCGCCGAACGGCTCGGGGCTTTCCCGCATCAGATGAGCGGCGGCCAATGCCAGCGCGTAATGATTGCCATGGCCCTGGCCTGCAGCCCCAAGCTGCTGATCGCCGACGAGCCGACCACCGCGCTCGACGTGACCATCCAGAAGCAGATCCTTGATCTGCTGGTCCAATTGCAGGCCGATACCGGCATGGCGCTGATCATGATCACGCATGACATGGGCGTCGTTGCCGAGACGGCCGACCGCGTGATCGTGCAGTATAAGGGGCACAAGATGGAGGAGGCCGACGTGCTGACCCTCTTTGAGAACCCCAAGTCCAACTATACCCGCGCGCTGCTGTCGGCCCTGCCGGAAAATGCCGTCGGCGATCGCCTGCCCACCGTGTCCGACTACAATTTCGCCCATGACCTGGAGGCAGGCCGATGACCACGCCCGTCCTCGAAGTGCGCAATCTCAAGCGCGACTACATCACCGCGGGCGGCCTGTTCCGTCCGGCCAAGGTGGTTCATGCGGTCAAGGGCGTGAACTTCAAGCTGCAAAAGGGCAAGACATTGGCAGTGGTCGGCGAGAGCGGCTGCGGCAAGTCCACTCTGGCCCGCATGATCACCCTGATCGACCAGCAAACCTCCGGCGAAATCCTCATCGACGGCGAGACCGTCGATGCCAGCCATGGTGTCACCAGGAAGATGCGCCAGAAGGTGCAGATCGTCTTCCAGAACCCTTATGGATCGCTCAATCCGCGCCAGAAGATCGGCGAAGTGCTCGCCGAGCCACTGCTGCTCAATACGGACATGTCCAATGACGAGCGGCGGCAGAAGGCCATGCAGATGCTGCTCAAGGTTGGCCTCGGTCCCGAGCACTTCAACCGCTACCCGCATATGTTCTCGGGCGGCCAGCGCCAGCGCATCGCCATTGCCCGGGCGCTGATGCTCAATCCCAGCTTCCTCGTGCTGGATGAGCCCGTTTCGGCGCTGGATCTTTCCGTGCAGGCGCAGATCCTCAACCTGCTCAAGGACCTGCAGGATGAGTTCGGGCTGACCTATGTCTTCATCAGCCATGATCTGAGCGTCGTGCGCTACATCGCCGACGAGGTGATGGTCATGTATTTCGGCGATGTGGTCGAGCACGGCACGCGCGACGAAGTGTTCGGCAATCCGCAGCACGACTATACCCGCACGCTGTTCGCCGCGACGCCCAATGCCAGTGTGGAGAGCATAAGGGCACGCCTGGCCAGGAAGGCGGCGCTGGCGGGGTAGCCTCGCCGGCGCTTAGGCGCCGACCACCACCCTTTTGCCGGCCTTGGCTGATGCCATCATCGCGTCGATGAGGCGGTGGACATGCAAAGCCGTATGACCGGTGCTGACCGGCTGCCGCCCATGGCGCACGGCATCGGCGAAATCGGCAATCTGCGCGGCGTGCCAGTCGAAGGGGAAGGCCATCGGATCCGCCCCGCCGCCGCCCTCGCTGGCCTCGCCCTCGGTGATGGTATCGCCTGCCATGGTGCGGATCGTCAGATTGCCGGCCGTCAGCGTGGCGCTGGCCCTCTCGAAGTTGAGGGTGATGCTCTCGGGGCCGCCCGGAAAGCTGGCTGTGGTTGCCATGACCGCGCCTACGGCGCCATTGGCGAATTCCAGCCCGGCCGAGACGAAATCCTCGGTTTCCATCTGGTGCAGCCGTGTCGTCTTGGCCATGGCCGTGACGGCGCTTACCTCGCCGCAAAGGCTGAGCATCAGATCGAGCGAGTGGATCGCCTGGGTGATGAGGACGCCGCCGCCATCCTGGGCAAAGGTGCCGCGACCCGGCTGGTCGTAATAGCCCTCCTGCGGGCGCCACCATGGCACCACCAGATGCACCGCCTCTAGCCGCCCATAGCGGTTTTCTGCCACGGCTTCTGCCAGATATCGGGATGCGCGGCGGAAGCGATGCTGGAAGATGACGCCCAGCGTGACGCCCGCCGCGTCGCAGAGCGCGACGATCCGTTCGGCCGCCGCCAGCGTGCGCTCCACCGGCTTTTCCAGCAGCACAGGCTTGCCGGCCTTGGCCGCCGCCGCGACGATCGCTTCACGCGCATTGGGTGGCGTCAGCACCAGCACGGCATCGAGGCGCGGATCGGCCAGCAGCGCTTCGTAGCTTTCCGCTTCAGGGAAGCCATAAGTGCTGCAGAATGCGGCGCGTTGAGCGGCATCGCGCCGATAGACCCCGAGCACGGCAATGTCCTTGGCCAGCGACTGCAGCGCCAGGGCATGCGGCTTGGCGCCCATGCCTGCGCCGATAACGCCAATCCCGAACCGCCCCTGCGCGTCACTCATGCCAGCACTCCTCGTTCACGCCGTCTCGCGGGACCGATCAATGCCTCATGCCAGCCGCTTTGAGAAGGGCGTCAGGACGCTTTGCGCCAGGCTTTGGTGACAAGGAATGTTTCAAAGTCCGCGGCGCTGAGCGGCCGGGAGAAGGCGTAGCCCTGCAAGATGTCACAGCCCAGGTCGCGCAGGATGGCGGCATGCGCCATGGTTTCGACGCCCTCTGCCACCACTTCGATTCCCATCGACTTGCCGATATCGACAATCGAGGCCAGCAGGCGCCGCTGCGCCGGATCCACCAGGATCGGATTGACCAGTTGCCGGTCGATCTTGAGTCGTTTCGGGCGCAGTTTTTGCAGCGAAACGATCGATGCATAACCGGTGCCGAAATCGTCGATCTCGACATCGATGCCCAGTTTCTTGATCTCGTCGATATTCCAGCCGACGATCGCGTCGCCTTCGTCGAGATAGATCGACTCCACCAGTTCGAACGAAATTCGGCCCGGTTCGATATCGAGTTCACGCAGGCCCTTGATCAGGTCCTCGTCATTCAGGCGCCGCAGCGAAACGTTGACCGATGCGCGTGGCACGCCCAGACCCATGGCGTCCCAGCGGCTGAGCGCGGCCAGCGACTGTTCCAGGATCAGTCGGTCGACGGTCGCCACGACATTGAGTTCTTCGGCAACCTGCAGGAAAGCGTCGGGCGTCTTGATGCCCTCGGTCGGATGCTGCCAGCGCGCCAGCGCCTCGACCCCGACCACGTCGAGGGTCTTGGCGTCGAACTGGGGTTGGAACCAGGCCACAAATTCGGTGCGCTCGAGGCCGCCAAGAATCTCGTCTGCGATCCGCTTGGTGCGGACCACCTCGGCCTGCAGCGTCTCGGAAAAGAACTCGAAGCGATTGCGGCCGCGCCCCTTGGCCCGGTAGAGCGCGATATCGGCATTGATCAGCAGCCGCTTGACGTCGAGCACCGCCTGCCAATCTGCGGCGATGCCGATGCTAACCCCGAAGCGGCATTGATGACCTTCATAGACGACAGGCTGGCGCATCTCCCGCACAATGCGTTCGGCAAGCGTGCCGAGATAGATGTCTCCATCGCTGGCCGTGGTCAGCACGACGAATTCGTCCCCGCCGACCCGCGCCACGAAATCGGTGTCGCCGCAATTGCGGCGCAAGACGCCGCTGGCGTGGATCAGCATGGCGTCGCCCGCTGCATGGCCCATCGTGTCATTGATCTGCTTGAAACGGTCCAGGTCGATATGGAGCAGGGCTATGCTGCCCGTTCCCTCGTAACCTGAGGCTGCGTGGCGGTTGAGCATCTCGTCGAGATAGCGCCGGTTGGGCAGGCCCGTCAGACTGTCATGCAGGGCATTGTGCTCGATGCGAATGCGGGCCGCTTCGAGCTCCTGGTTGCGGGCCTCGGTCAGCTGGGTTGCACGGCGCAGGTCTTCATTGAGCGCCACATCGGCAGTCACGTCCCAGTTGACGCCCACAACCTTGTCCGGCACGCCCGGTTCACGGTACAGCGCGCCCACGGATCGGACATGCCGCACCGTATTGTCCGGCAGCAGCACGCGATACATCGATTCATAGCGCCCGCTGGCAATCGTCCGGCGGAAGTCGTTCTCCGCCTTTTCTTGGTCGTCGGGGTGGACGGCCGCCTTCCAGTGATCGTGGCTGCGGGCCCCGCCGTCATTGGGCAGCCCGTAAAGTTCGTTCGTCCGGTCGTCCCAGGTCTCCCGGCCGCTTGTCATGTCCATTTCCCAGACGCCGACCTTGGACACGTCCAGCGCCAGGCCCAGCCGGCGCGACAGCCGTTCGAGTTCGGCTTCCCGCGACTTAAGCTCGCGGAAATGCTGTTGCCGCTCGCCCATCAGGCGCCCGGTGATGACGATGGGCAGCAGGATCAGCGCGACCGCGGCGACCATCGCGGCCCGCCGCCAGAAACTCCCCGGCGTAGCCGTCCAGCCACCCCTTGGTATGGCGGCGATTTCCCAGGAGCCGGACGGCAGGATCACCGAGGCGGTAACGGGGTTTTGGGCACTGAGATCTGGCCCGAAGAAACGGGTTCCGTCGCCACCGGTCGCATCCTTGCCGGTGATCGAGATGTCGATCGTCAGGGATCTGTCGGTCAGGCCACTATCGGCATAGAGGCGTTCCACATCGACCACGGCGGATACGACACCCCAGAAGGTGCGGCCGGCCGGTGTATCGACAAAGACAGGAAAGCGCCCGACAAAGCCGCGGCCGCCCTGCACCAGGTCGACAGGTCCCGCTAGGACCAGCTTTCCGGTATCGCGGGCCCGCAGCACTGCGTCGCGCTGAGCCGGGGATTTCCGGTAGTCCAGGCCGATGGCCCGTTCATTGCCGGCAAAGGGGTACGTCATCCTGACGACAAGGTCGGGGGCACCCGCGACCAGGCGCAGTTGGCTCTGCTCCTCGAAGAGATTGGAGACTAGGGCCGCAAAGCGATCCTGGTCCATGCGTGGTTCGGTGGAGATGGTGGAGACGAGCCCACGCACCAGCTGGATATTGCCGTTGATATTGCCTTCGAGCTTGGCACGGATCAGCGAGACCTGGGCCAGTACGACGGCGCGGGCGCGCTCCTCATCGAGTACATTGGTCTGGCGATCGAGCGCAACTCCGCCCGCCACCAGCACGATAAGCGCGACCAGCGCCGGCAACAGCGTGGGCCGCAGCCAGCTCAGGCGATGCTCCTGCAGATGTGTGGCGTTCGAGCTCAAGCGATCTCTCAAGTGCCTTGTCGGTCGCATGACCGGACTGCCTATAATGCGCTGGCCGGGTTTATGCTTGGCTTACGCCATCGCCAAACTGACCCTTTGGTTAGCGCCCCGCTAACGCATCTTGCTCTTCTGTTTCGATCAGGACGACTCCGGCCGTCGCACACTGCGCGCGGAAGCGCTCGGAAGGGCAATGGTCGGTGACGAAGGTGGCAATCTGGTCGATGCGGGCAATCCGCACCGGCGCGGATCGGGCGAACTTGCCCTGGTCGGCCACCAGGATGACATGGCGCGCATTGGCGATGATGGCCTGCGCCACCTTCACCTCGCGGAAATCGTAGTCGAGCAGGGCGCCCTCCTCGTCCAGCGCCGAGGCGCCGATAATGGCATAGTCCACCTTGAACTGGGAAAAGAAGCCGGCCGCGGCCTCGCCCACAATGCCGCCATCGGACGGGCGCACCACGCCACCGGCAATCACGACCTCGAAGCGCGGATAGACCCGCATGCGGTTGGCGACATTGATGTTGTTGGTGACGACCAGCAGGCCTGCGTGGTCGAGCAGGGCCTGGCTCACCGCTTCGGTCGTGGTGCCGATATTGATGAAAAGCGAGGCGTCATTGGGAATGAGGGCTGCGGCGGCCTTGCCGATCGCGTCCTTGGCCTGGGCGGCAATGCGCCGTCTGGCCTCGTATTCGAGGTTTTCGACACCAGAGGGCAGGGTGGCGCCGCCATGCACGCGGCTCAGCTGGCGCTGGTCGCAAAGCGTGTTGAGATCCTTGCGGATGGTCTGCACCGAAACGGCGAAATGCGCCGATAGCTGTTCGACGGTGACACGGTTATGCGTGCGGGCCAGCTCCAGGATGGCCCGATGCCGTACGGTAGCGTCGCTCATGATCAAACCTCTTCGAGTTCGATCAGGGTGCCATCGAATTCTTTCGGATGCAAAAACAGCACCGGCTTGCCATGGGCGCCGGTCCGGGGCGTTCCGTCACCGAGGATGCGCGCGCCGCCCGCGGCAAGCGTGGCGGCGGCCGCCCTGATGTCGGGGACTTCAAAGCAGATATGGTGCATCCCCCCGCCGGGGCTCCTGGCAAGGAAGGCGGCGATGGGCGAATCCGCGCCCAGCGGCTCCAGCAGTTCGACCTTGCTGTTGCCGGCATCGATGAAGACGAGGGTGACGCCATGCTCGGGCAGCGCCTGCGGTGGTCCGACTTGCGCGCCGAGCAGGTCGCGATACCTGGCCGAGGCCGCGGCGAGGTCGGGGACCGCGATGGCGACATGATTGAGGCGGCCGATCATCGATTGCTCAGCCTTCCCTCGATCTGGCTGAGCACGGAATATGCCGCGCTGAGAACATTGGTCCCCGGCCCGAAGATCGCGGCAACGCCGGCGTCGAACAGGAATTCATAGTCCTGCTCGGGGATTACGCCGCCGACGATGACGATGACCTCACCCAGGTCGCGATCCCTGAGTGCTTCGATCAGTTCGGGTACGAGGGTCTTGTGACCGGCGGCCAGCGAGGAGACCCCGACCGCATCGACCTTGAGCTCGTCGACATGCGCGGCCACTTCCGGGGCCGTCTCGAACAGATCGCCCATATGGACGGCAAAACCGAGATCGGCGAAGGCCGAGGCGATGACCTTGGCGCCGCGGTCATGCCCGTCCTGGCCCATCTTGGCGATGAAGATGGACGGCGCACGCCCCCTTGCGGCCTTGAAGTCGCCGATGCGGCCGGCAATGGCCGCGAATTCCGGATCGTCGCCATAGCCGTCGGCATAAACCCCTGAAATAACGCGGGTAATTGCTGCATGACGGCCAAAGACATCTTCCATCGCGGCCGAGATTTCGCCCAGAGTGGCGCGGGCGCGGGCCGCTTCGATGGCGGCTTCGAGCAGATTGCCCTCGTCTTTTGCCGCATATTCGCGCAGGGCCGAGAGCATCGACTGGCACCTGGCCTCGTCGCGGCTGGCGCGGACGCGCTGCAGTTGCGCGATCTGTTCGAGGCGCACCTTGGCGTTGTCGATGTCGCGCACATCGATGGCGTCTTCGACGTCAAGCCGGTAGCGGTTGACCCCGACAATGACATCCTCGCCACGGTCGACGCGGGCCTGGCGGCGGGCCGCGGCCTCCTCGATTGCCATCTTTGGAACACCAGTCTGAACGGCTAATGTCATTCCGTTCATCGCCTCGACTTCGCCGATCAGCGCCTTGGCGCCGGTGACCAGCTCCGCCGTCAGTGCCTCGACATAATAGGAGCCGCCCAGCGGATCGACCACGTCGGTGATGCGGCTTTCATGCTGCAGGATGAGCTGGGTATTGCGGGCAATGCGGCTGGAAAATTCGGTCGGCAGCGCGATGGCTTCGTCGAAGCTGTTGGTATGCAGGCTCTGCGTGCCCCCCAGCGTCGCGGCCAGCGCCTCGATCGTGGTGCGCACGATATTGTTGTGCGGATCCTGCTCGGTCAGCGACACGCCCGAAGTCTGGCAATGGGTGCGCAGCATCTTGCTGCGGGGGTCCTTCGCCCCCAGCCCGGTCATGATCTCGCTCCACAGCTGCCGCGCGGCACGGAGCTTGCTGACTTCGAGGAAGAAGTTCATGCCGATGCCGAAAAAGAAGCTCAGCCGTCCGGCAAAGGCATCGATATCGAGGCCGCGCGCCTGGGCCGCGCGGACATATTCCATGCCGTCCGCAAGCGTGTAGGCCAGCTCCTGCACCGCGGTCGCCCCGGCCTCGTGCATGTGGTAGCCCGAGATCGAGATCGAGTTGAACTTGGGCATGTGTCGCGCCGTATGCGCGATGATATCGCCGACGATCCGCATCGAGGGTTCCGGCGGATAGATATAGGTGTTGCGGACCATGAACTCCTTGAGGATGTCGTTCTGCACGGTCCCCTCGAGCTTGGCCTGGGGCACGCCCTGCTCCTCGGCGGCGACGATGAACATGGCCAGCACCGGGATCACCGCGCCATTCATCGTCATCGACACGCTCATCTGATCGAGCGGAATGCCGTCGAACAGGATCTTCATGTCTTCCACCGTGTCGATGGCGACGCCCGCCTTGCCGACATCGCCAATGACACGCGGATGGTCGCTGTCATAACCGCGATGCGTGGCGAGATCGAAGGCGACCGACAGCCCCTTCTGGCCCTTTTCCAGGGCCTGCCGGTAGAAGGCGTTGGACTCGCGCGCCGTCGAGAAGCCGGCATACTGGCGGATGGTCCAGGGCCGGTTGGCATACATGGTGGCGCGCACGCCGCGGGTGAATGGCTCCTGGCCGGGGATTTCGGAGTTTTCGCCGAAATAGACCGGCTTGACGGTGATGCCGCCATAGTCGCGGTCGAGCGCGGCGACAGGGGTGTCCCTGAGTTCCTTCTGGGCCAGCGCGGCCCATTGGGCGAAGTTGGCTTTCTCGCTCATCACACCGCCTCGAATTCGAGGATCACCTGATCCACTGCCAGCACGGCACCCGGCACCGCGTGGACCTTGCTGACCCGCGCCCGCTTCTCGGCCTTGAGCACATTTTCCATCTTCATCGCCTCGACAATGGCCAGGGTCTGCCCATCCTCGACGATATCACCCTCGGCGACATCGATGCGCACGACCTGGCCCGGCATGGGACAGAGCAGGTATTTGCTCATGTCGGGCGGCACCTTGATCGGCATGTGCCTGAGCAGGGCCGCCACATGCGGGCGCAGGACCATGACCTTGAGATCGGCGCCGCGATAGCGGATGCGGAAGCCCGAAGTCGTCGCATTGGTCTTGAGCACAGCGGTCTCGCCGGTCGACCAGTCAATCGTGGCCAGCGTGCCGCCGGGGAGCCAGGTGAAGCTGCTGGCGGTGAGCGCCGTATCGAAGAGGTTGAGCTCCCAGCTGCCGGACGGGTCGAGCCGGTGCAGCCGGACCGGAATCTGCTCGCCGCCGATCACCACCACCCACTCGCCATAGGCCTCGATGGCCTGGCCCATGGCCGAGTGGCGCACTAGGCCCTTGCGGTCCTCCTGCGTCAACCGCATCATCGCCGCGGCGGCCGCGACCTCGATCAGCCTGCCGCGCGGCAGGCTGGCGCCGTGAAAGCCCTCGGGAAATTCCTCGGCAATATAGCCCGTGGTGAGGCGGCCGTCGCGGAAGCGCTCCTGATCCATGACGGTGGAGAGGAAGGGCAGGTTGTTGCCCACGCCCTCGACCTCGAAGCTGTCCAGCGCCACCGCCATTGCGTCGATGGCCTCCAGCCGGGTCGGCGCCCAGGTGCAGAGCTTGGCGATCATCGGATCGTAGAAGGTGGAAATCTCGCCACCTTCGAAGACGCCGGTATCATTGCGCACGGCCAGCGTCTCGGACGCGCTTTCGGTCGGCGGACGATAGCGCACCAGACGACCTGTGGAGGGCAGGAAGCTGCGATAGGGGTCCTCGGCATAGAGCCGGCTTTCCACGGCCCAACCCTTGCGCTGCACCTGATCTTGGGTCAGCGGCAGCCTCTCGCCATTGGCGACGCGCAGCATGAGCTCGACCAGATCAAGCCCGGTGATCAGCTCGGTCACTGGATGCTCGACCTGCAGGCGCGTGTTCATCTCGAGGAAATAGAAATTGCGCTCGGCATCGACGATGAACTCCACCGTGCCGGCGCTGGTATAGCCAACCGCCTTGGCCAGTGCGACCGACTGCTCGCCCATGGCCCGGCGGGTGGCCTCGTCGAGGAAGGGCGAGGGCGCCTCCTCGATGACCTTCTGGTTGCGACGCTGGATCGAGCATTCGCGCTCGTTGAGATAGAGCACATTGCCATGGCTATCGCCGATCAGCTGAATCTCGATATGGCGCGGCTCGGTGACGAATTTTTCGATGAAGATGCGATCATCGCCAAAGGACGAGGCGGCCTCGGACTTGGAGCGCTCGAAGCCCTCGCGCGCCTCGGCGTCGTTATGGGCAATCCGCATGCCCTTGCCGCCGCCACCGGCCGAAGCCTTGATCATCACCGGATAGCCGATGAGCTGCGCAATGGTCACGGCCTCGTCGGCATCGGCAATCAGCCCCATATGGCCGGGCACGGTCGAGACGCCCGCCGCGGCCGCCAGCTTCTTGCTGGTGATCTTGTCGCCCATGGCCTCGATGGCCTTGACCGGCGGACCAACGAAGATGATGCCCGCGGCCTCCAGCGCTTCGGCGAATTTGGGGTTTTCCGACAGGAAGCCATAGCCCGGATGCACCGCCTGCGCGCCAGTCTGTCGGCAGGCAGCGATGATCTTGTCGATCTGGAGGTAGGAGTCCTTGGCCGGCGACGGACCTATATGCACGGCCTCGTCCGCCATGCGGACATGCAGGGCTTCCCGGTCGGCGTCGGAATAGACCGCGACGGTGGCAATGCCCATACGGCGCGCCGTCTTGATGACCCGGCAGGCAATTTCGCCGCGATTGGCGATGAGGAGTTTGGTGATCATGCCAGCGTTCCTGTCATCAGCGTTGCGATCAGGACGTGAACGGCCATGTAGATGACGGTGATGGAACCAACCGTATAGAATATAGATCGAGTTTCATGCGACTGGGCGGTCGCATAGGCCCAGGCATGCAGCGCCCGCGCCAGCACAAAGCCATACATCAGCAACTGCGCCAGCCAGAGCGGCGGTGACACCAGGACGAAGAGAAGCCCGATCGCCAAGAACGCAGGGATGTTTTCGAGGTCGTTGCGGTGCATGCGCCGCGAGCGGTCGACATAGTCGTCGATGTCGGTTTGCCCCGGTCGCGGGTTCGGGTTGTACCGACCCGCTTTCGCATCTTCTGGGCTGGCATAGCCACCCTGGACCTTCATCATGCGGACCACTGTCATCCAGCCCTGTCCCATGATCTTAAGCACGCCAAGGCTCGCAGCGATGGCATAGGTGGTGAAGACGGGATTGCCGAGTTCGAACATTTCTCACCCTCACAGCGGAATATTGTCGTGCTTCTTCTTCGGCATGGCGTGCTGCTTGTGACGCAATGTCGAGAAGGCGCGGATGACGCGGCGGCGGGTGCCATGCGGCATGATTACGTCGTCGATGAAGCCGCGTTCGGCGGCGACGAAGGGGTTGGCGAAGCGGGCCTCGTAGTCCGCGGTGCGCTGGGCGATCTTGGCCTTGTCGCCGAGTTCCGAGCGATAGAGGATCTCCGTGGCGCCCTTGGCGCCCATGACGGCGATTTCCGCTGAGGGCCAGGCATAGTTGACGTCGGCCTTGATGTGCTTGGATGCCATCACGTCATAGGCCCCGCCATAGGCCTTGCGGGTGATGACGGTGACCAGCGGGACGGTGGCTTCGGCATAGGCGAAGAGGAGCTTGGCACCATGTTTGATGATGCCGCCATATTCCTGCGCCACGCCGGGCAGGAAGCCGGGCACGTCGACAAAGGTCAGGATGGGAATTTCGAAGCTGTCGCAGAAGCGGATGAAGCGGGCGGCCTTCTTGCTTGCATTGATGTCGAGGCATCCCGCCAGCACCAGCGGCTGGTTGGCGACGACGCCGACGCTCTCGCCATCGAGCCGGATGAAGCCGCACAGGATATTGCCGGCATGGTCCTTCTGGATTTCGAGGAAGTCGCCTTCGTCGGCAACCTTCTCGATCACCTCGCGCATGTCATAGGGTTTGTTGGCGCTGTCGGGGATGATGGTGTCGAGACTCATGTCGCGCCGGTCGACCGGGTCATGCGTGGGCTGGCGCGGCGGCTTCTGCCCTGCGGCGAGCGGCAGGTAGGCAAAGAGGCGCCGCACTTCGAGCAGGGTTTCAATGTCGTTTTCGAAGGCCGCATCGGCGACCGAGGAGATCTTCGTGTGGGTCGAGGCGCCGCCCAGTTCTTCCTGGGTGACGGTTTCGTTGGTGACGGTCTTGACCACATCCGGCCCGGTGACGAACATGTAGCTCGTGTCCTTGACCATGTAGATGAAGTCGGTCATCGCAGGGGAATAGACCGCACCCCCGGCGCAGGGGCCCATGATGACCGAAATCTGCGGCACGGCCCCGCTGGCCTGCACATTGCGCCAGAACACGTCGGCGTAGCCGCCGAGCGAGGCGACGCCTTCCTGGATGCGGGCGCCGCCCGAGTCGTTGAGCCCGATCACCGGCGCGCCATTCTGCAGCGCCAGGTCCATGATCTTGCAGATCTTCTTGGCATGGGTCTCGCTGAGCGAGCCGCCGAAGACGGTAAAATCCTGGCTGAACACATAGACCAGGCGCCCCTCGATCGTGCCCCAGCCGGTGACCACGCCATCGCCCGGGATGATGGTTTCGGCCATGTCGAAATCCGTCGCCCGATGGGTGACGAACATGTCGTATTCCTCGAACGAGCCGGGATCGAGCAGCACGTCGAGCCGCTCGCGCGCCGTCAGCTTGCCCTTGCCATGTTGCGTATCGATCCGCCGCTGCCCGCCGCCCAGCCGCGCCTGGGCGCGCTTGTCTTCGAGTGCGGCGATGATCTCTTGCATGGGCGGTCTCCCGGACTGTGGCCCGCACCTTACGCCGATGTAGCGCCGGGCCCAAGACAGCAAAGCGCGGAGCTGTTACAATCACACAAGATCGATCCTGTGATGTTGTGGAGTTGTGAATATGGCGGCGCGCAAGATCTTTGCCGGGGCGCGGTTGCGGGCGCTTCGAACCCAGCACAAACTGACCCAGGGCGAGCTGGCGGCGCGGCTCGATATCTCGGCCTCCTATATCAACCAGCTCGAATCCAACCAGCGCCCGCTGACCGCCTCGGTGATGCTGGCGCTGGCCGATGGCTTCAACCTCGACCTGTTCGAACTGATGACCGATGCCAGCGACCGGCTTGTCGCCGACCTGCGCGAGGCGCTGGCCGACCCGGTCTTTGGCGAAAGCGCGCCCAACCTGCAGGAGCTCAAGACCGTCGCCTCCAATGCGCCGGATATGGCGCGGGCCATGCTGCGGCTCTATGAGAGCTATCGCAAATCCAACGAGCGGCTGGCCAGCGTCGACGCCGCGTTGACGCGGGACCCGCAATCAGGCCTGCAGACGGCCTATGAGGAGGTGCGGGACTTCTTCCACTATGCCGACAACTATATGGACCCGCTCGACCGGGCCGCCGAGGCATTGGCAAGCGAGCTGGGCGAATTCGGCCCCGACCGGCTGCGGCGGCTGATCGTCTATTGCGCCGAGACCCACAATATCCGCGTCGTGCTGACCCCGCCGGCCACGGGCGACGCCATGGTGCAGTTCGATCGCGCCAATCGCGACCTCTGGGTCAATAGCCGGCTGGAGCAATCGACCCAGTTCTTCCAGATCGCCGCCATGCTGGGCGGGTTGGAACAGGCGACCTTGCTCAACCAGCTGCTCGACGCCGCCAGCTTCAAGACCGAGGAGGCGCGCGCCATTGCCCGCATGGGGCTGACCAACTATTTCGCCGGCGCCCTGCACATGCCTTATGGCGCCTTTCTCAAGGCGGCCGAGGCCTATCGCTACGACATCGAGGAACTGGCCCACGTCTTTGGCGCCAGTCTCGAGCAGATCGCCCACCGCCTCTCGACCATGCAGCGACCGCGCGAGCGTGGCGTGCCGTTCTTCTTTGCCCGGGTGGATGCGGCGGGGACTATCACCAAGCGCCATTCGGCAACGGCGCTGCAATTTGCCCGCTTCGGCGGCGCCTGCCCGCTATGGAACGTGCATCGTGCCTTCGAGGCGCGGGGCGAGATCATCCGGCAACTGGCCGAGACGCCGGATGGCAACCGCTATCTGTGCCTGGCCTGGTCGTCCGAGAAGCGCTCGGGCGGCTTTCACGGCACGACGCGCCGCTATGCCTATGCGCTGGGCTGCGAGATGAGCCATGCCATCCGCACCGTCTATGGCGCCGATGTCGACCTGGCGCGGGCACAGTTCGATCCGATCGGGATTTCCTGCCGCATCTGTGAGCGGCGCAATTGCCCGCAGCGCTCGGTGCCCCCGCTCGCCGCCAGCATCAGCGTGCCCACGGACCGCCGGAGTATCGTGCCTTACGAGATCGGCTAGGCCGGCTCGAAGCTGCCGGGCCCGGCCGTGACCTCGACCAGCCCCGAGGCATAGCGCCGGGCATTGCGCACATAGCGCTCGGCCGAGGCCGTGAGGGCCTGGACCCCGGCGTCGTCGATCTGGCGGATCACCTTGCCGGGGGCCCCGACGACCATGGAATTGTCGGGAATGACCTTGCCTTCGGTGATCAGGGCATTGGCGCCGATGAGGCAGTTCTTCCCGATCCGGGCGCCGTTGAGCACGGTGGCACCCATGCCGATCAGCGTATTGTCGCCAATGGTGCAGCCATGGACGATTGCGGCGTGACCGATGGTGCAGTTTTCCCCGATCACCAGCGGGTGCTGGCTGTCGGTATGCAGCACGCAATTGTCCTGCACATTGCTGCGCGCCCCGATGCTGATGCGCTCGATATCGCCGCGGGCGACCACGCCGAACCAGATGCCGACATCGGCGCCGATGACGATGTCGCCGGTCAGCACAGCGTCCGGCGCGATCCAGCCGACATCGGGACTGATCTGCGGTGCGACGCCGTCGAGGCTATAGATGGGCATGGGTGTTCTCCTCAGGGCTTGATGCCATAGGCATCGCGCATCTCGGCAATGTCCGCCAGCGTACTTTCGAACAAGCGCCAGTCATCGTCTTGAGCGATGGGCGCCCAGATGGCTTCCATGTCTTCGATCAGCATGGTGCGCGGCGTGGCGCGGGCGAAATAGGCATGGCCGAGATTGACGTCGTCGGCCGGGCCATAGTGCTCGAGGCCGGCGGCGACGGGGCGGAAGGCCTCGGTGGCGTAGAGGCTGGCCGAGGGGCTGCGCGCTGCCCGCTCGGCGCTGAGCGCACCGCCGCGCCAGTCGAAGAAGAACTGCTCATAGGGCGCCTTGCTGGCCGAGAGGAAGCCGAAGAGATCGGTGACGAAGGCGCCGTCGGTCTCGGTATCGCGCGGCTTGAGCCCGAGCCGGCGCAGAATCTGCCGGGGCAGTTCGGCGCGGAAGATCGGCCACACCGTATTGAGGGCCGGCTCCAGGGCCTCGATGCTGGACAGCGGCAAGAGGCTTTCCGCCAGGCGCGTGAGGTTCCAGGCCAGGGTGTCGGGCTGGCGGCCGAAGCTGTAGAGGCCGGTCTCGTCGAAATAGGCGGCGGTGAAATCGGGGTCGTAGGCGGGCAGGAACCGCCAGGGCCCGTAGTCGAAGCTCTCGCCGGTAATGTTGATATTGTCCGTATTGAGCACCCCGTGCACGAAGCCGGCAGCGATCCACTGCGCGCCGAGTTTTGCCACCTTGCCCACCACCGCTTCGAGGAAGGCGGCAGGCTTGTCGGCCGCGTCGGCCAGTTCTGGATAATATTGCGCGATGGCGTAGTAGAGCAGCCTGGCGAGGCTTTCCGCATCCTCGAGATAGGCGAGGCGCTGGAAGGTGCCGATGCGGATATGGCTGTGATTGAGCCGGACCAGCACCGCCGAGCGGGTCGGCGAGGGTTCGTCGCCGCGATAGAGCGCTTCGCCGGTTTCGACCAGCGAGAAGCTCTTGGACGTATAGACGCCGAGCGCCTCCAGCATTTCGGTGGCCAGCACCTCGCGCACCCCGCCCTTGAGGGTGAGCCGGCCATCGCCGCCGCGCGACCAGGGCGTCTTGCCCGACCCCTTGGTGCCGAAATCGAGCAGCCGCCCATCGACCAGGTCGTGCCCCTGGGCGAAGAGGAAGCCGCGACCATCGCCCAGATCGGCATTGTAGCTGCGGAACTGATGGCCGTGATAACGCAGCGCCAGCGGCTGCGGCAACGAACCGGGCAGGGGCTCGAAGCGGCCGAAATGGGCGAGCCACTGCGCTTGGGTGAGATCGCCCAGGCCCATGCGCTGCGCCCAGCGCTGGTCGCGGTGGCGCAGGATGGTCTGGGGAAAATCGGCGGGTGCGACGCGATCGAAGAAGGCGTCGCCCAGCGACAGGTGATTCTGGGCGGGTCTGAACTGGGACATGTCGGCGCAACGCTAGCACAGCGCCCGCGTTGCGCCAGCACGCGAGAAAACGGATGCGTTGCGCCAGCACGTCACAAAACTGCCGCGCTGCAACCCAGCTCTTCGCCCGCCTGCCTAGCAAGCGCGAACAAATCGCCCTATATCGAGCGGGATGAAACCCCAGAGCGATATCCTGCGCCTCGCGCCCTTCCAGGCCGTCATCTTCGATATGGACGGCACGCTGCTCGATACCGAAAGCGTGTTCCGGACCATCGTCTTCGAGGTCTGTACCGATCTCGGCTTCGAGATGACCGATGCCGTGCACATGTCCATGGTGGGCGGCAGCCACGAGCGCACCAATCAGCTGCTGATCGAGGCCTATGGCGTCAGCTTCCCCTATTCGCTGTTCGACGAGCGCTGCCGGGTGATCATGCGCGAGCGCAGCCATGCCGGCGTGCCGGTCAAGCCCGGCGCCCGCGAACTGGTCACCGAGCTGCGCGAGCGCAATATCCCCACGGCGGTCGCTACCTCGTCGCGCAATCCGCATGCCCAGCACCATCTGGGTGCGGCCGGTCTGCTCGACCTGTTCGAGACCATCGTGACGCGCGACGATGTGGTCAATCCCAAGCCGCATCCGGAACCCTATCTGACGGCGGCGCGACGCCTGGGCGTCGACCCGCTGCATTGCCTGGCGCTCGAGGACAGCCATGCCGGCGTCCATGCCGCCCATGCGGCCGGCATGCAGACCGTGATGGTGCCCGACCTGGTTCATCCCAGCGAGGAAATCCGTGCCCTGGGCATTGCGGTGATGGAAAGCCTCGACCACGTCCGCCTGGCTGCCTTCGACAAAGACTGACGCCGACCGGCGTCGAACGGTGGCGCCCATCACCCCACCCTCGGTCCCTCCCCAACAAGGGGAGAGGAAGGCGCCAGCGCAGAGGCCCGTACTCATCGTCTCCCTCCCGCTTGTGGGGAGGGATGAAGGGTGGGGGTAGCTTGGCCCCGATCGGGGTTCTTACCCCCGGCGTCCCTCTCCCCTGTTTCCGCTCCGCAACATGTCCACTGCAAAACGCACTGGCCCGGCCGGGAATGCGTAAACTTTTATCGACTGCCTCAAGCCCCTTTTCACCACTAGCCAAGTCCTTCTGGTTCCTGGGTTTTCATCCGGCGCCGGCTCGGTTAACCGTACTTTAAGATGCTAACTGCTATGGTTAAGCAGTGGTAAATTTCGACTTCCATCGGCTCGCTTCCTTGGATAGGGTGCCCGCCGGGAAGTGACGGGGGTCTGGCAACGGATCCGAACAGAAGGCTCGCCGGAAACGGCCGGACGGGCTCAGGGGCAAGGACGACGCATTGGGGCAGACCTGGCAGGATATTGCAGCGCGTACGCTCTTGCGTGCTCTTGCCTTGTGCGCGGTTGCGCTCGTGCTGTTCATCACCCTCGCCCCTGCCCATGCCCAGACCATTCGCACCGCCGACGTGACGCCGCTGCAGGTGCCGGCCGAGTTGGTCGCCGTGCGGGCCCAGCCTGCCATCGGCCCGACCATGACGCCGCTGGCGCCCGGCCAGCAGCCGCTGACCGCCGCCCTGCTCACCAATTATGTCGAACGCCAGAAGGCCCTGCGCGCCGCCAATGTCTTCGGACAGGATCCCGGCGAGCTGACCTCCGACGTGCTGCTGGGCTACATCGCCCGCGGCTCGCTGGGCGGCAACAGCGCCGTCTCGGCCATTGCCAGCTTCACCAGCCCCGCAGCGCGGCCGCAGCCGGCGCTCAATCCCTCGGCGCTCGCCGCCTATGTCGAGACCAGCTACCAGCCGCTCTCAAAGCGCCTCGACCATGCCAATGCGGAACGCGATTGCCTGGCCCAGGCCATCTATCACGAGGCACGTGGCGAAAGCGCCGCAGGCCAGCTTGCGGTGGCCAATGTCATCGTCAACCGCGCCCGCTCCAGCAAGTTCCCCTCGACCCTGTGCGGCGTCATCTACCAGAATGCCGACAAGGGCCGCTATCGCTGCCAGTTCACCTTCGCCTGCGACGGCCGCGCCGATGCGCCGGGCGAACGCCGTGCCTGGGCGCGCTCTTCCCAGCTGGCGCAGCAGGTCTATGCCGAGTTCGCCCTGGGTGAACAGGTCGGCGCCGTGCCCGGTTCGGCCCTCTACTATCACACGACTGCAGTGCGCCCCTCCTGGTCGAACACCTACAATGCCGTCGCCCAGATCGGCTCGCATATCTTCTACTCGCCCAACTAGGGCTCCCCTCGCATCGTGATACGCCCCCGCCATTCGAGCGCAGCGCTCATGGCCTGCCTTCTTGCGGCCACGGCTCGACGCCGCCCTGGCCTGACGCCGCGCGGTTGCTAGGATACGAGCGGACCCCGAGGCGGATGCCGCCTCTGGAAATTAAAAAATGAGACGGTAGCCGCCTCGGGGCGCCGGTTTTTGGAACAGTCCCGGTTCTCGCGCAGCATGATCGCTCGCCATGCTGCGGCCAGGTCTCGAACCTGCGCGAGAGGCAAAGCCCGCGCCCGGCTCACCCCGCCACTGTTCGCCTGCAGGCCGCCCATGCGGAGTGATGG
>JAHJWO010000045.1 GCA_018828145.1 Alphaproteobacteria bacterium | reverse complement strand
GCGCGCCTTCTGCGTCTCGGTGCGGATCAGCCCCGCGCCTTCCAGGATCTGGATATTGGTCGAAACGGTCGACTGCGGCAGGTCGAGCTTGTCGGCAATATCATTGCCGTTCATCGCGCCCTGCATATGCAGCAGCTTGAGGATCCGGACGCGTATGGGCGACGCCAGACCCTTGAGCACCTCGATGTCTTCTTCAGGGTCGACGACAAGAAAGTTGCGGCTCATGTGGCTGGCGGTTCCGGACATCGCAGGATCGACAAGGCATATCAGGAATCCTGATACAATCAACCTTGCGTTCCTATCCCAGCTCCAGGCTGGTAATTCCGAACACCCTATGCTGTTCCAGCCTGGGCGCCGGTCCCCGATACATGCGTGCAGTCATGAAACCGGGTACAAATCCTTGTCCTCGCAGCGCGTCGATAAACTCCACCTGCTGCACCGGCACATCAATTTGCACCGGACCACTCATCGCTCCCAACAGCTTGAGCGCCACCTCCGCAGTGTCGGCAAACAGAGGCCCGATCTTGTACCCTTCCACGCAGGGCCGCGACACTGAATATCCCCGCACGGCACCGCTCGCCAAAACGGCATGACACCGATTAGGCGGCAACAGCCAGGCCTTTAAAAAGTCTCGCCTTTCTGCCGGAAAGCAAGCGCGGTCATAGCCCGCCACAGCCTCCAGCTCCGCTGGCAGCGCCGCGGATGTCTGGCGCGCCAGTGTTCCGGTGAGGCGAACGGTTTCGTAGGTCTGGACGAACCCCATGCGACCATAATTAGCCTGCTGCTCGGGGACCCCATCAAGCCCGATCGTTCGACTTCCCAGATGCGCCATTCCCGCATCCCACACTGCCTTGCCATGTCCCTGGCCGCGCCAGTTCCTGTGGCAGATATAGAGGCCGATAAAGCCGAAGCGCTCGTCATAGGCCACCGCCGAAATACCGGCCACCATGCTCCCATCCACAAACGCGCCGATAAACCCGTCCGGGTCGGCCGCCTGGAAGGGCAGGGCGTCACCCAGGCCGGGATTCCATCCTTCCGCCGCTGCCCAGTCCAGCAGGGTCTGGATCTCGTCCGGTTCGAGCCTGCGGATCACCCGCGTCATGCTGGAGCAAACTCGGCAAGTGCGCCCAGATAGGGCTTGGCCACCGGCGGGGCATAGGCGCCACGCTTGCTGGTCCCAAGGCCCAGCGCCACCAGCGCCTCGGCCTGTTTTACCGCCGCACCCACCCCGTCGATCACCGGCATGCCGAATTCGTGGGCGAGCGTCTGCGCCAGGTCGGCCATACCCGCGCAGCCCAGCACGATGGCCTCGGCATTATCCTCGGCTATGGCCCGCACGATTTCGTTGCGCAGCCGGTCCCGCGCTCCCGAATTGGGGTCTTCCAGCGCCAGTACGGCAATATTGGCCGCCCGCACCCGCGCCCGCCCGGCCATGCCATAGCGCTGCACCAGTTCCTCGATCGGTACGCGCGAGCGCTCCATCGTCGTTACCACGGTGAAACGCTTGGCGATGAACGATGCCGTCGCCAGCGCCGCCTCGCAAATGCCGATCACCGGCATCCGCACCATGGCCCGCGCTGCATCCAGCCCGGTATCGTCAAAACAGGCGATGACCGCCGCCTGCATGCCAGCGTGCTCTGCCTTGCCAATCTCGTGCAGCAGGCCGGGCAGGGCGAAGGCTTCGTCATAATAACCCTCAATCGATACCGGCCCCATGCTCGACGTAACCGCAACGATCTCGGTCCCGGGTCCCGCCACTAGGCGCGCCGCATGGCCGATCGTTGTCGTCATGCTGGCAGTGGTGTTGGGATTGACGACGGCAATGCGGGTCATGCGCGCGCTCGGCGACGGTTGAGGAGCAGAATGGCGCCCAGTGTTGCCAGGATAACCAGGAACGAGAACAGCGTTGTAACCGTCCCCAGCGCATAGAGCACTGGCGTCGTCACATTTGTGGTCATGCCATAGATCTCGAGCGGCAGCGTATTGGAACTGCCAGACGTCATCAGCGTCCGGGCAAATTCGTCATAGCTCAGCGAGAAACCGAACAGCCCCACCCCGATCAGGCTCGGGGCAATCATCGGCAGCACGACATGGGCAAAAGTCTGCCAAGAGTTTGCCCCCAGGTCGCGCGCCGCTTCCTCGTAGGAGGGCGAGAAGCGGTTGAACACCGCGAACATGATCAGGACGCCAAAGGGCAGGGTCCAGGTCAGGTGCGCGCCAAAAGCCGAGCTGAACCAGGCCGGCCGGAACCCCACCTGCTGGAACAGCACGCCAATGCCCAGCGACACGATGATCGACGGTACCACTAGGCTCGCCACCGTCAGGTAGAATAGCGGCGACGCCCCGACGAACTTGCGCCGGAAGGCCAGACCCGCCAGCAGCGACACCAGCACGGTCGCCGTCATCACCATCAGCCCCAGCATCAGCGACCGCCCGAAACTGGCGCCGAAATTCCCCACCGCCTGCGTCTCGAACAGGTTCTGAAACCAGCGCAGCGACACGCCATTCAGCGGAAAGGTCAGCCCGCCCTGCGGCCCTTGGAAGCTGAGGATGAACACCGCCGAGAGCGGTCCGTAGAGAAACAGCACGAACAGCACGAAGAACGCTGCAAGCACATAAAAGCCGGCTGTCCGCTTTTCGCCGCCCATCTCACAGCTCCTTGCGAATATCGACCACGCGCAGAATGCCCGCGACCATGAACAGCACCACCACCAGCAGCACGATCGCATTGGCCGCCGCCGCCGGATATTGCAGCAGGCTCATCTGGTTGCGCATCATCAGCGCCACCGAGGCGCTCTGCCCGCCACTCATCACCTGCACGGTGGAAAAATCCGCCATCACCAGCGTCACCACGAAGATCGACCCGATGGCGATGCCCGGCTTGGCCAGCGGCAGGATGACATTCCAGATGATCTGCCAGTCCGCTGCGCCGGCATCGCGCGCCGCCTCCACCAGCGATTTGTCGATGCGCATCATGGTGTTGAAGATCGGTGTCACCATGAACAGCGTGTAAAGGTGCACCATGGCCAGCACGACGGCAAAATCCGAATAGAGCAGCCACTCGATCGGCTGCTCGACCACCCCGGCGCCCACCAGCCCGGAATTGATCAACCCGTTCCGCCCCAGCACCGGGATCCACGAGATCATGCGGATGATGTTGGAGGTCAGGAACGGCACCGTGCAGACCAGAAACAGCACCATCTGCATGGTTGCCGTCCGCACGTGAAAGGCCAGGAAATAGGCCACCCAGAAACCGACAAAGGTCGTGATGGCCCAGACCGTGACCGCGAATTTCAGCGTATTGACATAGGTCCGCCAGGTGACCCAGCTGCCCAGCGTCTCGGCATAGTTGAGCGTCATGAAGTCGGGATACATCCCGGCAAAGTCATAGTCCCAGAAACTGACGACCAGCAGCAGCAGGATCGGAATGGCGAGGAAGAAGCCAAGAATGACCAGCAGCGGCGTTGCCTGCAGATAGGGCGTGGCGCGCATAAGCAGATTGTTCATGTCCGATCTTTCTCCTGCGCGCAGTCTATACCCTCGCCCAGGTGGGGAGGATAAGTCCGTGGCTCCCCTCCCCACGTGGAGAGGGAAGCTGAGTGTCGAGTGGTTTAGGCCGCGATGAATTCGTTCCAGCGGCGGACCATGTACCGGTCTTCGTCCATCACCGAGTTCCAGCAGGCGACCTTGCCCATGCGTTCTTCGAACGAGCCGCCATCGCGCACGGCGCCGGCCTTTTCCATGACCGTGCCGTCGGGGGCCAGGATGTCGCCCTGGGCGGCTTTGCCCTCGATCCAGAAGCCCCATTCGTCGGCCGACATGTGCTCCTTGGCCGTCTCCATGGCCGCCGAGTAATAGCCCTGCCGGTTGAGATAGCCGCCGACCCAGCCCGAGGTGTACCAGTTGATATATTCGTAAGCCGCATCGAGCTGCGCGCCTTCCAGATGCGCGGCCAGGCCCAGCCCGCCGCCCCAGCTACGATAGCCTTCCTTGAGCGGCTGGTACTTGCATTCGATCCCCTTGGAGCGCACGGCGGCAACGGCCGGCGACCACATGGACTGGATCACCACTTCGCCCGAGCTCATCAGGTTGACGCTCTCATCAAAGCTCTTCCAGAAGGCGCGGAATTGCCCGTCCTGCTTGGCCTTGATCAGGAAATCGATGGTCGCATCGATCTCTGCCGTCGTCATGTTGCCCTTGTCGCCATAGGTGATATTGCCCATGGCTTCCATGATCATCGCCGCATCCATGATGCCGATCGAGGGCACGTTGATGATGGCGGTCTTGCCCTTGAAGGCGGGGTCCATGATATCGGCCCAGGTGGTGATCTCGCGGCCGACCAGGTCGGGGCGGATGCCCAGCGTATCGGCATTGTAGATCGTCGGCACCATGGTGAACCAGCCGGTCTCGCCCTTGGCGAATTCCTTGCTGTCCGGACCATCGACAAAGCCCACCGTATGCGGCGCAGTACCCTGCGCGATGACGCTGTCAGGCAGCAGCTTGCCGGTTTTGAACAGCGGCACGATCTTGTCGTAATAGGTCAGGCGGCTCGTATCCATCGGCTGGATCACCCCGGTGGGGAACACCTTCTTGAGGATCCAGTATTCGATATCGGCAATGTCATAGCTGTCCGGCTGCGTCACGGCGCGCTGGGCTGCGGCGTCGGAGTCCGTCGCCGTCATTTCCAGCGTGATGCCCAGGTCTTCCTTGCACTTCTCGGCAATGGCATTGAGGTTCGACACGCCGGTGCCGAACTGGCGCAGCGTGATCGGGTTCTGCGCCCAGATCGTGGGGAAGCCGGTGATGACGCCCGAGCCGAGCGCCGTGCCGGCCACGGCGGCCGCGCCGGTCTTGAGCAGGTTGCGGCGGGAAATGCCGGTCGTCTTGGTGGTCTCTGTCATAGCCTGATGTCCCTGTTGCTGGCTGGTTTAACGATCGGGCGAGCCGAGGATGATCGCGTCCCCTGCGTCCCAATGGAGCGGCACTGCATCGCCCACCGCGACGGGCGTCGCGTAAAAAGCCGTGTCAGTGATGATGGCGGTGAATTCGGCAATGCCGGCGCCCTCGATGGTGAGCTTCACCGTCGGGCCGCGATATTCGAGATTGGAGACGATGCCGGTAAAGCCCAGCCCCTTGACCGGGCTCTCCCCGATCCGCACGTGGTCGGTGCGTATGGCGGCGTCGACATCCGTGCCCGCTGGTCGGGGCGCACCCGAGGCCGAAAACGTTGCGCCGCCCACCACCTCGAAGCTGACAAGCCCGTTGGACGAACCCAACACCTTGCCGGAAATCACATTGTGATCGCCCATGAAGCGCGCGACGAAAGCCGTGGCCGGCCGCTCGAACACCTCGCGCGGGGTCGCCGCCTGCTCGATGCGCCCGTCGCTCATCACCACGATGAGGTCGGCCAGCGCCATGGCCTCTTCCTGGCTGTGGGTCACATGCACGAAGGTGATGCCGAGTTGCTTCTGCAGCTTCTTGAGCTCGGCCCGCATGCGGATCTTGAGAAACGGGTCGAGCGCCGACAGCGGCTCGTCCAGCAGCAGCGCTTCAGGGTCGGTGATCAGCGCCCTTGCCAGCGCCACGCGCTGCTGCTGTCCGCCCGATAGCTGCGCCGGCTTGCGGCTGGCATAGCCGTCCATCTGCATCAGCTTGAGCATGTCGAGCGCCCTGGCGCGGCGCGTTTCCTTGTCGACGCCACTCATCTTGAGGCTGAAGGCAACATTGTCGACGAGGTCCAGATGCGGAAACAGCGCATAGGACTGGAACATCATCGCCGTGCCGCGCTTGGCCGGGGGCAGGTGGGTCACCACATCCTTGCCCAGCACGATGTCGCCGATCGAAACGCTTTCATGCCCGGCAATCATCCGCAGCGTCGAGGTCTTGCCGCAGCCCGAGGGCCCGAGCAGGCAGCAATAGCTGCCCGCCGGTATCTTCAGGCTGATGGCATCCACCGCCGTGGTCTTGCCGTAGATTTTGGAAACCGATGCGATATCGATCTCGGCAGCTTTCGACATCCAGCGTCCCCCGATTGTCGGGAAACTCTATGCATCCGCCGTGCCAGACTCGCAGGCACGCAATAACCCATTGATATTCGAGTTCAATTCACCTTCAGCCGTAATGTGCGATAAATGGGCAGCGCCACTAAATGCCCGATTCCTGTGCAAGTGTTTCCATTACCTGCCAACATTGTATGCAATCTTGTCTGGCGAATGTATGCGACTTGCCGCTTCCGTTGCGGCGCGATTCTTCCTATGAATGGCCGACCGGGTGAACCATGACGCTTACAGACCAGACTTTCAGCGGACCATTCGTCGCCGAAGACCGTGCCGCGATGATCCGCGATCATTTGCGCGATGCCATTGTCGACCGCCGCCTGGCGCCCGGCACCAAGCTCAACGAGGCCGAGGTCGGCACCCTGTTCGATGTCAGCCGCACCGTCGTGCGCGCCGCCCTGCAGGCGCTGGCCTTCGAGGGCCTGGTCCGGACCGAGCGCAATCGCGGCGCCTTCGTCGCCAATCCCACGCCGGACGAGGCGCGGCAGGTGTTTCAGTCCCGCCGCCTCATCGAGCCAGGCATTGCCCGCGCCGCCGCCGAGCGCATCACCACGAGCGAAATCGCCACCTTCCGCGCCCGCCTGCATGATGAAAGTCGGCTGATGGGCGAACGCGGCCCAACCGCCCGCCGCGCCGAAATCCATGCCTCGGGCGATTTCCACCTGCTGCTCGCCAGCGTGGCCGGCAACGCCATCCTGCTGCGCTTCATGGAAGAGCTGGTCGCCCGCTCCTCCCTGGTTATCGCCCTCTACGGCCGCTCCGGCGCCTCCAGCTGCGGCCACAACGACCACGCCGACATCCTCGCCGCCCTCGAAGCCCGCGACGGCCCCCGCGCCAGTACCCTCTTGCTGACCCACATTGACCACATCGAAGCCGACCTGGACCTGCGAACGACGACGGGCTTGGCGCTGAGGGAGGCACTGGCGCCGTAGGGGGCAGACCCTATTGCAGCGCCTCCAGTCAAATCTGTGTCGGCGTTGATTCTGCAATTTTCAGCGGCGCGGGCCAGAGCTGCGTCGCCGGCTCGCGGCTGGACTTGTGTTGGGCTCGCAAACGGGAGCCATTTCGGCCCGTGGGATTAGTCATTCTCGGCTGCCCGCCGGCACAAGATCGGCTCCCAGATATGCAACCAGCAACTTTCCAAGTTCCAGCAGGGAGGAAGAGTGTGTTCGCTCCCAGCCGTGGGAGCTGTCCAACGAGAAGCAGATTAGACCCACACGAAGATCCCATCCGGCTTCCACTGCAGCGGCACTGTCGGAGCGGTAGTGGCGGAAGGTGTCGCGTTCATGCCGGATGCCGTCGCCCTGGCAAAGGGCCAGCAACTGACGTGTCATGTGCGCGTCAAACGGACCCTGGCGGTCTCGCATGGCGATGGTCACGGCATCGTCGCGCGAAGCCTGGTTGGGCGCGGTCACGGCATTGTCGATGGCGAGCAGTTCCTCGACGTCCGGGCCAAAGCCATGCGTGCCGCCAATGCCGATCTCCTCGCCGATGGTGAACATGGCTTGGAAGGGCACCGACACCTTGAGTTGTCCGTCGCTGATTGATTTCAGCACGGCCAGCAGGGTGGCGCAGCCCGCCTTGTCATCGAGATGGCGGGAGACGATGAACCCATCCACCACTTCGGGCTGGGCATCGATCGCCACCATGTCGCCGACATTGAAACCGGCGGCAATCAGACTGGGCCGGTCGGGCAGGATGGCGTCGACGCGGATTTCCAGATTGTCCCAATCGGCAGGCTGGCTATCGACTTCAGTATTGAAGCGATGGCCGGAGGCCTTGAGCGGCAGGATCGTGCCGCGGTGTTCTGCAGTATCGGAAAAAATGGTGACACGGGCCCCCTCGGCAAAGCGCGCCGCCCAGGTCCCGGTATTGCGCAAAGCCAGCCGGCCATTGGGCTTGAGTTCGCTCACCATGGCCCCAAGTGTGTCCAGATGCACGGCCAAGGCGCGGCGCGGGGCGCCCTTACCCACCTCGACATAAAGGATGCCTCGGCGGGTATAACGTGGGGTATAGCCGAGTTCGCGCAGCCAGGAATCGACCAGATCGGTTGCGCGTCCAGTCATGCCGACAGGACTGGGCGTCTTGAGCAATTGCAGCAGGCGGTCGAGGAGGTAGTCCTGATCGATCATGCGGTGCGGCGCTTTCTGGTGCGGGCCGGCGTCGCCTCTTCGGTCAGGAAACGGTCCATCAGCTTGGCTTGAAGATCGAGCATGTGCTGTTCGGCCTCGGCCATATGCACTGAAAGAATGGCAGCTGCCGCCTCGGCGTCGCGGCGCCGCATGGCGGCGATGAGATCGCGTTGGTGCTGAATGCCGCGGGCGCGGGATACGGGCTCGGGGTGGACATAGATGTCCTGAGCGATGGTCAGGTCCTTGAGCAGGCGCTGCAGGAACCGGCAGGTAAAGGCCAGGATGGGATTGTCGGAATACTGCGCTACGACACCATGAAAATCGAGCTCGGCCATGCGCTGGTTCCAGCGCTCGGTGGGATCTGCCGGCTCGTGGTCGTAGATGCCGATGATCGCCTCGAGGCGTTTGAGGCCCGCTTCATCGATATGGGGCGTGGCGCTGGCGGCGACCTGCGGCTCCAGCACTTTGCGCATCTCGTAGATGTTGGCGATAGACAAGTTCTTGGCGAACAGAAAGTTGGACAGCAGGCTCATCGCCCGGCCTTCCGACATGCGCTCGATGAAGGCTCCGCCACCCGGCCCCGTGCGCACCGAGATGAGCCCTTGAACCTCCAATGCCTTGAGCGCCTCGCGCACCGTGCTCTTGCCGGCGGCGAACTGGGAGATCAGCTCCCGTTCCTGCGGCAGGCGGTCGCCTGGCGCCAGTCCGTGCTCGACGATCATGCGCTTGATGGCATCCACGATTTCGTCGGTGCGCTTGCGGCGAGGACCTGCCGCCGCTGCGGGTGTCTCTGGGGAGTCGAGTTCGCTCATGGAGGGCTGTCCGATACCGTCAGGCGGGGGGCGCTGGCGATCAGGGCCCTGGTGTAATCATGTTGAGGGGCGGCAAAAAGCCGGGCGGCGGGACCGGTTTCCACCACCTCTCCCAGATACATGACGGCGACCCGATCGGAAATCGATTCCACCACGGCCAGATCGTGGCTGATGAAGAGATAAGATAGGCCAAGCTCGTCCCGCAATTGCTGCAGCAGCAGCAGGACCTGCGCCTGAACCGAGACGTCGAGCGCGCTGACCGGCTCGTCGAGCACCAGGATACGTGCCTCGGCAGCAAGCGCCCGTGCAATGGCAATGCGCTGGGCCTGGCCGCCGGAAAATTCGTGCGGATAGCGCTCGAGCGTATCGAGCGGCATCTGCACGGCGTCGACGAGTTCCTGCTTGCGGCGGGCGCGACGGTCGCGGTCATAGCCGCAAAGCAGGCGCAGTGGCACGTCGAGAATGTCACCGATGGTCTTGCGTGGATTGAGCGAGGCGACGGGGTCCTGAAACACATATTGGATGGCCCGGCCAAAGGCGCGCGTCCCCGACGAGGCCAACTCGGACCACGGCTTGCCCTCGATGGCCATACTACCCGAAGTCGGGTGTTCCAGCCCGACCAGCATGCGCGCCAGGGTCGATTTACCCGAGCCGCTCTCGCCCACGATGCCCAGTGTTTCGCCCCGTTGCAGGGTCAACGAAATCCCGCGGACGGCATGGACCTCGCTGGCCGCGCGACCGAACAGGCTACGGCCACCACCGAAGGTCTTGACCAGGTTCTGCATATCGACTGCCGGCTGGCTCATAGCCTCGTCTCCTCAAACAGCGGGCGGACGCGGTCCAGGAAGGCATGGCCCTCGCCCAGTTCGGGCACGCAGGCGATGAGGCGCTTGGTATAGTCGTGCTGGGGTGCGCGCAGGATGGAGGCGGTTTCACCCTGCTCGACGATCTCGCCATTCTTCATCACCGCGACACGGTCGCAGACCTGGGCGACGACGCCGAAATCATGGGTGATGAGCAGGAGCGCCAGACCGCGCTCGCGGCGCAGGTCCTGCAGCAGTTCGAGGATGCGCGCCTGGACCGTCACGTCGAGCGCCGTGGTGGGTTCGTCGGCAATGATGACGTCGGGGTCATTGGCCAGGGCCATGGCGATGCCAATGCGCTGGCGCTGGCCACCCGAGAGCTCATGGGGATAGGCGCTGGCCCGATCGGCGGCGTCGCGAATGCCCACCGTCTCCATGAGTTCAAGGGCGCGCTGGTGGGCCGCGCGTTTGCTCACCTGGTTGTGGGCCATCACCGCCTCGGCGATCTGGGTGGCAACAGGGAAGAGCGGGTGCAGGGTAGTCAAGGGATCCTGGAACACATAGGCGACGCGGGCGCCGCGCAGGGCGATCAGCTCATGCTCGCGCAGCGACAGCACATCCTGCCCGCCGATATAGACCGCGCCGCTGGTGATGACGCCGGGCGGCGAGGCCACCAGACCCATCAGCGACAGCGCCGTCACCGATTTGCCCGAGCCGCTTTCCCCGATTATGCCGAGGCACTCGCCCTTGCCCAGGCGGAAGCTGACGTCGCGGACGGCCGGCGTCACGGCGCCGCCATTGGCAAAGCCGGTGAAGAGATGGTCGACCACCAGCACCGGCGCATCGGCCAGGGTCGCCGCCGGCGTGGTCTGCCGCGCGATGTGCGTGACCGACAGGGGGCGATCAAGCGCGCCCGAGCGCAGGCGAGGATCGAGCACGTCACGGATGCCATCGCCGAGCAGGTTGATGCTCATCACCAGCGCAAAGATCATGATCCCTGGAATGATCGAGGCATGCGGCGCGGTGAAGAGCTGGGCGCGGGCCTGGCCGAGCATGGAGCCCAGATCGGCCGTGGGCGGCTGGGCGCCCAGACCCAGAAAGGACAGGCCGGCGGTTTCAAGGATCATCCAGCCCACCGTGGTGGACATGGTGATGACGATGACCGGCAGCACGTTTGGCAGCACCTCGGTGAACAGGATCGAGGCGTGGCTCTTGCCCGAAAGGCGCGCCGCGTCGACGAATTCGCGATTGCGGATCGATACGGTCACGCCCCTGATATTGCGGGCAAAGAAGGGAATGTTGACCAGCGCAATGGCGTAGAGCGCATTGAGAAGGCCAGGGCCGAGCGCGGCAACTATGGCAATGGCCAGAAGGATATAGGGAAAGGCCATGAGCATATCGACAAAGCGCATCAGCACACTGTCGGTAACGCCGCGGGCATAACCGGCCACGAGGCCAATCAGCGAGCCGAACAGGGCCGCCAGCGCGGTGGCACTGATGCCGACGATGAGGGAGATTTGCGTGCCCCAGACCAGGCGCGAGAGGATGTCGCGGCCCAGATGATCGGTGCCCAGCAGGTGGCCCTGGCTGAGCGGGGGCAGCAGGCGATTGGGCTGATCGGTCATGTTGGGGTCGGGCATGGGCAGCACCGGCGCCAGAATGGCCACGAGCAGAATGAAGCCGAAGATGAACAGGCCCGCCGCGGCGAGGCGGTTGGCCATCAGCAATTGCCAATTGCTGCGGCGCCTATTGGGAGATGGCTGGGTGGTCACGCTTGGGGTCATGCCTTCAGCCTTGGATCGAGCATGGCCTGAGCGACGTCCGCCAGCAGATTGACGAGAACATAGACCGTGGCCGCGACGAGAACCCCGCCCTGCACCAGGAGGAGATCGCGGGTCGACACGGCCTTGACCAGCATCTGGCCGAGGCCAGGCCACTGGAACACGGTTTCGATATAGACCGCACCGCCCAGGACGAAGCCGGCCTGGATGCCCAGCACTGGAATGACCGAGACGAGCGCCGCGCGGAAGGCATGGCGGTAGATCACGGCGTTCTCGCTGAGGCCCTTGGCCCGGGCAGTCCGAATGAAATCCTGGCGCAACACTTCGAGCATGGCGGCGCGGGTGAGGCGCGCGACGACGCCGGTGGCGACAATGGCCAGGGTTCCGGCTGGCAGGATCAGATGGCGCAACAGGTCGGCCAAATCGCCGCCGCCATAGACGGCATACATGCCCGAGGCCGGCAGCAGGCGCCACTGCACGGCAAAGAACAGGATGAAGACCAGGCCCAGGAAGAAGGCCGGCATGGAAATGCCGACCAGTACGAAGAAGGTGACGATCCGGTCCGTCCAGCCGAACTGGCGCACCGCCGAGGCGATGCCGGCCAGAATGCCCACAATGGAACAGATGACCAGTGATGCGCCTGCCAGGATCAACGTGGCGCCGAAGCGCTCGATCACCTCGTCAAGAACCGGCCGGTTGAGGATATAGGAGCGCCCGAAATCGCCCTGGAGCAGATTGTCTACCCAGATGACATATTGCTCGGGCCAGGAACGGTCGAGGCCCAGAGCGCGATTGATGCGGGCGACATTTTCCGGCGTGGCATAGGAGCCGAGCAAAGCCTGGGCCGGATCGCCCGGAATCAGCTTCATCACCAGAAAGACGATGATGGACAGTCCCAGGATGACCGGGATGGCGGCCAGCAGACGCTTGCCAATATAAGCCGTCATGTCGGGTAGCCCCCCCATGTTGTAAGCGCCGCTGGAACCTGCCGCGCGCCTTAGTCTGCACTGGGCGCAAACGAGGCACGGGCATGTCCGACGTCGAGCCGGGTGAGGGTAGGGCCCTCACCCGGCTGTCCGGTTTATGGCTTGGTCACGTCTCGCAGCACCAGGCCGAAATCTGGCTGCAGTTCGAAATCGCCCACCGCGCTGGTGACGACGGCATTCTGCTTCCAGTTGGCAACGAAGAGCCAGGGAGCATCCTCGTGGGTGATCGCCTGGACCTGCTTGTAGAGTTCGCCGCGTTCCGCCGGATCGGTGGAGATGCGGGCCTGGTCGAGCAGGGCGTCGACTTCGGGATTGGAATAGTAGGACGAGTTGAACCCGCCTTCGGCCGGAAAAGCCGCCGTGCGCAGGGTCAGGAAGGGCAGGGTGTCGGGATCGGAGGTCATCCAGGCCATTTCGGCCATGTCGGCCTTGCCTTCGAGGCCCGGATTGACCTCGGAGAGGAAGGTGTTCCACTCATAGGTCTGGATCTCGACATTGAGCCCCACCGCGGCCAGGTCGGCCTGGATGGCGGTGCCCATGGGGACGGGATCAAGCATGCCCGAGCCGCCCTCGGTCACGAGGAAGGTGACAGTCGCGCCCTCGGCCCCGGCTTCGGCCAGCAATGCCTTGGCCTTTTCGGGGTCGTAGGGATAGGGGGTGACCTCTTCATTATAGGCCCAGTTGAAAGCTGGCGGGATCGGACCGGCCGAGACGTCTGCCGTACCCTGCAGCACGTCGTTGACGAGGCTTTCCTTGTTGACGGCATAGTTCACCGCCTGGCGGACGCGCACATCGGCAAAGGGGCCTTCCTTGGCATTGAGCATGACATACCAGACATGGGGCCCGACGGCCTCGACCACGCTGTAATTGGCATCATCGCGGAACTGGGCAACGTTGTCTGGCGGGGTCTCGAGCAGCACGTCGATGCCACCGGAGAGCATTTCGGCGACACGGGTATTTGCATCGGTGATCGGGCGGAAGATCACCGCTTCGAGGGACGGTGCACCATCCCAATAGTCCTCGTTGCGCGAGGCGACCACGCTGGTATTGGACTGCCATTCCTCGAACTTGAACGCGCCGGTGCCGACCGGATTGCGGCCATAGTCGGCGCCCGAGGCCTCGACTGCGGCCGGCGAGACGATGAGGCCGGTGGGCGAGGCCAGATTTGACATGAAAGGGGCGAAGGGCTCGTTGAGCGTGAACTTGACCGTCAGGTCATCGACCACCTCGACGCTCTCGACCGCAGAGAAGAAGAAGGCAAGCGGGAACGGGCCGGTCGCGGCAAAGGGATGGTCCTCATCGAGCATGCGGTCGAAGTTGAACTTCACCGCCTCGGCATTGAAGGGGGTTCCATCATGGAAGGTGACGCCCTCGCGCAGGTTGAAGGTATATTCCAGGCCCGTATCGGAAATGGTCCAGTCGGTCGCCAGAGCCGGCTCGATTTCGAGCGTGCCCGGCCTGTTGCGCACGAGGCCGTCATAGATGTTGACCGCGATGCGGAAATCGTTGGCGGCGGTGGAGACATGCGGATCGAGCGATGCCGGTTCGGCGATCTGGCCGACGACCAGAATATTGGGCGGCGTCTGCGCCATGGCCGGCGAGACCAGGGTCAGTGCCGTAGCGGCCAGCAGTAGCGGCGCGATAGCTTTCCATTTGCGGATCATGTGAAACCTCCTTGCTTTCCCTCGCTCTTGCCTCGCGAAAAGGACCGTGAGAAAAGAACTCTGGTAATTTATCATCATAAATTTCGAGCACCGTCAATTTGTGATGATAAATAGTCTATGCGTTAGGATGCGTGATGACCTTTTCCATCGTGGCCCGTGATCCCGATACGGGCGCCCTGGGTATCGCCACGGCCACGGCCGGGCCCATGGTCGGGGCACTGGTGCCGCATGGCCGCAGTCGTGTGGGTGCGGTGGCGACCCAGGCCATGACAAACCCCTATCTGGCGATCGACACGCTGGCGCTGCTGGATGAGCACCCGGCCGCAGCGGCCTTGCAGGCCGCGCTCGCTCGGGACACCGAAGCGCGCCAGCGTCAAGTCATCGTCGTTGATGCCAACGGCGCGTCCGAGGGATGGACCGGCGAACAATGTGTGCCCTATGCGGGGCACCTCACGGCAGCGGGAGTGGCACTGGCCGGGAACATGCTGACGGGTCCGGCAGTGCTCGATGAGATGCTTGCGGGCTATCACTGTCAACATAAGGCGGGCTTCGCCGGCAGGTTACTCGCCGCCCTGCTGGCGGGTGCTGCGGCGGGCGGCGACAGCCGTGGCATCGGCTCCGCCGCCCTGCGCGTCTATACGAGTCAGGCCTATCCTGATCTGGATTTGAGAGTTGATGCGTCTGACGAGCCAATGGCCGCGCTGGAGCAGCTATTTGCCCTCGCTACTTCGGGCCCCTATGCGGAGTTTTTCGCCGACGTTCCGCGACGACACGCTGATGGTGAATGGCGCAAACTTACGACATGAATGGACAATCGGCGGACGTCCGCACCGGTCACACCAATGCCCAAAGCAGTGAGTTCGTTTTCCCCATACGAGACTTTGCTGCCTATTTGGGACACCGGCAGCACCGGCACGGAAGCTGTCGGCAGCCGGATTTTATCGTCGAATATGGATGCGCCTGACGGCTGCTGACGGAATCCTGCAATGTCGGTTTTCGGGGAGGCGCCAAAGGTGATCCAAAATCCAAACAGGGGGCGCGCAGCGACTCTGACCATCCACATCGCTGGTTGATAGTCACCAGACTGGCAACTTGAGGGACGAAGCCAGGGCAACAAGCTCGGCCTGGCGGTGGCAACCGGTCTTTGCGAACACCTGCAGCAGGTGGGTCTTGATCGTGCTCTGGGCCGCGCCGGTCTCGGCTGCGATCTGCTGCGGTGACGCTCCTGCCGAAATCTTTTCGAAGACCTTGGCCTCCGCGGGCGTCAGATCAAACAGGGAGGCTATCTCCAGCTCGGGCCAGAGCGGTGATTTTCGTGACGGGGTAATGAAGATAGCAGCGTCGGCTGACACGCTGACCGTGGGCCGGAGCTGCCCTGAGCGAAGTGGCAGGACGTGGAAGACATGGGTCTGGTCTCCCAGCCGCAGGGGTATCCCAAAGCCATTGGATCCCAGAGATTTCTCATCCGTCGCAGCCTTCGTCACCGCCCTTGAAAGCGCTGGTGTTGCGCCTGGAGACGGCACAGATAGCCTACCTTTGACGGCACTCACCGGCGCACCTGCGGACAGCATCCGTTGCGCGGCCTGATTGGCATGGATGATCTTGAGGCTGACGTCGGTGACGACCACACCCACGGACAGCGCATCGACCACGCTCTGGAACATATCCGACTTGATGGAGCCAATATCCAGCAAGCGCGATATGGCCACGGATCTCTGCAGGTGCGGAATTAGCAAGCGCGCCAGCGAAAGCTCACGCTCGGTGACGGGGCCGGCATCGCGATGGCGACCAAACGCCATGGTGCCCACGGCGGCACCATCACGCGCAAGCCCGAATGCCATAACGTCGATGATTCCGCGGGGCTTGGTCCATTCAACATAGATGCGGTTCGCCTCGGTCAGCCCTTCCTTGTGCTTCTCGGACATCAGCGCCGGCTGGTTGGGGTCGTAGGTCAGGAGCTTGCCAATTCCGCCCCACTGCTCCAGCGCCTCAGCACCGTATCCATGTAGCTTTTCAAGCCAGTGCTGCTCGATTCCGCTGGTGTACAGCAGCAGAATGTCGCCAGACGGATAGGTGCGCAGGTTGAGCGCTGCGCTCTTGAAGTTCATCGCCGCGCAAAGCGCCGCCAGTGCTCGAGGCCATTCGTTCGGATCGATGGCACAGTCATATATGGCGGCCACCAGGTCCGACATCTCGTCCAGAGCAAACGCCTGCTCCATTTCGCCCTCCGGGGCTCACCGAGTTTGGAGGCATGTCGTGAGCTCCACCAAACGGTGGAGGTATCGTCGCGTTCAGGTTGATCTACTCGCGAACGCCAACCGGTGACAGGCAACGACGCTACTCACTCAGAGTTCGGCGCATCGAGTATGGAGACGGTATCATGGACTACTCTATCCTTCTAGCTAACGGCCTCGCTGGCGATCTGAACATCTCGCGCGGCAGCGGTGAACTTGACCACCTGAGCGATGATTTGCTGAGAGACATCGGCTATCGGCGTCTGGGTGGCCGCGTCGTCAAGGATGAAGCCCCGTTCGACCAGCCTGCCGTGCAGCGCCGCGGCCGGTCCTGGTCGCATTGGGGGCGAATCCTGCTCGGGGCTTGGACTACGCGGCATCCTGTAACACATGCCTGATGTCACGTTTGTTTGTGCTCGGATCACCAGGGCCCTTCCTGCGTCAAGCTTACCCTCGACGAGAGGGCCCTGGTGCCACCGGCAGGCAGCACCGAAGGCAGCTGACCGAGTGGTCTTGTTACTCGAACAGGTTACTACCCCGACTGCGCTGCGCTGGGTGTAACGGGAGAAGGGGAGGTCCGCATGATGCGTGTCAGCCCGACAATGATCGTGACGATCATTGCTGCGACCACAAAGGGCGCCTCAGGTTGCCAAACATAAAGGAAAGTGCCGCAGATCGGTCCAGCGGCCACGCCCAATCCGCGCGCCGCCACGTTAAGCCCGCCCAGCTTGCCTTGTGCTCCGCGGCCGGTGACGAGGCTCATATGCGCCAGGTTGGCGGGGGACATGAAGGCGAGCGCGATGCCCACCAGCGCCATTGCGGCAGCCAACTGGATGAAGTCCTGGGCGACCCATAACAGCAGGGCCCCGACGAGGCCCGCAATGCTGCCTGTGCGCAGCATTGGCGTGGCCTCCCAGTTCTTGCGGGCTGCGACGAGGAACTGCACGATGACCAGCATCACCGCCGCCGCGGTGAGAACCAATCCGGCATTGCCGGCGGCCTCCGCGCTGCCAAGCCCGAATGCATCCATGAACCGGAAGCCTAGAACCGGCTGCACCATGGTATAGGCCAGGAAACCCAGAAAGGTGATCGCCAGGTTCGGCCAGACCAGCCGAAGCGGCACGGCGCGTTCCCCAGGCTCCATTTCCGGTTGGCGGTCGCGGTCCCGGAAGAGCCAAACCGTCAGGACGAAGGCCGCAACGCCAAGGCCCGCCACGGCTGCAAAGCCCGCGCCGGGACCGAGGCCGGCTGTTAACCAGAGCAGGACCGAGCCTGCCAGCGTTCCCAGGCTTATGGCTACGCCCAACATGCCCATGCCACTGACCCGTTGTTGCGGCGTCGTCGTTTCGGTGGTCAAGCTTTGCGCAATGGGAATGAGAGCGGCGCCAGAGGCGGCTTGGACCAGTCGCGCTCCGGCCAGCACCGGGAAGGCCAGGGATGCCGCGAGTGCCCAGGGCCAGAAGAAGACCGCAGCGGCGATGGCCGGGCCGGCTGCGACCAGCGGAACCACCAGCAGCAGCAGCAGGCGCCGACTGGTGGTATCGGAGGCATGTCCCCATAGCGGGGCGGCCAAGACCCCGGCCAGCGCACCGAAGCTGAGTATGGAGCCCGTCTCAATGGCGCTGAGACCAATCTCCCGGCCGGCGACACCTAATCCGCCGGACATGAAGGCATTGCCTGCCGTATAGGCGATGACTGCCGACAGGGTCACCAGTTGAGAAATGCGGCCCCTATGTTTCAGACCGGTAACGTCGGTCCCTGCAGACTCTGCCATGAGCATGCACCCAGCAGCCGGTCCTGTGCCAGCATGCAAGTACTAGCGCGGTTCCCGTTTTCTTGCATCAGGGAAGATCACCGTGTGCCGCGCCATGGCTCCCACAAGGGAGGACGCGGCGCCAAGCCGCCGGATGATCGTCCACAAAGGTTGACCACCGCGGGATCATTTAGTTGTCGGCAGCGCATTTCGAAGGGCATGGAGTTGTGACTGCGTTCCACGCAGATCGCTCAGTATTACTTTCTCAGGCCGTCATTACGCGTCCTGCAGGTGACCAGCGGCTCGAAGTCGGGTGACCATCGATCTCTTCGTGCTAGCCTGCTGGAAAATCAGTTTTTCTGAGAATTTGGCTGGGGAACCTGGATTCCATGCAAGGAAGGTTTCCGCCGCAAGTTATTGAAATTGAAAGGAAAAAAGTCGGTCCTTACACACTTGTGTGGAAGTTTGAGTGGCATTCCGTGTGGAAGTTTTCACACAACCGGGGGGCGGTCAATGCTTTGAAGCAAAGACTCAGAAGGCGATCGTTTACGGTCGCCGACTGATGGGACAATCCATTCTTTATCAAGAGACCGTAAGCGCGCTGCAGGTGCCGTGACGCTGCGCCATGGTGCGCACCCTCCAGGCACCCCCACTGGATGCAATGTTACTCAGCGCAGCGGTCGAGGCCCCGGCCTTGGAAGAGCGACACCATTGGTATGCGGGCCCTCGCACAGAGTTTGGTCCGCCACTCGTTCATGCGGGTCATGACACCTCGGACAAGTGGTGCGCTCCGCTAGACAGTGACCACCTAACTGCCGTCTAATGTAAAGACCATTTAGGCATAGGTTTTTCTGAGATCTTATTCGGGGGGCGAGCTAGGGCGGTCAGTGTTTTGGAGTGGATGGCTCCGTCTGCCCTGTTTCGGTGATAGCAGCATTGGCTGATGTCGGATTTAGCAGCCTCCTTGACCTGGTCCTGCAGCCCGTTAATGCTGGTCGGCGTGGCCCCGGCCATGGGTGGGTGCTCTGGCAGCGTCGGGCCGCTTCGAGCACGAAGATGCCAACGATCCGTCGAGTTGCTGGCCTGACTTTCGGTCGGTTCAATCGCCGCGTTGGTTTCTTCCACCAGCGCCGCATTACGCTGGGTCATCTCATTGATCGGTTGAGGTCTGTTGAGTGTCCCAGTGACGTTGTGGACCAGATTGGGGGATGACGACGGCGGGTGATGGACAAGGTCAGGGATATCTCCTCGCCGTCACCCTAAAATGGATGGCTCAAATAGCCGAAGTAAAGGGACGTAATCCTTCGCGGACTTATTCTCTCCGATGCTCAGTTCGGGCCTTTTCTTTCGCACCTGCTCCGCTAGAGTGGTCGCTGCAAGACGGTCCACGGTCCACTCTAGAGGAGAGCTAGCCTCATGGCGCACAAGTTCAAGATCGAAGCCGCCGCAAACGACCAGTTCAAATTCGCCTTTGTCTATAACAGAGAAGCCATTGTATGGTCGGAGAATTATAAGCAGAAGGGCAGCGCCAAGTCGGCTATAGAGTCGATAAAGAAGAACGCGCCCGACGCCCCCGCTGTTGACCTAACCAAGGGCGAAGAAGGTTCGGGGTACCGCTTCGAAATCGTAGCCAGCAAAGACGGCCAGACCTTCGTGCGTTTCGTCGCCGCTAACGGCGAACCTATGGTGCGCTCGGAAACCTACAAGTCTAAGTCCAGCGCTCTGAAGGCGATCGCTTCTGTCAAGAAAAACAGCCCCGGTGCCGAGGTTGTCGATGAGGCTAGAGCCATCACTGGAGAATAGAAGATGCTCAAGGAATTTCGGGATTTTGCCATTAAGGGCAACATGATTGATCTTGCGATCGGTGTAATAATCGGGGCTGCCTTTGGCGCAATTGTCTCGTCATTGGTCGATGACGTGTTCATGCCCCTTATCGGCCTAATCATTGGCGGCGTTGATTTTTCTAACCTGTTCGTCGTGCTGTCGAACCCCGACAACATAGCCGTGCCCTCGGTTGCTGCGGCGCGGGAAGCGGGCGTGGCCACGCTCAATGTCGGCCTGTTCATCAACGCCATAGTCAAGTTCACCATAATCGCCTTCGTGCTGTTCCTGGTGGTTAAGGGCATCAATTCGCTGAAACGCGAAGCGGCTAAAGAGCCGGTGGCGACCACGCCCGCCCCGAGCAAGGAAGAGGTGTTGCTAACGGAAATTCGCGATGCGTTACGCTCCAATTCTGGCTTGACCGGCACGAAACCTACGATCAAATGAGATGCTAGCGGTCTCGCTGTTGCTCGCCCGGTAGCTTGTCGTTCGCTCGCAGGCTTCTGAGAGGATATCGGGTACATCGCCGCGAATCGGGTGTCAGGGCACGCGGCATCCCTATTCCGAAACAACCTCGTCACCGCAGCTATGTACAAAGATTGCTACGGTGTACGCCGCGCATCGAGCACCTGACCGTCTCTGCGCGGGCGTCTCGGGAACTCTAGGAGATTGGCCGGAAAACTGGCCGCCCTCGATGCACAGATCTCGCCCACCAATCCGGACCTCGCTCGATCAGGACGAGGTGGAAAAGCTCCCGCTACGTTCGGAAAAGCGGTTAGCAAAACTTCTCCAGAGGCGGCAGTCACCGCTCAGTGATCGATTTGATCTGCGCTGCATTATCCCACCGGGCGGGCTAGATCACGCCAAGCGCCCTCATGGACTCGGCAACCCTAACGAAGCCGGCAATGTTGGCACCCAGAACATAGTCGCCGGGTGCGCCATATTCGGCTGCGGTACTGGCGCAGGTGTCATGGATCGTCCGCATGACATTGGCGAGGCGAGCTTCGGTCTGCTCGAAAGTCCAGCTGTCCCGGGAAGCGTTTTGCTGCATTTCGAGGGCGGATGTTGCAACTCCACCCGCGTTGGCAGCCTTGCCGGGGGCAAACATCACACCGTTTTCCTGAAGGATGCGGACAGCGTCAGGAGTGGAGGGCATGTTAGCCCCTTCGCCAACGGCTATCACGCCATTGCCGACCAAAGTCCTCGCATCCTTCCCGCTCAACTCATTCTGCGTGGCGGAAGGCATGGCCACATCGCACGGCACGTCCCAAATGGATCCCTCACCGGCGTGTACAAAATGGGCACCCCGATCATCGCCTTTGAGCTTTAGGTATTCAGAGATCCGCCCCCGGCGAACCTCTTTAACCTGCTTGAGAAGGCCGAGATCAATACCGCGCTCATCGACGATATAGCCCGAGCTGTCCGATACGGCGACAACCTTGCCGCCGAAGGACTGAACCTTGTCGACCGTATAGACGGCGACGTTTCCTGAGCCAGAAACGACAACCCGCTTGCCGTCAAAACTCCCCCCCTGGGTCGCGAGCATGGACTGGACGAAATAGGTATTGCCATAGCCTGTCGCCTCGGTCCGGGCCCGCGATCCGCCGTAAAACAGGGCCTTGCCAGTCAACACGCCTGCCTCATAGCGATTGGTGAGGCGCTTAGCGGCACCGGCAGCATGACGGGAGTGTGGGCCTCTGGCGAGGTGAGGGAGCACGGCAAGCCAACCCCTGAAGAATTCGCCAAGATGGGTCTTCCAGAGAACGATGCCTTGGCGTTCGGAGAGTCTGGGCCTTAGCCTGTTGAGCTTCACGTTATCTGCTTGGCCTTTAGACGGACCTCTCCGGCGTCAACTCTGGCTCTGTTCTCCTTTCTCTTTTGAGTTGTGGCTGCCGGAATGGCATCTTTGAAGGGATTTCCGATCCCTTCCATCCCCGAGAAGGCGGGCTTGCCGACCGCATTTCGGTTATCCCGAGACCCAAGCCCGGAGGCGCAAACTGAAAGAAAGCAGGCCTGCCAAAGCCGCTTGCTAATCATAGAGCTACCGCTTATGACATATGACTTATGACATAAGTTGGAGTCGTGGATGTCGGAGTTGTTTAGCGTTGCGGGAAAGGTGATCGTAGTCACTGGTGGGTTGGGTCAGCTGGGGCGCGAATTTGCCACTTCCCTGGCCAAAGCCGGTGCCAAAGTTGCGGTCTTTAGCCGCCGTCCGATTACACAGGACAAGCTCGACGAGCTATTCCCCGGGTTAGCTGACAGCATCCGCGTCTATGAAGCCAGCGTCACTGACAAGGCGGCTCTCGAAGCCGCGACCGACAAGCTGATCGCCGACTGGGGCGTCCCCCACGTGTTGGTCAACAATGCCGGTATCGACTCCAAGCCCGATGGCGGCGCCGAGCAGAACGCTCCGTTCGAGGTGTATCCGCAAAAGTTCTGGGACGATATTATCGACGTCAACCTGACCGGTGTCATGCTGTGCAGCCAAGTCATAGGCTCCAAGATGGCCGGACAGGGCCGCGGCAGCATCATAAATGTCGGCTCAATCTACGGCATGGTCTCGCCCAATCAGGCACTCTATGCCTATCGCGAAAAGCGCGACGGTGTGCCTTTCATCAAGGCCGTGTCCTATGCGGCCTCCAAGTCCGGCCTCATCAATCTCACGCGCTATGTTGCCACCTACTGGGCCGAAAAGAACGTCCGTTGCAACCTCATATCCTTTGGAGGGGTCAAAACCGGCAGCTTCGACAAGGAGTTCGTCGACAACTTCCTCGAACGCGTCCCAATGCGCCGTCAGGCTGAAAAGGGCGAGTACAATGGCGTCGTCCAGTTCCTGGCTTCCGATGCCTCCTCCTATATGACCGGCTCCAATGTCGTGGTCGATGGCGGCTTCACCGCATGGTGACCGCAGCCGCGCCGGATCGGGGCAAGCTCCATATGTCGGTGGTCTCAGCCATCGAAGCTGACATTTTGTCCGGCGAGCTTAAGGTGGGCTCCCGCCTGCCATCCGAAGCCGATCTGGCGCGGCGTTTTTCGATCAGCACCCGCTCTGTGCGCGAAGGCCTGCAGATTCTCGAGACCCGTGGACTGGTGCGCCGCCGCCATGGCGAGCGTGCCGAGGTGGTACGGGACGATGTCAAACAATTCCTCGGCTCGCTGGCGACCAATGTGCGCAGCCTGTTTGCCGAAGATCCGGCCTATCTGGTCCAGCTTATGGATGTGCGCCGCATGTTCGAGCTTGAAGTGGTTGGCCGCCTGGCCGCAGGCGAGGGTACGCTTTCTGACGACGTTGCAGCAGCGCTCAGCGATCTCGCGAGCGCCACCGAATTTGCCCAGTATGCCGAGGCCGACGCCAAGTTTCACCGCGCGCTTGTGCAGTCGCTGGGCAACGAAATCCTCTCCAGTGTCTACGGCGATCTTTACGCCCTGATCACGGACGTCATCCGCCTCACCAGCCGAGTCCCCAGCAAGACGCAGGCGGAGGGTGTGGCCGAACACGAGGCGATCTTCGACGCCATCCGCAGTGGCCAGGCAGACACCAGCCGCGCTCTGATGCGCGAGCACATCGACAACTCCACCGTCTATCTCCAGCAGGCGATCGACGCCGCCAACCAACAAGGACGACCCCGCTAATGGCAGCATATGACTACAACCAGACCGATTGGGCCGCCATCAAGCGTCTCTCCAAGTGGTATTCGGGAGATATCCACGACGTGCTCGATGGCCGTGGCCCGTATGGCTATCTCAAGGACATCAGCCAGTTCGGCGTGCTTGCACCCGGCCAGGTGATTTGCGGTCCGGTCTCCACAGTGCTCTACGAAAAGAGCCCGCGCGTCGGCCAGCCGCAGGATATCTACCACGCCGCTATCGACGCCGTGGTCAAAGGTGGCATTCTGATGGTGGATTCCTCTTGCGCTGAAGGCTCGGGGACCGGCGAATTAATGTCGAGCGGCGCCAAGACCAAAGGCGCAGTCGCGACCGTCGTTAACGGCACGGTGCGTGACCTCGCCGAAGTGCGCAAGCTCGATTATCCGCTGTTTGCCAAGGGCATGAGCCCGGTCGGCGTTTCGGGTCGCATGGAAGCCACCCACTACCAAGTCGATCTCGATATCGACGGCGTCCGAATCCGTCCTGGCGACGTGATTTTTGCTGACGTCACCGGCGTCGTAGTCATCCCGTCCGAACTGGTTGGCGTCATCGCCGATGCGGCCGACGAGTTGGGCAAGAATGAAATTGCCTGCCGCCAGCGCATCCTGGCCGGCGAAGATCTGCAGTCCATCTGGCCTGTCGGCGAGGCCGGCGGCCCGGTCTGATCCAGCGGCTGGCCCCATGGCCAGCCAAGCGTCTTCACGCCAACGGAGGAGGGGGCAATGCATCAATCAGCGTACATAGCCCAGCCGCTGGGAAATCAGGTTGGCGTGGTAGATGACGACCTTGTTGAGCTCGTCCACCTCCGTGACGGGCATCTGCCAGGCCGGGGCGCTCACGCTGATGCCGGCAAACACTGCGCCATGCTGATTGCGGATCGGGGCACCGATGCAGCGCAGCCCCGGCTGGTGTTCGCCGTTGTCGATGGAATAGCCGCGCTGCCGCGTCAGCTCCAGCTCGCCAGCGAAAGCGGCCGGGTCGGTGATGGTGGTCTCGGTGAAGCGCTCGAGTCCTGCCGCGACGACCCGATCGACGATCTCGATGGGCTGATAGGCCAGGATCGCCTTGCCGACGCTGGTGCAGTGTACCGGCGAATTTTCCACCATCGTGTTGCTCAGCATCGGCTCTGCCTCGGTACGCTGGATCACCACCGCCCGCAGCCCGTCAAACACCGCCAGATGCACGGCGCGGCTGGTCAGCCGATGCAGCGCATCCACGATGACGCGGCCTTCGCGATGCAGTTCGAGATTGGCCAGGACTGTATTGCCCAGCTCGAACAAGCGCAGCCCCAGCCGGTAGAAATCACGCTCCCGATCCTGTTCGATAAATCCCACCTCTCGCATCGCCGCCAGGAGGCGATGGGTGGTCGAACGCGGATAGCCGGTCTGTGCACAGATCTCGGCCAGGCTCAGTGCCCGGCGCGAAGTGGTAAAACAGTCCAGAACCCGCGAAACCTTGGTGAGAGACTTGAGGCTCTCGTCGCTGCGGGCCGCCTTGCTCGGCACGGATGCCGCGACAGAATCGGTCATAGGTTAAGTCTCAGCGCCTCAGTTGCTCAGTCACTTGGGACTGACGGGGTTCGATTTCATAGTTTAGTTGCGGCACCACCTCAAGCAAGCGCGGTTGCGCTATGATTGGTGGTCACCGCACGCACAATCTCGGCCAGCGCCAGCATGCCGGGGTCATCCAGACCGACGCTTTTTTCGGCGAACATTCGCGCTCGTCCTATCGCCGATGGACGCTCCCGGAATTCCAGCAGCGCCTGATCCATGGCCTCGCGCGCCGCGGCAGCAATGGCCGCCGGGTCGTCCTTGCCGGCGATGGCCCGGGCCAGTGCATCCAGTCCGTCGATGATGGTTTTTGCCCCCAACTCGGCTTTCCCCCGCGCCATCGCGGCGTCGCGGACGGCGAGCAGGATCTGGCTGAGCCCGTTCCACTCTATAGCGTCCTGTCCGGCACTGGCTTTGCCGGCCGTCATCATTGCGGTGACGATCAGGGTGCCCAGGCTCGATCCGGTCGAAGCCGCACCAGTCTTGGCCAGCGCCATGAAACCGGCACCGAGATCGGGTGCATTTTGCAGATCGACAGCTGCAAAGCTGCCGATCAGGCGGGCCAGCATGGTTCCGGTATCCCCATCTCCAAGCTTGGCATCGGCAGCATTGAGCTGATCGGTCAGGCCTCCCATGGCCCTGTTGGCGCGCTCGATTGCATCAGCCAGGGTGTGTACGTCAATGGCCATGGCTCAGCCTACCTTCCAGAACGGGCAATCGGCCGGCGCAGCCAGCAGACCCTCGATCTCGTCATCGAGGAAACACAGGCTGATCGAAGCGCCCCCCATTTCCATCGAGGTCACATAGGGCCCGATCAGCGGCCGCACGATGGTGAGCCCGGCCGCATCGAGCTGCTGCGCAGCTCGGCGATAGAGAATGAACAGCTCCTCGAACGGCGTGGAGCCCAGGCTGTTGACCAGCACGGCCACGCGGCTGACCCCAGCGGGACGCTCCGCCAGCAGCATTGCGATCATTTCGTCGACCAGTTCGTCGGCGGGACGGATCTTGTGGCGCCAGATGCCCGGCTCGCCGTGGATTCCCATGCCGAACTCGATCTCGTCATCGGCAATAGTGAAATTGGGTCCTGCCGCGCCTGGTATCTGGCAGGAGGACAGCGCCACCCCGATTGTGCGCGTCCGGTCCACCACCTTCTGGGCTATGGATGCCACGGCGTCGAGATCGCCTCCGGCCTCTGCCATTGCGCCGGCAGCCTTGTAGGCAAAGATCAGCCCGGCCACGCCGCGTCGCTTGTGTCCCTCGGCTGGCCTGGCGCTCGCAATGTCATCGGTGCCCAGAACGGTGCGGGTTTCCACTCCCTCGAGAGCAGCGAATTCGCTGGCCATCTCGAAGTTCATGCGGTCGCCACCGTAGTTGCCGAACAGGCACAGCACGCCGGCGCCTCTATCGGCCGCCGCAATAGCGTCCTGGCACGAATTGATGGTGGGTCCCTCAAAGACATTGCCGATGGCACAAGCATCAAGCAGGCCAGGCCCGACATAGCCGGTAAAAAGCGGCAGGTGTCCCGAGCCGCCGCCGGAGACGACGCCGACCTTGCCCGGCCACATGGCTACGCTATGGACAATCGCGCGGCGGTCGTCGCCGACACGTCTGAGGCCGGGATGGGCCAGGCACAACCCGTCGAGCATTTCGTCGACATAGTCGGCAGGGTCGTTGATCAGCTTCTTCATGTCACACTCCCAGGCAGGACCGGGCACGAGCCGCTAAGGCAGCGGCCCGTTCTCTCACGATCAAGCAGCCGACCTTGCCCGGACATCGACCAGCTCGAGAACTGGCGCAAGAGCGGCGTCGATCTTTTGCTTCTGCTCGTCGGTGACGCGCTCCATGGGGGCACGCGGGTGGAACATGGGCAGGCCCTGGCGGTGCTGGATATACTTGACGCAAGCCGGCAGGTTGTCGTGGCGCAGGGTATTCCACAGCGCATTGAGCCGGAAGTGGATGTCCTTGGCGGTCTTGTGATCACCCGCCTGCACTGCGTTGAACAGCTTTACGGTAACGCCCGGCACGGCACAGGTCAGTGCACTAATAGCGCCATGCGCGCCCAGCGCGAAGCTGGGATAGAGCAGAGCGTCGATACCGGTCAGCACAATGTTTTCCGGCTTGGCCCGCAGCATCAGATCGGACACCGATTTAACGTCGCCGGACGACTGCTTCATGCCCACGACGCCGGGCACTGCTTCCATGATGGCCAGCATGTCGTCGATGGACAGGTAATTCCATGGAATGACGTTGTAGATCAGGATCGGCACCTTGGTCGCTTCCCAGATGGCGCGGAAGTGCTCGATGGTAGCCTCGCGGCCCGGCTTGAACAGGTAGTGGACCGGCGTCACCTGCAGTGCGTCGATCTTGATGTCGCCAAGCGCCTTCACCCTGTCGATGGCTTCACGCGTCGACTGCACGATCAGGCCGACAACGAACGGCACTCTCCCGGCATTGGCTTCATGCGCCTCGATCATGGCCGCGGTAAATTCGGTGGACGACAGCGTATGACCCTCGCCGGTCGAACCGCCGACTACGATGCCGCGGACGCCCGATTCGATCATGAAATCGACCTGCGGCTTGAGCGCGCCCTTCACCAGATTGCCATCGGCATCGAAGGGCATCGACAGCGGCGGCAGGATACCGGTCAGCGTTTTGCGCAGCGATTGCGCGATCTGGTTCGTCATCGAATTCCTCCAAAACGGGGACGGTCGCCACCTCGGCGACTTTCGTTCCAATATTCTTGCACGACAGAAGTCGCTCGACATCATCGAGACATGCAATTCCACAATACGGAACAGCATTCCTGTAATGGATAAGTGTGGGAGGGCCTCTATGTCAACTATGGCTGCAATTTTTGCGGCTTTTTGCACACCTTGCCAGTGCCTATTCCGTGTGGTAGTTCCGGATTGTGGTATAGAAGTTTGCGATACGGCAAGCGCTACACGAATGTCGGCTAGCCCGACCCACCCATGGGAGGACAATGAATGACCCTACTCAAGAAGCTCGCTGGCGCCTTGGCGCTATCTGTCCTGGCAATTGCTCCAGCAGTCGCCCAGTATCCTGACCACGCCATCAACCTGATCATCCCATGGGCCGCAGGTGGTGGCACTGATGCCACGGGGCGCATCGTTGCGAATCTATTGGAAAAAGAACTCGGCCAGCCCATCAACGTAATCAATCGCACCGGGGGCGGCGGCATTGTCGGCCACACCGAAATTTCCTACTCGCCGCCAGATGGCTACACGCTCGGTATCATCACCACCGAGCTGTCCATGTACCACTGGATCGGCACTTCGCCGCTCAACTACGAGAACTACGAAGCACTGGCCCTTTTCAATGCTGATCCTGAAGCGGTGTATGTCCGAACCGATGGCCCGACCCTTGACGAACTGCTGGCCGAAATTCGCGCCAATCCCGGGTCCATCAAGGCTTCCGGCGCCAATCTCGGCGGCATGGCCCATCTCGGTTGGGCCGGCGTGCTGACCACCAATGGCATCGACCCGGCGGACGCCCCATGGGTGCCGTCCGAAGGTGCCTCGGCAAGCCTACAGCTGCTGGCCTCCGGCGCCATCAGCGTCGTGACCACTACCATGCCCGATGCCCAGCCCATGGTTGACGCCGGCGAAGTTAAGCCACTGGTGGTTGCTGCAAACGAGCGCGTCGCCTCGGCCCCCGATATCCCAACCGCCGAAGAAGCGCTCGGAAACAAATGGGCCGCTTACGCCTGGCGTGGCATTGCAGCCCCCAAGGGTCTGCCGGAAGACGTCAAGGCGCGCCTGACTGAGGCTCTAGACAAGGTGCTGACCAGCGCCGAGTTCACCGAGTTCATGGCCCAGCGCAACTTCGGGGTCGACTATCGCGATGCCGCCGGCTTCGAAGCCTTCATGCAGGACGCCGATGCCTCCATTGGCACTGCCCTGCAGGCTGTCGGCCTCGCAAAGTAAGCCGCTTCCCCTTTAGGAACCATAACGGCCGGAGCCAATCTCCGGCCGTTCAACCAACAAGAGAATGCGCATGAGGCGGTCACTTCCATTGGATAGCGTCTTGGGTCTGCTGTTCGCTCTGGGTGGGGTGGCAATCTTTCAGCAGGCGCTCAGTCTGCATCCCCTGCCGGGGATGAATGTGGGGCCGGGCCTGTTCCCGTCAATCGTCGGTTTGGCCATGGCGCTCATGGGTGCGGCGCTCACCATCCAGGGTTGGTTCTTCCGCGATGAGGCAGAAGAGGCCCCGCCGCTTATTACCTGGTTTGCTGTTGGCATCGTGGTTGCCATTATCGGGGCGATCGTCGCCATGCCATATCTGGGCTTTCTCGTCGCCGGCACGATCTTCTCGATCGGCATCGTGCTGATCAGTCGAGGTGGCTGGCTTTCGGCGCTGATCTTCAGCCCCATCGCCACCGCCGCGATCTATTTCATTTTCACCACGGTGTTGCGGGTCTCGTTGCCGCACGGGCTGCTGGGGTAGCCATCAATGGAAGCATTCGCCCTCGCCGCCAGTATGGTCTTCAACGTTGAAACCTTGCTGACCATTTTCCTCGCGGCCGTTTTCGGTCTCTTTGTTGGCGCCATTCCAGGCCTGACCGCCACCATGGCGACAGCGCTTCTCGTACCGATTACCTTTTACCTGGCCCCCATCCCGGCCATTGCCGCAATCATTTCCTGTACCGCGATGGCCATCACCGCCGGTGATTTGCCCGGCACGCTGCTGCGCATTCCTGGCACACCAGCTTCGGCCGCCTACGTCGAGGACTCCTATCGCCTCGCTCAGAAGGGGCAGGCAGGTCTGGCTATTGGCATCGGCGTCGTCGGCTCGGTGCTGGGGGGACTGTTCGGCTTCTTGTTCTTGCTGTTCACCGCTCCCATGCTAGCCAAAGCGGCACTAGGCTTTTCAAGCTTCGAATATTTCTGGTTGGCGGCGCTTGGCCTTAGCTGCGCAGCGCTGATTTCCTCAGGTGGCATGATCAAGGGTGCGCTTGCCTTGCTGCTCGGCCTTTTCATCGCTCAGGTTGGCATGGACCCTCTGACAGCCACACCACGCTTCACCTTTGGCAGTATCGAACTGATGGGCGGCATCAGCTTCATCCCGGTGATGATCGGCATGTTCGCCGTATCCGAGATCATGCGATCTGGGCGCCGCGCGATGGCCGAAGTGCCCCAAATGAACCTCAAGAACCCGTTCAAGGGGACGCTGCCTGCCCTGTGGAAATATCGTAAGAACCAAATAAGGGGTTCGATAATCGGCTCGCTGCTTGGGGCGTTGCCTGGCGTCGGGGGCGACCTTGCCGCCTGGATTACCTATTCGCTTGCCAAGCGTACTTCCAAGGAGCCGGAAAAGTTCGGCAAGGGGCACCCTGAAGGACTTGTCGAAGCCGGCGCCACCAACAATGCTGCCCTCAGTGCCTCGTGGATACCGGCCATGGTCTTCGGCATTCCCGGGGACGCTGTGACAGCTATCGCGGTTGGTGTTCTAGTCATGAAGGGCCTCGATCCCGGTCCGACCCTGATGACACTTCATCCGGAAAATTTCTATGCGGTGATGATTGTTTTCGCCATCGCCAATGTCCTGATGCTGCCCCTCGGCTGGGTTGCCGCCAAGTCCGCCCGCTGGATCTTCGAAGTCCCGCGTGCCTTGCTCAACGCCGCTATCCTGCTCTTCTGCATCGTTGGGTCCTACTCGATGAACAATTCCATGTTCGGCGTCATTTTAATGCTGGGCGCCGGCGTTATCGCGTACGTGCTTGAAGCGCGGATGATCGCCATCGCGCCAATCATTCTGGGTATCGTGCTCGGGCCCCTTGTGGAAAGCAACTTCACCACCTCGATGATGATCTCGGACGGCAGCCTGCTCGGCTTTTTCGGTCGCCCCGTTGCGGCAGTGCTCGGTGTCGTCACCCTGCTTATATGGAGTATCGCAATCTTCCAGACCGTTCGGAATTTTCGACGGGGTGACGACCCCATCGAGCCAGATGTCCGATAGGCGGTAATTTCTGAGACCTTTCACGCAACTTGCTCCAAAGGGCACTGAGATCGGCGGTGCGCACTTGGTTGGCAAGACTGCCGTTCAGCCCGCGACCCCATTTGGTTCCCGAAGTCGCTTCTTCGCTTGAACGGTCGTAATGGGGCGCATGCGGAGCGGCTGGTGTGGACACCTGCAGGCACGATCGAGCCAATCCCAGTGCCTGCACCGGTCAGCACAAAATTCTCAAGGCCAACCTGAATTGCTCTCTTCATACCCGACCGACTGAGCTGAGGTGGCTGTCGAGCTCGCTCGGAAGGCTAGACAAAATGAGGGCTGATATGAATGTTCGCATAGGGCTGCGACTTCGCTCGCCGGCTGATCGCGCACAAGAAGCGCCCCCGTGAAAGCTACTGCCAGCAGAGTAGTTGACCAGGTCCATCGTCTAGTCCCTTACCTCAAACGTGTCGGTCGGACGTTGCCCGACCTTCAGCTTGATTGAGATCAAAGATGCAGGCGAAATGAATGTTTAGAAGGGTCCCATTTGCAGCACGCTGACATCAAACGGAGCTTGACGTGGCAGACAATAGTGAGCACCGGAGCCGCACCCGCATATGGACGGTTTTGGGCATTTCCTTTACCGCGATGCTTGCGACCCTCATGGCCGCAGCGCCGGCACATGCTCATGTGAAGTGGTTCGCGCCCTACGTGGTGGGCACAGCCCCAGCCCCCATTACCGATACCCTTGCCAATGGCTGGTTCTGGGCGGGGATTGCACTGGTTATGGTATTTTTCGCTGCAGCCGTTCTGGTGGAGCGCAGCCCCACCGCGACCCCGGTCAACAGCATGTTTGATCGACTGACCTTTCCGCTATGGCGCCGCGGCGACGATTTCATGCGGGCAATCATCGGCGCCTTCTTCGTGGCCATCTTCGCGGTGGGCGGTGTTTATCTGACGCCAGATCTTCAGACCCCAAACGAATGGGTGTCGTGGCTGCAGCTCCTGATCGCACTGCTCGTGTTCTCGCAGCGCACCATGCCTTTGGCTGCTGCTGGCATCATCGGGCTTTGGGTGATTGCGCTGCGGGACTACGACTTCTTCCATTTGCTCGATTATCTTGCTCTTGGCGTCGGCATAGCAGGCTACCTTGTGCTTGCGGCCAATCCTGAGAGCAGGTGGTACCAGCATCGTTTCACCGTGCTTCGCTGGGGCGTGGCCATCGCGCTGATGTGGTCGAGCCTCGAAAAGTTCGCCTACGCTGAATGGTTTTACCCGCTAGTTGAGGAGCGGCCGTTCCTGACCTTTGGCATGCCACGAGACATGTTCATTCCGATGGCCGGCGTTGCCGAGTTCACCATGGGTTTCGGGCTGCTTTGGACTCCACTCATTCGCCGGCTGTCGGCTGTGGCACTGATCATTATTTTCACTGCTGCGGTTTACCCCTTTGGCCGCATTGACCTGGTGGGTCACGCTCTGATCATGGGCACGCTGTTTCTGATTGCGGCCGATCCATCACCATCGGGCCTCAAACTGCCGCAAATGACCCTCGCCATCGGCAGCGTCCCCGCAGGTCTGCTGGCCGCGATGGTGCTCGTCGCCGGCGCTTACTGGGGATTGCACGGCACCTTTTACGACTATCAGGACCAGAGCACGGGGGTGACAGCTGAGGGACAGTTGCTAACCCATCGGCCCAATGCCGAGTACCCGCACGGAGAAAGTGCAAGCACGTTCCAGCAGTGATTGCCAGTGGCAGCCTCCCTGCGGGGAGGCTGCTTGTCATCAGGAGCAAGCATGCGTCTTACTCAGTTCTCCGACTATGCATGGCGCCTTCTGATGTATGTCGCCGACCAAGAAGGTCAGCGCACCACGATCGCCGAAGCCGCCAAGGCAAACGACATCTCGCGCAGCCACCTTATGAAGGTCGCCCAGCGCCTGGGCCAAGAAGGCTTTCTCAAGCCCAGCAGAGGACGAAAAGGTGGACTGGTATTGGGCAAGCCGCCCGAGGCTATCACGTTGGGTGATGTGTTGCGGGTCACGGAACCGGACTTTGCCTTGGTCGGCTGCATGGCCGGGGACTGGTGCTTGTTCGCAGATCGCTGCAATGTGCCTTCGACACTGGACAGGGCGCTGCAGGCCTTCCTTGAGGTCGCAGACCGTCAGACGTTGGCCTGCGAACCTGCTGTAAACAAGGTAGTTCATGCAGATTGACCGTGGGGGGTGGGCTGTTTTGACCCGCGCGGCGTCGCCCTTATCCGGCAAGCGAGTTCGCCCGAGCCTTCAGCGGGACGCAGTGACACCGGCAGGTGCATCATTCCGGTTTGCGATAGCAGAAAGACTTAACCTCCCAATAGGTAAGCAGCAGCGAATGGGCGAAGATTGATCATGCTCCGCGGTTCGAATCGGCCACACCGGTCCGCCAAGCGCCGGGTAGGCGAGAATTGACTCGGGGCATTTGCGCGACGGGCAACCACTCAGCCGTACAAAAAGTATTGCTGAATTCGAACGCAGGGCTGATCATAGTCGGTCCCTCTCACATGTTTTTGTCTGAGCCGTTTGATGATACGAGGGCAGGGCGGCAACGGCGAGTGGGCGCCAAAGGGCGGGTTTCGCCTGAAGGGAGAGTTTCGATGACGAACCTGTGGGTCAAAGGGTACGCGGCACTGGCCTCGACGTTGTTTGTCGGAAGTACCATTTTGCCGGCCTATGCACATGCCGACCTGGCTGAAACTGTTCCAAGCCTAACGGAGGCGCTCACCACCTCGCCCGAAGAGCTTCGGCTAACATTCACCGAAAGCGTGGAAATTGCTTTCAGCGAAGTGTCGATCGTCGACTCGGAAAAAACAGAGATCCAGGTCGGTGAACTGAGCCTTGATCCGGAAGACAACAAGACCCTCGTCGTTCCCATCGAGGTCGCACTGGTTGCCGGAACATATACCGTAGAATGGGCCGTTGTGTCAGCGGACGGGCACAAGATCGAGGGCAGCTACGATATGACCATCGCGCCATAGCCGTGGACGCTTGGCTCTATTTCTTCAGGTTCTTTCACTACGCAGCAGCGTTGCAGTTGTTCGGTACCGCCGTCTTCCAGGCATGGATGGCTCCTCCCAACCTGCGGCGAGCCATGAGCGCGTTCGAAGAGCGTGTCGCGCTCTGCAGTGCGGTCGTGCTCCTGGTCAGTGGTGTGGGGTGGTTGTTGACGGTTGCCGGCTCTATGGGATCGGGCTGGGCCGACACCATCAACCCGGACGTCGTGTTTAGGGTGCTTCGGGCGACGCAGTTCGGCCAGGTGTGGACCTGGCATCTGGCGATTGCGGTGATGATCTTGCCTGCCACTGCGTTGGTCAGCCGCGTAAGAATGGGATGGACCCTGCTCGCCATCTTGTCGGCCTTGGCGTTAGGCGGACTTGGTCTGATTGGTCACGCGTCAGCTCTTGACGGCTTTGTCGGCGTTCTTAATCGAGCCAGTCATATTCTCCATGCCTTGAGCTCGGGCTTCTGGTTGGGCTCGCTGCTTTCCCTAATTTATGTGCTGGGACTGTTGAGATCTTCGGATTTCGGTCGCGATGCCGACATGGCATTGCACAGGTTCTCCGGTCTAGGTCACGGTGCAGTGGCCATCGCTCTGGCCACAGGAATTTCCAACAGCTGGTTCGTTCTTCGTCACGCGGAACTTAATCCAACAACTCCTTATCAGGCCATGCTGCTTCTCAAGATACTGCTGGTGTGCAGCATGTTGGTGCTCGCGCTGGTCAATCGGTACGTCTTCGTTCCTCGTATTCCAAACGGCCCCGGAATCCGGCAACTGCGCGATGGGACCATCGCCGAGATCGTCGTGAGCGCGGCAATACTCACGCTGGTAAGCGTGCTGGGTGTGTTGTCACCTTCCTGACCCACTGCGATCTGGGTTCGGGTCTCGGTCGTCTAGGCGAACCAGACATGCAAGCTGTTATCGCCATTGAGCGGTGCGGCCCGCCTCAGGTGACGGACCGCATGTCTGTTCAATGACCCGACATCGCCGGATCAGGCGGCTCGCCGATAGGCCCGAAGATGTCGGGCTGCTCTTCGCCCTCGACGATCAGGTAGCCAGCCAGTCCGCGCTCGGCACGTGACAGCGCGTGATCCACCAGCACATACCGTCCAGGAACCTCGCACTTGAACTCGACGACCGCAGCACCGCCGGGTGGCACCGTGACCGTCTGAACGTCAGTCAGCGGAGGGCTGGTGAGCGAGGCGTGCATATAGACGCGGTCGAATATCTCGCCGATCACGTGGAAGGACGAAGTGAAATTCGGGCCACCCACGCCGAAGAAGATGCGAACCGTCTCACCCACATTGGCCTTGAGCGGGAAATGCTCGGTCAGTGCCCCAACATGGCCATTGAAGACAAAATACTCGGGCCGCTCGTTGATAAGCTTGTCGTAGCTTTCGGTGAGCAGGCCCGCGGTGCCGAATGTCTCCTCGGTATAGATCTCGCCCTGCATGACGTAGAATTCACGATCCACCGGGGCCAGACCGTCCTCGGGCTCGACCAGGATCATGCCGTACATGCCGTTGGCGATATGGAGAGCCACCGGCGCGACCGCGCAGTGGTACACGTATAGGCCCGGATTGAGCGCCTTGAAGCGGAAGGCGAACTCCTCGCCGGGCAGGGCCGTCGTCAGCACGGCGCCGCCGCCAGGGCCGGTCGTGGCATGGAAGTCGACATTATGCGCCATCCAGCTGTCTTCGGCATTCTTGAAGTAGCACTCCACGGTGTCGCCAACGCGAACGCGAACGAAGGGACCAGGCACGCGTCCGTTGAAGGTCCAGAAGCGGAATGTGCTATTGGTGTCGAGATGAGCCTCGACCTCGATGGTCTCGAGCTCGACCCGCACGGTCTGCGGCTCGCGCCGGGTGATCGGCGGCGGGACATCAGCGGGGTCGTGCGCGATGTCATTGTGCTCGGGCATGCCGGGATTGAGCTGGTACAGCCGACCACTCAGGCTGGTGGTGCCATGGGACATGTGCGCCGCCTGTTGTGCCGCAGCACTGCCGGCGTCCTGGGCTTGGGCAGTGCCGCCCAAAGCTCCGGCGAAGGTGAGACCGGCCGATCCAGCCAGAAGGCTGCGGCGGCTTAAAGTGGTGCCGGTCTCAGGCTTGGACTTTTCGTCTTTCTTGTCCGTCATCGTCTTCTCCGCTCTTGCAAAGTGGGGGACCGGCGACCTCACGCCGTTTTTCGTGCGGGGCCGCCTGTCGCGAGGATCGTTGAGATGTCAGAGGGCCAGTTCGGTATAGATGGCTTCGAAGCGCTCGCCGACCTTCTTGGGAACCTTGATGGCCTTGATGGCCTCGAGATTGTTGGTGTCTTCGCCGACCACGATCAGGCCAACCATGCCCATGGCAAAATGGGGTGTGCACTTGACCCCATAGACGCCGGGGACGTCGACGGTGAGCACATAGGTCTCGTTGATCTTGCTTTTGAAGGTTTCGACGCCTTCGGGCAGCATGTCCTTGATCGCTTCGACATTGTGGCCCTTGTCGGTGGGAATGAACGTCACCGTGTCGCCGGGCTGCGCCTGCACGAAGGCCGGCTCGAACACCATGGTTCCGGCCTCGCCCTTGTTGAGCATGAGCACTTCATGATCGACGGCAAATGCAGGGGCAATAGCAAACCCGGCAAGGGCAATGGCGGCGATCGCAGTCTTTAGGGCGTTGCGCAAGGTATTCTCCTTATGGTCGGAGGCCCGTGGTGGGCCCGTTGCTCACTGGTCTATGCAGTGATGGTGTCGGCTACATTGACCCGAGTCAAATTTGTCCTCTGAATGGGTGAGGTATGAACATTTTCAAGCGCTCTGAGGACCTTAGTCAGTGTGCCGCGCCCTCGTGACGAGATTGAGTCCCTGTCTCGTTTGGCCGCACCGCCGCGTCAAAGACCTCCGGCGTCTCTGCTCCCTCGACGATCAACTTGCCAACGAGGCCGCGGGCGGCCCGGGACAAGGCATGGTCGACCAGCAGGAATTCACCCGGCACGTCCAGCGTCAGCTCAACCATCGCAGCGCCGCCCGGCGGCACCGAGATTGTCGACACATCGGCCATGGGAGCCGTTGTCAGCGATCCCAGCGCATAGACCGTGTCGAAGATCTCGCCGATGATGTGAAAGCTGGAATCCTTGTTAGGTCCGCCGACGCCGAAATAGATCCTGATCGTCTCCCCAAGCTGTGCACGCAGCGCGTTCTCGGCTGTCAGCGCCTCTGCGGCGCCGTTGAAGACATAGTATTCCGGCTGCTCGTCCAGCAGACGGTCAAGACTGCCAGTCAACTGCCCCTTGGAGCCGAAGTCCTCCGCCGTATAGATCTCGCCCTGCATGACGTAGAATTCCTGGTCGACAGGCGGCAGTCCCCCCTCAGGTTCGACGAGGATCAGTCCGTACATGCCATTGGCGATGTGCTCTGCCGCCAGTGGCGTCGCGCAGTGGTAGACGTAGAGCCCCGGCTTCATCGCCAGGAATGAGAAGCTCCTGGCTTCACCAGGTGCGGCATGGGTGGCATCGCCACCGCCGCCCGGTCCGGTTGCGGCATGGAAGTCGACATTGTGGGGCTCGGCACTGTCCGCCATATTGCGCAGGTCGACCTCGACCGTGTCGCCCAAGCGGGCACGCACGAAAGGTCCGGGCACCTTTCGGTTGAAGCTCCAGTAGTGGTAGGTGGCGCCATCAGCCAGGGCGCCGGTGACCTCCACTGTCTCAAGACCAACTCTGATGGTCTGGGGGCCGCGCTCACCGATGGGACCCGGCAAATCCGTTGCGGCCCTGACGATGTCGAGCGGCGCCTCCGCCGTTCCATTTTCGACCGGGTGCGCGTGAGAACCCGCTGCAAGTGCCGAGGATGTCAGGAAACCGGCGAGCGTGAGTCCACAGAGAGCCTGGAGCAGAGACAAACGGAATGGCATTGGTCAACTTTCGCAGAAATTGTTGCCTCACTAGGCCTCTGGACCAGGTTCACTTCTTTGATCCACCTCAAGCATGCCGCCTGCTCTCGTGAACGTGAAGGAAACTGTGACCTCAACGGAGGCTGAAGATGTCCGCGACCATCACGACGCAACTGGATCAGCGACTGAGGGCATTCGCGCCTTGATCAGCAGAGTCGCGCTCTTTGTGACGGCCGGCAGCGCGTCCTGATGTATTGCTGAGCTTTGTCAGCTGGCTGGATCGGCGTCGCCTGATAGATGCTGTCAGCAAGGGCCTTCTGATGGCGCCAATGGTAGCCAATCGCTCACGCGCTGCCGGCAATAAGTTCTCGGCGAACACACCGTCTCCTTCAGCAAGGCTGCTCCTGCAGGTCTGGGACCGGCGGAGACTGGCTTCGATGTATCGCCTAACTGGTGAATACCCAAGTATGATGCAAAGAACCGCTGCAGCCTACTGTCGCGAGCGTGGCGCAGGGGACGCGGATCGCTGGTAAGCACCAGTCAGATCACACCCAACGCTCTCATGGCCTCAGCAACCCTGACGAACCCTGCAATGTTGGCGCCGAGCACGTAGTCCCCGGGTGCGCCGTATTCATCGGCCGTGCTGGCACAAGTGTCATGAATGGTGCGCATGATTTCGGCCAACCGCGCTTCCGTCTTATCAAAGCTCCAGCTATCGCGGGACGCATTCTGCTGCATTTCCAGGGCTGAGGTGGCCACTCCGCCAGCGTTGGCCGCCTTGCCGGGCGCGAACAAGACACCTGCCTCCTGCAAGATGCGGATGGCTTCTGGTGTCGAGGGCATGTTTGCGCCCTCTCCGACGGCGATCACGCCATTGGTCACCAGGGTCTTGGCATCCTTGCCCGTCAGTTCGTTCTGCGTCGCAGAAGGCATCCCGACGTCACAGGGCACATCCCAGATGGATCCGACACCCGCTTTGACGAAATGGGCACCGCTTCCTGCCCCCTTTAGGTCCAAATACTCAGCGATGCGCCCGCGTCGAAACTCTTTGACCTCCTTAAGCAATTCGAGATTTATGCCACTTTGGTCAACGACGTAGCCCGAACTGTCCGAGACAGCGACCACTTTGCCGCCGAACGCCTGGACTTTCTCAACGCTGTAGATCGCTACGTTGCCCGAGCCCGACACGACAACCTTCTTGCCATCAAAGCTCTGCCCCCGGGTCGCGAGCATGGCCTGTATGAAATAGGTGTTGCCGTATCCGGTGGCTTCAGTGCGAGCGCGTGAGCCGCCGTAAAACAGGGCTTTGCCGGTGAGCACCCCGGCCTCATAGCGGTTGGTCAGGCGCTTGTATTGGCCGAACAAATAGCCGATTTCTCGCCCGCCAACACCGATGTCACCGGCGGGTACGTCCGTCTCTTCCCCAATGTGACGGTGCAGTTCTGTCATCAAAGACTGGCAAAACCGCATCACCTCCGCATCTGAGCGGTCACGCGGATTGAAGTCCGATCCACCCTTGCCACCACCGATGGGCATGCCGGTGAGGGCGTTCTTGAACGTCTGCTCGAACCCCAGGAATTTGATAATGCCGACATTGACGGTAGGGTGAAACCGAAGGCCGCCCTTGTAGGGCCCCAAGGCCGAATTGAACTGGACCCGAAAGCCCCGATTGATCTGCACGTGACCCTTGTCATCGATCCATGGAACGCGGAAAATGATCTGCCGTTCGGGCTCGCAGATCCGCTCTATTAGTGCCTGCTCGAGATAGGCGGGATTCTTCGCGATCACTCGGCCCAGACTTTCCAAGACCTCACGAACCGCCTGATGGAATTCGGGCTCTCCGGGGTTGCGTTGCAACACCTGCTCCAGGATCGGCTGCAGTTTTTCGTCAATCATACGTTTAACTCCGAGCCTGAGAATCGCCATGCGAGGCCCTTGAATTTGCGCTGCTTTTTTCCCGACGAACCGCGACACTGGACTGGATGGTGGCAGCGGCCGGCTCTCGTTCAGTACTTGTGACCTGGTCTCACGTCGCCGGTTTTGCCGCCGCTTATGACCTATGGGTCTGTCGCAGCCGGTCACAGGCTACTCAGAAGCGCACCAGCATTCAGACGAGCGTGCGCCCGCAGTAGCATCCGTTGCCGATCGAGCCCGTCCGAGATGATGATGGACTTCAGCGTGCTCGCAAATTCGGCAGCAATCTCAAACACATTACCGGCGCTATTGATGGGAAAGGTCTCCAACACGCAGGCCAAAAGAATGTCCTCCAGCCTGTCGACGTCGGTAGGCCTCAGGAGCCGAACGGCCCGTGCAAGCCAATTGGGGTCGATGTTTGGTCGTCCGTCGCCAAAGAGTGTGGAATGAAACAGCATGTGTGCCTGCTGCTCAGCATCGGCCCACCTATTTCCAACAAGACGATCCAACGCCGGCCTCAGCGCCACGTCCTGACGAATTCGGTCACTGAACATTTCCAAGCACGCCGCCAGCTCGTCGTCGTCCACAAAATGGACTGGGCCGGACATCAGGAAGGGCATAGGAACTTTCTAGAATGAGCTTGATTGCTCAATCCTGGCTCAGGATCACGACTCCGTCTTTGTTGCAGGTCAAAGTCTGTCGAGTTGGTCATCCCGTCAGAAATGGTCGGAACACCGAATATCTGTAGGTTGGGCCCTCCAACTGGATCGCGGTGGCTGCGGCGTCCACAAGTTTCTGAAGTTCGGCATTGCAGGGCGTTATGGTGGAATGACCATTGGCAATCCCAATCATGGGTTTGTCGAAACCGTCCGCCGTGTAACCAAGTGCGTAAAAAACATGGCCCGATTTGGACACCGGGCAATTCCTTCGGTAATGTGGCGAGAGCGCTCATTGTTGGGCATGCTGACTCTCCACAGGGACGACACCGAGAAGTCTGATGCCCAACGTCCCCTGCCTGGACTCTAATTCATTTGCAGCAACCGGCGCGGGCATTCCGGGTTCGGGATTCGGCGCTTTGATTGTTCCGCACCTACAGCTAGAATCTTCGTGGGTACGGAGAGACTAAAATGCACATCGAAACTCGCACCCGGCTGATGCCCGATAGAGCGCTGCCCCGATACGCATATTTGCCGGGCAAATTTGCTCATCCCGTGCGTGATCCAGCGGGGCATAGTTTTCAAAGTGATCCCGAAATCACGTCGTCATACGAAGAGTTCGTGTGGGGCGCGGATTTGTTCAATCAGGGATATTACTGGGAAGCCCATGAGGCTTGGGAGCTTCTGTGGCAGCAAGCAGGTCAGGCAACATCCGAGCGTCTCTTTTACAAGGCCTTGATCCTGCTGGCCGCAGCTGGGGTTAAGCTGCGCGAGGGCAAACCGCGTCCTGCATCCCGCCACTATGGCAGGGCGGCGGCCCATTTGCGGGCAGTGCAAGAACGAGGCGGCTACGAAACTGGCCTGACCCTGACGGTGGCTGAGCTTATCGAGCAAATTGGCCAGATTGCATCGGCCGCACCCCCGCGCTCCGATGAGCCTCAGGCGGTGTTCTCATTCCTGGTGCTTCCTTCGGGACAACTTTGACACAGAGCAAAGACGCCTTCTGCTACCGCTGTAAGCTTGCGCTGCACAAAGCCAGCAGATGCTTTGGCTGACGCTCATCCCGTTCAGGCGGACCCTGCGTCACAGTATTCAGCAGAAAGCACAGTCTAATGATCGATCAACACGGCGCTGCAGTTGAGAGACAAGCGTGGCCAGCAATTTTTCGTGGCCTGAAGTGCAAGTGCCCCAATTGCGGCAAGGGCTGGCTGTTCCATCACTACCTGGAGCAAGTCAAGCATTGTGCCAGATGCAACGAGCCATTGGCGCATTACAATGTTGGCTTGTTCTTGCCGCTAGTCGTCATAACCGTCGTGATCCACATACTGGCTTTCGTCATGCTGGAACTGGAGCTGACCGGCCAGGGCAATCCGCTTTTGTACCTCTATGCTCTAGTACCGATCTCAATAGTCCTGCCCATCGCGATATTACCCTCGTCGAAGGGCGCGATCTTGGGGTTGATGTGGGCAAAGGGATGGAGCGACGAACAGGATCGTTAAGCGGGATCAACAGCCGCCCGTGCCCAAGTCAGGGGCCGCTTTTGATTAATCAATGTCCAGACATCGATCGATCTGGCGGCTCGCCGATTGGCCGAAGATTCCCGAAGCTCGTTGGAGCCGGACAAAACGAGATCAATGGCCAGCGGCCTCTCGACGTTTCCATCGGTCGGCGAAGGGCGCGTCAGAATGAAGGTGGCGACAGCAAGCAGTAGAGCGGCCAACAAGGCGGCAGGAATCTGGTCCAGCCTCGCAAGGCCAAGCGTGATGGCATATCCAAAACCCATGCTCGCGACGGCTGCCATTTTGGAGCGCCAGGAGACGGCACCCTCTCGTTGCCAGTTGATGATCGACCGGCCAAGTGCGGGATGCTCTTCAAGCCAGGCCGCCATGCGTGGCGACGAGCGGCAGAAGCACCATGCTGCGGCCAATACAAACGGCGTCGTGGGCAGTAAGGGGAACACAACGCCTGTTGTTCCCAGGCCCAGCATGGCCCAGCCAGTGACGAATATATCCTGCGCAGGCCCGTCACGGAGCGACCTCGTCTCGCGAAATCAGCCGCATGGCCGCCGAGCCCAGCGCCGCCAAGCGGGCAATGTCGTCGAAGATGTGAGCCAGTTCGGCAAAAACTGTACGATCGCCTTCCTGCCAGGTCACATCCTCCAGCTCCCCGAGCAATTCCACTAGCGCGGCGATCGAGGCCCGCTGCTGGCGAGCATCCATCAGGCAGCGCCGGTCATGGCGGCTTTGCTCCTGGCTGACGAAGCGCTGCAGGGCATCATTGACGCGTTGCCGGCAGTCGCAATCGAGCGCGACTGTGCTAATCAGGTTTCGGATGCGCTGGGTCAACTGCCCGGCACTTTCCTCCGTCGTGACGGTTGGATGGTGATCAATCATGCCGGGACCTGCTGGGCCACAGGGGCAGGCGGAACCCAGTCCGCCCCGACGGTGCCGTGGTGGAAGCCGTTGGAGAAGGGTACGCCCGGATAGATCGAGCGCAGGCGAGTTTCGCCTTCGGCTGTGTCGATCCGGCCATCCCGGACATCGGCAAACACTTCGGCAACGTCGGCCATGTCGCAATGCTGCGGCGAGAGGCGAATATGGGTCACTCCGGCGCGCCGCAAAACCGGCAGTTCGGCGAGCAGCACCTGACAGGTATGGGACATGGTCTGCACGCCATTGAGCGTCAGGAAGGATTGGCCATCGAGCGTATCGACCGCCAGCCCGTCGGGATCGTCCTGACAGACGAATTGGCAATTGTCCTTGCTATGCCCCTTGGCGCGAGCATGGGCGCAGCGGGCCGAGACAGCCAGTGGCAGGCGGCCGAAGGCGAAAACCTCGAAGTCCATGGCCGGCGCGTCGCGGATGATTTCGGCAACGGAAGAGAGGGGCAGCTCCGGCCCCAGGCAGATCCGCGTGGCGCCGCGAGCGGCTAATATGCGGGCGGTGGCGCCGTTGTAGACATTGACGAAGGGGCCGACCAGATGCGGCTTGCCGGCCAGCAGGCCCAGGGCCGAGAGGTCATTGGCCTCGACCGGCCAGGCGCTCGCCTGGACCAGCCGGCGCGTGAGCAGGGCCTCGCGCTCCAGCGTCACCATGGCCATGGAGGCCAGCGTCACCTCCTTGCCGGCCTCGGCAAGCCGGGCCGTGACGCTATCGATAAAAGGCTGGATGAAGTGGATGCGCTTGGAGCACACCACTTCACCCAGAGTGACCGCATCAATCCATGCACAGTCGGCGATGCGGAAATAGAAGTCGCGCCATGCAGCGCCATCCCAGAGATAGGGGACCGGGCCGAGCGTGATCTTCAGCTTTGTAGCGTCCATCGGCTCACCGCCATTTCTTTTCATAGGCACCTGCGGTGGTGCGCTGGCCCTCGCTGAGGAGGCGCAGATGATCCAGCAGAGCGGGGCGCTGCTCGGGTGTCGCGGCCAGCGCCTGGCGCAGCCGCGATACCACCTCGGCGACATAGGCCTTGCCGCGTTGCCTGCCCTCGATCTTGAGAGCGGTGACACCGGCGTCGCGCAGAGCGTCGACATGGTCCATGACGTCGAGGCTCACCGGGTCCTCGAAGGCATAGCCGTCATCGTCGGCAATATGGAATCGTCCCTTGCACAGGGTCGGATAGCCGGCGGGTTCTTCGGCGGCGAAGCGATTGATCGTGTAGCCGCCCAGTTCCGACACCATCTCGGCGCCATCCTCGCGGTAGCGCACATGGCTGGCCGGCGAGCAGACGCCCTGCATGTTGGGAGACAGGCCGGTAGCGTAGGAGGACAGCGAGCAGCGGCCTTCGGCCATGACGCAGAGACCGCCAAAGGCAAAGACTTCCAGCTCACAGGCCACCTTTGGCGCCAGCGCGGCGATATCGGCCACAGTCAGCACGCGGGGCAGGACGAGCCGTTTGGCGCCGAAGGTCTGGACCAGGAAGTTGATGGCATCGGCATTGGAGGCGGAGGCCTGCACCGAAACATGCAGGCGCTGTTGCGGATGGTGTTGGGCGATATAGGCCATCAGGGCGAGATCAGCGACGATGAGCGCATCTGCCCCCAGCCGCACGGCATCGTCGGCCGCGCCATACCAGAGCGCCTCCGAGCCGGCCCGCATGAAGGTATTGAGCGCCACATAGGTCTGGACGCCGCGTGCCTTGCCATAGGCGATGGAGGTGCCCAGTTCTTCGCGCGTGAAATTGAGGCCAGGAAAATTGCGGGCATTGGTTTCGTCGCGAAAGCCGCAATAGACCGCGTCGGCGCCGGCGTCGACGGCTTCGCGAAAGGCGGAAGGGGTGCCGGCAGGGCAGATCAATTCCATTTCTAAACCAGCCCCACCAGAGCCCGCCGCCGAACCGCTTCGGCCATGCGTGTCACAAGATGGGCAAAGGGGCCGGCTGCCTGGCCCAGGTCGCGCGGTAGGTCGAAGCCACTGTCATCCAGCGCATTGCGCAGCGCCAGCACTGCCTCCATGTCGCCGGCGATGGAAAGGCTGCGGGCAAAGAACATGGCGTCGCCATCGATCTGCCCTTCCAGCAGCGCCAGCAGCGTCAGCAGGGGCCCGCCGGTCGAGGCATCGGCGGCCATCTGCGCCGATTTTCGCGATACCGTGATGCGACGCTGCGCCGGCACGACCAGGAAGGACAGATCGAGGTCGGTGGGGGTGAAGCGGAAGCTCTTGTTGGCATGACTGCCGAGCCGGTCGAACAGGTTGGGGTGCTGGCGCAGCATCTGGTCAAAAACCAGCCGCGTGCCCTGCTGAAGCAGCGGCAGCGGCATATGGTTGATCGGGTGGGAGATGGCTTTGGGCAGGATCATCCAGGCACCGAGCAGGTTGAATTTCTCCACCAATACGCCTCCCCGAGTCATCGCCCTTTGCGCTAGCGCAAGGACAGAACAAGCCGTGTGCCCAATGTGCCGGCATGACCAGCAATGCTCTGCCCGACACGACCTTGCCCGTGGCGCATGATTTGCGCGGCTTTCTCGACGCGCTGGAACAGCGCGGTCGTCTGCACCGGATTACGAGGCCCATCAGTTTCGTGCATGAGCTGACCGAAATTCATCGCCGCGTGCTACGGGCGGATGGTCCGGCACTCCTGATCGAGCACCCGGTGGATGCCGAGGGGCGGACAAGCGATATCCCGATGCTGGTCAATCTGTTCGGCACGTCCGAGAGGATCGCCTGGGGGCTGGGCATTACGCCCGAGGCGATGCCAGATCTGGGGGAGGCACTGGCCGACCTGCGCAATCCGCGTGCACCGCGTGGCTTGAAGCAGGCCTGGGAGAAGCGCTCGCTGCTGGCTGCCGCGCTCAACATGCGAACCCGCTGGGTGGAGCGGGCGCCCAGCCAGACCCGGGTCGTGACGGGCAATGCGGTGGATTTGGGCAAGCTCCCTATCCAATGGTGCTGGCCGGGCGAGCCCGCGCCGCTCATTACCTGGCCGCTGGTGATTTCCTGCGCGCCCGATGATCCCGACGATATCAATGTGGGCATCTACCGGATGCAGGTCCTGGGGCCGAACCGGGTCATCATGCGCTGGCTGGCGCATCGGGGCGGGGCGCGACACCATCGCATGTGGCAGAAGCTGGGGCGCGACATGCCGGTGGCCGTTGCCATCGGCGCCGACCCGGCGACCATATTGTCTGCCGTCATGCCGCTGCCCGAGGGTATGAACGAGCTGGCCTTTGCTGGCCTGCTGCGCCGTCGCCGTACCGAGGTGGTGACAGGAAAGACCGTGCCGCTGCCGGTGCCGGCCCATGCCGAAATCGTACTTGAGGGTCATGTCTCCGCAACGGAGGCGGCGCCAGAGGGCCCATATGGCGACCACACCGGCTACTATAACAGCGTCGAGCCCTTCCCGGTGATGACGCTGAGCGCGATTACCACGCGCGACCGGCCGATATACCTCTCGACCTATACCGGCCGTCCGCCCGACGAGCCGTCGCGGCTGGGCGAGGCGATGACGCCGCTCTTTGCGCCGCTGGCCCGGCGACAGTTCCCCGAAATCCTCGATCTGTGGCTGCCGCCCGAGGCCTGTTCCTATCGGGCCATGGTGGTCTCCATTGACAAGCGCTATCCGGGCCAGGCGCGGCGGCTGATGCTGGGCCTGTGGTCCATGCTGCCGCAATTTAGCTATACCAAGCTCATCATCGTGGTGGATGGCGACATCGACGTGCGCAATTGGAGCGACGTGATGTGGGCATTGGCGACCCGGTTCGATGCGCCACGCGACCTGGTCGTGGTGCCCGATACGCCGATCGACTATCTCGATTTCGCCTCGGCCCAGCCTGGGCTCGGCGGCAAGCTGGGACTGGACGCCACCAACAAGATCGGCGCTGAAACCAGCCGCGAATGGGGCAGGGTGCTGGCCATGACGCCGGATGTCACCGCGCGGGTGGACGCCTTCTGGGACGAACTGGGCCTGCCGGGGGGCAGGGCATGACGCGGGTCGTCGTGGGGATGACGGGCGCCTCGGGCGCGGCGATCGGGCTGCGGGTGCTGGAGCTGTTACGCACGCTGCCGGGCATTGAGACTCATCTCGTGCTCTCGGCGGCAGCCGAGCGGACACTGGCGCATGAAGGGGGTGTGGAGGCAGCCGAGCGCGCGCGTATGCTGGCGCATGTTGCTCACGCCATTGACGATATCGGCGCCAGCATTGCCAGCGGCTCGTTTTCCTCGGCGGGCATGCTGGTGGTGCCCTGCTCCATGCACTCGCTTGGCGCCATTGCTGCTGGTATTGCGGACAATCTCATCGTGCGGGCCGCGGATGTGCATCTCAAGGAGCGGCGGCGGCTGGTGCTGATGGCGCGGGAAACGCCCCTGCATTTGGGGCACTTGCGCAACATGGTTTCGGTCACCGAAATGGGGGCTATCGTCATGCCGCCGGTGCCAGCCTTCTACCACCTGCCAAGGAGCGTCGAGGAGGTCGTCGATCAACTCGCAGCGCGGGCAATTGACCTGTTGGGCCTGCCCGGCGGGCCGCTGGCGCGGGAATGGCGCGGCTAGACCGCCAGCGAATGGCGCGCCGCACCGATGGCAAGGTAGGTGTCGAACCTGGCCGCGATGGCGCGCACGAAGGGGCGGCCGCGTTCGGTGACGCTGAAGCAGTCGGCGTCGGCGCGGGTCAGGCCGTCGGCATCGGTTGCGGCGATGATGCTGGCAGCGTCGAACAGGGTCTCGCCCGCGGCGCCGAACTGGCGCAATTCGTCGCGCCGCAGCGCGAAGCGGCAGAGCAGGGCTTCGATGGCAAAGCCATGCAGCCGGTCCGCCGGGGTCAGGGCAAAGCCGCGCGTCGTTGCGCCGCCCCCGGCCAATACGGATTTCTGATAGTCGCCGGTGGGCGTGATGTTCTGCACATAGCCCTGCGGCAGTTGCCCGATGGC
>JAHJWO010000044.1 GCA_018828145.1 Alphaproteobacteria bacterium | reverse complement strand
GACCCGAGGGGACTGCACTTATCCGACGTTCGGCAAGTGAAGAGCCCTCGGGTCAAGCCCGAGGGTGACGATCTGTGGGTGGGGTCGATTTGGTGGGCGCGCTATTGCCCCGAAATCCGGGCTCCCGCACCCCCCCAGCCTCCCCCATCAAAGGGGGAGGTGCCGCTCCACTCTGGGGCACGACCTAGTCTCAACGACCAATCCGTCCGGCGCCAACCCAACCTTGTAAGCACCGAGCCGAACTGGTATTTCCGGACCCGTGGTCTCGTAGCTCAGCAGGATAGAGCACCGGATTCCTAATCCGGGGGTCGTGGGTTCGAATCCCGCCGAGATCACCAGCGCCCCGCCATTACCCTCAGGCCCGCGAGACGCGCCTAAAGCCCCATCACCGTGCCGCCCAGTTCACCCCTCTGCGCAGCATCGTCGCCATTTCCGGCACCGCGAATTCCGACGAGACATGGCCGAGCGAGGAATAGAATACCCTGCCCTTGCCATGCTTGCGCTTCCACACCACCGGCATGGTGACGCCGTCGATCCAGCTGGCGTGTTCGCCGGTAAAGGTTGTCGTGGCCAGAACCTCGTTGGAGGGGTCGACATGCATGTAATATTGCTCTGAGCGATAGGGGAAGCTGCTGACCCCGGCCGTGATCGGATCGTCGGGGCGGGTGATATCGACGCGATAGTCGATGATATTGCCCGGATGGGCCACCCACTGGCCGCCCACCATGAACTGGTAATCGACCGCATCGCGGAAGGCATCGGCCATGCCGCCATGGTGCCCGGCCAGGCCCACGCCGTTTTCCACCGCCTTGGTGAGGTTGCTGACCTCTTCCTTCTCGATCTTGCTCATGGTGAAGATGGGCACGATGAGGCTGAGATCGTGGATCGAGGGATCGGCAAATGCCTCGGTCGTGTCCTCGACATAGACCTTGAAGCCATCCTCCTCGAGCCAGCTCTTGTAGATCCTGGCGCATTGCTCGGGCTCGTGGCCGCTCCAGCCGCCCCAGACGATGAGTGCTTCCCGCATTTGCTTCTCCTCACGCGATTGAGCCGGCGCCATTCGGCATCCGGCCGACAGATTATTGTGGCGCCCGCCGCACCGGGCCGGTCGTGCCCCAGGGCGAGCCATAAAGTTCACCCAGGGCAACCGCGGCCGCGCCGCGCGCCCAGAGCTCATCGCCCGATTCGTCGATAACGATTTCGGCCAGGGTCGTCAGCGGCGCCGGAATGGCATTGGCAAAGGCCGCCCGCAGCGGCGCCAGCAGATGCTCGCCCAAAGCCAGGGTGGAGCCGACGAGAATGACGCGCGGCGGCGCAAAGAGAGCGACCAGATTGGCAATGGCAATGCCCAGCGCCGCCCCGGCGCGGGCGGCGGCCAGGCACAGGCCCTCGTCGCCGGCATCGACCAGCCGGCGCACCGGCGCCATGCCCTGGCCCAGCCGCACCGCCTCGCCGATCTGCTGGTCGGACTGGCTGGACTGAAGGATCACCTGCTGGCTGGCAAGATCGGCCAGCTTGACGGCATTGTCGCCGCCCGCCCCCATGATCATGTCGCCCAGCGTCAGGCTCAGCCCATGCGCGCCGCGGAACAATTGCCCGCCATGCATGACGCCCAGGCCCAGCGTTTCCTCGACCGCCACCAGGACGAAATCGTCGAGGTCGCGCGCCCGGCCGAACCAGTGCTGCGCCATGCTGATGGCATTGGCGTCGCTCTCGATGATGGTGTCGATCCCCATGCGGGTGGCGATAGCCTGCTTGAGCGACACATCGGGATCGCGCAGGATGCCGCTGGCCAGCACCTTGCCGGTGCCATGCTCGACAATGCCCGGCAGGCTGAGCGCGATGGTCTTGATCTGGCCCAACACCAGCCCCGCATCGAGCACGCAGCGGCGCACGCCATCTTCGACCAGGTCGGCAATGACCTCGGCAGGGAGCCGGTCGACCCGCACCGGCAGGGTCAGGCTGGCCAGCACGTCGCCCTGGAAATTGGTGGCGACAAAGACGATGCGGTTGGCGGCGAGCTTTGCCCCCACCACCCAGGCCGCCTGCGGATTGAGCGCCAGCATGACGCGCGGCCGGCCCCGCAGCGTCTGGCTGCGGATATCGCCCTCGTGCCGCACCGTGATCAGCCCGTCATCGAGCAGGGCCGCCGTGATCGCCGAGACCGTGGTGGCCGAAAGGTCCGTGCGCTCGCCGATTTCCACCCGGGCGATGGCGCCATGGCGCCGGATCGTATCGAGCACGTGGAAGCGGTTGATGGCCCGCATCAATTCGGGGTCGGCGGTCTTCATGGAGGACGCGGGGCTCGCTGGGAAACCCGATTTAAATCGGGATGCAAAATAACTGTTCCGTCTTGTAGTCGCCCGCCGGGGCGCAGCGCAAGACGAAATCGCCGCGTTAAGGCCGTGGCAGGGCCTGTTGCGCTAGAACAGGGCAACCATCTTTTGGCCTTGCTGGCCCCCTATGCGGCCCCAACGCTGTTTTTTTCGAGGATTTCCCATGACCGTTTTGCATGCCTTCAAGCCGGCCATCCTGCCCCTCGCCGCCCTCCTGGCCGGCCTGACCCTGGCCGCCTGCAGCATGGGTGGCGGCGGCAGCGGCACTGCCATCGCGCTGGCGCCGGGCCTGTCGGCCCGCATGGACCAGCCGGGCGCCAGCCTTGATCGCGTCCAGGCCATTTCCATCATCAATGCCTATCGCGCCACCAATGGCCTGCCGGCCTTGACCCCCGACGCCGCGCTCGACGGCACCGCACAGGCCCTGGCCAACCAATATGCCCAGACCGGCACCCCGCCCAAGACCCCGCAGGGCCTGACGGTGATGAAGCTCTCGGCCGGCTACGCCACCTTTGCCGAGACCTTCTCGGGCTGGCGCAACAACCCGGCCGACGCCGCCGGCCTGCGTGCCACTGCCAGCAAGGCCGGCGTCGCCGTCGCCTTCAACCCCAGCTCCAGCTATGGCATCCACTGGGTCCTCGTCCTTGGCAACTGAGCCGGACCTCATCGACGCCCGCGGGCTCAAATGCCCGCTGCCGGTGCTGAAAATGGAAAAGCGCCTGGCGGCCATGCCGCCCGGCGCGACCCTGATCGTGCTGGCCACCGACCCCATGGCCAAGATCGACATCCCCCTGCACTGCCAGCAGAACGGGCACACCCAGACGCTCACCACCGACGGCGACGTCATGCGGTTCGAGATCGTCAAGGCTTAGGGAAATGGTGCCCCCCGCCGGACTCGAACCGGCACGTCTTGCGACGGAGGATTTTGAGTCCTCTGCGTCTACCATTCCGCCAGAGGGGCACGGGCATGGTGTCTAGCCCAGCGCGGGATTTCCCGCAACAGGCTCTTCACCCCGCCAGCAGCAGCCGCGCCAGATAGACCGTAGCGACCCCTGCGGCCATGGCGGCGAAGAGGTTGCGGCTGGTGATAAAGACCAGGCCCGTGGCCGCCGCGGCGATGACTTCGGCGGGGCTGCCGGTGACCAGGGCCGGCGCCACCAGGGCTGCCAGCACGGCGCCGGGGATATGCCGCAGCCAGGCCGCAGCAAAGCCGTCGCTGGGCAGGCGATTGGCCAGCAGCAGTCCACCGGCCTTGATGGCGAAGGTGACGAGCGCCATGCCCAGGATGGCGATGAGTGCTTCGGGACTAGTCAACATGGCGGCGCCTTTCCGCGAGCGCGCCGGCAAGGCTGCCGAAAATGCCGCCGATCAGGATATACCAGCTGCCGCCGACCAGCTTGGCCGAGACGATGGCGGCGAGCGCCGCCACGATCCATGGCACCAGATCCCCCTTGCCCCGCCACATGCCCAGCAACAGGGCGAGGAAGGTGGCGGTGAAGGCGAAATCGAGCCCGTATCTGCTCGGATCATCGATGGCCGAGCCCAGCACATGGCCGGTGACCGTCATGGCCATCCACACCACATAGGCAAAGATGCCGCCGCCGAGGAGGAAGGCGATGGAGCCCCGTCCGCGGGCCATTTCGCCCACCGTCATCGCCCAGGTCTCGTCCGAGACGATGCCCATCATCACGGCGCCCTTCCACTGCTGGTCGGGCCGGAACAGCGGGCGCAGCGTCGCCGTCAGCAGCAGGTAGCGCAGGTTGACGATGAGCGCGGCCAGGATCAGCGGGCCGATGGGCAGGGCCGAGGGCGTGGTGCTCCAGAGGTCGAGCGCGACGAACTGCGCCGAGCCGGCAAAGACCAGCCCGCTCATCAGGATGACTTCGAACAGGCTCAGCCCCGCGCCGCGCGCCAGAACGCCCCAGACCACGCCATAGGCCGCCACCGAAATGCAGACGGGAATGCAGGCGCGCGCGCCGGCATAGAACTGGTCGGCAAAGCGGTAGGGCGCGACGAGCGTGGACATGCCATCTGCATAGCCGCTGGCGCTGCCTTGCGCACGTGGGAATCCGGCGGCCGGCGATGACAAGTGGTGATGGCGGGTATTTCGGGCGGTGATGGGCGACTGAAACACCGGCGGCCCAGATTGACCTCTTCCGACCTCGGGCGTAGAGAACCGGCCGTGTCATTTCCACGCCTCCCGCGCCCGTCCAGCCGGCACCCCATTATCGGGGTGTGAAACGGTCCCCGCAGCGGCCCGGATATTGCCCGGTTCCCCGCTGCTTTTGGGGCCAGCGACGTGGCGCAGTTTTGTCGAGGTTTTTCGGAGTGTTCAAATGAACCCCCAAGCACGGCCGCTCTGGCAGCGGTTCGCCTTCTTTCTCGTGCCCCTCATGGCGTCCAATATCCTGCAGGCGCTGTCGGGCACGATCAACTCGATCTATATCGGGCAGATGATCGGCGTCGAGGCGCTGGCCGCCGTCGCCATCTTCTTTCCCATCCTGTTCTTCCTGATCAGCTTCATCATCGGCCTGTCGGCCGGCTCGACCGTGCTGATCGGCCAGGCCTGGGGCGCCCGCAATGTCGAGCGGGTCAAGCAGATCGCCGGCACCACGCTGACGGCGGCGCTGACGCTGGGGCTGGTGGTCGCGGTGATCGGCGGCGTCTGGGTCGAGAGCATCATGGGCCTGCTCGGCGCCCCGGACAATGTGCGCCACCTGGCCGTCGGCTATGCGCGCATCATGTTCCTGGGCATGCCGGGCTTTTTCATCTTCCTCGTCGTCACCTCCATCCTGCGCGGGGTGGGCGACACCATCACGCCGCTCTTTTCACTGGTCATCTCGCTGCTGATCGGCGCCGTGCTGACGCCGGCACTGATCCAGGGCTGGGGCGGGCTGCCGCAGCTTGGCGTCGATTCCGCCGCCTGGGCCTTCATTGCCGGCTTTGTCGTCGTGCTGGCCTTTCTCTTTGTCTACCTGCGAGCGCGCAACCTGCCGCTGGCACCCGATGCCACCTTGCTCAAGGCGCTGCGGCCAGACTTCAAGCTCCTGGGGCTGATCCTCAAGCTGGGCATTCCGGCGGGCCTGCAGATGGTGGTGTCTTCGGTGGCCGGCATTGTCGTCGTCGGCCTCGTCAACCGCTTCGGCTCCGACGCGACCGCGGCCTTCGGCGCGCTCAATCAGGTGCTGAACTATGTGCAGTTCCCCGCCATGTCGATCGGCATCGCCACCTCGATCTTCGGGGCCCAGGCCATCGGCGCGCGGCAGATCGACCAGCTGGGGCTGATCACCCGCACCGCGCTGCTCATGAACCTCATCGTCACCGGCTCGCTGATCGTGCTGGCCTATCTGTTCAGCCAGCATCTGGTGGGCCTCTTCATCACCGATCCGGACGTGATCGCGCTGACCGAGTCGCTGCTGCACATCGTGCTGTGGAGCATCCTGCTGTTCGGCTGGGGCGTGGTGTTTTCGGGCATGATGCGCGCTAGCGGCATGGTCTATGCACCCATGCTGCTGGCCATGGCCGGCATCCTGCTGATCGAGCTGCCGCTCGCCATCCTGCTCAGCCAGACGAGCCTGGGGCTCTCGGGCATCTGGATCGCCTATGCGGCCAGCTTTACCGGCATGCTTATCATGCAGGCGAGCTGGTACCAGTTCGTCTGGAAGAAAAAGAAGATCGTGGCGCTGGTTTAGCAGCAACAGACGGCCTGCCTCTCCCGACGGGAGAGGCAGAGCCGGCTAGCCCTGCGCGTAGGCGACCTTGCGCGGCGTGGCGGCGGCCACGGCGCTTTCGCGCGCATCATAGACGGCGCGGGCCTCGATGATGGCGGTGTGATGCTCGGCCGACCAGTCCCACAGCTTGCCGATCGGGCCATCGAGCGTCCGGCCCATTTCGGTCAGGCCATATTCGACGCGCGGCGGCACCTCGGGATAGATGGTGCGGGTGACCAGGCCATCGCGCTCCAGATTGCGCAGGGTCAGGGTCAGCATGCGCTGGCTGACGCCGTTGATCATGCGCTTGAGCTCGTTGAAGCGCAGCGTGCCATTGCGGCCGAGCATGCCGACCACCATGACGCTCCACTTGTCGCCGATGCGATTGAGGACATCGCTCATGGCGTGGCAATTGGCCGATTTGGACGTGTCGTGCAGGGACATGGACGTGCCTTCGTATGGGGAACTCAGGCACTAATATAGACACAGTTCCCTAATGTGCCTAGGGCACGAATGTCGCACCGCACGCCGCGCTGACTTTTCGCGCAGTGCGCCTGCCGATCGGAATTGACAGAGCCCCGGCCGGGGCTGTCTTTGTCGGGCCCAGACGAAGCGCCGGAGGAGACACCATGAACGACCGCATCGAGCAGCTTGCCGACCAGATGACGCTTGAGGAAAAGGTGTCCATCCTCTCCGGCGAGGATTTCTGGTCCGTTCCCGCCATCCCGCGCCTGGGCATCGGCAAGCTGCGCGTCACCGACGGCCCCAATGGCGCCCGCGGCGGCGGCTCGCTGATCGGCGGCGTCAAGTCGGCCAGCTTCCCGGTCGGCATCGCGCTGGGCGCCACCTGGAATACCACCCTGGTCGAAGAAATCGGCGCGGCTTTGGCCGACGAGGTCAAATCCAAGAACGCCCATATGCTCCTGGCGCCCACGGTCAATATCCACCGCTCCGTCACCAATGGCCGGAATTTCGAATGCTATTCGGAGGACCCCATCCTCTCGGGCGAACTGGCGGTCGCCTATATTGTTGGTCTCCAGGGCCAGGGCATCGGCGCGACCATCAAGCATTTCGCCGGCAACGAATCCGAGATCGAGCGCACCACAATCTCAAGCGAAATCGACGAACGGTCGCTGCGCGAAATCTACCTCATCCCCTTCGAATGGGCGGTGAAGAAGGCCCATAGCTGGGGCGTCATGAGCTCCTATAACCGCCTCAACGGCACCTTCACCTCCGAGCACAACTGGCTGCTCACCGACGTACTGCGCCGCGAATGGGGCTATGACGGCGTGGTCATGTCCGACTGGTTCGGCAGCCATTCCACCGCCGAGACCGTCAATGCCGGGCTCGATCTCGAAATGCCCGGCCCGCCGCGCGATCGCGGCCAGAAGCTGATCGATGCCGTCAAGTCCGGCGCCGTGAGCGAAGCCACCCTGCGCCAGCGCGTCATTGCCATGCTGCGGCTGATGCAGCGGGTCGGTTCGCTCGACGACCACCGCGACTTCCAGGAAGCGGCCAATGACCGGCCCGAGCACCGCGCGCTGATCCGCCGCGCCGGGGCGGAAGCCGCCGTGCTGCTCAAGAACAATGGCGTGCTGCCGCTCAAGGGCGAGGGCAGCATTGCCGTTATCGGCCCCAATGCGAAAATTGCCCAGATCATGGGCGGCGGCAGCGCCCAGCTCAATGCGCATTACCGTATCTCGCCTTGGCAGGGACTGGTCGACGCGGTGGGCGAGGAGCGCCTGCGTTTCGCCCCGGGCTGCACCAACCACCGGTTCGAGCCGGTGCTGCGCGGCAGCTTCAGGGTCGAGTATTTCGCCAACCAGACGCTGGACGGCGAACCGGTGCATGTCGGCAGCCAGGACGAAGCCCAGGCCTTCTGGATCGGCCAGGTTGCCGAGGGCAAGGTCGATCCCCTGCATTTCTCGGCTCGCCTCACCGGCAGCTTCACACCTGACACCACTGGCACCCATCGCGTCGGCATCTATTCGGCCGGCTTTGCCAAGGTCCATGTCGATGGCAAGCTGGTTGCCGATGCCTGGACCAACTGGACCAAGGGCCGCACCTTCTTCGAGGAAGGCTGCGACGAGGTGGTCGGCACGGTGGACCTCGAAGCCGGCCGCGCCCATGAAGTGGTGATCGAATTTGCCACCAAGGACTTCGCCACCCTGGGTCTCGCCGCCTTTGCCGCCGGCATAGGCCTGCCGCTGGGCAATGAAGCCATTGCCGAGGCCGTGCTGGCCGCGCGCAACGCCGATACGGCCATCGTCTTTGTCGGCCGCAATGGCGAATGGGACACCGAGGGCAGCGACCTGCCCTCGATCGACCTGCCCGGCCGCCAGAACGAGCTGGTCGCGGCCATCGCCAATGCCAATCCAAATACCATTGTCGTGCTGCAGACCGGCGGGCCGGTGGAAATGCCCTGGATCGGCTCGGTCGCAGCGCTCATCCAGGCCTGGTATCCCGGCCAGGAGGCGGGCAATGCCATTGCCGACGTGCTGCTAGGGGTCGCCGAACCCTCCGGCCGCCTGCCCCAGACCTTCCCGGTGCGCTGGGCCGACAACCCCGCCCATAGCCAGGATCGCGAAGTCTATCCCGGCCAGGAAGGCAAGGTGCGCTACGAGGAGGGCATCTTCGTCGGCTATCGCCACTATGACCGGCTGGGCCTGACCCCGCTCTTCCCCTTCGGCTTCGGCCTGGGCTATGCCCGCTTCACTTTGGCCGACCTCACGATCGACGACGCCGAATTCGAAGCCGAGGGCAGCGTCATGGTAGGCGTCACCGTCACCAATGTATCCGAGCGGGACGGCGCGGCCGTGCTGCAGCTCTACGTGTCCGACGATGTCGCGTCCGATCCGCGCCCGGCCAAGGAGCTCAAGGCCTTCCGCAAGGTGCAGCTCAAGGCGGGCGAAAGCCGCCAAGTGACCATGGCGCTCGACGCCCGCGCCTTCGCCTTCTTCCGCGCCCAGTCGAGGCACTGGCTGGTCGAGGACGGCAGCTTCACCCTGCGGGTCGGCCTGTCATCGGCCGACCTGCCGCTGAGCGGGACGGTGTCGCGCAGGACGACATTGATGCTGCCGGTGTAGGGCACGTTCTCCCCTCTCTCCCCTTGAGGGAGAGGGCTATCGCATATGGACTGGGCATGATCTCGCCCAATCACCGAATGGCACCTCCCCCTTGACGGGGGAGGCTGGGAGGGGGTGGCGGGCTGGCCCGAATATTGGGGCCAAATACCCCCCTCCCTTGATCCCTCCCCACAAGGGGGAGGGTGTCGACTGCATCATCGCGGACCCCTGGGGGAGAGGTAAGGATCACGCCGCCTTGTGCTCGGCGCCATACAGGCCGAGATAGAAATCGAGGTCGCCATTGCGCAGGCCCAGCGTTTCGAGCACGGCGCCCATGAAGCTGACCGGCGCCGTTCCCGGCGCGGTGACGATCCGGCCATCGACCACGGCGCTCGGCTGATCCTGATAGAGCGCCTTGCCGGCATAGCCGGTGGGACCGAGATTGTCCGGCGAATTGGACGTGTGCCGGACCGTGTCGAGCAGCCCGGCCCTGGCCAAGGCCAGAGTGGCGTCGCAAATGCCGGCCACTGTCTTGCCGGCATCGCGCGCCGCCACCAGCACCGCGCCAATCTCGGGCGCATCGTCCCGGCTCCAGGCCGTGCCGCCATTGACCACCAGCGCGTCGATGGCAGCGACGTCGATATCTTCGACGGCGAGGTCCGGCATCACCCGGAGCCCGCCGGCCGAGGTCACCGGCCGGCCGCCCGGCGTCGCGAAGCGCGTCTCGATGCCGTAATATTGCCGCGCGCCGGCATTGAGCAGGGCGGTCTCCCAATCGGCATAGCCCTCGCTGAGAATGGTCACGATCGTGGTCATCTGCTGTCTCCATCTGCTGGGAGCACACTGTCGCCCGAAAGCGACAGATCGTGTCAGCAGGGTTCAAAACCCCGTCAGCGGGGGCACTCCGCATTGAGCTCTGCCCGGCCCGCTGCTATGGAGGGGCCACGATTTCCCTGCTTTGTCGGAGCCGTCCCCCCGTGCTGTTTGCCCGCCGTCTTGTCCTCGTCCTCCTCCTGGCCCTGCTGAGCCTGGCGCCAGCCCGCGCCAATCCGATGCTGCTGGTCGACATGGACAATTTCAACGTGCTCTACGCCCAGGAAGCCGGCCAGCCCTGGCATCCGGCCTCGCTGACCAAGCTGATGACCGCCTATGTGACCTTCGAGCAGCTCGCCCAGGGCAAGGTGAGCCTTGATACGCCGGTGATCGTGTCGAAGAACGCCTTCAACGAGGCGCCCTCCAAGTCCGGCCTTGCGGTCGGCAGTGCGCTGACGCTGCAGGATGCGCTCTATGTCATGCTGGTCAAGTCGGCCAACGACATTTCGGTCGCCATTGCCGAGACGGTCGGGGGCGACGAAGCCACCTTTGTCGGCATGATGAACGATGCCGCAGCGCGCATGGGCCTGACGGCCACCCACTATGCCAATCCCAATGGCCTGCATGATCCGAGCCAGGTCACCTCGGCGCGGGACCTGGCCATTCTCTCGCTCTATATCCGGCAGGAATTCCCGCAATACATGCCCATTTTCGGCACCGAAGCAGTGGTGCTCAACGGCAAGACGCTGGAATCGGAAAACAAGCTGCTGACCAGCTTTGCCGGCACCACCGGCATGAAGACCGGCTTTGTCTGCGCCTCGGGCCTCAACATGGTGGCCACCGTCGAGCGCAATGGCCGGCGCATGCTCGCCGTGGTCCTGGGCGGTTCCTCGGCGCGCGAACGCAATGAGCGCGCCGCCGAACTGGTGCTCAAGGGCCTGACCGGCGCTGCCCAGCCCAATGGGCAGACCGTGCTGACCCTGGGCAACGCGCCCGGCGCCACCCCGGTCAACATGCGCCCGCTGATCTGCGGCAAGGAAGCCAAGGCCTATGTCGCCGCGCAGGAAGCCGCCTTCCCCATGGGGCTCGAGGGCCAACCAACCAACCTGACCGACACGATCGCGCCCAATCCCTATGTCGCCACAGATCTCGGCCGCATCGCCGTCGGCGTCAGCCTGCCCCGTCCGCGCCCGCCCCATGTGCCGGTCTTCACCGCCCCGATCGCGGAGGCTTCGCTCGCCGCCGACCTGCGCCCCGGGCTTGCGGCGACGGCCAATAGCGGCAGCACTGTCCCCTTCCCGCGGCCTCGTCCTGATTTTGCGCGTTAACGCCTGACCAACGCATTGTATGCAACGACATATACAATGCTCATTCTTTGAGCATTACTGCAGCTTCGGCATACATGTTGGGCAGTAGCCGCGTTGCTCTTCGGGCTCCGCGATTCATAAACTATTGCGACTCATCAGGATTTTTCGTCCGATGGGCTGCATACAAGCTGGCATGCCCCTTGCATCGACTATGACGACGCCGCCAGCAGGGCGCGTCTCTCGGTGCAGGGAGCTCGTCAATGTCGCTTATCAATCTGTCCCGCCGCTCAGTGCTCAAGGCCGGCGCCGCCGGCCTGGCCGCCGCGGCTCTGCCCATGGGCCTGGCCCGGGCGCAAACCCCCATCGTGCTGGGTGCCGTCTATGTCGGCCCGCGCGATGACTTCGGCTGGAACCAGGCCCATGCCACCGCCATGGAAATCCTCAAGACCGTGCCCGGCGTCACCGTCATCGAGGAAGAAAACGTTCCCGAGACCGACGCAGTCAGCCAGTCCATCGAATCCATGATCAACCTGGACGGGGCCAACCTGATCCTGGCCACCTCCTTTGGCTATTACAGCCCCTTCGTAGTCGAGCTGGCCAAGAAATATCCCGACGTGCAGTTCCGCCACGCCGCCCCGCTCTGGACCGATGCCGACCCCACCAATGCCGGCTCCTATTTCTGCTATCTCAACCAGGGCCACTATGTGGACGGTGTCGCCGCCGGCCTGTCCAGCCCGACCGGCAAGCTCGGCTTCGTCGCCGCCAAGCCGATCCCCTCGGTGCTGAGCAATATCAACTCGTTCCTGCTCGGCGCCAAAAAGACCAATCCCAATGCCACCGTGCAGGTGATCTTCACCGGCGAATGGTCCATGCCCGTGCGCGAGGCCGAAGCCACCAATGCGCTGATCGACGCCGGCTGCGACGTCATCACCTGCCATGTCGATGGCCCCAAAGTGGTGGTGGAGACGGCCGAAGGCCGCGGCGTCAAGACCTGCGGCCACAATGCCAGCCAGGCCCCGCTGGCGCCCAATGGCTTCATCACCGGCGCCGAATACAAGTGGAGCACCATCTACGCCATGTATGCCGACCTCCTGGCCAAGGGCGAGCCTTTGCCCAATTTCGTCGCCGGCGGCTACCACAATGACATGCTGCAGAACACGCCCTATGGCGCCGGCGCCACGCCCGAAGCCATTACCGCCGCCGACGCCGCCATTGCCGCCCTCAAGGCTGGCGAACCGATCTATGTCGGCCCGCTCAAGGACAATGCGGGCAACGTGGTGATCGAGGGCGCGATGGACAATTACGACCCCGTGCTCGACGGCATGAACTACCTGCTCGAGGGCGTGGTGGGCTCGATTACCTGACGACACGTCCGGCGCAGGCGGCAGCCCCACCTAACCTCCCCCTGACGGGGGAGGGACCGACCGGGGCCAGCCAGGCATCGCGCCACGTCAACCGAACGGTTCCTCCCCCTTCAGGGGGAGGCTAGGAGGGGGTCACGGAGCAATCCCATGAGCGCAGAAACAGCCGGTTCAGTCCCTGCCACCCGCACCCCCAACGTGCGCACCCTCAAGTTCGCCGAATCCATCTTCGTGCCGGTCTTCGCCCTCTTCGGTTCGTTCCTGATCTTCTCGCTCTTCCTGCTCGTCATCGGCAAGTCGCCGATCGATTTCTTCACCCTGGTCTGGACCGGAGGCTTCGGTTCGAGCTTTTCCATCCAGCAGTCGCTGCAGCGCTCCGCCCCGCTGATCCTCACCGCCCTGGCCTTTGCCATACCCGCCCGCATCGGCCTCACCATGATCGGCGCCGAGGGTGCCCTGGTGCTCGGCGGCTTCGCGGCGGCCGCTGTCGCCATTCCGCTGGTGACAGGCGGGGCCGCAGCTCCCATTGCCTGGCTCATCATGGCCATCACCGCCATGGCGGCGGGTGGTCTCTGGATCGGCCTTGCCGGCTGGCTGCGCCACTATCGCGGCGTCAACGAAACAATCTCCTCGCTGCTGCTGAGCTATATCGCCATCGCCATCATGAACTTCTTCGTCGAAGGCGCGCTGCGCGATCCGGCCTCGGCCAACAAGCCCAGCACCATGCCGATCGGGGACGCCTATCGCATCGGCTCGATCCCCGGCACCGACGTACATTGGGGCTTTGCGGCGGGCGTCGCTCTCGCCATCATCCTGTTCATCCTGATGAGCCGCACCACCTTCGGCTTTGCCGCGCGCATGACCGGCGGCAATGTCCGCGCTGCCAAGGCGCAGGGGCTGCCGGTGGGCTTCCTGATGGTGGCCTGCTGCGCCATTGCCGGCTGCTGCGCCGGCCTTGCCGGCTTTTTCGAAGTCGCCGTCATCCACGGCCAGGCCAATGCCTCGCTGGTCGCCGGCTACGGCTTTACCGGCATTCTCGTCGCCTTCCTCGCCCGCCACAACCCGCTGATGATCGTGCCCGTCGCCATCATCTTCGGCGCCATCGCCGCGGCAGGTGGCCTCGTGCAGCGCCGCATGGGCATGCCCGACGCCACCGTGCTGGTGCTGCAGGGCATCATCTTCGTCGTGCTGCTGGCCAGCGAAACGCTCTATGGCCGCCTCAAATTCTTCCAGCCCGAGGCCAGGGGAGACCGCACATGATGGACAGCGCCTTCATCACCGTGCTGATCGCCATGCTGGGCGGCGCCATCCGCGTCTCGACCCCCTTCATGTTCGTGGCGCTCGGCGAATGCCTCACCGAAAAATCCGGCCGCATCAATCTCGGCCTCGAGGGCAATCTGGTGCTCGGGGCCATGGTCGCCTATGCCATCAGCTTCCACACCGGCAATCCCTGGATCGGCGTGCTCGCCGCCGGGGGCTCGGGCCTGATCCTGGGCGCGCTGCACGGCTATATCTGCAAGCTGCCCAAGGTGAACGACATCGCCGTCGGCATCGCCATCATGAGCTTCGGCACCGGCGTCGCCTTCTTTTTCGGCAAGCCCTATATCCAGCCCTCCGCCCCGCGCCTCGACGCCATCCATCTCGGCGACTGGACCGGCAACTCCGCGCTGGCCCAGGCGCTGCAGGTCAATCCGCTGTTCTTTGTCGGCATCATCCTGGCCGTCGCCATGAGCTGGGCCTTCGCCAATACGCGCTGGGGCCTCATCGTGCGCATGACCGGCGACAGCGCCGCCTCGGCCAGGGCCATGGGCGTCTCGGTCGACTGGGTGCGCTTCCTCGCCACCGCTGCCGGCGGGTTCCTCGCCGGCGTCGGCGGGGCCTTCCTGTCGCTGTACTATCCCGGCTCCTGGAACCAGGGGCTCAGCTCGGGCCAGGGCCTGATGGCGGTAGCCCTCGTCATCTTCGCCCGCTGGGACCCGATCCGCTGCATCTGGGCCGCCCTGCTGTTCGGCGCCGCCGGCGCCATCGGCCCCTCGCTGCAATCGGTCGGGATTTCGCAGGGCTACTACTTCTTCAACGCCGCCCCCTACATCCTGACGCTCTTCATCATGATCGCCTCGGCCCGCTCCAAGGGCGCCGCGCGCGAGGTGCCGGGCGAACTCTCGATTACCAAGTGAGGCTTTGCACCGATGAGGCTGACCATGAGCTTGAGTGACGAACGCGTGGACGACGCCATGGTCCCCGGCGGCACCACGATCGCCGGCGCCGATCCCTATCCATGGCCTTTCGACGGCAATTGGGGACCGCACAATACCGCCCTGATCGTCATCGACATGCAGGTCGATTTCTGCGCCCCCGGTGGCTATGTCGACAGCATGGGCTATGACATCAGCCTGACCCGCGCACCGATCGGCTCGATCCAGGCGGTGCTCGCCGGCATGCGCGCCAAAGGCTACCCCATCATCCACACCCGCGAAGGTCACAAGCCGGACCTGTCCGACCTGCCCGCCAACAAGCGTTGGCGCAGCCAGCGCATCGGCGCCGGCATCGGTGACCAGGGCCCCTGCGGCCGCATCCTGGTGCGCGGTGAGCCCGGCTGGGAAATCATCCCCGAGCTGCAACCGCTGGCCGGCGAAGCAATCATCGACAAGCCCGGCAAGGGCAGTTTCATCGCCACCGACTTCGAACTGGTTTTGCGCATGAAGAACATCCGCAACCTGATCTTTACCGGCGTCACCACCGATGTCTGCGTCCACACCACCATGCGCGACGCCAATGACCGCGGCTATGAATGCCTGCTGCTGGAAGACTGCTGCGCCGCCACCAAGGTCGAGAACCACCTCGCCGCCATCGACATGATCAAGATGCAGGGGGGCGTCTTCGGGGCGGTGTCGAACTCAACCGAGCTGCTGGCGGTGCTGCCAGGAGACTCAAGATGAACGCCGCCGCGCCCATCCTTGCCACCGGCCGCGCGCCCTCGCTCAAGGCCGTCGGCATGACCAAGATCTTCGGGCCGCTGGTGGCGCTCGACGATGTGAGCATCGATATACCGGCTGGTTCCTTCCATGCCCTCCTGGGCGAGAACGGCGCCGGCAAGTCGACCCTGGTCAAGTCCATCATGGGCTTCTATTCGGCCGACAAGGGCCAGGTGCTGCTCGATGGCAAGGAGGTGTCCATCCGCTCACCCAGGGACGCCCGCGCCCATGGCATCGGCATGGTCTACCAGCAGTTCACCCTGGTCCCCTGCCTCACCGCGGCGGAAAACCTTGTCATCTCCCGCGCCGATGCCCCCGCGGTGATGGACTGGAAGAAAGAAAAGAAGGCCCTCGACGCCTTCATGGAGCAGATGCCTTTCAGGGTGCCGCTTGATGCTCAGGTATCGTCCCTGTCAGCCGGCGAGAAACAAAAGCTCGAAATCCTCAAGCTGCTTTATCTCGACCAGCGCTTCATGATTCTGGACGAACCCACCTCGGTGCTGACGCCGGGCGAAGCCGACGAAATGCTGGGCCTGCTCGGCGACATGGCGGCACGCAAGGAAATCACCGTCTTGATGATCAGCCACAAGTTCCGCGAGGTGAAGGCCTTCTGCGATGGCTTCACCGTGCTGCGCCGCGGCCGTTTCACCGGCTCGGGCGATGCACAATCGGCCACCATTGCCGAGATGAGCCAGATGATGATCGGCGACACCGAGCTGCGCGAACGCGCCACCCGCCGCGTCCACAACGAGAACCGCGAAGTGCTCGAACTGGCCGGGCTCTTTGCGGAGGATGTCGATGGCGCCAATGTCATCGAGGCGGTCAACCTCAAGGTCAATGCCGGCGAGATCGTCGGCATTGCCGGCGTCTCCGGCAACGGCCAGTCGGCCCTGGTCGAAGCGCTGGCCGGGCAACGCCCCCTCTCGGACGGCGCCATCCGCATCCATGGCCAGAACTTCTTCCCCCGGCGCGCCGCCTTCGACAAGTTCAAGGTCTTCGGCCTGCCCGAGGAACCGCTGAAAAACGCCACCGCTCCCAAGATGAGCGTGGCCGAAAACATTGCCTTTCGCGGCTTCGACAAGCCGCCCGTCGCCCGCTTTGGCTGGTGGATGTCGCCCGGCCCGATGCGCAAGAAGGCCGAGGAGCTGATCGCCCGCTATCGCGTCAAGACCACCTCGCCCGATGCGCCGATCGAGACCCTGTCGGGCGGCAATGTGCAGCGCGCCGTGCTGGCGCGCGAGCTATCGGGCGATGTGGACGTGCTGATCGTCGCCAATCCCTGCTTCGGGCTCGACTTCGCCTCGGTATCGGAAATCCGCAGCCAGATCATGGAACAGCGCAACCGTGGCGCCGCCGTGCTGCTGGTCAGCGAGGACCTCGACGAGATCCTGGAACTCTCCGACCGCGTCGCGGTGATGAGCGGGGGGACGATCACCTATGTCAGCAAGATCGAGGACACCGATCGCAACACCATCGGCCAGCATATGGCGGGGCATTGATGATGGCTTCGTGCGTGGAACTCACCCCCACCCTCACTCCCTCCCCACAAGGGGGAGGGAAGCCTGCGCGGCATTTGCGGGAGCTGTTTGCCACAAGACTTGGCCCCATCGTCTCCCTCCCCCTTGTGGGGAGGGATCAAGGGTGGGGGTTCTTCCTATCGCGGGATGAAGGGGCTGTCCCATGATCCCCATCCCCGCCCGCCCCTATCCCTTCCAGCTCGACCCCGCCCATACCGCGCTCGTCGTCATCGACATGCAGCGCGATTTCATCGAGCCGGGCGGTTTCGGCGCCAGTCTCGGCAACAATGTCGCCCTGCTCGAAGCCATCATTCCGACCACTGCCGAGCTGATCGCCCTGTTCCGCCGGCAAGGCTGGCCCGTGATCCACACCCGCGAGGCCCATAGCCCGGACCTCTCCGATTGCCCGCCCGCCAAGATCGCCCGCGGCAGGCCGGGCCTGCGCATCGGCGAGCTGGGCGCCATGGGCCGCATCCTGATCGCGGGCGAGCCGGGCAACCAGATCGTCGAGGCGCTGGCGCCGCTGCCGGGCGAGATCGTCATCGACAAGCCCGGCAAGGGCATGTTCTGGGCCACCGGCATCCACGAGACGCTGCAGGGCCTAGGCATCACCCACCTGGTCTTTGCCGGCGTCACCACGGAAGTCTGCGTCCAGACCTCGATGCGCGAGGCCAATGACCGCGGCTATGAATGCCTGCTGGTGGAAGACGCCACCGAGAGCTACTTCCCGGCCTTCAAGGCCGCCACCGTCGAGATGATCGCCGCCCAGGGCGGCATTGTCGGCTGGGTGACGCCGCTGGCGGCGCTGCAGGCAGCCGTGGAGGCGGTGCCGGCATGATGCTCAACGACCCCGCCATCGTCGCCGAAGTCCGCGCCGCCTTCGACCGCTACGAAGAGGCGCTGCTGGCCAATGATGCGGCCACGCTCGACGCCATGTTCGTCCAGCGCCCCGATACCGTCCGTTATGGTGTCGGCGAACTGCAATATGGCATTGACGAGATCCGCGCCTTCCGCGCCCTGCAGCGCCCGTTCAGCCGCAGACTGGATCGCCTTACCATCGTCACTTATGGCAGCGATGTTGCCACAGCTTCGACGCTGTTCTATCGGGATGACTTTCCCGATGCGGTGGGGCGGCAGCAGCAGACCTGGCTGCGCACCCCGGCCGGATGGTGCGTCGCGGCGGCCCATGTCAGCATGATGCCGACATCCCGATGACCGCCTGAACGACAGAGAGTTTGCAAGAGCGTGCTCAAGCGCCCCCGCACATCGGCAGAAGACATCCGCCGGCAATTGGCCGCCCGCATCATCAGCGGTGAACTCGCCCCCGGCACGCCGCTCGATGAAACGGGCCTGGCCGGGGAATTCGCCGTGTCGCGCACTCCCATCCGCGAGGCCCTGCGCCTGCTTGCCGCCAGTGGCCTCATCGACCAGAAGCCGCATGCCCGCGCCCTCGTCGCCAAACCCGATGACGCGACCCTGGCCGGCATGTTCGAGGTCATGGGCTATCTCGAGGCGATCTGCGCCGGCCTCTCGGCCATCGCCATGAGTGCCGCCGAGCGCGACGCGCTCGATGCCCTGCATATCCAGATGGCCGCCATTGTCCGCGAGGGCGATCACGCCGCCTATGCCGACGCCAATGAGGCTTTTCACTCCGCCATCTATGATGGCGCCCACAATGCCTATCTGTCGGAAGTGACCCGCTCCACCCGCCAGCGGCTGCAGCCGTTTCGCCGGGCGCAGTTCAAGGCGCTGGGACGGCTCAGCCGGTCCCATGCCGAACATGGCGTGGTGGTCGACGCCATCCTCCAGGGTGACCGCACCGGCGCCGAAGCCGCCATGCGCCAGCATATCGCCATCGTCGAAGGCGCCTATGGCGAGCTCAGCCACGGCTGATCGCCCTGCCGGTTGAACACCATTGCGTGTGAGACTTCCGGTTCCATGCGCGCCGCGCAGGGATAAAGCCCGCGTCATGCTCTCCCGCTGTGCCGTTAACCCTGTTCCTTACCGCGGTGTTAATTTTTTCCGTCGCATTTTGCGGACAATTCTTTGGCCCATTTTTGCACACGAGGACATCCATGAAGCGTCTTGGCATCATGCTTTCCGCGATCCTGCTGCTGACCAGCACTGCCCAGGCAGCCGATCTCGGCTGGAACAGCGGCGCGAGCCCGGTCTATTCGCCCACGCCGGCCTCCGGCTGGTCGGGCTTTTATGCCGGCGTCAATGCCGGCTATGGCTGGGGCACGCTGACCCGCCAGCCGGTCGGCGGCGGCGCGCAGACCCAGAACAATACCAGCGGCGGCCAGTTCGGCGCCCAGGCCGGCTATAATATGGATATGGGCGGCTTCGTGCTGGGCGGCGAAGCCGACCTGCAATGGGCCAATATCGGCCACACCGAGGACCTGCCCGGCGTGGGGTCCTTCAAGGCCGGCATCGACTTCTACGGCACCCTGCGCGGCCGCGCCGGCATGAGCTTCGGCCAGGTCATGCCCTTCGTCACCGCCGGTATTGCTGCCGGTCGCGGCTCGGCCAGCCTCACTAATCCGGGCGGGGTCACCACCTCACAGTCGGCCACCCATATGGGCTGGACGGTCGGCGCGGGTCTTGAGGCCCAGGCCACCGAGAATATCTCGATCAAGGCCGAGTATCTTTACGTCGACCTGGGGACGCAGTCCTATAACGGCCTGCCCGCCGGCGTGGGCAATATCGACGCCACCCAGCGCTTCAGCGTGGTGCGCGCCGGCCTCAACTACAAGTTCTAGCCGGTTGCCAAGCGCCTCCGCTCCGGGCAAAGCTCGGCGGCGGAGGCAAGCGGCATGACGACACAAGGCACATTGCGCACCGGAACGGCCGGCTGGGTGTTCGAACCCTGGCGCGGCACCTTCTATCCCGGGGGTCTGGTGCAAAAAAAGGAGCTGGCCTATGCCAGCTCCCGGCTCGGCAGCATCGAGATCAACGCCACCTTCCGGGCCAACCAGAAGCCCGAGAGCTTTGCCAAGTGGGCCGGCGAGGCGCGCGATGGCTTCGTCTTCTCCATCAAGGGCCCGCAGTTGGTCACCCACATCAAGCGGCTCAAGAATTGCGAGCCCGAACTCGCCAATTTCTTTGCCTCCGGCCCCTTGGCTCTGGGCGCCAGGCTTGGCCCCTTCATCTGGCAATTGCCGCCCAATATCAGCTACAACCGCGAGGTGCTGGGCGCCTTCCTGGCCCTGCTGCCCAAATCGGTCGCTGACTATGTCGCACTGGCCGGCAAGGCGGATGGCCGTCTCAAATCGGCGCCCTATCTCGCCACCGACAATGTCGTCCCGATCCGCCACGCCATCGAGATGCGCAATGCCAGCTTCGACGTGCCGGAAGTCAACGCCATGCTGGCCGAGCACAATGTGGCGCGCGTCATCGCCGATACGCCGGACAATCCATCGCGCGAGCTGACGGCCGACTTTGCCTATTGCCGCCTGCAGGGGCCGGCACGCGGCGATGGCGGCGGCTACAAGCCCGACGACATTGCCGACTGGGCGAACACCGTCACTGGCTGGACCGCCGCCGGCAAGGACGTCTTCGCCTACTTTGTGCATGAGGATAAGCTGCACGCGCCGGCCAATGCCATTGCCCTGCGCCAGGCCGCCGGAATCACCCTGCCGGGCGACTGATCACAAGCCTGTTTCCCGCTGGAATTTGCCGCAAACGCATTCTATCCAGCCTGACCCTTGCGGCGTTTCCAGCAAAAGTGGATACCGGTTTCGTGGTTCGGAAACGCCGCCCCACAATTGCGTCACCCGAGAGTTCCCCAGCATGGCCGCATCGATCCTTCACCCCCTCGACAAGAAATCGGCGGGCCTCGCTTTCGTCCTGGGGCTGGTGACAATCCTGGCCGCGCTGGGCTCGCAATATATCGGCGGGCTGGTGCCTTGCGAACTCTGCCTTGAGCAGCGCCTGGCCTATTACTACGGCCTGCCGCTCCTGCTGGCGGTGCTGGTCACCTGGAACCGGCTGCCTCTGGCGGTCTGGTATATTGCCATGGCCATCGTCACCGCCATCTTCGTCTGGGGCGCCTATCTGGGCTACTACCATGCCGGCGTCGAATGGGGCTTCTGGCCCGGCCCCACCGCCTGCACCGGCATCGGCGAGACCATGGATTTCGACGCGCTCAGCAACCTGACCCCGGTCATCGGCTGCGACGTCGTGCAGTTCCGCTTCCTCGGCATTTCCCTGGCCGGCTACAACGCCCTGATCGCCACCGCCATCGTCGCCCTGCTGGGAGTTTCGATCTGGGCACAGGCCCGGCGGAACCGCCGGGTTTAGTCGGAGCCGAGCGCTGCAACCAAATCCATGGCTGTGTGCAGCACCCGTACGATCATGATCGCATTGGCGCCGACGGCATAGATAATGGCGTAGTTGCCAAGCGGGCGGCGACGATAAGCGTGGGCCTCGAAGCCTGGCACGAGCGCATATCGTTCCGGATGATCCGCCAGTCCGAGGCACGCCGCCTGTAAACCTCCAACGAACTTTTTGGCCCTGCTAGGGCTATCTGCAGAGATGAAAATCGTTATGGACCGCAGGTCGCGCTTCGATTCATCCGAAAATGCGACGCGCATCAAGACGCCTTCTTGGCAACCTGTTCAATGATCTCGCGCAGTTCGGCAAATACCTCCTCGGCCGGCGTCACCCGACCGGCGTCGATATCGTCCTGACCCGCCTGCAGCTTTGCCGCCAGTTCCTGGAACCGCGCCTCGCGCTCCTGCACCAGGCGCACGCCTTCGCGCAGCACTTCGCTCTTGGAATTGTAGCGGCCGTTCTCGACTAGGTCGTTCACGACCTTTTCGAGGTTTTCACCCAGTTCAGCACTGATCGCCATGACAAGGTCTCCGACAGGACGGCACCAATAATAGTTATTGGCGCCCCGATCGGCAAGCGCTACGGCTCGAGCTCGATATCCCAGTAGAGATAGTCCAGCCAGCTCTGGTGCAGGTGGTTGGGCGGGAAGGCGCGGCCATTATTGTGCAGGTCATGCACGGTCGGATGGTACGGCGCCTGATGCGGGAACATCTTGATTTCCTGCGGCATCCGGTTGGCCTTGCGCAGGTTGCAGGGCGCACAGGCGGCCACGACATTCTCCCAGGTCGTCAGCCCACCCTTGGAGCGGGGGATGACATGGTCGAAGGTCAGATCATCCTTGGAGCCGCAATACTGGCACTGGAAGCGATCGCGCAGGAACACGTTGAAGCGGGTAAAGGCCGGGTGCCGCGCCGGCTTCACATAGTCGCGCAGCGATACCACACTGGGCAGCCGCATTTCGAAGCTGGGGGAATGGATGACCGTGTCGTAGTGCGACACGATATTGACGCGATCGAGGCACACCGCCTTGATCGCGTCCTGCCACGACCAGAGCGAGAGCGGATAGTAGCTGAGCGGCCGAAAATCGGCATTCAGCACCAATGCGGGACAGGCCTCAGGCGACACGTGGATCGTCACTTGAGTCTCCCGGAACGGGAATCGAGTAAGTCCATAGCCCCCTTATACTAAGCCCTTTGTGTCAGGGCTGTGAAGCGGGGGACAATGTCTTATTTCGCCGCCACGCGCTCGATGAATGCCGTGGCAAAGGCCAGCCCGTCCGGCGCGATGCCGTGCCCCACGCCATGGCTGACATGATAGGCCACGTCATAGCCCGCCCCGCGCAGCGCGGCATCGGCTTCAGCGCTGAGGCTGGCATCGACCACCTGGTCCATGTCCCCATGCACGAGGCAGACCGGGCTCTTGGCCAGCGGCGCCGTGCCGAAGCCCTCTGGCGGCAGGAAGGCGCCCGAAAAGGCGATGATGCCCATCAATGGCCGCTCCAGCGACAGCCCCACATGCAGCGCCATCATGGCGCCCTGGCTGAAGCCGGCGAGAATCGTATTCTCCGGCGCAATGCCGGTCTGGTTCCACAGGTCATCGAGGAATTCGCTCAGCACCGGCCGCGCCTGCAGCACGCCGGTCTGCCGGCTCGCCAGCCGGTCGCCCTCAAAACTCACATCGAACCACTGGAAGCCCGCTGCCAGCTGCCGGCACTGGTCCGGCCCGTTGGGCGCGATGAACACCGCGTCGGGCAGGACGCCCTGCCAATGCGGCGCCAGCCCGATAAGGTCATTGCCGTCGCTGCCATAGCCATGCAGCAGCACCACCGCCTGCTGCGGCAGGCCCCCGGAAGCGGGCGGCAGCATGGGGCCGGAAAGCTTGGTCACAACAAAATCCCTTCTCGATCGCGCATCACCGCGAAATAGCGCCAGAACAACAAGGCCGCGGCGGAGCGATGCGGCGTCCAGCGCGCGGCGATGCCGATCATGTCCTTGATGGACGGACGAGCGTCAAGCCCGAGCCCGTGCTGCACCGCCTTGAGCAGCGCCAGGTCCCCGGCTGGAAACACATCCGGATGCCCGGCGCAGAACATGAGATAGACCTCCGCCGTCCACGGCCCGATCCCCTTATGGGCAACCAGATACCGCACCGCCTCTTCCGCCGGCAGGGTTTCGAGATGGGCGAAATCGAGCTGGCCGGCCACCATGGCCTCGGCAATGGCCCGCACGGTGCGGAACTTGCCGCCGGAAAATCCTGTCGCCCGCACCGCTTCTTCGGAAAGCGACAGATAGCGCACTGGATCGAGCGCACCGGGCAGCTGCTCGAACCGCCCCCAGATCGCCGCCGCGCTCGTGACCGACAATTGCTGGCCGGTGATGACCTTGGCCATGCCGGCAAAGCCTGGCGGATTGATGCGCGGCTGCACCGGGCCGGCAAAGTCGCGCACCGCCACGAGGCGCGGATCCATGCCAACCAGCACGTCGATATGGCCGGCAATCGCCTCGGCGCTGTCGATGCGCGGTGACGGCAGGATTTCGCTCATGTAGAAAACCCCCGTGTCGCAGAAATCACCCAGACCCATCCTTCGCTTCGCGCCCAGCCCCAATGGCAGGCTGCATCTCGGCCACGCCTATTCGGCCCTCTATACCTGGAACGCCGCCGCGCTGCTCGGGGGCACCGCCCTGCTGCGGATCGAAGACATCGACGCCGAGCGCAGTAAACCCGAATTTGCCGCGGCGATCCTTGAGGATCTGCATTGGCTGGGCCTCGACTGGCCCGAGCCCGTCATGCGCCAGTCCGATCGCCTGGAGCATTACGCCGCAGCCGGCAATCAGTTGCGCGACCAGGGCCTGCTCTATCCCTGTTTCTGCTCGCGCAGCGAGATTGCCGCCCGTGCCGGCGATACCGATCCCGAAGGCGCGCCGCTCTATCCCGGCACCTGCCGGCATCTGGGTCGCGACATCCAGATCGAGCGGCTGGAGCGGGGCGATCCGGTGCAGTTCCGGCTCGATGTGGCCAAGGCCATGCAGCGCGCTGGCATGCTGACCTTTACCGCAGTCGGCCCGCTCGTCACCGACCGGCCACAGGTCCGCTATGCCCGGCCCGAGCGCTGGGGCGATGTCGTGCTGCAGCGCAAGGGCACGCCCGCCAGCTATCACCTTAGCGTCGTCGTCGATGATGCCGCGCAGGGCATAACCCATGTCACCCGGGGCCGCGACATGGAGGCGGGCACCGATATCCATGTCCTGCTGCAGATGCTGCTCGGCCTGCCCTCGCCCATCTATAATTTCCATAAGCTGATCCTGGGCGACGATGGCAAAAAGCTCGCCAAGTCGCGCGGGTCGGAAAGCCTCGCCGATCTGCGCGCCAGGGGCTGGACCCCCGAGGATGTGAGACGGGCTGTGGGCCTCTAGACCCCAGCACCCTCGGGTTGGAGAAGAGCTTTCCCCTCACGCCGCCTTCCGTTTCAGGAACGGCTTCACCGTCTCGGCCACCGCCACCTCGAAGGGCGTGCCGAAATCGGGACCAAGCAGGGCGTCGAGCCGCGGATCGACCAGCTCCATCGGGTTGTTCCAGAGGTAACGCATCTTGACCACTTCGCGCATGACCCCATTGGCCAGCCCCATGGCCTGGAGGAATATCCAGGGCAGCGGCACCACCTTGAGCGGGGCGGGCGATGCCGCCTGGATCGCCGCCATCAGCGCGCCATGCGTCACGTAATGGCCGGCAAAGTGGAACGTCTCGAAGCGGCCCAGCGCCTTGCGCTGCTCGCCCACCAGGGCAAAGGCCCGGCCCAGATCGGGCAGATAGGCCCAGGCATGCCCCACGTCGAGATCGGCCATGGAATGGATCCTGCCCTTGCCGGCATCCATCATGATGGCCTGGTCATACCAGTCCCCGACCGTGTTGGGCCCGTAGAAATCCCCGGCGCGAATGATGAGGGTCTGGAACTTGCCGGCCTTGGAGGCCGCCGCCAGCATCTCTTCCTGCCGCACGCGGATGGCGCCGCGCGGCGTCTGCGGGCGCTGCGGCGTCGCCGGAGTGATGCGCCGGTCGGTGGCGGCATAATTGTAGATATTGCCCGGAAACAGCAGCGTCTTGCCGCTGTCGCCCATGGCCGCGATAACCGTCGCGAGCAGCGCCTCGGCGCGGCCCTTGTCCCACTTGTCATAGGGCAGGTTCAGTCCGTTGACGACGATATCCGCATCGGCGATCGCCCGCTTGAGGTCATCAAGGCTCGCCGCATCGCCCTCGATAAAGCCGACGCCCGCAATCGGATGGCGGTTGGACCGGCCGAAGCCGGTCACTGAAAATCCCGCCTCGTGAAAGGCCCGCGCCGCATGCTGGCCGATATGCCCGTTGATCCCGAGGACCGTAACCTTACCCTTGCTCATCGCCGTCTCCATTACGCGCTGGACATCAGCATCGCGCATTCATTATCGTGGCGGTATCGGCTGAAATCCTATATGTGATATTCATAAATGAATAGAGAACCCGACTGGGCCCTGTGGCGCAGCTTCGCCGCCGTGGTGGCCAATGGCTCGCTTTCCGCTGCGGCGCGCGAGCTGGGCATCAGCCAGCCCACCGTGGGCCGGCATGTCGAAACCCTCGAGGCCGATCTCGGCCTGACCCTCTTCGAACGCACGCTGACCGGTCTCAAGCCCAACAGCACCGCCCTGCGGCTCTATGAGCCCGTCAATACCGCCCAGTCGGCCCTGGCCGAAGCCGCCATCATGGCCGAGGGGGCCCAGGATGATCTGGGCGGCACGGTGCGCATCACCGCCAGCGCCATCATCTCCAATTATGCGCTGCCGGGGCTGCTGGTGCCCATACGCCAGCTCTATCCGCGCATCGCGCTCGAGCTGGTGCCTTCCGATTCGGCCGAGAACCTGCTGCTGCGCGAGGCCGATATCGCCATCCGCATGTTCCGCCCCACCCAGCTCGAATTGGTTACGCGGCATCTGGGCGATCTGCCCATCGTGCCCGCCGCGCATGAAAGCTATCTGGCGCGCCGCGGCACGCCCCGGGCCATCGAGGAGCTCTACGACCACGACATGATCGGCATGGACCGCTCCGACGCCATCATCGCCCATGCGCAAAAGCTCGGCCTGTCGCTGCGGCGCGAACACTTCCTGCTCCGCTCCGACGAGCAGACGCAAATGTGGGAGCTGATCAGGGCCGGGCTGGGCATCGGCTTCGCCCAGGCCAATCTGGTGGCCACGACGCCGGGCATGGTGGCCCTGCCGCTGGACCTCAGGATCCCGCCGCTCCAGGTCTGGCTCACCACACACAGGGAATTGTTCACCTCACACCGGATTCGTGCCATCTATGACGCGCTCGCCGAGGGTCTCACTGCGTATATCCATGGTCGGCACTTCAATCGGTAGGATTTCATGCAGACCGCTCTCAATATCGCCATTGCCCTTGCCCTGCTTTTCGTCGTCGTCATCCTGGGCATGGGCCTGTGGAACATGCTCAAGGGGGGGCCGGGCAATACCAGCCAGCGCCTGATGCGCCTGCGCGTCATCGGCCAGGCCGTGGCCCTTGTGCTGCTGCTGGGCGCGCTGTTCCTGTTCGGCGGCCGGCAGGGCTAGCCGCACATGATCAAGATCAACCGCATCTATACCCGCACCGGCGACACCGGCACGACCAGTCTCGTGCGCGGCCCGCGCCGCCCCAAATATGATTTGCGCGTCGAGGCCTATGGCACGGTGGATGAAGCCAATGCCAGCATCGGCGCCGCGCGCATTCATACCGGCTCCATGCCCAAGGTCGACATGCTGCTCGGCCGCATCCAGAATGACCTGTTCGACGTCGGATCGGACCTGGCGACACCCGGCCTCGACGAACCGGACGCCCAGTATCCGTCGCTGCGCATCCGCCCGGTACAGACCGAATTTCTAGAAAAGCAGATCGATCACTACAATGCCGACCTGGCGCCGCTGACGAGCTTTGTCCTGCCCGCCGGCTCACCGCTTGCCGCGGCGCTGCATGTGGCCCGCACGGTGACGCGTCGCGCCGAGCGCATTGCCGTCGAACTGGCCGCTGCCGAGGCCGATACCAGCCCCGAAACGGTGCGTTATCTCAACCGGCTGTCCGACCTGCTTTTCGTGCTGGCCCGGGTCGCCAATGGCAATGGCGCCAGGGACGTGCTCTGGATCCCCGGCAATCATGGCGATCTGAAAAAAGGCGGCTGACGCTAGGCCGCGCGCGAGGACAGAGCCGGCTGGTCTTCGACCACCGGCGCCAGCGGTTCGCGCAGCAGCATCTCGCCAGAAAACACCACGCGGTTGCGGCCATTATGCTTGGCGGCATAGAGCGCCGCATCGGCCTGCACGAACAGCTCGCTGCTTGGCGTGGCGCCTGACGCCAGGGCGACGCCGACGCTGGCGGTGATGGCGATGCTGCGGCCCTCCCAGCTGATGTCCAGCATTTCGATGGCCCGGCGCAGCCGCTCGGCGATCTGGAAGGCCCGGGCCGAATCGGTATCGGGCAGCAGCACCGCCAGTTCCTCGCCGCCCAGGCGCGACAGCAGGTCATGGTTGCGCGTATGGCTGCGCAGAATGTCCGAGACCCGCTGCAGCACATGGTCGCCCGCCGCATGGCCGTGGGTATCGTTGACCACCTTGAAGTGGTCGAGATCGAGGATCAGCAGCGCCGCTTCGCTGTCGGGAGAGCGCAGCCCCTCGATGCCGCGTTCGAAGGCGCGCCGGTTGGGCAGGCCTGTCAGCGCATCGGTAAGGGCATCGGTCTTCCAGTGCTGCTCGCGCTCGATCTGCGTGAGCTCGCGCTGCACGAACAGCCCCAGCAGCACGGAGGCCGTCACCGACGCCGTGACCATATAGGGCCCGATGAGGCTGAGCAGCGACCAGATCGTGGCGTAGCCCATGGCAATGCCGGTCAGCAGATAGCAGGAGATGACAAAACCCAGCACCAGCAGGTGCCGCACCTTGATGCGTCCCTTGGGGCGCAGGAAATACCGCCAGCTCAGCCCAAGCAGCGCTGCCGCGACAATGCCCAGTGCGCCAGGACCGGCGCCCACCCCGCCCAGCCACAGCCGGTAGCTGCCGCTGATGGCCACCGCGACCAGCGCCGCCGGCCAGCCGCCAAAGGCCGCCGCAAAGCCGACGATCAGCGCCCGCGAATCCACCACCGCGCCTTCCCCGATCCGGGCCGGCGTCATGATGGCCACGATGGCGCCGCTGCCGAAGATCACGCCCTGCAGCAGCGAGCGAACGGCCCGGTGCCAGTCCTGCCGTTCGACAATGCCGAAGGCGATCGCCATCAGCGCTAGAAGGCTGGTGGCGTGAACGAGGGCAAGGAACAGTTCCTGAATGAACATGCGAAGGGGCAGCCTCGGGACGCGAATGTGAGCATCTGGCCGCAAAAGCGTAAGCGAGACATGAACTTGCCCGTTATCGGCGCCAACTCTGCAAAGTGCCGTTAATGCGCAGTAAAGGAACAAAGCAGGCAAATTTCACCAAATTGCCACGATTGCCCAAGCCTTTGTTTACATCCCGGGCCTAGGGTCATCACCGGACTGTCAGCACAGGAGGTCCAGATGAATACCGACCTCTCGACGCAGATGCTTGCCATGAACGCGACCAAGACGCAGCACAGCGTCCAGATTGCCGTGTTCAAGAAAGCCCATGAAATGCAGACCGACCTGCTCGACACGCTGATGCAGTCGGCACGCTCGGCCCCGCCGCCCGGCCAGGGCGCCCGGATCGACAAGCTGGCATAGGAAACGCTGCGATGAGCAATGCTCTCGGCATCGGCCCCGCAGTGATGATCAATCGCCTCGTGCACGAGGCCGGCAAGGCCGGCGCCACCCATCTGGCCGAAGTGGCGCGCCTGCGCGCCGATCTCGACAGGGCCGTGCTGACGCGGCAGGCCGAAGCAGCCGACCTCAGCCCCGATGGCGAAGCCAGGGCGCCCGTCGTCAGCTCAGGCGCCGACGTCGATCGGCTGGTCTAGACTCCCAACCCCAGCAGCGTCTCGATCACGGCTTCGCCGTCTGGCGTATTCCATTCCGCCGGCCCCTGCAGCACGCCCAGCTCGCAGCCATTCTCGTCCAGCACCAGCGTTGCCGGCAGCCCGACGGCCACCGCCTGCTGCTTGAGCCGGTCAAAGGCGGCAAAGGTATTGTCGGCATAAAGCGGCAGGTTGGCGAACTGGTTTTCATCGAGGAATGCCTGCGCCTTGACCAGCCCGCCTTCCCCGATGTCGAGATTGATCGGCAGCACCATGAAGGTATCCGAATTGTATTTCGTCGCCAGCGCATCGAGCGCCGGCATTTCTTCCCGGCACGGCACGCACCAGCTGGCCCAGAAATTGACCAGCAGCGCCTTGCCCTTGAAATCGGCCATCGTGACGTCCGCGCCGGCGGCATCCTTGAAGGCCATGGTCGCATAGCCCCTTCCCTCGCCGGTCCCGTTCAGCGCCGCCAGCTCACCCATGGCCGCTGCGTCGATGGCCGCCGCTGCCTCGGCCTGCACCGGACATTCCTTTGCCCCGGCGGCATTGCCGAGCCACACCCACGCCGCTATAGCTACGCCCAATCCCACCACCCCAAGAGTGACCCACAGCCGGACCCGGCTCGTAGCTCCGGGACGGGGCGCCTGCATGTCGGTCATAAGCAATCTCCGAGGTATTCGATGAGCAACAAGATGTGGGGCGGCCGGTTTGCCACCGGCCCCGACGCCATCATGGAAGAGATCAACGCCTCGATCGGCTTTGATCAGCGTCTCTACCGCCAGGATATTGCCGGATCGATCGCCCATGCCACAATGCTTGCCGAGACGGGCATTCTGACGCAGGCCGACCGCGACAGCATCGTAGCCGGTCTGAACGAGGTATTGGCCGAAATCGAGGGCGGCACCTTCACGTTCTCGCGGGCACTGGAAGACATTCACATGAATGTCGAAAGCAAGCTGCGAGAAAAGATCGGTGATGCTGCCGGCAGGCTGCACACTGCCCGCTCGCGCAACGATCAGGTTGCGACCGATTTCAAGCTCTATGTCCGCGACACCATCGACACCCTGGTCACCCAGGTGACGACGCTGCAGCTGGCTCTGGTGACCCGCGCCGAGGAAGAAGCCGAAACAATTATGCCCGGCTTTACCCACCTGCAGAGCGCCCAGCCGGTGACCTTCGGCCATCACCTGCTCGCCTATGTCGAAATGCTGGGCCGCGATGCCGGCCGGCTGCTCGATGCGCGCAAGCGGCTCAACGAAAGTCCTTTGGGATCAGCGGCTTTGGCCGGCACGCCCTATCCGATCGACCGGCACATGACGGCCGAAAAACTCGGCTTTGACCGGCCCACCGCCAATAGCCTCGACGCCGTGTCCGACCGCGATTTCATCCTCGAGACCCTCGCCGCCGCCACCATTTGTGCCATGCATCTCTCCCGCTTCGCCGAGGAGATGGTGATCTGGAGCTCCGCGCAGTTCAGCTTCGTGCGCCTCTCCGACAAGTTCACCACCGGCAGCTCCATCATGCCGCAGAAGCGCAATCCCGACGCCGCCGAACTCGTCCGCGCCAAGATCGGCCGCATCCTGGGCGCGCTGACCAGCCTGATCGTGGTGATGAAGGGCCTGCCGCTCGCCTATTCCAAGGACATGCAGGAAGACAAGGAAGTCGCCTTCGACGCGCTCGATTCCCTGTCGCTGTCGCTGGCCGCGATGACCGGCATGGTCAGCGATCTGACCCCCAATCGCGAGCGCATGCGCGTTTCCGCCGCGGTCGGCTTCTCCACCGCCACCGACATCGCCGACTGGCTGGTGCGCGAGCTCAATATCCCCTTCCGCGATGCCCATCACATCACCGGACAGATCGTCGCCCTGGCCGAGCAGAAGAATTGCGGGCTGGAAGGGCTGACCATCGAGGACTTCAAATTCATCGACGAGCGCATCGACAGCCGCATCCACAAGGTGCTGACCGTCGAAGCTTCGGTCGCCGCGCGCCAGAGCTATGGCGGCACCGCCCCCGCCAATGTGCTCATCCAGGCCGCCCGCTGGAAGACGCTGCTGACCGGGCAACCGCACGACCCAAAGCCGCTGGGCAAGAAGAAGCATGGCACCCATGGTGATGACGGGCTTTGAGCCGGCCCGCAGGGCAAAATCGCCCCGGTGGAGCGATTTTAGGTGAGAAGGCCATGAGAGCTATGCTCGAATGGCCCGAGGCTGAGCAGGCACGATTCGTTTCTGTTCTGCCTCGGCGACGCGGAGAGACGAGTGCCCAAAAACACCCGACAAATGCGCCTGACCGAGCGCCATGTCGGCTACCTGCAGCCGCAAGATCCCACCGAAGAGATGCCGCCCCCACCCGCCGGCATGCGCGCCGCGACGCCTGACGACCATATCCGCACCACGACCGAGCTGCTCGGCCCGACCCGCGACCATGACGAGGTCTGGATCTTTGCCTATGGCTCGCTGATCTGGAAACCGGCCTGCGATTTCGTCGAGATGCGCACCGGCCTGGTCCGCGGCTGGCATCGCGCCTTTTGCCTCGGCTGGAACAACCGCTTTCGCGGCTCCGATGCCAATCCCGGCCTGATGCTGGCACTCGACCGCGGCGGCGCCTGCAACGGCGTGCTCTATCGCCTGCCCCCGGGCCAGATCGATGAGTGCATGACCAAGCTGCTGGAGCGCGAAATGGGCTGGCTGCCCTCGCCCTTCCCGCCGCGCTGGGTCAATGCCAGGAGTGGCGACCGCACCATCCGCGCCCTCACCTTCTGCATGGACCGCAATTCGGGCCGCTACGTCTCGGGCCTGTCCGTCGAAGCCATTGCCGACGTGCTCGCCACGGCCGTGGGATCACGCGGCTCGATGGCCGAATATCTCCACGCCACCGTGCAGCATCTTGAGGACATCGGCATCCACGATCCCCATCTCTGGCAGCTCCAGTCCCTGGTCGCCGACCGCATCGAGGCGGCTTATGAGGCTGATCGATAAGTCTTGCTTTCGTTTTCCGATGCGCTGGAATAGAGCCTAGGCCACCCTCCCTTCTGCCCTCGCGGGAGAAGGTGGCGCGCAGCGCCGGATGAGGGGTCCACGAGGGTGGACAGAACCCCTCACCCGCCCTTCGGGCACCCTCTCCCGCAAGGGGAGAGGGAAGGCAGGAAGCTGACGAGCATGGTCCACCACTTCGAACACCGCGACGGCACGCTCTATGCCGAGGACGTCAACATCAAGGACCTCGCCGCCAAGGTGGGCACGCCCTTCTATGTCTATTCCAGCGCCACCTTGCGCCGGCATGTGCGGGTGGTGAAGGCGGCTTTCGAGGGCATCCCGACCCTGCTCGCCTATGCCATGAAGGCCAATTCCAATCAGGCCGTGCTCAAGCTCATGGCCAGTGAAGGCGCCGGCGCCGACGTGGTCTCGCTGGGCGAGCTCGAGCGGGCCCTTGCCGCCGGCATCAAGCCGGAGATGATCGTCTTTTCCGGCGTCGCCAAGACCATTGCCGAAATGCGCCGTGGCCTCCAGGCCGGCATCAAGTGCTTCAATGTCGAAAGCGAGCCCGAGCTCGAACGCCTCTCCATGGTCGCCGCCGATATGGGCCTGACCGCCAAGGTGTCGGTGCGCATCAATCCCGATGTCGATGCCCGCACCCATGCCAAGATTTCGACCGGCAAGGCCGAGAACAAGTTCGGCATTCCCTATGCCCGCGCGCACGAAGTCTATCGCCGTATTGCCGACCTGCCCAATGTCGAGGCCGTGGGCGTCGACATGCATATCGGCAGCCAGATCACCGATCTCGAACCCTTCGGCAATGCCTTCGGCCTGATGGCCGAACTCGTCGGAACCCTGCGCGCCGACGGCCACACGATCAGCCATGTCGATATCGGCGGCGGCCTGGGCATTCCCTATCATCACGACCAGGAAGCCCCGCCCCATCCAGAGGCCTATGCGGCGGTGGTGCGCGACAAGATCGGCCAGCTCGGCTGCTCGCTGGTGATCGAACCCGGGCGCCTGCTGGTCGGCAATGCCGGCATGCTTGTCACCAAGGTGGAATATGTGAAGCAGGGCGCGACCAATTTCGTCATCGTCGACGCGGCGATGAACGATCTCATCCGCCCCACCCTGTATGAAGCGCACCACGACGTGGTGCCGGTCAATCACTCCAACCTCGCCCCGATCACCGCCGACATTGTCGGTCCGGTCTGCGAGACGGGTGACTACCTGGCCAAGGCCCGGACCATGCCGGGCGTCAAGGAAGGCGACATGCTGGCGGTGATGAGTGCCGGCGCCTATGGCGCCGTCATGGCCTCGACCTACAATTCCCGCGCGCTGATCCCCGAAGTGCTGGTCGACGGCGACCGCTTCCACGTCATCCGCCCACGCAAGTCGCTGGACGACCTGATCGCACTCGATAGCGTGCCGGACTGGCTCTAGCGCTTCAGGACAGATCGGGTCTAGGGCACGATATTGCCAGTGCACCGCTGGGATTCCTCCCCCTTCAGGGGAGGCTAGGTGGGGGTGCACGTCCTACTGCAGCTGCGCCTGTCGGCCGAGCGACAGCACTTCCACCGGCTTGCCCACCAGCGCATCGTCCACCTTGGCCAATAGGTCCGCGAGCGTGAAGGGCTTGGTGATGACGTCGTAGATCAGCGCATCGAGCCCATGCGCCCGCTCGCGCTGATCGGCAAAGCCGGTCATCAGCACGATGATCATGTCGGGAAACTTGGCCGCGACATGCAGCGCCAGCCCGATCCCGTCCATGATCGGCATCTTGATATCGCTGAGCAGCAGGTCGAACCGGCCCGCTTCGGCATCAGCCGTCTCGGCGGCCAGGCCCCCATCCTCCTCGGCGACGACTTCATGCCCCTTCATGGTCAGTGCGCTGACCACGAAGGCGCGCACGGAAGGATCGTCTTCGGCTACCAGAATGCGGGCCATCAATTATGCTCCGGTGTTGTCTCTGCGGTCGTGCCGGCTGTACCGTCGGCCGCCTTCCGCACATCTTGTCCGCCGGCAAAGCTGAGGCGCACGCGCGTCGCTTCGCCCGGCGGCATGGTCAGCTGGGTGTCGAAGGTCGAGCGTTCGCCCGCCATCAGGTCACGGACCGATGGGGTCACGCTCCACTCATAAATGCCCTCACCCTCGGCATTGAGCAGGGTCACCACCACCGATGGCACGACCACCGGCTCACGCTTGATGCCCACGATCTGCGCGGAAACGACCAGCACTTCCTTGCCGTCGCGCAGCGTGCGCAGCGTCGTGACATCGGAAAAGTCGAGGCCAACCACATTGACGCCCAGCCCGATGGCTTCGTAGACGCCGGCCATCTGCGGATAGCGCTCCACCACCTGTACCCGGGCGAAATAGCCGGTCGCGGCCAGCCCGCCCACCAGCAGCACGGAGGCGATGCGCATGCTGCGCCGCAGCCGGGCCAGCGGCAGGTCTGCCACCATGGCGCTCTGCCGGCGCGTAAAATCCTTCTGCCGCTTGCGCAGCATGGCGGCCTCGGTCTTGCCGGCATCCGCCGCCTTGCGCTGGACGCCATCGGCCGCCTGTTCCTGCGCCAGGCGCTTGGCGATCTCGGCGGCGACCTTGCGCTCCTCGTCGGCCATGGCCTCGTCGAGACCATCTTCGGCAATCGCCTCGAAAGCCTCTTTCTGTTCGCTCGTGGGCGGTTCCGGCTCGGGGTCCAGCGGGCGCTGCTGCCAGGCCTGCTGGCAATGCGCACATTGCACCTTGCGACCTGCCGAGCCAATGGCCTCGTAGGTCACCTGATACTTGGTCTCGCAATGGGGACAGGTGATGATCATCGGGCCGGACGGAAGGGGGATCGGGGCATTTCTCCGGTGACCCTAGAGGGCGGGAGTTAAAACTCCTCAAACCCCTCCCCGGCCCGCACGCAATCCACCACATTTGTGCCCCTTTCATACCGGCAAGGACAGCTTCAGGCGCATGCAGCACCCATGGCTGTTATGATGCGCGCACGTTTTGATTCGCGTCACAAGCGGACCAATGGGGAGCCAAGCACTCTTGATCGAGTTTTCCGATGTCGGGCTACGCTATGGCAATGGTCCTGAAATCCTGCGGGACCTGACCTTTTCGGTCGAGCCGGGATCGTTCCACTTCCTCACCGGCCCCTCGGGCGCCGGCAAGACCTCGCTGCTCCGCCTCCTGCTGCTCTCGCTCAAGCCCTCGCGCGGCCGGGTCACCATGTTCGGCGAGGATGTGAACAATCTCAGCCAGGACCGCCTCCTGCAGATGCGCCGCCATATCGGCATCGTCTTCCAAGAATTCCGCCTGCTCGACCACCTGACGACATTCGAGAATGTCGCCCTGCCGCTGCGCGTGCTGGGCCAGCCCGAGAGCGAATATCGCCCCAATGTCACCGAACTGCTCGAATGGGTGGGCCTGGGCGAGCGCATGAATGCGCTGCCCTCGCTGCTCTCTGGCGGGGAAAAGCAGCGCGCCGCCATCGCCCGCGCCGTCATCGCCCGGCCCAAGGTGCTGCTGGCCGACGAGCCGACCGGCAATGTCGATCCCGACCTGTCGAGCCGCCTCGTCCACCTCTTTGCCGAGCTCAACCGCACCCTGGGCATGACCATCATCCTGGCCACCCACGAACTGCCACTGCTCGACAAGTTCAACTATCCACGCATGCTGCTGAGTAAGGGCGAGCTGGTGATCCATGATTGAGCGCATCCTGGCCCTCCTCCCCGCCCGCAAGGGCGCGGCACCCATCGTCCCCGAGAAGAGCGTCGCCGGCCGCACCCTGCTGCTGCTGATCACCATCATGAGCTTTCTCTCGGCGGTGACGCTCGGCGGGGTCGTGCTGGTGCAGAAATCGGCCATTGCCTGGTCGGCCGATGTCGGGCGCGAAGTCACTATCCAGCTGCGCCCTGTCGAGGGCGAGCTGATGGATTCTAACCTGCGCACGGCCGTGTCACTGGCCGAAGCCACCCCGGGCGTCGCCTCGGCCCGCGCCCTCACCATCGAGGAAAGCCAGCAATTGCTCGAGCCCTGGCTCGGCGCCGGGCTCGATCTCACCGCCATCGAGATCCCGCGCCTCGTCGTGGTGCAGCTGGCCGACCCGGCCGAAGCCGACATTGCCGGGCTGGAGCGCAACCTCGCCGCCGTGCAGGGCGCCAGCCTTGATACCCACGCCGCCTGGCGGCAGCAGCTCAACACCATGGCCGGCACCATCGTGCTGTCGGGCCTGCTGGTGCTGATCCTGATCGGCGCCGCCACCGTGCTCGCCATCGTCTTTGCCACGCGCGGCGCCATGGCGACCAATCGCGAGATCGTCGACGTGCTCCACTATATCGGGGCCTCCAACAAGTTCATTGCCGGCGAATTCCAGGGGCGGTTCCTTTCCATCGGCCTCCAGGGCGGCCTGCTCGGCACCATCGCGGCCCTGCTGTTCTTCGCCTTGGTCGGCACCGCGGCCGGCAACATGCTGTCGAGCGAAGCCGGCGCCCAGGTCGGCGTCCTGTTCGGGCGCTTTGCCCTGGGCCTGGCCGGCATTATCGGTATCGCCGCCGTCGTGCCCGTCATCGCCGCACTCACCGCCATCACTTCGCGCGTCACCGTGCGCCGCTTCCTCGGCGAGACGTCCTAGCCCTGCCGGGTCGGGAACGCCCTCGCCAAGCGGGCATTTGCCCGGTATGACGCTCGAAATGGCCGCAGGCCGCAGGAGAGACCAATGGCAATCGTGCAGGCGCTGCGGACAGCGCTGTTCTATTTCGTCTTCATCGGCCAGACCGCGCTCGTCGCCGTCACCATCGGCACCATTGCGCTGGTGAGCGGCCGCACCCCGCTGAGCTGGGGCCTGGCAAAATTCTGGTGCCGCTCCAACCTCGCCTATCTGCGCGCCATAGCCGGGGTGAAGACCAAGGTCAGCGGCGAGGAAAACATCCCCGCCGGCGGCTGCATCATCGCCGCCAAGCACCAGAGCGATTGGGATGTGTTCGCGATTTTCCCCTATACCGGCCGCCCCGCCTATATCGTCAAGAAGGAGCTGATGCGCATTCCCTTCTTCGGCTGGGCCGCGCGATCGCTCGACTGCATCGAGGTGGACCGCAAGCGCGGGGCCGAGGCCATCCCGCTGATGATGGCGCAGGCCCATGCCGCCATCGAACGGGGCTGCCGCATCGTCATCTTCCCCGAAGGCACCCGCCGGGCGCCGCTCGCGCCGGCCGATTACCGCCAGGGCATTGTCCGGCTCTATATGGAGCTTAAGGTGCCCGTCGTGCCGGTGGCACTCAATTCCGGCCTGTTCTGGGGCCGCAACAGCCTCCTGATCTGGCCCGGCACCGCCGAGGCCAAGTTCCTGCCCCCCATCGAAGCCGGCCTCGCGCCCGACGTTTTTCTCGACCGACTCAAAAAAGCCATCGAATGCGGTTCCGATGAACTGATTCTCAAGGCAGCCGAAAACGGTCTCGGCCGTCCCGTCAGCCCTGAGTTTCAGGCCAGGCTCGACGCCCTCAAGGAGTCGCGCGCACAGGCCTCCTGACCACTACATATTGACGATATAGCCGAACACGCACATACATATAGTCATCGAACGCCGAACCGCTTGACGTCTATCTGAATTTGTTCTATTTTTGTTCTTGTTCGATGATCGCTGGAGATGGCGTGAAATGGCTGGCACTGTCGAGAACAACGTCCTGATCCACGGCTTTGGCCGGCTCAGCAACTGGCAGGGCCGCTCGGGCCGGACCTATGGACTGGTCAGCGAGAATGTCGATCATTTCGCCATGGGCGATTCCGATCTCTACCTGATCGCCAAGGGCAGCCATGTCCTCTGGGTCGGCTCGACCAATGAATTGGTCAGCGACCCGATGAGCCGCACCCGCTTCCGCTTGGCACTCGATTGTGCTGATCGCGCCTTCCGCCTGCTCTCCCCCGCCGCCGCCACGCAGCGGATGGCCACGATCTGGGACCTTGAAGGCGCCGAGCCCGCCGCCGGCGCCCAGGCGGCCTAGCCACAAGGGCCTGGCCTCCCACGGCGGGGCTGTTGTCAGCAGGACCGAAAAGTCCCCGCGCGACTCCTGCAAAACCCCCTAGCCAAGCCCCGATACTTGCTCTATAGAGCCGGTCAATCCCTTCAGAGATGAACTCTCTGGGCCGCTTTGGCGGCGCAACGATATTGAATTCGGAGTACCGACCATGGCAGTGCCAAAACGAAAGACCTCGCCGATGAAGCGTGGCTTCCGCCGCTCGGCCGACGCTCTTGCCACCGCATCCTATGTTGAAGACAAGGATTCCGGTGAGCTGCGCCGTCCGCATCACGTCGACCTCAAGACCGGCATGTATCGCGGTCGCCAGGTTCTCGACGTCAAGAAATAAAACGAAAGACGAGGCGCGCCTTGCGCTCGTTTCTGTTATGCCGACGGCCGATCCCCACCAGGATCGGCCGTTTTGCTTTGTCTGCCGCCGGAAAGAGCGGCCAATATCGGAGTTGAGCCATGAGCATGCGCGTTGAATCGGACACGATGGGCACCATCGAGGTTCCGACCGATAAATATTACGGCGCGCAGACGGCCCGCAGCCTCGCCAATTTCGACATTGGCGGCGAGAAGATGCCCAAGGAAATCGTCACCGCCTTCGGTGTGCTGAAAAAGGCCGCGGCCCTCGCCAACCACAAGCTCGGCCTGCTCGACGAGAAGACCCGCGACCTGATCGTCGCCGCCGCCGACGAGGTGATTGCCGGCACGCTGGATGATCATTTCCCCCTCGTGGTCTGGCAGACCGGTTCGGGCACCCAGTCCAACATGAATGTCAACGAGGTCATCTCCAACCGCGGCATCGAGTTGGCCGGCGGCACCATGGGTTCCAAAAAGCCCGTGCACCCCAATGACCACGTCAACATGAGCCAGTCGTCCAACGACACCTACCCCACGGCCATGCATATCGCCGCTGTCGAGGCGCTAGAGAACTATCTCTTCCCGCGCGTCGCCCTGCTGCGCGATACGCTCCACGCCAAGGCCGAAGCCTATATGGACGTGGTCAAGATCGGCCGCACCCACCTCCAGGATGCAACGCCCCTGACTCTGGGCCAGGAAATCTCCGGCTGGGTCGCCCAGATCGACTATGCCGTGGCCGCCATCAAGGCCACCCTGCCCCAGCTCAAGGAACTGGCCCTGGGCGGCACCGCCGTCGGCACGGGCCTCAATGCCCATCCCGACTATGCCGTCGCCGTCGCCAGGGAAATCGCCACCCTCACCGGGCATGATTTCGTCACCGGTCCCAACAAGTTCGCCCTCCTGGCCGGCCACGACGCCTTTGTCGGCACCTCGGGCGCCCTCAAGCAGCTCGCAGTGGCCTTCATGAAGATCGCCAATGACGTGCGCTGGCTGGCCTCCGGCCCGCGCTCGGGCCTAGGCGAGATCATCATCCCGGAAAACGAGCCCGGCTCCTCCATCATGCCGGGCAAGGTCAACCCGACCCAGTCCGAAGCCATGACCATGGTGGTCGCCCAGGTCATGGGCAATGACGCCGCCATCGGCTTTGCGGCCAGCCAGGGCAATTTCGAGCTCAACGTCTTCAAGCCCGTCATCGCCTACAATTTCCTGCAGAGCGTGCGCCTGCTGGCCGACAGCGCCAAGTCGTTCAACGACAACTGCGCCATCGGCATCGAACCCGACCGCAAGCGCATCGATGAACTGGTCAACAAGTCGCTGATGCTGGTCACCGCGCTCAATCGCAAGATCGGCTACGACAACGCCGCCAAGATCGCCAAGACCGCCCACAAGAACGGCACCACCCTGCGCGAGGAAGCCATCGCCCTGGGCCTGCTCACCGGCGAGGAGTTCGACGCCGAGGTCAAGCCCGAACAGATGGTCGGCCCGCTCAAACTGAAGCGCTGACATTTCAGTCGACACCCCCCTTGTGGGGAGGGATCAAGGGTGGGGGAGTGGCTAGCCCGGATGTAGGGCTCTCCGCACCCCCTCCCTGCCTCCCCCATGAAGGGGGAGGTGTCGCTCGGTGGTCGCGGGTCGTCAGGAGCCCTTCACGCCCATGCCGGCCTCTGGCATGGTGCACGGCGCCAAACCGGAGCCGCCACGATGACCGAAACCGTCTATATGCCGACCCCGCACGCCCCGCGCCGCAACGGCCGCTTCATCCCGCCGCTGCTGGTCTTGCCCTTCGTGCTCTACAATATCGTGGCATTCCTGTTCTTTGGCGGCTCCCCTACCGGCTGGAGCAATGGCCTGTTCACCATTCCCATGGTCTCCGGCACGCCCTGGGCCATCACCGCCGGCGATTTCCTGCTGGTCATCGGCATTATCGCGCTCTTCATCGAAGTGCTGAAATCCACCAATGCCGGACGTTCATCGATCGTCGAGCACATGCTCTCCATGGTGCTCTTCGTGGCGTTCCTGATCGAATTCCTGCTGGCGGGCGCCGCCTCGAGCTCGGTGTTCTTCCTGCTCATGGTCATGGCACTGATCGATGTTGTTGCGGGCTTCACCGTCTCCATCACCAGCGCCGGCCGCGACGTCACGATGAGCTAGGCGACGATGCTTGTCCGGTAGCCCATCGGCATCCGCTTCACCGCAACCTTGGCGCCGTCGGCATAGGCCCCGATGGCGCCCTCGGGCGTGTCGCGCCGGCGGCTACGCTGGGGCGGCAGATGATCGCGCTCGGCCAGCAACTGGCTGACAAAGGTTGCCGCCGTCTCGGTGCGGTGCAGGGAAGGCCGGGGACGCGCGGCACCCACCCGGACGGGCAGTCCGCCAGCTTTGGTGTCAGAATTGGCCATTGCGTGCCTCGCTTGTCTCAAAGCGGGCCAGCCTGTCTCGAAATGAGACACATGATCTGGCCCTATGCCCTATTAAGAGCAATCGGTGTGCCAGATGCTAACGTTTTGTTAACGCTTTGGCTCCCAAAGCGCGGCATGGTTAAAGGCGATCGCCCTGCGGCGACCGCCCGGCTTGGCTAGAAATTGTCCTTGCCCTTGCGGATGGCTGCGAACACTTCGGCCGGCTCGGCGCCCTCGAGCCCGAATTGCCGTGCCAGCACCGGATCGTCGGCCCGCAGGAATGGATTGGCCGCCTTGTCCTCGCCCAGCGGGAAAGGAATGGTGGCCTTGCCCGCCGCCCGCAGCGCCGTCACCTCGGCCGCCCGTTTTTGGAGGGCCACATTGTCCGGATCGATCGACAGCGCGAATTTGGCATTGCTGGCGGTATATTCGTGCCCGCAATAGACCAGCGTGTCGTCGGGCAGCGCGCGCAGCGCCTTGACCCCTTCCCACATCGGCCCCGGCATGCCCTCGAACATGCGGCCCACGCCCAGCGAGAACAGCGCATCGGCGGTGAACAGGTGCTTGCCGACCCTGTCGTGAAAGACGATATGGCCCAGCGTATGCCCGGGCGCGTCATAGACATCGAATGCTGTCTCGCCCAGCGTGACCGTATCGCCACCGGCGACCAGCACGTCGAGCCCTTCGATCTTGTCGGCCTCCCCGCGCGGCCCCACGACACGGACCCCGAATTCCGCCTTGAGCTCGGGGATCGCCTCGACATGGTCGATATGGTGATGCGTGATGAAGATGTCGGTGAGGGTCCAGCCCCGATGGATCAGCGCGTTTCGGATCGCGGCCGCTTCCGGCGCATCGATCGCCGCGGTACGGCCGGTGGCGGTGTCATGCACCAGATAGCCGAAATTGTCGCTCCGGGCTGAGAACACATCGACGATCAGACTCATGGCGCAACTCCTGGGGACGTTAGAACGGCTTGAAAGCTAGGTGCGCCGCAGCCACATGACAACCGGTCCGTTGGACAAGTCTTTGGGAAACCGGCAAGTTGCGCTCATGACCGCCGACGTCACCCGCCTCATCGCCTATTACAAGTCCCCGCTCGGGCGCATTTCGCGCGCCTTGGTGCGTGAACAGGTCATGGGCCTTGCCGAGGATGTGCGCGGCAAGCGCGTGCTGGGGCTCGGCTTTGCCACGCCCTATCTGCGTTTCACACTGGACAGTGCCGAGCGGGTGCTGGCCTTTATGCCGGCCCGCCAGGGCGCCTCGGCCTGGCCGCGGGAAGGCCCGTCCCATACCGTGCTCTGCGATCCGCTGGAAATGCCGCTGACCGATGCGGCCGTCGACCTCACCATCGCCATCCATGCCCTCGAGCACGTCGCCGATGCCGAGGAGCTGATGCGCGAGCTCTGGCGCATCACCGCACCCAATGGTCATCTGATCATGGTGGTGCCGCGCCGCCGCGGCATCTGGGCGCAGCGCGACAATACCCCCTTCGGCTCGGGCAATCCCTATTCGGGTGGCCAGCTCGACAAGCTCCTGCGCGACCACAGCTTCGTCCCGGAAGCCTGGCGCGATGGCCTCTTCGTGCCGCCCTTCCAGTCTTCGCTGGTGCTCAAGTCCACCCGCCTCTTCGAGCGGGCCGGCCGACTGCTCGGCCCGGCCATGAGCGGCGTCATCTGCGTGCGCGCCCGCAAGGAGGCCTTCCCCGCCGTCCCCCGCCGCAAGCGCGAAGAGCGCTTCGTCCGCGTCCCGGGCATGAACACCGCCACGGCACGCCAGGGATAGCGCATTCCGCTTTGCCTTCCGCCCGCGCTTTGACTATGGTCCGCGCGGTTTTTCCGCCCAGATTGGCATCATGTCCGACGACACTATCCGCCCCGTTCCGCAGCCCGGCATTCTCGACATTGCCCCCTACCTGCCCGGCAAGTCCGGCGCGCCGGGCAGCAATGCCGTCAAGCTCTCGGCCAATGAAAGCCCGCTGGGCGCCAGCCCCAGGGCGATGGAGGCCTTTCGCGCCGCCGCCGATCACCTCGATATCTATCCCGAGGGTTCGTCGCGCCTTCTCCGCACCGCTCTGGGCGAAGTGCATGGCATCGATCCCGAGCTGATCGTCTGCGGCAACGGCTCGGACGATCTGCTGCACCTCCTGGCGCAGTGCTATCTGGGCGAGGGCGACGAGGCGGTCATGAGCCGCTACGGCTTTTCGGTCTATCCCATCATCACCCGGGCAAAAGGTGCGGCCATCGTCATGGTCGACGAGGATGACTATACCGCCGATGTCGATGCCCTGCTGGCCGCCGTGACGCCGAAGACCAAGGTCGTCTGGCTGGCCAACCCCAACAACCCCACCGGCACCTATCTCCCCGATGCCGAGATCCGCCGGCTGCATGCCGGCCTGCGCCCCGACATTCTCCTCGTCATCGACAATGCCTATGCCGAATATGTCACGGCCGAGGATTTCACCGTGGCCACCGCCCTGGTGCGCGAGGCGCAGAACGTCGTCATGGTCCGCACCTTCTCCAAGATGGGCCTCGCCGCTGCCCGCATCGGCTGGATGTTTGGCCCGGCGCCCATCGTCGACGCCATCAACCGCATTCGTGGCCCCTTCAACGTCAGCCTGCCGGCCCAGCTTGCCGGCGCGGCTGCGGCGCGCGACGTCGAGTTCACCGCCCGGCTCAAGGCGCATAATGCGCAGTGGCGCGACTGGATCACGGCTGAACTGAACCAGTCCAACCACTTCCGCGTCGTGCCCAGCCAGGCCAATTTCGTCATGGTCATGTTCCCTGATGCCGATCACGCTGCTTTGGCCTTCCAGACCCTGCTGGGGCGCGGCCTCATCGTGCGCGAAATCGGCGCCTCCTACGGCATCCCGGACGGGCTGCGCATTTCCATCGGCTCCGAACAGGCGATGCGCGGCGTCGTCGGCATTCTCAAGGCATTGGTCAAGATCGCATGACTGTTCACTTCCGCAAGCTGGCCCTGATCGGTATCGGGCTTATCGGTTCCTCCATCGCGCTGGCCGCCCGGCGCCAGGGGCTGGTCGAGGTCATCTCCATTGCCACCCGCAAGCAGGAGACGCTGGATGAGGCCCGCGAGCTCGGCCTGGGCGACATCTATACCCTCGACGCCGCCGAGGCGGTGCGCGGCGCCGATCTGGTGATCCTGTGCACCCCCGTGGGTGCCTATGACAGTGTGATGCAGGCCATCGCCCCGGCGCTCGAACCCGGCGCCATCGTCTCCGATGTTGGCTCGGTCAAGGGCCATGTGGTCAAGGCGCTGGAGCCGCACATCCCCGCCGGCGTCAGCCTGATCCCCGGCCATCCCATTGCCGGCACCGAGCATTCCGGCCCCTCGGCCGGCTTTGCGGAACTGTTTTCCGGCCGCTGGTGCGTGCTGACGCCCGGCCCCGAGGTCGATCCCGCCAAGACCGAAAAGCTCGCCGGCTTCTGGCGCGCCATGGGCAGCCAGGTCGAGACCATGGATGCCGCCCACCATGACATGGTGCTGGCCATCACCAGCCATATCCCGCATCTGATCGCCTACAATATCGTGGGCACCGTGGCCGATCTCGAGGCCGCCACCCAGTCCGAGGTCATCAAGTTCTCGGCCTCCGGCTTCCGCGACTTTACCCGCATCGCCGCCTCCGACCCCGTGATGTGGCGCGACGTGTTCCTGACCAACCGCGATGCCGTGCTCGAAATGCTGGGCCGCTTTTCCGAGGATCTCAGCGTATTGCAGCGCTCGGTCCGCCTGGGCGATGGCCCGGCGCTCGAGGCCATGTTCACCCGCACCCGCGCCATCCGCCGCTCGATCATCTCGGCCGGGCAGGAAACTGCCGCCCCCGATTTCGGCCGCCCGCACGAGGCCCCGCCGGTGCCGGGCGTGCCCTTCGTCCGCGAACATGGCGGCGGCGACGACGCTTGAGCGCGACCCGGAGGGAAAAATCGGTCCAGTGGAGCGATTTTAGTGCTCAAGGCCCTGAGGGCTACGCCCGAATGGCCCGAAGGCGCGCTCTTCGCCGTCTCACTAGCACTTCGGTAGACCTCATACTGGGCCTGCGGAAGGACGAGGTCGTGGCACCGCACGATCAATAAAGCGGCGGCACCGCTGCGATCGGCACCAGCCCCGAATAGATCCCGCCACCTCGGAAATTGAGCTGGTTGGTGTGCGACCCATCTGCCGCCGGCGTGCCCAGCACCAGCGTGCGCCAGGGCTCCTCGATCAGTGGCCCGATTCGTTCGGCCACGCCTGTCGAGGTCACCGCGATCTGCCCCTCCGGCGCGCCCTGTGCATCGAGCCGCAGCGCACCGCTGGCATCGAGCACCGAGCTGGCATCGGTGCCGTGGATGGAAACCACCTTGAGTTCGGCCCCCGCCTGCTGCATCGCCGGCAGCAGCATTGGATCGCCCCAGGCGCGCACATCGTCGGGCAGGCCCGACAGTTCGAGTTCGATTTCCGCATTGGTGTCGGCCAGCGTCAGCCCCGGCCAGGCCAGGGCCTGCGCCCGCCCATAGAGCGCCAGCGCTGCCAGCCGCCGCTCGGCATCATGCTGCTCGGGAATGTCGAACAGGTGCAGCTCGACCGCCGGGCTCTGCGCGATTACCGAATCGCCGAACAGGCTGTCGGACCACACCATATCCTTGCCCGACACCGAAGCGCGCGCGATGCGCCAGTTGTCGAGCCGCACGCTGGCCTCCAGCACCGACCAGGCCACCGCGTTGCGCGTACCGGTAAAGCTGTCGGTCAGCTGCAGCGGGCCCAGCGCCGAGGCCAGCATATGGGTGGGCGCATAGACTCGCACGCTGGCGCGGATGCCCGGCACTGCCACGGCGACATCGCCACTGACAATATTTGCATTGCTGCAATCAACATCGAAGCGGAACGGAAAGCCGCCGATATCGAGCGCTTCGCAGGAAAGGCTCGGCGTCGTGACCCCGTCGGCAGCGGCCAGCGCCTCGATATTCTGCCGGACCATCCCGGCCAGCACCAGCCAGGCGGCGCTCCACAGGACAACCACGGCAACGACGACGCTGCCAAGAATGATGATTCGCTTTTTCATGGCGGGCAGTCTTACCTTCCCCGGCTGGCGGACTAAAGTGTCATCGCCGCAGCACGCATTCATTGCCGGTAAATCCGGGTCGTCTTAGGATCGCATGGCTTCTATCCAGAGCCTGCAATTGCCTCGCGCGGCAAGCTTGCCTAGGTTTCTGTTCAGGTTATGGCGATGCAAAGCTCAGATACAACAGCGACCCATTGGGTCTTTGGCTACGGTTCCCTCATCTGGAATCCCGGCTTCGCCCATGTCTCGGCGCAGCAGGGCCTGCTGCGCGGCGCCCATCGCAGCCTCTCCATCGTCTCCCACCATCATCGCGGCACCGTCGAGCAACCCGGCCTGGTCTTCGGGCTCACCCGTGGTGGCTCCTGCCGCGGCATGGTCTTCGAGGTGGCCGACAGCGACTGGCCGGAGGTGCGTGCCTATCTGCAGGCGCGCGAGCAGGTCACCGCTGTCTATCGCGACGTGATGCGCCCGGTGCATCTGGCCGATGGCCGCACCGCCAGCGCCCTGGCCTTCCTCGTCGACGAGCGGCACGAGCAGTTTGCCGGCCATCTCAGCATCGAGCAGCAGTTGGCCATGGTCCGAACCGGCGTCGGCCTGTCCGGCCGCAATGTCGATTATGTGCTCAATACCGCCCGGCATCTCAATGAACTGGGCATCCGCGACCGCCAGCTGATGGCCCTGGCCGAACTGCTGCTGCGCGACGAGGCAGCGGCTGCCTAGAGCGCCAGCCGGCCGCCCTCGCCCACGCAATTGGCCCGCGCCCCGAATTCGGCCACCCGCGCCTCGATGATCCCGGCAATGCGCAGCATGCCGGCCGAAGGCCGCCCCGGCTGCCGCAGCATGGGGTTGGGCAGAGCCGTCACCAGCAGGGTCGCCCGCCGCCAGTCGAGATTTTGCGGTTCGACGCCAAAGGCCCGCTGCGCCCCCGCCGCCACGCCGAACTGCCCCTCGGGGCCCCATTCGGCAATGTTGAGGTAGATTTCCATGATCCGCCGCTTGGGCAAGACCAGGTCGATATAGATCGCCAGCGGCACTTCGAGCGCCTTGCGCACCACGCTCTGCCCATTCCAGAGGAAGAGGTTCCGCGCCACCTGCATGGTGATGGTCGAGGCACCGCGCGCCTCCTCTCCGGCCATGTAGTTCTCGACCTCGTCGCGCAGCGCGCCCAGGTCGACACCCCAGTGGCGGCAGAACTGCCCATCTTCGGACAGGATCACCGATGCCTTGAGCCGGTCGGAAATCTCGCCTAGGTCGCGCCAGTCGCGCACCACCGGCCGCCCCGTCACATAGCGCTCCAGCATGGGCACCGAAACCGGATCGACAAAGAGATAGAGCGGCGTTAGCAGCGCCGGAATCGCCGCGAGAAGAACGACGACCACCGCAATGGGGCGGAGGATCCGCCAGATGCCCTTGGGTTTGCTGCGTCGTGCCATAGCGGCTCAATAGCCGACGCGACCGGCACATTCCAGTGCCACCTTGCCCCCGCACGGATGACCGGCTAGCTACAGACCCATGTATGATTTCGCCGCCGACATGACCGATTGCGCCAATGCCGTGGAGACGGCACTGGACCATCGGCTTGCCGTGGCGCGCCTTTCCGGCCCCGGTCCGGCCGCCGAACGGCTGGTCGCCGCCATGCGCCATGGCAGCCTCGCCGGCGGCAAGCGGCTGCGCCCCCTCCTGCTGCGCCAGGCGGCTGCACTCTTTGCCATTCCGCCGGCCCAGTCCCTCGCTGCTGGCCTCGCAGTAGAAATGGTGCACTGCTACTCGCTGATCCACGACGACCTGCCCGCCATGGACGATGACGACCTGCGCCGCGGCCGGCCCACCGTGCACAAGGCCTATGACGACGCGACGGCCATCCTGGCCGGCGACGCCCTGCTCACCCATGCCTTCGGCCTGCTCGCCGATCCGCAATGCCATCCCGATCCCGCCATACGCATCGCTCTGGTGGCCGAACTGGTCGCCGGTTCGGGCGCCGGCGGCATGGTGGGTGGCCAGATGCGCGATATCGAGGGCGAGCAGGGCGGCTTTTCGGGCGATGAGATCGCCACCATGCAGGCGATGAAGACCGGCGCCCTGATCCGCGCCAGCGTGCGCATGGGTGCCATTCTCGGCGGCGCCGACGCGCGCGCCCTTTCGGTCCTCACTGCCTATGCCGAGGCGGCCGGTCGCGCCTTTCAGCTCGCCGATGATCTTCTCGACGTCACCGCCACGTCCCAGGCCATGGGCAAGGCCACCGGCAAGGATGCCGGCATGGGCAAGCAGACCCTGGTGGCCCAGCTCGGCGTCGATGCCGCCCGGGAGCGGCTGAACCAGATCGTCGGCGAAGCGTTGTCGGCCCTGCGCACCTTCGGCCCCAGGGCGGATGGCCTGCGCAGCACAGTCCGCTATTTTGCCGCCCGGGAGCACTGACATGGCCATTCTTCTGAGCGTCAACCGCGGCAAGCCCGAACCCATCCCAGCCAAGTCGGCCGTGACCGGCATCTTCAAGCGGCCCGTCGAGGGCTCGGTCGAGATCGATGCCCAGGGCCTCAAGGACGATGCCATCATCGATCGCCGCCACCATGGCGGGGTCGACCAGGCCGTCTATCTCTATTTTGGCGATGACTATGAGTGGTGGTCGGGCGAGCTGGGCGAAACCATCGCCCCCGGCACCTTCGGGGAAAACCTCACCATTGGCGGCGTCGCCGGGCGCCAGGTCTCGGTAGGCGATCGCTTCACCATCGGCAGCGTGGTGCTGGAAGTCACCTCCCACCGCACGCCCTGCATGGTCTTTGCCGCCCGCATGGGCGATCCGGGCTGGGTCAGGCGCTTCCACCGCGCCGGCCGTCCCGGCGCCTATTGCCGGGTCATCGAGCCCGGCAGCGTCGAAGCCGGCAAGCCGGTCAAGTATCAGCTCTTTGAAGGCGAACGCACCAGCGTCGCCGAGCTCATGGCGCAGGACGGGGTGCGCGAGATCGACCCCGAATTCATGCGCCGTGCCCTCACCGCCCCGGTGCACTACAAGATGCGCGCCGATTACCAAAACCGCCTCGCCCGCCTGTTCTGAAAGCGTCCCGATGAGCCTCCAGTCCGTCCAGGCCGACCTCGCCGCCCGTGCACCCGATCTTGTCGTCGAGGTCACCGCCGATTCCACCGCCACCGTGCAGACCGCCGCTCTGGTACATGGCTGCGAGCCCGGCCAGATCGCCAAGACCCTGTGCATCCGCGTCAATGGCGACGTGCTGCTGCTGGTGACCCGCGGCGATGCCCGGCTCGACAATGCCAAGTCCAAATCCGCCTTTGGCGGCCGTCCGCGCATGCTGGGCGCCGAGGAAGTGGCCGAGCTGACCAGCCACCAGGTCGGCGGCGTCTGCCCCTTCGGCCTGCCCCGCCCGCTGCCGATCTATCTCGATAGCTCGCTCAAGGTCTATGACGAGGTCATCCCTGCCGGCGGCGACACCCATGCCTCGGTGCGCCTGAGCGTGGCGCGGCTCGCTGAACTCTGCGGCAATAAGTGGGTGGATGCCTGCCAGCCGCCGCAGATTGCCGAACAGTCCTTTACTGCTTTGCAATCGTAAGCAACTAGCTTGGCCGGGCAAGGGCCGCTTTCGGCCGTTGCGCGGAGAAGCATCAACAGTGCTGCACGTAGTGAACAGCGCGATCGATGGCCAGCCACGGCCCCTGGACGAGCCCTATGCCCGCCAGCTGGCGCGGGGCTATCGCGGCTTGCAGTTCGAGCAACCGCTTGAGTCGGAATACCGCGCATTGGTCGATGAAGAGCAGCGCCGCCCGGCCCTGGTCTGCGCCTGGGCCGGCCTGATCATCTGGTCCGGCTTTGCCGCCTTCGACATTTTCCGGCTCAACCTGGCCGGTCGGGAGACCATAGCGCCGGACATCTGGGTGCTGCTGGGCGCGCGCTGGAGCGTGCTGCTCATCCTCGCCGGCTACATATTTCTGCCCCTGCGTAACCGCATCCGGGTCGGCACGGCCGGCTTCCTCATCTATGTCGCCATTGGCCTGGTCGTCGCAATCACCACGGTCATCTTCAAGACCAATGGCCTGCTGGCCGCCGATACGGCGCAAATTGTCGTGGTCATGGCGGCCTTCCTGCCCATTGGCATGACCTTCTATGTCGCCCTGATTGCCTCCCTGTCCCTGGTCCTGGCCACCGCTGTCGCGGGGCTCATCTACCTGCCCGGGCCGCAGTTGGCCGGTCATCTGGGCCTCACCCTTGTCATGGCCATGGCCGTGCCAGTCGCCGCTGTCGGCGGCTATCTGCGCGAGCATGCCCATCGCCGCCAGTTCCTGCTCGGCGCCCTCCTGGCGCGGCAGGCCCAGTTCGATCCACTGACCGACCTGGCCAATCGACGCCTGTTCCAGCGCCACGCCACCGCCACCATCGCCCATGCCCATCGCGTCGACGAGCCGCTGATGCTGGCCATTCTCGATCTCGACCATTTCAAGCAGGTCAACGACCGGCATGGCCACATGGCCGGCGACCAGGCCCTGCAGCAGGTGGCCGAGGCCATCCGCGACGCTGCGCGCGGCCCCATGGACATGGCGGCGCGGCTGGGCGGGGAGGAATTCGCGCTGCTGATCTATGGCTGCGACAGAGAGCGGGCCCGCCCCATCCTGGACGCCCTGCGCCAGCGCATTGCCGATCTGCCCATCCTGCCGGGCGGCGAGGCCCTCTCGATCAGCATCGGCGCCAGCATGCTCGGCCCGGACGAAGACCTTACTACCCTTTTCGCCCGCGCCGACCGCCTGCTCTATGCCAGCAAGTCCGATGGCCGCAACCGGCTGCGCCTGGATTAGCAGCGTGGCCCTCTCGCCCCGCCTTGCCGACATTCTCGCCGCCCTGCCCCTCATGCCGGGCATGCGCGTGCTCGAAGTCGGCTGCGGCCCGGGCGCGCTGGCCCGCGCTATGGTTCCGCTGATTGGCAACGGCTTCGTGCTGGGGCTCGATCGATCGGTCACGGCCATCGCCCAGGCCCGCGCCGGTTCAGCCGATGAACTGGCCTCCGCCCGGCTGCAATTCCGCGTCGGCGCCATCGAGGATTTCAGCCTCGCTGCCGGAGAAACGCCCTTCGACCTGATCGTGGCCATTCGTGTCGGCGCCCTGGATGGTCGCCATCCCGCAGCCGGCGCCCGCGCCATCCCGCGCCTGCGCGCCGCCTTGCGCCCGGGTGGCACGGTGCTGATCGACGGCGGCAACCAGCTGCAGGTCCTGCCGCTGGACCAGGGCTGAGCCCGGCGCCTATTCCGCCGCGGACTTCTGCCCGGCCCCGAACTTGCGCTCGATATAGTCGGCGACCATCACCTTGAACTGGTCCGCCACATCGGCGCCGCGCAAGGTGGCGACCTTCTCCCCATCGACAAAGACCGGCGCTGCCGGGGTCTCGCCCGTGCCGGGCAGCGAAATGCCGATATTGGCATGCTTGCTCTCGCCCGGCCCGTTGACGATGCAGCCCATCACCGCCACCGACAGCGTCTCGACGCCCGGATAGCGCTCGCGCCATTCCGGCATCGAGGCGGAAAGGTGATCCTGGATATCCTTGGCCAGGTGCTGGAACGTGTTGGACGTCGTACGCCCGCAGCCCGGGCACGCCGCCACCACCGGCAGGAACTGGCGGAAGCCCATGGTTTGCAGCAATTCCTGCGCCACCTTGACCTCGGTCGTGCGGTCCCCGCCCGGCTCGGGCGTCAGCGAAATGCGGATCGTGTCGCCGATCCCCTGCTGCAGCAAAATGCCCATGGCGGCCGATGAGGCCACCACGCCCTTGGTGCCCATGCCCGCCTCGGTCAGCCCTAGATGCAGCGCATAGTCGCAGCGCGCCGCCAGGTCCTGATAGACCGCGATCAGGTGCTGCACGTCGGAAACCTTGGTGGAGAGGATGATCCTGTCGCGCCCCATCCCGAGCTCTTCGGCGCGTCTGGCCGACAGCAGCGCCGACTGGATGATCGCTTCGCGCTGCACCGCAGCGGCCGAAATCGGCGCTGCCGAGGCGGCATTCTCGTCCATCAGCCGGGTGAGCAATTCCTCGTCGAGCGAACCCCAGTTCACCCCGATGCGCACCGGCTTGTTGTAGCGGTTGGCGATCTCGATCAGCGTCGAAAACTGCGTATCGCGCTTGGCCTTGAAGCCCACATTGCCCGGATTGATGCGATATTTGGCCAGCGCCTCGGCGCAGGCCGGGTGGTCGGTCAGAAGCTTGTGGCCGATATAGTGGAAATCCCCCACCAGCGGCACGTCATAGCCCATGAAGGCCAGCCGGTCGCGAATGATCGGCACCGCGGCCGCGCTCTCGTCGCGGTCGACGGTGATGCGCACGATTTCCGAGCCGGCGCGCGCCAGCTGCATCACCTGCTTGACCGTCGCATCGATATCGGCGGTATCGGTATTGGTCATCGACTGCACGACGACGGGCGCCCCGCCGCCGACCAGCACGCCGCCGACATCCACACCCACCGATTGCCTGCGCATTGCCGGGCCAGCCATCAAACACCTCTGAACTTCTGAGGGAGAAATAAGCCCGCTAGCCTAGAGACGCAATGTTTCTCCATTGTGTCGAAGCGACGCTGGCCGGATCGTCGACAGAATGACCATGCAAGGAGACCGCCATGAGCTTCCAGGCCTATCTCGACAACATCGAAAAGCAGACCGGCGTCACGCCCGATGAGTTTATCCGCCTGGCGACCGCCAGGGGCTTCACCCGGCCCGGAACCAAGGCCACGCCCATCACCGATTGGCTCAAAGCCGACTATGGCCTCGGCCACGGCCATGCCATGGCTATCGTCAAGCTGCTGCGCGAACGGGGTGGCCTAAGCTGATTGTTGCGATGATGTGATCGCGCCCACCTTGAACCATTGCCGCGCAGGACCATTTAAGGTCCATGTTCAAGATGTTCCTCCCCCGCCTCGTCCTCTTTCGCAAGGAAGTCGTCCAGCTCTGGAAGGCCTTCTTCGCGCCCGAAACCCCGCTCTTTCTGAAGGCGGCAACCCTGTTCGTTGCCTTCTATCTGGTCAGTCCGATCGATATCATCCCCGACTTCATCCCGTTTGCGGGCTGGATCGATGATATCGTGCTGGTGCCCATGATGGTGAGCTGGATCGTCTCCCGCCTGCCCATCAAGGTCCGCGCAGACCACCGCGAGCGCAACGGCCAGACCATCGACGGCCGCGCCCGCCGGGTCTAGGCGCCCATTGGTGCCACGACCGCGTTCTGCAATAGGCGTGGCACGATGACCAACAAAAAGGCCCGGATCGCTCCGGGCCTTTTGCTATTCCAGCCGGACCAGCAGGTCCTTGGCGTCGATCTGGTCGCCCGGCTTGATCAGCAGCTCGGCGATCACCCCGTCCACTTCGGCATGGATGGCCGTTTCCATCTTCATGGCCTCGATCGAGCAGATCACGTCGCCGGCGGTGACTAACTGGCCCTGCTTGACCGCCAGCGTCGAGATGACGCCCGGCATGGGCGCACCCACCTGCTTGGCATCGCCCGGCACGGCCTTGGCCCGCACCTTGATCTCGCCCGCCTTGAGGCGATCGGGCACCACGATGGTACGCGGCTGCCCGTTGAGGTCGAAGAACACCCGCACTTCGCCCTTTTCATTGGTCGGGGCCCGGCCGAGATAGGTCACGACCAGCGTCTTGCCCTTCTCGATATCAACCAGCAGTTCGTCGCCTTCTTCCAGGCCATAGAAATAGACTGGCGTCGGCAGTACTTCGGTCGGCCCATAGCGCTCCTGGGTCTTTTCGAAGTCCGAATAGACCTTGGGATACATCAGGTATGAGGCCAGCCGGAAATCGTCGATCGGATGCCCGACCTCCTCGGCAATCTTCTTGCGCTCGGCTTCGAGATCGACCGGCTTGAGATAGGAGCCCGGCCGCTCGGTCAGCGGCTGTTTGCCCTTGAGCACCTTCTTCTGCAGCGCCTCGGGGAAGCCGCCCGGCGGCTGGCCCAGGTCGCCGGCAAAAAAGCCCACCACTGAATCGGGGAAGGCGATGTCGCGCTTGGGGTCTTCCACATCGGCGCGGGTCAGCCCGGCCGAAACCATGGCCAGCGCCATGTCGCCGACCACCTTGGAGCTCGGCGTCACCTTGACGATATCGCCGAACATCTGGTTGACGTCGGCATAGGTCTGGGCGACCTCGTGCCAGCGCGTCTCCAGCCCCAGCGAGCGCGCCTGCTCCTTGAGATTGGTGAACTGGCCGCCCGGCATTTCATGCAGGTAGACTTCCGAGGCCCCGCCCTTGAGATCGCTCTCGAAGGCGCGATACTGCGTGCGCACGGCTTCCCAGTAGAACGAGATCTGCCTGATCGCCTTGGCATCGAGCCCAGGGTCGCGGTCGCCGCCGGCAATGGCTGCGACCAGCGAGCCCAGCGTCGGCTGGCTCGTCGTGCCGCTCAGCGCATCCATGGCCGCATCCACCGCATCAACGCCCGCATCCACCGCCGCCAGCACCGTGGCCGAGGCCGCGCCAGACGTATCGTGGGTATGCAAGTGTATCGGCAGATCGGTCTCGTTGCGCAGCGTCGCGATCAGCTTCTTGGCGGCGGCCGGCTTGAGCAGCCCCGCCATGTCCTTGAGCCCGAGCACATGCGCCCCGGCCTTTTCCAGCTCCTGCGCCAGCCCCACATAATATTTGAGGTCATACTTGGCGCGGTCGGGGTCGAACAGGTCGCCCGTATAGCAGATGACGCCCTCGGCCACCTTGCCCTCCTCGATCACCGCATCGAGCGAGACGCGCATGTTCTCGACCCAGTTGAGGCAATCGAACACGCGGAACACGTCGACCCCGCCCTTGGCGGCTTCGCGCACGAAGAACTTGACGACATTGTCGGCATAATTGGTGTAGCCGACGCCATTGCTGCCGCGCAGCAGCATCTGCGTCAGGATATTGGGCGCGCCCTCGCGCACCTTGGCCAGCCGCTCCCACGGATCCTCGTTGAGGAAGCGCATGGCGACGTCGAAGGTCGCCCCGCCCCAGCATTCGAGGCTGAACAGGTTCGGCAGGCCCCGGCTATAGGCCTGGGCAATGCGGGTAATGTCGAAGCTGCGCATGCGGGTCGCGAGCAGGCTCTGATGCGCATCGCGCATGGTGGTGTCCGTGAACAGCACCCGGCTCTGCTTCTTCATCCACTTGGCAAGGCCCGCCGCGCCGTCGCGGTCCAGGATCTGCCGGCTGCCCTCGATCACGCTCAGCGCCGGAAATTCCGGCACCACGGGCGCAGCGGCTTCCGCCGGCGGGCGCGGGCGGTCGCGCACTTCGGGATGCCCGTTGACCGTCACGTCGGCAATATAGCTCAGGAGCTTGGTCGCGCGGTCCTTGCGCGGCTTGAAGTTGAACAGCTCCGGCGTCGTGTCGATGAAGCGCGTCGTATAGCGGTTCTCGACAAAGTCCGGATGGGTGATGATGTTTTCTAGGAACGCCAGGTTGGTCGCCACGCCGCGGATGCGGAACTCGCGCAGCGCGCGATGCATGCGGGCAATCGCCTCCTCGGCGCTCGGCGCCCAGCAGGTGACCTTTTCCAGCAGCGGATCGTAGAACCGCGTGATGACCGCACCCGCATAGGCCGTGCCCCCATCGAGCCGCACGCCAAAGCCGGTCGCGCCGCGATAGGCGGTGATGCGCCCATAGTCGGGAATGAAGTTCTGTTCGGGATCTTCCGTCGTCACCCGGCACTGGATGGCATTGCCGTTGAGGTGGATATCCTCCTGCAGCGGCACACCCGATTCCGGCGTACCGATCACCGCGCCATCCAGCAGGTGGATCTGCGCCTTGACGATGTCGATGCCGGTCACTTCCTCGGTGACAGTATGCTCCACCTGGATGCGTGGATTGACCTCGATGAAGTAGAACTTGTCGGTATCGGCATCCATCAGGAATTCGACCGTGCCGGCGCCGCGATAGCTGGCGGCATTGCCCAGCCGCACGGCAGCGTCGGTCAGTTCCTTGCGCACCGCTTCCGACAGATATGGCGCGGGCGCCCGCTCCACCACCTTCTGGTTGCGCCGCTGGACCGAGCAATCGCGCTCGAACAGATGCACCAGATTGCCGTGGTCGTCACCGATCAGCTGCACCTCGACATGGCGCGCCCGCTCGATCAGCTTTTCGAGATACATCTCGTCCTTGCCGAAGGCCGCCTTGGCTTCGCGCTTGCCCTCGCTGACTTCGTTCAGCAGCGACTTTTCATCCATGATGCGGCGCATGCCGCGCCCGCCGCCGCCCCAGCTGGCCTTGAGCATCAGCGGATAGCCGATCTCGGCCGCCAGCTTCTTGATGGTTTCCGGATCATCCGGCAGCGCCTCGGTGGCCGGCACCACCGGCACATTGGACGCGATCGCCATGTTGCGCGCGGCGACCTTGTTGCCCAGGTCGCGCATGGTCTGCGCCCGCGGCCCGATGAAGATAATCCCGGCATCCTCGCAGGCATCGACGAATTCCGGGCTCTCCGAGAGCAGCCCATAGCCGGGATGGATCGCATCGGCGCCAGAAATGCGGGCAATGCGGATATACTCGTCGATCTGCAGATACGCCTCGACCGGGCCCTTGCCCTTGCCGATCAGATAGGCCTCGTCCGCCTTGAAGCGGTGCAGCGCCAGCTTGTCCTCTTCGGCAAAGGCGGCGACCGTCTTGAGCCCCAGCTCATTGGCGGCGCGGAACACGCGAATGGCGATTTCGCTGCGGTTGGCGACGAGGATTTTCTTGATGGGCATTGATTGCATATCCGAGCAGGAGGGGTTTGGGACCTTGCGGTCCGGCTCAGGTCGTCACGGCGGGATGGGACGGTCGTCCCTCCAACCGTCAGTCTCAAATCTAGTCGCGGCCCAGATGGCCCGCCAGGTGGCTCATGTCGTAGCCGGCTTCCGCCGCCTGCGCGATGATCTCCCCCGCATCCATTTCTCCGGCCTGGCTCAGCGCCCATAGCGTGGTCGAGCGCGTCCCCGAACGGCAGAAGCAGAAGACCGGACCCGCGCTCCCCTCGAGCACGGATTTGGTCTTGGCGACCATGTCGGGGGATACCCCTTCACGGCCCAGGGGAATGGCATGATAGGCAAGCCCGGCCGCCTTGGCCGCGGCCTCGATTTCGGCGCCGGCCGGCTGGTCCGGTGATTCGCCGTCAGGACGGTTGTTGACGATGGCAACAAAACCGGCGGCTTTGAGCGATGCGACGTCCTCGGGCCTGATCTGACCGGCTACACTGACGTGATCGTTGATCCGCTTCAAATCCAAGTCACTACTCCCGCTGCCACAGTCGGCTTCCCCGGCCCCTTATATCTGCGGGGTCGCTGCCGACGCAACTGCGACGGAAGACTAGCTGTCATGAACCTGTCATCGCCGCTCAGGCAGCCGCCGCGGCCCGGTGCTTCTGCAGCGGTTGGGGCCGGCCCAGCAGGAAACCCTGGAAACCGGTGCAGCCCGCCAGCCGGAGCTGACGCAGCTGCTCCTCGGTTTCGACGCCCTCGGCCACTACGTCGACCGGCAGCGAGCGGGCAATGTCGCAGATCGCCGCGATGATCATGGCGTCGATCCGGTTGGCGCCCAGATTGGCCACATAGCTGCGGTCAATCTTGATGATGTCGAAGGCAAAGCCGCGCAGATATTGCAGGCTCGCATGGCCCGCGCCGAAGTCGTCGATCGCGATCCGCACGCCGCGCGCCCGCAACGCGGCCAGCGTCGCCAGCTCGATCTTGCCGGCATCGAGCGGCACCGTCTCGGTGATCTCGACAATGAGCAGGTCGGGCCGCGTACCGGTCTGGGCCAGCACCGCCTCGAAGCGGCTGGCAAACTCGGCATCGCGCAATTGCGCCGGCGACACATTGACCGCCACCGGCATGCCCAGCACCGGCAGGTCGGCGCAGACCCGCCGCAGCACCCAGTCGCCCAGCTTTTCGATCAGGTCGCTTTCCTCGGCGATCGGGATGAACTGGGCCGGCGAGATCATGCCGCGCACCGTATGGCGCCAGCGCACCAGCGCCTCGTAGGAGCGGATCGTCATGTCGGCGGCAAAGATCGGCTGATAGTGCAGCTCCAGCTCGTTCATCATCAGGGCGGCGCGCAATTCGCGCTCGATGAAGCGGCGCTGGCGTTCGTCGCCCAGCATGTCCGGGTCGAAGGCGACGACAGCGCGACGGCCGCCCTTCTTGGCCTTGTAGAGCGCCAGGTCGGCCATGGAGATCAGATCGGCCGGGTCGGTGGCATCCTGCGGCGACAGGGCCACCCCGATGGAGGCCGAGACCCGCACCGGCCGGCCGCCGATCGGCACCGGCTTCTCCAGCTGCCGCAGCAATTCCTCGCCCAGCCGGCGCAAAGCCGGCTTGTTGTCGTGGCCGGGGATCATGATGCCGAATTCGTCCCCACCGAGCCGGCCCACCACGGCGCCGGGAATGACGGACTGGATGACGCGGCTGAGATGGACCAGCGCCGCATCGCCCGCCGCATGCCCCGCGCTGTCATTGAGCTGCTTGAGATTGTCCATGTCGAGCTGCAGGTAGCCCACCGGACGCTCGGAATTGTGAAAGACGTCGGCGCTCAGCTTTTCGAGGAAATAGGCGCGGGTAAAGACGCCGGTCAATGCGTCCCTGTTGGCGCTGGCGCGCGCTTCGCTCCAGACCCTGGCCAGCACCGTCAGCCGCCGGGACATCCACCGATGCCCGAACGCCAGGATGGCCAACAGGACCATGCCGACCAGCAACGAGCCGGCGGGCAGCGCCTGGACGACCTCTGGCCCGGCAAAGCCGAAAAACACCACGAACCGGACCAGCACCACGCCCATCACCCCGATGGCGATGGCCAGGGCAATTCTGCGATAGCCTACAATGATGTCGCTAAAGTCGGGGTCAGGTCGCATCGTCCGCCGGTCCGCTCAGATTGTTCCATTTAGGGCGCAAGGTCTGAACGAGCCGTAAACGGCACGAAAAGTTGTTTGTTATACAAAAGCTTAGGGCATTTTTCGAGGGGACTGCGCAGGCTAGCTCTGCCATGTGACAGCTCTGCGAATATCCCCCTCTCGCCTGCCCGTCCGGTTAACCGGACCCTAACGGCGTCCCGGGCTTACGACGGCGTATAGCGTGCCAGCGCCCGGATCACCTGCTTGGCCGTCACCCGGCCGATCTGTTGGCCGGCCTCGTCCACCACACCCACCCACTGGTTCTCGGCGAACAGCGGCAGCACGTCCTCGCAGCGCGCATCCTTTGACACGGCCTGTGCACAAATTTCGTGCTCGCCCCGCTCCATGATCGAGCGGACGTGAATGGCCCGCGCCTTGTTCACGTCGCGCACGAATTCCTCGATATGCGGCGTGGCCGGGCGAAGCACGATATCCTCGGGCTTGCCCTCCTGCTGCACCGCGCCATCCTTGAGCACGGCGATGCGGTCTCCGATCTTGAGCGCCTCGTCGAAATCGTGGGTGATGAACAGGATGGTCTTGCCCAGCGACTTCTGCAAGTCGATCAGCTGGTCCTGCATGCCCGAGCGGATCAGCGGATCGAGCGCCGAAAAGGCCTCGTCCATCAGGATGATGTCGGTATCCATGGCCAGCGCCCGAGCCAGGCCCACGCGCTGCTGCTGGCCGCCCGAAAGCTGGCGTGGCTGGCTCTGCTCATAGCCGGAAAGGCCGACGATCTCGATCCACTTGGCGGCCTCCTTCAGCCGCTCGTCCTTGCCCACGCCCCGCACTTCGAGGCCATAGGCCACGTTGTCGATCACCGAGCGATGCGGCAGCAGGCCAAACTTCTGGAACACCATGGCGATCTGGGTGCGCCGATAGGTGCGCAACTCATCCAGGCTCATCTTGAGCACATCGGTGCCATTGACCACGATCTCGCCGGCCGTCGGCTCGATGAGCCGGTTGACGTGGCGGATCAGCGTCGACTTGCCCGAGCCCGACAGCCCCATCACCACGAAGATCTGTCCCTTGGCGATGTCGAGCGACACATTGTCGAGCCCGACGACATGGTTGGTTTCGGCCTGCACATCCGCCTTGGACTTGCCCGACTGCAGCAGCGCTAGCGCGCCTGGCGCGTCTTCGCCGAAAATCTTGGTGACGCCCCGCATGGCGATGGCGAGGTCTTGCCGTGTATCGATCGCGTTCATGTCAGCGCGCCTCCGCCAGGCCGATGCGGCCCTGCAATTGTTTGCCAAAGGATTGGGTCACGCGATCGAAGATGATCGCCAGGGCAACAATGCCCAGCCCTGCGAAGAGCCCGCGGCTGACTTCGAGCCGCCCGATGCCCTGCAGCACCTGGTAGCCCAGCCCACCGGCCCCGATCATCGAGGCGATCACCACCATGGACAGCGCCATCATCGTGGTCTGGTTGACCCCGGCCAGGATGGTCGGCAGCGCCAGGGGGATCTGCACGCCCAGCAGGCGCTGGTGCGGATTGGTGCCAAAGGCGCGGCTGGCCTCCATCACCGCCGGATCGACCGAGCGCAGGCCCAGATCGGTCAGCCGCACCAAGGGCGGGGAGGCATAGACGATGGTGGCAATCAGCGCCGGGATCTTGCCGGGGCCGAAGATCATCACCGTGGGAATGAGATAGACGAAGCTGGGCAGCGTCTGCATCAGGTCGAGCAGCGGGGTGATGGCCTTGCGCACATTGAGCGAGCGGCTCATCCACACGCCGACCGGAATGGCGAGGATGATGGCGGTCAGTGTCGCCGCGATCATCAGCGCCATGGTGGTCATCGCGTCTTCCCACAGGTCCATGACCCCCAGGAACAGCAGCGAGGCCAGCACGATCACCGGCAGCTTCCAGCTGCGGGTCGCCAGCCAGGCGATCGTCACCAGCACGGCCATGATCAGCCACCAGGGCGTGGCGATCAGCAGGTCCTCGATGGCCTTGAGCAGCATCAGCAGCGGATAGGCTGCGGCTTCGAATTCGCCGCCCCAGTTGCGCACGACCCAGTTAAGGCCATCATCGACGGCGCGGCGCAGCGGGCGGGTATCAATCAGTTCTGGAAACACGCTTTTTCTCTCTCGGAGCTTCGGCGCGCGATGCCGGAAAGCGTTCCTCTGCGCCTTCGGGCATCACGCGGAAAACGGCCGGGTCGCAACCCGGCCGTCCTGATTTGCCACTGTGAGGCAGCACGTTAGCTAAGGCTTGCCTTGACCTTTTCGGCCACCTCGGGCGACACCCAGCCGCTCCACAGGTCTTCCTTGGTCAGAAGGAAGTTCTCGGCCGTGGCTTCGGCATCGGCCTGGTTCTCGTCGCCATAGACCAGCAGTTCACTGATCTCGGCATTGGTCAGGCCGACCTTGGTGAAATACTCGGCGACGGCGGGAGCCTCTTCCTGCAGCCAGGCGGCAGCGCCAACCACGGCGGGCGAACTCGGATAGGCCGTCTTGCCGGCCGGCTCGTCGCAATCGGGATCGGTATTGCAGGCATAGACGGCCTGGTCGGGCTCACCCATGTCGAGCTGCACCGCGTCATACTTGCCCAGGATGGCCGTCGGCCCCCAGTAGTAGAACAGGATCGGCTCTTCGCGCGTGAAGGCGCGGGCGATCGAGGCATCGAGCGCGCCGCCCGAACCCGGCGAGAACAGGTTCCAGGTCTCTTCCATGTCATAGGCTTCGAACAGCGCCGAAGTGGACAATTCGCAGGCCCAGCCCGGCGGGCAGGAATAGATGCGGCCCTGATCGGCGTCCTCGGGATCGGCAAACAGGTCCGGACGGGCAATGACGGCTTCCGCCGTCGTCAGCTCGGGATGGGCTTCCTGCACATAGCGGGGGATGAACCAGCCTTCCACCGTGCCATCGGTGATGGCGTCGGAGAGCTGGACAACCTCACCGGCCTCGATGCCTTCGGCCCAGGGCTCTTCGATGGCGCTGGTCCACAGCTCCGGCGCCACGGCCGGCGTGCCGCGTGTCAGCATGGACGATGAGGTGGGAACGGTATCGCCGGTCACGATCTCGACGTCGCAGCCAAAGCCGGCTTCGAGAATGGTGGCGTGAATATGGGCCAAGGCGGCCGCAGAGGGCCAGGTCATCTCGGCAATGTCGATGGTGCGGTCGGTGCCGCAGGCAGCGGCGTCGGTGTCCTGGGCCATTGCGGGAAGGCTGTTCGCAGACAAAAGCGCAACGGCCATCGCGGCGGCAATGCCACCGGATTTCAATATCATCAGTTCGTCTCCTGGATTTATGGGATGCCGGACCATAACGGTCACAATGCATCTATGTCAAATCGCCGGATACTTGCTGAATAACTGTTTTCGGCATCAATCAAGACTTGATAAATCAAGTCGATATAACTGTTTAGTGATTTGAATGGCTGAAAACTTGCTGTCCCAAATTTCTGCAGGTCGCAACGAAATCAAACCCGAAGTGAAAAATAATTGACAGCCGTCTTTTGGCCGCAAAAATGCCTGTTTTTCTGCCGCTTAGGGCAGGACGGCATTGACCCAGCCCGCCCACAGATCGCGCCGCTCAGTGACGAAACGCTCCGCCACCCCCTCGACCGTTGCACCCGGCTCGCTGAGCTGGGCCAGCAGGGTGTTCATTTCCGCCAGCGGCAGGCTGGCGCGCTGGAAATAGGCCGCAATGGTGGGAATGTCGGTGAACACCCACTCGGCCAGCGCCACCACCACGGTCTCGCTGGCAAAGGCGCTCGCCACCGGTTCGGGACAGGCCAGCTGTGCCAGGCACTTGGCCGCCTCCGCCTCATAGGGCCCCATATCCAGCGCCACGAAATCGAACTGCGCCAGCACCGCGTTAGGCTGCCAGTAATAGAACAGCACCGGTTCGCGCCGGCTCACCGCCTCGGCAATCAGCGTATCCATCTCGAACCGGTTGGCCGGCTCGACCAGCTCCACCGCAGCCCCGATGCCCAGCGCCCGGACCAGGTTGCGGTTGATCACCGCGCAGGCCCAGTCGACCGGGCAGGAGATGAACCGCACCTTTCCCCCCTCATTGAGCGTCGGCAGGGCCGCCGCCAGCCCGGCAATGCCGGTCAGTTCGGGATGCGCCACCGCCAGCTGCCCGGGCATGAACCAGCCCTCGAACTGGCTCTCGGCATAGGTGGTGGCTGCTGGGCGCAGCATCTGCGCCTCGATCCCGGCATTCCACACTTCGGCAATGCGTGTGACCCACATTTCCGGCGCCACGGCCGGCTGCCCGGTCGATCCCATCGATGAGGCGGTGGCGGCAAGGTCACCCGGGGTGACGCGTGTTTCGCAGCCATATTCCCGTGCCAGGATCCGCGCATGGATCTCCGCCAGCAGCTCCGCCGAAGGCCAGCTCATGCGCGCAATGCTCAGCGGCTGCAGTCCGCAGGGCGGCGGTGGGGCATCCGGCTCGGCTGCCGGGTCGGCCCCGGCCCCATCCTGGGCCTGGTCGAGCACGGTGATCTGAGCCTGGGCCGGCGTCACCGCCAGCAACGCGGCCAGCAGCAGCATCGCCTGCAATAGCCTTGCTGTCATGACCACTCCATCCCCCGAAAAACTACATTACTCTACGCGAAAACCACCCCCGTTAAGCAACAGCAGCAGTGGCTTGATTTGCCAATCAATACCCGGTGACTCGGGCTTATCAAATGTGCAACAGTCCCTGCCAGCGGGGCGCGGGTTGCGCCCCCTTTATCGCGTCGTTCCGATACGCAAGACTGGCTCACGCAAGAGCCTCTCGGCGGAGCGACCCAGCAGAGGGACGTACATGCTCAATCTCAAGACCAGCCTGACCCTGGCCGTTGCCGCCACGACGCTCGCCGTCGCCGCGCCAGCCATCGCCCAGGACACCGGTGCCACTATCGGCTTCATCGGTGGTTTCACCGGCCCCATCGAATCCCTGACCCCGCCCATCTTCGCCGGCGCCGAGCTGGTGGTGAAGCAGGTCAACGAGCAGGGCGGCATCCTGGGTGGCGAACTGACGCTCATCTCCGCCGACGGCGCCTGCGACGCGACCGCTGCGGCTGCTGCCGCCGACAAGGTGATCAACACCGACAACGTGACGGCCGTGGTCGGCGCGCTCTGCACCGGTGAAACCATCGGCGCCTTCAACGGCTCGGGCCTCAGCGGCAACGTGGTCTTCATCTCCCCGGCCTCTTCGGCCCCGGCTCTGACCACGCTGGAAGACAACGACCTCGTCTACCGCACCACCCCGTCCGACGCACTGCAGGGCGTCAAGCTCGCCGAGCTGCTGCTCGCCAAGGGCGTGCAGGACATTGCCATCACCTATGTCAACAATGACTACGGCAAGGGTTTCGCCGACGCGCTGTCGGCTGCCTACACCGCCGGCGGCGGCACCGTGGCTGCCAATATCGCCCATGAAGAAGGCAAGGCCGACTACCGCGCCGAGCTTGGCAACCTGGTCGCATCGCAGAACCTGGTCATCCTGGCCTATGCCAACGCCTCGGGTAACACCATCCTGCGCCAGGCTGTCGAATCCGGCAACTTCACCCTCTATGTGGGCGGTGACGGCATGGTCGGCGACGACCTGCTCACCGGCATCGACGCCGCCGCTGTCGAAGGCCTGATCGCCACCCGCGCCGGCGCTCCGGAAGGCGAGGCCACCACCACCTATGTGGACCTGGCCACCGCTGCCGGCATCGAAGCCAACGCCACCTATGCACCCCAGGCCTATGACGCCGCTTTCCTCCTGGCTCTCGCCATCGAGAAGAACGGCTCGGCTTCCCGTGACGGCCTCTCGGCCGCCCTGCGCGAAGTGGCCTCCGCTCCCGGCGAGAAGATCCTGCCCGGCGAATGGACCAAGGCTGTCGAGCTGATCAAGGCCGGCACCGACATCGACTATGAAGGCGCCGGCGGCGCGCTCGACTTCGACGAAGTCGGCGACGTGGACGGCATCATTGTCGAGCTCGCCGTCGAAGGCGGCGCCTTCGTCGAAAAGGGCCTGATCCAGTAAGCTCGGCTCTGTCCGGCTCTTGCCGGCAAAACCCTCCAGTGGAGGGTTTTGAGGAGACGAGGCCCGAAGAGCTATGCTCGAAGGGCGGTCGACCCGTATGAATTGAGGCCCGGGATCACTCCCGGGCCTTTTGTTTGGAGCCACCATGCCCGATCCGGAAACGCTTAAATTCTACGCCGACAACGCTGCCGACTATGTGCAGCACGCCAGTCGCCCCGCGCCCCAGCTGCTCGACTTCATGGCGAAGCTGCCCCCTGGTGCCTCCGTGCTCGAACTGGGCACTGGCAATGGTCGTGATGCCGCCGCCATGCTCGCCGCCGGCTTTGCCGTCACCCCGTCCGATGCCTCGCCCGAGCTCGCCGCAGAAGCCCAGGCACGGCTCGGCTGCCCCGTCCGCATCATGGCCTTCCACGAACTCGACGATGTCGCGGCCTATGACGGCGTCTGGGCCAATGCCTGCCTGCTGCATGCGCCCCGCGCCGAGCTGACCGGCGACCTCGCCCAGATCCACCGCGCCCTGCGCCCCGGCGGCCTGCTCACCGCCAGCTTCAAGGCGGGGGGCGGCGAAGGGCGCGACCAGTTCGGCCGCTACTACAATTACCCCGATGCCGCCGAGCTCCACGCCCATCTGCTCGCCGCGGCGCAGTGGGCCGATATCGACATCAGCGAGCATGACGGCTCGGGCTATGACAACCGCCCCACCCGCTGGCTCTGGGCATCCGTCCGCAAGGCACCTTGACAGAAGACCGTTGTTCTCTTAATTAGAGACCAATGGTTTCTTATTGAGGACGCGACGTCATGAGCTTTTCCGAACGCGATATCCCCGATCTCTCCGGCAAGACCGCCATCGTCACCGGCGCCACGGGCGGCCTGGGCTATGAGACGGCCCGCATGCTGGCCGAGCATGGCGCCCGCGTCATCCTGGCCGGCCGCAATCAGGCCAAGGGCACCGAGGCCCTCGCCAATGTCCGCGCCACCGCGCCCCATGCCGATATCGCCTTCGACATGCTCGATCTGGCCAGCCTCGCCTCGGTCGCCGCCTTCGTCGCGCGGCAACAGGCCAGGGCTACGCCCATCGACATCCTGATCAACAATGCCGGCGTGATGACCCCGCCCACCCGCCAGACCACGCTCGATGGCTTCGAGCTGCAGTTTGCCACCAACTATCTCTCCCATTTTGCGCTGACCATGGGGCTGCTGCCGCTGCTGCGGGCGGCGCCTGCCCCGCGTGTCGTGTCGCTGTCCAGCGTCGCGGCGCGGCAGGGACAGATCGACTTTGCCAACCTGCAGTCGGAAAGCGGCTACAGGCCGATGGTCGCCTATAGCCAGAGCAAGCTGGCCTGCCTGATGTTCGCCTTCGAGCTGCAGCGCCGCAGCGATGCCCAGGGTTGGGGCCTGACGAGCATCGCCGCCCATCCGGGCATCGCCCGCACCGACCTCATTGTCAATGGCATGGGCGATGCGAGCCCCGCGGCCTTCATCCGGCACCACCTGACCTTCCTGTTCCAGCCGGTGCCGCAGGCGGCCTTGCCCTGCCTGTTTGCCGCAACCGCATCCGAGGCGACGCCGGGTGGCTATTATGGCCCGAAATGGCTGATGGAGATTCGCGGCCCGGTTGGCGTGGCGGCCACGCCAGGCGCCGCGCTGGACACCGCCGTCGCCGGCCGCCTATGGGACAAGTCCGCCGAACTGGCGCGCCTGCCCTTCCCTGACATGGCCGGCGCGGCTTAGAATGGACGCATGAGCGTTGCCACATCATTCCAGCGTGCCCGCAAGCCCGAAGAGATCAGCCAGCGCCGCGAGACCCTGCTCGCGGCCGCGGCGGAGCTGTTCGATGCCGAGGGCCCGGCCGGCGCCGGGCTCAATGCCATCGCGGCCAAGGCCGGCTTCACCAAGTCCAATGTCTATCGCTATTTCGAAAGCCGCGAACAGGTCCTGCTCGAACTGTTCCGTGATGAGTTCGGCAAGCTGGTCGACGCCCTCGAACCCGCCATTGCCGCGCAATCGCCGGGCGATGTCCCCGGCCTCGCCGAGGCGATCACCGGCACCTTCCTTGCCCGCCCGCGCTGCTGCGAACTGATCTCGATCCTGTCGAGCACGCTGGAGCAGAATGTCTCCGAGGAGACAATCGCCAGCACCAAAACCTTCATGACCAGCCAGACTGCTCGCGTCATCGCCGCGCTGGCGGCGCGCCTGCCCGGCGCCTCCGCGGCCGATTGTGGCTGGGCCATTGCCATGATCGGCTCGCTGCTGGCGGGCATGTGGCCCGGCGCCAATCCACCGCCGGCCGCCCGGGCCGTTCTGGCGCGCCCCGAATTCGAGCATCTGCGCATGGTGCCGGCGCGCGACCTCAAGCGCGCATCCATGGCCCTGCTCGCCAGTATCGCCTAGGGACCGACCTGACGCTGCGACGGCGATGGCTCCACGCCCAGCCGCGTCACCGTGATTGTCGCGCTGTCCACCAGCACCGCGATGTCGAAATGTTCCGCCTGCACCACATCGAGCACCTTGCTGGGCCGGTAGGCACAGATGGCCACCCCGTTCTGGTGGCGCAGGCTGTCATAGATCACGCCGTCCTCGCCTGCCGCGCGCAGGGCCTCCCCGAAGGCCTGGCTGGCGCCATAATCGGTCCCATCGTAGAGCTCGGGCTCGTCCAGCCCCCTTATATCGCGATAGCGTCCCAATAGGCGGCAGCCATAGGCCCGGTAGCGCCGCCTGGCCCCAGGCAGCCGGCGGGCAAAGGCCTCGCGCCGCAGGTGATGCGCCACCTCGGCAATCGCCGTCTCGATCCGGTCCGCCGCATACCAGGCGCCCAAGTCAGGGCCGGCAAAGCGCGCGCCATTGACCGGAGCATGCAGGAATGCCGCCATGACGATGGAGGCATTGGGCCGCCCGAACACCCATTCCGCGCGCGGCAGGCGGGCAAGTCGCTCGGCCACCAGCCGGTCATTGGTCCAGCCCGCCAGCTCCATCACCGCCTCGAGGTCGGCGGCGCGGGCCACCGTGTCGAACAGCCCGACGGGCGGAAATTGCGAGGGGATGAGCCGATGCGCCGGCACCGGCGCTTCGGCATGGACGATGTTCACTGAAAGATAATGTCCCTGTCCGTGCTGGGCGCCAACCCCGCATCGAGCCCATTGGGCGCCATATAGAGCCCTCCCCGCGCCGCATCGAGAAAGCGCCGCACCTGCAGCAACCCGTCCAGCGTCCCCGCGGTCACCAGCGCCATGGGCGGCTGGCCGCCAAACAGCGGCGCATCATGCGGCCCGGTGAGCCACGCCACGCCTTCCCCCTGCGTCTCGAACAGCACGCCCAGCGCCTGATGAATGCCCAGCAGCGCCGATAGCCGCGTCAGGCTGTCGACGTCGAGCGTGACATCGGCCTGCTCGCGGGCCAGTCGCATCCAGTTGTGATAGGTCGAGCGCGACGGATAGCCCAGCACCAGACGCCGCTGCTGCTCGTTGAGGCCCCACAGGTCGGCAATGGCCGCAAAGCTGCGCAAGGCGGGCCCGCTCAGCCGCCGCCGGTTGGCCGGCTCGAACCGATCCACCCCCAGCGCCTGGCCCGGAGCGAACGACATCTGCGGCACTTCTGCAAATCCCGTCCGCACCATCTGCGCCTCCTCAAAAGCTCAGATCGATACATAGTCCATATCTGGACATACCACAAGGGGAGAGGTGGCCTACCCCTCTCGCCGCACCGCTTCCGGAATCAATCCCTTGGGCGCGTAGCGCAGCGCGATGGTGATCACCAGACCCAGCACGAAGACGCGCATCTGCGCCGAGCGCGACTCGATTTCGGGGATGGCCCCCCAGCCCGCATTGCTGGACCAGAAGCTGACATAGTCGAAGATCACCTTGGCCAGCGGCTCCGACACCACCCAGACCAGCCAGATCAGCACCGCCCCGAACACCGCGCCCCAGTTATTGCCGGCGCCGCCCACGATGATCATCACCCAGATCAGGAAGGTGTGGTTGATCGGCTGGTAGCTCGACGGATCGAAGATCTGCGTGAAGCTGACCAGCATGGCGCCGCCAATGCCCATCAGCACAGAGCCGAAGACGAAGATTTCCAGCTGCCGCGCGGTGACATTCTTTCCCATCGAGGCCGCCGCGATGTGGTTGTCGCGGATGGCCCGCATCATGCGGCCCCAGGGCCCGGCATAGGCCCGCGAGATCAACCACATGGCCGCGCCCAGCACCAGCAGCGCCAGCAGCAGGAAGCCGCCGCGCGCCAGCAGCAGCGAGGAGAACATGTCCGATCCGGTTGCCTGGTAATCCTGCGGCAGCGGCGTCGGCCACGGAATGGGCGACACGGTCAGCGTGCCGCGCGTCAGCCAGTCCATGTTCTTGATCAGCGCGCGGATGATCTCGGAAATGCCGATCGTGGCAATGGCCAGGTAATCCGTGCGCAGCCCCAGGGCAATCTTGCCCACGATGAAGGCGATGCCCGCCGCCAATACGCCGCCGAACAGCCAACCCAGCACCGGATGGGCGCCGAGCCCTCCGACAAAGCCGGCATTGGCCTCGATATAGGCCGCGGCCGGGTCGATCTGGCTGCGATAGACGCAATAGGCCACGAACCACGCCAGCACGGTGACAAAGCCCTTCCACTTGCCGCGAATGCCAATGCGCTCGCTCTTGCGCGCCCCGATTACCAGCAGCGCGCCGGCGGCAAAGGCGATCAGCGCCCGCCCCAGCATCCACGGCCCGTCCGAGCCCCAGAATTGCGGATTGATCGGATAGGATATGAAGGTCACGGCAAAGCCGCCCAGCATCAGGAAACCCATGATGCCGAAGTTGAACAGCCCGCCATAGCCCCACTGGATATTGAGCCCCAGCGCGATCAGGCTATAGGCCGCCGCTTCCACCAGCCGGCTCGAGGTGAAGGGCAGGCCCATGAGCCAGCCGACGACGAGGATCAGCACGAACAGCCCGGCAAACAGGGTGAGCGAACGCTGGATCATGACGAGGCCCCCTTGAAGATACCGGTCGGCCGCACCAGCAGCACGACCACGAGGATGACGAAGGCCACGGTCAGCTTGTATTCGGTCGGCACCAGCGCCAGCGTGGCTGGCAACTGCAGCCATTCGGGCAGCACCGCATTGAGCGGCCGCAGCACCATGGTCCAGTTGAACACGGCCAGCGACTCGGCAAAGCCGATCAGCAGGCCACCGGCAATGGCGCCATAGGCCTGGCCCAGCCCGCCCACGATGGCCGCGGCAAAGATCGGGATGATGATGTTGAAGGCAAGGTCCGGCTTGAGCGTCACGTCCAGCGCCAGCATGGTGCCGGCCATGCAGGCCAACGCCCCGGCCACGATCCAGGTCACCCGCACGACCAGCGCCGTATTGATGCCCGAGACCTGCGCCAGGTCGGCATTGTCCGCCATGGCGCGCATCGCCTTGCCCAGCCGCGAGCGGGTCAGGAAGAAATGCAGCGCCAGCACCGAGACCAGCGTCACCACGATCATCAGCAGTTGCGGCTCGGTGATCACCAGCGGCCGGGTCGAGCCGAGAAAGCTCGTATCGATGCGGAACACGTCCTTGGTTTCGGTCTCGAAGAACGAATAGCTGCCGGCGCCGAAGAACAGCCGGATCAGCCCCTGCACCATCAGCGTCACGCCGATCGAGGCGATCAGCAGCACGACCGGCCTGGCGCCCCGCTGGCGCAGCGGCGCATAAAAGCCCTTGTCGATACCGAGCGCGAAAATGGCTGACAGCACCATGGCCAGCGGCAGCACCACAAAACCCAGCGGGATCGGCGTCACCACGCCCCAGCTGGCAAACAGCGCGGCCAGCAGGAAGGCGAAAAACGCGCCCGAGGTCATCAGCTCGGAATGGGCGAAATGGGCAAAGCGCAATATGCCGAAGATCAGCGTGATGCCGACCGCGCCCAGCGCGTAGATGCAGCCCAGCACCGCGCCGGAAATCACCACCTGGTTGATGAAGAAGACGAATTCGGTCACGGCTCAGCCCCCGAGGAAACTTTTGGCGACTTCGGGATCGGCGATGAGCTCGGCGCCCGTGCCGGTGAAACGGTTCTGCCCCTGCGCGAGCACGAAGCCCTTGGAGGCGAAGGCCAGCGCCTGGCGCGCATTCTGCTCGACCATGAGAATGCCCACGCCCTCCTTGTTGACGCGCACGATGGTCTCGAAGATCTCGATCACATAGCGCGGCGACAGGCCCGCCGAGGGCTCGTCGAGCATGAGCAGCTTGGGCTTGCTCATCAGTGCGCGGCCCATGGCTACCATCTGCCGCTGCCCGCCCGACAGTTCACCGGCCGGCTGGCGCCGCTTTTCCGCCAGCACCGGGAACATGGCGTAGACCCAGGCCATGGTTTCGGAAAAATCGTCGCGCCGGGTAAAGGCGCCCATTTCGAGGTTTTCCTCGACCGTCATCGAGGTGAAGACGTTCTTTTCCTGCGGCACGAAGCTGAGCCCCTTGGGCACCAGCGTATCGGGCAGCGAATTGACGACATTCTCGCCCAGGAATTCGATCGTGCCACCGGTGACCTTGAGCAGCCCGAATATGGCCTTGAGCGTGGTGGATTTGCCCGCCCCGTTCGGCCCGACAATGACGCCGATATCGCTCTGCTCGATGGCCATGTTGACGCCATTGAGGATCGGTGCGCCGCCATAGCCGCCCACCACATGTTTCAGTTCGATCAGAGCCATTACGCCACCTCTACGGGGGTGCCGAAATAGGCTTCGACGATCTGGGGATTGGCGCGGATGTCGGCCATCGGGCCCTCGGCGATCTTCTCGCCCTGCGCCATCACGATGACCGGGTCGCAGAGCCGGCCGATCAGATCCATGTCGTGCTCGATGACGAAGAATGTATAGCCCAGTTCCTTGTTCATGCGCTCGATATTGGCGGCCAGGTCATTGAGCAGCGTCTTGTTGACGCCAGCGGCCACCTCGTCGAGCAGCACCACCTTGGCATCGACCATCATGGTGCGGCCCAGTTCGAGCAGCTTCTTCTGCCCGCCGCTGAGATTGCCCGCCAGTTCGTTGCGCACATGGCCCAGCTTGAGGAAGTCGATGACGTCCAGCGCCTTCTTGCGCACCTCGGTCTCGCGCGACCTGGAAATGCCTGGACGGAACCAGGCATTGCCCAGATGCTCGCCCGGCTGGTCGCCCGGCACCATCATCAGGTTTTCCAACGCCGTCATGTTGGAGAATTCATGCGCGATCTGGAACGTGCGCAGCATGCCGGTGCGGAACAGCTGATGCGGCTTGAAGCCGGTCACATCGACGCCGTCGAACATCACCTGGCCTTCATCGGGCACGATATTGCCCGCCACGATATTGAACAGCGTGGATTTGCCCGCCCCGTTCGGTCCGATCAGCCCGGTAACCGAGCCGCGTCGTACCGACAGCGAGCAGTTGTTCACGGCGGTAAGGCCGCCAAAGCGTTTGCTGACGTTGCGAACGTCAATAACCAAGTCAGAGGACACCCGAACCGTCCCGTTCCCAAAAGCCAGTCATACCCCGTTCATACTCGGGGCTATTTTGGGGCATCTGCTCATAAGGTGACCCAAGGGTCAACCGTGTGGGACCGAACCGAGATAGGCCAATACCGCGTCAGCTGTGGATTTGTTATTGGCGCAGGGCACATCATAGAGCGTGGCCAGCCGCGTCAGCGCCTTCACATCCACGTCATGCGGCTGCGCCGACAGCGGATCGATGAAGAAAATCAGCATGTCCAGCCGGCCTTCGGCGATCATCGCGCCCAGCTGCTGGTCCCCGCCCAGCGGGCCGCTCTTGAGCAGGCTGACACTCAGCCCCGTCGCCGCCATCACCCGCCCGCCCGTGGTCCCGGTGCCCCACAGTTCGTGCTGGCCCAGCTTGTGCCGGTGCTGGGCGGCCCAGGCACACAGCTCATCCTTCTTGTCGTCATGCGCCACGAGGCCGATGCGTGCCATGCTGCCCTCCAAAATGCAGGCAACTTACAAGCATGCTTCAGGCAAACAGGGCAATGGCTTCGCTGAGCAGGATGCCGATACGATCCACCGGAATGTCATCGCCCGGAACCAGGCGCAGGTAGCGTCCTTTCTTGAGCCCGTCGCCGGCCAGTAGCCCCTCGCCGTTTTCGAGCAGGCGCCCATGCTCGAAATAGAGCGATACCCGGTCCGCCTGCGGGAAGACCGAGCAGACATGCCCGGCCGCGCCGTGGCGGAAATTGACCGATTTCCAGCCCGTCATCACCTTGCCCGAAAGGCCGGGATGCGCGGCAACGAGGGCCACCAGCCGCGCCGTCAGCTCCGCAGTGGCGGGCGGCAGCGGGGCCACGAGATCGGCAAAGGCCCGTGAATAGACAGGATCGACAACGGATGTGAGCATGGCAGGATCCGGCTATTGACGCCGCCCGATCCTGTCATCGCCCCCTGACAGACTCTGTCAGCACCCTTCTGGCTAGAACTCGTTCCAGTCCCGCGCAATGGCCGCATTGCCAACCGAGCGCGGCTCTGGCGCCGCCTTTGGCGGCTGCCGCACGGCACGCACCGGCGCCCGCGCCGGGCCCTCGATCGTGAACACATCAACGATGCCGTCGAGCTCGCTGGCCTGCGCCTCGGTCTGCTCGATCGCGGCATTGGTTTGTTCCACCAGCGCCGCATTGTGCTGGGTCATTTCATCCATGAGCCGCACGGCGACAGCCACCTCTTCGAGCGAAGAGGCCTGCTCCTTGTTGGCCTGGGCAATGGTGTCAATCAGCTTGGCGCTCTCCTGGGCGCCGGCCAGGATATCGAGCAGCGTCTCGGCCGCCTGCCCGACCAGGCCTGTGCCGGTCTGCACTTCGCTGGCGCTGGCCTCGACCAGGGCCTTGACCTCGGCTGAGGCATTGGCTGCAGACTGCGCCAGGCGCCGCACTTCCACCGCCACCACGGCAAAGCCCTTGCCCGCATCGCCGGCCCGCGCCGCCTCGACCGAGGCATTCAGCGCCAGCAGATTGGTCTGGAAGGCGATGTCGTCGATCAGCCCGATAATGTTGGAAATCTTGGCGGAACTGGTCTGGATGGCCGACATGGCCTCATTGGCCTGCTTCATCACCGCACCGCCCTGCGTGGCGCTCTGCGCCACGACCTGGGCCTTGCCGCTGGCCGTCGCCGTGCGCCGGGCATTTTCTGCCACGGCCAGCGACAGCTGCTCCACCGAGGCCGAGGTTTCCTCGATCGCGGCGGCCTGCTTGGTGGTGCGGTCGGCCAGGTCGTTGGCGCCGGAGAGGATTTCGCTCGTGGCGGTCTTGAGCGACCGCGATGTCTGCCGCAACTGCCCCACAATACCGGTCAACCGATCGGCCACCGCATTGGTATCGCTCTTGATCTGCTCGAAGGCCGGCTCGAACTCGGCGGTGATCCGGCGGGTCAGGTTGCCTTCGGCCATGTCCTTGAGCACATCGCCGGTCAGCGACACGGTGCGGGTGATCTTGGCCTGGGCGGCTTCGTCGGCAGCCCGGGTGTCCTCGGTGATCTTGTCGAAATAGGCCGATACGCCGATGTCGATATCAAGCAGCGTCGACTTGATCAGGCTACCCAGCACGAGCGCCATGTCGTCCGCCGCCGCCATGATCTCGTCGGGCGATGCGGCCTTCTTGCCGAACCGCCCGGGCTTGGGCTGCAGCGCTTCGGTCATCAGGTCATGCACGAGGCCAACGACCAGCGTTTCGATGATCAGGCCATAACCGCCGATATGCCAGCGCGGCTCGAGCCCGATCTTGGCATGGCGCAGCCCGACCTTGCTGCTGGCCTCGAAATAGGCGTCGTCGAAATGACCCGCCGCAATGGATTTCCAGTGCCCGACCTGCTTGGACTGGGCGCGGTCCATATGCGGCTTGCCCTCAAAAAAGCGCGCCACGGCTGGCACTGTGGCGAGCTTGGCGTAGAACTTGTCCAGCGCCAGCGACAGATGCTTGTCGATATGGGGCTGAACCTTTGCCTGGCGCTGCCGCGCCGTGTCGTCAAGGCCGATGAAATCGAGACGGGTTTGCAGGTTGTCTTGGGCAGAACTGGGCGACGACATGGGAGTGACACTCGGGAATGGACACGTTGGTATTGACCATGCGCGATTCCCAAACCGTGACCTGGATCAAACTGTGTCGAGCCTATGCCGACATGGTGAACCAGCGGTTAATCGGGCGCTTTGGCGGCCCGCTTTTGTCCCAGATCAGCTCGCCTGCGCCCGCCTGAACGTGGCCCCAACCGCCGACCTCAGACCATCCACGAGGCCGCGCGCGACCGCCTCTCGCTCGGGGGCCGTGCTGCCAAGCGTGAAGGCGCCGATGACCCGGTCGAGCTCGTTGGCCTGCGCCTCGGTCTGTTCGATGGCGGCATTGGTCTGCTCTACCAGCGCTGCATTGTGCTGGGTCATTTCGTCCAGCTGGCGTACCGCGACATTGACCTCGTCGATCGAGGAGGCCTGCTCGCGGCTGGCCCGGGCAATGCTGTCGAGCATGGTCGCATTGCTGCGGATGGCATCCTGCACGCCCACCAGCCGCTCCGCTGCGCTGGTGACGAGACGCGTGCCACCCTGCACCTCATTGGCACTCTGTTCGATCAGCGCCTTGACGTCGGCCGAGGCACTGGCTGCCGATTGGGCCAGCCGGCGCACTTCCACCGCCACCACGGCAAAACCCTTGCCCGCATCGCCCGCGCGGGCGGCTTCGACCGAAGCATTCAGGGCCAAGAGGTTGGTCTGGAAGGCGATATCGTCGATGAGGCCGATAATATTGGAAATCTTGCCGGACGACTGGGTGATCCGATCCATGGCCTCGGTCGCCTCGCCCATCACCGCGCCGCTTGCCTCCGCCTCGGCCGAAACCGACCGGGCCCGCTGGCTGGCATCCTCGGCATGGGCGGCATTGTCCACCACCGTGCGGCTGAGCTGTTCGATCGCGGCACTGGTCTGCTCGATCGTCGCAGCCTGCCGCGTCGTGCGCTCGGACAGGTCGTTGGCGCCCGAGAGGATTTCCCCGGTCGCCGTCTTGAGGGCACCTGACGTGCCCCGCAATTGCGTGATGATCTGGCCCAGCTGTTCGGCGACACCATTGGTGTCCGTCTTGAGGCGGGCGAAGGCGCCCTTGTAGTCGCCATTCATGCGCTGGCTGAGATCGGCCCGCGCCAGCGCGGCCAGCACGCTGCCCGTTTCCGTCAGCCCGCGGTCGACAGTCTCCACCAGGTCGTTGACGCCCTCGGCCAGCCGCCGCAATTCGGGGTCGGCCAATCCGGTGCCGACACGAAGCGTGAAGTCGCCATCGATGGCCGCGCCCACCACCCTGCCGATATCCTGCTGCAGGCCCTGGATGACGCTGACCTGCTGGCTGCGCTCCTCGGTCATGTCGAGCTCGGCGGCGCGCAGGTCGCGCATCCTCAGCCCATTGCCGCGAAACACTTCCACGGCCTCGGCCATGTAGCCCAGCTCGTCGGCCCGCTCGAGGCCGGGCACGGCGATCTCCAGCCGGTCGGCAGCGATCTCGGCCATGGCATCGGTGAGGCGCGACACCGGCCGGGTAATGGTGCGCGCCACCAGAACGCTCACCACGCTTGCCAGCGCCAGCAGCACCAGCCCGATCATCACCATCGTATTGCGCAGGCCCGTTGCCGGGGCGGTGATATCGGCCTGGCTTTCGAGCGCCACCACCGCCCAGTTTACGCCGCCAAAGCTCAGCGGCTCTGCCGCCGCGACATAGGCTTCACCGCCGTGATGATCGAGCGTTCCCAGCGCCTCAGTGCCACCCAGCGCCGCGTCGATGGCCGCGCCCTGGATCGAGAGCGTCATGGCATCGTCGTCTGCGGTCACGGGCGAATTGTTGCGCGCCAGTCCATCCTGGCCGACGAGGAAGACTTCCCCGCTCGCCCCCAGGCCCTCGGTGCGGTCCAGAACGTCGCTGATGCGGCCGGTCGGCAGCTGGAAGGCAATGACGCCGATCAAAAAGCCCTGGTCATGCACGGGCGCGGCGATGAAGCTGGCCGCGGCCCCGGCACTGGGGCCATAGGGTGCGAAGTCCGAGAGGAACACCTGTCCCTCCTCGGCCACCATGGCGGCGCGCACCACCTTGCCCAGGTCGCTGTCGGCCCAAGGCCCGCCGCCCTCGGCAAAATTGGTGGCAAAGTCGGCTTCCTTGAACACCGTATAGACATTGTTGAAGTCGGTATCGAACAGGAAGATGTCGTAATAGCCCCGCCGCTGCAGCAGGTCGCGGAAATCGGCATGCAGGTTGCGGTGGTGCAGGTCATAGACCGGCAGCTTGTCCGACGTGTCGAGCAGCAGGCGCTCGCCCGCGCCGTGCGGATTTTGCGTGATATAGGCATCCTGCAGCAGCTCCGCCGGATCGCCCTGACCCGACAGCGAGCGCATGGCGCCCGAAAACGCGTCGATGGCGGCGGAGATTTCCGACCGGCCCGCGAACACGGCGAGATCCACCGCCACTTCATCGAGATAGGCCGCGATGGCCGAATGCGCATTGGCGGCGGTGGCGCTGAGACGCTGCTCGGCCTGACTGCTCACAATGGCATTGCTGGCAATATAGGCCGCAACCGCCAGGCTCGCACCGGTGACCAGCGCAACGGCCACCACCATGGCCGGCAGCTTGAAGGCAAGTTTGAGCTGGGTCTTCATCGGGATTCTTCCGCGGCCATGACGCTGCGAAACCATAGGAAGAATATGGTTAAGGAAGCACTTCCAGGCACTTATCGGCCAGTCACCCGCTTGAAGAGGCCTGCTATTGCCTAGAACTCGCTCCAGTCAGCCGACACCGCCGCATTGCCATGGCTGAGATAGGTCTGGGCCGCCGAGCGCACCTTCTGCACCACATTGCGGACCGGGGCCGGCGCGCGCTGCGGCGGCGCCGAAACCGGCGCGGCATCGAGCTTGAACACCTCAACCACCCGATCCAGCTCGCTGGCCTGCGCCTCGGTCTGCTCGATCGCGGCATTGGTCTGTTCCACCAGCGCCGCATTGTGCTGGGTCATTTCGTCCAGGGTCCGCACCGCCACCGAAACCTCATCGATCGCCGCCGCCTGTTCGCGGCTGGCCTTGGCGATGGACTGCATCAGGCTGGCATTCTGGTTGACCTCATCCAGCATGGCCGCCAGCTGCTCGGCGGCATTGGAGACGAGTCGCGAGCCGCCCTTGACCTCCGAAGCGCTCTGCTCGATCAGCGCCTTGACGTCCGACGAGGCGCTGGCTGCCGACTGCGCGAGCCGCCGCACTTCCACCGCCACCACCGCAAAGCCCTTGCCCGCGTCGCCCGCCCGCGCCGCTTCCACCGACGCATTCAGCGCCAGGAGGTTAGTCTGGAAGGCGATGTCGTCGATCATGCCGATAATGTTGGAAATCTTGGCCGAACTGGAGGTGATGCGCTCCATGGCCTGGTTGGCCTCGGTCATGGTGACCCCGCTCTGTGCCGCGCTCTGCGACACCGACTGGGCCTTGCCATTGGCATCCTCGGCCATCCGCGCATTGTCCGCCACGGTGGAGGCCAGCTGCTCCATCGCCGCCGAGGTCTCCTCGATCGTGGCCGCCTGCTTGGTGGTCCGTTCGCTGAGGTCGTTCATGCCGCTGAGGATTTCGCCAGTCGCCTGCTTGAGCGAACCTGAAATTTGCTTGGCGCCACCCACGATCTCGGTGAGCTTCTCGCTCACCAGATTGGTATCTTCCTTGAGGCGGGCAAAGGCGCCCTGATAGTCGCCATGCATGCGCTGCGTCAGGTCGGTATCGGCCAGCGCGCCCAGCACCTTGCCGGTTTCGCCAATGCCACGATCCACCGTTTCCACGAGGTTGTTGACGCTTTCGGCCAGCGAGTTGAGCTCGGGATCGGGGAACTGCGCGTGTACCCGCTTGGAAAAGTCGCCCGCAATGGCGGCATCCACCACCTCGCCGAACGCCGCCTGCAGCGCCACCATCATGTCGGTGCGCTCGATGCGGCGGCGCTGCGAGGCGGCCCGCTCCTCCTCGGTCATTGCAGTGACCTTGAGGCCATTCTCCCGGAAGACTTCGACCGCCCGGGCCATTTCACCCACTTCATTGCCGCGCTCGACAAACGGCACCACCGCCTCATAGTCACCCTCGGCAACGGTCTTCATGGTCTGCGCCAGGCGCGGCACCGGCCCCATCATGACGCGCGACAGCACATAGCCAATGGTGCCAAGCACGCCCAGCGTCACGAGGCCGACGATCAGCAGCAGCTTGAGCGTGTCATAGATCACCGCGTCAACGGCCGACCGGTCGATGCCGACAAACAGGATGCCGACAGCCTTGTCGGTCTGGTCAACGATGGGCTGATAAGCCGTGTAGTAGGGTTTGCCGACGATATTGGCTTCCCCGAAATAGGTCTTGCCTTCCATCACCGTGGCATAGGCCGCGCTGGTCTGGCCGAGCGGCGTGCCCACGATGCGCGCCCCATCGGCCCCCACAATGGTCGTGGTCATGCGCACGAAGTCCTGGCTTTCCTCGTCCCAGCCGAAAATGGTCGCGGCCTCGCCGGTGATGCGGGCGATGGAATCGACCAGCTCGTCGTTCAGGAACTGCCGCGGCATGGCCCAGGTCTGGACCTTCTCGATATCGTTGGTCTCCGACCAGATCACTTCCGCGCCCGGCAGGCTGCCCTGCACCACGGTCGCCGCGGTCTTGAGATTGGTGATCTGCTGGGCCAGTGCCACATCGCGCGTCGATGCGCTCAGATTGATATAGATGGCCGCCGTGACCACCGTGACGGCAACAATGATCGCGGAGATCACCAGGCTGGCAATCATCGTGGTCAGTTTGATATTGCCGAAGAATTGGCCGACGCGGTTGAACATGAACAAGCCCCAGAAATCTCGCACGGCAGCAAGTCCGCCCGCGCCCATTATCCGGAAAAATACCAGTCCAGGCTTAATCGAGTGTTTATCATGAATAACCCCGCATCGCCGGAGCGCTGCGGGGTTGGATTGTCGTACGGACGGAGAAAACTAGAACTCGCTCCAGTCCTGCGCCAGCGCCGCATTACCATGCGTCTTGAGGTTTGACGACACTGCCGCCAGGCGCTGTTGCAGACCACGCGCGCCGGCACTGGGCTCGGCCTCGCGTTCGCTGCGCATCGGCGGCGCTTCCTGCTGCCGGGTGATGCGGAACACCTCCACGATCCGGTCGAGCTCGGTGGCCTGTGCCTCGGTCTGTTCGATGGCGGCGTTGGTTTCCTCGACCAGCGCCGCATTGTGCTGGGTCATCTCGTCCATCGTCCGCACGGCGGTGGTGACTTCCTCGATCGCCGAAGCCTGATCGCGACTGTCATTGGCGATCGATTCCAGCAGCCCGTTATTGCCACGCGCCGCTTCCAGCATAGCCTTGAGCTTGCCTGCGGCATCGCCCACCAGCTTGGAACCGGTATTCACTTCCCCGGCCGATTGCTCGATCAGCACTTTGACTTCGCTCGAAGCCTGCGCCGCCGACTGTGCCAGGCGCCGCACTTCCACGGCCACCACGGCAAAGCCCTTGCCGGCATCGCCCGCCCGCGCCGCTTCCACCGAGGCATTGAGCGCCAAGAGGTTAGTCTGGAAGGCGATGTCGTCGATCATGCCGATGATATTGGAAATCTTGGCCGACGACTGGGTGATGCGCTCCATCGCCGACGTCGCCGCATCCATCACCTGGCCGCCCTCTTCGGCGGTCCGGGTGACCTGCGCGGCATTGGCGCTGGCATCCTTGGCGCGCTGCGCATTCTGCAGCACGGTCGAGGCCAGCTGCTCCATCGCCGCCGAGGTTTCCTCGATGGTTGCAGCCTGCTTGGTGGTGCGCTCGGACAGATCGTTCGCGCCGCTGAGGATTTCCCCGGTCGCCGTCTTGAGCGAGCCGGAGGTATGGCGCAGCTGCCCGATCACTTCGGTCAGCTTGTCGGCCACCGCATTGATGTCGGTCTTGAGCGTGGCAAAGGCGCCGTCATAGTCGCCTTCCATCCGCTCGGTCAGGTCGGTATTGGCCATGGCCCCCAGCACATGGCCGATCTCCGTCACGCCGCGATTGAAGGTCGAGACCAGGTTGTTGATCCCGCCCGCCAGCGTATTGAGCTCGGGATCGGGGAATTCCGCCGTCACCTGACGCGAGAAGTCGCCGGCCACCGCAGCGTCCACCACCTCGCCGAAGGCCGACTGCAGCTCGCTCATCATCTTCTGCCGGTTTTCCTGGTCGGCAATGATGCGTGCGGCCTCGGCTTCCGTCATCTGGCTCACGCGCAAGCCGTTCTGGCGGAACACCTCGACGGCGCGCGCCATGCCGCCCACTTCATTGCCCAGACCGGTATAGGGCACCTCGGATTCGAAATTGCCTTCGGCAATGGTTTCCATGGCGCCGGCAAGGCGCGGGATCGGCTTGGTGATGAGCCGCGACAGCACAAAGCCCGCCAGGCCGAGCGCCACGACCACCGCGCCGCCCACGACGAGAATCAGGCCGAGAACGCCATTGGCCGCTGCTTCCACCTCGGCCATGGGCGTACCGACGAAAATGGCGCCCATGATTTCTCCGCTCATCTTCTCGATGGGCTGGAAGGCGACGAAGTAGTCCACGCCATTGATCGGCGCCGGGCCGACAAAGGCCTCGCCCGCCATCAGCGTTGCATAGGCCGGGCTTGCCGCATCGAGGGACAGGTCGGCGACGCGCGTTCCGTCAGCTGCGGCAATGCTGGTGGTCTTGCCCACCATGGCCTGCGTGGCCGTATCGAGCACGTAGATCGTTGCGTCCTGCTTGGTGACGCGGGTCACCGAGTCGATGATTTCGGTGTCATAGAAGGGCGGCACGGCCCAGCTCTGGAAGGCATCCATCGTGCCGTCTTCGGTCCAGTTCAGCACCGAGCCGGAAATGCGCCGCTCCAGGATGGTGGCCGCAACCGCCAGGTTGGTTTCCTGCTGCACCCGGCTATCGGCGAGCGAGCGGGAATAGAGGTTCATGTAGATCGCGCCCGATACGGCGGCGATGGAGCCAATGATTGAAAACAGGACCAGCACCGCAATCGCGGTTGTCATCCTGATATTGCCAAAGACGGCCAAGAGCTTGCGCATAGGCATATTCCCCCCAAATGTCCGGGAGCAGCGGATAATCGCGCGCGTCCCACGGACCTACTGGTGGCGAAGCCTACGGGACAGCCGTTAACCGAATGTTGTCCACGCCGGCCCGGTATCGTTTCAGGTGGCAGGAATGCGCAATTTGTCGAAAGATTTTCGTTGTTTCTCGCGGCCGGCCACTGCCGGCCGCGCTGATGGGCTTCCCTAGAAGGCGGTCCAGTCGCTATCCAGCGCCGCATTGCCGTGGCTGCGATAGCTCTGCGCGGCCGATTTGAGCCTTTCCTGCAGGCCACGCGCGCCCGCCGGCTTGGGCGCCCGTGCTGTCTCGACCGGACGGTTCACCGCAAAGACATCGACAATCCTGTCGAGTTCGGTGGCCTGCGCCTCGGTCTGCTCGATGGCCGCGTTCATTTCCTCGACCAGCGCCGCATTGTGCTGGGTCATTTCGTCCATGGTCCGCACGGCGGTCGATACCTGCTCGATCGAGCCGGCCTGCTCGCGGCTGTCCTTGGCGATCCCCATCATCAATTCATTCGACGAGCGGGCCGCCCCCAGCATGGCTTCGAGCCGGCTTGCGGCATCCGACACCAGCCGCGTGCCGCCCTGGACTTCGCTGGCGCTCTGCTCGATCAGCACCTTGACCTCGCTCGAGGCATTGGCCGCCGACTGCGCCAGGCGCCGCACTTCCACCGCCACCACGGCAAAGCCCTTGCCGGCATCGCCGGCGCGCGCGGCTTCCACCGAGGCGTTGAGTGCCAGCAAGTTGGTCTGGAAGGCAATGTCGTCGATCAGCCCGATAATGTTGGAGATCTTGCCCGACGACTGGGTGATGCGTTCCATCGCTTCCGTTGCCTGACGCATCACCTGCCCGCCATCCTCGGCCGCCTTCATGACGGTGGACGCCACCGTGCTGGCCTCGCCCGCCGACTTGGCATTGTGCATCACCGTCTGGGCGAGCTGCTCCATCGCCGCCGAGGTTTCCTCGATGGTCGCCGCCTGCCTTGTGGTGCGTTCGCTGAGATCGTTGGCGCCGCTCAGGATTTCGCTCGTCGCGGTCTTGAGCGTGCCCGAGGTCTCGCGCAATTGCCCGACCACTTCGGCCAGCTTGTCGGCCACCGCATTGACGTCGGCCTTGAGGGTTGCAAAGGCGCCCTCATAGTCTCCATCCATGCGCTGCGTCAGGTCGGTATTGGCCAGGGCACCGAGCACCTGGCCAATGCCTGAGACGCCGCGGTTGAAGGTCGAGACCAGGGAATTGACGCTGGCGGCAAGGCTGTTGAGCTCGGGATCGGGGAACTCCACCTCGACCTGCCGGGTAAAGTCGCCCGCCACGGCCGCATCCACCACCTGCCCGAAGGCCGATTGCAGCTCGGTCATCATCTGCTGCCGGCTGGCCTGGTCGGCAATGATGCGGGCCGCTTCTGCCTCGGTCATCTCGCTGACGCGCAGGCCATTGGCGCGGAACACCTCAACTGCCCGCGCCATGTCGCCCAGCTCGTTGCGCCGTTCGACAAAGGGCACTTCGGTGGCAAAGTCACCGTCGGCAATGGCCTGCATCGCCCCGGCAATGCGCGGAATGGGGCGGGTCAGCTGGCGTGAGACCAGCAGGCAGATGCCCCCCAGCACCAGCAGCAGCACGAGGCCCATGCCCAGCATGCCCGGCAGCGAACCATCGGCTGCCGCCTCGGCCGCGGCCGCATCGCCACCGACGAAGAATGCGCCCAGCAGGTTGTTCTTGAGATCGGTGAAGGGCTGGAAGGCACCGTGATAGCGAACGCCCTGCATGACCACTTCGCCATAATAGGGCTTCCCTTCCATCAGGGCCGAATGTTCGGGACTGGCGGGGTCGATGGCAAAGTCCACCGCACGCCCGCCATCGGGCAGCTCGAAACTGGTCGATTTGGCCATGAACTGTCCGGTGGCCGCGTCCAGTCCGAAGATGGCTGCGGCCCCGTGGGTGATCCGGGTGACGGAATCGACGGCGGACGTATCGTGGAAGAACGGCAGGGAATAGGCCTGGAATGCGGCAATCTCGCCCGTCTCCGCCCAGGTCAGCACCGAGCCTGAGAGACGCTTTTCGAGGATCGTGCCGGCAACCTGCAGGTTGGCGGCCTGCTGGCTGACACTCTGGTTTACCGACTGCCGGCGCAGGTCGACATAGCCACTGACTGTATAGGCCACGATGGTGACAACAATGCTCATGAGCACTAGGCCCGCAATGGCCGTTGTCAGTTTGATATTGCCCCAGAATCCCGTGATGCTTCGTATCATCTGCTCGCGTCCCCCGGCCAAGCCGATAGCTATTTGAGCGAGACTATAAGCACCGGGACCTTAACGACCCATTGATCTTGTATGGTAGGTTTCCGAGCGGTCAAACAATTGGGGCGCCCAATGGGCGCCCCGGGAAATCGCATCGATGTGTCGCAGTCCGGCTAGAACTCGCTCCAGTCCTTGTCGACTGCCGCATTGCCGTGGCTGAGATAGGACTTGGCCACGGATTTGAGCTTGTTCTGCAGGCCGCGGGCGCCATCGGCAACCGCCCTGGCCGGCGCGACAGACGGCGCTGCCGCCTGACCCTGGCGCCGCTCGGCGGGCACATCATCGATGGCGAAGATATCGACGATCCGGTCGAGCTCGGTGGCCTGCGCCTCGGTCTGCTCGATGGCCGCATTCATTTCTTCCACCAGCGCCGCATTGTGCTGGGTCATCTCATCCATGGCGCGCACGGCCGTATTGACCTCGTCGATCGCGCCGGCTTGCTCCCGGCTGTCCTTGGCAATGCCGTTCATCAACTCGTTCGACGAACGGGCGGCCGCCAACATGGCCTCGAGCTTGCTGGCCGCATCCAGCACCAGCTTGGAGCCACCCTTGACCTCGCCGGCCGACTGTTCGATCAGCACCTTCACTTCCGAGGAGGCATTGGCCGCCGACTGCGCCAGCCGCCGCACTTCCACCGCCACCACGGCAAAGCCCTTGCCCGCATCACCGGCCCGTGCTGCTTCCACCGAAGCGTTCAGCGCCAGAAGGTTGGTCTGGAAGGCGATGTCGTCGATCAGCCCGATAATGTTGGAGATCTTGCCCGACGACTGGGTAATCCGCTCCATCGCCTCCGTCGCCTGGTGCATCACCTGCCCACCCTCTTCGGCGGTGCGGGTCACCGTCGAAGCCACGGCGCTCGCTTCCTTGGCGCGTTCGGCATTCTGCAGCACCGTCGAGGCCAGCTGCTCCATGGTGGCCGACGTCTCCTCGATCGTCGCCGCCTGCTTGGTGGTGCGTTCGGAAAGGTCATTGGCGCCACTCAGGATCTCGCTCGTCGCGGTCTTGAGCGTACCGGACGTATCCTTGAGCTGGCCCACAATATCGGTCAGCTTGGCAGCGACCGCATTGGTATCGGCCTGCAGCTGGGCAAAGGCGCCGTGATACTGCCCCTCCATGCGCTTGGTCAGGTCGGTATCGGCCAGCGACGCCAGCACAGTGCCGGTCTCGCTGACCCCGCGATCCACGGTCTCCACCAGCGTATTGACCGAGCGGGCCAGCCTGTTGAGCTCGTCATCGGGGAATTCTGCATCCACGCGCCGGGTGAAGTCACCCGCAATCGCTGCATCCACTACGGCGCCGAAGGCGCGCTGCAGATCCTGCATCATGGCGGCACGCTCGGCCTGGTTGCGGATGATCTGGGCGGCTTCCGCCTCGGTCATCTGCGCGATCCTGAGGCCGTTTTCGCGGAACACTTCGACAGCCCGCGCCATAGCCCCGATCTCGTCCCGGCGCTGCCCGCCACGCACCTCGACATCGAGATCGCCATCGGCCAGCGCTTCCATCGTCGTGGTGAGGCCGCTGATCGGACGGCTGACCGAGCGCGCGAAGAAATAGCCGGCAATGGCGGCAATCGCCAATAGACCCCCGCCGATCGCCAGCATCATGTTGCGGATATCGGTGATCGGGGCGAAGGCTTCCGCCTCGCCAATGGCGGTGACGACGGCCCAGTTGGCACCGCCAAAGCTCAGCGGCTGGGCCGTGAGCAACATCGGCATCCCGCGATAGTCGGTCGAAGTGCCGATCGCCTTGTTGCCGGCAAGCGCCGCGTCCACCACCGGATTCTGGAAGGTTGTGGTCAACGAGTCATCGGCTTCACTGAAGCGGGAATCCGAGCGCATCAGGAAATCGGGACCGACAAAGAAGCTCTCGCCCGTCTCGCCCAGCCCATCGGTATTGCCCATGATGGCATTGACCGACGCGGTCGAGATCGCCACGGCCAACACGCCCACCAGCTTCTGCCGGTTGTCGAATACCGGCGTCGCCATGAAGCTTTCCGGCGCCCCGCCCGCTGCGGTGTAGGTGGAAAAGTCCTGGAACGAGACCTGGCCGCCCTCGGTCATCGCCGCGGCCGCCTGGAAGGCCTTGCCCAGGCCGGTTTCCGCGCCGCTGCCGCTCGCCAGGCTGGTGGCGAAGTCGTCGCGCTTCATCACCGAATAGATCAGGTTGCCATTGGGGTCGATCAGCATCAGGTCGGCATAGCCGCGTGCCTGCAACTGCCGGCGGAAGGCCGGATGGATCTTGGAATGGGTGAAGTCGTAATTGGTGCGCTTGTCGCCGGTGGACACGTCAAGCAGCTCGCGCTGCGCCGGGTCCGGATTGTTGGTGATATAGGCGGTCTGCAGCGCCACGACAGGATCCGTCGCGCCCGATCCGGTGGAGAACTGCCCCCAGGTGATATTGAGGTCGCGCAGTGTGGTCTGGGTCGACTCCGTGGCTGCCGTGATGGCCAGGTCCTTGGAGATCCCCTCGAGATAGGAGCCCAGCTGCGAGGATGCCTGGGTGGCGATCGTCTCGATCTGCCGGCGCGTCAGCGCATCCACGGTGGTCGAGCCGATCATGTAGCTCGCAATCCCCACCCCCAGACTGACCAGCAAGGCCGAACCCACCAGCGCCAGCGGCAGTTTCTGGGCGATCTTCAGCTGCGGCAGAAATCCCATCGAACACTCCAACCCATCCACGGATCGCCGCTGCCATGCATCGTTCTGATGTCATGCAAATACCGCGCCCTTGCGGCGCGGATCGCGGTGATCGTCCTCCATTGGCATCGAACAAAACCGATGCAATGGAAACGATACATCTGTGCGATTAACCACTTCTTACACGCAAATACCGGCGCCACACTTTCCGCCAGCCGGTACCATAAATAAAAAGGCCACCCGAAGGTGGCCCTGGATTGATTCGACGCTGTGGCTGGTCTCAGCTAAGCGCGCCGATCACGGCTTCGATGCGCTTCTTCATGGTCGAGGCGTCGAACGGCTTGATGATGTAGTTGTTGACGCCGAAGGAAATGGCTTCCTTGACCTGCTCCTTGTCCGAGCGGCCGGTCGCCATGATGAACGGCATGGCCTGCGTGCGGGGATGCTTGCGGATCACCTTGAGCAGGGTCAGCCCGTCAATGTCTTCCATGTTCCAGTCGGAAATGATCAGGTCGACATTGGCCTTTTCAAGCTTGCCGAGCGCATCGCGCCCGCTCTTGGCCTCGATGATGTCCTTAAATCCGAGCTGGGTCAGGATGTATTTGCAGATACCGCGCATGGACTGCTGATCGTCGACGATGAGAACGCTGACAGCGCTGGCTTTTGGCATGATCGTAATTCACCTTCTGGCGACGGGAGCCCGTGGACTCCGATTTCCCCGAAACACTAGGCAACAAGCGTTACAAATCTCTCAACCTGCAGCTTGGTATTGCGCCTGAACCGGCTAGGCGGCGGACTTGAGGCGCACCAGCGCCTGGGCCAGCCGCGCCGCAATCGCCTCGACCGGCGCCTGCTCCACCACGGCGCCTTCCTCGAAGGCCACGCGCGGCATGCCATAGACCAGCGCCGAGGCCTGGCTCTGCCCCACCGTATAGGCACCGGCATCGCGCATCAGCTTGAGGCCGCGCGCCCCGTCGCGCCCCATGCCGGTGAGAATGGCGCCCACGGCCATGGCGCCCACGGTCTTGGCCACCGATTCAAACAGCACGTCGACACTCGGGCGGTGTCCGCTTTCCAGCTCGTCATGCGTCAGCCGGGCCTTGAGCTGGCCCGACGAGCGCTCGACACGCAGGTGGTAGTCGCCCCGCGCCACATAGGCATGACCTGCCAGCAGCGGCATGCGGTCCTCCGCCTCCACCACGGTCAGCCCGCACACCTCATCGAGCCGCGCCGCAAAGCGGCTGGTGAAACCCGGCGGCATATGCTGGGCAATGACGATGGGCGGGCAATCGATCGGCATATTGCTGAGCACGGCGCGGATGGCTTCGACGCCGCCCGTGGAAGCCCCGATGGCGATGAGTGCACCGGACGGCGCCGCCGCGGTCTTGACCGGCACCTTGGGCGCCTCGGCCCGTCCGGTATTGCGGCCACGCACATCCGACTTTGCGGCAGCCCGGATCTTGTCGCGCAGGTTGATGCCGAAGGCGTCGATGCCGCCTTCGAATTCGGCGCTTGGCTTGGCCACGAAATCCACCGCGCCCAGTTCCAGGGCCAGCAGGGTCTCGCTGGCCCCCTTCTTGGTCAGTGTCGACACCATGACCACCGGCGTGGGGCGCAGGCGCATCAGCTTCTCGAGGAACTGCAGCCCGTTCATATTGGGCATTTCGATGTCGAGCGTCACCACGTCAGGGTTGAGCGTCTTGATCTTCTCGCGCGCATCGATGGGGTCGGTGGCCGTGCCCACCACATCGATATCGCCGTCGCGTGACAGCATGCGCGTCAATACTTCGCGGATAAGCGCCGAATCGTCGACGACCAGGACCTTGATGCTCATGCCGCTTCTCGTTTGTTCAATTTCTGCTTGGACTGATAGATGGTCTTGCCGACCAGGCGGAATCCGTCGCCGCCCGATCCGAGATTTTCCGAATGGCCGATATAGAGGAAGCCTTCGGGCGCCAGCAGCTTGCTGAAGCGGCCGAACACTTCGCCCTGCGTCGGCTTGTCGAAATAGATCGCCACATTGCGGCAGAACACCGCGTCGAACGGCCCCTTCATCGGCCAGTTGGGCGCGATGAGGTTGAGCGGCTTGAACGACACCAGTTCGCGCACCGCGGCGGGCACGCGGATCGTGCCGTCACCCACCTTTTCCAGATGCCGCGCCCGTTCGGCGCTGAGCCCGCTCAACTCGTTTTCCGGGTAGAGACCCGCCGCCGCTTTGGCGATGACGGCCGTATCGATGTCGGTTGCCAGTATTCTGAAATCCCAGCGCTTGAGCTCGGGAAAGGCCGCCAGCAGGTCCATGCCGATCGTATAGGGTTCCTGCCCGGTCGAGCACCCGGCCGACCAGATGCGCAGCCGGCTCCCGCGGGGCTTTTCGGCAATCAGCGCGCCGACAAAGGACCGCAAATGTTCGAAATGGTGGTCTTCGCGATAAAACCGCGTCAGGTTGGTCGTCAGCGCATTGACGAAGTCCTGCCCGTCGCTGGCGCTGCCATTGCGCTCCAGGTAGTCGACATAGGCATCAAAGCTGGGCAGGCCCAGCGCCCGCACGATCTTGGACAGCCGTGAGAGGACCAATGTTCGTTTTGCATCGCTCAGCGAGATCCCGGCGACCTGATAGACCCGGTTCTTGATCCGCGAAAACTCGCGGTCGCTAAGGGAGATTTCCCCCTGTTCCATGCGTGCACCCCAATCATCCCAACCGGTCCGGGGGCTTGGGATCAGGCGCGCGCCCGTCGTGAAAGGGGGGCTTCATGCCGCTCCGCCGCCTCGCCGAACGACGCCATCCGCCCGGTGAGACGCCGCAGCGCCACTTCACCCTCGTCCAGTGTCGAAGCGATCGTATCGGTTTCATTGCTTAGATTGCGTAAATGAGCCTCAAGGCCGGCAATCATTTTTTGCAGGGCCTGGCTTTCGAGCACGCCGCTCTCCGATTGCCCCCTGCCGCGCTTGACCACGGCGCGGATTTCTCGGGCTGATCGATTGGTGATCTGGGCCAGCTGGCGCACTTCATCGGCCACCACGGCAAAGCCCGCCCCCTTCTCCCCGGCCCGGGCCGCTTCGACCGCCGCATTAAGCGCCAGCAGGTTGGTACGGAACGACACATCCTCGATGGCCTGCACCATCTTGTCGACCTCGCCGGTCATGGCGTCGATGTCATCGACCAGCCCGTGCATGCGGCGCACCGCCAGGTCCAGCTCGCCGGCCAGGTCCTGCACCCCGCGTCCGATGAGCTGCGCCTGGCGCAGGCGTCCGCCCCCATCGGCCAGCACCCTGCCCATGGCTTCGGCATCATCGCGGCTGGCTACATTGAGCGCATCATAGCGCGCCGCCCGCTGCTCGAAAGTCTCGACCAGCTGGCCCACCGCCACCAGCCGCGCTTCCAGCGCGATCCGCAGCTCCCGCTCCTCGTCGCACTGCTCGGCCATCGCGCGCGTGAAATCGTCGAGCCGGACCGCCAGGGCGCCCAGCGGCCCGTCCAGCGCGTCGGGCAATTCGCGGCTGCCGGCCACCACGCCCTCGAGCAGGCGCAGTCCCTCGTCAATGCCGGCCATACCCTTGTTGAGCGCCGCCAGCGCCGGCCGTGCCGCTGCAGCGCGCGCCTCGAAGCGAAAGCTGGTCTGTCCGCCCGCCAATGCGCCGGCAAAGGCGCTCAGGTCATCGTCCTCGATATAGCCGCCGGCGGGCAGCAATTCGAGCAGATACCGCCCGGCGGCGATGGGATGGCGTTGCATGATAAACCGACTGCCGCCCAGCGTGACCAGGGTTTCTTCGGGCGCCCCGCCTCCAGTCTTGAGGTATCCCGGCCCGAACAGGGCATCGAGCGTGGCGCCCTCCACCGCACCCTTTGCCAGTCGCCCCACACCATGGCTTGCCGCCAGGATCACACCCTGGTCATCCACCACCACGGCCGGCTGCTGCAGCGCCGCAATGGCACCCTTGAAATGGTGCGCTCTTTCCAGCCGCTTGCCCAGTCGACCGACAATGCCGTCAATGGTGGCGACTTCGCCAGGGCGGTCGCAAAGCCCGGCGGCCAGGGCCAGCGCTGCAAGGGTACGATTGTCGTGCCGGTCGTGCAGGATGGCCAGGATCAGGACGCTTGCCAGCGCCAAGAGCATCAGCGTCGCCACGCTGACCAGCCACATCGTCCCGGTACCGAGACTGGGCATCAGGCCGGCCGCCAGCGCCACCGCGCCAAGCCACGGACCGGCCGCGATCAGCGCTAGGCGCAGATTGGGCATGGCGAGCCTGATCTGCAAATCAGCAATAGGGTGTCCAACATGGACAAACCCTAGTCTTACAATGGTTAACCAAGTCTATAGCGCGCCGCCAAAGCGTAATACTTTGCTAAGTCAGTTTGCCGGCGGGTAAAGATCGGTCTCGTTTCGGCACAGTCGCGGCCCGCCAGGGCTGCGACTAGAACAGTTCGATATCGTCCACCGGTGCCGGCACGACCACGCGACGCTTGGCAATCGCGGCTTCTTCGCGCGCCACATTGTCCCCCGCATCGCTGTCGAGACGCTTGACAAAGGCCCGGCCGGAATGCGGCTTGAACAGCACGCGGCGGGCATAGGTGCCGCCCAGATCCTCGCTGGTGGCGACATAGCCCTCATCGGCGAGAAACTGGCGGACAAACTCGATATTCTTGCGGCCGACATCATCGAGCGCCGAATTGATCTTGCCGCCGCCGAACACCTTGATCTCGAGGTTGGATTTCTTGCCGGTGCCCTTGCTCAGCACCTTGTTGATCAGCTGCTCCATGGCAAAGGCGCCATAGCGGGCCGAAGCGCCATAGCGGTCCTTGGCAGAGCCGGACTGCTCGGCGAGCAGGAAGTGGTTCATGCCCCCGATATTGGCCACGCGGTCACGCACGCAGGCTGAGATGCACGAACCCAATACGGTCGAGTAGGTCAGGTCCACGGCATCGGAAACATGACAGTCGCCTTGGTGTACGGTCGTCACCACGCCGCGATCGAATTCGGGTGGCAGGGAATTCGGCAGTGCCATTTATTGTGTTGCAACCTTCAAGCGCCAGTACCGGATCGTAGCGGAAAACTCGTTAGCCAATTGCTAACCACGCTGCACGAGCGCCTGCGGGGGCCCGAATTCGGCAAGAAGAGCTTTAGAAATAGTCGGATAGGGTAATTCGAACGGGGCTAGGATCTGACCATAAATGTCATTGCAGAAACTCGCGAGAGAACTCGATGAGACAGCGCGCCAGACGGCGTCGATGCTAGAAGGCATCACGGATGCGCTACAACTTCTCGCCGAAAGGCCCTTGAATCAGGATCCCTCCGTCCGCGAGGCGATCCAGATGATCGTCACGGCCCTGCAGGGCCAGGATCGCATCGAACAGCGCTGCCACAACATGGCTCTGGCGGTTCGCCAGTTCGCGCTGTTGCCGCCCACGGCACCCGACAGTGTCTATGACGAGATCTGGTCGAGCCTCACGCTCGACGAGCTGCGCGTTCCCGCGCTGTCCGGCATTGCCGCCCATCAGAGCCACGGCGACGCCGAGCTGTTCTAGCCCCCCGGTTCAGCGGGAGACTACAAGGCGCTTCGGCGCCTTTTCCATTTTTCGGTGCTCGCCCCTGCGGGCTAGAGGAAGTCGACGGTAACGCCGGCAGACACCATGCTGCCCAGCTCTTCGGCATCCCAGTTGGTCAGGCGGACGCAGCCATGCGACCCCGTCTTGTCGATCTGCGCCGGCTCGGGCGTGCCGTGAATGCCGTAGGTCGGCTTGGACAGGGCAATCCACATGCTGCCTACCGGCCCATTCGGGCCAGGCGGAATGGTCAGCACCTCGGCATTCTCGCCCTGCTGGAAGTTGATCTTGGGATTGTAGGTATAGTTCGGCATCGGCGCGACCACTTCAACCACATAGCTGCCGCTGGGTGACGGATTGTCCTCGCTGCCGATGGTTGCCGGATAGGCCGCCAGCAGCATGCCGTCGGCATCATAGGCCCGCACCTGCCGCAGCGTCTTGTCCGCCTCGATCCGCGCCACCACGCCGGTGCGGTCGGACCCGGTCATGGCCACGGCGATCGTTTCGCCGGCAGCAAATTCCGCCCCCGGATTGAGCGCCATCAGGAAGTCGCGGTCCATGTGGAAGCGTTCGGCCAGCTTCTCGGCAACGCTGGCATAGCCCAGGAATTCCAGCTGGGCCTTTTCGGCATAGTCGGCAGGCGTGGGCCCACTGATCTCGCTCATGTCCTCGACGGTGATTTCATAGGCACCGATGACCGGCAGCCCGGTTTCCAGCAGGTCGATTGTCTGCGCGTCGAGCGTGCCGCTGACCTCGAGCCCCGCCATGGCCTGGAAAGCCATCAGCGCCTTGCGCACATTCTCGCCGTCATAGCCGTCAATGACCCCCGGCGAGGCGCCAAACTGATCGAGCAGGATCTGCGCGCGAACGATTGCCGCACTGGGCACGACCGGCGTTGCCGGCTCCGGCTCGGTTGGCGCAATCTCGGGCTCGGGCGCAAAGATATAGGGCCGGTCCTCGATGACCAGGTCCGTCAGCAGGTTGGCCGCATTGACCGCATTGGCATCCATCGGCGCCGGCGCATCCTGCGCGGCGACGGACGGAACCAGAGCGGCAGTCATGCTGAAGGCAATCAGGCGGGCAAGTGTGTGCATCAAGACCTCATATCTGCATGCACAAGCAGGGGGACGGAGCGAAGGTTCCAGCAATCTTGTGCGCGCGCACCCGATGCCGCGCACTTTAACGTGCACGCGGCTCCGGCACCCTCGCAAAGCGCTGTCCGATCGATGCCATCCAAACGAAAAGGGCGCCCGCGGCGCCCTTCCTGACGGCTATGCTGGAACCACCTAGGCGTCCATCTTGGCGCCGCTCACCACGGCATGCAGGTCGATCAGCCCGACCATGCGGCTGTCATGGGTCACGATGCCGTTGAGCAGTTCGGTATCGATCGAATTGCCTTCCGGCACATTGTGGATGTCGTCGCGCGACACGGTCAGGATGTCCGACACGGCGTCGACCAGGATGCCGACCCATTTGTCACCGACGCTCATCACCACCACGACATGGTTCTTGGTGGGCGAAGTCTGGCCGTCGCCGAACCGGGCGCGCAGGTCAAAGATCGGCACGATCGTGCCGCGCAGGTTGATCACCCCGCGCACGAATTCGCGCGTATTGGGGAGCGGCGTCGCACCATTCCAGGCGCGGATCTCGCGCACCGTGGTGATCTCCACGCCATAGGTCTGCTCGCCGATCGAGAAAGCGATCAACTGCAGGGAATTCTGGGCGGCGACGGCAGACTTGTCGCCCATGTCGTCACGCAAACCGAGCGCTTCCATTCTTTATGCCCTTTCTGCCGTCCTTCTGGCCGGCTACGCAAAACTGGTGCCGCCTCTAGGCGGCGTTCTTGTGCACGATAGTGGTCTTGAGCCCCTGCACGTCCACGATCAGCGCGACATTGCCGTCGCCCAGGATCGTACCGCCGGCAATGCCCTCGACACGTTCGAAATTCTCTTCCAGCGACTTGATCACCACCTGCTGCTGGCCGATGATGTCGTCGACGATCAGCGCCACCTTGGCCGAGCCCTCGGCCTCGCACAGCACCACGAAGCGGTTGTCGGCATCGGTATCGGTGACCATTTCGAAGCGCTGGGCCAGGTCGATGACCTGCACATATTCGCCACGCACCTGCAGCACCTGGCCACCGCTCGGCACCCGCTCGAAGCTGGCGCGCGAGCACTGGATGGTTTCCACGATCGAGGACAGCGGCACCACATAGGGGCTGCCCCCCACCTTGACCAGCATGACGTCCAGCACGGCCAGAGTCAGCGGCAGGCGCAGCGTCATGCGCGTACCCTTGCCGGTCCAGGAGCGGACATGCACCGAGCCGCCGATCTTCTTGATATTGGACAGCACCACGTCCATGCCGACGCCGCGGCCGGATAGATCGCTGACTTCGCTCGCCGTCGAAAAGCCTGGCGCGAAGATCAGCTGGTCGATCTGTTCGTCGGTCGGGTTGACGTCGGGTGCCACAACGCCCTTGTCGCGTGCGACCTGCAATACGCGCTCGCGGTTGATGCCACCGCCATCGTCCTCGACGATGATCAGGATATTGCCGCCCGCCTGCTCGGCCGACAGCCGGATCGTGCCGGTCTCGGGCTTGCCCCGCGCCAGGCGCTTTTCCGGGCTCTCGATGCCGTGATCGGCGGAGTTGCGGACCATATGGGTCAGCGGATCGCTCAGCTGCTCGATCACCGTCTTGTCGATCTCGGTATTCTCGCCGATCGTCTCGAGCTTGATCTTCTTGTTGGTCTTGGTCGCCAGTTCGCGCACCAGGCGCGGCATGCGGGAAAACACCGACTTCACCGGTTGGGCGCGGATCGCCATCACCGAGTCCTGCAGTCCGCGCGTCGTCTGCGCCAGCACTTCGAGCCCGCGCACCAGTTCGGTATAGCGCGCGCGCAGCGTCTCATCCATCTGCTGGGTGAGCATGGACTGGGTGATCACCAGCTCGCCCACCATGTTGACCACGCGATCGACCTTGTCGAGATCGACGCGGATCGACTGCACGCCAACGCTGCGGCCACCGCCGCTGCTTTCCTCGCCCTCGCTGGCCGCCGCGGCCGGGGTAGCGGCCTTGAGGGGCGTCACCGCTGCCGGTGGCTTGGCCACTGGGCTCGGCTGAATGGTTTCGGCCAGCTCGGCAAAGCTGAGCGCCGGAGGTTCCTCGAAACTGTCCTGCACACTCACCGGAGCCGGCTCCGGTTCTGCGGCGAATGCCACCGGCCCGGTATCGAAATCGAGCAGGCTCGCCACTTCATCATCGGCCAGCGCCAGCAGATCGGCCGGTTCGGGCTCCTTGGCCACGGCGCGCGCAACCGGCGCCACCGGTGCGGCCACAATCGGCGCCGCATCGAGCGGCACGCCGGCCCCGAGCTGCGCAATGGCAATATCGCAGTCGCCCTCGACGAATTCGAAGACCTCTCGGATCATCTCTTCGGTCAGCGTCGGGGAAACCAGCGTGATCTCCCACGAGCAGTAGACCGCAAAGGGCTCGAAATCGGCCAGCGGCGGAATCTCTTCCACCAGCGCGCGCACATGCATCTCGCCGAGCACGGCCAGTTCGCGGAACAGCAGCAGCGGATCATTGGCGCGGGCATAGAGCGCCCGGTGCGGTGTGAACCGGATTTCCCAATGGCCCGGCTCGACCTGCATCGGCGGCGCATCGAATGTGTCTTCCACCGCGTCATCACTGGTGGTAGCCGGCGCTTCGGCGTCGAGATTGACCATCACTGGCACGAACTCGATATCGAATTCGTCCAGCGGCTCGCCGCCTTCATCTTCGTCGTCCGAGCCGGCGCGTTCGCCCCGGGCCAGCGCGTCGAAGCGTTCTTTTTCTTCCATGCCATAATCGGCCGGCAGCGGTTCCCCGGTCTGGGCGGCTTTCACATGGTCGGCGACAATGTCATTGGCGCGGATGCACAGCACCACCACGTCATCGACCAGTTCGATCCGCCCGTCGCGGACATAGTCGAGCAGCGTTTCATAGGCATGCGCAAAGCCCACCAGCGCCTGGAACCCGAAGGCCCCGGCGCCGCCCTTGATCGAATGGATGGCGCGGAAGACCGCATTGAGGCGGTCGGCATCGCGCTCGCCCGCCTCGATTGCGGCAAACTGCTCTTCGAGTTCGGTCAGAAGCTCGGAACATTCGTCGAAATAGGTGGCTTTGAAATCGTCGAGATCGCTCATGCCGAACGTCCAACCCTTCTGGGTTACTAGAGACTAATGCACCACGCGGTGGATGACCGAGATCAGCTTTTCCGGATCGAAGGGTTTGACGATCCAGCCGGTACCGCCCGCCGCCTTGCCCTGGTCACGCTTGTCCTGGCTGGTCTCGGTGGTCAGGATCAGGATGGGCAGGCTCTGATGGTTGCCCGTTGCCCGCACATTCTTGATAAACTCGATGCCATCCATCACCGGCATGTTGATGTCGGTAATCACCACATCAACCGTCTCGTTCTTGAGCACGTCGAGCCCCTGCTTGCCGTCCTCGGCCTGCAGCACTTCGAACCCGGCATTGCTGAGGGTATGGTGCAGCATGGCGAGGATTGTCCTCGAATCGTCCACCGTCAGAACCCGCAAAGTCGTCATCCTCTCATCATTCCCGAAAACTGGGCGTCCAGACCCAGGCGCTCGATCGCGGACGTCAAGGCCACGCTCGGCTGCTCAATAGCAAACTCATAATGATTTCTCCGGGCCGCCTCCGCCGCGCTGATCAGCATGAACAGTGCATTGGTCGACACGCGCTCGACAGCGCTGGCGGTCACGGTAACAGACCCTTCCTCGATCGCATCGATCAGGCCATCGCGAATGCCATCGAGCGAGTCGAGATCGATGATCGCTGGCAAAGCGATTGGTTTCTTGGCCTTGCTGACCATGATGGATGCGTGCCCCCGGAGTTTTCTCCAAGCGCCAGTGTCCACGGGAACGGTTTAAGAAGTGCTAACCTTGATGGACTTGCACAACACTTCCCGCCTGCGCATGCCTCGACATATTCCCGCCGGTCCCCGGCGGCCTCTGCCATGATGTGAAACGTGCCCCCTTGCCGGAAGGGATGGCGGAGGGGTAACCCATGCGCGCAACCTCGATCGGATCTGTTCCATGACCGCCTCAATCGCCCTGACCGGCATCGCCCGCGAACTGGCAGCCCGCGCTGAAACCGGCAAGCCGATCCGCGTCGGCGTCATCGGCTCGGGCGAGATGGGCACCGATCTGGTCACCCAGATGTCGCTCATGACCGGCATCGAGATGGCCGCCATCGCCACGCGGCGCCCCCATACCGCGCTGGCTGCCATGACCATCGCCTATGGCGAGGATTCCAGGGGCAAGGTCGCCGACAGCCCGGCCCAGGCCACCGCCGCCATCGAGGCCGGCAAGATCGCCATCACCAGCGCCGAGACCCTGGTCACCACGCCCAATATCGACGTGGTGATCGACGCCACCGGCAAGCCGGGCGTCGCCGCCGACTATGACCTGCTGGCCATGGAACACGGCAAGCATCTGGTGATGATGAATGTCGAGGCCGACGTCACCATCGGCCCCTATCTCAAGGCCCAGGCCGACCGGCTCGGCGTGGTCTATTCGGTCGGCGCCGGCGATGAACCCAGCTCCTGCATGGAGCTGATCGAATTCGTCACCGCGCTCGGCCTGCCCATCGTCGCCGCCGGCAAGGGCAAGAACAATCCGCTCAAGCATGACGCCGTCCCCGACGACTATCGCGAGGAAGCGACACGCCGCAACATGAACCCGCGCATGCTGGTCGAGTTCGTCGATGGCAGCAAGACCATGGTGGAAATGTGCGCCATCGCCAATGCCACCGGGCTTGTCCCCGACGTGCCCGGCATGCATGGCCCCAAGGCCGACCGCGACGAGATGGCCAGGGTGCTGATCCCCAAGGCCGACGGCGGCATTCTCAACCGCATGGGCGTGGTGGACTTCACCGTCGGCAAGGGCGTCGCCCCCGGTGTCTTCGTCATCGTCAAGGCCACCCATCCGCGCATCATCGAGCGCCTCGACGACCTCCATATCGGCCACGGCCCCTATTACAGCTTCTTCCGGCCCTATCACCTGACCAGCCTCGAAGTGCCGCTGACCTGCGCGCGCATCATGCTGCATGGCAAGGCGGACATGGTGCCATTGCCCAATCCGGTGGCCGAAGTCTGCGCCGTCGCCAAGCGCGATCTCAAGCCCGGAGAAAGCCTCGATGCCATCGGGGAGACCTGCTACCGCAGCTACACCATGACCGTGGTGGATAGCCGCGCGGCCGGGGCAGTGCCGGTGGGTCTGCTCGAGGGCGGTCGCACCACGGCGGCGATTGCCAAGGGCGAGCTGCTCACCCTGGCCAATTGCACGCCCGACACCACGACCCGGCTTCACGCCCTGCGCCAGGCGCAGGACCGCATGCTGGGCTATTCCTGATCGATTTCCTGGATCAGCGGCAAAGGATACCGCCCTCTGGGCGGCAGCCTGTGCACCACGACGCCCAGCGCGACCAGCAGGGCGCAGGCCGCGAACAGCACGCCGAACAGCACCAGCGGCTCGACCGGCCCTGAATAGGCCAGCAGCGGCACCGCCGCTGCCGGCGGATGCGTGACGCGCAGCACCAGCATGATCAGCATGGCGAGGCCCACGCACAGCGTCGCCAGCCACCACGGTTCCGGAACCACCGACATGGCGAGTACGGCCAGTGTCGTGCCGATGAAATAGCCGGCAAAGATGTTGATGGGCTGGGCATTGGTCGACTGCGGCTGGCCGAAGATCACCAGCGCCGTGGGTCCCAGCGGCGCCAGCAGCAATGGCAGTCCCGTCATTGCGGACAACCAGCCGATCAGCGTCACGCTGGCGGCCGTCGCCGCTGCCGACTTGGCATGCACCCGCCAGTCACTGCGGGGTTCGTGCCGGGCGATGAAACGGGCAATCAGTGCAAGCATGACGGCAAGCTAACCGCCAGCGCAGCCCGGGGAAACCCACCCCCACGCATGGCCGCCTCCCTTTCGAGGCCCGCCTGGTGCCGCCCCTGACCTTCGGAATGCACCTCACCCGCCTACAGCGAGTCTGCTGGAATTTCCTGATACCATCCCCCACTTATCCCCCTGGTCGAAACCTGTGGCACAATCCTCCCCATCACTCCGCATGGGCGGCCTGCAGGCGAACAGTGGCGGGGTGAGCCGGGCGCGGGCTTTGCCTCTCGCGCAGGTTCGAGACCTGGCCGCAGCATG
>JAHJWO010000043.1 GCA_018828145.1 Alphaproteobacteria bacterium | reverse complement strand
GGGCCGCATGAATCGCATGTCCAACGGCCCGCCGCCAAACCCGCCGAAGAAGCATCACTACATCCCTGCTTTCTACCTTTCGCGATGGGCGACCGGCGAAGACGGGCGGCTATGCCAATATAGCAAGCCCTATGACCGGTTTGTGGTGAACCGGCGTCATCCTGAGGCGACCGGGTTCGTCGAAAGGCTGTATGAGCTAGAGGGCCTGGACGAGGAACTGGCCCAGCAGGTTGAGAGCAAGTACTTCAGCCCCGTTGATAGCGCCGCCGCCGATGCTTTGGCGCTCATGGAGGCCGAGGGCAACCGAGCTAACTGGGACAGCCGCCGGCGGTCCGCCTGGTCGCTATTCCTGCATGGCATGCTTGTGCGGGCTCCCGAGGACATCATCGAGTTCAAGGCAGGCTGGCGCCGGCTGATGCTGTCCGACGAAAACGGCGAGTGGCAGGCCCGGTATGAAGAACTCCGAAAGCCTGGCGATCCTCGGACATATCAGGAGTACATGCTGGAAATACCTGCGGAAAACCACAACCGCTCGGCTATGCGCGCCCTGATCGGAATGATCGACAACGCGAACATCGGTTACAAGATGAACCAGATGCTCTGGACTGTCATCGATACTCCGAAGGACGAATACCCGCTCCTTACGTCGGACCGCCCGATCATCCGCACGAACGGCATGATGATCGAGAAAGGTCACATCGCAATCCCCATCGGCCCATATCGCATGTTCGTGGCGGCGAGGGACGAGGCAGCCATGAGGTACATCCGGCAGATCAAGCCGCGTCTGCTCGTCCGGGAGAACAACCGGCAGGTGTGCGATTACGCCGTGAAGTACGTGTACGGCGTCGACGACCGCCAACTGGCATTCGTCCGCAAGCACTTCGGCACCAAGAAGCAGCCGCGTCTTATGACGTCTATCTCCGCGAAATACGAACAGATGGCGATAGATCTGACGCCGCGGAAGGGCCGTTAACCAACGCGAGAATTCCCCTCACACCGTCCTAATCCCGTCCTAGTGCGACATGGCCCGGAAAAGGAAAACGCCGGAGACCATAAGGTTTCCGGCGTTTTGAATGGTAGCGAAGCCCAGATTTGAACTGGGGACACACGGATTATGATTCCGCTGCTCTAACCAACTGAGCTACTCCGCCCCAAGGGGCGCGCGGGTTTCCCCGGCGATATGCCCTAACTAGGTTTAGCATGCCGCGCTGTCAAGACATCAGTCGGTCTCTTTCAGCCTCCGCCGCTTCCGCCCGCCATCGCCGCGCGGACCGCTGTCAGGTCGGCCTCGAACTTTGCCTGCTCGCGGGCTTTTCCGGCGGCATCGGGAATGCGCAACAGGTAGGACGGGTGGTTGGTGACAAACAGCAGCGTGCCATCATCCAGCGGGATCGGCGCGCCCCGTGCCTTGCCTATGGTCACCGCGCGGCCCAGCAGGCTTTGTGCCGCCGTCGCCCCCAGCGCCACGATGACTTTGGGCTTGATCAGGCCGATCTCATGCTCGAGCCAGAATTTGCAGGCCTGGATCTCCCCGCCATCGGGCCGCTGGTGGATGCGGCGCTTGCCGCGCGGCTCGAACTTGAAATGCTTGACCGCATTGGTGACATAGACCCGGCCACGATCGATGCCGGACTTTGCCAGGGCGGCGTCCAAGACCTGCCCGGCCGGTCCGATGAAGGGCTTGCCCGCCAGGTCCTCCTGGTCCCCCGGCTGCTCGCCCACGAACATGACCTCGGCCGTCTCGGGCCCCTCCCCGAACACCGCCTGCGTCGCCTGCTCGTAAAGCGGACAGCGCTGGCACCCCTCGACCGCCGCGCGCAGGTCGCCCAGGCTCGCCATTGCGTGCTCATCTGCGGCGACCGGCGCCGCGCGCTCCCTGTGCCGCACATGGCGCGAGGGTGGTTGTGTCGTGGCGCGTTCGATCATCGCCGCCTCCATCTCCCGCGCTCCCCGGATCAATGGGGCAATGAGTTCCGCCTCGGGCAGGTTGCGCCAGTATTTGACCGGCATCTCCGATTTCATCATTGCCACCTTGAGCCGCGCCGGGTTGAAGATCGATCCGAAATAGGTCTTCCAGTCGCCTTCGACGGCATCGTCCTGCGGCACGTCCGATTTCTGCCCGCCCGGCCCGAAGGCCAGGCTCTCCCCGTCCCAATAGGCGCTGCGATAGGGCGTCACGATGGCCCAGATCATGCCGTCGAACCGCCGCGCAAAGAACGGGGCCGTGGCCTCGAGCGTATAGTGCTCCGGCTCGAACCAGGCGGCAAACCGCTCGAGCCCGCTATCGTCCACAATCGCCTTGAAGCGCACGAAGGCCTTCATCTTGTGGCTGTCTCGGCGCACCGCGCTGGCCATGCGCGTCAGCCGCGACAGGTCCGGATCCGACGCTGTTTCGATCAGTCCCCGGTCGCCGAGCAATCGCCAAAGGAACCGGTAGAGCAGCGCGAACCGCTCGGGGTCGGCATGCAGGATGGCCTGCCGCGCCAGCTCGATAAAGGCCGGTGGCACCGCGCCAACCGGTCGATTGCCATGCAGCTGCATTGCGTCCTCGAACAGCCCCGCCGCCCCGCCGGGCTCGCGCCACGATACGGCCTCCGGCCCCACACCGGCCGCCAGCAAGGCGCGCGCCTTGTCGCGCCACTCGCCAAAGTCATTGAGCGCCTGCAGCTGGACCACTTGCATCAGAACAGGCTCAATTGCTCGGGCGCCGGCGTCAGCCGGGCGCGCAGCCCGGCATGGTCGGTCAGCCCGCCTGGCGTCCAGTCCGCCGCTTCGATGAAGGGCCGCACCTTGTCGATCGCGCCGGCAATGCGCGCCACGTCATCCAGCCGCAGGCTGTGATGCCGGCGCGTCGCCAGCATCCGGTCCACGCTCCGCGTCCCAAGCCCGGGCACCCGCAGCAGCATTTCCCGGTCGGCGCGGTTGACGTTCACCGGAAAACGCGCCCGGTTGCGCAGCGCCCAGGCCAGCTTGGGGTCGATGGCCAGGTCCAGCAACCCATCCTGCCCGCCCGAGATGATTTCCGGCACGTCAAAGCCATAGAAGCGGATCAGCCAGTCCGCCTGGTACAGCCGGTGCTCCCGCATCAGCGGCGGCGGCTTGAGCGGCAGCCGTGAACTGGCATCGGGTATGGGTGAAAAGGCCGAATAATACACCCGCCGCAGCTTGTAACCGGAATAGAGCCCCGCCGCCCGGTTGAGGATGGCCCCATCATCGGCCGCATCGGCGCCCACGATCATCTGCGTCGATTGCCCAGCCGGAGCAAATTTCTGCGGCTTGGCCCTGGCCTTGCTGTCTGGCCTCGCCTCGTCCAGCTTGCCGCGCACCCGCGCCATGGCGGTGCGGATCTCGCTGGGCTTTTTCTCCGGCGCCAGCGCCTCAAGCCCGATATCGGTCGGCATCTCGATATTGGTCGATAGCCGGTCGGCCCAGCGCCCGGCTTCCGCCAGCAGTTCCGGCGCCGCATTGGGAATGACCTTGAGATGGATATAGCCGCCGAACAGGTGCTCCTCGCGCAGGCTCCGCGCCACCCGCACCAGTTCCTCCATCGTATAGTCCGGCGAGCGGATGATCCCGGAGGACAGGAACAGCCCCTCGATATAGTTGCGCTTGTAGAAGTCGAGCGTCAGCCGCACCACCTCGGCGACGTTGAACCGCGCCCGTGTCACATTGGACGACGAGCGGTTCACGCAATAGATGCAGTCATAGACGCAGAAATTGGTCAGCAGGATCTTGAGCAGGCTGATGCAGCGCCCGTCCGGCGCATAGGAGTGGCAGATCCCGCTTCCCTCGGTCGATCCGATCCCGCCCGTGCCGACACTGCTCCGCTTCTCCGTGCCCGAAGAGGCGCAGGACGCATCATATTTGGCAGCGTCGGAGAGGATTGCCAGCTTGCGACGCAGCGTGAGCGCGGCCATGTTCGTTCCCTTTATGTTCACTCAAAGGGATACCGCATGGCGAGGGGGCAGCGCATGTCAAAAAGACAGGTGACGCGATTTTGTGATCACTCGTCCTCTGGGGAGGGGTCGGATCGCTCCTGCGAGCCGGGTGAGAGGGCCTTTCGCAGGCATGGGGGATCGTTCAACGATCGACACCAGTGTGTCGGCATTGTCCGGCTGCCCAAACCGCCTGCTGTCCACTACATCTACCCCAACAGCGGCGCGACGCCGCGTCCATCAGGAGACAGAAAATGACGCTCGAACTCGGAGGCATCCATCACCTCACGGCGGTCACCGCCGAGGCCAAGAAGAACCTTGCCTTCTACACCCAGACCCTGGGCATGCGGCTGATCAAGAAGACCGTCAACCAGGACGACACCACCGCCTATCACCTGTTCTATGGTGACGGCGTGGCCTCGCCCGGCGCCGACCTCACCTTCTTCGATTTCGATGCCCCGCGCGAAAGCCGCGGCAATCACACCGTCAGCCGCACCGGCCTGCGCGTCGATAGCGAGGACAGTCTCACCTGGTGGAAGAACCATCTGCAGAGCCACAATGTCGGCACCAGCGCCATCAAGGAGCGCAATGGCCAGCTCTCGCTCGATTTCGAGGATTTCGAGGGCCAGCGCTTCCGCATGGTGATCGATGCCGCCAACAAGGTCGTGCCCTGGGCCAAGTCGCCCGTGCCGGCCGAACGCCAGATCATTGGCCTCGGGCCAATCAGCATGGCCGTGCCGCGGCTCGACCGCACCGAGGCGGTGCTGACCCAGGTGATGAACATGCGCAAGGTGCGCGAATACGCCATGACCAGCCACACGCCCGAAACCCATGTCTTCGAAATGGGCCCCGGCGGCCCCGGCGCGGAACTGCATGTCGTCGTCGACCCCACCCTGCCCCCTGCTCGTCCCGGTGCCGGTGGCGTGCATCACGTCGCCTTCCGCACGCCCGACCAGGATGGCCTGCGCCAGTGGATCGAACGGGTGGGCAAGGCCGGACTGCGCAATAGCGGCGAAGTCGAGCGCTTCTACTTCACCTCGCTCTACTTCCGCGAGCCCAATGGCATCCTGTTCGAGATCGCCACCGACGTCCCCGGCTTTGCCGCCGACGAGCCGATGGAAACCCTTGGCGAAAGCCTGGCCCTGCCCCCCTTCCTCGAAGGCCGCCGCGCCAGCATCGAAGCAGGCCTGAAGCCGCTGGTTTAGGCACCAGGGTGAGGGGCGCTGCGTCATCCCATGCTTCAATGCATCCGGACGGCGCGGCGCCACAAAATGAAGCACCCTCGGGCCAGGCCCGGGGGTGTCCCCTGTAATCTCAGCGTGCTTACTCGCACACTTCCCCACTCACACTCGCATCACATGCATCCGTATCCGGCTTCAGCAGGCTCGCCGCCTCCACCAGCTGGATAAACTCGGCCCGATGCCCGCTCTCGTCCGCGCCCCGGCCCGAGCGAGCCAGCGCCGCGACATCGTCCCAGCCCATCGCCGAGCCGTAATTGCTCCCCTTGAGCTTCTGCCCGAATGCCGCCACCGCCGCGGCAAACCGCATGTCCTCGCTGGCCTCGGCAATGTCGCCATAGACCACATCGGGCGTCACCGGCTGCTCGATCAGCTGACTGACATCGCTGTCCGGCAGCTTGTAGCGCATGCGCAGGAACGCAATCTCCCCGCCCGCCGCCGGCGCCTCTGTCACCTGCCCATAGCGCAGCGGCTCGATCAGCTCTGCCCCCGAGCCCGCCGGCGTGATCTCGTAAAGCGCCGTCACCGTGTGCCCCGCGCCGATATCGCCGGCATCCACCGCATCATTGTTGAAATCCTCGCGGTTGAGCGCACGGGTTTCATAGCCGATCAGCCGGTATTCGCTCACCACGGCCGGGTTGAACTCGATCTGGATCTTGACGTCCTTGGCGATCATGTCGAGCGTGCCGCCCATTTCCTCAACCAGCACTTTCTGTGCCTCGCGGAAGCTGGAAATGTAGCTGGCATTGCCATTGCCGTTCTGCGCCAGCGCCTGCATCGTCGCATCGTCGAGATTGCCGCGCCCGAAGCCGAGCACCGACAGCGTCGTGCCGCTCTCGCGCTTTGCCTTGATGAAGTCCTCCAGCGCGTCGGGATCATCGATCCCGACATTGAAATCGCCATCGGTGGCCAGGATCACGCGATTGGTGCCGCCATCCACCTTGGCCTGTTCGGCCAGCCGATAGGCCAGTTCGATCCCCGCGGCCCCGGCCGTGCTGCCGCCCGCCGCCAGATTGTCCAGCGCGCCGAGAATTTTCGCCTTCTCGGTCGCCACCGTCGGCTCCAGCACCACACCGGCCGAGCCGGCATAGACCACGATGGAGACCGTATCATTGGCCGAAAGCTGGTCGACCAGGAGGCCAAAGGCGCGCTTGAGCAGCGGCAGCTTGTCCGCCTCGTCCATCGATCCCGACGTGTCGATCAGGAACACCAGGTTGCTCGGCCTGTCCTCGCCCGCCGGCGGCACATACCCCTTGATGCCGATCTGCAGCAGCTGCGTCCTGGGATTCCACGGCGTCGGAAAGACGCCGATTGTCGGCTTGAACGGCACCTCGGCGCTGTCGGCCGGCGCATAGCCATAGGGGAAATAGTTGATCAGCTCCTCGATGCGCACGGCATCGGGCTCCGGCACGAAACCGTCTTCCAGCTGCCGCCGGACATAGGCATAGCTGGCCGTATCCACGTCGATGGAAAAGGTCGAGACCGGCTCGTCCGCCACGGCCTTGAGCCGCTGCTCGTCAAAGCTGGTGAACTGGTCCCCGCTCGGCTCGGTCGCCGTCGGCCCTGGCATGGCAGCGCTTTCCGCCATCTTGCCGGCGGGCGCCATGGTCGCCATTGGCACCGGAGCGACGACGCCGCGCTGCGGCGCGATCTCGCTGGCCATCTCGGCATCGGCCAGGGCGCTGTCCATCTCGACCGGTTGCGGTTCCGGGGCCACCACTGGCGGCGCCGCCGCGACCGCGTCACTGGCCACGGTCAATTCCTGCCGCTCTTCCGCCGCCGCCTCGACCGGCACCGGCTCGGGTGCCGGCTGCTGGCGCACCGCCACGTCGGCTGGCGTCATCGAGGTCGTCGTATAGAGCTGATAGCCCAGGGGCAGCACCAGCAGCACAATGGCGGCAGTGCCGAGGGGGAGACGCATGTCCATGATCTTTTTCCCTTTCAAGGAAGCGATGATGGACGTGAGACGCTGCCCCCATAGGTTTCCTTGGGGTGGCGCCACGGTTTTTTTCTGGCTGGCCTCGAATGCGGCCATGCCGGCCGCCAGCGCCCGCTGCCTGGCCTCCGCGCGCGGGTCCGGCGCCGCGGCGCCCTTGAGGCTCTCGAATGGGTCGTGCTTGTCGTCGCTCATAGCAGCCCCCTCAGGGTCTTGCGTGCCTCGTGCACATGGAAGGAAACCGTAGCTTCCTTGATGCCCATGATCTCGGCCGCCGCCGCGTGGGAAAGGTCCTCCGCATAAACCAGCAGCACTGCGTCGCGCTGCTTGTCCGGCAGCCGCCGCACCGCCTGCCACAGCTGCCCGCTCGTGGCAGCCTCCTCCTGCTCGGCCGCCTGCTTCTCGGGCGCCACCTCGGCATAGGCATCGGAATGCCGCGCCCGCCGCACCGTGGATCGCTGCAGGTCCCGCACCGCATTGAGCGTGATGCGATAGACCCAGCTCGAAAACGCCGAACGTCCGTCGAACTGGGCAATGGCCTGGCCCAGCTTGACGCAGACATCCTGCGCAATATCCTCGGCATCGGTCCGGTTGCCACACCATTTCCACGCCGTGCGATGGATGAGGTCGTAGTGATCCGCGATCAGCTCGCCGAAGGCCTGGGCATCACCATTCTGCGCGCGCACGACCAGCGCCCGCGTCACCGCGTTCGCCATGTCACCCTGGGATGCGGCATCGCGCTCCATCAACCCATGCACCTGCGCCTTACCTCCGGCACGATTGTAGTGGTAAGACGACCCTGCCCGGGACTTCCTTGGGTGGTTTTGCAGATTTATTTGAAGGCCGGTCCCATGGACGAACCCAAGCTCAGCCCTTTCGCCCTCAATCGCGGCCGCATCGTGCTGCTGATCCTGGGCGCCTTCCTGGTGCTCATCGCCATTTCCACCTCGATGGGCGGCATCAACGCCTACCAGCAATTGCGCGAGGCCAATGCTGCGGCGACGTCAGCAACACAGGAGCCAACGACGGTGGAGCCTACCCTCTCCCCTTGAGGGAAAGGGTAACGATCAGGCCACCAGCACCTGCGGCACGGCCTCGGCAATGAACCCGCCGCCCCAGACTTCCGAGGTCGGCGTGTCATCGGCATAGAACACGCAGGCCTGGCCGGGTGAAATGCCGTATTCGCCGCTGACCAGCGTCACGAACACCGCGCCATCCCGCTCCTGGATCACTGCCGGCTGCGGCCCGCGCGTCGAGCGCACCTTGACCTCGACCGGCGCGCCATTGCCCGCGCTCAGCTCTGCCAGCGGACGCGCGCCCAGCCAGTTCACGTCGCGCAGGCGCACCGTGTGGGTCTTGAGTGCCTCGCGCGGCCCCACGATGACCCGCCCGGTCTTGTGCTCGAGCTTGATCACATAGAGCGGCTCACCCGCTGCCACGCCCAGCCCCTTGCGCTGGCCCACCGTGTAGTTGACGATCCCCTCATGCGTGCCCAGCACGCGGCCGTCGAGATGCACGATCTCGCCCGTCGCCACCGCCTCGGGATGCATCTTGCGGATGATGTCGGCATACTTGCCCTGCGGCACGAAGCAGATGTCCTGGCTGTCGTGCTTCTCGGCGATTTCGAGCCCCATCTCGCGCGCCAGTTCACGCACCTCGGCCTTGCCCATGCCGCCCAGCGGGAATCGGAGATAGTCGAGCTGGTCCTGCGTCGTGGCGAACAGGAAATAGGTCTGGTCGCGCTCGGCATCGACCGGCCGGAACAGCTGCCGCCGTCCATCCGCGCCGAGCCGCGACTGCACATAATGCCCGGTCGCCAGCACGTCGGCGCCCAGGTCCCGCGCCACCTCCATCAGGTCGACGAACTTGACCGACTGGTTGCAGGCAATGCACGGCACCGGCGTCTCGCCCTGCTGATAGGCATTGGCGAAAGGCTGCATCACGCTCTTTTTGAAGCGCTCTTCATAGTCCAGCACATAGTGGGGAATGTTGAGCGTCGCCGCCACGCGGCGCGCGTCATGGATATCCTGACCGGCACAGCACGCACCCTTGCGATGGGTGGCTTCGCCATGGTCGTAGAGCTGCAGCGTAACGCCGACCACGTCATAGCCCTGCCGGGCCAATAGGCCCGCCACGACCGAGGAATCCACGCCCCCCGACATCGCGACGACGACGCGCGTGTCTTCGGGACGCTTGGCAATATCAAGCGAGTTCAGCATCTTTCTGGTATCCGGTTGGGTTCAAGGGCCAGCGGACGAATTCGAGTTCGGGCTAATACGACTTTCCCGCAGTGCCCGCAACATTTGCCCGGCAGCTTTTGCCGCTCTGCCACGCCGGTCGCGCCATCTCTCCTCGCGCTGTCCCGCCAAGTCATTGCAGCACAACGTTTTTCCTAAGCCACGGCACTTGGCATCCGGCTTGCATCGTCTTCATCGGATTAGTCTCATTATGTAGGGCCGCTTTCGTGGCATCACACCTGACCGTTACGACCAGCACTGCCGGCGTCACCACCACCAAACCCTTTGGCGCAGGCACCGAAGCCGAGGGCGGCTCCGACATTTTCGCGGCCCTGCTGGGCATTTCTGGCCAAGCGACACCAGCGACGGCCCCCTCCGCCTCCGAGGCCGGCATCAACCTGGCCAATGCCATCAACATGTCCCTGGGCTTTGGCGGCGATGGCGCCGAGCAGAGCGAAGACCCCGAAGCTGTCGCCGCCGCCATCGACGCCGTCATTCCTGTCGAGACACCGGCTGACCCGGCAGCGGACCTGACCGCCATCATTGAGGGCCTTGCCGATCTCAAGGACAGGCTCGATGCCGGCGAACTGCTCGATCCCAAATCCCTGGCCGACCTCGAGGCCGCCTTGGCCGATCTGGCCGAGACGCTGGATATCGATCTTGAAACCCAGCCGACCTTCGAAGAGCTGGCAGCCCTGGCCGCCGGCATCCTGCCCGACGACACCAGCCCCCTCGCCCAGCTGACCGCGGCGCTGGCGCCGCTGGCCAAGACCCTGCTGGACGGCTCGGCCGCGTCCGGCACCGATGCGGCTGTCGATCTCTCGGCCCAGCTCAAGGCCATGGGCGACAAGCTCGCCGCCCTGCTGCAGGCGCTCAACACCGGCGAAATCGACGCCGAACAACTGGCCCAGCTGGGGCTTGATGCCGATGCCGCGCCCGATGCCGAGCTCGATGCCGCAATCGCCCGGCTGCTCAACCCCACGCCCAAGGTCGATGCCAGTGCCGCAGCGCCAGTCCTCGCCACGCCCGAGCTCAAGCTCACCGAGCCGGTCCTGACCGGCAAGGCCAATGCCGACGCGGCAGCGGCCATAGAGCAGACCGGCGAGACACCCGACGCCGCCCCCGCCACCTCCGCCGCCAATGCCGAGACCGGCGATAACAGCGCCGATGCCCGTTCCGATGAGCGCAAGGCCGAAAACCGGACCGCGCCCGCACCGGCGGCCGCCATTGACCAGCCCGGCGAACCGCAGGCCGCCCTGCAGCAGGCCCCGGCGGCACGCGTCGATATCGTTGCCGCGCCCCGCGTGGTCCAGGCCGGCTACCAGACCAGCCAGCAGCAGCTCAACCTGCCCCAGCTCGCCTTCGAGCTGGTGCGCCAGGTCAATGACGGCAATACCCGCTTCCAGATCCGCCTCGATCCGCCCGAACTGGGCAAGATCGACGTCAAGCTCGACATCGACGCCTCCGGCCAGGTCAATGCCCGCCTGACGGTGGAAAAGGCCGAAACGCTCGACCTGATGCAGCGCGACCAGCGCGGCCTGGAACGCGCCCTGCAGCAGGCCGGCCTCGATGGCGCCAAGACCAATCTCGAATTCTCGCTCAAGCAGAACCCGTTCAGCGGCGGCGAGCAGGGCCGCGATGGCAATGGCCGCCCCTTCTTTGGCGATGAAGCCGTCGAGGAAGAAGACGTGCCGCCCACAGTCAATCTCTATCGCGCCAGCCTCAGTGCCAGCGGCGTCAACATTATTGCGTAAGGAGTAGGTGCCATGGCAGTCGACGGCGTATCCGGTACATCCACCAGTCAGATGTCGTCCTCGCGGGCGACCATCGCCGATAATTTCGACACCTTCCTGTCCATCCTGACCACCCAGCTCAAGAACCAGAATCCGCTCGATCCGATGGATACCAACCAGTTCACCCAGCAGCTGGTGCAGTTCACGGGCGTCGAACAGCAGCTCAAGACCAATGAATTCCTCGAAACCCTGATGCTGTCGGGCCAGAACACCGCCAAGTCCGACGCCGTGTCCTATATCGGCAAGGAAGTGACCTCATCGGGCAAGACGGGCGAATTGACCGGCAGCAATGCGGCCTTCTGGGCCTATAGCGCCGAGGCCAACGCCGCCAACGCCACCATCACCATCAAGGATGCCAGCGGCCAGACGGTCTACAACCAGACCGGCCCGCTCCAGTCCGGCCCCGGCACCTTCCGCTGGGACGGCAAGGGCAGCGACGGCAACATGAAGCCCAATGGCATCTACACCATCGACATCAAGGGCAAGGACGCCAACGGCAAGGACGTCAAGATCAGCACGGCCTCCATCGGCATCGTGACCGCCGTCGATTTCACCGGCGACGTGCCCGTGCTCACCGTCGGCAGCCGCCGCGTCACCATCACCGACGTCACCGACGTCCGCATCCCCGATGTGACGGCGCCTGTGGAAGACGACGATACCGACACCGCCGCCTAAGACTTGCCGTCAGCGCCTGAGACCAGCACCCCCGGGTCATTCCGGGGGTGTTTTGCCATCCGGCAAGACGTCAATACAGTGTCCGATAGTCCCGACCATTCTTAACCTGTTGTAAGTTTCCCCTTAGTCGAATTTTAAGGCCGTTGGCCTACTCTCTTCCTCATATGGTCAGGTTGAGTAGAGAGTAAAATGACCGTACAAATGCGTCCTCGCGTTAAGTACGTTATCGGACCGGACGGAAGTCCGCTTACGATTGCAGACCTTCCCCCCGCCAATACGCGGAGGTGGGTCATCCGCCGTAAAGCCGAAGTCGTCGCTGCCGTGCGCGGCGGGCTGCTCAGCCTCGAAGAGGCCTGCGACCGCTACACATTGAGCGTCGATGAATTCCTGAACTGGCAGGCCGCCATCGACAAACATGGCCTCGCCGGTCTGCGCACCACCTGGATCCAGCACTACCGCGAGGGGTGAGGGGCGACGGGCATAGCCCGTCAAATCGCTCCGGTGGAGCGATTTGAGCCGCGAACGCCCCGAGCCTTGCGAAGGGCCGGGCCGAAGGTGGAGAGCCACCAAATTTCAAAGCCCGCCGGGGAAACTCGGCGGGCTTTGTGTTTTGGATTGGCAGATCACGTTGGCACGTAGCTGAGCCGCATGACGTTGTCGTCGATCTGCTCGCTGCCGGCCAGACGTAGTGGCGGTCGTGCCGCGGCAAAGAACGGCGTTCCTTTGCCAAGCACTTCCGGGTGCAGATATATGCGATATTCATCGATGAGGCCGAGCTCGGTCAGGCTGTGCGCGAGCTTGGGGCCGCCAACTTCGATCTCACCATGCACCTCGGCCTTCAGCCGGCGGACTTCCCCCGCAAGGTCACCCTGCACCAGCGTTGCATTGGGCCCGACTGCATTCAGCGTCCTTGAGACCACCCACTTCGGCGACTTGCGCCAGGCCACGGCAAAGGCGTGATGGTCGGCATCCCAGTCGGGTTGGTCTTGGTCCCAATAGCGCATAAGCTCATAAAGATGGCGGCCATAAAGGCTGCCTGCAAGCCCGTCCGTCTGTTCGACAAAATGACGAAAAAGCTTCGGGCTCGGTGGCTGCATGGCCATATGGTCGACGTAGCCATCCAACGACTGGTTCATTCCAAAGAACAGCTTGGCCATCTTGCGCCTCCCACAGTTGGCAGACACCGCGTCACGCCACGTTCAGTTGTTCGCAAGGCTGTGGTAGCAGTCAGCCTGACGCGAAAACCACCCCTATTTTGCAACTGGTTTGGGACGACACATGAGAGCCAGACGGTCAGGATGCCCGATCAACCTCACCCTTGAAACCTTTGGCGATCGGTGGAGCCTGGTCATCCTGCGTGACGCAATGTTCGGAGGGCGTCGTCGCTGCTTTCGATCGTTTCTGACAGAGAGCCTTGAAGGTATCGCGTCCAACATCCTGGCCGACCGCCTGCAGCGATTGACCGCAAGCGGTCTGCTCACGCGGGCTTCCGATCCTGGCCACAAGCAGAGGATTGTCTACAGCCTGAGCGAAAGCGCCATCGAGCTTGTTCCACTGATGGCCGTCATGGGTAGCTGGGGGGTGCGACACGCACGACCATCCATCGAGCTGTCAGCGCGCGCGCAGGTTCTCGAAGAGGGCGGTCCGGTGCTCTGGGCCGAGTTCATGGATGAACTGCGCCATATCCACTTGGGATCACCAGCACCGGTCTCCTCCGCCCTGGCAAAAATGCAGGCGGCGTACGAAGCCTCGATGCGCGCCTAGCACCTGGCGGCAGCTCGCCGCCGCCATCCCTACGGCGTCTCCTTCCCCATCCACCGCGCCCCCGCTTCCCGGCCCTTCAGCCGCTCGTAATACTCCGCCACCGCCGGCAGCACCGGCTTGTCCGCCGCGATCGACATCCAGCGATGCACCGACAGGCCCAGCGCGATATCGGCAATGCTGAACTCGCCCGCCACAAAGCCCGTTTCGCTCTTGGCCAATTGTGCCTCCAGCAGGTCCATCTTGGCGCCCCACCGCGTCATGGAGTCCGCGATCTTGGCCGGATCGTCATAGCCCGGTGTCTTGCGGATCAGCGCATTGACGGCATAGCCCCAGGGCGGATTGAGTTCGCTGGTCTGCCAGATCAGCCATTGCAGCGCCTGCGCCCGCGCCTCCAGCTGCCGGGGCAGCAGCTGGCCCTCGCGCTCGGCCAGGTAGATCAGAATCGCATTGCTTTCCCACAGCACGAACCCGTTCTCGACCAGCACGGGTACCTGCCCGTTCGGATTGAGCGCCAGGAATTCCGGCACCTTCGGATCGCGCAGCGGCAGGCCCCAATCTTCCCGACTAAAGTCCAGGCCCAGTTCGTCCAGCGCCCAGAGCACTTTGCGCACATTGATCGAGGTCACCCGACCGAGAATCTTCAGCATCCGCATTCATCCTTTTTCAACGTCAATCGGCATTTTGTGCCGGAATTCGCAAACTGCAACCGAGAGTTAAGACAATGTTTACCATCAGCTAGGTAATTTTTGCCCAGCGGCCGGCACGTGTATCTGCGTAGCCATGGTCACCCCTTCTAACCGAGTGCCGGCGTGGATAACCTCTCCCAGTTGATCAACCGCATAGGCCTGCCGCGTCTGGCAGCGATGGCGGTTGTGGCCGTGCTTATGCTGGGCTTCTTCGGCTTCCTCATCATGCGGGCGCAGACGCCCAACCTCGCCCCGCTCTATACCGGTCTGAGCCTCGAGGACTCCTCGGCCATCGTCACCGAACTGCAGACGCTGAACGTACCCTACGAGCTGCGCGGCGAAGGCGACACCATCCTGATCCCGCGCGATCAGATCACCACTGTCCGCATGACCCTGGCCGGCTCGGGCCTGCCCCAGCGTGGCCAGGTCGGCTACGAGATCTTCGACCAGCAGTCGACCCTGGGCGCCACCAGCTTCGTCCAGAACCTCAACAATGTCCGCGCCCTCGAGGGCGAGCTGGCACGCACCATCACCTCGCTGACCCGAATCAAGACCGCCCGGGTTCATCTCGTCCTGCCCGAGCGCGAACTGTTCCGTCGCGAGCGCAGCGATCCGTCCGCCTCCATCGTTCTGGCCGTGCGCGGCGAGCTGTCCAACAGCGAAATCCGCGCCATCCAGCACATGGTGGCCTCCGCCATCGAGGGCCTCACACCGGCCCGCGTCTCCATCGTCGATGATCAGGGCAACCTCTTGGCCTCGGGCAGCGGCGACGAGGCCGAGGGCGCCATGGCCGGCGACGCCGCCGAGCGCACCCTGAGCTACGAAAACCGCCTGCGCACCCGCGTCGAGGACATGCTGGCCAATGTCGTGGGCCCCGGCCGGGCGCGCGTCGAAGTCAGCGCCGAGATCGACTTCAACCGCTCCACCACCACCGAGGAACGTTTCGACCCCGAAAGCCAGGTCGTCCGCTCCAGCCAGCTCCGCGAGACCGAAAACCTCACCGCCGGCGCCAATGGCCAGGTCACCGTCGCCAACGAACTGCCCGGCGCCAGCCAGAACAATGGCGGGGCCGGCGCCACCGAACAGGGCACCTCGACCGAGGAAGTCACCAATTACGAGATTTCCAAGACCACCCAGACCGCCGTCACCGAGGCCGGTTCGGTCAAGCGCCTCTCCGTCGCCGTGGTTGTCGATGGCGTCTATGCCGCCGATCCTGCGGTCGGCACCGACACCTATACGCCGCGCTCCGCCGATGAAATCGCCCAGATCCTGACCCTGGTCCGCTCCGCTGTCGGCTATTCCGCCGAGCGTGGCGACAGCGTCGAAGTGGTCAACATGCAGTTCGCCGAGCGCCCCGAACTGGCCGTGCCCGGTACCGATGCCAATGGCGGCCTGCTCGACTTCACCCGCGACGACCTGATGAACGGCGCCGAGATGGCCGTCACCCTGCTCATCGCCCTTGCCCTGGTCTTCTTCGTCATGCGCCCGCTGCTCAAGAAGGTCATGACCCCCGAATCCCAGCCCCTGGCTCTGCCGTCCGCCGCCGAGCTCGGCCACCATGGCGTGCTGAGCGCCGATGGCCAGGTCATTCCCGACGCCGCCGAGGAGCAGCGCGACAAGACCCCCGCCTGGGTCGCCAATGCCAAGTCCATGGGCGAAACCCAGCTCCAGACCCTCAAGATGGTCGGCAATCTCGTCGAAGAAAATCCCCGTCAGGCCGCACTGATCGTGCGCGACTGGCTGGGTAGTGCAGCGTAACCGCCATGGCCCTGGTTTCCCAATCCGATCAGACCGAAGCCAACAAGGCAGCCAGCCAGCTGGTCGTGAGCGATGCCACCACCACGCGCGTCCTCAAGGGCGACGAGAAGGCGGCCGCCTTGCTGCTGGCGCTGGGTCCCGACTATGGCAAGCCCATCTTCGACGAGCTCGACGAGCTCGAGGTCAAGCAGCTCAGCCGGGCCATGGTGCGCCTCGGGCCGATCACCCAGGAAATGCTCGACGACCTGATGATCGAGTTCGTCACCACCGTCTCGTCCAACGGTTCGCTCTCGGGCAATACCGATTCCACCGAGCGCCTGCTGCTCAGCTTCCTGCCGCCCGACAAGGTCGATTCCATCATGGAAGAGATCCGCGGCCCCGCGGGCCGCAACATGTGGGAAAAGCTGTCCAACGTGCAGGCCGACGTGCTCGCCGCCTATCTCAAGAACGAATATCCCCAGACCATCGCCGTGGTGCTGTCCAAGATCGCCACCGACCACGCCTCCAAGGTCCTCGCGGTCCTGCCCGAGGAACTCGCAATGGACGTGGTGCAGCGCATGCTCGGGCTCGACCCGGTGCAGAAGGAAATCCTCGAAAAGATCGAGACCACCCTGCGTACCGAATTCATGTCGACGCTCAATCACTCCAAGCGCCGCGACAGCCACGAGCAGATGGCCGAGATCTTCAACAGCTTTGACCGCCAGACGGAGGCGCGCTTCATCACCACGCTGGAAGAGCACAGCCGCGACGACGCCGAGCGCATCAAGGCCCTGATGTTCACCTTCGAGGACCTGGCCAAGCTCGAATCCTCGGCCATCCAGACCCTGCTCACCAAGATGGACAAGAAGGACCTCGCCATGGCCCTCAAGGGCGCCAACGAGCAGGTCAAGGAAACCTTCTTCAAGAACATGTCCGGCCGCACCGCCAAGCTGCTCAGGGACGATATGGAAGTCATGGGCCCGGTCCGCCTCAAGGATGTCGACGAGGCACAGGGCCGCATGGTCTCGACCGCCAAGGATCTCGCCGCCAAGGGCGAGATCCTCATCATGAAGTCCAAGGTCGACGACCAGATGGTGGCGTAACCCATGGCATCCCCTGCCCGCTTCACCTTCGATCTGGATCTGTCCCAACGCGTTGCCTCGGCCAAGCCAGCGCCCCCGCCGATCCCCACCGTGCCCGAGGATCTGGTCGCCCAGCTCATCGCCCAGGCCCGCGAAGAGGCCTATGCCGAGGGTCTGACAGCCGGCGAGCGCAATGCCACCAGCATGGCCGCCCAGACCATGGCCGCCGCTGCCGCCACCCTGGCCACCCAGACCGCCGAAATGACGGCCGCCCTCGATGATGCCTCAGCCCTTGCCCGCCGCGAAGCCGTCGAGCTGGCCGCCAGCATCGGCCGCAAGCTGGCGCTGCATCTGCTGGCCCGCTACCCGACGGTCGAGCTTGATGCGCTGATCGCCGAATGCATGCAGAATCTCGGCGGCGTGCCGCACCTGGTGGTGCGCTGCCACCCCTCCATCGCCGATGGCATTCGTGACGTTGCCACCGCGCATATGCAGACCTCCGGCTTTGCCGGCCGCCTGATCGTGATGGGCGACCCCGACCAGCGCCTGGGCGACGGACGCCTCGAATGGGTCGATGGCGGCCTGGTCCGCGACATCGGCGCCGTCTCCAAGGATATCGACAGCAAGATTTCGGCCTATCTCGCCGCCCGCAGCGGCCAGGCCAAACCAGAGGAGAGCGACCATTGAGCGCTTCCGATCCCGACGACATCACCACCACCGAGGAAATCTCCTTCGAGGAGATGCTGGCCCCCGGCAAGCCCGAAGGCCCCGAATCCCATGTCGAGCGCAACGCCGCCGACCTCGAGGCAGTGTTCGACGTTCCCGTCCGCATTTCGGTCGTGCTCGGCCGCACCAAGATGGCGGTCAGCGAACTGCTCAAGCTCGATACCGGCACGGTCATCGAGCTCGACCGTCAGGTCGGTGAAGCCGTCGAGATCTTCGTCAACGACCGGCTCGTCGCCCGTGGCGAAATCGTACTGGTCGAGAGCAAGCTCGGCGTCACCATGACCGAAATCATCAAACCACAATAAGGGAGGCCAGGATGCGTCTGCTCATCATCGGAGCCCTCGAGGGCCAACTCAGCACCGCCACCAAGATGGCGATGGACGGCGGCGCCAAGGTGGCCCATGCCCCCTCCGTCGAAATCGCCCTGGCCGCCCTGCGCGCCGGGCGCGGCGCCGACCTGCTGCTGGTCGATGTGGCCATGGACATTGCCGGGCTCATTGCCGGGCTCGAAGCCGAGCGCATCGCCATTCCGGTCGTCGCCTGTGGCGTCGAGGCCAATGCCGCCGCCGCCGTCAACGCCATCCGGGCCGGCGCCAAGGAATATATCCCCCTGCCGCCCGATGCCGAGCTGATTGCTGCCGTCATCGCCGCCGTGGCCCGCGACAGTTCCGAATTCCTGTTCCGCGATCCCGCCATGGAACGCGTCGTCAGGATGGCCGACCAGATTGCCGGCTCTGACGCCTCCATCCTGATCACCGGCGAAAGCGGCACCGGCAAGGAAGTCATCGCCAAATACGTGCATGCCAAGTCCAAGCGCGCCAACAAGCCCTTCATCTCGGTCAACTGCGCCGCCATTCCCGAGGCCCTGCTCGAATCCGAGCTTTTCGGCCATGAAAAGGGTGCCTTTACCGGCGCCGTCGCCCGTCGCATCGGCAAGTTCGAAGAGGCTTCCGGCGGCACCCTGCTGCTTGACGAAATCAGCGAAATGGACGTGCGCCTTCAGGCCAAGCTGCTGCGCGCCATCCAGGAGCGGCTGATCGACCGCGTCGGCGGCGGCAAGCCGGTGCCGGTCGATATCCGCATCCTCGCCACCTCCAACCGCAACCTCAACGAGGCCGTCCGAGAAGGCAGCTTCCGCGAGGACCTGCTGTTCCGTCTCAACGTCGTCAATCTCAAGCTGCCGGCCCTGCGCGATCGCCCGGGCGATATCGCCGCCCTCTCCGAGCACTTCGTCGCCAAATATGCCAAGGCCAATGGCCTGCCGCCGCGCGAACTCTCCCCCGAGGCCCGCTCTGCCCTGCTCAAGGCCCCCTGGCCGGGCAATGTGCGCGAACTGGAAAACACCCTCCACCGCGCCGTGCTGCTCTCCTCGGGCGACATTATCGGCCCCGACGCCATCGTCCTGCCCGACGGCATGGGCCTGACCGAGGCCGCCTCGACCAGTTCGCTCTCCGCCCAGCTCGCCCAGACCGCCGAAACCATGAGCCGCGCCATGGTCGGCCGCACCGTGGCCGACGTCGAGCGCGACCTGATCCTCGACACGCTCGATCACACCCTGGGCAACCGCACCCACGCCGCCAATATTCTGGGCATCTCCATCCGCACCCTGCGCAACAAGCTCAACCAATACGCCGACGAAGGCACCCACGTGCCCGACCCCGGCGAACGCCGCAGCGTGGCTTGATGGCACACTGGGCCAACAGCAGCGCACCCACCTCTCCCTTTGGGGGAGAGGTCGACGCGAAGCGGCGGGTG